>NZ_JAAKXW010000001.1 GCF_011752045.1 Microbacterium hydrocarbonoxydans
CTCACAGCGCCGATGGTACTGCAGGGGGGACCCTGTGGGAGAGTAGGACACCGCCGGACTCCTTTTAGACAAAATGGCCACCCAATGTTGGGTGGCCATTTTGCGTTTACAACAGCATCAGAGATTCGAGGAGCATCATGCCGGAAGAGGAACAGCGCCGTCCGCGTCGCAATGACGACAATGGATCGCGCGGAGATCGTCCCTCCGGCGGACGCCCGAATCAGGGCCGCGGCGGCGAGCGTCGCGAGGGCGGTCACTCCCGTGATGGTGCGCCGCGCCGTGATGGTGGCGCTCCGCGTCGTGAGGGTGGATACTCCCGCGATGGCGGTCAACGCCGCGAAGGTGGTTACTCCCGCGACGGTGGTGCGCCCCGTCGTGAGGGCGGTGCCCCGCGTCGTGAGGGTGGTTACTCCCGTGATGGTGGTGCCCCGCGTCGTGAGGGCGGTGCCCCGCGTCGTGAGGGCGGTTTCTCCCGCGATGGCGGTCAGCGCCGCGAAGGTGGATACTCCCGCGATGGTGGTGCCCCGCGTCGTGAGGGTGGTTACTCCCGCGATGGCGGTGCGCCGCGTCGTGAGGGTGGTGCGCCGCGACGCGAAGGTGGTTCCCGCGATGGCGGTCAGCGTCGTGAGGGTGGTTACTCCCGTGATGGTGGTGCCCCGCGTCGTGAGGGTGGTGCGCCGCGTCGCGAGGGCGGTTACTCCCGCGATGGCGGTCAGCGTCGTGAGGGTGGTTACTCGCGTGATGGTGGTGCGCCGCGTCGTGAGGGTGGTTATTCGCGCGATGGTGGCGGCCCGCGTCGCGACGGTGGTGCGCCGCGTCGCGAGGGCGGGTACTCCCGCGATGGCGGTCAGCGCCGTGAGGGCGGGTACTCCCGCGATGGCGGTCAGCGCCGTGAGGGCGAGTACTCCCGCGATGGCGGCGCCCCGCGTCGTGAGGGCGGCAAGTCGTACCCGCAGCGCGGGGGCGCCGGTCGCGAGCGGCCGGCCCAGGCGACCGGGGATCGCCCGCGCAGCAACGACCCGCTGATTCCCGATGAGGTTACCGCCCGCGACCTGCATCCGTCTGCGCGCAACGAGCTGAAGACCCTCAGCAAGGAGAATGCCGACCAGGTGGCCCGCCACCTTGCGATGGCCTCCCGGCTGATCGATGAGGATCCTGCGCTCGCGCACGAGCACGCTCTTGCCGCCTCGCGCCGCGCGGGCCGCATCGCGATCGTCCGCGAGACCCTGGGCATCACCGCTTACGCGACCGGGGACTTCGCACTCGCTCTCCGTGAGCTGCGGACCTACCGGCGCATCTCCGGCAAGGACGACCAGATCGCCCTCATGGTCGACAGCGAGCGCGGGATCGGGCGCCCCGACCGCGCTCTCGAGACCGGCCGTGCCGTCGACCGCTCGACGCTGAGCACCTCCGTGCGCGTGGCGCTCGCGATCGCGATGTCGGGCGCACGACTCGACCGGGGCGATCTCGAACTGGCACTCGGCGAGCTCGAGATCCCCGAACTCGACCCGGATCGTGCGTTCGAGTGGAGCCCCGCGCTCTTCGCCGCCCGCGCGGCGGTGCTCGAGGACCTGGGGCGAACCGATGAGGCCGCCTTCTGGGCGCAGCGCGCCGAGGTCGCCGCAGAAGCGCTCGGCATCGACGAGGCCGGCGACGAGGAGATCTTCATCGAGGACGGACTCATCGAGGGCGAGTTCGACGACGAGGCTGCGGGCACCGGCGACGAAACCGAAGACGAAGCCGGCACCGCCGACGAAGCTGTGCTCGACGCGGATGCCGGGACCGCACCCGAGAGTGCTGAAGCAGACGCCGAGACGGACGCCGAATCCGCAGAAGACGCGCCCGCAGAGCCGTCGATCGAGGACGAGGTCCGCGAGCTGCTCGGCGAGGACGATCTCGAGGCGGACGAGGCCGACACCCCCTCCGAGGAGAAGTAGTGGGTCTCTTCTCCCGCAAGCCGTCGCCGCGCACCCCGCTCGACGACGTCGACACCGTTCTCGCGGACCTCGACGGGGTCGTCTACGCGGGGCCCGGGGCCCTGCCCTACGCAGTGGACAGCCTGAACGCCGCTGCGCAGAAGGCCCGCCTCGGCTACATCACGAACAACGCCTCGCGCACCGACGCCTCCGTCGCCGCGCATCTCACCGGCCTGGGCCTCGACGTCGCGCCTGCCGACGTGATCACCAGCCCGCAGGCGGCGATGCGTCTGCTCGCTGACATCGTGCCCGCCCCGGCGACGATCCTCATCGTCGGCGGCGACGGACTCGTGGACGAGGCGGAGAAGGCCGGATACTCGGTGACCCGCAGTGCCGAGGACTCCCCGGCGGCGGTGGTGCAGGGCTTCGCCCCCGAGGTCGCCTGGACCGATCTCGCCGAGGCCGCCTTCGCGCTCAAGGTGCCCGAGGAGGAGGGCGGCATCCCCTGGATCGCCACCAACACCGACTGGACGATTCCTCGCGAGCGCGGCGTCGCCCCTGGGAACGGCACGCTCGTCTCCGCGGTGCACACCGCGATCGGGCGTCTCGCGACCGTCGCCGGCAAGCCGGAGGTCCCGATCTTCGAGGAGGCCAAGGCGCGCTTCGACGCGAAGAAGCCGCTCTTCATCGGCGACCGGCTGGACACCGACATCCTCGGCGCCGTCCGCTCCGGCATCGACTCCGCGCTCGTGCTCACCGGCATCGACCGTCCCAAGCACGTGCTGGCAGCCCCGGAGGGCTCCCGGCCGACCTACATCCTCAGCGACCTGCGCGAACTGCACCAGCCGTACCCGCAGACGACGGAGAAGGACGGCGTGCACTGGGTGAACGGCGCCGGTGTCAGGGTCACCGGGGGAGACGTCGAGATCGTCGCGGAGGGCGAGGCGCAGATCGATCTGCTCCGCGCCGGCGCCGCCGCGATCTGGGCCTCGGGCACCCCGGTGTTCGTGCTTCGCGTGCCGGAGCGTCTCTACGACGATCCTTTCCACCGTCCCTGAGCGGCGCGCCGTGGCACCTCCGCGGTGTCGTCGCCGCCGCGTACAGTAGAGGCGTGAGCGAAGAGACGACGACCACGCCGACCGACGGCCTGTGGAGTCGCCTGCGCCTGATCGAGGGGCAGCCTCTCGCCTCCCGTGCGGACGCGTACGCAGCCCTTCACGACGAGCTGTCTCGCCGCCTCGACAGCGGTGCGCGTCTCGACCAGCGGGAGACCCCGGGACCCCGATGACGCGACTCGACGCCGCCCTCGCCGCGCGAGGACTCGCCCGTTCACGTTCTCACGCCGCCACACTGATCTCCGAGGGGCTCGTCAGCATCGACGGCCGCCCGGTCGTGAAGGCCTCGACCCCGGTCGGCGACGACGCCGTGATCACGGTCGCCGGCGCCGATCACTACGTCGGACGCGCCGCTCACAAGCTCATCGCGGCCCTCGACGGCTTCGGCATCCCGGCCGACGGGCGCCTCGCCCTCGACATGGGCGCATCCACCGGCGGCTTCACCCAGGTGCTGCGGGAGCGCGGCGCCCGCCGGGTGCTCGCGGTCGACGTCGGGCACGGCCAGCTCGCCCCGGTCATCGCGGCCGACCCCGGGGTCGTGCTTGTCGAGGGGTACAACGTCCGTCACATGACCAGGGAGAACCTGTCCGCCGTCACCGGGGAGCAGGACGCTCCCGACCTCATCGTCGGGGATCTCTCCTTCATCTCCCTCGAGCTGGTGCTGCCGGCGGTCGCCGGCGTGGCGGCACCGGATGCCGACATCGTCCTGCTCGTCAAGCCGCAGTTCGAGGTCGGCCGCACGGCCGTCCGCGGCGGGCTGGTCACCGATCCCGCGACGCGCGCCGACGCCGTCGCCCGCACCGTCTGGAGCGCCTGGGACGCGGGACTCGGGATGCTCGGCATCCTGCCGTCGCCGATCCTCGGCACGCACGGGAACACGGAGTATCTCGTGCACCTCGCGCCGGGGCGCGGCAGCGATCCGTCAGAATGGTCAGACCGCATCAACGCACTGGCAGGGAGTCGATGAACGAGCGCAACATCCTGGTCGTCGCCCATGCAGGCCGCGAGGACACCGTCGCCGCTGCGCGCCGGGTCATCGAGCTGCTCCGCGGCGCCGGCGCCAGGCCCGTCCTCGCAGAGGACGACCGCCGCGATCTCGCATCCGTCGACCGGTACTTCTCCGGCGTCGACGCGCTCGGCCCGGAGGTCGGCCAGTCCGACCTGGAGCTCGCCATCGTCCTCGGCGGTGACGGCACCATCCTCCGTGCCGCCGAACTCGTCCGCGGCTCGGCCGCGCCCGTCCTCGGCATCAACATGGGCCACGTCGGGTTCCTCGCCGAGATCGACCGCGACAACATGGAAGCCGCCGTCCACCGCGTCATCGACCGGGACTACGAGGTCGAGGAGCGCCTCGCGCTCTCGGTGCGGGTGAAGGATGTCGACGGCGCGGTCGTCTACGAGACCTGGGCACTCAACGAGGCCACAGTGGAGAAGGCCAGTCGCGAGCGGATGATCGAGATCGTCCTCGAGATCGACGGCCGTCCGCTGTCGAGCTTCGGCTGCGACGGGATGGTCGTCTCCACGCCGACCGGCTCGACCGCCTACAACTTCTCCGCCGGGGGGCCGGTGATCTGGCCGAGCGTGGAGGCCATCGCCGTGGTGCCGCTGTCGGCACACGCGCTCTTCGCCAAGCCCCTCGTGGTCAGCCCCGACGCGTCGGTGGCGATCGAGATGCTGGAGGGCACTTCCGGGGCCGGCATCCTCTGGTGCGACGGCCGGCGCTCGCACGAGCTCCCGCCGGGCGCCCGCGTCGTGGTCCGGCGCTCGTCGCGGCCGGTGCGCCTCGCCCGCCTGCATCCCACCGCCTTCACGAACCGTCTCGTCCGCAAGTTCCAGCTCCCGGTCGCCGGGTGGCGCGGACAGGGAGGTGCTGCATGATCGAGGAGATGCGGATGCAGGGCCTCGGGGTCATCGCCGACGCCGTGCTGCCCCTCGGCCCCGGCTTCACGGCCATCACCGGCGAGACCGGCGCGGGCAAGACCATGGTGGTCACCGGCCTCGGGCTGCTGCTCGGTCAGCGCGCCGACTCCGGCGCCGTCCGCGCCGGCGCCGCCCAGGCATCGGTCGCCGGCGTGTGGATCGTGCCCGAGACCGGCGAGGTGGCGGACATCGTCGCGGATGCCGGGGGAGAGCTGGAGCCGGTCGGCGCCGGCGCCGCCGAGCTCTACGTCTCACGCACGCTGAACGCCGAGGGGCGCAGCCGCGCGAGCGTCGGCGGACGCGCCGCACCGGCCGGCGTGCTCTCCGCCCTCGCCGAGGAGCTCGTCGTCGTCCACGGCCAGTCGGAGCAGCTGCGGCTGCGTTCCGCTGCCGCACAGCGCGACGCCCTGGACCGTTTCGGCGGTGCGGCGATCGCGACCGCGCTCGAGGCCTATGCGGACTCGTTCACGCGCTGGCGCGCGCTGGACGCCGAGATCGCCGACATCACGGAGAACCGCGATCGCCGCGCCGAGGAGGCGTCGCGCCTCCGTGAGGCGCTCGCCCTGATCGAGGCCACGGCCCCCGAACCGGGAGAGGACGAGGAGCTCGCCGCCCGTGCCGAGCGGCTCGCGAACGCGGAGGAGCTGCGACTCGCCGCCTCGCTCGCGCACGGCGCGCTGTCGAACGAGGAGGGCGAGCCCGACGCATCCGCTCTCGTCGCCGAGGCGAAGCGCGTGCTCGAGCGGGCCGCCGATCCCGCGCTCACCGGCATCGCCGAGGTGCTCGCCGACATCGGCTACCGGATCTCGGATGCCGCCGGCCAGCTGTCGGTCTACCTCGCCGACCTCGACGAGTCGGGGCCGCACGAGCTCGCCGCCGTCGAGGAGCGCCGCGCCGCGCTCGGGGCGCTGATCCGCGCGCACGGCTCGCTGGACGAGGCGCTCGAGTTGTGGCGGACGGGGTCGAACAGGCTGGCCGAGCTCGACGACGACGGCGAGCGGATCGAACGGCTCGAGGCCGAGCGCGCCGCCGTGCGCGAGGAGCTCGATGAGCGAGCGACCGCCCTGACCGCGGCGCGCACCGCCGCGGCATCCCGGCTCGGCGCCGCGGTAAGCGATGAGCTGCACGCGCTGGCGATGCCCGACGCCCGCCTCGAGGTCTCGGTGACCGCCGGCCCGGAGACCGCGCACGGCCGCGATGACGTCGCGATCCTCCTCGCCCCGCATCCGGGAGCCGAGCCGCGACCCGTCGGCAAGGGGGCGTCCGGCGGAGAGCTCTCACGCGTGATGCTCGCGATCGAGGTCGTCATCGCCGGGACCGACCCTGTGCCCACCTTCGTCTTCGACGAGGTGGACGCCGGGATCGGCGGCGCCGCGGCGATCGAGGTCGGCCGGCGACTCGCCCGGCTCGCAGAGAAGTCGCAGGTCATCGCCGTCACCCACCTCGCCCAGGTCGCCGCCTTCGCGAACAACCATCTCTCCGTCGTCAAGGCCAATGACGGCGCAGTGACCGCCTCGAGTGTGCGGCGCCTTCACGGCGACGAGCGCGAGGCGGAGATGGCCCGTCTGCTCTCGGGGCTCGCCGATTCCGACGCCGCTCTCACCCATGCCCGAGAACTTCTCAGCCTCGGGGCCTGAACCGACTGTTAGGATAGAAGCCCGTGATGAACTCTTCTTCTGCGGGACCCAAGAACGACACGACCAAGCACATCTTCGTGACAGGTGGTGTCGTTTCGTCTTTGGGTAAGGGCCTGACGGCTGCGAGCCTCGGCAACCTCCTCACGGCCCGCGGACTGCGCGTGGTGATGCAGAAGCTCGACCCGTACCTGAACGTCGATCCGGGCACGATGAACCCGTTCCAGCACGGCGAGGTGTTCGTCACCGACGACGGCGCGGAGACCGACCTCGACATCGGCCACTACGAGCGCTTCCTCGACATCAACCTGTCGCAGGCCGCCAACGTCACCACCGGCCAGATCTACTCGCAGGTCATCGCCCGCGAGCGCCGCGGCGAGTACCTCGGCGACACCGTGCAGGTGATCCCGCACATCACGGACGAGATCAAGCGCCGCATGCGCCTGCAGGCGACCGAGGAGCCCCGCCCCGACGTCATCATCACCGAGGTCGGCGGCACGGTCGGCGACATCGAGTCGCAGCCCTTCCTGGAGTCCGCGCGCCAGCTGCGTCACGAGCTCGGTCGCGACAACGTCTTCTTCGTGCATGTCTCCCTGGTGCCGTTCATGGGCGCCTCGGGCGAGCAGAAGACCAAGCCCACCCAGCACTCCGTCGCCGCGCTCCGCCAGGTCGGCATCCAGCCCGACGCGCTCGTGCTGCGCAGCGACCGCCCGGTGAGCGAGAGCAACCGCAACAAGATCGCCCTCATGTGCGACGTGGACGCCGAGGGCGTCATCAACACCGTCGACCTGCCGAGCATCTACGACATCCCCTCCACGCTGAACGACCAGGGCCTCGACTCGTACATCGTCCGCCGGCTCGGCCTGGCGGACAAGGCGAAGGACGTCGACTGGAGCCGCTGGAGCAAGGTCCTGCACGCGGTCCACAACCCCAAGCACGAGGTCACGATCGGCCTGGTGGGCAAGTACATCGACCTGCCCGACGCCTACCTCTCCGTCACGGAGGCGCTCAAGGCCGGCGGCTTCGCACATGAGACCAAGGTCAACATCCGCTGGATCCCGTCCGACCTCTGCGAGACGCCGGAGGGCGCGCAGGAGCAGCTGTCCGAACTCGACGGCATCTGCGTCCCCGGCGGCTTCGGCATCCGCGGCATCGAGGGCAAGCTCGGTGCTCTGAAGTTCGCGCGCGAGCAGGGCATCCCCACGCTGGGTCTGTGCCTGGGCCTGCAGTGCATGGTCATCGAGTACGCCAGGGACGTGGCCGGCATCGCCGGCGCCTCGTCGAGCGAGTTCGACCCGGAGACCACCGAGCCGGTCATCGCGACGATGGCCGAGCAGGTCGAGATCCTCGACGGCGGAGACCTGGGCGGGACCATGCGCCTCGGCCTCTACCAGGCGGCGCTCGCGGAGGGCTCGCTGGCCCGGGAGCTGTACGGCGCCCCGGTCGCCTCCGAGCGTCACCGTCACCGCTACGAGGTCAACAACGCCTACCGCGCTCGTCTCGCGGAGGCGGGCCTGGTGTTCTCCGGCCTGAACCCGGAGCTCGACCTCGTCGAGTACGTGGAGCTGCCGCGCGACGTGCACCCGTACTACATCGCGACGCAGGCCCACCCGGAGCTGCGCTCGCGCCCGACCGACCCGCACCCGCTCTTCCGTGGTCTGGTGGGCGCGGCGATCGAGCGGCACCGCGCGAGCGAGCTGTTCGACGTCGAAGCCGATGCCTGATCGGGGAGTGCTGCGCGACGAGCCGTTCGAGCCCGAGGTCGTGCACAGCGACCTCGCGTTCGAGGGAGCGGTGTGGAACGTGCGCGACGACCGGGTGCGGTACGGTGACGGCGAGATCCGCCGCCAGTACGTCGCGCACACGGGCGCCGTGGCCGTCCTCGCCCTCGACGACGACCGGCGCGTCCTGCTGATCCAGCAGTACCGCCATCCCATCCGCCACCGTGACTGGGAGCTCCCCGCCGGCCTGCTCGACGTCGCGGGGGAGGAGCCTCTCGAAGCGGCGAAGCGCGAGCTCGCCGAGGAGGCCGACCTCGTCGCCGCCCACTGGGAGCCTCTGGTCTCCTCCTGGACGACCCCGGGCGGGAATGACGAGATCATCCACGTCTTCCTCGCCACGGGGGTCTCCGTGGCGCCGTCGGCGCACGCCAGGGAAGACGAGGAGGCCGACATCCGCACCGAGTGGGTGCCGCTGGACGCCGCAGTCGACGCCGTCATGGAGGGACGGATGCGCAACGGCATCCTGAGCATCGGCGTCCTCGCAGCGGCGCAGAGGCTCCGCGACCGGAGCTGAGCCGTGCAGCTCGATCGTGCCCTGGACGCGTACCTGCGCCACGTCACGATCGAGCGCGGCCTCAGCGCGCACACGATCGCGGCCTACCGCCGTGACCTCGGCGGCTATCTCGAGTGGCTCAGGTCAGCCGGGATCGGCGACACGGCGGAGGTGACGCCGGCGATCGTCGGCCGCTTCATCGCGGAGCGCTCGGGTGCCGAGCCCGCCCCCGCGGCGACGAGTCTCGCGCGCCTGCAGTCCTCCGTGCGCGGATGGCACCGGTTCCTCGCACGCGAGGGCATCGAGCAGGACGACCCCAGCGGCCGCCTGCGCCCGCCGAAGGCGCCGCGCCGCCTGCCCAAGGCCCTCACGATCGATCAGGTCGAGAGGCTGCTGGCTGCGCCCTCGGCCGACGAGCCGATCGGCATCCGCGATCGGGCTCTGCTGGAGCTCCTCTATGCGACGGGGGCGCGCGTCTCCGAGGCGGTCGGGCTCGATGTCGACGACCTCGCCCACGGGGACGTGCTGCGCCTGCGCGGCAAGGGCTCGAAGGAGCGCATCGTGCCGATCGGGTCCTACGCCCGCGCCGCCGTCGACGCCTATCTGACCCGGGTGCGCCCGGGCCTCGCCGCCCACGGCAGGGCGTCCGCGAGGCTGTTCCTCGGCGCACGGGGCGCTCCGCTGTCCCGGCAGAGCGCCTGGCTCGTCATCCGCGCGGCGGCCGAGCGCGCGCAGATCACCGCGGAGGTGTCTCCGCACACGCTGCGCCACTCCTTCGCGACGCACCTGCTCCAGGGCGGCGCGGACGTGCGCGTCGTCCAGGAGCTGCTCGGGCACGCCTCGGTCGCGACGACGCAGATCTACACGCACGTGTCGGTCGACGCCCTGCGCGACATCTACGCCACCTCGCATCCGCGGGCTCGGTGAGCCGGCGACCCGTCGCGGGTTCTTCCACGGATGTTATGAATCTCCTGATGTCCCCCGAACGGCGGACGCGCGAGTTCGTAAACCCTGTTTATGCTTACCCGGAACCCGCCCGCCGTTGTCCCCGGCGGGCTGAAGAAGGAGCATCGACATGCGTTCGACCGGACCTCTGGCGGCCCTCGCCGCGACCGCCCTGGCCCTGACCCTCGCCGGATGCTCCGGCGCAGGCGGAGGCGAGCTGACCTACGAGGACTCGCCGCTGAACGAGTACCTGAGCGCCGCGTACGGCGGCGACCTGTCGCCCGAAGAGCAGCAGAAGCAGATGGACGAGCAGAACCGCGAACGCGAGGAGCTCATGGCCCAGTGCATGGCAGAGGAGGGGTTCGAGTACAAGCCGAACCTGCAGAACGGCGGCGTCGTCATGTCGAGCGACGACACTCCGTGGGAACCGGACAAGAAGGAATGGGTTGAGAAGTACGGCTACGGCGCGGTGAACAACCCGTTCAACGAGGAGGGCGCGCAGCCCATGCCGGAGGAGGAGTACGTCGACCCGAACCAGGAGTATGTCGAGTCGCTCTCCGAGTCCGAGCAGCAGGCGTACTGGGAGACCGCGTACGGCGTCCCGCCGACCGACGAGGAGATCGGCGAGGACGGCAGCTACGAGTACAAGTGGGAGGACGCCGGCTGCCAGGGCTGGGCCGACCACGAGATGCAGGGCGAGGACCCCTGGCAGTCGGACGAGTTCGCCGATCTCCGCGCCAAGATGGACGAGTTCTGGATGAACACCCAGGAGTCGGAGGAGATGAAGGAGCTCAACGCCGACTGGGCCGCCTGCATGGAGGACGGCGGCGAGCCCGGCTTCGCCTCCCCGTCGGAGGCGCAGCAGTCCATCTACGACGAGCAGATGAAGATCCAGGAAGCCGCCTACGGTGACGGCAGCACGCCTGTGGACCCGGAGTCGCCGGACTTCGTCGACCCGATGGAGAGCCCGGAGATGAAGGCGCTCGGCGAACGGGAGATCGAGCTCGCCCTGGCAGACCTGGAATGCCGCACGAAGCTGTCGTACACCCAGGAGATGATGAAGATCCAGTTCGCGCTCGAGGAGAAGTTCATCGCGGAGAACAAGGCCGACCTCGACGCGTTCAAGGCCGCAGCCGAGCAGAGCAGCTGACGTGAAGGAAGACGCGACTCCGACGACGGAGCTGCCCGCAGACCTCCTGGAAGATGCTGAAGACGCAGAAGCCGCCGCTGACGGCGCCGCCGATGCGGACATGTCGCGCGTGCGCGGCTGGCGGCGGATCCTCCGGGGGAATCGCACGCTGTGGATCGTGGCGCTGTGCGCGATCGTCAGCCTGATCGCCGGACTCCTCGTGGGGCGGTTCCTCATCGCCCCCGCCGCGGCGAGCGAGGCCCCGGAACCCGGCCTCGTGACCGTGCCGGTCGAGTTCGGCGCGCTGAGCAACGACGTCACGCTGCGCGCCGACGTCGGCTACGCGGATGCCGTCGAGGTGACCATCGACACGACCGGTGGCGGCAGCATCGTGACGGGAGCCGTGCCGGAGGTCGGCGCCACGCTGAGCCCGCTCTCGATCGCGCTGGAGGTGGAAGGGCGGCCGGTGATCGTGCTCCCCGGCGAGCTCCCGGCGTACCGCACGCTCCGCATGGGCGTCTCCGGCCCGGACGTCCTCCAGCTCAAGCAGGCGCTGGTCAGCGTCGGCATCGACGCCGGCGACGTCTCCTCGAACCTCTTCGACCAGGCGACGGCGAACGCGGTCGGTGCACTCTACGCGCAGGCGGGATATCCGCTGCCGACCCCGGAGGAGGGCGCGGATGAGGCGGTGCGCGGCGCGGAGGAGAGCCTCCGCTCGGCGCAGAGCGGCGTCACGCAGGCGCAGCAGGCCCTCGCCGCTGCCGGTGCAGGGCCGTCGAAGCTGGAGAGCTGGCAGGCGGACGTGAAGGTCGCCCAGGCGGAGCAGGCCCTCGCCGCGGCGAAGGCCTGCGTGCCGGGTGACGCGGAGGCGGAGCCCTGCCCGAACGTGCAGCAGGCGGAGTGGGACCTGAAGACCGCGCGCCTCGAGCGCGACCAACTGTGGTCGGCGAAGAACACGGGTCCGGAGAAGGCGGCGCTCGACGCCGCGCGCGCCCAGGTGGATGCGGCGAACGAGGCGCTGGCGGATGCCCGGCAGAGCGTCCAGCCGTACCTGCCGGCCGGGGAAGTGCTCTTCCTCACCGAGCTCCCTCGTCGGGTGGATGCCGTCAACGTGAAGCGCGGCAGCTCGATCCAGGGCGCCGTGATGACCGTCTCCGGGGCGACCGTGCGTCTCACCGGTGCGGCGGCCGAGGCGGACGCGCGTCTGCTCGAAGCGGGGGACGAGGCGACCTTCGAGCTCCCCGACGGCACCGAGCACCGTGCCGTGATCGCCGAACTCAAGCCGGGCAAGGACAGCAAGGCCCGCTGGGAGGTGCTCTTCGAGCCCGACCCGCTGACACCGGAGCAGATCACGCAGCTCCAGGGCAGCAACGTACGGGTGCGGATCGCCGTCGGAGCCACCGACGGGGATGTGCTGTCCGTGCCCCTCGCCGCGCTCACCGCCGGACCCGGCGGCGAGTCCCGTGTCGAGGTCGTCGACTCCGATCCGCGCGAGGGGGAGGACGCGGAGACGCGCATGGTGGTCGTCGAGACGGGGCTGGCCGCCGAGGGCGCCGTGGAGGTGACGCCGGTCGACGGGGAGCTCGAAGAGGGCGACCTGGTGGTGGTGGGACGGTGACCGACACGGTCGCCGTCCCGCAGCCGCTCGCCGACGAAGCCGACGACGGCGCCGGAGCGCCGCTGGTCGAGCTCCGCGACGTGACGCGGTCGTTCCCCGGTCCGCCGGAGGTGCAGGCCCTGAAGGGCGCGACGCTGACGGTGGCGCCGGGGGACTACATCTCGATCGTCGGTCCCAGCGGCTCCGGCAAGTCGACGATGCTGAACATCCTCGGTCTGCTCGACCGGCCGAGCGTGGGGGAGTACCGCCTGGCCGGCTCGCTCACCGGCGCGCTGTCCGACGACGAGCGCGCCGCCGTGCGCGCCCGGTTCATTGGCTTCGTCTTCCAGTCGTTCCATCTGCTGTCGCGGCGCAGCGTGCTCGACAACGTGCTGATGCCGATGCTGTACAGCGGGGTGCCCCGGCGGGAGCGCGAGAGCCGGGCGCGGGAGGCGCTCGACAGGGTCGGGCTCTCGCATCGCGTCGACTTCTTCCCCGGTTCGCTGTCCGGTGGTGAGCGCCAGCGGGTGGCGGTCGCGCGCGCGGTCGTGAGCGGCCCGCGGCTGCTCCTCGCCGACGAGCCCACGGGCAACCTCGACCAGCGGACATCCGGTGAGGTGATGTCGCTGTTCGAGGAACTCAACGACGACGGCCTCACGCTCATCGTGATCACGCACGACGATGCGGTGGCGCGGCGTGCACGGCGCAGCATCCGCATCGCCGACGGCAGATTGAGCGAGCTGTGAGGGTGTGGCCGTTCCGGCGGCGCAGCAAGGGCGCGGAGAGCGCCGACCGGACGGATGCCGGGGCGGCCGGGCTCGTCCCCGCGGTGCGTCACGCCGACAGGTTCACGTTCCAGGATCTGGTCGCCGAGGCCACGGCCGACATCGGCTCGCGGCCGGCGCGGCTCGTGATGACGATCCTCGGCACCGTCCTCGGCATCGCCTCGCTCGTCGCGACGATCGGCTTCGCGCAGACGGCCGCCGCGCAGATCGCCGCGCAGTTCGACGGCGCCGCAGCGACCCAGGTCGTCGTGACCGCTGCCCAGGCGCAGTCGGGCGCGCAGAACACGAAGGTCGCGGCAGGACGGCTGCCCTGGGACTCCCCGGAGCGGGTCGAGCGGCTGGCGGGCGTGGAGAGCGCGTCGCTGCTCGGCGAGCTCGAGCTCACCGAGGGGGAGTCGATCACGGCGGTGCCGGTGAACGACCCCTCCGCGCCCGCGGTCGCCTCGCCGCGGCTGTTCGCGGCGTCCCCCGACCTCCTCGACACCGCCGAGGGGGATCTCGTCACCGGGCGCTTCTTCGACAGCGGTCACGACGGGCGGGCGGATCGCGTCGCCGTGCTCGGCCAGCGCGCCGCTGAGCGGATGGGGATCAATCGCGTCGACTCCCAGCCGTCGGTGTTCATCGGCGGCGTCGCCTACGCTGTGATCGGGATCGTGGACGGCATGGAGCGGCGCAGCGAGCTGCAGGATGCCGTGATCATCCCGCTCGGCTCCGCGCGGGCCGACTTCGGGCTCCTCGCACCCACCGAGCTCGCGATCCGCATCGTCGTGGGAGCGGGTCCCCAGGTCGCCGAGCAGTCGGTGCTGGCGCTGCAGCCGGATGAGCCGGACACCCTGGAGGCGCGCGCGCCCTCGGGCGCCTCCGACCTCAGCCAGAGCGTGCAGGCCGACGTGAACGTGGTGTTCCTGATCCTGGGCGTCATCGCCCTCCTGGCGGGCGGTCTCGGCATCGCCAACGTCACGCTGCTCTCCGTCATGGAGCGGATCGGCGAGATCGGACTCCGCCGGGCGCTCGGTGCCACCCGGCGCCAGATCGGCGCCCAGTTCATGGTCGAGTCGATCGTGATCGGCTTCATCGGCGGGCTCATCGGCTCGGCGCTGGGAGTGATCGCGGTGATCGTCGTGGCCGTGGTCCAGGGGTGGACGCCGATCACCGATCCGCTCGTGGCCCTCGCCGGCGCGGTGCTCGGGGCGATCGTCGGATGGGGCTCGGGGTGGTACCCGGCGCGGCGGGCGGCGCGCATCGAGCCTGTGGCTGCCCTCCGCGGCGCCTGACCCTTCCGCTCGCGCCGCGTGCCGGGACGACTGCTCACGGGCCTGCCGCTACAATCGAGCAAGCACGAAGGAGCAGGAGAACCGGTGGCTGAGAAAGCGGCAACGTCCAGGGCGAAGGCGAAGAAGGCCGACGACACACCCATCGGACCCACCGGCCGCCCGTACCAGGGGTTCCCGATTCCGGGTCCGCTGAAGTCGCACGGTCCCGCGCGCATCATCGCGCTGTGCAACCAGAAGGGCGGCGTCGGCAAGACGACCACGTCGATCAACCTCGCCGCTGCTCTCGCCGAGTACGGCCGCAAGGTCCTCGCGGTCGACTTCGACCCTCAGGGCGCGCTGTCGGCGGGCCTCGGCATCCAGACGCACGATGTGCCGACCGTCTACGACCTGCTCCTTGACACCAAGCGCGATGCGCATGACGCCATCGTCCACTCGAGCGTCGACAACCTCGACGTGCTGCCGGCGAACATCGACCTGTCAGCGGCGGAGGTGCACCTCGTCAACGAGGTCGCCAGGGAGACCATCCTCGCCCGGGTGCTGCGCCAGGTGGCGGGGGAGTACGACGTCATCCTCATCGACTGCCAGCCGTCGCTGGGCCTGCTCACGGTCAACGCGCTCACCGCCGCGCACGGCGTGATCATCCCGCTCGAGTGCGAGTTCTTCGCCCTTCGCGGTGTGGCGCTCCTCATCGAGACGATCGACAAGGTGCGGGACCGGCTGAACCCCTCGATCACGATGGACGGCCTCCTCGCGACCATGTACGATCCGCGCACGCTGCACTCCCGCGAGGTGCTGGAGCGTGTCGTGGAGGCCTTCGGCGACGACGTGCTGGAGACCGTGATCGGCCGCACCGTGAAGTTCCCCGACGCCTCGGTCTCCGGGGTTCCCATCACCGAGTTCGCGCCGGAGCATGCGGCCGCCCAGGCCTACCTGCGCCTGGCGCGGGAGCTGGTCGCTCGCGGTGCCGTCGCGTAGCGGCGGCACCCCGCCGGAGGCGGCTGACAGCACCGCGCCGTGGGAGGGCGACGGCGGAGCCGGTGCCCGACCGTCGCCTGACGTCGGACCGCTCGACTCCTCCCCGCCCGCAGAGTCCGGTTTCCGGGTCTCCCTGTCGAACTTCGACGGGCCGTTCGACCTGCTGCTGAACCTCATCTCGAAGCATGAGATGGACATCACCGAGGTGTCGCTCAGCGCCGTCACCAACGAGTTCATCTCCTACCTCAGAGAGCTCGACGACAGCGAGGAGCTCGAGCAGGCATCGGAGTTCCTCGTCGTCGCGGCCACCCTTCTCGACATGAAGGTCGCCGGTCTCCTGCCGCAGGGAGAGCTGGTGGATGCCGAGGCCGTCGCACTCCTCGAGGCGCGCGACCTGCTGTTCGCGCGCCTGCTGCAGTACCGCGCCTTCAAGGAGGTCTCCGCCTGGTTCGCCCGCTGCCTGCAGCGCGAGGACCGCCGGCACGTGCGCGCCGTGAGACTGGACGAGAAGCACCGGAAGAAGACGCCCGAACTGGTCTGGTCCCTGAGCGCCGCCGATTTCGCGGCGCTGGCGCTGCTCGCCTTCGCGCCCAAGGAGATCCCGCACGTCGGGCTCGACCATCTGCATGCGCCGCTGGTGAGCATCCGCGAGCAGGCCGCCATCGTCGTCACCCTGCTGCGGGGAGCCGAGTCGCTCAGCTTCCGCGAGCTCGTCGCAGGGGTGACGGAGCCCGGGATCGTCGTGGCCCGGTTCATCTCGGTGCTAGAGCTCTACCGTCACGCGGCACTGTCCTTCGAACAACTGGAACCGCTCGGCGAGCTGACGCTCCGCTGGGCCGCCGACCACTGGTCGGATGAGACGCTGGCGACCCTGGGGGCCGACTATGACCGATGACACTTCGACAGGCTCAGCGACCGACACGGCGAGCTCCTCCGAGGAGGTCGTGCGGGAGACGCCGCTCACCGAGCGCATCGAGGCGATCCTGCTGATCATCGACGAGCCGATCGGTCTCGTCGCCCTCGCCGCCGCCGTGGGCTCGCCGGTGCCCGCCGTCCGGCAGGCGATCGAGACGCTCGTCGACGACTACGACGGCCGAGGGCACGGACCCCGGCGGGGGTTCGAGCTCCGCGAGGTCGGCGGCGGCTGGCGGCTGTACGTGCGCGAGGATCACGACGACCTGGTCGCCGAGTTCGTCGGCGGACAGGCGCCCGCGCGGCTGTCGCAGGCGGCCCTCGAGACCCTCGCGGTGATCGCGTACAAGCAGCCGGTGACCCGCAGTCAGGTCGCCTCCATCCGCGCGGTCAACGTGGACTCGGTCGTGCGCACGCTCCTCGCGCGCGGCCTCATCACCGAGCTGTTCGCCGACTCCGAGACCGGCGCGATCAACTACGGCACCACTGATGCGCTGCTGCAGCATCTGGGCATCAACTCGCTCGACGAGCTGCCCCCGATCTCCCCGCTGCTCGACGACGGCGCTGACGGATTCGACGAAGGGACCATCCGATGAGCTTCTCCACCGAGGGAGCATCCGCAGAGGGCGTCCGCCTGCAGAAGGTGCTCGCCGCCGCCGGCGTGGCATCCCGCCGCGTCGTCGAGAACTACATCGTCGAGGGGCGCATCCGGGTGAACGGTGAGGTCGTCACCGAGCTCGGCACGCGCATCGACCCGGAGAAGGACCTCGTCGACGTGGACGGCACCGCCGTGCAGCTGGACGTGTCCAAGCGCTACGTCATGCTCAACAAGCCGACGGGCGTCGTGAGCAGCATGCGCGACGAGAGCGGCCGCCCGGACCTGCGCCGCTTCACGAAGGACTACGAGGAGCGCCTCTACAACGTCGGGCGACTGGATGCCGAGACCAGCGGGCTGCTCATCCTCACGAACGACGGCGAGCTCGCGCACGTGCTCGCACACCCGTCGTTTGGCGTCACCAAGGTGTACATCGCGAAGGTCGAGGGCGCCGTCACGGCGCAGACGATCTCGAAGCTCACCAAGGGGATCGAGCTCGAGGACGGCCCGATCGCCGCCGACAAGGCTCGGCTCCTGGACACCTCGCGCGGCTCGAGCCTGGTCGAGCTGACCCTGCACTCCGGGCGCAACCGCATCGTGCGCCGCATGATGGCGGCCGTCGGGCATCCGGTCACCGAGCTCGTGCGGCGCCAGTTCGGCCCGCTCCACCTGGGAACGCTCCCGGCGGGGAGGACCCGCGACCTGACTAAAATCGAACTGGGCGCGCTGCTGACTCTCGCGCGCCGTGATTCCGGTGTCGCCGAGGCGCCAGGCGAGCAGCAGGAGAACGAGTGACCGATACGACCAGTGCGCCCACCGGGCGGACGGCCGCTGCCGTCGCCGCGCGGGTATCCGGCACCGTCCGCATCGTCGGCGCCGGCCTGCTCGGCGCGAGCGTCGGGCACGCACTCCGGGCCAAGGGCGTCGACGTCGTGCTCACAGACGCGTCACCCGCACAGCTGCGCCTGGCCGTCGACTACGGTGCGGGCCGGGTCGAGGCCGCGGACGACCGTCCCTCGCTGATCGTCGTCGCGGTGCCGCCGGACGTCACCGCGGACGTCATCCAGGCCGAGCTGGAGCGCTACCCCGACGCGGTGGTCACCGATGTCGCCAGCGTCAAGCTCGAGCCGTTCCGGACTCTGAAGGACCGCGGCGTCGACCTCACCCGCTACATCGGCTCGCACCCGCTCGCCGGCCGTGAACGCGGGGGAGCGATCTCCGCCCGCGCCGACCTCTTCATCGGGCGCCCGTGGGTCGTCTGCCGAGACGAGGAGACCAGGGCCGCCGACCTCGCCCTCGTTGAGGGGCTCGCGCTGGACGTCGGCGCGATGCCCCTGGAGATGACCCCGGAGGAGCACGACCGCTCGGTCGCCCTCACCTCGCACGTCCCCCAGGTGGTGGCGAGCCTGCTCGCCGGCCGTCTCGCCGAGGCCGAGGAGGGCGCGCTGCGCCTCGCCGGCCAGGGCGTTCGCGACACGACGCGCATCGCGGCATCCGCCCCCGAGCTGTGGGTGCAGATCCTCGGCGCCAACGCGACTCCGGTCGTCGAGATCCTCGACGCGCTGGCCGCCGACCTCCGTGAGGTCTCCGACGCCCTGCGCGCGCCGGAGGCGCCCGGTGCCCGGCGCATCGTCGCGGAGAGCATCCGCCACGGAAATGAGGGCGTCGAGCGCCTGCCGGGCAAGCACGGGCAGAACCGGCGCTTCGAGACGCTGGTCGTCATGGTCGACGACACCGCCGGCCAGCTCGGCCGCCTGTTCGGCGAACTGGGCGAGCTCGGCGTCAACGTCGAGGACCTCCGCCTCGAGCACTCGCCGGGTGCGCAGTTCGGCCTCGCCGAGATCAGCGTCGACCCGGCCGCGCTGCACGGGGCGATCACCGGACTCACCGAACGCGGATGGCGGATTGCAGGGAACACCAATGACTGAGGCCACGAAGTTCATCGCGATCGACGGACCGGCCGGCTCCGGCAAGTCCAGCGTCTCCAAGGCGGTGGCGAGGCGGCTCGGCTTCGGGTATCTCGACACCGGCTCCGCGTACCGGGCGCTCGCCTGGCACGTTCTCGACCGCGGCGCGGACACTGCGGATGCCAGCGCCGTGCTGGCCGCGGCATCCGACTTCCCCGTGCGCCTCGGGCTCGACCCCGACGACCGAGCCGTGCGCGTCGGCGACGTCGAAGTCACCGAGGCGATCCGCGAGCCCCGGGTCTCCGGAGCGGTCAGTGGCGTCGCGCGCGTCCCCGAAGTGCGCGCGCAGGTCAACGAGCTGTTCCGCACGCTCGTGGCGGAGGCGCCGTACCCGGCTGTCGTCGTCGAGGGCCGCGACATCACCACGGTCGTGGCGCCCGACGCGCCCGTCCGCATCCTGCTGACGGCCGCGCCCGAGGTGCGCGCCGCACGCCGCGCCGGCGAGCTCGCCGGCGAGAACGCCGAGGCGGTCGCGGCCGCGCTGCACAAGCGCGACGCCTCCGACAGCGCCGTCGTCGACTTCCTCAACGCCGCAGAAGGCGTCGAGGTCGTCGATTCGACGGAACTCGATTTCCCCCAGACCATCGATGCCGTGCTCACGGTGATCGAACGACTCCGAGGAGCACACAGTGGCTGACGACGACTACGAAGGCGGCCCAGACCACCTCGCAGAGAAGATGGACGCGCTCGACGAGCAACTCGCAGAGCAGCGCGCCGAGACCCTGCGAGCGGGCCTCGCCGACTACGAGCTGGATGACGAGGACGCCGCGCTCCTCGCCGGTATCACGATGGGCGAGGACGGCATCCAGTTCATGCCGGCCCTGCCCGTCGTCGCCATCGTCGGACGGCCGAACGTCGGCAAGTCGGCGCTGGTGAACCGCATCCTCGGACGCCGCGAGGCCGTCGTCGAGGACACCCCCGGCGTCACCCGCGACCGCGTCACGTACAAGGCCGAGTGGGCCGACCGTCGCTTCACGCTCGTCGACACCGGCGGCTGGGAGCCCGACGCGCGCGGCATCGACCGCTCGGTCGCCGCCCAGGCCGAGGTCGCCATCGAGCTCTGCGACGTCGTGCTGTTCGTCGTCGACGCGATGGTCGGCGCGACCTCCACCGATGAGCACGTCGTGAAGCTGCTGCGCAAGAGCGGCAAGCCGGTGTTCCTCGTCGCGAACAAGATCGACGACACCCGGCAGGAGCCGGAGGCCGCGGCGCTCTGGAACCTGGGGCTCGGCGAGCCGCACCCGGTCTCCGCGATCCACGGGCGCGGCGTCGCCGACCTGCTGGACGCCGTGATGAAGAAGCTCCCCGAGATCTCGGCGGTGGCGAAGCAGGAGATCGGCGGTCCCCGCCGCGTCGCCATCCTCGGGCGCCCGAACGTCGGCAAGTCCTCGCTGCTGAACAAGGCCGCGGGTGAGGAGCGGGTCGTCGTGAACGACCTCGCCGGCACCACTCGCGACCCCGTCGATGAGATCGTCGAGCTCGGCGGCAAGATGTGGCGCTTCGTCGACACCGCCGGCATCCGCCGCCGCGTGCACATGGCGCAGGGCGCGGACTTCTACGCCTCGCTGCGCACCTCGGCCGCGCTGGAGAAGGCGGAGGTCGCCGTCGTCGTGCTCGACGTCTCCGAGTCGATCAGCGAGCAGGACGTGCGCATCATCGATCTCGTGCTCGAATCCGGACGCGCGCTGGTGCTCGCCTTCAACAAGTGGGACCGCCTGAACGACGACGACCTGGAGAACCAGGATCGCCGCCGCTACCTCGAGCGCGAGATCGAGCAGGACCTCGCGCACGTCGCCTGGGCTCCGCGCGTGAACATCTCCGCGAAGACGGGCCGTCACCTCGACAAGCTCGTGCCCGCGCTGGAGACCGCCCTGGAGAACTGGGACCGGCGCATCCCGACCGGCAAGTTCAACGCCTTCCTCGCCGAGCTCGTCGCGGAGCACCCGCACCCGCTGCGCGGCGGCAAGCAGCCGCGCATCCTGTTCGGCACCCAGGCGTCGACGCGCCCGCCGACGTTCGTGCTGTTCACGACCGGCTTCCTCGACCCCGGCTACCGCCGGTTCATCCAGCGCCGCCTGCGCGAGCTGTACGACTTCGAGGGAACCCCGATCGTCATCAACATGCGTGTGCGGGAGAAGCGTCAGCGCTGATCGCATTCCGTCGCGTGTCGTCGTCGGTGCCGAACCCCGGATGCTGTGAAAGGCTGAAGGGGTGACCGTCGTACCTCCTTCCCCCGGTGAGCCGCGTCGTCCCGAGGGACCGCGGAACCCCGGCGACGCGTGGGTCGTCGCCCCGTCGGGCGAGAAGTACTGGGGGCGCTTCGGCGCCGCCGGGCTGCTCGCGTTCGACGCGGCGCGAGGCGTACTGCTGCAGCACCGGGTATCGTGGAGCCATTTCGGCGGCACCTGGGGCCTTCCCGGCGGAGCGCTGCACGAGGGCGAGAGCGCCATCGTCGGAGCCGTGCGTGAGGCGCAGGAGGAGGCGGGCGTCCCCGACGGCGCCGTCCGCTGCCGGTTCACCAGCGTGCTCGACCTCGGCATCTGGTCGTACACGACCGTCGTCGCCGATGTGGTCACCCCGTTCGAGCCGGTCATCAGCGACCCGGAGAGCGTGGCGCTGGAGTGGGTTCCCCTCGACGAGGTCGATGCGCGCCCGCTGCATCCCGGCTTCGAGGCCGCCTGGCCGATGCTGCGGGGGCTGCTGTCTGAGCGCGCGTCCGTCGTGGTGGACGCCGCGAACGTCGTCGGGTCCGTGCCGGACGGCTGGTGGAAGGACCGCGCCGGGGCGGCATCGCGTCTGCGCGACCGCCTCGACGGGCTGATCGTGCCGGCGTCGGACTTCGATCTGGGCGGGACGGCCTGGCATCCCGAGGTCGCGCTGATCGTCGAGGGACGGGCCCGCGGGATCGGTTCCGTGCCCGGGGACGTGGTGATCGTGAGTGCCGAGGCGTCGGGCGACGATGCGCTCGTCGCCGAGGTGGAGCGCCGGGTCGCCGCGGGTGAGATCGTCGTCGCGGTGACGAGCGACAGGGAGCTTCAGCAGCGGGTGGTTCGGGCCGGGGGAGCGGTGCGATCGGCGGGATGGCTGCGGGAGCTCCTGGAAGACGGCTGACTGGCGGCACGCAGCGCGGATGCCGTCGGGCGGAGCGCACCCCTGCCCGACGGCATCCGTTCTCAGACCGTGGGAACCGGCCGGGTGCCGACGTCGATCTGGTCGTCGACCAGGTCCGTCCGCGTCGTCTCCGCGCTCAGCAGCAGTCCGACCAGTGAGAGCGCGCCGACGAAGATGAGGAAGAATGCCGGCGAGCTGGGGTTGCCGGTCTGCTGGATGAGCCAGGTGCCGATCAGCGGGGCGACGCCGCCGAACAGGAGCGCGCCGACGTTGAATGGCACTGCGAATCCGAGGTAGCGCGAGCGGGTGCCGAACATCTCGGTGAAGTACGACGGGAACACCGCGTCGTTCATGGCGAAGAAGACGAGTGAGACGATGAGGACCGAGGTCGCGAGGAAGATCCCGCCGACTGAGAACAGCGACATGATCGGGTACGAGAGCACGATGAAGGCGATGCTCGAGATGACGAGCGTGCGCTTGCGGCCGATCCGATCGGAGAACTGCGCCGCCAGCGGGATCAGGGCGAGGTAGACGACAAGGGCGATCGTCACGACCAGTGTGGAGTCCGCCTCGCTCATGCCGGCCTCCTCGATGAGGAATGTCGGGATGTAGCTGAGCAGCAGGTAGTAGGCGCCGGCGTTGAGTGACATCACGAGGAGCACCTTGAGCATCGACGGGATGCTGCGTGCGATCTCGCCCCAGCGCTCAGCACGGCTGCGATCGCGGTGCGTGCCGGCCGCCAGGCGGCGCTGCTCCTCCTCGAGCTCCTGCACACGGCGGAACTGCGGGGTGTCCTCCAGCCGGGTGCGCAGCCACAGTCCGAGGATTCCCAGCGGGCCGGCGACGAAGAACGGGATGCGCCAGCCCCATTCCTGCATGAACTCGGGAGACATCGTCGCGTAGAACACCGTGGCCATCAGGGACGCGAGCAGGAAGCCTGCGGCGGCCGCCATCGGCACGACGCTCGTGAGCAGCCCGCGGCGGCGCGCCGGGGCGTACTCCGCGATGAACGTCCCTGCGCCCGCGTACTCGCCGGAGGCCGAGAAGCTCTGCGTCATGCGGAGGAGAAGGAGCAGGAGCGGGGCCGCAGCGCCGATGACCGCGTACCCCGGAAGGAATCCGATGAGGAAGGTCGCGCCCGACATGATGAGGATCGTGCTGGCGAGGATCGTCTTCCGACCGACGCGATCGCCGAGGCTGCCCCAGACGATGGCTCCGATCGGTCGTACGAGGAACGAGAGCGCGAAGACGGCGAACGTGCTCAGGAGTGCGACGGTGCGATCTTCAGAGGGGAAGAAGACGACGGCGATCGTGGTGGCGAGATAGCTGTAGCTCGCGTAGTCGAAGTACTCGAGCAGCGTGCCCAGTCCGCTGGCGACGAGGACGCGGCGGAGGACGGTGCGGTCCTCTGCGGTGGTGGACGGTGGGGGAGTCATGTGATGCTCCTCGGCGAGAATCAGTTCGGGTAGGGCGTTCGGGTGAACGCTGAAGCACATGCTGTCAGCGGCGACGACGTACGGGTATGGCCGTCAAGGCGAATCTCCCGTCTGCATCCTGTACGTCAGGGCGAAGCTGTGGCGACGGGTTCGAAGCCCCGTGCCTTCAACGCGAGCCAGAGCTCGGTCTGCGTGTCGATGCTGTCGAGATCATGGCCGGTGAGCTGGGCGATGCGCTGGATCCGATTGCGGATCGTGTGGCGGTGAACCTGCATGCGGTCGGCCGTCGCCTCGATCGAGCGCCGCTCGAGAAACCACAGATGCAGCGTCTCCAGCAGCGCGTCACCACCCTTGGTGCGCTCGATGGGGCCGAGAGCGGCGGCGGCGAAGGCCTCGAGGTATTCGGGGGAGGCGATCTGCAGGAGGAGATCATGGGCCGCGCCGTCGCGGTACTCCATCGGCGTCCCGAGACGGCGGCTCGTGTCGAGGGCCAGGCGGGCCTGACGGATGCTGCGAGCGGCGTGCTGCGGAGCCATCGCGGTGCCCATTCCGATCGGCACGTGGAGACCGTAATCCGCGAGCGTCGCCAGGGGATCGCCCGCGACGAGGCACTCCACGATCCGGCCGCGGTGACGCACGAACGCGGTGGAGAACATCGCGGCCAGGTCGTCGATGAGCACCTCGGCATGCGTCTCGTCGCGCGCTTCCACCACGAGCCCGCGCAGAGTGCGCTCCGGCGCTCCCGCGGCCCGCAGCAGCGCTGTGGCATCGGCATCGTCGTCGAGTTCGAGAAGGCGGGTGAACTGCTGATCGCGGTGGCGCCGCGCAGGCTCATCCATGAGCCAATGGCGTTCGTACTCCAGGGCCAGCAGGGCGCGCAGAGCGGGAGCGGCCAGGTCGGCGACCGGCTCGCCGGTGATGCGGCGGGCGAGGAACCCGCGCACCGTGGCGTTCCCCGCGAAAGGCGTGAGGAGGATCGCTTGCGGTTCGCCTTCGATGTCGATCGCGAGCGACTCGCCCAGCTTCGGCGGGTGGGTCCCCAGAGCGGACTTCGCCACGTCGAGATCGGGATCGGTGAATCCGTCGCTCCGGCCGAGCGGTGTGCCGAGGCGATCGAAGACCGCCACGCCCTCCCCGGTGTGCTGGTGCCAGCCGCGGAGGAGCCGGTCGACCCCCTTGCCTCGCGCGAGGATCGCCGTGAGCTCCATCTGCAGCGTGAGGGCGCGTTCCGGCGCTGACGGGGCGGGGGCCGGCGACTTCAGCGTGGGCATGGCTCTCCTGGATCTGTGCATCGACGTGGGGGCGGTATCGGGTGGCACTGATTGTACGCGGCGGCGATTGTCGGGGCCGTCGTCTTCTTCTTGACTGAGGCGGACGCGATCCGCGTCGACATCGGACACAAAGGAGACGAGCCATGATCGGCCAGAACGAGTACTACGACGGTCAGGTGCGCAGCCTCGAGTTCCAGAACGAGCAGGGGAACTTCACCGTCGGGGTCATGGAGCCCGGCGAGTGGACGTTCGAGGCGCCGGTGACGGAGTGGATGCTCCTGGTCCGCGGCTCGTGGGACGTGCAGCAGCCGGCGGGCCAGGGTGAGTGGAAGACCTATCGGGAGGGCGAGCAGTTCGAGGTGCCCGGCGGCACCGACTTCACCGTGCGCATGACCGATACCGTGGCCTACCTGTGCCCGTACACCGGTGAGTTCCTCGGCTGGAAGGGCGAGTAGGAGGGGTCAACCCTCATCCCGGCCGCGGAGCCGGTCGATCTCGCGGCGCTCGCGCTTCGTAGGTCTGCCGGCGCCGCGGTCGCGTACTCCGAGCATCGCCTGCGGCTCGCGCGCTGGCGTGCGGTCTTCGTAGGCGAGGGCGGCGAGCGGTGCACCGACGCGCTTGACGAGGATCTGCCGGACGATGAGGATGCGGTCGAAGCCGGCGATCCGGATCCGCAGCTCATCGCCGATCTTGACGGCCTGCGCGGCCTTGGCCTTGTCGCCGTTCACCCGCACATGCCCCGCGCGGCATGCGGTGGTCGCGGCTGAGCGCGTCTTGTAGACGCGGATCGCCCACAGCCAGCTGTCGACACGGGCGGACTCGCTCATCGGGGTGTTCGGTGCCTCTCAGGATTCGACGGCGACGTTCGTGATCGTCCCGTCGGCGCCGAAGTGGACCGCAGGCCAGTAGCCCTCGGGGAAGTGCTCCCCGCAGCCGTCGATGAAATGCAGGACGACGGTGCCGTCGGCAGAGGCCTCCAGCGTCTCGAGAGTGAGGTCGGATGCCGCCTCCTCGAGCTCGTGCGGCTCGGGCTCGCCCGTGCTGAACGTCGTCACCACGGCATCCGTCGCCGTGCGGCGCAGCGTGACGAGAGCGGAGACGACCTCGCGGAGCCGGGGGAGCAGGGCGCGCGCCTCGTCGACGGTCGTGCCCTCGACCATGAGCTCGAGCTCGGAGTCGCCGACGGCCACGGTGCCGGCGAACCACTCGTGCGTGAGGACGGAGCCGTCGGCCAGCTCGGTCGTCGCGCGGGTGAGGGTGCCGAGAACAGGGTCGTCGATGATCGGATGCTCGTCGCTCATGGCTCCACGCTAGCTTGTGCCCGGCTTCGCGCGTCGGCCTCAGCCCGCAAGGTCGAGCGTCACCAGTGCGCGGCCGGGTTTCATCTCGGTCTTCTCCTCGAAGCCGGCGGCGAGGAACGTGCTGAGGGTGCCGTGGAAGAGGTCGTTGCTGCGCTTCTGCTGCCCGCGGGTGTCGACGGGGTACCCCTCGATCAGGCGGGCGCCGGATTCCCTCGCGTACTCGACGGCGGCGCGGAGCAGTTCGGTGTTGAGCCCGGTGCCGCGGTGCTCTCTCCGCACGACGAAGCACGTCACCGCCCAGACCGAGTCGTCATCGAACGGCTCCGTGCTGGACGCGGCGATGATGCGCGTGCGCGGCACCCGGGCCTGCCGGGTGCGCGGTCCGATGCGGATCCAGCCGGCGGCCTCGCCGTCGACGTAGGCGATGATCCCCGGTGGCGGACCCGTTTGGATCTCCTCGCGGAGCATCTCCTTGCGCTGCGGCGTCGTCGTCGCGTTCCAGTCCTTGTTGCTCAGCACCGGCCAGATGCACTGGCAGCTGGCGCCGTCGCCGCCGCCCGTCAGAGCGTGCTGCACGTCGTCCCAACGGGCGATGGTCGCCACCTCGGTCGTGATCGTCACCATGCACGCGACGCTACGCGGGGCATCCGACACACGCAACGCCGCCGGTTCGCGGACGGCCGCCAGGTCAGGCTAAGATAGGGGAGTTGCCTGCGCGAGAGCGAAGGACAACGGGCTGTGGCGCAGCTTGGTAGCGCACTTGACTGGGGGTCAAGGGGTCGCAGGTTCAAATCCTGTCAGCCCGACGTAACGAGGAGAGGCTCGGTCCGCGAGGACCGAGCCTCTCCTCGTTACTCGTACCTGTAAAGAGGGGCCCCGCAGCGCAGGAGGCTCCGCGCGCCGCCGTCCTGCGTGCCATCCCTTGCCTCTGCAACTCGCGGCGCGTGGAGGGCGCTGTGGGGACGCAGCCAGACCGATTCAGTCCCGGAACCCCTACGGCGACACAAGGAAAGTCGTGCGCGCACCGCATCCGTCCGGCACGTCGGCGTCGTCACTCTCAGCGAACCCACCGCCAAGGTGGACGGTCGCGCCGTCGTCGAAGACGTCTCCCTTCCAGGTGAGGCCTTCGACACCCCAGGCGGCATCGCCCTCGGGGAAGACGGGCACGACGAGCGATTCGTCTGCCAGCTCGATTACGACGCAGCCGTCGACTTCCCGGAGTGTGCCCTCGAGCAGCGCATCCATCCCATGATCGGGTTGCGGGTACACCGCGAGAGCATCGGATCGCGGTGGAGCGGGCGCGCTGCATCCGCTCGCGACGAGCAGCAGTACCGGAAGAAGCGGGATCGCCGCTGCGCGACTGTTCATGTCGCGAGGCTAGGTCCCGGCGCTGGAGGCCACCTGGGAGGAGAGCCTCCGGCTCCTCAGACCAGCCTCTCCAGCCGCTCTGCCATCGCCTCCGGCTCCCACGAGTGCCATGCGCCGGCGAGTTCCTCCGCGTGCCCGTCCGCGGCGGCATCCGCGATCGCCGCGGCGGTCTCGGCCATGCCCGCGAATGTCTCGGTTCCGTAGACCGCGACCACAGGTGCCGTGGCCGAGGCGAGCACGTCCGAGTACCCGCGCTCCTCGACCTCGGTCAGTGCCTCGCCGTCGGGCACCCAGCCGAGCACGACCTGCGGGTACGCGGGAGACTTCTTCAGCTCCTCGAGCCACTCCGGCGGCATCCCGACCATGTAGCGCGCCACGGCCTCCTCGAGGTCCCCGTCATCGATCGCCTCGCGGACGCCCGCCCACCAGGCCGGGGCGCCTCCGTCGAAGAGCCCGAGCGGAGCCTCCCACAGCACCACGCCGGCGAGGTCCGCCACCCGGGATGCCGCGAGCATCGCCAGCGCGCATCCGGATGAGTGACCGATCAGGATCACAGGGGCATGCGCCTCGGCTGCAAGCGCATCGATCGCGTCCAACTGCGCCTCCAGGCCGATCGGACCCGCCGATGTCGATTCCCCGCGGCCGAGCCGGTCGGGGACGAACGCGCGACCGCCGCGCGCTGCGAATGCCTCGCCCGTGGCGAGCGTGACCGGGTCCTCCGCGCGCGTCGGGCCGGCACCGGCGAGGAACACCGCCGTGACCGCGCCGGGGGAGCCGAGGTCGTCGTAGACGATCCGGTCGCCGCGGGCCGTGACGACCGTGCGCACGTCGCTCATGACGCCGCCTCGATCCGCACGCGCACGCGGTCGCCTGCGGCCTTGCCCAGTGCCTTCCGCGTCGCCGCCTTCACCGGGCCGAAGTGCAGCCCGCGGCCCGTCGGCATCAGCGTGATCTCCACCGGGGTCTCGTCGATCGTCCCGGTGACGCGCACCGGATTGCCGGTGCCGAAGTGCTCGATCGAACCAGGCACGTCGAAGACGGTCCACGATCCGGCTTCCGCGGGGTGGATGAGCTCGGCATCGAACTCGAGGGTCCTGCTGTCCATGAGGAATCGCCCACTTTCAAGACTGGTCGGTCTGATTTCTATAAACTAGACTCGCCGGTATGAAGTCGTCAAGGGGAGATGCGGATCTGCGTCCGAGCTCGATGCGCAAACGCGAGGCGATGCTCGCGGCCGCGCAGGAGCAGTTCCTCGCCCACGGCTACGACGCCGTGACCATGGACTCGATCGCGGCAGCATCCGGCGTCGCCAAGCAGACGCTCTACACGCACTTCGGAAGCAAGGAAGGGCTCTTCCTGGCGCTCGTCGGCTCGCAGACGAGCGCGGCGAGCGAACGGGTGCTCGCCGAACCTCCCGTCGTCCCCCCGGGAGCGGATGCCCGCTCCGTGCTCGCGCCGATCCTCGAGCAGCAGCTCGCCACCGTGCTGGCACCGAACCTTCTCGCGCTGCGCCGGCTCGTGATCGGTCTGCTGCCGCAGTTCCCCGAGCTCGCCCGCGCCCTCCACGAGCACGGGCCGCAGCGCGCGATCGACTCGCTCGCCGAAGTACTCCGGAGGCTCGAAGAAGCTGGCGCCATCCGGGTGACGGCTCCCCAGGCCGCCGCGGCGCAGCTCAACTGGCTCGTCATGGGGGAGCCCGTGAACCGGGCGATGCTGCTCGGCGACGACCAAGCGCTCCCCGGCACTGACGTCCGCACGCAGGTGGCGCGTGCGCTCGACGTCTTCCTCGCCGCCTATCCGCATCACTGAGCAGAACCTGGCGACCGGCCGGCCCAGCGAGCCCTACGAGGATGCTTCGCCGCGCGCCCGCGCGACGACGATGCCGCGCTGCGAGGTCGGGAAGCGCGCGAGCATCTCCCGAAGCTCGGTCGCGTCCACATCGGCACCGAACGCCTCCGCTCCCGGCTCCAGCATGATCCCGGCCGAGAGGGGGCCGGCGACGACCGGATCGAACCCGAGATCGTCGACGAGCGCGCAGACGACGGCGACATCCGCCGGGTCGTCCCCGGCGACCGCGATCGCCTTGCGCTCGGCGGCGCCCTGGGGGCGCGTCTCGTCTTCCAGATCCTGGTACCCCATGTGGCTCAGCGCCTTGACGACCCGCGCCCCGGTCAGATGCTGCTGCACGAGCTCGCTGGTCGAGGTGCGCGGATCGCTCAGATCGTCTCGGACGCCGTCTGAGCCCCACCAGTAGTTCATCGCGTCGATGACGAGCATCCCGCGCAGCGCCTCGGCGTCCAGCGTCCGATACCGGGCGAGCGGCAGCGCGAGGATGACCGCATCTGCTTCCGCCGCGACCGTCGCGGCGGAAGCAGCGATCGCGCCGATCGCCTTCATCGCGGGGGCGATGTGCGCGGAGTCCCCGGATGCCGCGACGACCACGCGATAGCCGGCGGACACCGCGAGCCGGGTGAGCACGGTGCCGAGCCGACCTGCGCCGAGGATGCCGAGCGTTCGGATCGTGCGCGATTCGGTCTGCACACGGCCATCGTACCCACGCGGGCACGAGCGTCCCCGGGCGGAGCGGTCAGATCTCGTACACCGTCCGCCCGCCGATCACCGTGCGCACGACCCGCGCCGACAACAGCGACTCCGGGCCCTCGGTGAACGGATCCGCATCGAGCACCGCGAAGTCGGCGAGCCGGCCGACGGCGATGCTGCCGCGCCGGTCGCCCTCGCCGATCGACGCAGCCGCATCCTTCGTCGCGTGCACGATCGCGCGCTCCAGCGGCAGCGCGTACTGCGGGTGCACGGCGGGGACCGACGGGTCCAGAGCGGAGGCGCGCGTCGACGCGACGTACATGTTCGCGAGCGCCTCGTGCGGCGCCGTCGGAGCATCCGTCGAGAAGGCCAGCAGTGCGCCGGCATCCTCGTACTCGGGCCAGGCGAAACCGCGGTCCGCGCGCTCGTCGCCGAGCTGGGCGGCCCAGTTCGCGAAGATCGCCGGGTCGGCATGCACCGGCTGCATGGATGCCGTCACGCCGAGCCGCGCCATCCGCTCGGCCGTGCCGGGGGCTGCGTACTCGAGGTGCTCGATGCGGTGACGGCGGGGCAGGTCGCCGTTGACCGCGATGGCGTGCTCGATCGCGTCGAGCGCCAGGGTGCTCGCCCCGTCGCCGATCGCGTGCAGAGCGATCTGCAGCCCCGCGGCATCCGCCGCCGCCACGACCGGGAACAGGCGCTCGGCGGGCCAGATCGGGTCGGCGTTCGAGCCGTCGGCGTACGGCGCGCCCATCGCGGCGGTGCAGGCGTCGATCGTGCCGTCGAGCACCAGCTTGATGCCGATCACCTGCACCCCGGCGGTCTCCGCCGCGGCGTGCTCGGCGGCCTGCGCGACCTGGGCGAGGTTCTGCTCATCGTCACCGGTGTTCGCGACGAACCAGTGCGCGGCGACCCGCAGGGGGAGGGCGCCCCGCCTGGCGGCGCGGCCGAGCGCCGCCAGGCCGAGGTCGTCGAAGGCCATGTCGACGGCGCCGGTGACGCCCGAAGCCAGGTACGCGGCGACGACGCGGTCGACCCCGGCATCGCGCTGCGCATCCGTGGTCATCGCGTCGTGGTGCGCCCAGGCGAACTGCTGCGCGGCCGTCTCGTAGAGCATCCCCGTCGGCTCGCCGTCGGCGTCGCGCTGGATGCGCCCGCCGATGGGGTCGGGGGTGTCGCGGGTGATGCCGAGCTCCGCGAGCGCGGCCGTGTTCAGCCAGCAGGAGTGGTAGTCGTTCGCGTCGAGATACACCGGGATGTCCGCGACGGCGGCATCGATCATCGCCGCGGTCGGAGCCCCGCCGGGAACGGCGTCGAAGAGCCAGCCGCGTCCGCGGAGCGCTCCCGACGCCGAGCTCCGCGCGGCGCGCAGACGGGCCTGGATCTCCTCCAGCGAGCCGGCATCCGTGAGACCGACCTGACCGAGGGCATCGCCCATCATGAGCAGGTGCGTGTGCGCGTCGGTGAAGCCGGGGAGCACGGCGCGCCCTCCGAGGTCGACCGCCTCGTCGGCGGACGGCGCGTCGGACTCCGCGCCCACGAAGACGAACACGTCGCCCTCGACGACGACCGCGTCGGCGGGTGCCTGGCCCTCGGCGGTGAAGAAGCGGGCGTTGCGGTACAGGGTGCGACTCATGCGACGGTCTCCGGGATGGCGATGCGGGCGGTGCGCTCGATGCGCGAGGACAGGAGGGCGATCGCACCGGCGGGGATCGCGAGGACGAAGCTCGCGATGCCGAGGGCGATGACGAACCCCTGGTAGCCGAGGATGCCGACCAGCGCCGCCCCGATCACCGGGGTGAGCGCGGAGCCGACGAGGTAGACGGCCAGCAGCGGACCCGACCAGCGCCCGTCGGCGTCGAGGGCGGCCGAGGTCGAGACGAAGTACATGAACGCGAGGGCATACACGGTGTTCCAGGCGACGAACACGATGATGAAGGCGGTCGCGTCGGTGGTGAATCCCTCGACGATCTTCAGGATGCCGCCGGCGATGAGCAGTGTGACGAGCGGCACCGCACGGCCCAGGCGGTCGCCGACGATCATGAGCAGCAGGGAGCCGACCAGGCCGCCTGCGGTCGCCCCGCTCAGCGCGAGGCCGAGACCCTCGGGAGTGAGCGCGGCCTGCTCGGCGCCCATGACGCCGGCCATGGCCCAGAGCGAGTCCTCGCTCGCTGCCCATAGGGCGAACACGACGAGGAGGCCGAAGCCGGCGAGAGTGACGTTCCGCGAGCGCGCGGGGGAGAAGCGCACCGCTCCTGTCGGCGGGATCTCGATGGGCATGGCCTCGGCGACGGCTGCGCCGGCCTGCGGGTCGAGCACCGGGGCGGCCGGCAGCCACGCCGAGACCACGAGGCCGATCACGCTGAACAGGGCGAGGGCGCCGAAGACGTCGATCGGGGCGAGTCCGATGAGCGGGATGACCGCGAGGACGACGGTGATGACGCCGCGGTTCGCGAGGCCGTTGAAGCCGGCGACACGGTCGGGGTTGCGGAAGGCGGCGAGCGCGGCGCCGGATGCGGCGACGGCACCACCGGCCCCGATGCCGCCCGCGAGCAGCCCGGGGATGATCGCCGAGGGGACGAGCGCGGCGGTGGCGAAGCCGAGTGCGCCGAGCGCGAGCCCTGCCCGGGCGACCGTGCGCCGGTGCGCGCCGGCGCACAGCGGGGCGATCGCAAGGCCGGTCACGGCAGTGAGGAGCAGCGTCGCGGTGACGAGCCAGCTGGCGGCGAGGATGTCGATGCCGAGCCCGGTCTGCGCGGCGGTGATCATGTACGGCGAGAGGTTGACGCCGAGGTATCCGGCGATGCCGATCGCGAACGTCGCGGTCGCGGTGGGCAGGCGGAGGGGGACTCTGGTGCTGAGGTCGGGGGCGGTCATGAGACTCCAGGGGGAGGGCGCACGGCGATGTGCGCGGGTCGGGTCGAGCTGGGGTGCATCGGATGCTGCACACAACGTAAACGAATGGTGTTCGTAAACGAATGGTGTTCACTATTATGCACAGGAGGGCCTCCGCACGGAAGACCCCCATCCGCATCCGGCCCTCGAAGGAGAGCACCATGTCGCGGCCGTCCACCCCGCTGCTGTCGCCCGAGATCATCGGCGAGGCGGCGCTCGCCCTCTCGGCGGCGGGAGAGCCCTTCGGCGTCAATGCGATCGCCCGGCGCCTCGGTGTGCGTCCGTCCTCGCTCTACAACCACGTCGACGGCATGGACGGGATCGTCGAGCTCATGCGCGGCAGGCTCGTGGAGGACTATCGAGTCGAGCCGCAGGGTGAGTCCTGGGACGAGTATCTGCTGGCCCTGCTCCGGGAGCAGCGGCGGATGTACGCCGATCACCCGCAGCTGGTTCCGCTCCTCGTGGGCAAGACCATCACCCACCCCGCCGTCATCGCCGCGTACGACGACCTCGCCACCGTGCTCGTCGAGGGCGGGTTCCCCGAGGGCGACGTGCTCGCCGTCATCGGCATCCTCGATGCGTTCGCGATCGGATTCGGCCTGGACCTCGCCTCGCCGGAGGAGGTGTGGCAGCCGGGGGAGGAGACGCGCACACTCGGGCGCATCCTCGAGAACGGGGAACGCGGAGACGCGCGATCGGACCGCACCTTCGAGCTGGGTGCGCGCCTCCTCGTCGATTCGCTGCGGACCCGCTTCAGGAGCTGAGGCGGCCTTCGTCGCTGATCCGGCGGTGCTCCACGAGGCCGACGGTGTTGCCCTCGCTGTCGGTGAGGAAGGCCTGCCACTCCTCGGTGCCGGCGGGGCCGAGCGCGTCGTCCCGATGCGTGAAGATCACGTGCGGCTCGCCGAGGATCGTCGTACCCGCCGAGCGCTGCCCGTCGATGACGGCGTGGATGTCCTCGACCGCGAGGTAGAGGACGGCGCTCGGCGCGCCCTTCTCGAGGAGCAGGCGCACGCCGTCCAGATCGAAGAACACGAGACCGGGCGGGTCGAACGCCGCGGTGGGAGCTGTGCCGAGCAGGCCGGTGTAGAACGCCGTCGCGCGTTCCAGGTCGACGGCCCGCTGTGCGATCTGGATGAGCCTCATGTTCGCCTCCTGTTTCGGAAATCGTAGGCCCTACGGGTTCCGAACGGTGGTAGACCGGAGGCAGTCCTCGACCACAGAAGGAGCAGATCATGACCCATCGCATCGGTTACCTCGTCGGCAGCCTCTCCCAGGACTCGATCAACCGCGTCCTGTCGAAGGCCCTCGTCCGATTGGCGCCCGACGATCTCGAGCTCGTCGAGATCCCGATCCGCGACCTTCCGCTGTACAACCGCGACGACGAGAACGACCCGGTCGCCGCAGTGAAGGAGTTCAAGGACGCCGTGGACGCAGCAGACGGCATCCTGCTCATCTCCCCGGAGTACAACCGCTCGATCCCCGCTGCCCTGAAGAACGCCATCGACTGGGGGTCCCGGCCGTGGGGGCACAACTCCTTCGCCCGCAAGCCCACCGGCATCATCGGCGCCTCGCCGGGCGCCATCGGCACGGCCGTCATGCAGTCCAACCTGCGCAGCGTCCTCAGCTTCCTCAACGCCCCGCAGCTCAACGCACCGGAGGCGTACATCACCTTCAAGCCGGAGGTCTTCGGCGCCGACGGCGAGGTGAAGAATGACCCCACCGAGAAGTTCCTCGCGCACTACATGAGCGAATACGCCGCGTTCGTCGACCGGGTGCTGTCGGTGACCGCCCCCGGGCACATCGGCGACTCCGACTGACCCGACGTCGCGGAGCACGGAGCGCGGGCTCCGCAAGGCCCTGTGCCATGCGGAGCCCGCCGCGTAGCGTCGCGGCATGGAATCACGCAGGCCGGAGGAGCGTCCCGGCGCCCAGGAGTGGGTGCCCGTGACGGACGACGTCGACGATCTCCGCCATGCCGCGGCGGCCTGCCGCGGGTGCGAGCTCTGGCAGGCGGCGACGCAGGTCGTGTTCTCGGAGGGGCAGGCCGGAGCGCGGCTGATGCTCGTCGGCGAGCAGCCCCGCGATCGCGAGGATCGCGCCGGGGAGCCGTTCGTCGGTCCGGCCGGACGAATGCTCGACGACGCGCTGGAAGCCGCCGGCATCCCGCGCGGGACGGCCTACCTCACGAATGCCGTGAAGCACTTCCGCTTCGAGCTGCGCGGGAAGCGGCGGATCCACGAGAAGCCGGCCACGGGACACGTCGTGGCCTGTCGTCCCTGGCTGGAGGCGGAGGTCGCGGCGGTGCGGCCGGCGGTGATCGTGGCGATGGGAGCCACGGCGGCGCGAGCCGTGCTGGGGAGACCTGTCACCATCGGCGAGATCCGCGGCACCGAGGTCGAGAGCGAAGAGTGGGCGGATGCTCGGGTGCTCGTCACCGTGCATCCCTCGAGCCTGCTCCGGCTGCGCGAGGACGCCGACCGCCGCGCCGCCTTCCGCGACTTCGTCGCCGACCTCCGCGCCGCCGCGGAGCTCGCCGCGATCGCCGGAGGCGCGTGAGCCGGCCGGTGCTGCTCAGCGGCGACGAGCGACGATCTCCGCGAGCGCCTTCGCGTCGTGCGGAGCGTGACCCCGGGCGTCGTTGTCGAAGTAGACGTACACGTCGCGACCGCGCCCGTCGCCGGCGCCGCTGCCGTCGGACCAGGCGAGGGCGAGGTCCGCCCACTCCTGCAGCTCCTCCGCGGTGTACGCGCTGTGATACAGCTTCGTCGCGCCGTGCAGCCTGACGTACGCGAACTCCGCCGTGAGCGCGTCGAAGCGCGGCCATCGTCCCGCGGTGTCCGCGACGACCAGAGCCACGCCGTGCTGCTGGAGGATGCGCAGGCACCGGTGGTCATCGAAGGTCCGGGACCGCGGCTCCAGCGCGTAGCGCAGAGGGCGGTCGGCATCCGTCTGGAGCCAGGCTCGTCCGCGGAGGCGCTCGTCGTGCCCGCGCGCCAGCTCGGCCGCGGCGCCGGTCGTCGAGGGAAGCGCACGCAGGAACCCGTCGAGGACCTCCGCATCGAAGCGCTGTCGCTCGGGCAGCTGCCAGAGGATCGGCCCGAGCTTCGGGCCCAGCGCGAGCAGACCGGAGGCGAAGAAGTTCGCGAGCGCCTGCTCGACGTTGCGCAGTCGCAGCATGTGGGTCACGTAGCGGGATCCCTTGACGGCGAACACGAAGTCGTCGGGCACGCTCGCCCGCCAGCGCGCGTAGCTGTCCGGATGCTGGAGCGAGTAGAACGACCCGTTGAGCTCGACCGTCGGGAAGGCGGAGCCGATGAACTCGAGCTCGCGGCGCTGCGGGAGGCCGTCCGGGTAGAAATCTCCCCGCCAGCGCGGGTATCGCCAGCCGGAGACTCCGACGCGCACGATGCCGGAGGAGGTCATGTCCGCTCCCTTCCCGCCGGGACGTCAAGCCCCTTGCCTCGCCGGGCTCCGAGGCGGAGCCTGGAACCGTTCGCATACACGGTGTCCGTGTCAGGGAAGGGGATCCGGAATGTCCGATGCTGATCCGATCGAAGAGCAGAAGCCCGTGGCCGACCTGCGGGAGCAGGAGCGGCCAGATCTCGATGAGCCTGACGACCCGGAATCCCCGGTGACGGCCTCGACCGCGCTCGACGGCGCTGAGGCCGATCCCGCGGATGTGGTCGATCAGCGCGAAGAGGTGCCCCTCGACGACGATCGTCGCGAGGAGTAGCTCACGGGGCCGACTCCTTACCCCACCGCAGCACCGCCACCGGGTCCTCGGCGGGATGGTCGTCCCTGGCCTCGCTCTCGTCGTCGTACCTGTCCTCGGCGACGACCACATCCGCGCCGGTCAACAGGGCCGCCCGAGCCAGCGCCTCGGCCTCCGGGATGCGCGCGACGATGCCGGCGTTCAGGCTGCCCTCGGCGTCGGCTGCGACCCACGGGGAGTCGTCCAGCGCGTCGAGGGTGCGCCCCGATCCGAGCATCCGTGCGTCCAGCAGCAGCCGGTCGACCCGAGCCTGACGGAGCGCCTCGATGACCTCGTGCAGCCCGCGCGCTCCCGATCGTCCTGAGTCGGTCGCGGCATCGTCCGCGATCTCGTCTTCGGCGGACCGGAGATGCTCGTCCAGGGCGGCGGCGACGGCGTCCTCGAGTGCGGTGCGATCGGCGCCGGCAGCGTGGGTGTGCGCGTCCACCTCGATCGCCAGCTCCCGCACGGCATCGCCGAGCTGGTCGAGCAGGAGCTGCCTCGCGCGGACATCGCCGGCGACGATGACGAAGCGGGGAGAGTGCCGGCGCGCCAGCCGCTCGACCACGGCGGCGAGATCCTCCTGGTTGTGCTTCCAGATCTCCTCCGAGGTCCGCTGATACTGGGAGTGCGAACGTCCGCCGGCTCCCACCTTGGGGAGCGCGTCCGTCCTTCCCTCGACTCTCGTCGTGACGTCCGGCTTCCGGCCGGCTCGCTCGACGGTGACGACGGCATCGCCGCGTCCGGCCTCGACGACCAGATACCGGATGCCGCCTTCCCGGTCGCGCAGCAGCGGCAGCACCGGCGGGATCGGCGCGTGCCCGATCAGCTCCGGGCCGCGCCGCGGTCCGGGGACGGTTTCGTTCACGGCGACCTCGCCGTCAGCGGCAAGGAGATAGCGGGACGACGGGGCAGGCAGCCCGGTGCCGGTCTCGACGGCGGCGGCGAGCGCTTCGGCATCCGCCTCCGGGGCGCCGGACTCGGAGAGCCTGCGTCGCACCGACTCCCGGCGGCTCTCCTCGACCACCTGCGGCTCCGCGCCCTGGCCGTCGACGTAGGCGTAGGTCCACGGGCCCGGCCGCTCCAGCAGCGCGGTGAGCTCCTCGCGGCCGATCATGATCCTGCCTCCGTCTCGCCTCGCTCGGAGCCGTGCCGATCCGGCTTCTCCTGATCCGGTCCGTCATGGCGGAACGCGCGCTCGATGTCCGGGTCGTCGGTGTCGTCCGGCAGCGGCTCCGTCTCCCGGAACGGCTCGGCGTGCGGGCTGCCGTGGCCCTGCACCATCCCGCGCGACTCCTGCTCCATCTGCTCGTCGAGTTCCGGCCCGTGCTTCGTGTTGCCCCTCTGGATGTCGCTCATCTCGAATCCCTTCGTCTGTCGCGGTCTTCCCGACGCTACGTCGGCTGCGGCGGGGTGGGACCGGGGTTGACGGGTGCCGAGACGACCGCTAGCCCGGCCTGGGGTGCGGATCGGCCCCGGCGTCGCCACGGCGCGCGAGGATGGAGCCATGACGATGTGGAACACCGATGAACTCGCACGCATCTCGGCTCCGGAGATGTTCGACCTGTCCGCCGAGCTCCCGGACGGCACCGCCCCCAAGACCGTCGGCATCTGGGCCGTCGCCGTCGACGGCCGGCTGTTCGTCCGCTCCTACACGGGGCTGACGGGCAAGTGGTACGGTCCGGCGCTGGCCAGCCTGCGCGGCAGGGTGTCGGCCGGCGGGGTGACGAAGGAGGTCCGGTTCGCGCCTGTCACGGACGAGGAGACGAACGCGGCGATCGACCAGGCGTACCTCGACAAGTACGCGCCGAGCCCCTATGCGCCGGAGATGGGACAGGAGCCGGTGCGGTCGAACACGCTCGAGGTGATCCCGCTCGATCCGGCCTGAGCCCGGTGGTTGCCCTCTCGAGTCTTCCGCCCCAGACGAAACGCTCGAGAGGGCTCACCGTCCATCCCGGACGGGAGGGGAGGCGGCGAAAACTCGCTGTCTCGATTCGGCTGATTCCCCAGTCCTCAGCCGGTAGCCCCCGCTACTGAGGGGAGAATATCGCTTAATCCTCTTGTCCACCATTTGGGGGACAAGGAATCCTGGAACCGTGACCTTTCCGTTACATTCTTGCCTTGCCTGTCCCAGTTCGTAGAGTGGGTCCATGGACAGAAGGCTCGTGCTGAACGCGCAGCTCGCCATCGCGCAGGACCATCGGCTCGAGGTGACGGAGCACGTCGACGCCGACTCCGGCGAGAGCGTGGTGCTCGCGGTCGTCGACCTCGACACCGGCATCCGCTACCGCCGTGCCGAGGAGCCGTCCGGCGAGACGAGCCGCTGGCTCGGCCGCGTTCTGGACTGCACTGTGACCATCGGCGGACACGGGCCGCACACGGTGATCGCCGTCGCGGTGGAAGGACCGGGCGGTGCCGGCGCGAAGGTGGCGCTGCGCGGTGCCGACGCCGCCGCCGAGGCAGCGAAGGCTGAGGCCGATCGCTGGGGCGGGGCGGACCGGATCCCGGAGCCGCCCGCCGAACGCGAGTGGTGATCGGCCGCATCATCCGATCGGCTGTGATTCCCGAGCCGCTCCGCCGACGCACCACGGCACGGCCGCCGCGCACACTGGGAGGGAACCCGATCACGAAGGTGCCCTCATGCGTCGTCCTTTCGCCCTGCTGCTCGCCGGCGTCGTCGCGTCCGTCGTCCTCACGGCGTGCACGAGCGCTCCGATGACGGCCGATCCGACCGGTGAGCCCACCGGGAAGCCGTCCGCCGCGGAGATCGCGCAGGCCGAGAAGGACGAGGCGCTGCGAGACGCGGCCTGGCAGAACGACCTGGCCGCGGCGGCGGCACTCGTCGCCGAGGGTGCTGACGTCGACGCGAAGGACCAGACCCAGCAGTCCGCCTATCTCATCGCGACCAGCGAGGGATACCTCGACCTGCTCCGTCTGACCCTCGCGAACGGTGCGGACGTCGACGACAAGGACAGCTGGAACGGCACCGGGCTCATCCGCGCCGCCGAACGCGGCCACGGCTATGTCGTCGGCCGGCTGCTGCAGGCCGGGATCGACCGCGATCACGTGAACCGCATCGGGTACCAGGCGATCCACGAGGCCGTGATCTTCGGCGAGGACACCGCGCCCTACGCGCTCACCGTGCGCGCGCTGATCGCCGGCGGGGTCGAGTTCGACAGGCCCTCGGGCAGCGAGGGGCTCACCCCGATCGAGATGGCCGCGCAGCAGGGGCTCCCCGGGCTGGAGAGCATCCTCTCCCGGGCGGCCGCGGCGTCAGCCCCCGCGGATCCGAGCGCCGCACTCCTGGAGGCGGCGCGCACCGGTGACGCGGATGCCGCGGCCCTCGCGATCCGCGCCGGTGCCGACCTCGAGGTGCACGACCCCGAGTTCCAGCGCACACCGCTGATGGAGGCGGTGCTCGCCGACCACGTCGCCGTCGCGCAGCTGCTCGTCGCGATGGGAGCCGACCCCGATGCCCCCGACCACCGCCGGGACACGCCGTGGGTGATGACGGGCGTCACCGGCAGCGTCGCGATGCTCGAGGCGCTGCTCCCTGGGCAGCCGGACCTCGGCATCCCGAACCGCCGGGGCGGCACGCCGGCACACCCCGCCGCTGAGCGGGGGCACGTGGAGTACATCCGGCGCATCGTCACGGTCGAGGTGCTCGACACCGCCGCCGTCGCGACCCGCGTCGATCTGAATCGGGTCAACCTCAACGGCTGGACCGCGCTCCTCGAAGCCGTGGTCTTCGGCGACGGCGGTGCGGATCACCAGGAGATCGTGCGGATCCTCCTCGATGCGGGCGCCGATCCGAGCATCCGGGATGCACAGGGGTGCACGGCCCTCGACAACGCGCAGCGGCTGGGCTTCACGGAGATCGCGCGCATCCTCGGCGGCTGAGCCTGCCTCCTGCGGCGACCGGGGTGCTCATCGGAAGTCCCTGGAGCGGTGCGAGATGCCGGTGCGGAGGTCCTCGAAGGCGTCGGCCAGGACGTTCACGACGCCCTCGGCCGAGCGCTCCAGGATGCCGCGGATGATCAGGGCGGGGGAGTCTCTGGCGACCCGGCGGTAGCGGTTCCACACCCCGGTCGAGCAGACGACGTTGACGAGACCGCTCTCGTCCTCGAGATTGATGAACGTGACCCCGGCCGCGGTCGCCGGTCGCTGCCGGTGCGTGACGAGCCCGGCGACCTCGATGCGCCGGCCCACCTCGTGCTCCTGCAGATCGACGGCCGCGAGCACCCCGCGCTCCCGCAGCCCGTCGCGGAAGTGCGCCATCGGATGGTCGTCGGTGGAGACGCCGGTCGCCCAGAGGTCGGCGGAGAGCCGCTCATAGCTGGTCTGATCGGCGAACAGCGGCGGCTGCACGGCCACCGTCGTCCCCGGGAGGAACCGGGCGCGATCCTCGGCCGCCGCCCCGGCGAGCCAGATCGCCTCCCGCCGCTCGAGTCCGAGGCAGTCGAAGGCGCCGGCTGTGGCGAGCGCCTCCACCTGCGCGGTCGTCGCATCGGTGCGGCGCACCAGGTCGTGCAGGTCCCGGTAGGGACCGTGCGCCTCGCGCTCGTCGACGATCCGCTGCGCCATCGCCAGGCCGATCCCGCGCACGCCGCTGAGACCGAGGCGCACGGCGTAGGCGCCGTCCCTGCGGTGCGCCGCGGACTCGTCGGGAGCGTTCCGGTCGAAGCGCAGCGCCTTCGGCTGCGGGACGGCGAGGCAGGCTTCCAGCCCGGTCGGCGCCCGCACCGGCTCCCCGGAGAGCGGCTCCAGGATCTCGGTGGCGCCGGAGGCGTGCAGGTCGGGGCGACGGACCTCGACCCCGTGCCGCCGGGCGTCCGCGGTGAGCGTGGACGCGGAGTAGAACCCCATCGGCTGGGATCGCAGCAGCCCGGCGAGGAACGCGGCGGGATAGTGCAGCTTCAGCCAGGAGCTGGCGTAGACGAGCAGCGCGAACGACAGCGAGTGCGACTCGGCGAACCCGAAGTTCGAGAAGGCCTGGATCTGCGCGTAGATGCGGTCGGCGGTCGTCCTGTCGATGCCCCGGCGGTCCATGCCGGCGTAGAGCTTGTCGCGGACCTTCTCGATCTTCTCGAGTCCCCGTTTGGAGCCCATCGCCCGGCGCAGCAGGTCGGCCTCGTCGGCGGTGCAGTCGCCGATCGCCGTGGCCATCTGGATGAGCTGCTCCTGGAAGATCGGGATGCCCAGCGTCCGCTCCAGGATCGGCTTCAGATCGTCGTGCGGGTACGGGATGGAGAGGGCGATCGGCTCCTCGCCCCGGGCGGCGCGCTCGCGGTTCTCCTCGTCGAGAGCATCCTTCGCCATCTTGCGCCGGACGAACGGGTGCACCGCCCCGCCCTGGATGGGCCCGGGGCGGATGAGGGCGATCTGGATGGCGAGGTCGTAGAAGCTCCGCGGCTGCAGCCGGGGGAGCAGCCCGATCTGCGCGCGGGACTCCACCTGGAAGACGCCGATGGAGTCGGCACGGCAGAGCATGTCGTAGACCGCCGGCTCCTCCTTGGGCAGCGTCTCCAGCCTCCACTGCTCCCCGGTGGCGTCGCGTACGAGGTCGAAGCAGTGCTGCAGGGCGGCGAGCATCCCCAGCCCCAGCAGGTCGAACTTGACCAGACCCATCGAGGCCGCGTCGTCCTTGTCCCACTGGATGACGGTGCGGTTCTCCATCCGGGCGTGCTCCACCGGCACGACCTCGCCCACCGGGCGGGCGGTGAGCACCATGCCCCCGGAGTGGATGCCGAGATGCCTCGGCGCCTTCAGCAGCTCCCCGGCGTATTCGAGGACGTTCGCGGGGATGTCGTGCCCCTCGACGGGCTCGATGCCCGCACCCCAGCCGTCGACCTGACGGGACCAGGCGTCCTGCTGCCCGGGGGAGTAGCCGAGCGCCCTGGCCATGTCGCGCACGGCGTTCTTCGGGCGGTACTGGATGACGTTGGCCACCTGTGCGGCCCGCGTGCGCCCGTACCGCTCGTACACCCACTGGATGATCTCCTCACGGCGGTCGGAGTCGAAGTCCACGTCGATGTCTGGCTCTTCCGTCCGCGTGGTCGCGAGGAACCGCTCGAACGGCAGCCGGTAGAGGATCGGGTCGACGGCGGTGATCCCCAGCAGATAGCAGACCGCGCTCGCCGCGGCCGAGCCCCGGCCCTGGCAGAGGATGCCGCGATCCTTCGCCTCCTTCACGATGCTGTGCACGATGAGGAAGTAGCCGGGGAAGTCCTTCTCCTCGATCACGTCGAGCTCCCGGGAGATCCGCCGCCGGCCGTCGTCGTCCAGCTGCGGGTACTTCGACGGCACCGCCTCCCACACCAGATGCCGCAGCCAGCTCATCGGGGTGTGCCCCTCCGGCACCTCCTGCTTCGGCAGCGCGGGCTTGGCGAGCGTCAGCGGGAAGGCGGATGCCGCGGCCAGCTCCAGGCCGTACGAGATCGCGCCGGGGTACCGCCGGAACCGCGCCGTCATCTCCGCGCCGCTGCGCAGGTGCGCGCCACCGTGCGCCGGCAGCCAGCCGTCGAGGTCGTCCATGCTGCGCACCGCCCGCACCGCGGCCACCGCCTCCGCCAGAGGCGCCCGGTCGGGAGTGGCGTAGTGCACGTTGTTCGTCGCCACCACGGGCAGGCGCATCCGCCGGGCGAGGTCGGCGAGAGCGTCGTTGCGGCGTGTGTCCAGCGGATCGCCGTGGTCGAAGAGCTCGACGGCGACCCGGTCCTGCCCGAACAGGTCGACGAGGCGCCGCAGCGGCGTCGCCGCGTCCCCGGCATCGAGGCCCCGGCGCACCCCGCCCTTGCGGCATCCGGTGAGGATCGTCCAGTGCCCGCCTGCGCTCGCCGCGAGCTCCTCGAGGTCGTACACAGGGCGCCCCTTCTCGCCGCCGCGCAGCTGCGCCGTGGTGATGGCACCGGAGAGGCGGTGGTAGCCCTCCAGGCCCTCGGCGAGGACGAGGAGGTGGTCGCCGATCGGGTCTGGGGTGCCGCGCTGCGGGGCGTCGAGGCCGAGGGACAGCTCGGCGCCGTACACCGTCTGCACCTGCGCCTCCATCATCCCGGCGACCTCGGCGAAGCGGGAGGCGCCGTAGAACCCGTCGTGATCGGTGAGCGCCAGTGCGGTGAGACCGAGCCGCTCCGCCTCGGCGAGGAGCTCCTCGGGGGAGGAGGCCCCGTCGAGGAACGAGAACGAGGAGTGCGCGTGCAGCTCCGCGTAGGGCACGGCATCCGCGGGACGCGGCACGCCGGTCAGCGGCGTCCGCTTGCGCCGCCTCGACACCGGACCCGGATCGGCCCGGTCGCCGCGCGGCTCCGCGCCGACCGGGTGCGGGATCAGCTCCTCGCCGCTGAGGGTGCGCTCCAGCTCGTGCCAGGTGAGCGGAGGGTTGTGCCAGCCCATCAGCGGTACCTGCCCTCGGCCCACCAGCGTCCGCCCGCGCAGAAGACCAGCCAGGCGCGATCCCGGCCGTCGACGATCTGCAGCCGATGTCCGCGCTTGCCGCCGCCGGGCTCCCAACGGTGCTCGTGGATCGGCCACGGGCCCGCCCACGCCTGCACCTCGCCACCGTCGATGAGCGCGGGCTCGGCGGAGAGCGCACCGCGCTCGTCGACGGCGACCGCCACGCCGTCGGCACCCTGCACGGCGATCGGCCGCGGCGGCTGGAACACCTCGGCCGGCAGCGGATCGGGCAGGCTCCCGGGCCAGGGGCGCTCCGGATCGCGCGGTGCGACCGCACGCTCGCCCCACGGGGTGAGCACCTGCCGGTCGGCGAGCCAGCGGCCGCCCGACACCGCGGCGGTGACGACGCCCTGGTGCCCGAGCATCGTCTGCACGCGGGAGACGGCGTGGTGCAGCCGCTCGTCGGTGCCCGAGCCGAAGAGCCCCGGCTGATGGTGGGCCGCGTCGTCGACGGCGACCGGCACGATCCGCACCGCGGCGATGCCGCCCAGCGCCCGCCCCTCGTCCAGCGGGCGCGCGGCGTTCTCAGCCGCGAGCGCCTCCAGCTGCCAGCGCACCCGGTCGACGAGATCGGCGGCGTCGAAGCAGGTCGGATGCAGCCAGGAGCGGGAGAACACCTTCCCGTCGTCATCGGTGAGGTCGATGCGCACCTCGGTGCACACGACGGAGGCGTCGCCGAGCGCAAGCAGCACGGCATCCGCCGTCTGCCGCACCGCGAACGCCACCTGATCGGCGCCGGCGAGAGCCGGCTCGAACTCCACGGCCCGCACCAGCTCGGGGTCGGGCGGACGCGGCACCAGGGGGCGGGAGTCGCCTCCTGCGGCGAGGGCTCGCAGGCGGGAGCCGTGCTCGCCGAAGCGGCTCTGCACCTCGAGCGCGTCGAGAGCCGCGAACTCGCCGAGGGTGCGCACGCCGAGCCGAACGAGGAGTCCGGTGAGCTGATCGTCCCTGAGCACGCGGACGGGGAGCGGGGCCAGGAACTCCGCCGAGCCGCCCGTGGGGATCACGGTGCAGGCATCGGGGCCGCGTGCGGCGAGCTCGGCCGTGAACGGACCGTCGGCGACCCCCGCCCTCGCCTCCGGGAAGCCCGCGTCGGCGAGGATATCGAGCAGCACCCGCCCGGCCTCCGCCTCCCCGCCGTGGTAGCGGGAGATGCCGCGGGCGCGGAGCACGGCGAGCCCCGGACGCAGCAGGGTGACCCCGGGGGCATGCCTCTCGATGAGCCGCAGCACCGGGAGGAAGGCGCGCTCGTCGCGAGACGGATCGTGGGGGAGCACCCGCAGGGAGGAGAGGTGCCCCTGCGCGACGCGGCGGCGCTGGCCGGTGCGCACCCCGTGCTCGCGGGCCGTGGCGGTGCAGGCGACGACCGTGTTCGCGTGCACCAGGGCCGTGGGCGGATGCGGGGGCGCGGCGCCCAGGGCCGCCCGCAGCGGCCAATCGGGGAACCACAGCACGAGGACGCGGAGCGGGGCGTTCATCCGGCCGCCGCCCAGTATCCGGTGCCGGGGGTGTCTGCGGACGCATCGACCTCCCGCAGCGGCGGCAGCGCGGCGAGCTCGGGGAGCACCGCCTCGACGGCGCCTCGGCTGCCGGGCAGGCGCACCCGCACGCTCGAGGGTGCGGGGCTCCGCCGGGTGCGCGCCGTCACCGTCGCCGTGGATCCCTCGATCAGTCCCCAGCCCTCGCCGATGCCGTGCCAGTGCTGGTCGTGCAGGCGGATGCTGCCCTCGCTCTGCGGCCACTCCCCGAAGCGCGAGGAATCGGCGACCGGCCCTTCTTCGGCGACCGGCCCTTCTGCGACCAGCAGGGTGCAGCCGCGATCGCGCAGCCGGGCGCTCAGCCGCGACACGTCGGAGTCGCGCACCCTGCCGCCGGGCTGCACGGCGATCAGCGGGACGACCTCGGCGAGGGCGGAGGTCGCGGCCAGCCAGCGCTCACCCGGCTCCGGCACGAGGATCAGCCGCGGCAGGGCGATGCCGAAGGCCGCGGCCGCCTCGATCCCCAGCGTGGGCATGCCGACCACCGCGCACCAGAGTCCCTTGCGCGAAGCCTCGCCGAGCAGGGCGAGGACGAGGCTCGGCGAGGGGGAGACGGTGTAGGCGGCACCGGTCTGCAGTCCCTCCTCCGGGAGGAGGGTGGAGAACGCGGGATCGAGAGGGAGCAGCGGATGCTCGCTGCGCCGCCGCTGCATGCGGCTGATCTCACGGCGCAGCCGCAGCACCTCTCCGGCGCGGGAGTCGCCGACCGGAGAGAGCGCGGTCACCGCATCGAGCCCGATCCCCATACATCCATCCTCGAACATATATACGAACAAATCAACTGGAGGAGATGAGGCTAGTTCGAACGTCGGACATCCGCCGGAGCGCGCCGATGTCGGCGGCGCTGACTACGCTGGGCGCATGCAGATCGAGTTCGAGAGCGCCGTCACGCGGTGGGAGAAGCGCGTCGACTCCTGGTTCTTCGCCACCATGCCGGCCGAGCTCTCCGTCGAGCTGCGCGAGCTCCCCTCGCCGCCGCGGGGCTTCGGATCGCTGCGGGTGCAGGCGCGCATCGGCGCCACGATCTGGAGCACCTCGATCTTCTTCGACGGCACGGCCTTCGTGCTGCCGCTGAAGAAGGCGGTCCGCGCCGCCCAGGGGATCGAGGAGGGCGACGTGATCACCGTCGACCTCGACATCATCGACCTCTGACGCGGAGGCGGTTATCCACAGCCGGCCGCGCGGCATCCGGAGATTCTCCTAGCCTTCCCTCATGGACCTCCGCACCCTGCTCGTCGTGCTCGTGCACCTCGTGCTCCTCGGCGTCGGCGCCTGGCTCCTCGTCATCGACGCGCGCACCCACCGGCTGCCGAACCGGATCGTGCTGTCCGCCCTGGCCGCGCTGATCCCGCTGGCGATCGTCGACGCTGTCGTCACCGGAGACTCCCGCCCGCTGGTCGGCGCGGTGCTCGGCCTGCTCGTCATGGGCGGCTTCTATGCGCTGCTGCGGGTCGTCAGCCGTGCGGGCATGGGCGGGGGAGACGTGAAGCTCGCCGCCCTCCTCGGCTTCGTCCTCGGCTGGCACGGCTGGCAGGCGCTCGCCGTGGGAGCGGCATCCGCCTTCGTCCTCGGCGCCCTCTACGCGCTGGTCCTGATGGCGCTGCGCAGGGCCGACCGCACCACGCGCATCGCCTTCGGTCCCTGGATGATCCTCGGCGCACTCCTGGGCATCCTGCTGCGCTGAGGTCCCTCCGGCCGCGGACGGCGCTAGGGTGAGCACATGGCACTCGCGCGACTCCACGGCGGCCCGCTGGACGGGCAGATCATCCCCCTCGGCGACGCGGACGACAAGCTGATCGTCCCCTACAGCGAGACGCAGGTGGTGTACAACCGCCGCGGCGAACCGCAGAACACCGGGCAGAACGACGGTCCCACCGAGATCGACTACTGGTACGACGAGTCCCTCGAGGACATCAATCCTGCCGATGTCTGAGCCGCTGACCGGCTCGGAGCCCTCTCGCACGGTCGAGGTGGAGCGCAAGTACGACGTCGACGCCACGACGCCGCTGCCCGACTGGAGCGGCGTCCCCGGTGTCGATGCGGTGTCCGCCGGCGAGCTCCGGGAGCTCGACGCACGCTACCTCGACACCGCCGACGCCGTGCTGTCCCGTTCCGGGGTCGCGCTGCGCCGGCGCACAGGAGGGCCGGACGCCGGCTGGCACATCAAGGGACCCCGCGAGGGTGACGGACGGCTGGAGATCGGCTGGCCGCTGGGCGACGACGAGGGCGTTCCGGATGCCGTCGCGGCGACTCTCGCGCGCTGGACCACGGACGAGCTGCTCCCGCTCGCCAGGATCGAGAACAGCCGCACCGCCTATCTGCTCACCGGCCCGGGCGGGGTCGTCGCCGAGTTCGTGGACGACCGGGTGCGGGCCACCGACCTGCGCCAGGGCGTGCAGCGAGAGTGGCGCGAGTGGGAGCTGGAGCTGGGCCCTGCGGCCCCGGCGGATGCCGAGGGGCGCGAGGCGCTGTTCGCCGCCGTGGAGGAGGCCGTCTTCTCCGCCGGCGGACGGCACGCGTCCTCCGGGTCGAAGCTCGCCCGCGCTCTCGGCTTCTAGCGGGGCGTCCTCGGCGCAACCCCCTTCCGCGGGAAGGCGGCGCATGCTTGAGTGACAGCATGCGCCCCACGGCCGTGCTTCGATCCCTCCAGACGATCGTCCCCGACACCGTCCTCGTGCAGGACGAGGTGAGAGACGTGTTCGCCGCCCAACCCGACATCGGGCGGCTGGCGCAGCGCATCGTCGGCGCCTCGTTCAACGGCTCCGGCATCGACACCAGGCACACGGTGATCGACGAGCTCTCTCTGTCGGCGCACCCCGCGGAGCCGCGGTTCTTCGACGCCGCGACGGGACGGCTGCTCGCCCCCGGCACGAAGGAGCGCAACGAGCTGTACGTGCGGGAGGCGACCCGGCTCTTCGTCGAGGCGGCCCGGCGCTCGCTCGACGCCGATCCCGACGTCGAGGCGTCCGACATCACGCACGTCGTCACGGTCTCCTGCACGGGCTTCCACGCCCCCGGACCCGAGTACGAGATCGTCCGCGCGCTGGGTCTGAGCGACCGCGTGCAGCGGTATCACCTCGGCTTCATGGGTTGCTACGCCTCGATGCCGGCGCTGAGAGCGGCAAGCCAGTTCTGCGCCGCCGACCCCGATGCGGTGGTGCTCGTCGTCAGCGTCGAGCTGTGCACCCTGCACCTGCGCTCCTCGGAGGACCCCGACACGATCGTCGCGTCCTCGCTGTTCGCCGACGGAGCGGCCGCGGGGATCGTCACCGCCCGGGAGCTGCCCACGCCGATGAAGGGCCTCCGGCTCGACCGGTTCCACACCGCCATCGCCCCCGAAGGCGAGAAGGACATGGCGTGGACGATCGGCGACACCGGCTTCGAGATGATCCTCTCCACCGCGGTGCCGCAGATCATCGGCGAGACGATCATCGGGGCGCTGCGGCCCCTGTACGCGGGAGACCAGGGGCTCGCGGACGCCTTCGAGCAGGGCAGCGTCGGCGAGCGGGTCGAGCACTGGGCGATCCACCCGGGCGGACGCAGCATCCTCGACCGGGTGCAGGAGCGGCTGCACCTCAGCGACGCGCAGCTGCACCCGGCGCGGGAGGTGCTCCGCGTGAACGGGAACATGTCGAGCGCCACGGTGCTCTTCGTGCTCCGGAGGATCCTCGAGGAGGAGGGCGCGCGGGCGGGGGAGCGCGTCGCCGCGATGGCGTTCGGGCCGGGGCTCACCGCCGAGAGCGCCCTGATGACGGTCCAGGGGCCGGGAAGCGATGCGACCTGACCTCACGGTCCGCGCGACCGGCGCGCGCGAGCTGATGGACGACCCGTCCGCGGACCGCGGCGCGCTGGCGCGCACGTACCTTCGCTTCGGCGTGGTGAACCGCCTCGTCTCGCGCCCGGGACTGCTCTTCCGTCGAGACGTCCGTCCGCGGGCTCGTCGAGGGGGCATCCGCATCCTCGACGTCGGCGCCGGCGGCGGCGACCTGTGCCGCTTCCTCGCGGCGAGGCTGCGCAGGCACGGCCTCGCAGCCGAGATCACCGCACTCGACCCCGACGAGCGCGCGATCGAGTGGGCGCAGGCCCACGATGACGGGGCCGGCATCCGCTGCCTCTGCGGGACGACGGCCGAGCTGGTGCGCGCCGGCGAGACCTTCGACGTGGTCTTCTCGAACCATCTCCTGCATCATCTGAGCGAGGACGAGCGGACCGGCCTGCTCGAGGACACCGTGCGCCTCACCGCTCCCGGCGGGGTGGCTGTGCATCGGGACATCGCCCGCAGCCGCGCCGCATACATGCTGTTCGCCGCCGCGACGCTGCCCTTCCGGCGGAACCTCCTCGCCGGCTCGTTCATCCGCGCGGACGGACTGACGAGCATCCGGCGCTCCTGGACGGTCGGGGAGCTGAGGGCGGTCGCGGCGCGCGGGTGGAGCGTGCGCGGCGGGATCCCGTTCCGGCTGGAGCTGCGGCGGGAGCAGGGGCGATGATCGATCACGAGGTCATCATCGTCGGCGCGGGGCCGGTCGGGCTCCTGCTCGCCTGCCTGCTCGCGCAGCAGCGGGTGGACGTCGTCGTCTGCGAGCGCCGGCCGGATGCCGACACCCGCAGCCGCGCGATCGGGATCCACCGTCCGGGACTCGACGCGCTGGATGCCGCCGGGATCGGCGCGGAGGTGCGCGCCGAGGCGCTCGCGCTGGAGGGAGGAGAGGTGCGCAGCCGCGGCCGGGTGCTCGCGGCGCTGTCCTTCCCGCCGGAGCGTCCGGTGCTGATACTCCCGCAGCGTCGCACGGACGCGCTGCTCCGCGAGCGGTTCGACCGGCTGGCGGCGGGCAGGCTGCTGGCGGGGCACGTCGTGCGCGGAGTGCGCGACGAGGAGGACTTCGCACGCGTCGCCGTCGACGGCGGACACGGGCTGCGCGAGATGACCTGCGAGCTCGTGGTGATCGCCGACGGCGTGCACAGCGCCCTGCGCGAACAGCTCGGGATCCCGTGGTGCGAGCGACCGGGGCGCGGGCGCTACGCGATGCTGGACGTCCGCGACGAGGCCGCCGGCGCGCGCGCCGCACTGCACTGCGAACCCCGCGGGCTCGTCGAGGCGTTCCCGATGCCGGGCGGGCGACGGCGCTGGGTGGTGCGCGACGCGGTCGGGGAGCCCGACCTCGGCACGGCGGCCGGGTTCCGCCGGGCGATCGAGGAGCGCACCGGCATCCGCGCAGACATCCCCGACGACGCGACCCCGGTCGGATTCCGTGCCGGCCAGCATGCGGCGTCGGGCTTCGGCCGCGGGCGCATCGCGCTCCTCGGCGACGCGGCGCACGAGATCAGCCCCATCGGCGGGCAGGGCATGAACCTCGGCTGGTCGCACGCGATGCGCCTCGCCGAGGACGTCGGCCGGAGCCTCGGAGCGGAGCCCGACCTCCGCCGCTACGCGAAGGGCGCACCCCGGGCGGCGCGCATCGCCCAGCGCCGCAGCGCGTTCTACATGTCGATGGGCGTGCCGGCATCCGGGGTGCCGCTGCACTCCCGGGAGCTGCTCATCCGCGCCCTGGGCTCGCCGCCGCTGCGCGGCTGGGCGACCGGGCTGATCACGATGCGCGGACTGTGAACGACGAAGCCCCCGGATCCGCGGATCCGGGGGCTTCGGCGAGTTCGATCAGAAGTTGATCATGTGGCCGGCGAGGCCGTGGAAGCCCTCCTGCAGCGCCTCCGACAGCGTCGGGTGCGTGTGCACGTTGCGGGCCAGCTCGAGGGCCGTGAGGTCCCACTTCTGCGCCAGGGTCAGCTCCGGGAGGAGCTCCGAGACGTCCGGGCCGATCATGTGGGCGCCGATGAGCTCGAGGTGCTCGGCATCCGCGATGAGCTTGACGAAGCCGACGGGCTCGCCGAGGCCGTGCGCCTTGCCGTTCGCCATGAACGGGAAGGTGGCGACCTTGATCTCGCGGCCCTCGTCCTTCGCCTGCTGCTCGGTGAGGCCGAAGGAGGCCACCTGCGGCGAGCAGAAGGTCGCGCGCGGCATCATGCGGTAGTCGCCCAGGGTCTGCGTCTCGGCGTTGCCGATCGTCTCGGCGGCCACGACGCCCTGCGCCTCCGCCACGTGGGCGAGCTGCAGCTTGGCGGTCACGTCGCCGATGGCGTAGATGCCCTCGACGTTGGTGCGCATGTGGTCGTCGATCTCGATGGCGCCGCGGTCGGTGAGCTTCACGCCCGTGGCCTCCAGGCCGTAGCCGGTGACGTTGGGGGCGAATCCGATCGACATGAGGACCTTGGAGGCCTCGATCGAGCCCTGCTGGCCGTCCTTGCCGGTGTACGTGACGGTGACGGAGGAGCCGTTGTCGACGACGGTCTCGACCTTGGTGGAGGTGAGGATGTCGACGCCGTAGTTCTTGTACTGCTTCGCGATCTCCTTCGAGACGTCGGCGTCCTCGTTGGGGAGCGCGCGGTCGAGGAACTCGATGATCGTGACCTTGACGCCGTAGTTCGTCAGGACGTAGGCGAACTCCATGCCGATGGCGCCGGCGCCGACGATGACGATCGACTCGGGGAGGTCGCGGGTGAGGATCTGCTCCTCGAAGGTGACGACGTTCTGGCTGAGGGTGACGCCGGGGAGCAGGCGGACCGTCGAGCCCGTCGCGATGATGACGTTGTCGAAGGTGACCTCTTCGGTGGTGCCGTCGGCCTTGGCCACCGAGATCGCCTTCGGGCCGGTGAAGGTGCCGCGGCCGTTGTACTCGGTCACCTTGTTCTTCTTCATCAGGAAGTGGATGCCCTTGACGCGGCCCTCCGCGACCTCGCGGCTGCGGTCGAAGGCCTTGCCGAAGTCGAGCGTGAACTCACCGGAGATGCCGAAGAAGTCGGCCTTGTGGTTCAGGGTGTGCGCGATCTCCGCGTTCTTCAGGAGCGCCTTGGAGGGGATGCACCCCACGTTGAGGCACACACCGCCCCAGTACTTCTCCTCGATGATGGCGGTGGACAGGCCGAGCTGCGCGCTGCGAACTGCGGCGACGTAACCGCCAGGACCTGCACCGAGGACGACGACATCGTAGTGTGGCATGGTCTCAGCCTATCGCGTCGGAATCGCCCGGCTTCCGGTTTCCACGACGTGAGAGAAGCACCACGACGACCGCCGCGAGGATGAGGGCGCCGAGGGCCGCGAGGAGCCAGATCCCCGTGGCGTCGGCGGCCGGATCGGCGGCATCGGGGGCGTCGGTGGTCGGCGGCGCGGACGTCGGCGGGGTGGACGGCAGCGCCTCCTCCGTGGCGGAGGTGGTCGGCTCCACCACGGGCGCCACCGCCGTCGTCTCGGCGACGACGAAGGAGAACTCGCCGGAGGTGGGATGCCCGTCGCTGGAGACCACCTTCCAGACCACGTGGTAGGCGCCGGCCTCGGCCTCGGAGACGAGCGGCTGGGTGACGATCGCCCCGTTCACCGTGGCGGGCCCGTCGGTGACCGAGTCGCCGTCGGCATCCGTCACCACGACCTCCGTGGAGCCCTCGCCGTCGATGAGCTTGGCGCTGAACGTGAGGGTGAGCTCCGCGGGGAGGGTGTCCACGGTGCTGTCCGCCGCGGGGGAGGATGCCGTCAGGGCGTCGTGCGCGGATGCGACAAGCGGGCCCGACAGGACGAGGAAGGCCGTCAGCAGTGCCGCCGCGAGCGCGATCGGGACGGTCGGGAGGCGGCGGGCTGCGGTTTTCGCGACGGCATTCACGACACCCAGCCTATGAATCTCCGGTATGTGATGGCTGAGTGCGAAGGAGCCTCCCGCGCGGCCCGCCGCATCGGTTAGTCTGGACGATCAGGAGGGCACAGTGACAGACAGCGAGAGCCGACAGGCTGGAGACGCGATCCACCGTTCCGGCGAACAGAAGCACGATGTGACGCAGACGTTCGGGCACGATTCGGATCTTTCCTTCGTGCCGTTCGGTGTGGAGCTGACCGATGTCGAGCAGGGGGCGATCGCCGCGCTGCCGTCCGGCTCGGCGCTGCTGCTGGTGCGCTCCGGCGCGCTCGCCGGTGCCCGCTATCTCCTCGACACGGACGTGACGACCGTGGGCCGTCACCCCGAGGCCGACATCTTCTTCGACGACGTCACGGTGTCCCGCCGGCACGCGGAGATCACCCGCAGCGGCTCCTCGTTCGAGATCATCGATCAGCGCTCGCTCAACGGCACGTACGTCAACGGCGAGCGGGTCGACCGCAGCGCCCTCGTCGACGGCTCGGAGCTCCGGGTCGGCAAGTTCCGCCTGAACTTCTTCGCATCCCCACTCGACCGCGCGGCGGCGAACGACTGATGGCGGCCTCTCCCGCCCGCGAACGCTCTGCGTCCGCGGGCCTGCTGAGCATCGGCCAGGTGCTCGCGAGGCTCACACCGGAGTTCCCCGAGCTCACCAGCAGCAAGCTGCGCTTCCTCGAGGTGCAGGGGATCGTCTCGCCGTCGCGGACCGATTCCGGATACCGCAAGTTCTCGCAGGCGGACATCGACCGGCTGCGCCTGGGGCTCACCCTGCAGCGCGACCACTATCTGCCCCTGAGCGTCATCCGGGAGCAGCTGGACGACATCGAGGCGGGCGGCGAGTCCGCAGGCGGGCTCGTGCCGCCGCCCTCGATCGCGCCGGCCCCGCGCCGGTACCGGCGCGACGAGCTGCTCACCGCCGCCGGCGCCGGACCCCAGCTCCTCAACGACGCGATCAGCACCGGCGTGATCGCCGCCCAGGAGAGCTACCCCGAGGCCACCGTCACTCTTCTCCGCGGGCTGGTGGCCCTCGATCGCCACGGCATCGAGCCGCGGCACCTGCGCGCCCTCCGGCAGGGTGCAGAGCGAGAGGTCGCGCTCATCGAGTCGGCCATGTCCGCGCTGCTGCGCCGCACGGATGCCGCGTCGCGGGCGAAGGCGAACGAGATGGCGCCGAATCTGGCCTCGAAGATCGACGAGGTGCGCGCCCTGTTCGTGAAGGAAGCGCTCGCGCGCCTGCTTTCGTAACGAACTGATTGCGACACACCTTCGTCGTCGCACGGATGTCATTGCCGGTGCCCTGACGCTGCTCTAGCGTGGAGGTAACGGCTCCAGGGAGGACTTCAGATGAATGCGGACGAGCGCACCGGCGACCCGCGGTTCGTGACCGAGCTCCTCTTCACCGACGGCCTGCCGGCGATGGACGACGAGGTCGGCTACCGCGGTGCGGTCGCCGCTCGCGCCGCTGGCATCACCTACCGGCAGCTGGACTACTGGGCCCGCACCGAGCTCGTCGAGCCCACCGTGCGCGGGGCCAGCGGCTCCGGGTCGCAGCGCCTCTACGGCTTCCGCGACATCCTCGTCCTCAAGCTCGTGAAGAGCCTCCTCGACACCGGCATCTCGCTGCAGCAGATCCGCACCGCCGTCGAGGAGCTGCGCCGCGCCGGCATCCGCGACCTCGCAGGCACCACGCTGATGAGCGACGGCGCCTCCGTCTACCTGTGCACCTCGAACGACGAGGTGATCGACCTCGTCAGCCGTGGCCAGGGCGTGTTCGGCATCGCCGTGGGCAAGGTGCTCCGCGAGGTCGAGTCCACGCTGGTCGAGTTCGATCCGACCGCACCCGATCCCGTCGACGAGCTCAGCGCCCGCCGCGCCAAGCGCACCGCATAGTCTCTCCGCCGCGCCCGCAGCGCAGCCGGATGAAAGAAGAAGCCCGCTCGATGAGCGGGCTTCTCGCTGTGCGGGGCTCTCAGGCCTGGGGGCCCGATTCCGGAACCTGGATGCGTCCGGTGCGGATGATCCTGTCCAGCAGGGAGTCGAAGTCGGCTGCGAGCTCCTGGGCGGAGTCGCCGGGCCAGATGTGCAGCGGCTTCGCCGCGCCCTGCGCCTGCTGCAGCGACGTGCGCTCCGGCAGCTGGGGGGAGAGCACGAGCGGGCCGAACATGTCGCGCAGCTCCTTGATGCGGAACTGATGCTCGATCGACTGCGGGCGCACCCGGTTGACGACGATGCCGAGCGGCTGAAGGCGCGGGGAGAGCCCCCGGCGGATCTCCTCGATCGCGCGGAGGGCGCGGTCGGCGGCGGCCACGGAGAACAGACCGGGCTCGGTGACCACCATGACGCGGTCGCTGGCTGCCCAGGCGGTGCGGGTGAGCGCGTTCAGCGAGGGCGCGCAGTCGATGAGGACGAGGTCGTAGTCCGCCTCGACGGCGGCGAGCGCCTCCTCGAGCTTCCACACGTCGCGGACGCTCGGGTGCGGGCCGTCGAAGTTGATGGCCGAGGGGCTGCCGATGAGCACGTCGATCGTGCCGGGGTGCACCTTCGCCCAGCCGCTGGAGGTGATCGCCTGCCGGACGACCTTCTCCTTCGGGTTCGCCAGGACATCGGCGATGTTGAGCCGGCCGGCCACCTGGATGTCCATCCCGGTGGAGACGTCGGACTGCGGGTCGAGGTCGACGACAAGCGTCCGGACACCGCGGGCGAAGGCCGCTGAGGCCAGTCCGAGTGTCACGGTCGTCTTGCCGACGCCTCCCTTGAGAGAGCTGACGCTGAGTACGTGCACGAACCCCACGTTACCTTCCCCTAGGCTGAGGGAACACTCAGCCCCGCCCGCAGCGCGGCGAAAACGCCGCGCACGAGCTCTCAGAGGTGTGCATGTTCCAGAAGATCCTTGTGGCCAACCGCGGCGAGATCGCGATCCGGGCATTCCGCGCGGCTTTCGAAGTGGGGGCCAGGACCGTCGCGGTGTTCCCGTACGAAGACCGCGGCTCCGTGCATCGGCTGAAGGCCGACGAGGCCTATCAGATCGGGGAGCGCGGGCATCCGGTGCGCGCGTACCTCGATGTCGACGAGATCATCCGCGTGGCGAAGGAGGCCGGGGCGGACGCCATCTACCCCGGGTACGGATTCCTCTCCGAGAACCCCGAGCTCGCGGAGAAGGCCGCGGCGAACGGCATCGTCTTCATCGGGCCGCCGGCGAAGGTGCTGGAGATGGCGGGCAACAAGGTCGAGGCGAAGCGTCACGCCATCGAGGCCGGCGTCCCGGTGCTGCGCTCGACGGAGGCGTCCGACGACGTCGACGCGCTCGTCGCGCAGGCCGACGGGATCGGCTTCCCCCTGTTCGCCAAGGCCGTCGCCGGCGGCGGCGGTCGAGGGATGCGCCGCGTGGAGACGAAGGGCGAGCTGGCGCCGGCCCTCGCCGAGGCCATGCGAGAGGCCGCCAGCGCCTTCGGCGACCCGCGGATGTTCCTGGAGCAGGCCGTCGTCCGCCCTCGCCACATCGAGGTGCAGATCCTCGCGGACAAGACCGGAGAGACCGTGCACCTCTTCGAGCGGGACTGCTCCGTGCAGCGCCGCCATCAGAAGGTGGTGGAGATCGCGCCCGCCCCGAACCTGGACGACGGCATCCGCTCGGCGCTGCACGGCTACGCGGTCGCGTTCGCGCGCTCGATCGGCTACGAGAACGCCGGCACCGTCGAGTTCCTGCTGGAGACGGCGGGGGAGCGAGCCGGCGAGGTCGTGTTCATCGAGATGAACCCGCGCATCCAGGTCGAGCACACGGTCACCGAGGAGGTGACCGACGTCGATCTCGTGCAGAGCCAGATGCGCATCGCGGCCGGGCAGACGCTCGCCGACCTCGGCCTGCAGCAGGCGGACATCCGACTGCGCGGCGCGGCCCTGCAGTGCCGCATCACGACCGAGGACCCCACGCAGGGCTTCCGCCCCGACACCGGAAAGATCACCACGTACCGCTCGCCCGGCGGCGCCGGCATCCGCCTCGACGGCGGCACGGTGCACCAGGGGGCGCAGATCAGCCCGCACTTCGACTCGATGCTCTCGAAGCTCACCTGCCGCGGTCGCGACTTCCCCGCGGCGGTCGCCCGCGCCCGCCGCGCACTCGCCGAGTTCCGCATCCGCGGCGTCTCCACGAACATCCCGTTCCTGCAGGCGCTGCTCGAGGACGAGGCGTTCGTCGCCGGCGATGTGAGCACCTCCTTCATCGACGAGCGGCCGGAGCTCCTCCGCGGGCGCGTGTCGAAGGACCGCGGCACGAAGATCCTGAACTGGCTCGTCGACGTCACCGTGAACAAGCCGCACGGCGTCAACCCTGGGGCCGCCGACCCCGTCGCCAAGCTGCCGTCGATCGACCTCACGGCCGCGCCGGCCCCCGGCTCGCGTCAGCGCCTGCTCGAGCTCGGCCCCGAGGGCTTCGCCGCGAGCCTGCGCGCACAGACCGCCCTGGCGATCACCGACACGACGTTCCGCGACGCGCACCAGTCGCTGCTCGCGACGCGCGTGCGCACCAAGGACCTCGTGGCCGCCGCTCCGTACCTCGCACGGCTCACGCCCGGGTTGCTGTCCGTCGAGGCCTGGGGCGGTGCGACCTACGACGTGGCGCTGCGCTTCCTCGGCGAGGACCCCTGGGAGCGACTCGACAAGCTGCGCGAGGCGCTGCCGAACGTGGCGATCCAGATGCTGCTGCGCGGACGCAACACGGTCGGCTACACGCCCTACCCGACGGCGGTGACCGAGGCGTTCGTCGCGGAGGCCGCGGCGAGCGGCATCGACATCTTCCGGATCTTCGACGCGCTGAACGACGTGGAGCAGATGCGTCCGGCGATCGAGGCGGTCCGGAGCACGGGCACCGCGGTGGCCGAGGTCGCGCTCTGCTACACCGGCGACCTGCTGAACCCGGCCGAGAACCTGTACACGCTCGACTACTACCTGCGACTCGCTGAGCAGATCGTCGGGGCGGGCGCGCACATCCTCGCGATCAAGGACATGGCGGGTCTCCTTCGGCCGGCGGCCGCCGCGAAGCTCGTCTCCGCCCTGCGCGAGCGGTTCGACCTGCCGGTGCACCTGCACACGCACGACACCCCGGGGGGCCAGCTGGCCACCCTGCTCGCGGCCAGTGCCGCCGGCGTGGACGCGGTGGATGCCGCCTCCGCTCCGCTGTCGGGCACCACCAGCCAGCCGTCCCTGTCCTCGCTGGTCGCGGCCCTCGCGCACACCGAGCGCGACAGCGGCATCGACCTCGCAGGCGTCTCCGACCTCGAGCCGTACTGGGAGGCCGTGCGCCGCCAGTACGCGCCGTTCGAGTCCGGGCTGCCCGGACCCACGGGGCGCGTCTACCACCACGAGATCCCCGGCGGACAGCTGTCGAACCTTCGTCAGCAGGCGAAGGCGCTCGGCCTGGCCGACGACTTCGAGCTCATCGAGGACATGTACGCCGCCGCCGACCGCATCCTCGGCCGCGTGCCCAAGGTGACGCCCTCCTCCAAGGTGGTCGGCGATCTCGCGCTGCACCTGGCGGCCGTCAAGGCCGACCCTGCGGACTTCGAGGCGCACCCGGAGAAGTACGACGTGCCGGACTCCGTCGTCGGGTTCATGGCCGGCGAGCTCGGCGACCTCCCCGGTGGCTGGCCCGAGCCGTTCCGCTCCAAGGTGCTCGCCGGACGCACCGTGCGCACCGGGCTCACCGAGATCAGCGCCGACGACGAGGCGGCTCTCGCCGGGGACAGCGCCTCCCGCCGAGCGCGGCTGAACACGCTGCTGTTCCCCGCGCCGACGCGCGAGTTCGCACAGACGCGCGAGCTGTTCGGCGACCTCTCCGTGCTCGACACCGGCGACTACCTCTACGGCCTGGTGCAGGGACAGGAGCACCTGATCGAGATCGACCGCGGCGTGCAGCTCTACGTCGGGCTGGAGGCGATCGGCGACGCCGACGACAAGGGCATGCGCACCGTCATGACGACCCTCAACGGGCAGCTGCGACCAGTGTCCGTTCGCGACCGCTCGATCGTCGTCGACGTGCACGAGGTCGAGAAGGCCGACACGGCGGTGCCCGGTCAGGTGGCGGCGCCGTTCTCCGGTGTGGTCACCCTGAAGGCCGAGGTCGGCGCCACGGTGCGTGCCGGCGAACCCGTCGCCACCATCGAGGCGATGAAGATGGAGGCGGCGATCACGGCGCCCGTCGACGGCGTCGTGGAGCGACTCGCGATCGGGGAGACCCAGCAGGTGGACGCCGGCGACCTTTTGGTCGTCATCCGTCCCGCGCACTAATCTTGTGCGGGCGAGGGCCGCGCACCGCGTGCGCACCCGAGGCCCGCACAAGCTTGGAGTGACATCGTGACCCCGAAGAACGTGGCAGAACCGCAGGACGAGGAATCCAGGGGCGTGCTCGACGACGCCGCATCCCTGGACACGGCCGGCATCGGCATCCTGGCAGGCACCGCCCAGGTGAGCGTCGCCCTCCCCGTGGAGGAGGACGACGATCTCGCCGACGACGGGATCGTCGACGGCGAGGTCGTGGCGGATCTCATCATCGACGAGCCGTCTGCCGGCGAGCCGGCCGCGGCCGCCGGGGGCGACGCGCGTCCGCCCCTCCAGGAGTCCATCGTCATCGAGGTGCCGGAGATCGAGGAGAGCGCGCCCGCGGGGCCGGTCGCCGAAGAGGAGCGGACCATCGCAGCGGAGGACGCCGCCGCGGAGGAGACGCCTGAGCCGACCGAACCGGCCGGCGAACCCGAGCCGGCTGCCGAACCCGAGCCGGATGCCGTGGTGGAAGCGGATGCCGGGGCGGGACCGGATGCCGGGGCGGGACCGGATGCCGGAGCGGGACCGGATGCCGAGCCTGAGCCCGCACCGGAATCCGTGACGGCGCCGGAGCCGGAGAGCGCGTCCGCACCTCTCGACATCGCGGCGGAGGCCGCCGCCGCGGCGGCGTTCATCGCCCGTGCCAAGGCCGACCTCGAGGCGAAGGCGACCGCGCATATCGCGCCCGCCCGCCCGCAGCCGGCCCCGCCGAGGACCCCTGAGAAGGAGACCCCCGCTGTGGATGCAGCCCCGGACAAGCCGATCACGACGCCGCCGGCGAAAGCCGCGCGGGCCGAGGTCGCGCTCACCTCGAAGCGGCTCGACGACCTCGGCGAGGCGGCGCGGGAGAGCGCCGACCTTCTCACCGCGGATCGCCTGCTCGACCCTCACCAGCAGACCAAGCCGGAGCCTGAGGGGGCATGGAGCCACTTCCTGTACACCGTCTCCGGCCGGCGCATCAACATCGGCGACGGCCGTCGTGCCCGAGAGCGGAAGGCGCTGAGCGCGCGGATCGCCGCGCCGCTGACCGGGGGAGCACGCTTCGTGCCCGTTCTGTCGCGCAAGGGCGGTGTCGGCAAGACGACGATCACCGCGCTGCTCGGCATGGCGCTGGCCGACGCCCGCGAGGACAGGGTGATCGCGGTCGATGCGAACCCCGACCGCGGCACGCTGGCCGACCGCGTCGTGCGTCCGCACCACAGCAAGTCGGTTCGCGACCTCGTGCGCATCCACGATGACGTCAAGGGCTATCACGACCTCTCCGCCATCGTCGCGCGCGACGCCACACGGCTCGACGTGCTCGCCTCCGACGCCGACCCGCGCATCGCGGAGGCGTTCAGCGACAGCGATTACCGCGATGTCGCGGAGGTCGCCGCCCACTACTACTCGCTCGTCCTCACCGACACCGGGACCGGCATCGTGCATTCGGTCATGTCCGCGACCCTCGACCTCGCCGATCAGATCGTGATCGTGTCCGGGCTCAGCGTCGATGAGGCCCGCCTGGCCTCGGAGACCCTCACCTGGCTCGAGACGAACGGCTACGCGGCGCAGGCGCGCGACGCGATCGTCGTGCTGAACCAGTCGACGCCGGGAACGCCGCTGGTGCGGTTGAACGAGCTCGAGGCGCACTTCGGCACCAGAGCCAAGCGCGTCGTGCGGATGCCCTATGACGCGCAGATCGCGGGCGGCGGCACCATCGTCTTCGCGAACCTGCAGCCGGAGACCCGCACTGCCGCACGCGAGCTGGCGGCGCTGCTGGTCGAGGGCCTCCGGGCGAAGGCCGCCTGATGGCCGTCCGCGAGATCCGCGTCTTCGGCGACCCCGTGCTGCGCACCGTCTGCGCGCCCGTCGAGGAGATCGACGACGGCGTGCGCGCACTCGTGACCGACCTGGTCGACACCGTGGAGCTGCCCGGCCGCGCCGGTGTGGCGGCGAATCAGATCGGCGTCGCGGTGCGGGCGTTCAGCTACAACATCGACGGCGACATCGGCTACGTGCTCAACCCTGTGCTGACAGAGGTCCGCGGCGAGCCGGTGCCGACGGGGGAGGGGTGCCTCTCCGTGCCCGGACTCTGGCACGACGCCCTGCGTCACCCGTGGGCCCGTGTCGAGGGCATCGACCTCGACGGCAACCCGGTCGTCCTCGAGGGCGAGGGGCTCCTCGCCCAGGCGCTGCAGCACGAGACGGACCACCTGGACGGCAAGCTCTACCTGTCGAGGCTCGACCCGGAGACCCGCAAGCGTGCGATGCGCGAGGTGCGCGAGAGCTCCTGGTTCTGAGGCCTCTCCGAAGACGTGAAGAAGGGCCCCGCCTCGGCGGGGCCCTTCTTCACGTGGGGTGGCGTCAGCCGCCGATGGCGACGTTCGTCGTGGCGACGGGCTCGTCGTAGATCGCGGCGATCTCGTCGGCGAAGTCCTTCATGATGACGTTGCGCTTGATCGACATCTTCGGCGTGAGGTGGCCGGAGGCCTCCGTCCATTCGGAGTCGAGGATCGTGAACTTGCGGATCGACTCCGCGCGGGACACCCGGGTGTTCGCGGCATCCACGGCCCGTTGCACCTCTGCGCGCACGGCGTCGTTCTTCGCCGCATCCGCGAGGGACATGTCAGCCGGCAGCCCGTTGTTGCCCAGCCAGGTCGGCAGCATCTCCGGGTCGAGCGTGACGAGCGCCGCGATGAACGGACGCTGGTCGCCGACGACGACGACCTGGCCGACGATCGGATTGGCGCGGATCGGGTCCTCCAGTGCCGCAGGGGCGACGTTCTTGCCGCCGGCCGTGACGATGATCTCCTTCTTGCGCCCCGTGATCGTCAGGAAGCCCTCGGAGTCGAAGCTGCCAATGTCGCCGGTGCGGAACCAGCCGCCCTCGCTGAACGCCTCGGCGGTCGCCTCCGGGTTGTTCCAGTACTCCTTGAAGACGTTGATGCCGCGCACCTCGATCTCGCCGTCGTCGGCGAGGCGCACGCCGACGCCCGGCAGCGCGGGTCCGACGGTGCCGATCTTCGACTTGTCCGCGAGGTTGACGGTCGCCGGGGCGGTCGTCTCGGTGAGACCGTAGCCTTCGAGGATCACGACGCCGAGGCTGTGGAAGAAGTGGCCCAGGCGTGCGCCCAGCGGAGCGGACCCGGAGACCGCGTACGCCACGTTGCCGCCCATGGCCGCGCGGAGCTTGCTGTAGACGAGCTTGTTGAACAGGGCGAACTTCAGCTTGAGCCCGAGCGGGATCGACTTGCCCTCCTGGAGGAGCTTCGAGTGCTCGATCGCGACATCGGCCGCTGCGCGGAAGATCTTGCCCTTGCCGCCGGCCTCCGCCTTCTGCTCCGCGGAGTTGTACACCTTCTCGAAGACGCGCGGCACCGCGAGGAGGAAGGTCGGCTTGAACGAGCCGAGAGCGGGCAGCAGCTGGCGGGTGTCGGGCTGGTGCCCCGTGCGCACGCCGGCGTGGATGTCGAGGATCGAGATGAACCGTGCGAACACGTGCGCGGTCGTGATGAACAGCAGGGTGGACGCCCCCGGCATCGACAGCACGTCGTCGAGCGCCTTGGCCGAGTTCCGGCACAGTTCGACGAAGTTGCTGTGCGTGAGCACGCAGCCCTTCGGGCGCCCGGTCGATCCGGACGTGTAGATCAGGGTGGCGATGTCCGAGCCGATGGCGAGGTTGCGGCGCCGCTCGATCTCGGCGTCCGTCACCGAGGCGCCCTGGGCGACGAGCGCATCGAGAGCGCCGAGATGCATCTGCCACACCTCGCGGACGAGGGGGAGGTCGCCGCGCACCTCGTCGACGCGGGCGTGATGCTCGGGCGACTCGACCATGAGGGCGATCGCGCCGGAGTCCTCCATGATCCACTGGATCTGCGAGGGGGAGCTCGTCTCGTAGATCGGGACCATCACGGCGCCTGCGTAGAAGAGCGCGAAGTCCACGAGCGTCCACTCGTAGGTGGTGCGCGCGAGGAAGCCGACCTTCTCCCCGGGCTGGATGCCGGCGGCCGCGAAGCCCTTGGCCAGCGCGATGACGGCGGTCTGGAAGTCGGCTGCGGAGATGTCACGCCAGCCGTCACCCTCCGGCACGGAGAACAGCGCGCGGTCCGGAGTCGCCTCCACGCGCTTCACGAGCAGGTCGGTGACGTTTGCGTCGGGGTCGGCGGGGACGACGGCGGGGACTTCGAACTGGACCACGGCAGCTCCTTCGGTACCTCGGGCACGGGGTTGGTCCGAGTCTAGAGCATGGAACCGAGTCGCACACATGCTGGCACTGAGTCGCTATCTCGTTCTCTGTCGAAGAGGGCCGAGAGAAGACGGCGGCCGCGGCGCTAGACTTCCACTCGATGTTCTACTGGCTGATGAAGTACGTCGTGATCGGCCCCGTGGTGAAGGCGGTCTTCCGCCCCTGGATCGTGGGGCGCGGGAACGTGCCCGCGCACGGCGCGGCGATCCTCGCCAGCAACCATCTGTCGTTCGCCGACTCGATCTTCCTGCCCCTGATGATCGACAGGCCGATGTCGTTCCTCGCGAAGAGCGACTACTTCACCGGCCGCGGCCTCAAGGGCTGGGCCACGCGCTTCTTCATGAGCGCGACGGGGCAGATCCCGATCGACCGATCCGGCGGCAAGGCCTCCGAGGCCTCGCTGAACACCGGACTCCAGGTGCTCGGCCGCGGAGACCTGCTCGGCATCTATCCGGAGGGCACTCGCAGCCCCGACGGCAAGCTGTACCGCGGCCGCACCGGCATCGCGCGGATGGCGCTCGAGGCGAAGGTCCCGGTGATCCCGGTCATCATGGTCGACACCGACACGGCGATGCCGATCGGGCAGCGCATCCCCAACGTGATGCGCGTGGGGATCGTCATCGGGGAGCCGCTCGACTTCTCCCGCTACGCCGGCATGGAGAACGACCGGTACATCCTCCGGTCCGTCACCGACGAGATCATGGTGGCCCTGCATCGCCTGGGCGAACAGGAGTACGACGACGTCTACGCGTCGACGGTGAAGGACCGTCTTCCCGCGCGCGTCACACGGCGCTCCTGAGCGTCTCGGGCAGGTCGGCGCCCGCTAGGCTGGAGGGCATGCTCCCGCACCACATCGACGCCCTTGACGCGTGGCGCTCGCTCCCGATCAAGCAGCAGCCCCAGTGGCCGGACGCCGAGCGCGTCGCCGAGGTCTCCGCCCAGATCGCGGGGCTCCCGCCGCTGGTGTTCGCGGGTGAGGTCGACAATCTCCGCGACCGCCTCGCCCGTGCGGCCTCCGGCAAGGCCTTCCTGCTGCAGGGCGGCGACTGCGCCGAGACTTTCGCCGGCGCCACCGCGGACCAGATCCGCAACCGCATCAAGACGGTGCTGCAGATGGCCGTGGTGCTCACCTACGGCGCCTCGATGCCGGTCGTGAAGATGGGGCGCATGGCGGGGCAGTTCGCCAAGCCGCGTTCCAGCGACACCGAGACCCGTGGCGAGGTGACGCTGCCTGCCTACCGCGGCGACATCGTCAACGGCTACGACTTCACCGAGGGCTCGCGGCAGGCCGATCCCGGTCGCCTGCTGCAGGGCTACCACACGGCGGCCTCGACCCTGAACCTCATCCGCGCCTTCACCCAGGGCGGCTTCGCGGATCTCCGCGAGGTGCACTCCTGGAACAAGGGCTTCGCCCAGAACCCCGCCAACCAGCGCTACGAGCGCATGGCGGCGGAGATCGACCGCGCCATCAAGTTCATGGAGGCGGCCGGCGCCGACTTCGACGAGCTCAAGCGCGTCGAGTTCTTCACGGGGCACGAGGGTCTGCTGATGGACTACGAGCGTCCGATGACCCGCATCGACTCGCGCACGGACACGCCGTACAACACGTCCGCCCACTTCCTCTGGATCGGGGAGCGCACGCGCGAGCTCGACGGCGCGCACGTCGACTACTTCTCGAAGATCCGCAACCCGATCGGCGTGAAGCTCGGTCCCACTACGACGCCGGAGACCGCCCTCGCGCTGATCGACAAGCTCGACCCGAACCGCGAGCCGGGCCGCCTCACCTTCATCACGCGCATGGGCGCAGGGAAGATCCGCGATGCTCTGCCGCCGCTGCTCGAGGCCGTCCGCGACGCCGGTGCGCAGCCGCTGTGGGTCACGGATCCGATGCACGGCAACGGCATCACCACGCCCACCGGCTACAAGACCCGCCGCTTCGACGACGTGGTCGACGAGGTGCGCGGCTTCTTCGAGGCGCACCGCGCGGTCGGCACCTTCCCCGGCGGCATCCACGTCGAGCTCACCGGTGACGACGTCACCGAGTGCCTCGGCGGCTCCGAGCAGATCGACGAGGCCGCACTCGCGACCCGGTACGAGAGCCTGTGCGACCCGCGCCTGAACCACATGCAGTCGCTGGAGCTGGCCTTCCTCGTCGCGGAGGAGCTCGAGAAGCGCTGACCGCGACGACGCAGGAGGGCCCCGGAACCGTTCGGTTTCCGGGGCCCTCCTCTCATGCGCGCTCATGCGCAGGAGCTGGAGCCGGCCGAGTGCCGGGAGTCGCCGCCGAGCAGGTCAGCCCTCGGCGCGGATCTGCACCTCGGTACCGCGCGGATGCGTGCTGCCGGCCTTCGGGTTCGTGCTCGTCGCCGTGAACAGGTCCCAGACGATCTCGGGGACGTTCGTCGTCGCCTGGAAGCCGGCCTCCTCGAGGATCCGGACCGCCTCACGGATGCTCTGGCCCTCGACATCAGGGACCTCGATGGGTTCGGGGCCGAGCGAGACGATGAGCGTGATGACGTCTCCGGGGCGCCAGTTGCCCTCTTCGGCGCGTTCCGCGTAGCCGATCACCCGGCCCTCGTCGACCGAGTCGCTGTACTGCTCGATGCGCTCGTCGCTCACGACCAGCTGCTTTTCGGTGAGCGCCTTCGTCGCCTGGTCGACGCTCATGCCCGAGACATCCGGCACGGGGCCGAGGGAGACGAAGAGCTGGATCGTGTCGTCCTCGAAGACCTCGCAGCCCTCGCCGCAGCCGTAGACCTCCCCGCCGCTGCGCGGCGTGACGAAGGCGTTGATCACGATGCCGGGGGCCGCATCCGAGAACAGGAGCACGTCGTCCTGGAGGTTCAGCTGCACCTCGTCGGCGAGGCGGGTGCGCAGATCTTCGGCGACCTGTCCGTTCAGAGCCTCGAGCGAGTGCTGCCGGGGACCGGCGGAGACCACCACCTTGACCGTGACGCCCTGCTCCAGCCGCTCGCCCTCGCCCGGCTCGGTGCGGATGGTGATGCCGGCATCCACGTCGATGGAGTTCTCGTCGACGCGCTCCGGCACGAATCCCTCGGCCGTGAGCGCGTTCGCGGCGTCCTCGTAGGTGAGCCCGTCCACGCTCGGCACCGCGATCAGCGAGCCGGGGCCGGAGCCGAACCACCAGCCCGCGCCTCCGGCGATCGTCGCGAGCACCAGCACCAGCGCGAGCAGCCAGGCGCCGCGCGCCCGGCGCTTCGAGGAGCGCCGGCGCAGGAGCGTGGCGTTGTCCGCGGCCTGGGGGATCGGCGCGGTCGGATCCGCGATCACCATCGTGCCCGGCATCACCTTGGTGAGATCCGCCGAGTCGGCCTGCGAGCGCTGGGGCGTCGTCGCCGCGGCCACGGCCGGCGCGATGCCGAGATCCCTCTCGATCTCACGGAGACGGTCCAGCATCTGCTGCGCATCGTCCGGGCGCTCGTCCGGCGACTTCTCGGTGGCCCAGAGCACGAGCTCGTCGAGCTGCTCCGGAACGCCGGGGTTGCGGATGCTCGGCCGCGGCACGGACTCCGTCGCGTGCTGGAACGCGATCTGCATCGGCTGCTCGCCCTTGTACGGCTGCTCGCCGACGAGCATCTCGTAGAGCATGATGCCCAGCGCATAGATGTCGCTGCGGGCGTCGGCCGTGCCGCGGGTCACCAGCTCCGGTGCCAGGTAGGCGATCGTGCCGAGCAGCTGCTGCCCGGTGGCGGTGTTCGCGGTAGTGGCTCGCGCCAGGCCGAAGTCGCCGATCTTGATGCGGCCGTCCTCGGCGAGCAGCACGTTCTCGGGCTTCACATCCCGGTGCACGATCCCCGCGCGATGCGCCGCCGAGAGGCCGGCGAGCACGGCATCCATGATCGTGATGGTCTGCGCCACCGTGAGTCGACGCTGCTCGCGGAGCAGCTCGCGCAGGGTGATGCCCGGCAGGTACTCCATGACCAGGTAGGCGAGTTCGCCGTCCTGCCCCTGGTCGAAAACGTTGACGACGTGCGGGTCGGCCAGTCTCGCGGCTGCGCGTGCCTCCTGGATGAAGCGGCTCTGGAACGCCGAGTCGTCGCTGAGATGCGCGTGCATCACCTTGAGTGCGATCCGGCGCTCGAGCCGCAGGTCGGTGGCGACGTACACCGTCGCCATCCCGCCACGGGCGATCCGGGCGCGCACACGGTATCGGCCGTCGACAAGCCGCCCGATGAGGGGGTCGGCCTGCTGATTGGTCGTCACGTCAAGATTCTATGGAGAACTGCCTGAAAGCCCCGGGAGCGGCTCGCCCCTGCGGCCTGCGCGTTCGCCGTGAAGCTCAGCCGTGGAGGGCGAGCCACTGGTGCGCCTGGGTCTCCCACTGCCCGTAGCGGTCGGGGAAGGCGGAGATCTGCACCGCCTGCGCCGCATCCGTGAACGCCATCCCCTCCCAGCCGGGGATGTCGAGGAGACCGCGCGTGACGTGCCCGTTCGGATCGCCCTGGCCGCCGAAGAACACCCGGGTGCTCCGATCGGCGTCGAGGATCTGCTCGGGAAGCCCCCAGCCGGTGCTCGGTCGCTGCTGGAACAGGCCCAGAGAGTCGCGGTCGCCCCAGCCGAGGTTGCGGATGCCGGACTCGACCATCGCCGTCGCGAGGGCGATGGCGATGCCGCGGTCGGAGACGCCGAGCTGGCGGCCCACGGAGATGATGAGTGCAGCGTTCGCGGCCTGCTCCGCGTCGAGGTTCGCGAACAGCTGCGCGGGGGCGGCTGCCGCCGGGGGAGCGGTGACGACGATGCTCTGCCCCGGGTAGATGATCGACGAGGAGCCGAGCCCGTTCCAGGCGAACAGGTTCGCGGTCGTCGTCGCGTACTTCTGCGCGATCCCGAACAGCGTGTCGCCGGCGGCGACGACGTGGGTCTGACCTCCGGTCGCGGCGACCGGCGCCGGAGCCTGCGTCGCGGCGGCGGCGGGGGCCGCCCCGCCGGCGACCGCGAGCGTCTGGCCCGGGTAGATGACGGAGGCGCGGGTGAGACCGTTCGCCGCGAGCACCGCGTCGACCGTGGTGCCGTACTTCTGCGCGATCCCGAACACGGTGTCTCCGGAGACGACGACATGGGACGTCGTCGCCGCCGGTGCCGCCGGTGCGACGGGAGCGGATGCCGGGGCTGCGCCGCTGAGCGTCAGCTTCTGCCCTGGGTAGATGACAGAGCGCCACGACAGCCCGTTCCAGGTCAGCACGTCGACCGTGCGCAGCCCGTAGCGCTTCGCGATCGCGGAGACGGTGTCTCCGGGCTGCACGGTGTAGCTGGCCGGCGGCGCCTCCATGGGCGCCACGCGACCGGAGGGCGCGTGCTGCCGCTGCACGGAGGAGGAGGCGACGTCCGCCGTCGCCGGAGCGGCGGTCAGAGTGGCGGCGAGGGTGCCCAGCACTGCGGCCGGAACCCCGATCTGCAGGCTGCGGGCACGGTATGCGGCGACGTTCGGTCTCAAGGTCCCCTCCTTGTTCGACGTCTGCCCACGTTGTCACGGAAGTAAACGCCTGTCAACAGATGTGACGTAAGTGAAAGACGAGATCAGAGTGACCTGTGGTGCGTCAGGCCGGGCACCCCTGCGTGCGGCGCGTGCGCGGAGGTGAGATAGTGGCAACGTGTCTGAGAACGCCCCTGCAACAGTCCCCACCGCCTGGCTCACGATGCCCGACCTCGTCGAGGCCCTCGGCGAATCGCTGGGTCGGGTGCACCGCCTCGTCGACGAGCACTACCTCATCGGCTCCCGCCGCAGCGGCGTCTTCGCCGTCCCCGAGGTCTTCATCGTCGACGGCCATCCGCTGCCCTCGCTGCGCGGAACAGTCATCGCGCTGCAGGACGCCGGCTTCACCGACGACGAGGCGATCGACTGGCTTCTCGCCGAGGACGATACCCTCGGCCGCGCACCGATCTCAGCGCTCCTGGCCGGACAAAAGAGCGAAGTGCGCCGACTCGCACGCACTCTCGCCTGAGTTCGGAAGCGGGCTCTCGCTGCGCCGGCTCAGGCCGCGCGCACCGTCGCCGCGCGGGCCAGGTCGCGCAGGGCGCTGACCGCCGCATCGTCGAGGCGGGCACCGGACAGGGCGCGGTCGGCCTCGGTCGCGTACTCGTCGATCATCGCCTCGACGCGGTCCAGAGCTCCGGAGCCCGTGATCGTGGCCTGCAGGAAGGCGACCTGCTGGTCGGAGAGCCCAGTGTCGCCCAGCATCTCGTCGAGGAGGTTCCTCGCGGACGGATCGAGGCCCTGGCGGGCGAGCGCGACGAGGACCGTGCGCTTGCCCTCGCGCAGGTCGTCTCCGGCGGGCTTGCCGGTGACTGCGGCGTCGCCGAAGACGCCGAGCACGTCGTCGCGGAGCTGGAAGGCCATCCCCAGCGGGTGGCCGAACCGTCTCAGCGCACCGAGCTGGTCGTCGTCGGCGCCGGCGAGTGCGGCGCCGAGCACCAGCGGCTGCTCGATGCTGTATCGGGCGGACTTCAGGGAGACGACCCGGAGCGCCCTCTCGACGTGGGAGTCGGACGCGTTCACGCTCCACGCGGACTCCTCCGCGATGTCGAGGAACTGCCCCGTCGTCACGTCACGGCGCATCCGGCCGTACTCGCGCCGCACGGACGAAGCGGTGGTGAGATCGGCGAGGGCGTCCTCCAGGAGGTCGTCGCTCCAGGCGACGAGCAGATCACCGAGGAGGATCGCCGCCGAGCGTCCGAACGCCGCCGCGTCACCCGCCCAGCGCGCCTCGGCATGGGAGGCCTCGAGCGACCGGTGCGCGGCCGGCCGCCCGCGGCGGGTGTCCGAGTTGTCGATGAGGTCGTCGTGCACCAGCGCCGCCGACTGGAAGATCTCCAGGGCCGCACAGACGTCCCAGAGCGCGGTCGGCTCGGTGACGCTCTGGTCGCGGAAGCGGGCGACCGTCTGCCATCCGGCGTGGCAGAATCTCGCCCGCAGCCGCTTCCCGCCGACGAGCGTGTCGGCGGCCGCGGCCAGCAGCGCGGCGGCATCCGGGCCGTACTCGACGGACTCGGCGCGCATCCGGGCGAGGAAGAGATCCAGGCGCCCGGCGACGGCCTCGGAGACGGGGGTGGGGGACGGCACGACTCCCAGCATACGTAAAGGTGATCGGGCCCTGAACGGCTAGCCCGCACCCCCTGGCGCGCGTAGAATAGGTGGACGAATACCCGAGGGGGACGAAATGCCACTCTCCGAACAGGAGCAGCGTCTGCTCGACGAGATGGAACGCCATCTCCTTCACAATGACGCCGATGTCGTGAGCGCGCCTACGGGAGACCGTGCGCTGAGCTACCGGAACCTCGTGTACGGTGCCCTCCTCCTCCTCGCCGGTGTCGGCGGATTGATCGTCGGCGTCGTGCTCGGCGATGTCTGGGGCGTCGTCGTCGGGGTCGTCGGCTTCGCCGCGATGCTCGGCGGCGTGATGTTCGCCGTCACCCCGGTCCGTCGTCCGGCGTCCGCCGCTGCCCCGCGCGAACGCGCGCCGAAGCCGCAGGGGTCCGCCTCTTTCATGGATCGCATGAACGACCGCTGGGATCGCCGCCAGGACGGTCGCTGACCTCCCACCACTTCTTCTCGAAGGCCCGGATGCTCTGAGCATCCGGGCCTTCGTCGTATGGGGGGGCGCCGGGCGGATCGCCGCGTGTCCTCCACTCGCCCTCCACCGGCTCTCCACTCCGTTCCACCGCGGAATTCCGCGGAAGTGGCGGGAGTGAGGGGGCGCTCATGCCGAGGATCTGCGCATTTGTCGTAGGAAAGTGGAGGGAAGTGGAGTAAAGTGGGGCGCACCTCGAGTTGGCCGGACGGAGAGGGGGTGAAGGCCGATGCTGCTGGGGACGCACTCACCGAAGCTGGACGACAAGGGGCGGGTCATCCTCCCCGCGAAGTTCCGCGAGGATCTCGGCGGCGGCGTGGTCGTCACCCGAGGCCAGGAGCGCTGCCTCTACGTCTTCAGCACGGCCGAGTTCGAGTCCATGCACGAGCGGATCCGCCAGGCTCCGCTCGCCAACAAGCAGGCGCGTGACTTCATGCGCATGTTCCTCTCCGGTGCCAGTGCGGAGATGCCAGACAGCCAGAACCGCATCACCATCCCCGCGCACCTCCGCCAGTACGCGGGGCTGCAGAAGGAGCTCATCGTCACCGGAGTCGGCGCGCACGCCGAGATCTGGGACGCGGAGAGCTGGAACGACTACCTCGCCGCCGGCGAGGAGGCCTATTCCGAGCTGGAGCAGGAGGTGATTCCGGGCCTGTTCTGACCACGGCTGTGATGCCCCGCCGCTCCCGCCCCGACACACTTCCCCGGTGCCGGGTCGCGAAGCGGAGGGGGATCAGAGCCGAAGGTCACCCGAGAAAGATCATGAACCTCCGAGACATCCACACCCCCGTCCTGCTCGAGCGCTGCATCGAGCTCCTCGCTCCCGCCCTTCAGGCGGACGGAGCGGTGCTCGTCGACGCCACCCTCGGCATGGGCGGGCACTCCGAGGCTCTGCTGGAGCGCTTCCCGAACATCCGCCTCATCGGCCTCGACCGCGACACCGACGCCCTCCGCATCGCGGGGGAGCGTCTCGCCCGCTTCAAGGACCGCGTCACGCTGGTGCACACGGTGTACGACGAGATCGGGCTGCACGCGCAGGGCGCAGCCGGCATCCTCTTCGACCTGGGTGTCTCCTCCCTGCAGCTGGACGAGGCGGAGCGCGGCTTCGCCTACTCCAAGGACGCACCGCTGGACATGCGGATGGACCAGACCAAGGGCGTCACGGCCGCTGAGGTCATCGCCACCTACAGCGAGGGCAACCTCCGGCGGATCTTCGAGCGCTACGGCGAGGAGAAGCTCGCCGGCCGCTATGCGCGCTTCATCATCGAGGCGCGGCAGAAGAAGCCGATCACGCGCTCCGGTGAGCTCGTGGAGATCCTCGTCGCGGCGACTCCGGCCGCCGCGCAGCGCGCAGGCCACCCGGCCAAGCGAGTGTTCCAGGCGCTGCGCATCGAGGTCAACGCCGAGCTCAACGTGCTGGCCGACGCGATCCCCGCCGCCATGGACGCCCTCGCCGTCGGCGGGCGCATCGTCGTGATGTCGTACCAGTCGCTCGAGGATCGTCTGGTCAAGCAGGCGTTCGCCGCCGGTGCGGCCTCGACGGCCCCGAAGGGCCTCCCTGTCGAGCTCCCCGAGCACGCGCCCCGGTTCCGCATCGTGACGCGCGGCGCCGAACTCGCGGACGACGAGGAGCGCGCACGCAACCCGCGGGCGATCCCGGTGCGGCTCCGTGCCGCGGAGAAGGTGAGGGAGAGCGCATGAGCCTCAACGTCGCCCGCAAGCCGCAGGCGGTGCCGGCGCCCCCCGCCCGCACCCCCCGCCGACGGCTGGAGCCGGTCGTCACCCCGACCGTCCGTCGCCGGCCCAAGCTCGCCTACGCGCTCGTCGCGCTCGGCGGCGCGATGGCCATCGGCGCGGCGCAGATCGGGCTCTCCCTCGCGATCACCCAGGACTCGTTCACGCTCGCCTCGCTGTCCTCGCAGCAGAACGAGCTGAACCTGCAGACCCAGGCGCTCCAGGAGGAGCTCACAGGGCTCAGCTCCCCGCAGGCCCTCGCCGCGAGCGCTGCAGGCCTCGGCATGGTCGTGGCGGGATCCCCCTCCTACCTCCGCCTCAGCGACGGCGCCGTGTTCGGGGCGGGCAGCGGTGCCGCAGGCACCTCGACCATCGATCCCACCGGAGCCGGAGCGGTGGGCAACGCCCTGCTGCAGCCGGTCGAGAAGGAGACCGCCGCCGAGGACGCCGGCACGGCGACCGAGCAGGGCACGGATCCGCTCCCGCCGGCGATCGCCGACGGACTCCCGAGCCCCACCACCCGATAGCAGAAGACACACGACGAACGACACGAGCCCGACGGAGACGGACCATGACGACCAGAGCCACCCGCGGCCCGCGGCGACGCACCGTCGTCGCGCTGGCGGTCATCCTCGCGATCCTCGCCGCTTTCATCGTGCGTCTCGTGGACATCCAGGTCGTCCGCGCGGACGCGCACGTCAGCGAGTCGCTCGTCCACCTCGGCGCGGGGACGACCATTCCCGGGCAGCGCGGTTCGATCGTCGACGCCAACGGCACGATCCTCGCGGAGAGCAAACTCGTCTACGACGCGCAGCTCAGCCCGCAGGTCATCAGGCTCCTCGAGGAAGACGAGGACAACCCGCCGAAGGTTCCCTGGGCGGAGGCGTCCGAACGGATCGCCGAGGTCATCGGCCTGGATGCCGAGAAGCTGCGCGCTGACATCGCGGCGGTGCTCGCGGATGACCCGGACACGCAGTACTTCCCGCTCGCCAAGGGGCTCAACACCGAGCAGTTCATCGCCCTGCGCGACCTCAGACTGCGGTACCTGCACTTCGAGTCCCGCGAGACCCGCGTGTACCCGAACGGCGCCGTGGCCGGCAACCTGCTCGGCTTCCTCGACGGGACCGGTACCGCGCAGGCGGGCATCGAGCAGATGGAGTCGCAGTGCCTCGCGCCGGTCGACGGCCAGGAGAGCTACCGGATCGGCAAGGACGGGGTCGTCATCCCGGGCAGCGAGCGCACGGTCGATGCCGTGGACGGCGGCACCGTGGAGCTGACGATCAACAGCGATCTGCAGTGGTACCTCACGCAGATGATCAGCGAGGAAGCGCAGGCGCAGGGGGCGCAGGGCGGCACCGCCTTCGTGGTCGAGGTGAAGACCGGGAAGATCCGCGCAGCAGCCGAATGGCCCTACATGGACCCGAACGACCTCGACTCGTCGACCCCGGAGACTCGTAAGAACAAGATCTTCAGCTACGAGTTCGAGCCCGGATCCACATTCAAGGCGGTCACCGCCGCCGCCGTCATGGAGGGCGCCGGCGTCACGCCGCTGAGTCCCACCGTCTCCGCCTCGTCGCATGAGAAGTTCCCGAACGGCGCCGTGATCAACGACGCATTCGTGCACCCCGCCTTCAACTACACGCTCGCCGGGGCGCTGATCGACTCGTCGAACGTCGCGCTGTCGAAGTTCGGCACGATGGTGAGCCCGGACGTGCGCTACGACTATCTGCAGCGCTTCGGGGTCGGCGACGTGACGGTCGGCTTCCCCGAGGAGTACGACGGCTCGGTGCACCCCACCAGCGAATGGGACAACCAGTCGCTCTACACCACCACGTTCGGTCAGTACTTCACCGTCACCGTGCCACAGGTCGCCGGCGCCTACCAGGCGATCGCGAACGGCGGGGAGAAGATCGACCTCTCGCTCATCGAGTCCTGCACGAAGGCCGACGGCACCGTGACCGAGACGGCAGCCCCGGAGCACGAGCAGATCATCGAACCGCAGACCGCGGCCGATCTCACCCGGATGCTGGAGAACGTCGCCGTGCAGGGCGGCAACGCCGAGCGCATCCAGGTGCCGGGCTACCGGGTGACCAGCAAGACCGGTACGGCGCAGATCTCGGACGGCAACGGCAACTACAAGTCCGGGGTGTACTACACCAGCATGATCGGGTTCGCGCCCGTCGACGACCCGCAGTACGTCGTGATGGTCACTCTCGATCAGCCGACTAGAGTTACATCGTCCGCGGCGACCGCGTCGGCCTTCCAGAAGGCGATGACGCAGGTCATGAAGACCTACCGCGTGATGCCGTCCAGCATCCCGATGGACGCCCTGCTTCCGAAGTACGAATAGCCGGCACCCGCCGCGCCTGGAGATGTCATGATCGCCCTGTCGCTCGCTGAGATCGCCGCCATCACCGGCGGTGAACTGCGCCTCGCCGGAACGGATACGGCGGACACCGTCGTCGACGGCGTCGTCGACACCGACTCGCGCACTATGGCGCCCGGGTCGATCTTCGTGGCCAAGCCCGGCGCGGAGACGGACGGACACCGGTTCGTCGGCTCCGCCGTGGCGGCGGGCGCCGTTCTCGCGATCGTCGAGCACGCGGTCGAGGAGCAGGTGACGCAGATCGTCGTGGCCGACGTCGTCGAGGCCCTCGCGGATCTCGCCCGCGAGGTCGTCGCGCGCGTGCGCGCGGGCGGAGACCTGAAGATCATCGGCATCACCGGCTCGAACGGCAAGACGACGACGAAGAACTTCCTCGCCCGGATCCTCCAGGACGAGGGCGAGACCGTCGCTCCGATCAAGTCATTCAACAACGAGGTCGGGGCGCCGGTCACCATGCTCCGCGTGACCCCTGACACCCGCTACCTGGTCAGCGAGTTCGGTGCGGCGGCGCCCGGCAGCATCGCCCGACTCGCCGGGCTCGTCGAGCCGGACGTCGCGGTCGTGCTCATGGTCGGCATGGCCCACGCCGGCGGCTTCGGGGGCATCGAGGAGACGGCGAAGGCGAAGTCGGAGCTGGTCGCCGCGGCTGTGGCCTCCGGCACGGCCGTCCTGAACGTCGACGACCCCCGGGTCGCGGCGATGCGCGAGCTCGCCGACTCCCGCGGCATGCGCGTCATCGGCTTCGGTCAGAGCGCGGCGGCGGACGTCCGCGCGCACGACCTCGTCGTCTCGGCATCCGGGACGTCCTGCGTGATCGAGGCCGGAGGCGAGCGGATGCCGCTCCGCCTGCGCGTGCTCGGCGCCCACCACGTGAACAACGCACTGGCCGCGATCGCTGCCGCCGGTGCGCTCGGCGTGCCCGCCGCGGACGCGATCAAGCGACTGGAGACCGTGGAGATCGCCGAGCGGTGGCGGATGCAGCCGATGGGCAGCGACCGCGTGCGCATCATCAACGACGCCTACAACGCCAGCCCCGACTCGATGGCCGCAGCCCTCCGCACGCTCGCACAGATCACCGGTCCTGGCGAGCGCACCGTCGCCGTGCTCGGCGCGATGAGCGAGCTCGGAGAGACCGCGGGGGAGGAGCACGACCGGATCGGCCTGCTCGCCGTGCGGCTGAACATCCAGCGCATCGTCGTGGTCGGCCCGGAGGCGCGACGCCTCTACATCTCCGCCATCGGCGAGGGATCCTGGGACAGCGAGGCCGTGCACTTCCCCGACCAGGACTCCGCGTTCGAGTACCTGCGCACCGAGCTCCGCGACGGCGATCGCGTGCTCGTCAAGTCGTCCAACTCCGTGGGCCTCAGGCATCTCGGCGATCGTCTGGGAGAATTGTTCTCGTGAGGTCTCTCATCATGGCGGCGGCGATCTCCCTCGCCTTCACGCTCTTCCTGACTCCCGTCTTCCTCCGGCTCTTCCGGAAGTGGGGCTGGGGGCAGGTCATCCGCACCCCTGAGGCGATCGAGAACCCCAGCCACGAGGCCAAGCGCGGCACCCCGACGATGGGCGGCGTGATCTTCATCGTCGGCACGATGGTCGGCTACTTCACCGGCGTCTTCGTCGGCGGGCGGGCACCCGGCATCTCCGCGCTGCTCGTGATCTGGCTGATGATCGGCTTCGGCGCGGTCGGATTCATCGACGACTACATGAAGGTGCACAGCCAGCGCAGCCTCGGTCTCTCCGGCTGGCGCAAGATCATCGGGCAGCTCCTGGTGATCATCCCGTTCGGCATCGTGGCGCTGAACTTCCCGAACAAGTACGACCAGACGCCGGCGACCGGCGCGATCTCGCTGTTCCGGGACATCCCCTGGCTGAACCTCTTCGCGTTCGGCGTGGTGCTCGGCTGGATCCTGTACCTGGCCTGGATCTCCGTGATCGGCGTCGCGACCTCCAACAGCGTGAACCTCACCGACGGCCTCGACGGCCTCGCCGCCGGTGCGGGGGTCATCGTGGTCGGCGCGTACAGCCTGATCGCCTTCCGTCAGTACCAGCAGTCCTGCGTCGGCGAGGCGATCGAGAAGGCCGCGATCGGCGGATGCTACGAGGTGCGCGATCCGTTCGACCTCGCGATCATCGCCGCGTCCTTCGCCGCGGGACTCATCGGCTTCCTGTGGTGGAACGCTCCCAAGGCGAAGGTCTTCATGGGCGATGTGGGATCGATGGCGATCGGCGGCGTCGTCACCGCGATGGCGATCCTCACCCGCACGGAGCTGCTGCTCTTCGTGATCGCGGGCGTGTTCGTCCTCGCATCCGGCTCGGTGATCCTGCAGCGGGCCTACTTCAAGGTCACCCGCGGCAAGCGGCTCTTCCTGATGAGCCCCTTCCATCACCACCTCGAGATGCGCGGCTGGTCCGAGGTCACCATCGTGGTCCGGATGTGGATCATCGCCGGCCTCCTGGCGGTGTCCGCCGTCGGGCTCTTCTACGTGGAATGGCTGACGCGTGTCGACTGAGCGGCTGAGCGCACTCACGAGCTGGAACGCCGACTGGTCGGGACTGAGGGTCGCCGTCCTCGGCCTGTCCATGACCGGCTTCTCCGTCGCGGACACGCTCACGGAGCTCGGCGCGGAGGTGCTCGTCCTCAGCGAGTCCGCCGAGGAGGAGTACGCGCGACTGCTGCCGGTCATCGGCGCGCGCCTGGAACTCGGCTCCCTCGCCGACGTGCCCGCGGCGCTCACGGAGTTCGCGCCCGAGGTGGTCATCGCCTCGCCCGGCTTCCCGCCCTCGCACCCGGTGATCCGATGGACGCAGGAATCCGGGATCGCTCTGTGGGGCGATGTCGAGCTCGCCTGGCGCGTGCGCGACAAGGTCGTCCGCGCCGACGGGACCCCCGCCGACTGGGTGCTCATCACCGGCACCAACGGCAAGACGACCACGACCCAGCTGACGGCCTCCCTGCTCGTGGAGGGCGGTCTGCGCGCCGCGCCGTGCGGCAACATAGGCGTGCCGGTGCTGGACGCCGTGCGCGATCCCGCCGGCTTCGACGTCCTCGTCGTGGAGCTCTCCAGCCACCAGCTCTGGTACCTCGGGCTGTCGAGCCCGGAGGGGGAGCTGTTCCCGTACTCCTCGGTCTGCCTCAACCTCGCAGACGACCACCTGGTGTGGCACGGCAGCGCCGACGCCTATCGGGAGGCGAAGGCGATCGTCTACCGGAACACGCGGGTCGCCTGCGTGTACAACAAGGCCGACGCCGCGACGCGACGGATGGTGGAGGACGCCGACGTCGTCGAGGGGGCCAGGGCGATCGGGTTCGACCTCGGCACCCCCGGCCCGAGCGACCTCGGCGTCGTCGAGGGACTCCTCGTCGACCGTGCCTTCCTCGATGACCGTGCGCGCAGCGCCCTGGAGCTCACCACGGTCGCCGACCTCGATCGCGCCGGGCTCGCCGCGCCGCACATCGTTCAGAACATCCTGGCCGCCAGCGCCCTCGCGCGCTCCCTCGGCGTGGAGCCGGAGGCCATCCACGCGGCGCTGCGGAGCTTCCGGCTGGACGCGCACCGCATCCAGGTGATCGCACGGCACGACGGCGTCACCTGGATCGACGACTCCAAGGCCACGAATCCGCATGCAGCAGCCTCGTCGCTGCGCGCGTACCCCGGTGCGGTCTGGGTCGTCGGCGGCGACCTCAAGGGCGTCGACATCGCGGACCTCGTCGCCGAAGTCGGCGGCACGGCGAAGGCTGCGGTGATCATCGGCGTCGAGCGCGGCGCCGTGGTCGCGGCATTCCGGCGACACGCGCCGGCGGTCCCGGTGTTCGAGGTGGATGCTGGTGACACTGGACAGGTCATGAACCGCGTCGTGGAGATCGCGGCGGGGATCGTCGACGACGAGGGCACGGTCCTGCTGGCCCCGGCGGCGGCATCCTTCGACCAGTTCTCCGGCTACGCGGATCGCGGCCACCGCTTCGCCGAAGCGGTGCGGGACTGGATCGATCGGGGGAGCGCCGATGACGCAGGTGGCTCGCACCCCGCGGACTGACGGAGAGCGCTCCTCATCGGGTGGCCTCGCCGCCCGGGTCTCGCTTGGACGCCGGTTCACCCCGGTGTCGACCGAGTTCATGCTGATCGCGTCGACCGCGCTCCTGCTCACGATCTTCGGTCTCGTGATGGTGCTCTCGGCGACCAGCGCGACCGCGGTCGCCGAGGGGCAGAACCCGGTGGACGGCGCACTCCGGCAGGGAGTCTTCGCGCTGCTCGGCGTGCCGCTCATGTTCCTCATCTCACGGTTCCCGATCGCCTTCCTCAAGCGCATCGCGTGGCCCGCGCTGTTCGCTGCGGTCGCCCTGCAGCTGCTCGTCTTCACGCCGCTCGGCAAGGCCGACGGCGGAAACCGCAACTGGATCCTGATCGGCGGCTTCACGCTGCAGCCGTCCGAGTTCCTCAAGCTCGCCCTCGCGCTCTGGATCGCGTTCGTGCTGCTGCGCAAGCAGGCGATGCTCGGCACCTGGCATCACGTGTTCATCCCGGTGATCCCGGTGAGCCTGCTCGCGATCGGCACCGTGATCGCCGGCAACGACCTCGGCACCTCGATGGTGCTCGTGCTGATCCTGCTCGGCTGCCTGTTCTTCTCCGGGGTGAAGCTGCGGCTGTTCATCATCCCCGTCGTGCTCGGCATCGTCGCGGTGCTCGCCTACGCGCTGTCCAGCGAGGACCGGATGCGCCGGATCACGGCGACGTGCGACGACATGACCCTCTACTACGGCGACTGCTATCAGTCGATCCACGGCATCTGGGGGATGGCCTCCGGAGGCATCTTCGGACTCGGCCTCGGCAACTCCCAGGAGAAGTACGGCTGGCTCCCCGCCGCCGGCAACGACTTCATCTTCGCGATCGTGGGCGAGGAGCTCGGGCTCATCGGATGCCTCGTCGTGCTCGCCCTGTTCACCTTCTTCACGGTCGGCGCGTTCCACGTCATCCGCAAGACCCCGGACCCGTTCATCCGTGTCGCGGCCGGCGGGATCACGGTGTGGATCACCGGGCAGGCCGTGCTCAACATCGGCGTGGTCATCGGCATCCTCCCCGTGATGGGCGTGCCGCTGCCGTTCATGTCTCAGGGTGGCACGGCCCTCCTCGCCGTGCTCATCGCCTCGGGTGTGCTCCTCGCGTTCGCCCGCACACTCCCTTCGCCCGCGGGCGAGCCCGCCGTGCGGGGAGGCAGGGCAGGACGGGGTAAGGTCACACGGTGACCACGTACCTGCTCGCCGGCGGAGGAACCGCCGGCCATGTCAACCCCCTGCTCGCCGTCGCCGACGGCCTGCGCGCCCGCGACCCGGAGGCCTCGATCCTGGTCCTGGGCACGGCGGAGGGGCTCGAGTCGCGGCTCGTGCCCGCACGCGGCTACGAGCTGCTGATCGTCGACAAGGTGCCGTTCCCGCGCCGGCCGAACGGCCAGGCGCTCGCCTTCCCGATGCGCTTCCGCAGGGCGATCGCCCAGGTGCGCGCGCACATCCGCCGGCATCACGTCGACGTCGTCGTCGGATTCGGCGGCTACGCCTCGGCGCCGGCGTACGTCGCCGCGCGCCGTGAGGGAGTGCCCTTCGTCGTGCACGAGGCGAACGCCAGGCCCGGTCTCGCCAACGTCCTGGGCGCACGGAGCGCCGCCGCGACCGGCGTCGCCTTCGCGGGCACGCCCCTGCGCGGCAGCGAGGTCGTCGGGATGCCGCTGCGCCGCGAGGTCATCGAGCTCGACCGTGCGGCCACCCGCGCCGAGGCCGCCGCGTACTTCGGTCTCGACGCGGAGCGTCCTGTTCTCCTCGTCTTCGGCGGATCGCTCGGCGCCCAGCGACTGAACGAGGCCTTCGCCGGGGCCTGGGCCGATGTCCTCGCCGCGGGCTGGCAGCTGCTGCACGTGACGGGGGAGCGGAGCGACCTCGCCGACCCTGAGGTGCCCGGCTACGCGCTGCGCCGCTATGTCGACCGGATGGACCTCGCCTTCGCCCTGGCCGACCTCATCGTGTCGCGTTCCGGCGCCGCCACCGTCAGCGAGGTCAGCGCGCTCGGCATCCCCGCGCTGTACGTGCCGTACTCGGTGGGCAACGGCGAGCAGCGGCTCAACGCCGGCTCGGCCGTGGCCGCCGGCGCGGCGCAGCTGCTCGACGACCCGACCTTCGACGGCGACGCCGTGAGGCGTGACGTCGTGCCGCTCCTCGGGGACGCGGCTCGGCTCGCGGCGATGGCGGCGGCCGCCGAGCGCGTCGGCACCCGCAGCGGCACCGAGAACGTGATCGCCCTCATCGACCGGGCCCTGGGCGCGGCGCGCTGAGCGTCCTCCCGGCGAGCGACGCCCTGACGAAAAGTAGACTGAGACAGACATGATCAGACCCGACCTCTCCCTCCCGATCCCCGAGACGATCTCGTCCGCGCACTTCATCGGCATCGGCGGCTCCGGCATGAGCGGGCTCGCCCGCATGTTCCTGGATGCCGGCATCCGCGTGTCCGGCAGCGACCGCGCCGACAGCGACAATCTCCGCGCCCTGGCCGCCGCCGGCGCGGACGTCCACGTCGGTCACGATGCCGCGCACCTCGGCGACGCCGACACCGTCGTGCACACCGGGGCGATCTGGCCGGAGAACCCGGAGTACGTGACCGCCAAGGAGCGGGGCCTGCACGTCATCCACCGCTCGCAGGCGCTGCACTGGCTGATCGGCTCGCGACGCCTCGTCTCCGTGGCCGGCGCGCACGGCAAGACCACGTCGACCGGCATGATCGTCACCGCGCTGCAGGCACTGGGTGCCGACCCGAACTTCGTCAACGGCGGTGTCATCGAGCAGCTCGGCGTCTCCAGCTCCACCGGCACCGGAGAGCTGTTCGTGATCGAGGCGGACGAGTCCGACGGCACCTTCCTGCTGTACGACACCGCGGTGGCCCTGATCACGAACGTCGACCCCGACCACCTGGATCACTACGGATCCGACGAGGCGTTCCATGACGCCTTCGTGCGCTTCGCCGACGCAGCCGCCGAGGCGGTCGTGATCTCCAGCGACGACGCCGGGGCCCTGCGCGTGGGCGCGGGACTGTCGCACCCGAACGTGATCACCTTCGGTCTCGCCGAGGATGCGGACTTCCGCATCGCCGACGTCGAGGCCGGCGCCGGCGTGTCGGCGACGATCACCCGCGGCGGGGAGAGCGTGCGCCTGCAGCTGGCCGTTCCCGGCCTGCACAACGCGGTGAACGCGACCGGCGCGATCGCCGTGCTCGGGGCGCTCGGCTTCGGGCTCGAGGAATCGGCCCGCGCCGTCGAAGGCTTTGCCGGCACCGTGCGCCGCCTGGAGCAGCACGGCGTCGAGCGCGGAGTGACCGTCTACGACGACTACTCGCATCACCCGACGGAGGTCAGGGCGGCGCTCGAGGCGATGCGCGGCATCGCGGGCGCGGGACGGATCATCGCGATCCAGCAGCCGCACACCTACTCGCGGACGCAGCACATGTACCGCGAGTTCGCCGAGGTGCTCGAGCATCATGCCGATCACACGGTCATGCTCGACGTGTACGGGGCGCGGGAGGACCCGGTGCCCGGTGTCACCGGCGAACTCGTCAGCGGCGCCTTCGAAGACCCTTCGCGCGTGCACTACGTCGCCGACTGGCAGGAGGCCGCCGACTACACCGCCTCGGTCGCTCGCGACGGCGACTACGTGATCACGCTCGGCTGCGGCAACGTGTACCAGATCATCCCGCAGGTGCTCGACTCGCTGCGCGGATCGTCCGAGGCGTAGCCGATGCGCCGGCCCGCCCCGATCCCGGCAGGCCGGGACGTCTCGGAGGAGGAGAAGGCGCCGCGGCCCGCTGAGCGATCACGCGCGCGCCGGCCGACCCCGACGGATGAGGCGACGGCGACGGATGCTCGCGCAGACGCCGTCGTCGACGCACCGGCCGTCTCGGACGCCGGCGGGCCGGATGAGGCGCCGCTGACCTCCGCGAGGGACGTGTGGCGCGCCGCGCGCGCGCGGCGCAAGGCCCTCCGCGCCGAGATCCGGCGCTTCACCCAGCGCTCCCGGCGCCGGCGCATCGTGTGGCTCAGTGCGATCGGCTCGCTGGTGCTGCTGGTCGGCGGCAGCGTGCTCGCGGCGTACAGCCCGCTGTTCGCCGTGGAGCGGATCACGGTGGTCGGCGCGACCACTCTCGACGCCGCGGCGATCGAGGGCGCGCTGAGCGAGCAGGTGGGCACACCCCTCGCGCTGGTCGACACGAGTGAGGTGAAGGCGGCTCTGCTCGCGTTCCCGCTCATCGAGACCTACGCGCTCGAGGCGCACCCTCCGCACGACCTCACGGTGCGGATCGTCGAGCGCACGCCGATCGGCGTGATCCGGTCGCAGGCCGGCTACACGCTCCTGGACGCCGCGGGCGTCGCTCTGGCGACGACGTCGGACCAGCCGGCCGGACAGCCGCTCCTGGACATCGACGGCGGTGTCGACTCCGTCGCGTTCGAGAGCGCGGGCCTGGTCGTGCGCTCTCTTCCGGCCGACGTGCGCGCCGCCCTCACCGGAGTCTCCGCCTCCACGGCCGATGACGTCACCCTCACGCTGAGCACGGGTCTCACCATCGTGTGGGGGAGCGCGGAGCGATCGCCGGAGAAGGCCGAGGTCGTCGCGAAGTCCCTGATCGCACGCCCCGATGCGACGACGATCGACGTCACCTCGCCGGCCGCCGTCGTCATCGGCTGAGCATCCGGCAGGCAAACGCACGACACGCCCGTGTCGCTGCGAGCACGCGACGGCGCGACGCTTACCTTCGAACAAGAGAAACCAATACCGGGAAATACTTTACACCTCTAGTTGAGGTTTAAGGTTCATCCTTCGGATTCTCTCGAAAAACGACAGGCTCGACATTTCGGAGGCCGGCCATGAGCCAGAACCAGAACTACCTCGCCGTGATCAAGGTCGTCGGCGTCGGCGGTGGCGGCGTCAACGCCGTGAACCGCATGATCGAGCTCGGGCTCCGCGGAGTCGAGTTCATCGCCGTCAACACGGATGCGCAGGCGCTGCTGATGAGCGACGCCGACGTCAAGCTCGACGTCGGGCGCGAGCTCACCCGCGGCCTCGGCGCGGGCGCCGACCCCGAAGTGGGACGTCGCGCCGCCGAGGACCACGCGGAGGAGATCGAGCAGGCGCTGACGGGCGCCGACATGGTCTTCGTCACCGCGGGCGAGGGCGGCGGCACCGGCACCGGTGGCGCACCGGTCGTCGCGCGTATCGCGAAGTCGATCGGCGCGCTGACCATCGGCGTCGTGACCAAGCCGTTCTCCTTCGAGGGTCGTCGTCGCCAGAGCCAGGCGGAGGCCGGCGTCGCGAAGCTCAAGGAAGAGGTCGACACCCTCATCGTGGTGCCGAACGACCGCCTCCTCGAGATCAGCGATCGCGGCATCTCCATGATCGAGGCCTTCGCGACGGCCGACCAGGTGCTCCTCGCCGGTGTGCAGGGCATCACCGACCTCATCACGACCCCCGGTCTCATCAACCTCGACTTCGCGGACGTCAAGTCGGTCATGCAGGGCGCGGGCTCCGCGCTCATGGGCATCGGCTCGGCGCGCGGCGCCGACCGCGCGATCAAGGCAGCGGAGCTGGCGGTCGAGTCGCCGCTGCTCGAAGCCTCGATCGAGGGCGCCCACGGCGTGCTGCTGTCCATCCAGGGCGGCTCGAACCTCGGCATCTTCGAGATCCACGACGCCGCCGACCTCGTCAAGGAGGCCGCGCACCCCGAGGCGAACATCATCTTCGGAACCGTCATCGACGACACTCTCGGCGACGAGGTGCGCGTCACCGTGATCGCCGCGGGCTTCGACGGCGGCGAGCCCTCGCTGCGCCTCGACCCGATGGTGGTCACCCGCCCCGCCGCAGCGTCGACCCTGCCGGAGGTGGCGCTCTCCGGAGAGGCCGAGACCGCGAAGCCGGCCCAGGAGGCCGTCGAGGTCGAGCAGCCGCAGCGCGTCCCCGCGACGAGCATCGAGCCGGCGTTCGCGGACGACGACATCGACATCCCCGAATTCCTGAAGTGACGGAGCTGGCCGCGCGGCTGTCGGCGATCGATGAGAGGATCGCCGACGCCGCGCGTCTTGCGGGGCGCGACCCGGGGGAGATCACCCGGATCGTGGTGACCAAGTTCCACCCGGCCTCACTGGTCCGCGACCTGCACGCACTGGGCGTGCACGAGGTCGGTGAGAACCGTCAGCAGGAGCTGTCCGCGAAGCGGGAGGAGCTCGCCGAGCTCGATCTGCGGTGGCATTTCATCGGGCAGGCGCAGACGAACAAGGCGGCGGCCATCCGCCGGAGCGCCGATGTCGTGCACTCGGTCGATCGCGGCCGGCTGGCCGACTCGCTGCATCGCGCAGCCGCGGATGACCGCGTCCTCGACGTCCTCGTCCAGGTCAACCTCACGGAGGACCCCGGGCGGGGAGGTGTCGCACCGGCTGCGGCAGAAGCGCTCGCCGAGCACGTCCTCGCCCTCGACACGCTGCGCCTGCGCGGCGTGATGGCCGTCGCGCCGCTGGACGAGGACCCGGCATCCGCCTTCGGGAGACTGCGCGAGGTCGCCGACCGCGTCCGCGCGCTGGATCCCGCCGCGACGTGGATCTCCGCCGGCATGACCGGCGACTTCGAGATCGCGATCGCAGCGGGTGCGACACACCTGCGGATCGGCTCCGCAATCACCGGACCCCGGCCTGACCGGGGTTAACCTGTCAAAAGACCAGCCCGAATCGTTCGAACCGGAGGACACAATGGGTAACCCGCTGAAGAAGACCATGGTGTATCTCGGCCTCGCCGACGAGGAAGAGGTCTACGAAGAGGAGGCTCCGGCTCCGGCTCGGGCCCACCGCGAGCGCGATCGCGATCGTGAAGAAGCAGCTCCCGCCCCGGTCACGCCGCTTCGCCGGCCGGTCGCCGTCCGACAGCCCGCAGGAGGGGCCGTGAACGAGATCCTCACCGTGCACCCCAAGCAGTACCGCGACGCGCAGCTGATCGCAGAGAGCTTCCGTGAGGGCGTCCCGGTCATCATCAACCTCTCCCAGATGAGCGACGCCGACGCGCGACGCCTCATCGACTTCGCGAGCGGACTCTCGCTCGGCCTCTACGGCCGCATCGAGCGCGTCACCTCCAAGGTGTTCCTGCTCTCGCCGGAGAACATCGCGGTGTCCGGTCACGGGGGAATCGCGCACGCAGACGCCGAGTCTGCGGGCTTCGACCAGCAGTAGATCGTGGAGCTGGTCTCCGTCTTCGCGAGCATCGTCCATTCGCTGCTCCTGCTCTACCTGCTGGTGCTCTTCGCGCGTCTCATCCTCGAGTACATCCCGATGTTCAACCGGGAATGGCGTCCGAAGGGAGCGGGTCTCGTCGCCGCCGAGATCGTCTACACGATCACCGATCCGCCGGTCCGGTTCTTCCGGCGGCTCATCCCTCCGCTGCGCATCGGCTCGCTGTCGCTCGACTTCGGGTTCTCCATCACGGTGCTCGTCGTGCTCGTCGCGATGAACATCGTCCGGATCTTCTTCTGAGCCGCGAGTTCGCGCAGGCTGGGTGTCGCGGCGTCGCGGCTGACAGGTGCGGGGACTATGCTTGGCTCCCAGGTGCGCGCCCCGGGTTCGCGCCGAATCTCGACCGCGCCATTCTCGAAACTGGCAACCGAACTCATCGAAGGAGCCACCATGGCACTTACCCCGGATGACGTCGTCACCAAGCAGTTCCAGCACGTCCGCTTCAAGGACGGCTTCGACCCGGACGAGGTCGACGACTTCCTCGACGAGATCGTCATCGAGTGGCGCAAGGCCCTGGAGGAGAACGCCGAGCTGAAGGCCAAGCTGGCCGCGTACGAGTCCGGCTCCGCACCGGCTCCGGTGGCCGAGGTCCCTGCTGCCGCTGCCGAGGCGCCCGCCGCTCCTGCATCCGAGGCTCCCACCGGTTCCGCGACCGCGACCGCCGGCATCATCGAGCTCGCGCAGCGCCTGCACGACGAGCACGTCGCCGAGGGTGAGGCGAAGCGCAACCAGCTCATCGCCGAGGCCGAGGGCGAGGTCGCCCGCATCCGCTCCGAGGCCGAGGCCAAGCAGCGCGAGGAGTCCGCCCGCCTGGAGCGCGAGCGCAACACGCTCGAGGCTCGCATCACCGAGCTCCGCAACTTCGAGCGCGACTACCGCTCGCAGCTGCGCGGCTACATCGAGGGCCAGCTGCGCGAACTCGACGAGAAGTCGGCTTCGACGGACTCCACCCCCGTCTCGGCGATCGGTCTGTAAGGCGCCCTCTTGCCAGGACGTCGTCCCCTTCGTCGGTCGGCGGCCGGTGCGATCGTTGCGATCATCGCAGCGCTCGTGCTGGCCGCCGATCAGTTTGTGAAGCATCTCACCATCGAGAACCTGCCCCTGCAGGAGCCGGTTCCCGTTCTCGGAGAGTTCCTTCAGCTCTACTACGTGCGCAACCCCGGCGCGGCCTTCTCGCTGGGCTCGGATGTCACGTGGATCTTCACGATCGCCCTCGCCGTCGTCGCGGGCGTGATCGTCTGGAAGGCGTTCGGGCTGCGCTCCCGGCTGTGGGCCGTCGTGCTCGGCGGCCTTCTCGGCGGCGTCCTCGGCAACCTCGGTGACCGCCTCTTCCGCGAGCCCGGGTTCCCGATGGGCCACGTGGTCGACATGATCTCGATGCCGTGGATGATGCCCGCCATCTTCAACGTCGCCGACATCTTCATCGTCACCGGCATGATCTCGGTGGCGCTCCTCGTCGTCGTCGGCCTGCGCTTCGACGGGACCCGCGAGCGCGACCATGTCGCCGTGGAGACGGACGAGGAGGCCGAAGCGGCGGCGATCGCCGAATCCGCGGCCGAGCATGGACGGGCGGCCGAGCCGGAACAGGCGGCAGAGCCCGACTCCGCCGCCGATGACGCACGCCGCGCGGACGCCGACGGTGCTCCCGCCGCGGGGGAGCGCTGACCGTGGAGTCGCGTTCCCTTCCCGTCCCTGACGGCCTGGACGGCGTGCGCGTGGATGCGGCCCTGGCGAAGATGCTCGGATTCTCCCGCACGTTCGCCGCGGACGTCGCCTCCGCCGGAGGCGTCACGCTGGACGGCGTCCGGCTGGACAAGTCGGATCGCCTGCGCGGCGGCGGCTGGCTCGAGGTCGAGTGGCAGCCGAAGGAGGCGCCGCGGATCATCCCGATCGCGGTGCCCGAGCTCGGCATCGCATACGACGACGACGACATCGTCGTCGTGGACAAGCCGACAGGCGTCGCAGCGCATCCCTCTCTCGGCTGGGAAGGGCCGACGGTGGTCGGCGCTCTCGCCGCGGCCGGCTTCCGCGTCGCGACCAGCGGTGCCCCCGAGCGCCAGGGCGTCGTGCACCGGCTCGACGTCGGCACCAGCGGCCTCATGGTCGTCGCCAAGACCGAAGCGGCGTACACGGCGCTCAAGCGCGCCTTCAAGGAGCGCACGGTCGAGAAGGTCTATCACGCGGTGGTGCAGGGGCATCCGGACCCGCTGGCGGGCACGATCGACGCGCCGATCGGCCGGCATCCGAACCACTCCTGGAAGTTCGCGGTGGTGCCGGACGGCAAGCCCTCGGTCACCCACTACGAGACGCTCGAGGCGTTCCCCGGCGCCTCCCTGCTGGAAATCCACCTGGAGACGGGCCGCACCCACCAGATCCGCGTGCACATGGCGGCGCACCGGCATCCGTGCGTGGGGGACCCGCTCTATGGAGCCGACCCCACGCTCTCCGCGCGGCTCGGCCTCACGCGGCAGTGGCTGCACGCGCACCAGTTGGCGTTCTCCCACCCGACGACGGGCGAATGGGTGCAGTTCGAGTCCTCGTATCCCGCAGATTTCCAGCACGCGCTCGACGTGCTGCGCGGAGACTGAGAGCCCTCAGAAGCGCGCGGTCCGCGCGGCGGCGACGACGCCGTCCAGCGTGGCCTCGAGGAAGTCCACGACGGCGTCCTCATCGGTGCCGCGATCGATGATGAGCTCCAGCATGGTCTCCTCGGCGAACGAGACCCAGGCCCGCAGCGCCACTCGGAGAGCCGGCTCGTCGGGGACGCCCAGCTCCTCGAACGCCTCGCGCAGACGGAGGGCGTTGAGTTCGCGCGACTCGTCGACGATCTCCCGCACGGCGGGGTCGCCGCTGGCGACGCCGCGGACGAGCGAGGAGAATGTGCCGCTGTGGTCGCGCACGAAGCCGGCGATGCGCAGCAGGGTGTCGCGGATGCGCTCGCGCGGCGCGAGATCCATGCGCGGCTCGGTTGCGAGCAGCAGGCTGTCCCTGGCGGTCGTCACGATGGCGCGCTCGACTCCCTGACGGCTCTCGAAGTAGTGGAAGATCAGGGCCTTCGACACGCCGGCCTGCCGCGCCAGCTCCTCGATGGTGAGCTCGTCGAGCGGATGCTCGGCGAGGAAGCGCACACCGATGGCGACGAGCTGCGCCCGGCGCTCCTCAGGGCTCAGGCGGGAACGCGGCTCTGACGTCATGGATGAAGCCTAATGCGGGTGGGAGGAGCTGTTTCGTCGGTGGCGTGGGCGAGACTGGGCGCATGAGCATAGAGGTGCGTCCTGCGACCGAGTTCGACGACGTCGCTGCCCTTGTCGGTCCGAAGAAGCCGACGTCCAACGTCTGCTTCTGCCTGAGCTACCGCATCGGCAACAAGGAGAACGTGTCCCTCCGAGGGCAGGCACGAGCCGATCGGGTCCGCGAGCTGTGCCACCAGGACCCGCCGCCGGGGGTGATCGCGTACCTGGACGGCGAGCCGGTCGGCTGGGCGGCCCTGCACCCGCGGCGAGACACGAGCTTCGCGCGGAACCGGCTGATCCCGCATGTCGACGATCTCGACGTGTGGTCGCTGTGGTGCTTCCGGGTCCGCCCCGGGCATCGCAAGCAGGGTGTCTCGCACGCGCTGATCGAGGGTGCGGTGGCCTACGCCCGTGAGCGGGGCGCCCCCGCGATCGAGGGCTACCCGCTGGACAACCGGGGCGAGAAGGTGAATCTCACCATGGCGTACGTGGGGACGAGGGCCCTGTTCGAGGAGGCCGGGTTCACCAAGGCGGCGGACACCGGATCGGTGCTCGACGGCTTCCCGCGCGTGCTCATGCGGCTCGACCTGCGGTGACCGAGCGGATGCCGGAGAAACCGTGAACCCGTCGCCGGCGCTCAGACAATACACAGCGTGAGCACAGACAGCGAGATCATCCAGAGATCTCTGACGCAGCCGGCGGCCTTCGCCGAGCTCTTTGACAGGCACGCCCCCAGCGTGAACGCCTCGTACTGCGCGTCCATGCCGCGTGACCCGGTTGAGCTGATCGAGTGGTTCCGGGGCACGCTGACAGGAACCGAGCCGGAGAACATGGACTCCGCGATCGTCTGGAGCATCGTGGAGACCCTCGAGCTGAACGCGGCACCGCCTGACCTCCGGGCGGCCCTCTACCAGGCGCTCGACCTGATGCCGGGGCTGGAGCTCCTCTCAGCCCAGGGGAGCGTCGTAACGCTCGGCTTCCGGCCGGTGAGCCCTCTCGACTGGAGGGAGACTGTGACGATCGATCGTGCGACCGGGCTGCTCATCGCGAGCACGCGCACGTTCGGGGAGGGCAGCCCGATCGTTCTCGACGACGTGCCGAACTTCCGGCTTACGAACACGATCAGTGTCGTCGATTCGGCTCCCTGACGAATTTCGAACCGTTTCCCCGCGTACAGGCAATACACAGTGTGAGCACAGACAGCGAGATCATTCAGCGTTCGCTCGAAGAACCCGGGGCATTCTCCGAGATCTTCGAGCGGCATGTGCGGCCCGTCGGCGGCTACATCCGACGGCGCGTCGGCGCGGATGCCGTCGACGACGTCCTGAGCGAGACCTTCCTGGTCGCGTTCAGGAGGAGGAACGCGTTCGATGTCCGCTGGGAGTCGGCTCGTCCCTGGCTCCTCGGCATCGCGACGCGGCTGATCCGCAGCCATCGGGCCGCGGAGGCGCGGCAGTGGCGCGCGTTCGAGGCGTCTTCCTCCGCGCGAACCACCGAAGCGGACGCCCCGCAGACGGCATCCGACGCCCGCCTGGACGCGGATGCGGCGCTGCGGGCTCTGGCACCGCGGATCGCGGCGCTGTCGGCGAAGGATCGCGACACGCTGCTCCTGCATGCCTGGGCCGATCTCACATACGAGCAGATCGCCGGTGCCATGGGCGTGCCGGTGGGCACTGTGAGGTCCCGGCTGAACAGGGTCCGGCGCAAGCTCGCACCGCCAGGATCGCATGGTGCGACCCGGCTGACCTGGATGGCGAAGGAGGAGAACGATGCTGCTTTCGGAACGAGTTCGTGAGATCGGGGCCGACCAGTCGGACCTCGCGGAGGACACCGTGCAAGTCGCGCGGCAGGCGCTGCTGCAGGAGGTCGCGCGAACGGGACGGCCGGACGCAGTGCGACGTCGTCGACGCACCTGGACCGGGATCGGGCTCGGCGGGCTCGTCGCCGGCGCTGCCGTGACGGCGATCGTCATCGGCTCCGTGGTCGCGCCTGTCGACGCGCCGCCGGCTTCGGCCGCGGACGTGCTGAACGCGACTGCGGACGTCGTCGTCGACGTCGGGGAGATCACGATTCCGGCTGGCTCGTACCTACGGGTGACCACCACGAACGAGGGACTGCGCTTCTGGGATGCCGACATGCCTTCGGGCAGCGGAGAAGGCTGGGAGCGGTTCAACAACGGGAACCGGGCGGATGCCGAAGCCGCGCTGCTCTCTCGAGGGACATCGACGCTGTATGTGCCCGCCGACAGGACCGCCGAGTGGGTCCGGGTGGATGGTCCGCGGCGAGTCGAGGCATCCTACGGGGACCGCGCCGACGAAGCGAGGGCGGACGCGGCGAAGGACCCGTCCCTGGCGCCCGCCGAAGCGGATTCCACTGTGCGCGCGGCCGGCGGCGAGTACGCGATCGCGGACGGAGTCGACGGCGTCGGCACGGTCACCGCATTCCTCGACTCCCGGAAGCTCTGGGCTGAGATGCCCACGGAACCTGAGAAGCTTCTCGCCTGGCTCCGCGTTCGCGTCGGCGAGCCGGCCGACAGCGCGGCGTCCGACAGTTCGATCGTCGAGACGCTGATCGACGATCCGTCCTTCGCTCTCGCTCCGGCCGACGTGCGTGCCGCTGCCTTGCGCACCCTCGCCCTGCTCGACGGGTCGAGCGTGACGGCGGTCGACGGCGACGTCACGACGATCCGCTTCACGTGGACGACCGAATGGTGGTCGGCATGGCGTTCGATCGAGATCGACACAGCGCGCGGACTCATCGTGGGGACGACTTCCTCCGGCGCGATCACGGGCGAGGCCTCCCCGGTGGAGGGGCTCCCCGCATGGGAGAGCAGGACGGCCTATGACATCCGGATCGTGGACTCGGCACCGTAGCACCGGCATCCGCCAACGGCAGCGCAGGCGAACACTCGGAAGCAGGCGAAGCGCGGGTCGGTTCGCCTGTTCCCGCGTGTTCGCCTGTTCTCACAGGACCCCGTCGTCGGCGCTCGGTGTCGGATGCCGAAAGTAGACTCGAACCATGGCATCCGACTCCTTCGTGCACCTCCATGTCCACAGCGAGTACTCGATGCTGGACGGTGCGGCGAAGATCGGCGCGATGACCCAGGCGGCGGCCGAGTACGGGATGCCGGCCATCGCCGTGACCGACCACGGGAACACCTTCGCGGCCTTCGAGTTCTACCGCGCGGCACAGGCCGCCGGCGTCAAGCCGATCGTCGGTCTCGAGGCCTACGTCACGCCCGGCACCCACCGCAGCGACAAGTCGCGGGTGCAGTGGGGCTCTCCCGACCAGAAGAGCGACGACGTCTCGGGCTCCGGCGCCTACACCCACATGACGATGTGGAGCCAGAGCACGCAGGGCATGCACAACCTGTTCCGGCTCAGCTCCCTGTCGAGCATGGAGGGCTACTACTTCAAGCCGCGCATGGACCGCGAGCTGCTGCAGACCTACGGCAAGGGCCTCATCGCGACGACCGGATGCCCCTCTGGCGAGGTGCAGACGCGCCTGCGGCTCGGCCAGTACGACGCGGCGCGCGCGGCGGCGGCGGAGTTCCAGGACATCTTCGGCAAGGAGAACTACTTCGCCGAGATCATGGATCACGGCCTCTCCATCGAGCGCCGGGTGATGACCGACCTGCTGCGCCTCGCGAAGGATCTCGGCATCCCGCTCGTCGCCACCAACGACTCCCATTACACGCACCAGCACGAGGCGGATGCTCACGCCGCCCTGCTCTGCGTGCAGTCCGGCTCCACACTCGACGACCCGAACCGCTTCAAGTTCGACGGCGACGGCTACTACATCAAGACCGCCGCCGAGATGCGGCAGATGTTCCGCGATCACCCCGAAGCGTGCGACAACACACTCCTGATCGCGGAGCGCTGCGAGGTCGAGTTCAACACCTCCGCGAACTACATGCCGCGCTTCCCGGTCCCGGACGGGGAGACCGAGGACAGCTGGCTCATCAAGGAGGTCGAGAAGGGCCTGCACTACCGCTACCCGGCCGGCATCCCGGACAAGGTGCGCAAGCAGGCCGAGTACGAGACCGACATCATCCTGCAGATGGGTTTCCCGGGCTACTTCCTCGTCGTCGCCGACTTCATCAACTGGGCGAAGGACAACGGCATCCGGGTCGGCCCCGGCCGCGGCTCCGGCGCCGGGTCCATGGTCGCGTACGCGATGAAGATCACCGACCTCGACCCGCTCGAGCACGGCCTCATCTTCGAGCGGTTCCTCAACCCCGACCGCGTCTCGATGCCCGACTTCGACGTCGACTTCGACGACCGTCGTCGTGGCGAGGTCATCGACTACGTCACGGCGAAGTACGGCTCCGAGCGTGTCGCCCAGATCGTCACCTACGGCACGATCAAGTCCAAGCAGGCGCTCAAGGACGCCGGCCGCGTGCTCGGCTTCCCGTTCAGCATGGGGGAGCGGCTGACCAAGGCGATGCCGCCGCCCGTGATGGGCAAGGACATGCCGCTGGACGGCATGTTCGACTCCGCGCATCCGCGGTACAAGGAGGCCAGCGAGTTCCGCGCGCTCATCGAGACCGACCCCGAGGCGAAGACGGTCTTCGACCGCGCCCTCGGTCTGGAGGGACTGAAGCGGCAGTGGGGCGTGCACGCCGCCGGCGTGATCATGTCGTCGGAGCCGCTGCTCGACATCATCCCCATCATGCGCCGTGAGCAGGACGGGCAGATCGTCACGCAGTTCGACTATCCGTCCTGCGAGACGCTCGGCCTGATCAAGATGGACTTCCTGGGGCTCCGCAACCTCACGATCATCTCCGACGCCCTCGACAACATCCGCTCGAACAGGGGCGAGGACCTCGACCTCGAGCATCTCGCGCTCGAGGATCGCGGCGCGTACGAACTGCTCGCCCGCGGCGACACGCTCGGCGTGTTCCAGCTCGACGGCGGGCCGATGCGGTCGCTGCTCCGCCTCATGAAGCCCGACAACTTCGAGGACATCTCGGCCGTCATCGCGCTGTACCGCCCCGGGCCGATGGGCGCGAACTCGCACACCAACTACGCGCTGCGCAAGAACGGGCAGCAGCCGATCACTCCGATCCATCCCGAGCTCGAGGAGCCGCTGAAGGACATCCTCGACACGACCTACGGCCTGATCATCTACCAGGAGCAGGTCATGGCGATCGCTCAGCGGGTGGCAGGCTTCTCGCTCGGCCAGGCGGACATCCTCCGCCGCGCGATGGGCAAGAAGAAGAAGTCCGAGCTGGACAAGCAGTACGAGGGCTTCGCGGGCGGCATGAAGGAGCGCGGCTTCGGCGAGGGCGCCATCAAGGCGCTCTGGGACATCCTGCTCCCGTTCTCGGACTACGCCTTCAACAAAGCGCACTCGGCCGCCTACGGCCTGGTCTCCTACTGGACCGCCTACCTCAAGGCGCACTATCCCGCCGAGTACATGGCAGCGCTCCTCACGAGCGTCGGCGACTCCAAGGACAAGATGGCGCTGTACCTCAACGAGTGCCGGCGCATGGGCATCAGGGTGCTTCCGCCGGACGTCTCCGAGTCGATCAACTTCTTCGCGGCCGTCGGCGACGACATCCGGTTCGGCCTCGGCGCGGTCCGCAACGTCGGCAGCAATGTCGTCGACGGCATCATCCAGGCGCGCAAGGAGGAACGGTTCACCTCCTTCCACCACTTCCTCGACAAGGTGCCGCTGCACGTCGCCAACAAGCGCACCGTCGAGTCGCTGATCAAGGCCGGCGCCTTCGACTCGATGGGCGACACCCGCCGCGCCCTCATGGAGATCCACGAGGATGCCGTCGAAGCCGCCGTCGACCGCAAGCGGAACGAGGCCCAGGGCGCCATCGGCTTCGACTTCGACAGCCTCTACGACGAGATGGAGGAGGCGCCGCCGGCGAAGGTGCCCGATCGCCCGGAGTGGGTGAAGAAGGACAAGCTCGCCTTCGAGCGCGAGATGCTCGGCCTGTACGTGTCCGATCATCCGCTCGCGGGCCTCGAGGTGCCGCTGGCCAAGCACGCGTCGATCTCGATCCACGATCTCAACAACTCCGAGGACATGCAGGACGGCGACCAGGTGACCGTCGCCGGGCTCGTCACGAGCGTCCAGCACCGCGTGGCGAAGGCCAGCGGCAACCCGTACGGCATGATCACGGTCGAGGACTTCAACGGCGAGGTGACGGTCATGTTCATGGGCAAGACCTACACCGAGTTCCAGCACGTGCTGCAGCAGGACTCGATCCTCGCCGTCCGGGGCCGCGTCTCCCGTCGTGACGACGGGCTCAACCTGCATGCCCAGTCGGCGTTCGCCCCCGACGTCGGCTCGTTCGACGCCGCAGGGCCCCTCGCCCTCGTGCTCGCGGAGCAGAGGGCGACGGAGCGGGTGATGAACGATCTCGCCGACATCCTCCGCCGGCACAACGGAGACACCGAGGTCGTGCTCCGCGTGTACCGCGGAGGCACCGCCAAGGTGTTCGACGTCCCGATGCCGGTGAAGGTGTCCGCCGACCTGTTCGGTGACCTCAAGTCACTGCTCGGACCGTCCTGTCTCGGGTGACCGGGTAGTATCGGGACGCGTTAGGAGCGCGGAGGCCCCGCCGCGTTCCGTGACGAAAGGATCATGATGAGCACCGACCTGCCCGAGACCCCCGACACCGAGAATCCCGACGCAGAGACCGAGTTCATCGAGGACGGAGTCCTCTACGACGACGAGGTGACGCCGGAGTACGGCATCCTCGGCTTCACCCTGCGTGAGCTGCTGATCGTCGGCGTCTGGGCGGTCGCCTTCATCGTCTCCTTCTTCCCGGTGATCGGCGAGGCGTCGGTCTGGGCATCCGGGCTGCAGTGGGTCGTTCCGATCGGCCTGCCGACCGCCGCCGTGTTCCTGATCGTCCTCCGCCGGTTCTCTCCCGAGGGCATCCGCCGGGTGGGCTCGCTCGGCATCGACCAGTTCGCCTCCGTCGCGTTCTCCTTCTCCGCGCTGAGCTGGGTCACCCTGCTCTGGAACGCCGTGCAGAACGCCGTCGACCTCGGCGCCTGGCTGCTGGGCTGGAGCGGCATCGTGCAGCTGATCGCCTCGCTGGCGCTGGTGGTCCTCACCGTGTTCGCCCCGATCATCCCCGGGCTGCGCGAGGACTTCCAGGGACGTCTGGTCACGCTCGCGCACCGCAACGCGAACCCGGTCCGCCCCGTCATCCCGCGGCCTCGGCCCGAGACCGCTCCCGCAGCGCCCGAGCAGCCGACGGCACCCGCTGTGGACCAGGAGCTCTCCGGCCAGCAGACCACCGACGAGATCGCCAGGATCGACGTCGCGGGCCGGGTGCCGCTCATCGCCCACGCCTCCGGCGGCGGAACGGGCACGAGCGACACCACCGCCGACGAGTCCTACACCCCGTCCTACGCCCGCCGTTCGCGCGGCGAGGAGATCGTGTCCGACACCGACAGCATCATCGCGCTCGTCACGCCGGACGAAAGCGCCACCGCTGAGGAGAGCGCCTCGACGGCGGAGACCGAGGTGCTCGAGAAGAGCGACGCGCCGGATGACGATGCGGCGCCCGATTCGGACCGCGAAGCCGACGTCGACCTCGACGCGACGAACCCGCGCAGGACGAGCCCGGATCCGCAGCCGTTCTGGATCCTCGCGGCCACCGAGCGCGAGGTGCACGACGAGCGCGGCGACGTCCTGTTCACGATCGGCCCCACCGCCTGGGCCCTGGTCATCGAGGATCGCGGCGGCGCCTATGTCGTGCGCCATGACGACGGCCGGATCGGCTATCTCCACGACATCTCCGACATCACGAAAGGCTGACCGTGCGCACGATCGATCTGCGAGGGCGCGAGCTCTCGCCGGCTGACATGCTCGCCGCCGTGCCGCGCGCCGCCCAGGCACGTGCCGAGGCGCTGGACACCGCTGCGCGCATCGTCGAGGACGTGCGCGAGCGGGGGGAGGAGGCGCTGCGCGAGCAGGCCGAGCGCTTCGACCGCGTCACCGGCCACGCGATCCGCGTCCCCGCCGAGCACATCGCAGAGGCCCTCGACGTGCTGGCTCCCGAGGTGCGATCGGCGCTCGAGGAGGCGATCCGCCGGGTGCGCTCCGCCTCGGCCGCGCAGGTGCCGGCGCCCCAGGTCACCGAGATCGGCGCCGGCGCGCGCATCGTCCAGCGCTGGCAGCCGGTGCACCGCGTCGGCGTCTACATCCCCGGCGGCAAGGCCGTCTACCCGTCGAGCGTGATCATGAACGTCGTGCCGGCCCAGGTCGCCGGCGTCGAGCAGATCGCCCTCGCCTCCCCGCCGCAGGACGACCAGGACGGACGCATCCACCCGACGATCCTCGCCGCCGCGGGCCTCCTCGGAGTCACCGAGGTCTACGCGATGGGCGGCGCGGGCGCGATCGGCGCCTTCGCGCACGGCGTGCCCTCCATCGGCCTCGATCCGGTCGACGTCGTCTCCGGACCGGGCAACAACTACGTCGCCTCGGCGAAGCGCGCGGTGGCCGGCGTCGTCGGCACCGACTCCGAGGCCGGCGCCACCGAGATCCTCATCGTGGCGGATGCCGCCGCCGACCCGCGCCTCGTCGCCGCCGACCTGATCAGCCAGGCCGAGCACGACGAGCAGGCGTCGGCGGTGCTCGTCACCGACGCCCCGGAGCTCGCGGACCGCGTCGCGGCGGAGGTCGCGGCGCAGGCCGCCGCCACCCGGCACGCGGCCAGGGTCGCCGTGGCGCTCGATGGCCCCCAGTCCGCGATCGTGCTCGTCGACGACCGTGCGATGGCGACGGCGTTCAGCAACGCCTACGCTCCCGAGCACCTGGAGCTCCACCTCGAGGATGCCGAGGACGCGGCATCCGCCTTCACCAGCGCCGGCGCCGTCTTCGTCGGCGATCAGACCCCCGTGAGCCTCGGGGACTACATGGCGGGCAGCAACCACGTCCTCCCCACCGGGGGGCAGGCGCGCTACGCACCCGGCCTCGGCGCCTACACGTTCCTCCGGCCTCAGCAGGTCATCTCCTACGATCGCGCGGCCCTCGCGGCTGTGCGCGACGGCGTGGTCGCTCTCGCGAACGCCGAGGTGCTCCCGGCGCACGGCGAGGCGATCGAGGCGCGGTTCACCGCGTAGGATCGGTCAGATGCACTGCCCCTTCTGCCGTCATCCGGACTCCCGGGTCATCGACTCGCGCACCAGCGACGACGGGCTGTCCATCCGCCGGCGCCGGCAGTGCCCGGAATGCGGGGGTCGCTTCACCACGACCGAGACCGCGAGCCTCAACGTGATCAAGAGGAGCGGCGTGATGGAGCCGTTCAGCCGGGAGAAGGTGATCGCCGGCGTCCGCAAGGCGTGCCAGGGGCGCCCCGTGACGGAGGCGGACCTCGCGATCCTCGCCCAGCGCGTGGAGGAGGCCGTGCGCCAGACCGGTGTGTCACAGCTCGACACCAACGAGATCGGGCTCGCCATCCTGGGGCCGCTCCGTGACCTCGACGAGGTCGCGTACCTGCGGTTCGCGAGCGTCTACCAGGCGTTCGACTCGCTCGAGGACTTCGAGAGCGCCATCACCGACCTCCGTGCCGATCACGCCGTCGCACGGGAGAAGTCGGAGTCGTCCGAGCGGTAACCTGGCAGGGATGTATCCGCTGCTCTTCCGCGCTGTCCTCTCGCGCTTCGATCCCGAGTTCGCCCACCACGCCGGGATGGCGGTGATCCGCGTCCTCGGCGTGCCGCCGTTCTCCTGGGCGACCCGTGCGCTCACCAAGCCGGACCCCTCGCTCCAGGTGGAGGCGCTCGGGCTGACCTTCCCGTCGCCGTTCGGCATCGCTGCGGGCTTCGACAAGAACGCCGTCGGTGTGCGGGGGCTCGCGGCCCTCGGCTTCGGGCACGTCGAGGTCGGCACGGTCACCGCGATCCCGCAGGAGGGGAACCCTAAGCCACGGCTCTTCCGTCTCATCGCCGATCGAGCCGTGATCAACCGCATGGGCTTCAACAACGAGGGCGCGGATGCCGCCGCACGGCGCCTCGCGAAGCTGCGCCGCGGCGCCCCGGACGCGGTGATCGGCGTCAACATCGGCAAGAGCCGCGTCGTCGAGGTGGAGAACGCCACGGCCGACTACGTCGCCTCCGCCACGCGCCTCGCCCCGCTCGCGGACTACCTCGCCGTCAACGTGTCCTCGCCGAACACTCCCGGCCTGCGCGGTCTGCAGGCGGTCGAGACGCTCGCCCCGCTGCTGCGCGCCGTGCGCGAGGCGTCAGGGGAGACCCCGCTGCTCGTCAAGATCGCTCCGGACCTCCCGGACGAGGAGATCTCCGCGATCGCGCAGCTGGCCGTCGCAGAGGGCCTCGCCGGGATCATCGCGCACAACACCACCATCGCCCGCGAGGGCCTGCTCACCGATGCCGCGACCGTCGAAGCCGCAGGTGCCGGCGGCCTCTCCGGCGCCCCGCTCAAGGAACGGTCGCTGGAGGTGCTCCGCGTCGTCCGCGCCGCGGTGCCCGAGGACTTCTGCGTCATCGCCGTCGGGGGAGTGGAGACCGCCGCCGACGTGCAGGAGCGGCTCTCGGCCGGGGCCACACTCGTCCAGGGCTACACGGCGTTCCTCTACCGCGGCCCGTTCTGGGGCCGCGAGATCAACCGGGGTCTCATCGGTCGCTGACAGGCAGACGAAGAACGCCTCATGCTCGTCGAGCATGAGGCGTTCTGTTCGTCCGGAGGAGATCAGGCCGGGTACTGACCGCGCTTGACCTGAGGCTTCGGCAGGCGCATGAACCGCATCTGAAGGGAGCGCATCGCCGCATACCAGCCGAGCCCGCGCTCGAGGCGGTCCTTGCCGAACCTGGCCGCGGCCTTGCGCTTGACGCGGAGACCGAGCAGGATCATGCCGCCGATCGCGACGACGAGATAGCCCATCATCACCACGTACGCCCAGGAGGCGACGGCGAAGTTCGCGATCGCGAGGTCCGGCGGAAGCAGCGAGACGAGGATCACGAGCACCATGACTCCCATGACGAACTCGGCGGGGTGCCATCCGGCGTCGACGTAGTCGCGCACCCAGCGGCGCTGAGGACCCTTGTCGCGCGGGGGGAGGTACTTCTCCTCGCCGGCGGCCATGCCGGCCTGCGCACGCGCGCGCCGCTCATTGAGCTCCGCGCGCGCAGCCGCCTTGGCCTCCTTCGTGTTGGCGACGAGCGGGCGGCGGCGAGCCGCCTCCTGCTCGGCGCGTGTCGGCGTCGCACGCCCCTTGCCGACGGCAGGCGTCTCAGGGGCGTCGTCGTTCGTCGAAGGGGAGGGAGGGGTAGTGGCCACGAGGTCCTCGGTTCGGTGATGGTCGTTCACCTTAAGATTACTCGCATGACCTCTCCTGCTCTGCCCAGCGCCTCGAACCCCTCCGGCGACCGCGACGCCGCCGTCCTGGAGGCCGCCGCATCCGGCATCCCCTCGGCGCTGAGCGACCTCGGGCATCTCGTCCGCATCCCCGGCATGGCCTGGCCGGCCTTCGACCAGACGCAGCTGGAGCGCAGCGCCGATGCGGTGGCTGCGCTCGCCACCGGAACCGGCGTCTTCGACGAGGTCCGGGTGCTGCGCGCCGCGATACCCGGCACCGACGAGCTCGGACAGCCCGCGATCCTGGCGCGCCGCGCCGCGAAGAACGGCAAGCCGACCATCCTGCTCTATGCCCACCACGACGTCCAGCCTCCGGGGGACGACGCGCTCTGGGAGACCCCGCCCTTCGAGCCGACCGTCCGCGACGGGCGCCTGTACGGACGCGGAGCCGCCGATGACAAGGCCGGCATCATGGCGCACATCGCCTCCATCCGGGCCGTGTCCGAGGTGCTCGGCGACGACCTCGAGCTCGGGATCGCGATGTTCATCGAGGGGGAGGAGGAGTACGGCTCCCGTTCCTTCGCGCAGTTCCTCTCCGACAACAAGGAGGCGCTGCGCGCCGACGCGATCGTCGTCGCCGACTCGGGCAACTGGGACTCGGTCACACCCGGCCTGACCGTGTCGCTGCGCGGCAACGCCCGGTTCACCGTGCGCGTCCGCACCCTCGACCACGCCTCCCATTCGGGGATGTTCGGCGGTGCCGTGCCCGACGCGATGATGGCGACGGTGCAGATGCTGGCGACCCTGTGGAACGCCGACGGCTCCGTGGCGGTGGACGGGCTGGCCGAGCGCGACGCGCCGACGCCGGAGTACACCGAGGAGACCCTTCGGGATGAGGCCGGTCTCCTGCCGGGCACAACGCCGATCGGCGGCGGCACCATCCTCAGCCGCATCTGGAACAAGCCCGCGGTCACCGTCATCGGCATCGACGCGACGAGCGTGGAGGCGGCGTCCAACACCCTGCTCCCGGAGGTCACCGTGGTGATCAGCGCCCGCGTCGCACCGGGCCAGACGGGGCAGGAGGCGTACCAGGCGCTGGAGGCGCACCTGCGCGCGCACGCGCCCCACGGCGCCGAGCTCACGTTCAGCGACGTCGACCTCGGCGACGGCTTCCTCGTCGACACCAGCGGATGGGCGGTCGCGCTCACCCGCGACGCCATGCGCGACGGCTACGGCGCGGCTCCCGTCGACCTCGGGGTCGGCGGATCGATCCCGTTCATCGCCGATCTCGTCCGCGAGTTCCCGGAGGCGCAGATCCTGGTCACCGGCGTCGAGGATCCCCACTCTCGGGCGCACAGCCCCAACGAATCGCTGCACCTGGACACCTTCCGTCACGCCGTCGCGACCGAGGCGCTGCTGCTCGCCCGCATGAACGATGTCGTGCGCTGAGCCTCCTCGACACGCCAGAAGGTAAAATCGAAGCACCAGCCGTGCGACAGCGGCCCGTCACAAGGAGCGACATGAGCGACACCACCCTGTCCGCAGAGACCACCACCCGCGCCCACGGCGTGACCCTGACCGACGCCGCGGCGACGAAGGTCAAGAACCTCCTCGAGCAGGAGGGCCGCGACGACCTGCGCCTGCGCGTCGCCGTGCAGCCGGGAGGATGCTCCGGCCTGATCTACCAGCTCTACTTCGACGAGCGCTTCCTCGAGGGCGACGAGACCGTCGAGTTCGACGGCGTCGAGGTGATCGTCGACAACATGAGCGTCCCGTATCTGGACGGTGCATCGATCGACTTCAAGGACACGATCTCCGAGCAGGGCTTCACGATCGACAACCCCAACGCGGCCGGCAGCTGCGCCTGCGGAGACAGCTTCCACTGACCCGCATACCCTCGCCAACCTGCGTGGTTGGCATGAATCAGGTGTGAGGTTGCCCTAGACTTGGGTACGCCCTGTCCGCGATCTGAAAGGTGCATCGTGCCCTCGAAACGCCGCCTTCGTTGGGCCGCACTCCCTGTGGGAGTTGTGGCAGCCGTGGCTCTGGCGGGATGTACTCCCACCGAGCTGAACGGCTTCCTCCCGGGCTTCGTGGAGGACGGACCGGCAGCCACGAACCAGACCGAGCGGGTCTCCGCGCTCTGGGTGAACTCCTGGATCGTCCTGCTCGCGGTCGGCGTGATCACGTGGGGTCTGATGGCCTGGGCCGCGATCGCGTACCGCCGCCGCAAGGGCCAGAGCGGTCTGCCCGTGCAGATGCGCTACAACATGCCGATCGAGATCTTCTACACGGTCGTGCCGCTCATCCTCGTGCTGGGCATGTTCTTCTTCACGGCCCGGGATCAGACTGAGATCGAGGCGAAGTGGGACGACCCCGACGTCGAGATCACCGCGATCGCCAAGCAGTGGGCGTGGGACTTCCAGTACGACGGCGACCAGGAGGACAACTCCGACGCCGTCTGGTCCATGGGCATCCAGGCCCAGCCCGACAAGGACGGCAACATCGATCAGGCGCAGCTGCCGACGCTGGTGCTCCCTGTCGACAAGAAGGTCACGATCGAACTGCAGTCGCGTGACGTCATCCACTCCTTCTGGATCATCGACTTCCTCTACAAGAAGGACATGTACATCGGGAAGGACAACTCCTGGTCGTTCATCCCGACCCGCGAGGGCGAGTACGCCGGCAAGTGCGCCGAGCTCTGCGGCGAGTACCACTCGATGATGCTCTTCAACGTGAAGGTCGTCTCCCAGGCCGAGTACGACGCCTACCTCGCCTCGCTCGAGGAGCAGGGCAACACCGGCGACATCACCGACGCCTACGACCGTCTGGCGAACTTCCCCGGCACCACCGAGAAGACCGACTCCGAGGAAGGAGAGGAGTAAGCCATGTCGACCACTGAGGCACCCCGCACCGACGAGGCACACCGCTCCCGCCCGACCACCCTGCCCGCACGCCAGGCCGCTCTGATGAGCTCCTCGCGCGTCGAGCAGAAGGGCAACATCGTCGTCAAGTGGATCACCTCCACCGACCACAAGACCATCGGGTACATGTACCTGATCGCGTCCGTGCTGTTCTTCCTCCTCGGCGGCGTGATGGCGCTCGTCATCCGTGCGGAGCTGTTCGCTCCGGGGATGCAGATCATCCCCACCAAGGAGCAGTACAACCAGCTGTTCACGATGCACGGCACGATCATGCTGCTCATGTTCGCGACGCCGCTCTTCGCCGGCTTCGCGAACGCCATCCTCCCGCTGCAGATCGGCGCACCCGACGTGGCGTTCCCGCGTCTGAACGCGTTCGCCTTCTGGCTGTTCCTCTTCGGCTCGACGATCGCCGTGGCCGGCTTCCTCACCCCGCAGGGTGCGGCTTCGTTCGGATGGTTCGCGTATCAGCCGCTGGCCAGCGCCTCGTTCTCGCCGGGCGCCGGCGGAAACCTCTGGATGATGGGTCTGGGGATCTCCGGCTTCGGAACGATCCTCGGCGCCGTGAACTTCATCACGACCGTCATCACGATGCGCGCTCCGGGCATGACGATGTGGCGGATGCCGATCTTCTCGTGGAACACGCTCATCACGAGCCTCCTCATCCTGATGGCGTTCCCGGTGCTCGCCGCGGCGATCTTCGCCGCCGGTGCGGACCGCGTGCTCGGCGCCCACATCTACGACCCGGCCAACGGCGGGGTCCTGCTCTGGCAGCACCTGTTCTGGTTCTTCGGTCACCCCGAGGTGTACATCATCGCCCTGCCGTTCTTCGGCATCGTCTCGGAGATCTTCCCGGTGTTCAGCCGCAAGCCGATCTTCGGATACAAGACCCTCGTCTATGCGACCATCGCGATCGCGGCTCTCTCGGTCGCCGTGTGGGCTCACCACATGTACGTCACCGGATCGGTGCTGCTGCCGTTCTTCGCACTGATGACGATGCTCATCGCCGTCCCGACCGGTGTGAAGATCTTCAACTGGATCGGCACCCTCTGGCGCGGATCCGTCACCTTCGAGACCCCGATGGTCTTCGCCCTCGGCTTCCTCGTGTCGTTCGTCTTCGGCGGTCTGACCGGCGTCATCCTCGCGGCCCCGCCGCTGGACTTCGCGCTGTCCGACTCGTACTTCGTCGTCGCGCACTTCCACTACGTCGTCTTCGGAACCGTCGTTTTCGCGATGTTCGCCGGATTCTACTTCTGGTGGCCGAAGTGGACGGGGCGGATGCTCAACGAGCGCCTCGGCTACATCCACTTCTGGATGCTGTTCATCGGGTTCCACATGACCTTCCTCATCCAGCACTGGCTGGGCGTCGACGGCATGGTGCGCCGCTACGCGGACTACTCCGCGGCCGACGGCTGGGCCTGGCAGAACCAGGTCTCGACGATCGGCGCGATCATCCTCGGCGCATCGATGCTGCCGTTCTTCCTGAACGTGTGGATCACGGCGCGCAAGGCGCCGAAGGTCACGGTCAACGACCCGTGGGGCTACGGCGCGTCGCTCGAGTGGGCGACCTCCTGCCCGCCGCCGCGTCACAACTTCACGTCGATCCCGCGCATCCGCAGCGAGCGTCCGGCATTCGACCTGAACCACCCGGAGGCGGCCGAGTTCGCGACCACCGCCCCCGGCGAGCGAGAGGGCCACTGACCCATGCGCGACAACGTCATCCTCTGGTGGATCCTCACGGCGTTCTTCGCCCTCGTGGGAGTCATCTACACGGGCTGGAACATCCTCGCTCACCCGGGTGTGGAACTCGTCAAGCAGATCGAATGGGTCGGCACCGTCGCCCTGTTCTTCACCGCCTTCATGGGCGCGATGATCGCGTTCTACCTCGACCGGACGCACGCCGCTCAGCATGGCGAGCTGCCTGAGGACATCCTCACCGCTGACATCGACGACGGCGACCCGGAGCTCGGAGAGTTCAGCCCGTGGTCGTGGTGGCCGATCATCCTCGCCGGCTCGGCCGCCGTGTTCGTCATCGGCCTCGCCGTCGGACACTTCCTGCTGCCGATCGGCCTGGCCATCTTCGTCGTGGCGATCGTCGGCTGGGTCTACGAGTACTACCGCGGACACTTCGCCCGCTGAGCACGACTCATGCAGAAGGCCCCAGGAGAGATCCTGGGGCCTTCTGCATGTCGCGGGGCGCGTCTGCCGGATCAGGTTCGACCGGCGAGCCAGCTCCGGTCAGGCGCGGGTGCGGATGCGCGCGACGCCGGTGAGCGGGTCGACAGGGCGATGGTGCACGCCGTCGGCATCCTCGACCGGGTAGCCTTCGCGCACCCAGTACTCGAATCCGCCGATCATCTCGCGGACGTCGTAGCCGAGCCTCGCGAACTCGAGCGCACCCTTGGCGCCCGCGTTGCAGCCGGGGCTCCAGCAGTACACGACGACGGCCGCATCCGCGGGAATCTCCTGCGGCGCCCTCGTCGCGATCTCGCTGTAGTGCATGTGGACGGCTCCTGCGACCCGTCCCTGCGCCCAGGCCTCGTCGGAGCGGACGTCGACCACGAAGATCCGCTCACCGGCCTTGCGGGCCGCGTGGACGTCGCTGGCATCGGTCTCGTAGGCGAGTTTGGCTGCGTAGTAGTCGGCGCGGTCGATCATGCTCCCAGCCTAGAAGGGACCCGGGTCCCGGCGCCGTTCTGTTCCTGTCGCCCGCCGTACTGATCCGGCCAATCCGCCGGACTCAGAGTTCGACGGTCATCTGCACGCGCCGTCCGTAGCGATCCAGGCCGAGGGCGGCCTCCGTGTGGACCAGCTGACGCTGGAACGGCGTCTCCGGGATGCTCTCCAGAAAGCCGCACGTGGCGTAGAACGGGGCGTTCCAGGAGATGGCGGCGTAGGTGCGCAGCGTCATCCTGGTGTAGCCGCGGCCTCGTGCCTCCTCGAGTGCCGCTTCGACGAGACGGCGCCCGTGACCGCGGCGTCCGGCAGCGGGAACGACGGACAGCTGCTCCAGGTGTGCGTGGCCGTCGGCGTCGAGCACGTGGACGAAGCCCACGGGGGAGCGATCCGTGGGCCCGCCCTCCTCGAGCAGCAGGACGAACCCGGGCTGCGTGAGACGTTCGATCGCCTCGCCCGCCGGCGGCCAGTCCACGGCGCCCAGGGCATCGACGAGGAGCGCATCCGCCTCGGTCTCGATCGCGTGGATGGCCACGGCGTCGTCGGGGGTGGCAGGACGGATGACGAGACTCGCGGAAGCCATGTATCGATCCTTCCACGCCGAGAACAGAAAGGCCCTGTCCATTCGGACAGGGCCTTTCTGTTCAGGGAGGGCGGGATTACTCGCCGTCCTCCGACTTCTTCTTGCGAGGCTTCTTCACCGGCTCGGTGGCGATCACCGTGCTGGGGGTGTTCGGCGTCTCGTCGATGTGGTCCTCGGTGGCCACCAGCGGGGCGTCGGGGAAGCCGGCGCGCTCATGAGCGCCCTGGATCTCTGCTCGCTCGATCTCCTCGTTGTGCGCCTCGACGTGGTGCTGGTGAGCATCCGCAGCCTCGATCTCGGCCTGCGTGAGCGGAGCGAGGCGGTCCTCGAAGAACCAGCGGGAGATCGACGAACGGAGGTTCTCCGTCCACGGGATACGTCCCTTGTCGTTGGGGCGCACGACGAGCGGCTCATAGGCGTCGACGTCGATGAGCTTCCAGCGGTCGTACTTGTCGACCGGCTGGTGCACCTCGATGAACTCGCCGCCGGGGAGGCGGACGATGCGTCCCGACTCGTACCCGTGCAGGACGATCTCGCGGTCCTTCTTCTGCAGCGCGATCGCGATGCGCTTCGTGACGAAGTAGGCGAGCACAGGGCCGAGGAACAGACCCACCTGCAGGGTGCGGATGACGCCCTCCATCGTGACCATGAAATGCGTCGCGATGAGGTCGGATCCGGCGGCGGCCCACAGGACCGCGTAGAACGTGACACCGGCCGCGCCGATCGCGGTGCGGGTGGCGGCGTTGCGCGGACGCTGGGCGATGTGGTGCTCGCGCTTGTCGCCCGTGATCCACGCCTCGATGAACGGGTAGAGGGCGACGAGCACGATGAACAGGCCCAGCACGATCACGGGGATCAGGATGCCGAACGACCAGGTGTGGCCGAGGAAGACGATGTCCAGGTTCGACGGAGCCAGGCGCAGCGCGCCGTCGGCGAAGCCGATGTACCAGTCGGGCTGGGTGCCTGCGGACACGGGGGACGGGTCGTAGGGGCCGTAGTTCCAGATCGGGTTGATCTGGAAGAACGTCGCGATCAGCACGATGGTGCCGAAGACGATGAACAGGTAGCCGCCCATCTTCGACATGTAGACCGGCATCATCGGGTAGCCGACGACGTTGTCGTTCGTGCGACCGGGGCCGGCGAACTGCGTGTGCTTGTTGATGACCATCAGCATGAGGTGGACCACGATGAACGCGATCACCAGCAGCGGCAGCAGCAGGATGTGCAGCGTGTACAGACGGCCGACGATGTCGGTGCCCGGGAACTCGCCGCCGAACAGCAGGAACGAGGTCCAGGTGCCGACGAGCGGGAAGCCCTTGATCATGCCGTCGATGATGCGGAGGCCGTTGCCCGAGAGCAGGTCGTCGGGGAGCGAGTAGCCGGTGAAGCCTTCGGCCATCGCGAGGATGAACAGCACGAAGCCGATCACCCAGTTGAGCTCGCGCGGCTTGCGGAACGCGCCGGTGAAGAACACGCGGAGCATGTGCACGCCGATGCCGGCGACGAACACGAGCGCGGCCCAGTGGTGGATCTGGCGGACCAGGAGCCCACCGCGCAGGTCGAACGAGATGTGCAGGGTCGACTCGAGGGCCGCCGACATCTCGATGCCGCGCATCGGGGCGTAGGCGCCCGTGTAGTGGGTCTCGACCATGGACGCCTGGAAGAAGAACGTCAGGAAGGTTCCGGAGAGGAACACCACGACGAAGCTCCACAGCGCGATCTCGCCGAGCATGAACGACCAGTGGTCGGGGAAGATCTTGCGACCCAGCTCCTTGACGAAGCCGGAGAGGCTGGTGCGCTCATCGATGTAGTTCGACGCGGCGCCGACGAAGCGGCCGCCGAGAGGCGCCTTGGTGTCCTTGTCCTGGTTGGACAGCGTTGCGGTGCTCAATGGCGCTCCCAGAAGCTCGGGCCGACGGGCTCGGTGAAGTCACTGCGTGCGACGAGGTAGCCCTCGTCGTCGACGGTGATGGGCAGCTGCGGCAGCGGACGGGCGGCCGGGCCGAAGATGACCTTGGCGTGGTCCGTGACGTCGAACTGCGACTGGTGGCAGGGGCAGAGGAGGTGGTGCGTCTGCTGCTCGTACAGGGCCACAGGGCAGCCGACGTGCGTGCACACCTTCGAGTAGGCGACGATGCCGTCGTACGACCAGTCCTTGCGCTCCTCCGACTCGATGAGCTGCTCGGGACGCAGGCGCATCATGAGCACGATGGCCTTGGCCTTCTCCTCGAGGTAGCCGTCGTGGTGGCTGAGCTCGGCGAGATCCTCCGGGATGACGTGGAACGCGGAGCCGAGGGTCACATCCGCAGCACGGATGGGGGTGCCGTCGGGGTCCCGGACCAGACGCTGGCCCTTGTCCCACATGGTCTGCTTCAGCAGCACGACGGGGTCGCCGGCCTCCGGGTCCTCGGGGGTGGCGTGCGGCGCGAGACCGCGGAACAGCGCCACGCCGGGGACGATCGAGGCGACGATCGCGGCGATCAGCGAGTTGCGGATCATCGTGCGGCGGCCGAATCCGGACTCCTCGTTGGCGTCGGCGAACGCCTTGATCGCGGCCTCTCGCGTGGAGTCGCGGCCACGGGTGGGGTGGCGGTGCTCGACGAACTCCTTGTCGGACATCAGCGCCTTCGACCAGTGGATCGCTCCGAGGCCGAGGGCCAGCAGGGCGAAGCCGATGCCGAGACCGATGAAGAGGTTGTTGTTCCTGATGTCGATGAGAGCGCCGCTCTCGATCGGGAACAGCATGTAGGCGGCGACCGCCCAGATGCTCGCCGCGAGCGAGAGGTAGAACAGGGTGTAGACCGTGCGGGCGGCGGCCTTCTCAGCGCGCGGGTCCTTGTCGGTCATCCGCTCGCGGTGCGGCGGCAGCCCCGGGTTCTGCACGGGATCGCTGACTGCGACACCCAGCCCCGGAGAGGGCTGGTAGGCCCTGTCAAGAGCCTGCGAGTCGTCGTCGTGTGCCATGGTGCTCCTCGTACGTTCCTCTTCGATGAATATTCGTCAGTTGGACTTCGCCGTGATCCACACGGTCGCGGCGACGAGAGCGCCGATGCCGAAGATCCAGACGAAAAGGCCCTCGGAGACCGGGCCGAGCGAGCCGAGCGAGAAGCCGCCCACCTGCACCGACTGCTGCTGGTACAGCAGGGCGGAGATGAGGTCGCGCTTGTCCTCGTCGGTCAGGTTCATGTCGCTGAAGACCGGCATGTTCTGCGGGCCGGTGACCATCGCGGCGTAGATGTGCAGCGCGCTGGTCTCGGTGAGAGCCGGGGCATACTTGCCCTCGGTGAGCGCGCCTCCTGCCGCGGCGACGTTGTGGCACATCGCGCAGTTGACGCGGAAGAGCTCGGCGCCCTTGGCGACGTCTCCCTCACCGTCCAGGATGTGCTCGTCCGGGAAGGTCGGTCCGGGGGCCTCGGACTGCACGTACGACGCGATCGCGAGGATCTGCTCCTCGGTGAACTGCGGCGTCTTCTGCGGAGCCTGGGGACCCTGCATCTGCAGCGGCATGCGTCCGGTCGACAGCTGGAACTCGGTCGCGAGCTCGCCGACGCCGTAGAGGCTCGGGCCGTTGGCGGTGCCCTGCAGGTCGAGGCCGTGGCAGGTGGCGCAGTTGGCCTGGAACAGCTTCTCGCCGTCCTCCACCGTGAGGGTGGTGGACGCGGCGGTCTGCGTGTCCGTCGCGGCGAAGGCTGCGGATGCGCCGGCGTACACGGCGCCGGTGATCATCAGGCCTGCTCCGATGAGGGCGGCCGCCGCCAGGGGGCTGCGGCGACCGTTGGAACGGCGCTTCTTCTCTCGTGCCATCTCGGGGATCAGCTCCGCTCTTATTTCAGGAAGTAGATAACGACGAACAGCACGATCCAGACGACGTCGACGAAGTGCCAGTAGTAGGACACCACGATCGAGGAGGTCGCCTCCTTGTGCCGGAAGTTCTTGACGGCGTAGGCGCGTCCGATGACGAGCAGGAACGCGATGAGTCCGCCGGTGACGTGGAGGGCGTGGAAGCCGGTCGTCAGGTAGAACGCCGAGGCGTAGGAGTCGGCGCTGATCGGCATGCCCTCGGTGACGAGCTGGGCATACTCCCAGACCTGACCGGAGACGAAGATCGCGCCCAGGGCGAAGGTGAGGAAGAACCACTCGACCATGCCCCAGCCGAACAGGCGACGGCGGCCGTGGCTGTTCTTCTGCCCCTTGGCGATGCGGTAGGGCTGAAGCTCCTCTGCGGCGAACACGCCCATCTGGCACGTGAAGGAGGAGAGCACGAGGATCGCCGTGTTCACGAACGCGAACGGGACGTTCAGCAGCTCGGTCCGCGCGGCCCACAGCTCAGGGGAGGTGCTGCGGAGGGTGAAGTAGATCGCGAAGAGCCCCGCGAAGAACATCACCTCGCTGCCGAGCCAAACAATGGTCCCGACAGCTACCGGGTTGGGCCGCTTGATCGTTCTCGCCGCCTGGGCATACGTCGCTGAGGTCGTCACGGTACCCATTATGGCCGATCCGCGGGCGTGATTCTTGCACCGGCCGCCGCCGTTTCGCCCCTCATTCACTTAGGCGACCCTAAGAAATCCCTGCGAATCGCCGGTGAATCCGCGGAAACGGGCGGATGCCGTCGCGACGGGGGACGTCACGGAACCACCTGCACGTTTTCCCGCGCCGATAGGATCGCACACATGGCTGAAACCCTGACCTGGCCCGACGTCCTCACCACGCTCCTGGGGCGGCGCGACCTCAGCGTCTGGGAGTCCACGTGGGCGATGCGTCAGATCATGCGCGGCGAGGTCACGGCCGCCCAGCTGGCCGCCTTCCTCATCGCCCTGCGCGCCAAGGGGGAGACGATCGACGAGATCGTCGGGTTCCGCGATGCGATCCTCGAGGCGGCCGTGCCCCTTCCCGTCTCGCCGAACGTGCTCGACATCGTCGGCACAGGGGGAGACCGGGTGGGAACGGTGAACGTCTCCACGACCGCGGCCATCGTCATCGGCGCGACCGGGATCCCGGTGGTCAAGCACGGCAACCGGGCCGCGAGCTCCGCCTCCGGCTCCTCCGACGTGCTCGGCGCCCTCGGACTCGAGCTCTCCCTCGACCCGGCATCCGTCGCCTCGATCCTCGACCGCACAGGCATCACCTTCGCGTGGGCCGGCGCCTTCCACCCCGGTTTCAAGCACGCCGGCCCGGTGCGCGCCGAGCTCGGCGTTCCCACCGTGTTCAACATGCTCGGTCCGCTCTGCAACCCGGCCAGGGCGGAGGCGAACGCCGTCGGCGTCGCCCAGCTCGAGCGGGTGCCCCTCATCACAGGCGTGTTCCGCACCCGCGGCGCAACCGCCCTCGTGTTCCGCGGTGACGACGGGCTGGACGAGCTCACCACCACCGGCCACAGCCGGATCTGGGAGGTCACGCGCGGCGACATCCACGAGCACGACCTGGACCCCCGCGATCTCGGCATCCCGCTCGCCGAACTCGGCGACCTCATCGGCGGCTCGCCTGAGCACAACGCGCAGATCCTCCGCCGCACGCTGGAGGGGGAGGCCGGCGCGGTCCGCGACATCGTCCTGCTCAACGCAGCCGCCGGGATCGTCGCCTTCGAGCTGTCCCAGGACGCCGGCCAGGTGCAGCGTCCGATCCTGGACCGTCTGCGCGAGGGCTACGAGCGGGCCTCGGCCGCGATCGACGACGGGCGTGCCGTCGCGAAGCTCGACGAGTGGATCGGCGTGAGCCGAGAGCTGGCGTCGGCCTAGGAGCGGACATGGACCCGGTCGCCGCCCTGCTCGAGATCGCCTCGCTGCTGGAGCGCGAGCGGGCGTCGCGCTACCGGGCGAAGGCGTTCCGGCAGGCGGCGGCGACGTACCAGGACCTTCCGGAAGACGTCCGCGCAGATCCCACGCGGCTGCGTGCCGCCAAGGGGATCGGAGAGTCGACGTTCGGCGTGATCCGCCAGGCGCAGGCCGGGGAGGTCCCGGAGTACCTCGTCGAACTCCGAGGCGAGGTCGAACCGGTGCGGACCTCCGCGCTGAGGGCGAAGCTGCGGGGAGACCTGCACGCTCACACCGACTGGTCCGACGGGACCACGCCGATCTCCGTGATGGCGGCGGCGGCGAAGGCGCTCGGACACGAGTATCAGGCCGTCACCGATCATTCGCCCAGACTGCGCGTGGCGCGCGGACTCTCCGCGGAGCGCCTGCGCGAGCAGATCCCGCTGGTGCGCGCGGAGTCGGCGGACGGCTTCACCCTGCTCGCGGGGATCGAGGTCGACATCCTCGAAGACGGCGGGCTGGATCAGGAGGACGCGCTGCTCGAGGAGCTCGACATCGTCGTGGCATCCGTCCATTCCCTGCTCCGCATGGATGCCGGCCCGATGACCGCCCGCATGATCGCGGCGGTGTCGAACCCGCGGGTGAACGTGCTCGGTCACTGCACGGGGCGTCTCGTCGAGGGAAGCCGCGGCACGCGCCCGCAGTCGCAGTTCGACGCCGCCGCGGTCTTCGCGGCGTGCGCCGAGAACGGCGTCGCCGTCGAGATCAACTCGCGTCCGGAGCGTCAGGACCCGCCGGACGAGCTGATCGCGATCGCGCTCGAGGCGGGGTGCCTCTTCTCCATCGACTCCGATGCGCACGCCCCGGGCCAGCTCTCACTGCTCGATCACGGGGCGGAGCGCGCCGAGCGCGCCGGGGTGCCTGCATCCCGCATCGTGACCACGTGGGGCCTGGATCGGCTGCTCGCCTGGGCCGGATGAGTCAGCCGGCTGTGCTCGCCACCGCCGCGATCGCCCGGGTCATGGAAGAGCCGAGGTTCCAGGTCGCCGCGAGCGCCTCGGCCGCGTCCGCCTCGGCCGGGTCGAGGGCGCGGAGCGGCTCCGCGGGCGCCGTGATGTCGAGAGAGGTCGCCACGGCGACCACGGTCGGTGCGACGTCGAGATAGGCGGAGGCCGCCAGGATCTTCGCGCGCACGCCGGCGCTCATCCCGTCGCCGGCCTCGGCCGCGGCGCGGATGCCGGCGAGGTCGCCGTGCGCCTGCAGCAGCGTCGCCGCCGTCTTCTCGCCGACGCCGGCGACTCCGGGAAGCCCGTCGGAGGCGTCTCCGCGCATCGTGGCGAAGTCGGCGTACTGGGAGGGGAGGACGCCGTACTTCGCGACGACCACCTCGTCGGTGACGATCTCGAGGTTGCTCATGCCGCGGGCGGTGTAGACGACGCGCACGCCGCGGGCGTCGTCGACGAGCTGGAAGAGATCGCGGTCTCCGGTGACGATGTCGACGGGGATCGCCGACTTCGTGGCGAGCGTGCCGATGACGTCGTCCGCCTCGTGCGCCGCGACGCCGATGATCGGGATGCCGAGCAGGCCGAGCGTCTGCCTGATCAGCGGGATCTGCGCCTCGAGCGGGTCGGGCACCTCCTCGACGTCGGGTCCGCCGGCGACGACCTCGACGACACGGTGCGTCTTGTAGCTGGGGATGAGGTCGACGCGCCACTGCGGGCGCCAGTCGTCGTCCCAGCAGGCGACGACGTGCGTGGGCTGATACAGGGTGATCAGCTTCGTGATGATGTCCAGCAGCCCGCGCGCGGCGTTGATGGGGGAGCCGTCGGGGGCCGTGACCTTGTCCGGCACTCCGTAGAACGCGCGGAAGTAGAGGCTGGCGGTGTCGAGGAGCATCAGACGGTCGGTCACGCGTTCATCCTGGCACGTCGCCCCGACGCCCGCGCCGCGCGCCGCAGCATCCGTTCTCACGGTGCGGCCGATGTCTGGTAGCCTGGAGTGTCACTCGTGGCAGGCCTGTGCATGCCCTCGTGACGAGCAATCCAAAATCCAACTGCTGCGAAGCATGCTCTCGGACGTGCGCGTCCGTTGCCTCCCAGCCCGAGTCTCCATTCACAAGGACAACCCACTACATGACTACCGCAACGACCGCCCCGGCCACCAAGCAGGTCGCCATCAACGACATCGGATCTGCTGAGGACTTCCTGGCCGCGGTCGAGAAGACCCTGAAGTTCTTCAACGACGGCGACATCATCGAGGGCACGATCGTCAAGATCGACCGCGACGAGGTTCTGCTCGACGTCGGCTACAAGACCGAGGGCGTCATCCCCTCGCGCGAGCTCTCCATCAAGCACGACGTCGACCCCAACGAGGTCGTCAAGGTCGGCGACGAGGTCGAGGCTCTCGTTCTCCAGAAGGAGGACAAGGAAGGCCGCCTGATCCTCTCCAAGAAGCGTGCGCAGTACGAGCGCGCCTGGGGTGACGTCGAGAAGATCAAGGAGAACGACGGAGTCGTCACCGGCACCGTCATCGAGGTCGTCAAGGGTGGCCTCATCGTCGACATCGGCCTCCGCGGCTTCCTCCCGGCCTCGCTCATCGAGCTGCGCCGCGTCCGCGACCTCACGCCGTACCTCGGCCAGGAGATCGAGGCGAAGATCCTCGAGCTCGACAAGAACCGCAACAATGTCGTCCTCAGCCGCCGCGCGCTGCTCGAGCAGACGCAGTCGGAGTCGCGCACCACGTTCCTGAACAACCTGCACAAGGGTCAGGTCCGCAAGGGCGTCGTCTCGTCGATCGTCAACTTCGGCGCGTTCGTCGACCTGGGTGGCGTGGACGGCCTCGTGCACGTCTCCGAGCTGTCCTGGAAGCACATCGAGCACGCCTCCGAGGTCGTCGAGGTGGGCCAGGAGGTCACCGTCGAGATCCTCGAGGTCGACCTCGACCGCGAGCGCGTCTCCCTGTCGCTCAAGGCGACGCAGGAGGACCCGTGGCAGGTCTTCGCCCGCACCCACGCGATCGGTCAGGTCACGCCGGGCAAGGTCACCAAGCTCGTCCCGTTCGGTGCATTCGTGCGCGTCGCAGACGGCATCGAGGGCCTCGTCCACATCTCCGAGCTCTCCAGCAAGCACGTCGAGCTGGCCGAGCAGGTCGTCTCCGTCGGCGAAGAGGTCTTCGTCAAGGTCATCGACATCGACCTGGAGCGTCGCCGCATCTCGCTGTCGCTCAAGCAGGCCAACGAGTCGGTCGACCCGTACGGCACCGAGTTCGACCCGGCCCTCTACGGCATGGTCGCGGAGTACGACGAGAACGGCGAGTACAAGTACCCGGAGGGCTTCGACGCCGAGACCGGTGCCTGGAAGGAAGGCTTCGACGCCCAGCGCGAGGCATGGGAGCAGGAGTACGCTGCGGCCCAGGCTCGCTGGGAGGCGCACAAGGCTCAGGTCGCCAAGGCGGCCGAGGCCGAGGCTGCGGCCGGCGACGACTTCTCCGGCCAGTCCTTCTCGAGCGAGTCCGCCGGTGCGGGCACGCTCGCGGACGACGAGGCTCTCGCGGCTCTGCGCGAGAAGCTCTCGGGCGGCAACGCGTAAGCATCACGCTCAGAACGGGCCGTCACCCCTCGGGGTGGCGGCCCGTTCCGCGTCTCCGGCGGATGCCGTGGCGCGGGCGTGCGAGGATTGAGGCCATGCCCCTCATCGCACTCACCGGCGGCATCGCCTCCGGGAAGTCGACCATCGCCCGCCGTCTCGCCGAGCGCGGGGCCGTGGTCGTCGATGCCGATCAGATCGTCCGCGACGTGCAGGCGCCGGGCTCCCCGGTGCTCGGCCGCATCTCCGCGGTGTTCGGCGCCGACGTCATCCAGCCCGACGGCGCGCTCGACAGGGCCGCGCTGGGTGCGCGGGTGTTCGGCGACCCCGAGCTGCTCGCGCAGCTGAACGGCATCGTGCATCCCGCGGTGCGCGCGGAGTCGCAGCGGCGGTTCGAGGAGGCGTTCGCCGCCGACCCGGACGCCGTGGTGGTGTACGACGTGCCGCTGCTCGTCGAGGCGAGGGTGGACGATCCCTGGGATCTCATCGTGGTGGCGCACGCGCCTGCCGCAGAGCGCCGTCGCCGGCTCGTCGCGATCCGGGGGATGGATGAGAGGGCGGCGCAGGAGCGCATCGACGCGCAGGTCCCGGACGAGCGCCGGCTGGCGATCGCCGATGTCGTGATCGACACCGCGGGGTCCATCGAGGACACGCATGCCCAGACGGACGCCCTCTGGGAGCGGATCAGGCAGCGGTGAGCCTCCGCGCCGACAGCAGGAGAGCGATGTCCCAGACCTATCTCGAGGCCTATGACCGCCAGCTCCGCACGGAACCGGAGGTGGTGCACGCGGTCAGCGCGATCACCCACGGCCCGCTCCGCATCGCCGAGTTCCCCGGCGGTCGCGGTTTCGTGACCTACGCGGACCTGGGCGGAGCGGATGCCATGGGAGTCGCGGCCCTCGTCGAGGCGGTGGTGGCGCATTTCGGCGAGCCTCCCCGGATCAGCTCGGTCGAGTGGAAGACGCGCGGGCACGATCATGCTCCGGGGCTCCACGACGCGCTGATCGCGAACGGCTTCGTACCGGAGGAGCCGGAATCGATCATGATCGGGGAGGCGGAGCTCCTTGCCCAGGACGTCGCCATCCCGGCGGGCGTCGAGATCCGGCGGGCGCGCACCGACGACGAGGTGATGGCCGCCGGACGGATGCAGGGGATCGTGTTCGACGACCCTCAGTGGCGCCCGCGGGCGGAGGACCTGATCCGCCGGCTGGCCGAGGACGAGACGATCGAGCTGTGGATGGCTGTGGCGGACGGCCTCGTGGTCAGCGCCGGGCGCCTGGAGCCGGTCGCAGGGACCGAGTTCGCGGGACTCTGGGGAGGCGCGACGCTGCCGGAGTGGCGCGGCCGGGGCATCTACCGCGCGCTCACGGCAGAGCGTGCGCGGTCGGCCCTCGCACAGGGCAGGCGCTACCTGCAGTCCGACTCGACCGAGTTCTCGCGACCCATCCTGGAGCGCTCCGGCCTCGTCAAGGTGTCGACGACGACCCCTTACGTCTGGACGCCCGCCGGCGGATGATCGCCCCGCTCACGGCGGCGGGTGCGCCGTCGTAGCAGCGCGATCCCGCCGACGATCAGCGCGAGGAGGAGGAGCGCCGCGAGCACCGGCACCAGCAGGGCGGCTGCGGCCAGGGCGAAGGACGCCCCGTCCTCCGCGGTGCTGAGCACGGGAGCGGCGAGGCCGCCCGTGGTCGCGTTGGCGGCGATCCGGGTGGTGGCCTTGACCGCGTGCACGACGAGGGCGATCGCGATGCCGGCCACGACCGGCACCCATCCGTTGTCGGTGAAGAACGACGTCGGATCGTCCACGGCGAGCGTCTGTGATCCGGCGCCCGCGCCGAACGCGATGCCGCCGGCTGCGGGACGGAGGATGCTCTGGATCACGTCGTTCACCGAGTCGAGCGCGGGGATCTTGTCTGCCACGATCTCGAGCAGCAGCAGCGCCCCGATGATCCACAGGGACAGGTCCGCGGACAGCCAGGACCAGGCGGCCGGGAGCTCGACAGCCGGGAGGATCCGGTCGGCGAGGCCGAGCAGGAACAGCGGCATCCAGGCGTTGAGCCCGGCGGATGCCGCGAGGCTTGTGCCGATCAGGAACTCGATCACGCACTCAGCCTAGGGGCTGCCGGACGCGGCCCCGATGTCGGAGGGGCGGCCTACGCTGGAGGGTATGCAACCCACGCGCAGTGTCCGCCCCTTCGAGGTCGTCAGCGAGTACGCGGCGGCCGGTGACCAGCCGCAGGCGATCGCCGAGCTCGCGGCGCGCATCAACGCCGGGGAGACCGACGTCGTGCTGCTCGGCGCGACGGGCACAGGCAAGTCCGCGACCACGGCCTGGCTGGTGGAGCAGGTGCAGCGCCCCACGCTCGTCCTCGCGCACAACAAGACCCTCGCGGCGCAGCTGGCGAACGAGTTCCGCGAGCTCATGCCGAACAACGCGGTCGAGTACTTCGTCTCCTATTACGACTACTACCAGCCGGAGGCCTACGTCCCGCAGACGGACACGTTCATCGAGAAGGACTCCTCGATCAACGCGGAGGTCGAGCGCCTGCGCCACTCCACGACGAATTCGCTCCTGAGCAGGCGCGACGTCGTCGTCGTCTCGACGGTGTCCTGCATCTACGGCCTCGGCGCGCCCGAGGAGTACCTGCGCGCGATGGTCGCCCTGCAGGTGGGGGAGCGCTACGACCGCGACGCGCTGATCCGCCAGTTCATCGCGATGCAGTACAACCGCAACGACGTCGACTTCTCGCGCGGCAACTTCCGCGTCCGCGGCGACACGATCGAGATCATCCCGGTCTACGAGGAGCATGCGATCCGCATCGAGCTGTTCGGCGATGAGATCGAGGCGCTGTACTCGCTGCATCCGCTCACCGGCGAGGTGATCGAGAAGCTCGACGCGGTGCCGATCTTCCCCGCTTCGCACTACGTGGCCGGCACCGACGTGATCCAGCGCTCGATCGGGACGATCGAGGCCGAGCTGGAGGAGCGCCTGGCCGAGTTCGAACGGCAGGGCAAGCTCCTCGAGGCGCAGCGACTGCGGATGCGCACCACGTTCGACCTCGAGATGCTCCAGCAGCTCGGCTTCTGCTCCGGCATCGAGAACTACTCGCGCCACATGGACGGGCGTGCTCCAGGGGAGCCGCCGCACACGCTCCTCGACTTCTTCCCCGACGACTTCCTGCTCGTGATCGACGAGTCCCACGTCACGGTGCCCCAGATCGGCGCCATGTACGAGGGCGACGCCTCCCGGAAGCGGACGCTCGTCGATCACGGCTTCCGGCTGCCGAGCGCGATGGACAACCGGCCGCTGCGGTGGGACGAGTTCAAGAACAGGATCGGGCAGACCGTGTACCTCTCGGCCACCCCGGGCAAGTACGAGATGGGCATCGCCGACGGCATCGTCGAGCAGATCATCCGCCCGACCGGCCTCGTCGACCCGCACATCATCGTGAAGCCGTCGAAGGGGCAGATCGACGACCTCCTCGAGGAGATCCGGATCCGCGTCGAGAAGGACGAGCGCGTGCTCGTCACGACGCTCACGAAGAAGATGGCGGAGGAGCTCACCGACTTCCTCGGCGAGCACGGCGTCCGCGTGCGCTACCTCCACTCCGACGTGGACACGCTGCGGCGGGTGGAGCTGCTCAGCGAGCTCCGCGCGGGCGTGTACGACGTGCTGGTCGGCATCAACCTGCTCCGCGAGGGTCTCGACCTCCCCGAGGTGTCGCTGGTCGCGATCCTCGACGCCGACAAGGAGGGGTTCCTGCGCTCGGGCACCTCGCTGATCCAGACGATCGGCCGTGCCGCGCGAAACGTGTCCGGCGAGGTCCACATGTACGCCGACAACATGACCGACTCGATGGCGAAGGCCATCGAGGAGACCGATCGGCGACGCGACAAGCAGATCGCCTACAACAAGGAGCACGGGATCGATCCCCAGCCGCTGCGGAAGAGGATCGCCGACATCACAGAGGTGCTCGCGCGCGAGGGCGCCGACACGGCCGACATGATGGCCGGGCGGGGCCGCGCCGGCGGAAAGGGAAAGTCGCCCACGCCGAACCTGCGCCGCACCGGCATCGCAGCCGAGGGTGCGAACCAGCTCGAGGCGACCATCCAGGACCTGTCCGACCAGATGCTCGCAGCCGCGGCGGAGCTCAAGTTCGAGCTCGCCGCTCGACTGCGCGACGAGGTGCAGGACCTCAAGAAGGAGCTCCGCGCCATGGAGCGCGCCGGGCACGCGTGAGCGGGAGCAGAGCATGGATGCGGCAGGGGAGGAGCTGGCGGATCGCGTCCGTGCGCTCCTGAGTGACGACTCCGGACTCGAGGAGCGCCGGATGTTCGGGACGAGGGCGTTCCTGCTGGACGGGAAGATCCTCGTCGGCGCACGCAAGGGCGGGGTGCTGCTGGTGCGCGTCACCGAGGAGCACGGGGCGTCGCTGCTCGTGCGCCCTGGTGCGGCGGTCGCCGTCATGGGCGCGAGGACGATGGGGCCGAGCTGGCTCGACGTCTCACCGACCACCCTTCAGGACGACGATGAGCTGATGTTCTGGCTCGACGCAGCGCGGGAGGACGCGGCGGCGACAGGCTGAGCCGTGGGCGCCGCCGTCACGGGCAGTGCATCAGCGGCTTCGGCCCCGAGCGATCGATCTCGTGCTGCGTCATCGGTGCGCCGCACAGTGGGCAGCCGCGCTCGGCACGCTCGGCGGCGCTGGGCGGCGGCGTCTTCTCGTACGGTCCGACCGAGGCCGGTCCCGCGAAGCGGATCAGGTTCGTGTTGACCCATGCGTAGAGGCCGCCGGCCTCCCGGATCCGGGTGCGGAGGGGCGCGCGTCCGCTGTGCTCACTCGTTCGACGCTCGGTCATGTTGATTAGTGTACTAATCATTAGGGTGGTTGTACAGTGAAGGGGTGACGGCATCCGACGACCTGCTCAAGCTCGAGAACCAGCTCTGCTTCGCACTGGTCACCGCGGCGCGCAACGTCGTGGCGATCTACCGGCCGATCCTCGAGCCGCTCGGGCTCACGCATCCCCAGTACCTCGTGATGCTCGCGCTGTGGGAGCGCGCTCCGCGCACGCTCAACGATCTCGCAGCCGATCTCGCGCTGGAGCCGGCCACCGCGTCTCCGCTCGTGAAGCGGCTCGAAGCCGACGGGCTGGTGGCACGACAGCGCAGCAGCGAGGACGAGCGGCGACTGGAGATCATGCTCACGGATACCGGGCGCGCACTGCGCGAGCGCGCGCTCGATGTGCCGCGGCAGGTTATGCGCGCCGTGCAGATGGACGTCGAGGAGATCGCCGCGCTGCGCGACGGGCTCTCGGCGTTCGCCGGTCGACGCACGCCGTCGCCCCCGCCGCGCTGACCGAGAACGCCAGCCGGCTCACGCGCCGGCGGTCAGCACCCCGCTGCGGGCGATGAGCTCGGTGATCCGGCCCTTGCAGCCGCCGCAGCCGGTACCGGCCCTCGTGGTCCTGCCGACGCACTCGACGGTGTCCGCGCCGGCGGCCACGGCCTCCCCGATCCGCTCCACCGTCACGCCGTTGCACCAGCAGAGCGTCGCGTCCGGGGCGAACGGATCGCCGCTCAGCGTCGCGCCGGCGTCGTCGGCGTCGAGACGGAGGAGCACGGAGCGGTCCGCGGGGAGCTCGCCGCCCCGCTCGAACAGCAGCGTCAGCTCGGCGCCGGCGCGCGGCATCCCGACGGAGACGAATCCCTCGAGCACCCCGCCGCGGGTCACCATCTTCACGTATGCGCCGCGGGCGGGATCGAGCCATTGCGTGACCTGGCGCTGGTCCGCGCAGGAAGCGGCGTGCGGCTCCTCGTCCCAGGGGGACGCGTCGACGACCCCGCCGGCGACGAGGTCGACCTCGTCGGCCTTCAGCGCGACCACGGCCGGCCGGTCGGCGAACGGCACCGCATCGAGCGTCGCATCCGAGAGTCGCGCGGAAAGAGCGTCGGCCTGCCGCCAGCCCGGTCCGATGAGGCCGGACGGGCCGCCTCCGACATAGCCGTCCGGACGGGCGGTGCCCGGCGCCGCGACGTGGGCGCAGTCGCCGATCGCGAAGACCGCCGGGTCGGACCAGCTCTGCAGCCGGTCGTCGACGAGGATGCCGGTGGACACCGCGAGATCGGCCGCCGCGGCCAGCTCCACCCGCGGCGATGCGCCGACCGAGAGCAGCAGGAGATCGCCGTGCACGAGCTTGCCGTCGGCGCACACGAGAGCGTCGAACCGGGCGGAGCCGTCCGCGCCGGTGCGCGTCACGATGCTCTCCGCGATGGAGTGCGGGAGCATCTCCACCCCTGCGGCTCGTGCGGCGCGAGCGAGCATCCGTCCGCCGTCGTCGTCGAGGTTCCGGCCCATGGGGATGCCGCCGGTGTAGACGACGACCACCTCGGCCCCCTGCTCGCGGGCGGCGAGGGCGACCTCGAGCCCGAGAACGCCGGCTCCGAGGACCACGATCCTGCGTCCTGCCCGCACGGCGGATGCCACCCGGGCGGCGTCGACCAGGTCGCGCAGCGCGGTCACCCCGCGCGGGAGCGCGTGCTCGCCGCGGTCGAGGGTCTCGGGGGACAGCGCCCTGGTCAGGCGGTGCCGACGGGCCTTCTCCATCCCGTACAGGGTCGGGATGTTGGCCCGGGCGCCGGTGGCGAAGACGAGGTGGTCATAGCCGATCCGGTCGCCGGTGCTCGTGCGGACGACCTGGAGGCGCCTGTCGATCGCGACGGCGGCCTCCCCGAGGCGGATGCGCGCGCCGGCGTCGATCGCGGCGGCCGCTCCGGGGAGGTCCAGCACCTCGCGCGCGGCCCGACCCACGGCGTGCTCGGCGATCATCACCCGGTTGTACACGTCATCCTGCTCGGCGCCGATCACGGTCAGCTCCACCGAGCCGGCGCGGACCGCCGGCAGCATTCCCTCGACGAAGCGGCCCCCGACGGGACCGAAGCCGATGACGACGATGCGCCTCATGCGACCTCCTCGATCTTCGACACGGTGACCCGCGTCCGCTTGAACTCGGGCATCGCCGAGACCGGATCGACCGACGGATCGGTCAGCAGGTTCGCGCGGCCGTCGCCGGGGAAGTGGAACGGCAGGAAGACGGTGTCGTGGCGGATCCCGGAGGTCACCTCCGCGCGCGCCCGGACGGCGCCGCGCTCGTTCGCGATCTGCACGAGGTCGTCCTTCACGATGCCGAGACCTGACGCGGTCGCGGGATGCAGCTGCACGGTCGCTTCCGGGCGGGCGGTCATGAGCTCGGCGACGCGTCGCGTCTGGGCGCCCGACTGGTAGTGCTCGAGCAGGCGGCCCGTGATCAGGGTCGTCGCGCCGCCCTGCTCGGCCTCCCGGGACCGCGCGGTGACGGCGACGATGCGGGCCCGGCCGTCCGGGTGGGCGAAGTCGTCGCGGAACAGGTGCGGGGTTCCCGTCGAGCCTGACGCGAACGGCCAGTGCGCGGCGATGCCGGTGTCGAGCAGCGCGTGGCTGAGGCCGGAGTAGTCGGCGATCCCGCCGGCCGAGGCGCGGGCGAGCTCGTCGAACACCTCCGCGGCATCCGTGGACCAGACGCCGGGGGCGTCGAGCCGGCGGGCCAGCTCCTGCATGATCCACAGCTCGCTGCGCGCCTCGCCGGGCGCGTCGATCGCCCGGCGGCGGCGGATCACCCGCCCCTCGAGCGAGGTCATGGTGCCCTCCTCCTCGGCCCACTGGGTGACCGGGAGCACGTAGTGCGCGAGCCGGGCCGTCTCGGAGACGAAGAAGTCGCACACCACGAGGAGGTCGAGCGCCCCCAGGCGCCGGGTCACCTCGCCGGCATCCGGGGCCGACACCACGACGTTCGAGCCGTGGACCAGCAGGGCGGACACCTCCGCGCCGAGCATCCCCAGCAGCTCCATCGCCGGGACGCCGGGGCCGGGGAGGACGGCGGGGTCCACACCCCAGACCGCCGCGACATGGGCGCGGGCCTCGGGATCGGAGATCTTGCGGTAGCCGGGAAGCTGATCGCACTTCTGACCGTGCTCGCGGCCGCCCTGGCCGTTGCCCTGACCGGTGAGGGTGCCGTAGCCGGCGCCGGGACGGCCGGGCAGTCCCAGCACCAGCGAGAGGTTGATCGCGGCGGTCGCGGTGTCCGTGCCGTCGACGTGCTGCTCGACGCCGCGTCCGGTGATGATGAACGTGTGCGGTGCGCCGGCGAGACGCCGTGCGACCTCGCGCAGCTGCGCGGCGGGCACCCCGGTCGCGGACTGCACGCGCTCCGGCCACCAGGACGCGACGCTCCGGCGCAGCTCGTCGAGTCCGGTCGTCCGCCGTTCGAGGTAGTCGAGGTCGGCGAGCCCCTCCGCCAGCACGATGTGCGTGAGGCCGAGGAGGACGATGAGGTCGGTGCCGGGGGCGGGCTGCATGTGGATGCCGGCGCCGTCCTCGGTGAGCCGCGCGGTCTCGGAGCGGCGCGGGTCGACGACGATGAGTCCGCCGCCCGCGCGGGCCCCGGCGAGGTGGCTGAGCAGCGGAGGCATGGTCGCGGCGACGTTCGAGCCGAGGAGCAGGATCGTGTCGGCGTCGTCGAGATCGGTCACGGGGAACGGGAGGCCGCGGTCGACGCCGAAGGCCCTGTTGCCCGCCGCCGCGGCGCTCGACATGCAGAACCGGCCGTTGTAGTCGATCCGGCTGGTCCCGAGGGCGATGCGGGCGAACTTGCCGAGCTGGTACGCCTTCTCGTTCGTCAGGCCGCCTCCGCCGAAGACGCCGACGGAATCGGCTCCTCGCTCGGCACGCAGCTCGCGCAGCCGCGCGGCGATGTCGTCGAGAGCATCCTCCCAGGACACCTGCTCGAAGCCGCCATCGGTGCGGCGCAGCGGGACCGTGACCCGGTCACCGTGCCGGAGCAGCTCGGCCGAGGTCCAGCCCTTCTTGCAGAGCCCGCCGCGGTTCGTCGGGAACTCGCGCGGGGCGACCGCGGCCCCGGCGCCTGCCGGGGTCACGGTCATCGCGCACTGCAGGGCGCAGTACGGGCAGTGGGTCGACGTCACAGCCGGGTGCCCGATCGAAGGCTCGCCCGCAGGTACACCAGCGCGGTCACGGCGATCATCACCACGTAGGCGCCGAGGAACCAGCTCAGCCCGGACGTGTAGCCGCCGGTCGTGGCCTTCGACAGGCCGAGCACCTGCGGGATGAGGAAGCCGCCGTAGGCGCCGAGTGCCGAGATGATCCCCAGGGCGGCGGAGGCCTTGCGCTGCGACCCGATGTCGCCGGCCGTGCGATGCGCGTCCTCGGCGCCGGCCCGCCATGCGAACACGGTGGGGATCATCCGATAGGTCGCGCCGTTGCCCATGCCGCTCGCGGTGAAGAGCAGGAGGAAGAGTCCCAGGAATCCCCAGAACCCGATGAACGGGAGGGTCAGGATGACGGCGGTGGTGAGCAGCGCCATCGCGCTGAACGCCGCCACGGTGATCGTCGCGCCGCCGAAGCGGTCGGCGAGCCTGCCGCCGTAGGGGCGGGCGAGGGAGCCGCACAGGGCGCCGAGGAAGGCGAGCGGGATCGTCGCCGAGGCGATGTGGAGGGCGGAGAAGTCCGGGAACTGGTCGGCGAGGAGCTTCGGGAAGACGCCGGCGAAGCCGATGAAGGAGCCGAAGGTGCCGAGGTAGAGGAAGGCGAGGATCCACAGGTGCGGCTCCTTGAAGGCCGCGACGGATGCCGCGAGGTCGGCCTTGGCGCTGGAGAGGTTGTCCATGCGCAGCGCGGCGCCCACGATCGCGATCACGATGAGCGGCACCCAGATCCAGCCCGCCGCGGGAAGGCTGAGGGTGCCGGCCGCGCCGATCGTGATGACGATCGGGACGACGAACTGGGCGACGGCCGCGCCGAGGTTCCCGCCGGCGGCATTGACGCCGAGCGCCCAGCCCTTCTCCCGCTGCGGGTAGAAGTAGGTGATGTTCGCCATCGATGAGGCGAAGTTCCCGCCGCCCACTCCGGCGAGGGCGGCGACGCCGAGCATCACGGGGAAGGGTGTCTCCGGGTCGCCGACGCAGAGCGCGAGCCCGATCACCGGGAGCAGCAGGAGCGCCGCGGAGACGATCGTCCAGTTGCGCCCGCCGAAGCGGGCCACCATGAAGGTGTAGGGGAAGCGGAGCGTCGCGCCGACGAGGCTCGGCATCGAGATGAGCCAGAACGTCTGCGAGACGTCGAAGGTGAAGCCGGCCGCCGGGAGCGAGATCACCACGATCGACCACAGCTGCCAGACGACGAAGCCGAGGAACTCCGCGAAGATCGACCAGCGCAGGTTGCGCGTGGCGATGCGGCGGCCCTCCGACTCCCACTGCATGTGGTCCTCGGCGTCCCAGCCGTCGATCCAGCGGCCTGCTCTGACGGTGAGGGCGCCGACGACGGCGGTGGGCGCTGTGCCCGGGGCGGGTGCGGAATCGATCGCGGTCATGGTGCCTCCGATACGGGGATGGAGCTGCGTGACTCTGAAGGTAGGCGGGCATTGTTTCCGCGCAGTCGCTGCTCCATATCGGCGGTGTAACACCGCTCTCACCGCGGCGAATCCTCCGCGTGAGGTTCTCGGAAGGGCGGTGACGGAGCCAGTGTCCGTGGCCCCTCGTAGACTTGATCGGTGCCTATCGTCCCGGTTGCAACCCCAGGAAAACTCAGTGTTCGCGGTGCCCGCGTGCACAATCTGAAGAACGTCGACATCGACATCCCGCGCGACTCCCTCGTCGTGTTCACCGGGCTGTCCGGGTCGGGGAAGTCGAGCCTCGCCTTCGACACGATCTTCGCGGAGGGGCAGCGCCGCTACGTCGAGTCGCTGAGCGCGTACGCGCGTCAGTTCCTCGGCCAGGTCGACCGTCCGGACGTGGACTTCATCGAGGGTCTGAGCCCCGCCGTCTCGATCGACCAGAAGTCGACGAACCGCAACCCGCGGTCCACGGTCGGGACGATCACCGAGATCTACGACTACATGCGACTGCTCTGGGCGCGCATCGGCGTGCCGCACTGCCCGGAGTGCGGTGAGAGGATCCAGCGCCAGACGGTGCAGCAGATCGCGGATCAGCTGATGGAGCTCCCCGAGCGCACCCGCTATCAGATCGTCGCGCCGATCGTCTCGCAGAAGAAGGGCGAGTTCGTCGACCTGTTCCGCGAACTCGGGGCCAAGGGCTACTCGCGCGCGATCGTCGACGGCGAGCTGATCCAGCTGGCCGAGCCGCCGACGCTGAAGAAGAGCTACAAGCACGACATCGCGGTGGTCGTCGACCGTCTCGTCGCCTCGGACGACATCCTGGGCCGGGTGACGGACTCGGTGGAGACGGCGCTCGGCCTCGCCGGCGGCGTGGTGCAGGTGAACTTCGTCGACGAGGAGGGCGACGCCGCGTGGCAGTCCTTCTCCGAGAAGCTCGCGTGCCCGAACGGGCACGCGCTCACGCTCACCGAGATCGAGCCGCGCACGTTCTCGTTCAACGCGCCGTTCGGCGCCTGCCCGGCGTGCTCCGGCCTCGGCACGAAGATGTCCGTGGACGTCGACCTCATGCTCGGCGATGAGGAGCTCTCGATCCGCGAGGGCGCCATCATCCCGTGGACCACCCAGGGCAAGGGGCTCTTCCAGTACTACGAGCGGCTCCTCGAGGGGCTCGCCGCCGACCTGAACTTCTCCCTGGACACCCCGTGGCAGGACCTCCGGGTCGACGTCCAGGACGCGATCCTCCGTGGCGACAACTACAAGGTCACGGTCAAGTGGAAGAACCGCTACGGGCGCGAGATGCGCTACGCATCGGGCTTCGAGGGAGTCGTGCCGTACATCGAACGGCAGTACGCCCAGGCCGAGTCCGACACCCAGCGCGCCCGCTGGGGGGAGTACCTCCGCGAGGTTCCCTGTCCTGTCTGCGACGGCAACCGCCTCAAGCCCGAGGTGCTGGCGGTGCAGGTGCACGGTCATTCCATCGCCGAGGTGTCGCACCTCAGCCTCGCCGAGGCGCGCGACTTCATGGAGACGCTGACGCTCACCGACCGCGAGGCGAAGATCGCCGCGCAGGTGCTGCGGGAGATCCGGCTCCGGCTCGACTTCCTGCTCCAGGTCGGTCTCTCCTACCTGAACCTCAGCCGCTCCGCTGGTTCGCTCTCCGGTGGCGAGGCGCAGCGCATCCGCCTCGCCACGCAGATCGGCTCGGGGCTCACCGGAGTGCTGTACGTGCTCGACGAGCCCTCGATCGGCCTGCATCAGCGCGACAACCGGCGCCTCATCGAGACGCTCCTCAAGCTGCGCGACCTGGGCAACACGCTCATCGTCGTGGAGCACGACGAGGAGACCATCGAGGCGGCCGACTGGGTGGTCGACATCGGCCCCGGCGCAGGCGTGAACGGCGGCGCCGTGGTGCACTCCGGCCCGTACTCGGCGCTGCTCGGCGACGACGCGTCCATGACGGGCCAGTATCTGTCCGGCCGGCTGGAGATCCCGACCCCGAAGAAGCGCCGCAAGATCGATCGGAAGCGGATGCTCAGCGTCGTCGGAGCGCGTGAGAACAACCTGAAGAACGTCAATGCGGACTTCCCTCTCGGCGTGCTGACCGCGGTCACGGGCGTCAGCGGCTCCGGCAAGTCCTCCCTCGTGAACGACATCCTGTTCCAGGTGCTCGCCTCCCGGCTGAACGGTGCGCGCACCGTACCGGGCAAGCACACGCGGGTCTCCGGTCTCGACAACCTCGACAAGGTCGTGCACGTCGACCAGGCGCCGATCGGCCGCACGCCGCGGTCCAACCCGGCGACGTACACGGGCGTCTTCGACCGGATCCGCACCCTCTTCAGCGAGACCCCAGAGGCCAAGGTGCGCGGCTACCAGCCAGGGCGGTTCAGCTTCAACGTCAAGGGCGGACGCTGCGACGCCTGCTCCGGTGACGGCACGATCAAGATCGAGATGAACTTCCTCCCCGACGTGTACGTCGACTGCGAGGTGTGCCACGGCAAGCGCTACAACCGCGACACCCTGGCCGTGCACTACAAGGGCAAGAACATCGCCGAGGTGCTCGAGATGCCGATCGCGGAGGCGGCCGAGTTCTTCGAGCCGATCCAGGCGATCCACCGCTACATGAAGACGCTGGTCGACGTCGGCCTCGGCTACGTCCGCCTCGGCCAGTCGGCGACCACGCTCTCCGGTGGTGAGGCGCAGCGCGTCAAGCTCGCCACCGAGCTCCAGCGCCGCAGCAACGGGCGCAGCATCTACGTGCTCGACGAGCCGACCACCGGTCTGCACTTCGAGGACGTCCGCAAGCTCCTCGAGGTGCTGAACGGCCTCGTCGACAAGGGCAACACCGTCATCGTGATCGAGCACAACCTCGACGTGATCAAGTCCGCGGACTGGGTCATCGACCTCGGCCCCGAGGGCGGATCGGGCGGAGGCGAGATCCTCGCCACCGGAACCCCGGAGCAGATCGCGCGAGTCGACGAGAGCCACACCGGTCGGTTCCTCGCCGAGATCCTGGGTGAGGGGCGCGCCGCGCGGAAGGCCAGCTGATGGCCGACGTGCTGCCGTACCGGCCGCGGACGGGGGAGATCCCTACCGACCCCGGCGTCTACCGGTTCCGCGACGCCGAGGGCCGGGTGCTCTACGTCGGCAAGGCGAAGAACCTCCGTCAGCGGCTCTCGAACTACTTCGCGCCGCTGCGCACCCTGCACGAGCGCACCCGGCGGATGGTGACGACGGCGGCATCCGTCGAATGGACGGTCGTGCCGACGGACGTCGACTCCCTCCAGCTGGAGTACATGTGGATCAAGGAGTTCGATCCGCCCTTCAACGTCCGCTACAAGGACGACAAGTCGTACCCGTTCATGGCGGTGACCCTGGGCGACGAGGCGCCGCGCGTCATCGTCACCCGCAACCGGAGGATCCCCGGGGCCCGCTACTTCGGCCCCTATCCGAAGGTGTGGGCGGTCCACGAGACCATCGATCTGATGGTCAAGGCTTTCCCGATCCGCACGTGCAGCGATTCGAGCTACAAGCGCGCGATGCAGACAGGGCGCCCGTGCTTCCCCGGCCAGATCGGCAAGTGCGGGGGCCCGTGCTCGATGACGGTGACCATCGAGGAGCACCGGGCCATGGTCGACGACTTCGTCGCGTTCATGGCAGGCGGCGACGAGCGCTTCACCCGTGAGCTCACGAAGCGGATGCTCGCCGCCTCTGCCGCCATGGACTACGAGGCGGCGGCCAGGTATCGCGACAAGCTCTCCGCGATCGAGGCGGTGCTGGGCAAGAGCGCCCTGGTGCTGGCGGCCGACGAGGACGCCGACCTGTTCGGCATCGCGGAGGACGAGCTCGCCGCCGCCGTGCAGCACTTCGTGATCCGAGGCGGACGGGTGCGCGGCGTGCGCGCGACGACGATCGAGAAGGAGATCGACATCACGACGGGCGAGCTCGTCGACCAGGTGCTGCAGCACGCCTACGGCGATGCGCAGGACGTCCCCCGCCGCATCCTGGTGCCCACCCTCCCCGACGACGCCGCAGAACTCGAGGAATGGCTGCGCGAGCGCCGGGGGAGGAAGGTCGAGATCGCGGTCGCCCAGCGCGGCCAGCGCGCCGACCTCATGCGCACCGCCACGATCAACGCGCAGCAGGCGCTGATCCGCCACAAGACCAGGCGCACGAGCGACTACGTCGCCCGCACCCAGGCGCTGACCGACCTGCAGGAGGCGCTGGGACTGGAGGAGGCTCCGCTGCGGATCGAGTGCTTCGACATCTCGCACCTGGGCGGAACCAACGTGGTCGCGTCGATGGTGGTCTTCGAGGACGGGCTGCCGCGCAAGGACCAGTACCGGTCGTTCAACATCCCGGAGACCACCGACGACACCGACTCGATGTATCAGGTGCTCCGCCGGCGCCTCGCGCACCTCGACCGGCCCGAGGCGGAGGACGCCCAGGAGACGGATGCCGAGCTCGAGGGCGCGCCTCGGCGGAAGCCCCGCTTCGCGTACCCGCCCCAGCTGCTGCTCGTCGACGGCGGACAGCCGCAGGTGGAGGCCGCTGCGCGGGCGCTGCAGGATGCAGGGCACACCGAGATCGCCGTCTGCGGCATCGCGAAGCGGCTCGAGGAGATCTGGCTGCCGGGCGACGACTTCCCGGTGATCCTTCCGCGCACGAGCGAGGCGCTGTATCTGCTGCAGCGGCTCCGTGACGAGGCGCACCGGTTCGCCATCACGCACCAGCGCAAGCGCCGCCGCAGCGACATCACCACCGTCCTCGCAGAGGTGCCCGGTCTCGGCGCCGCCCGCATCAAGGTCCTGCTGAAGCACTTCGGCTCGGTCACCGCGCTCCGCGCCGCCGAGCCCGGCCAGATCGAGGAGGTTCAGGGCATCGGCCCGGTGCTCGCGCAGAGCATCCATGCGCATCTCTCCACTCGCTAGGCTGGTGTCGCGGGGGAGAAGGAGTAACGATGGCTGAAGGGGAGAAGGGCGAGTTCCTCATCGTCACGGGCATGTCGGGCGCAGGGCGCACGACGGTCGCGAACGCGCTGGAGGATCTCGGCTGGTATGTCGTGGACAACCTCCCGCCGCAGATCCTGCGGCCGCTTCTCGACCTCACCGACATGGGCGGTGACGCGCTTCCGAAGATCGCGGCGGTCGTGGACGTACGGGGACGCAACCTCTTCGACGACTTTCCCGGTGTGGCCAGGGCTCTGCGCTCGCGCGGCTCTGTGCGCGTGCTCTTCCTCGACGCGTCCGACGACGTGCTGGTCCGGCGTTTCGAGTCGGTGCGCCGGCCGCATCCACTCCAGGGCGACGGCACCCTGCTCGACGGCATCCGCGTCGAGCGGTCGAAGCTCGCGCCGGTGCGCGAGGCGGCCGACCTCGTGATCGACACGTCGGCGCTGAACATCCACCAGCTCGCCACCCAGGTGTCCGACCTGTTCTCCGAGGAGGGGGCCGCGCGGCACCGCGTCACGCTGATGAGCTTCGGGTTCAAGTACGGCCTGCCGACGGACGTCGACCTCGTCGCAGACATGCGCTTCCTGCCGAACCCGTTCTGGAACGAGGATCTCCGTGGTCTCACCGGGCAGGACGAGCCGGTCAGGGAGTACGTGCTGTCCCGCGAGGGGGCGACGGAGTTCCTCGACGCGTACGCCGCGGCGCTCACGCCGGTACTCGAGGGCTATCAGCGCGAGAACAAGAGCCACTCCACCGTGGCGATCGGCTGCACGGGCGGCAAGCACCGGTCCGTGGCGATGGTGGAGGAGCTGGCCCGCCGGCTGGCCGCCGTCCCCGGGGTCGCCGTGAACGTCCGTCATCGCGACCTGGGCAGGGAATAGCTGCCGCCGCAAGGCGAGTAAGCTGGAGGTTTGCGTCGCGATCCGGCGCGTGAGCGTAGAGGAGTGTCGTGGCACTAACCACCGACGTCAAGGCTGAACTGGTCAGCATCCGCAATGCACCCCCGACGGTGCGTGTCGCGGAGGTCACCGCGATCCTCCGGTTCGCCGGAGGCCTGCACTCGATCGCAGGCCGAGTGGCTGTCGAGGCGGAAGTGGACGCCGAGGTGCTCGCGCAGCGCGTGGCCAGGGATCTCGCCGAGATCTACGGCGTCCGGCCCGAGATCGCGCAGGTGCAGTCGAGCACGGCGAACGACGGTGCCCGCTGGGCGGTCCGCGTCATCGCGGCGGGGGAGACTCTCGCGCGCCAGACCGGCCTGCTCGACCAGCGCCGCCGCCCGGTGCGCGGCCTGCCGAACCGCCTCACCACCGGTTCCCGCGCCGAGGTCTCCGGCCTCTGGCGCGGCGCGTTCCTGGCCGCAGGCACGCTCAGCGAGCCCGGCCGGTCCGCCATGCTCGAGGTGTCCTGCCCGTCGTCCGAGGCTGCGATGGCCCTCGTCGGCGCGGCTCACCGACTCGGAGTCGCCGCCAAGGCGCGCGAGGTCCGGGGGATGCCGCGTGTCGTCGTCCGCGAGGGCGAGGCGATCCGCACGATCCTCGCGGAGATGGGCGCCCAGCGCACCGCCGTCGCGTGGGAGGAGATGCGCCAGCGCCGCGAGGTGCGCGCCGGCGTCAACCGCCTGGTGAACTTCGACGACGCGAACCTGCGCCGCTCCGCGCAGGCCGCCGTCGCCGCCTGTGCCCGCGTCGAGCGCGCGCTCGAGATCCTCGGCGAGGACGTGCCCGAGCACCTGAAGGTGGCGGGGGAACTGCGCCTCGCGCACCGCGACGCCAGCCTCGACGAGCTCGGCCACCACGCGGAGCCGCCGATGACGAAGGACGCCGTCGCCGGCCGCATCCGCCGTCTGCTCGCCATGGCGGACAAGCGCGCCCAGCAGGAGGGCATCCCCGGGACCGAGGCCGCCGTGCCCGTCGGGCTCGACGCCTGAGATCCAGACCTGATCATCGGAGAGAGCCGGTCCCGCACGGGGCCGGCTCTCCTCTTCTTCCGGAGCGTCACACAGGAAGGTTCCCGTCGCGGGTCGCGTTGTCGTCAGTAGGATGAAAAACGTCCGCTCCGTGTCGCACTTCGGCGGCGCGGAGGATCGGCAAGCGCCGCGGCGCGGCGCGGATTGGATGAGAAAGCGACATGGCTACATATACGCTCCCTGACCTCCCGTACGACTTCGCAGCGCTCGAGCCGCACATCAGCGGGAAGATCATGGAACTCCACCATGACAAGCACCACGCGGCCTACGTCGCGGGCGCGAACGCGGCTCTCGAGGCGCTGGCCGAGGCGCGCGAGACCGGCAACCTGGCGAACGTGAACAAGCTCGAGAAGGACCTCGCGTTCAACCTCGGCGGTCACGTCAACCACTCGATCTTCTGGACCAACCTGTCTCCGAACGGCGGCGGAGAGCCCGAGGGCGAGCTGCGCGCCGCCATCGACGAGTTCTTCGGCTCCTTCGAGAAGTTCCAGGCGCACTTCACCGCGAACGCCATGGGCATCCAGGGCTCCGGCTGGTCCGTGCTCAGCTGGGACTCGATCGGCCAGCGCCTGATCATCCAGCAGCTGTTCGACCAGCAGTCGAACACCGCGCAGGGCACGGTCCCGCTGTTCCAGCTGGACATGTGGGAGCACGCGTTCTACCTCGACTACCTCAACGTCAAGGCGGACTACGTCAAGGCGGCGTGGAACATCGCGAACTGGGAGAACGTCGCTCAGCGCTTCGTAACGGCGCGTGAGAAGACCTCCGGACTGCTGGTACTGTCGTAAACAACGGGCGTCCTGATGGGCGAAATGCCCGTCAGGACGCCGTTGTCCGTGAAATCCGTAAGAATCACGCACTCCCACCCTTAAGAACCAGGAGACTTTCGTGTCTGTCAAGATCGGTATCAACGGCTTCGGTCGTATTGGACGAAATTACTTCCGCGCTGCTCTCGCGCAGGGGGCCGACCTCGAGATCGTCGCGGTCAACGACCTCACTGACAACAAGACCCTGGCCCACCTGCTGAAGTACGACTCCGTCGGCGGTGTCCTGGACGCGGACATCAGCTACGACGACGAGAGCATCACCGTCAACGGCAAGGCGATCAAGGCGTTCGCGGAGCGCGACCCCGCCAACCTCCCCTGGGGCGAGCTGGGCGTCGACATCGTCATCGAGTCGACCGGCTTCTTCACCAAGGCGGAGCTCGCCAAGAAGCACATCGAGGCCGGCGCGAAGAAGGTCCTCATCTCGGCACCGGGCACGGGCGTGGACGGCACGTTCGTCATGGGCGTGAACGAGGACACGTACAACCCGGAGACCGACCACATCATCTCCAACGCGTCCTGCACGACCAACTGCCTCGCGCCGCTCGCGCAGGTCTTCAACGACGCCTTCGGCATCGACCGCGGCTTCATGATGACCGCGCACGCCTACACGGCCGACCAGAACCTGCAGGACGGCCCGCACGGCGACCTGCGCCGCGCCCGCGCCGCCGCCATCAACATCACCCCGGCCTCGACCGGTGCGGCCAAGGCCATCGGCGAGGTCCTCCCGGAGCTCAACGGCAAGCTCAGCGGCTCCTCCTACCGCGTGCCGGTCCCCACCGGCTCGATCGTCGACCTCACCCTGATCACCGACCGTGAGAACCTCACGGCCGACGAGGTCAACGAGGCGTACAGGAAGGCCGCCGCCGAGGGCCGCCTCGCCGGCTACCTCCAGTACAACGAGGACCAGATCGTCTCCAGCGACATCGTGCACAACCCGCACTCCTCGATCTTCGACGCGACGCTGACCAACGTCAGCGGCAACCTGGTCAAGGTCTCCAGCTGGTACGACAACGAGTGGGGCTACTCCAACCGCCTCGTCGACCTGACCGAGTACGTGGCAGAGCGCCTCTAAGCTCATACACATGACTCTGCGCACCCTGGACTCTCTGGGTTCCCTCGAGGGCAAGCGCGTCATCGTCCGTTGTGACCTCAACGTCCCCCTGCGGGACGGGGTCATAACGGACGATGGTCGTGTCCGAGCCTCGCTGCCGACCCTCAACGCACTCATCAACGCGGGAGCCCGCGTCGTCGTGTGCTCGCACCTCGGCCGCCCCGATGGGGCGCCCGATCCGCAGTACAGCCTGGCGCCCGTCGCCCAGCGGCTGTCCGAGCTCCTCGGCAAGCCGGTCGCCTTCGCGCGCGACACGGTCGGCGAGTCGGCGAAGGAAGCCGTGGCCTCCCTCGAGGACGGCGGGGTCGTCGTCATCGAGAACCTCCGGTTCAACCCGGGGGAGACGTCGAAGGACGACGCCGTGCGCGGAGCGTTCGCCGCAGAGCTCGCCGAGCTCGGCGACGTCCTCGTCTCCGACGGCTTCGGCGTCGTGCATCGCAAGCAGGCGAGCGTCTACGACCTCGCCCAGCTGCTTCCCTCCGCCGCCGGTCTGCTGATCGCGGCGGAGCTCGACGTGCTCGACCGGCTCACCGAGAACCCGGAGCGCCCCTACGCCGTGGTGCTCGGCGGCTCCAAGGTGAGCGACAAGCTCGGCGTCATCTCGCACCTGCTCCCGCGCGTCGACCGCATCCTCGTCGGCGGCGGCATGCTGTTCACCTTCCTCAAGGCGCAGGGCCACGCAGTCGCTTCCAGCCTCCTCGAGGAGGACCAGCTCGAGACCGTGCGCGGCTACATCGCCGAGGCGGCGGAGCGCGGCGTCGAGCTCGTGCTGCCGACCGACGTCGTCGTCGCAGCCTCCTTCGCCGCGGATGCCGCGCACGAGGTGGCCGCAGCCGACGCGATCGAGGACACGGCTTTCGGCGCCTCCGGCATCGGCCTGGACATCGGCCCCGAGACGGCCGCCCGGTTCGCCGAGGTCATCCGCGGGTCGAAGACGGTGTTCTGGAACGGCCCGATGGGCGTGTTCGAGTTCCCGGCTTTCGCGGCGGGCACCAAGGCCGTCGCGCAGGCGCTCACCGAGGTCGACGGCCTCAGCGTCGTCGGCGGCGGCGACTCCGCGGCGGCCGTGCGTCAGCTCGGATTCGCCGACGACCGCTTCGGTCACATCTCGACCGGAGGCGGCGCCAGCCTCGAGTTCCTCGAGGGCAAGAAGCTACCCGGCCTGGAGGTGCTCGGATGGGCATGAAGTCCCGTACCCCGCTGATCGCGGGCAACTGGAAGATGAACCTCGACCACCTGCAGGCGGTCGCGTTCGTGCAGAAGCTGCACTGGACGCTGAAGGACGCGAAGCACGAGGACGGCTCGGTCGAGGTCGCGGTGTTCCCGCCCTTCACCGACATCCGCAGCGTGCAGACGCTCATCGACGCCGACAAGATCCCGTTCGCCCTCGGCGCGCAGGACCTCTCGATGCACGACTCCGGCGCGTACACGGGCGAGGTGTCCGGTGCGTTCCTCGCGAAGCTCGATGCGAAGTACGTCATCATCGGCCACTCCGAGCGCCGCGAGTACCACGCGGAGTCCGACGAGGTCGTCGCGGCCAAGACGAAGGCTGCGCTCAAGCACGGCCTCGTACCGGTCATCTGCGTGGGTGAGACGCTGACGCAGCGCGAGGAGTCCGGGCCCACCGCTGTCTCGATCGCGCAGCTCGAGACAGCACTCGGCGCGGTCTCGGCCTCGGACGACATCGTGGTGGCCTACGAGCCGGTCTGGGCGATCGGCACCGGTCAGGTCGCCTCGCCGGAGCAGGCTCAGGAAGTCTGCTCCGCTCTTCGCACCGTCATCGCGGCGAAGCTCGGCGACGAGGCCGCCGCGCGCACCCGCATCCTGTACGGCGGTTCGGTCAAGGCGGCGAACATCGCCAGCTTCATGCGCGAGCCCGATGTCGACGGCGCACTGGTCGGCGGGGCGAGCCTCGTGGTCGACGAGTTCGCCGCGATCATCCGCTTCGAGAAGCACGTCGGCGTGTGAGTGCAGCGGGGCTGCGGCCCCGCTGCACCGTATACTTGACCGTTACGGGGGCAGTCGTGCCCCAGCGAAAGGCTCTTCCTCGTGGAAATTCTCGAGTTCGTCCTGCAGGTCGTGCTGGGTATCACCAGCGTCCTGCTGACTCTCCTCATCCTGCTCCACAAGGGTCGCGGTGGCGGCCTGTCGGACATGTTCGGCGGAGGCATGTCCTCGGCTGTCGGTTCGTCCGGTCTTGCTGAGCGCAACCTCAACCGCTTCACCGTCGTGCTCGCGCTGGCGTGGTTCGTGGCGATCGTGGCGCTCGGCCTCATCACGAAGTTCGAGGTGATCTGATGGCAACCGGCGGAAACGCGATCCGCGGCACCCGTGTCGGCTCCGGCCCGATGGGTGAGCAGGACCACGGCTACCACGCGGACCGCATCGCGGTCTCGTACTGGGACGGACTCGGCAACGAGACGGTGCGCTACTTCGCGGCCGGTCTTCCCGACGAGGAGATCCCGGAGATCATCGACCACCCGCAGTCGGGCCTCCCGGCCGGGCGCGACAAGGAGAACCCTCCTGCGCTCGCCAAGACCGAGCCGTACAAGACGCACCTCGCCTACGTGAAGGAGCGCCGCACCGACGAGGAAGCCGTCCAGCTCCTCGAGGACGCGCTCACGCAGCTGCGCGAGCGCCGGGGGCAGTGACCCCGGACTGAGAACGCCGAAGAGGCCGCCGCGATCCGTCGCGGCGGCCTCCGGCGTCTCCGGAAGCCGAGCCTCAGCGGCATCCGTAGGCGGCGTCGATGTACGACTGCGGCGGATACCCGTACGCCCACACGCCGTTGGCGTCGTCGGTGAAGCCCATGCTGATGGCCCACGCCGTCGCCCATTTCTCGATGCTGTCCTGGGTCGACGAGTCGTAGAGGTCCTCGCACTTCACGCTGATGGCGTGGCCCACCTCGTGGGCGACGAGGGACCTGCTGCGGTCGGACGGCCACTGCTCGGCGACGGAGTTCGAGAGCTCGATCACGGCGCGGTCGGGATCGTCCCACCACCAGGTGGTGAGGCCGCCCATGCTGCCGTTGGCGCCGGCGCCGTTGACGATCGGGTTCCAGTCGAACTCCAGCAGCACCCCGGGCGCCAGCGAGCGGGCGAAGGCCTCGATCTCCAGCCTCGGCGCCTGCAGCGGGCCGGCCTTCTCCGCCAGTTCCGCCTGCTCGGAGGCGATCACCTGCGCTGCGGCGCCCTCGAGCGTCGTGAACGCGTCGACCGCGACCTGATCGATGGTCGCCGTGTCCGCGACGGCTGCGGCGGCGTCCCGCAGCGCGATCACGTCGTCGTTCCGTGCGGAGAGATGCGCGGCCTCGAATCCGGCCGCCGCCGTGGCCGCGCTGGAGAGCAGCGTGATGCCTGCCTCGTCCAGCTCATCGGCGGCCTGAGCGATCTCGGGGGCGACCGCGTCGAGGTCGTCCTCGCGCCGCTCCACATCGAGCCGAGCGTCGCTCAGCCGAGCGGCCTCGGAGAAGAGCTCCCAGAACCAGCCGGGCTTCGCGCCGGCGTCCGGGATGTCGTCGGCGAGCAGATCGTCAGCGGAGGAGGACGTGGCTGCCGCGTCGTCGATCGCGCCGCGGAGCGTCTCCGCCGCGGAGCGATCCGCGAGGATCCCGGAGTCGCCGGCGAGGAGGGATTCGGCGAAGCCCGCGCCGGCACCCAGGACGGCATCCCTCTGGCGCACCTCCGCGAGAGCGGCGCTGGTCGCCTGCGCGGCATCCACGTAGTCGCGTGCGCTCTGATCGTAGGTGAGATTGGCACCCAGCTGTGCGGCGCCCGCTGCGGCGAGCACCGCCGCGGCGGCGACGATCCCCATCGCCGCGCCGCGGGGGATCCTCCGGCGGCGTCGTCGGGGGAAGACCTCGCCAGGGCCGTGCAGGCGGAGCGGGAGATCGTGGCCGCCGAGACCAGTGACCTCAGTCACCTTCGGCCCCGCAGGCTTCGAGCATGCCGGAGACCGCGTCGTCGTACTCGTCGTCGGTCACCGGCGGGATGCTGTCGTCGGTCGCCGCGTCTCTGATGCGCTCCACGATGACCGCGTAGTGCGTCAATGCGGCGTCGAGCTCGCCGGTCGCCCCGGCCGCCTTCTCGTCGAGCTCGGCGACGACGCCTTCGAGCTTCTCGATCTGCGAAGGGGTCGGATGCTCCTCGTAGTCGACGGCGAAGGCCGTCGCCCTGTCGAACGCGTCGAGCAGGTCGAAGCAGCGAGGCTCGCCGGTGGCGGCCGGCGGGGCGGCGGGAGCGCTGCAGCCGGTGAGCGCGAGGAGAGCGATCACGCTCACCGCGGCAGGACGAGCACGGGCAGACATGCGATGCGCCACCTCCGGAGTCGGGATCTGAGTACCTCGACTCTGCCAGATGGGACGGCGAAGGCCCCCGCAGAATGATGCGAGGGCCTTTCGGAACCGAGGGGGTGACGGGAATCGAACCCGCGCAATCAGTTTGGAAGACTGAGACTCTACCATTGAGCTACACCCCCGGAGCGAGCCGCTTCACGAAGCCGCACCGACTCAACGATCATAGCGGACCGTGAGGAGTGCTCCGGTCCGTTAGACTCTTCGAGGCTGGATCTGCGTGCGGATTCCCCGGGGCGTAGCTCAGTTTGGTAGAGCGCCCGCTTTGGGAGCGGGAGGTCGCAGGTTCAACTCCTGTCGCCCCGACTCGACACCCTCTAGCCTCACAGCCGCGGTTCAGCGCGGAAACCACAAGGAGACACACCAGCATGGCGAACAGCACCGTCGAGAAGCTGACCCCGACCCGGGTCAAGCTCAGCATCACGGTCACCCCCGAAGACCTCAAGCCCAGCATCGCCCACGCCTACGAGCACATCGCTCAGGACGTCCAGATCCCCGGCTTCCGCAAGGGCAAGGTGCCCGCGCCGATCATCGATCAGCGCATCGGCCGCGGCGCCGTCATCGAGCACGCCGTCAACGAGGGCCTGGACCAGTTCTTCCGCGAGGCGACCGTCGAGCACAAGGTCCGCGTGGTCGGGCGCCCGTCCGCCGAGATCACCCAGTGGCCGAACGAGAAGGACTTCTCCGGCGACCTGCTCGTCGACATCGAGGTGGACGTCCGCCCCGACATCGAGCTGCCCGCCTACGACGGCATCACGCTGACCGTCGACGCCGTCGAGGCCGACGACGCGGCCCTCGACGAGGAGCTCGACCGCCTGCGCGCCCGCTTCGGCACTCTGGTTCCCGTCGACCGTCCCGCCGCGAAGGGCGACTTCGTCGAGCTGGACCTCGTCGCCACGATCGACGGCGCCGAGATCGACCGCGCCGAGGGCGTGTCCTACGAGGTCGGCTCCGGCGAGCTGCTCGAGGGCATCGACGACGCGATCGAGTCGCTCACCGCCGGCGAGGACACCACGTTCCGCTCGGCTCTCGTCGGCGGCGACCACGCGGGCTCCGAGGCTGAGGTCTCCGTGACCGTCAAGGCCGTCAAGGAGCGCGAGCTCCCCGAGGCCGACGACGACTTCGCGCAGATCGCCAGCGAGTTCGACACGATCGCCGAGCTCCGTGCGAGCCTCGCCGAGCGCGTCGCCCAGCAGGGCGTCTTCACGCAGGGCTCCGCTGCGCGCGACAAGCTCGTCGAGACCCTGCTCGAGCAGATCGACATCCCGGTTCCGCCGCAGCTCATCGAGGACGAGGTGCACAACCACCTCGAGGGCGAGGGTCGTCTCGAGGACGACGTGCACCGCGCCGAGGTCACCGAGGCCAGCGAGAAGCAGTTCCGCACCCAGGTCCTGCTCGACACGATCGCCGAGCAGGCCGACGTGCAGGTCTCGCAGGAGGAGCTCTCGCAGTACCTCATCCAGTCCGCCGCGCAGTACGGCATGGCCCCGCAGGAGTTCGTCGAGGCGCTGCAGTCGTCGAACCAGCTTCCCGCTCTCGTCGGCGAGGTCGCCCGCAACAAGGCGCTCGCGATCGCGCTCGGCAAGGTCAAGGTCGTCGACACCAACGGCAAGGCCGTGGATCTGTCCGACTTCGTCGTGACCGATGACGAGGCCGAGACCGAGGCTCCTGCCGAGGACAAGCCGGCCAAGAAGGCTCCGGCCAAGAAGCCGGCCGCCAAGAAGGCTCCGGCGAAGAAGGACGAGGCCGACGCCGAGGCCGCGGAGAAGCCCGCCGCCAAGAAGCCGGCCGCCAAGAAGGCCCCGGCCAAGAAGGCCCCGGCCAAGAAGGCCGCCGACAAGGCTGAGTGATCCGACACGATCCTGAGAAGGGCGGATGCTGCGGCATCCGCCCTTTCTCATCTCTCGAGGAGACGACATGAAGAGCTGGGACGAACGGGTCGACGAGGTCTGGGCGGATGCGTCCGGGCAGGAGGTCGGCGACGAGATCATCGCACGCATCGACGCCCTCGCCGCAGAACGCGGTGCCGACGATGCGCGGGCCGAGTTCGAGCGGGCCGGAGCGCGCGATTCCGCCGGACGTCCCGCGGAGGCCGTCGCTCTCTACCGGCGGGCGCTCGCGCTGGGGCTGGACGACGAGCACCGGCCGCAGTGCGTGATCCAGCTCGCCAGCTCGCTGCGCAACCTCGGCGAGTACGACGAGGCTCTCGCGATCATCCGCGCGGAGGAGGACCTCTCGGCGGACGGTCCCTACCGGGATGCGGTCGCCGTCGTCCACGCGCTCATCCTCGCCAGCGCGGGGAAGCCTGCGCGGGGCCTCTCCGTCGCCCTGCTCGCGCTCGTCCCGCACCTTCCTCGGTACCACCGGTCGATGACCGCCTATGCGCACGAGATCGCCGATCGCGACACCTGATATGCCGACGGCGAACACGACCTGCGTCCCGCGTTGTCGCCGGTAGATTCGAATCACCGAAACACGGAAACAGGAGCTGACATGGCTGCAGAACCCCTCGTCGCGACGAGCGTCTTCGACAGGCTGCTGAAGGACCGCATCATCTGGCTGGGCTCAGAGGTGCGAGACGAGAACGCCAACGAGATCTGCGCGAAGATCCTTCTTCTCGCCGCAGAGGACTCTGAGAAGGACATCTACCTCTACATCAACTCGCCCGGTGGCTCGATCACCGCGGGCATGGCGATCTACGACACGATGCAGTTCGTCCCGAACGACATCGTGACCGTCGGCATCGGCATGGCCGCGTCGATGGGACAGCTGCTCCTCACCAGCGGCACCAAGGGCAAGCGCTACATCACGCCGAACGCGCGCGTGCTGCTGCACCAGCCGCACGGCGGCTTCGGCGGCACGGCGAGCGACATCCAGACCCAGGCGCAGCTCATCCTCTCGATGAAGAAGCGCCTCGCGGAGATCACGGCCGGTCAGACCGGCAAGTCGGTCGAGCAGATCAACGCCGACGGCGACCGGGACCGCTGGTTCACGGCCGAGGAGGCCCTCGAGTACGGCTTCGTCGACCACATCCGCGAGCACGCCAGCGACGTGACCGGCGGCGGCGGCACCGCGGCACCGGCCGAGTGACGGATTCGAGAGGACCTTCCATGTACACCCCCACCTTCCAGTCCGCCGGCAGCCTCCCGTCCAGCCGCTACGTGCTCCCGCAGTTCGAGGAGCGCACGGCGTACGGCTTCAAGCGCCAGGACCCGTACAACAAGCTGTTCGAGGACCGTGTCATCTTCCTCGGCGTGCAGGTCGACGACGCCTCGGCGGATGACGTGATGGCGCAGCTCCTCGTCCTGGAGAGCCAGGACTCCGAGCGCGACATCACGATGTACATCAACTCGCCCGGCGGATCGTTCACGGCGATGACGGCGATCTACGACACGATGCAGTACGTCGCGCCGCAGATCCAGACCGTCGTCCTCGGTCAGGCGGCCTCCGCGGCCGCCGTGCTCCTCGCAGCCGGCGCGCCGGGCAAGCGCCTCGCGCTGCCGAACGCCCGCGTCCTGATCCACCAGCCCGCGATGGGCGAGGCGGGCCACGGCCAGGCATCCGACATCGAGATCCAGGCGGCGGAGATCCTCCGCATGCGCACCTGGCTCGAGGAGACCCTGGCGGCGCACACCAAGAAGTCGGTCGAAGAGGTGAACCGCGACATCGATCGCGACAACATCCTCTCGGCGACGCAGGCGCTCGAGTACGGCATCGTCGACCAGGTGCTGACGACGCGCAAGCGCGCCTGACACGCACCCCCGACAGAAGGGCGCCGGTCCTCGGACCGGCGCCCTTCGTCGTGTCCGGCGGATGTGCACGCCCCGCCGCAACTATGCTCATATGAGCAACCAGGTGCGCGTACGCGCCCAAGGGCCTACCCTGGATGCAGAAGGAGGTTGCCGTGGAAGACGAACTGGTCATGGTCCGCGTCGCTGAGCTCTACTACGACGAGGACAAGACGCAGGACGAGATCGGCGCTCTCCTGAAGATCTCCCGCTGGAAGGTCGGGCGGCTGCTCACCCAGGCCCGCGAGCGCGGCATCGTCCGCATCGAGATCGTGCATCCACGCGCCCGCCGGCTCGGACTCGAGCGTCAGCTCGTCGAACGCCACGGCCTCGCGGCGGCGATCGTCGTCCCGGCGCCGGAGGGCGACGAGGGCACCCTGGAGCGGGTCGCCCAGGGGGCGGCCGACTACCTCACCGCCATGCGACCCGTCCCGCGGACTCTCGGGGTGAGCTGGGGTCGCACCCTCCGCGCCGTCGCCGAGGCGCTCGAGGACGGATGGGCGACGGGCGTCACCGTCGTCCAGCTCAACGGGGGAGTGAGCCTCAACCGACGCTCCGGCGGTGCCGCGGGCCTCGCCGTGACCATCGCCCAGCGAGCCTCCGGGCAGGTGTCCCTGCTGCCCAGCCCGGCCATCCTCGAACGGGTCGAGACGAAGCAGGCCATCGAAGCCGATCGCACGGTCGCCGCCGTCCTGGAGGAGGCTGCACAGGCGCAGGCCTTCCTCTTCACCGCCGGCCCCTGCGACGCGACCTCGGCGCATGTCGAGAACGGCTACCTGTCGGCATCCGACGTCGAGGAGCTCGCGCGGCGCGGCGCCGTCGGCGATGTGCTCGGCCGCTACATCGACGCGGACGGCAACATCGTCGATCCCCAGCTCGACGCCCGCACCGTCGGCGTCGAGCTGAGCCGCCTGCGGGCGGCCGACCGAGCAATCTTCGTCACCGCGGGTGCCGCCAAGCACGACATCGCGCGTACAGTCGTGACCAGCGGCCTGTGCAGCGTCCTGGTGACCGATGAGATCACAGCCCGAGCCCTGTTGGAGGAACAGTGACCACCAAAGAACTCAGCCGCCGCACGGCGGTGGACGTCCTGGGCGGTGAGCCCGACGACGCCACGCTGCGCCGCTTCCTGCACGGGCTTCCCGGCGTCGACGCCGTCGGCCTCGAGCAGCGCGCGGCCGGCCTCGGCACCCGGTCGATCAAGACCACGTCGAAGGCCTGGGCGCTCGACACGATCATCAAGCTGATCGACCTCACCACTCTCGAGGGCGCCGACACCCCGGGCAAGGTGCGCTCCCTCGTCGCGAAGGCGAAGAACCCGGATGCCGCCGACCCCACGTGCCCGCGCGTGGCCGCGGTCTGCGTGTACGGCGACATGGTCGCGGATGCCGTCGAGGCGCTCGGCGGGCTGCACGGCGACCCCGACGACGGGCTCATCTCCGTCGCCGCGGTCGCCACCGCCTTCCCGAGCGGGCGCTCCTCGCTGGCGATCAAGCTCGCCGACACCGCTGAGGCTGTCGCCGCCGGTGCCGACGAGATCGACATGGTCATCGACCGCGGCGCCTTCCTCTCCGGTCGCTACGGGCTGGTCTTCGACCAGATCGCGGCCGTCAAGGAGGCCTGCCGTCGTCCGGACGGAAGCTACGCCTCCCTCAAGGTCATCCTCGAGACCGGCGAGCTGAACACCTACGACAACATCAAGCGCGCCTCGTGGCTGGGAATCCTCGCCGGTGGCGACTTCATCAAGACCTCGACCGGCAAGGTGCAGCCGGCAGCGACCCTTCCGACCACGCTGCTCATGCTCGAGACCGTGCGCGACTGGTACCGCGGCACCGGCGAGCGCATCGGCGTGAAGCCCGCAGGCGGCATCCGCTCGTCCAAGGACGCGGTGAAGTATCTCGTCACCGTCGCCGAGACCGTCGGCGAGGAGTGGCTGCAGCCGCACCTGTTCCGCTTCGGCGCCTCCAGCCTGCTGAACGACGTGCTGCTGCAGCGTCAGAAGCTCACCACCGGCCACTACTCCGGCCCCGACTACGTCACGATCGACTGAGGACGAGATATGTCTTTCCTGGAATACGCACCCGCGCCGGAGTCGAAGGCGATTCTGAACCTGCGCGACAGCTACGGCCTGTTCATCGACGGCGAGTTCGTCGACGGCTCAGGCAAGAGCTTCACCACCATCTCGCCGTCCGATGAGAGCCGCATCGCGGAGATCTCCGCGGCGAGCGATGAGGACGTCGACCGCGCCGTGGCCGCCGCACGCCGCGCCTATGAGAAGACGTGGTCGAAGCTGAGCGGACGCGACCGCGGGAAGTACCTCTTCCGCATCGCCCGTCTCGTGCAGGAGCGCGCCCGCGAGCTCGCCGTCGCCGAGAGCCTCGACAACGGCAAGCCGATCAAGGAGAGCCGCGACGTCGACGTTCCGCTCGTCGCCTCGTGGTTCTTCTACTACGCGGGATGGGCCGACAAGCTCGACTACGCCGGTCTCGGCGCGAACCCGCGCGCGCTCGGCGTCGCCGGTCAGGTCATCCCGTGGAACTTCCCGCTGCTCATGCTCGCGTGGAAGCTCGCCCCGGCCCTGGCCGCAGGCAACACCGTGGTGCTGAAGCCTGCGGAGACCACGCCGCTCACGGCGCTGATCTTCGCCGAGATCCTGCAGCAGGCCGACCTCCCCGCCGGTGTGGTGAACATCGTCACCGGTGCCGGCGCCACAGGAGCGGCGCTCGTGCGCCACCCCGACGTCGACAAGGTCGCGTTCACCGGCTCCACCGGGGTGGGCCGTGACATCGCGCGCGCCGTCGCCGGCACCCCGAAGAAGCTCACTCTGGAGCTCGGCGGCAAGGCCGCGAACATCGTGTTCGACGACGCGCCGATCGACCAGGCCGTCGAGGGCATCGTCAACGGCATCTTCTTCAACCAGGGGCACGTGTGCTGCGCAGGCAGCCGCCTGCTCGTGCAGGAGTCGATCCACGACGAGGTCATCGAGCGGCTGAAGAACCGCCTCTCCACGCTGCGTCTGGGGGACCCGCTCGACAAGAACACCGACATCGGCGCGATCAACTCCGCCGCGCAGCTGGCCCGCATCCGCGAGCTCAGCGACATCGGCGAGGCCGAGGGCGCCGAGCGCTGGACGGCCGACTGCGTCATCCCCGAGAAGGGGTTCTGGTTCGCGCCGACCATCTTCACCGGCGTCGAGGCCTCGCACCGCATCGCCCGCGACGAGGTGTTCGGCCCCGTGCTGTCGGTGCTCACCTTCCGCACGCCCGCCGAGGCCATCGCGAAGGCGAACAACACTCCCTACGGACTCTCCGCTGGCATCTGGTCGGACAAGGGGTCGCGCATCCTCGCGGTCGCCGACCGGCTGCGCGCCGGCGTGATCTGGGCGAACACCTTCAACCGATTCGACCCGTCGAGCCCGTTCGGCGGCTACAAGGAGTCCGGATACGGCCGCGAGGGCGGACGTCAGGGCCTCACCGCGTACCTGAAGGGAGCCGCAGCATGAGCAGGCGACTGACCGTGCCGAAGACCTACAAGCTCGCCATCGGCGGAGCCTTCCCGCGCAGCGAGTCCGGCCGCACCTACGAGGTCGTCTCGGCCAAGGGCGCGTTCCTGGCGAATGCGGCCAAGGCATCGCGCAAGGACGCCAGGGATGCCGTCGTCGCCGCCCGTGCCGCCGTGAAGGGCTGGTCCGGCGCCACCGCGTACAACCGCGGACAGGTGCTGTACCGCGTCGCCGAGGTGCTCGAGGGCCGGCGTGCGCAGTTCATCGACGAGATCGTCGCCCAGGAGGGCGTGTCCGCCGCCGTGGCGGGTGCCCAGGTCGACGAGGCGATCGACCTCTGGGTCTGGTACGCGGGCTGGTGCGACAAGTACGCGCAGGTCGCGGGCAACGCCAACCCGGTCGCGGGACCGTACTTCAACATCTCCGTGCCGGAGCCGACCGGGGTCGTCGCGATCGTCGCGCCGCAGGACTCCGCGCTGCTCGGTCTCGTGTCGGTCGTGGCTCCGGCCCTGGTCGCCGGCAACACGGTCGTCGTGATCGCCAGCGAGCGGCATCCGCTCTCGGCCATCAGCCTGGCGGAGGTGCTGGCCACCAGCGACGTGCCCGGGGGAGTCGTGAACGTCCTCACCGGGTCGCCGGCCGAGATCGCGCCGTGGCTCGCGTCCCACCAGGACGTCAACGCCCTCGACCTCGCAGGCGCGGGCGACCTCGACTGGGTCGACATGCAGATCGCCGCCGCGGAGACCCTCAAGCGGGTGCTCGCCCCCGGTGAGGTCACCGCCTCGCCGGAGAGGATCGGCGCGTTCACCGAGGTGAAGACGGTCTGGCACACGAAGAGCATGGTCTGAGTCGGATCGCCGAGGGTCCGCGGCGCATCGGCGCCGCGGGCCCTCGCGCTTTCCGAGACGGCCCGCGCCAATGCGTCCCGGTGTCCCCTGCAGAGGTTAGGCTCGGAGGACGATCTCGGCATCCTGAGGAGGACGCGCATGGCCCGCATCGGTGAAAGCGCTGACCTGTTCAAGTGCTCGTTCTGCGGAAAGAGCCAGAAGCAGGTGCAGCAGCTCATCGCAGGTCCCGGTGTGTACATCTGCGACGAGTGCGTCGAGCTGTGCAACGAGATCATCGAGGAGCGGATGGCGGAGTCCTCCGGCGAGGGCAGCGCCGACTTCGAGCTGCCCAAGCCCCGTGAGATCTTCTCCTTCCTCGAGGAGTACGTCGTCGGGCAGGAGCCCGCCAAGAAGGCCCTCGCCGTCGCCGTCTACAACCACTACAAGCGCATCCGCGCGCACGGCACCCTGCAGCCGGCCGAGCAGAAGGCCGAGAGCGTCGAGATCGCGAAGAGCAACATCCTGCTCATCGGACCGACCGGGTGCGGCAAGACCTACCTCGCGCAGACCCTGGCCAAGCGCCTCAACGTGCCGTTCGCGGTCGCCGACGCCACCGCGCTCACCGAGGCCGGCTACGTCGGCGAGGACGTGGAGAACATCCTCCTCAAGCTCATCCAGGCCGCCGACTACGACGTCAAGCGCGCCGAGACCGGCATCATCTACATCGACGAGGTCGACAAGATCGCCCGCAAGGCGGAGAACCCGTCGATCACGCGAGACGTCTCCGGCGAGGGCGTGCAGCAGGCGTTGCTGAAGATCATCGAGGGGACGGTCGCGTCCGTCCCTCCGCAGGGCGGACGCAAGCACCCGCACCAGGAGTTCCTGCAGATCGACACCTCGAACGTGCTCTTCATCGTCGCCGGTGCGTTCGCCGGTCTCGAGGACATCGTCTCCTCCCGCGTCGGCAAGCACGGCATCGGCTTCGGCGCCCCGCTGCACGACAAGGGCAAGGATCTCGACCTGTTCAGCGAGGTGCTCCCCGAGGACCTGCACAAGTTCGGCCTCATCCCCGAGTTCATCGGCCGGCTCCCCGTGGTGACCTCGGTGTCGCCGCTCGATCAGGACGCCCTCATCGACATCCTCACCGGCCCGCGCAACGCCCTGGTCAAGCAGTACCAGCGCATGTTCGAGCTCGACGGCGTGCAGCTCGAGTTCGAGGAGGAGGCGCTCCGCTCGATCGCCGACCTCGCCGTCGAGCGCAAGACCGGCGCTCGGGGCCTGCGTGCCATCCTCGAGGACGTGCTCGGCCCGATCATGTTCGAGATCCCGTCGACGGATGACGTCGCGAAGGTGATCATCACCCGCGCCGCCGTCGACGAGGGCGCGCCGCCCACCATCGTGATGGAGCGCAAGCGCAAGAGCGCGTGACCGCCGCGCCCGCGCCCTGGACCGTCGTCGGCAGCGAGACCGTCGTCGCCGACCGGTGGATCCGCGTGCGCGCGGACGACTGCCGGGACGCGGACGGCCGCCCGATCTCTCCCTATTACGTGCTCGAGTACGGGGACTGGATCTCTCTGCTCGCCCTCGACGAGGACGGCAGCGCGATCGTCGTCGAGGAGTACCGGCACGGTGCCGGGACCGTCGCGCTCGGCACGATCGGCGGCGCCGTCGAGGCCGGCGAGATGCCGGCGGATGCCGCGGCCAGGGAGCTTCGCGAGGAGACCGGCTGCACCGCCGCGGAGATCGTCGAGCTCGGAGCGACCTGGGCGAACTTCGGCAGCCACACCAACCGCGTGCATCACTTCCTCGCTCGCGGCTGCGTGCGCACGGCGGAGCAGTCCCTGGACGACGGCGAATCGATCGCCGTGCACGTCCTGTCGCTCTACGGTCTCGGCGAACTCCTCGCACAGAGCTATCATCAGCTCACCTGGTACAAGGCGATGGAGTGGCTGGACCGCTGATGGAGAAGATCATGCGGTGGGTCGCGACGGTGTTCGTCGTGGGCCTCGCGGTGGTGGTCGTCGGCGTGATCGCGTTCGTGGTGCTCTTCTTCGACGCGGCGCGGACGAAGGACGGCGACGAGATCGCCGCGCGGAACGTGTCTGCGACGGCGGACGCCATCGTGGAGGACCTCGGCTATCAACGCGACACTGCGGATGCGGAGACACTCGCCGCCGAGCGTTTCGGACACTACTCCGTCGTGGTGACCCCGGTCGCCTGGTCAGGATCGACGCGGCAGGGGGAAGAGGCCGTCATCGACGTCCGCATCCTCGCCACCGTGGAGGCGCAGTCCGCGACCGCCGTGTTCGGTGCGTCGAACACCGAGGGGTCGGCGGAGCGCTGCTACCGGTTCCGGCTCATCATCCACGAGTACCCCGTGCGGACCGATGTCGACTGCGCCTCGTTGCCGGACGATGTCGATCCTCCGGTCGCGGCCGCTCGTCCTGAACTCCCGGACGACGCGGAGAATCGGGTGCGCGCGATCCTGGAGGATGTCGATCCGGCCGAGCTGGCGATGCGCGTGCAGGCGGAGTTCCCTGAGCCCGGGGTCTCCGTCGACACGACGACCACCGACTCCGGAGAATCCGTCGTTGCTGTCGGTGTCGCGGAGTCCAAGGACTGCATCGTCGTGGTTCGGGCAGCCGACGGTTCGGTCTTCCGCGCGTCCTTCGACCGGGTCCAGCTGGAGCCGGGCGAAGGCGGCTGCCGCGTCGATCTCTACACCGCGCCCGCGCTCTGACCCGTCGCGGGAGCGAAGCGCAGGCAGAGGGCGGCTCAGGACGCGACGATCACGGGGGGCGCCGATGAGAAGGAGGTGCGCGCCACTCCCGGGCGCGGTTCAATGGTCCTATGAGCACGACGACGCCGTCGGGCGGCGAGGACGCCGCCATCGCCGAGAGCCTCGCGGAGCGTCTCATCGAGTCGCTCCTGCCGGGACTCGAACTGCTGAGCATCGAGTTCGGGCGCCGCTTGGGGCTGTACGAGGGGCTCGTGCACCTGGGTGACGCGACCGCCGGCGAGCTCGCCGCGCATGCGCGGATCGACGCACGCATGACGCGGGAGTGGCTGGAGCAGCAGGCGACGGCCGGCTTCCTCACGGTCGACGGTGCCTCCGCACCGGCGGAAGAGCGTCGCTTCAGGCTTCCCGCTGCGCACCGGCCGGTGTTCCTCGACCCGGATCATCCCGCCTATGCGATCGGGGCGGGGACGATGTTCGCCGGCACAGCCTCGGCGTTCGACGACGTGGTCGACGCGGCCAGAACAGGCACCGGCGTCCGCTACGGCGCCTTCGGCACCGGGGTCAGGCACGGGCTCGAGCAGCTCAACCGGCCCGGCTACGTGAACGACCTGGAGGACTGGGTCGCCGCGCTCCCCGACGTCTACGAGCGGCTCCGCGACGGCGGGCGGATCCTCGACCTCGGCGCCGGCACGGGGTGGTCGAGCATCGCCCTGGCGAGGGCGTTCCCGCAGTCCACGGTCGTCACGGTCGACCTCGATCCGGCATCCGTCGCCGAAGCCGAAGCCCTCGTCGAGGCGCAGGGGCTCGCCGACCGGGTGCTGGTCCGTCGCGCGAACGCCACCGTCCCGGAGGATTTCGAGGGTGTCTCCGGCGACGGCTTCGACCTCGTGACCGTCTTCGAGGCGCTCCACGACATGAACGAGCCGGCGGCAGCGCTCCGCGTGGCCCGCGACCTGCTGCGACCCGTCGGCGCCGTGCTCATCGGCGACGAGAAGGTGGCCGATGCCTTCACACCGGACGGCGACTTCCTCGATCGGCTGAACTACGCATTCAGCGTGCTGCATTGCCTGCCGGCGACGATGGCCGAGGGGGAGAGGACCGCGAACGGCACCGTCCTGCGCCCCTCCACCGTCGGCGACTGGGCGGCGCAGGCCGGCTTCGCCAGCTCGACGGTGCTGCCGATCGAGCATCCGCTCTGGCGGTTCTACCGCCTGGATCCGTGAGCCGCCTCAGCGGCCGCGTCGGTCAGGTCTCCAGTCCGCGTCGCTTCAGCAGCGGCGCGATCTCCGCGTCGCGGCCGCGGAAGTCCCGGTACGCCGCCAGCGGGTCCTTGGAGCCGCCGACCCCGAGAAGCCGCTGCCGGAACCGGTCGCCGTTCTCGCGCGTGAGTCCGCCGTTCTCCCGGAACCACTCGACGGTGTCCGCGTCGAGCACCTCGCTCCAGATGTACGAGTAGTACCCGGCGCTGTAGCCGCCGGAGAACACGTGCGCGAAGTACGTCGACGAGTAACGCGTCGGCACTGCAGGATCATCGAGCCCGATGTCGGCGAGAGCGGCGGCCTCGAACGCCGCGACGTCGTCGATCTCGGCATCCGTGCCGACCCGGTGCCAGGCCTGGTCCAGCCAGGCGGCGGCGAGGTACTCGCTGGTCGCGTGCCCCTGGTCGAACGTCTCCGTCGCGCGGAGCCGCTCGACGATCGCGGGATCGAGGGGCTCTCCGGTCTCATGGTGGCGTGCGTAGTCGTCGAGCACCTCGGGCCACAGGATCCACATCTCGTTCACCTGGCTCGGGAACTCGACGAAGTCGCGGAACACGTTGGTGCCGGCGAAGTGCGGGTACGTCACCCGGGCGAAGAGCCCGTGCAATGCGTGCCCGAACTCGTGGAAGAGGGTGGTCACCTCGTCGAGGGTGAGGAGGGTCGGCTCGCCGGCGCCCGGCAGCGGCACGTTGAGGTTGTTGACGACGACCGGGAGGGTGCCGCGCAGGCGTGACTGGCTGACGATCGGGTTCATCCAGGCGCCGCCGCGCTTGGTGTCGCGCGTGTACAGGTCGAGCACGTACAGGCCGACCGCCGTGCCGTCGGCATCCTGCACCTCGAACGTCCGCGCGCCGGGGTGATACGAGACGAGGTCGGGGCGCTCGGTGAAGGTCACCCCGTAGAGCTTCGTCGCCGCGGCGAACACGCCGTCCCGCAGGACGCGCTCGGCCTCGAACCACGGCCGCAGCGCGCCGGTGTCGATGTCGTAGCGGGCTGTGCGCACCTTCTCGGTGTAGAACGCCCAGTCGTGCGCCTCGACGGGGAACGGGTCATCCTCGGTCTCGTCGACGATCGCCTGCAGCGCGGCGCGTTCGGCGGCGGCGTTGCGCGCGGCGGGTGCGGCGAGGCGGCGCAGCATCCGCTCCACCGCCTCGGGTGTGCCGGCGGTCTCGTCTGCCGTGACGTAGGCGGCATGGGAGGCGTGGCCGAGAAGAGCGGCGCGCTCGGCGCGCAGCCGCACGATCTCCGCCAGAACGGGGCGGTTGTCGTTGGCGTCGCCTCGCGAGGCGCGGCTGCGGGATGCCGCCATGATCCGGCGGCGGGACTCCCGGTCGCGCAGCCGGGCGAGGTAGGGGTGCCCCGTGAAGAGGGGCAGCGAGACGAGGTAGCGGCCGTCGAGTCCGCGCTCCTTCGCCGCGCGGGCCGCGGCGGAGAGCTCGCCGGTGCTGAGCCCGTCGAGCTCCTCGGCGGAGTCGAAGACCACCGCCAGATCGTTCGTGTCGGCCAGCAGATTGCGCTCGAACGTGTTGCTGAGCGTCGACAGCTGCTGGTTCAGCAGTGTCAGGCGTGCCTTCGCCTCGTCGTCGAGACCCGCGCCGGCGTGGGTCATCTCGCGGTGGTGTCGCTCCACGAGGTAGCGCTGCTCCGGATCCAGGCCGAGATCGTCGAGCTGGGCGTGCACCTGCTGCACGCGCCAGTAGAGGGGGCCGTCGAGCCGGATCGCGTCGGTGTGCGCCGCCATGAGCGGAGCGAGCTGCTCGTCGACGGCCTGGATCTCCGGCGTGGCGTCGGCGGAGCTCACGGTGTAGAAGGCGTGCGCGACGCGGTCGAGCAGCTCGCCGGCACGCTCGAGGGCCGCGATCGTGTTCTCGAAGGTGGGCATCGAGCGCACCGTCGTGATCCGCCGGATCTCCTGCAGATGCTCCTCGAACGCCGCCTGGAACGCGGGCAGGTAGTGCTCGGGCCTGATCGCCGCGTAGTCGGGAAGCCCGTACGGGAGCGTGGACGGCTGCAGCAGCGGATTCGAGACGGAGGTCATTCTCTGAGCCTAGCCATCACCCTCTCCAGGGCCTCGACGACGACGCGGACCGAACGTCGACGCAGGTTCTCCGGCCGCGCCAGCACGTCGATCATGCGGTGCGTGCTCACGCCGCGCAGCGGCAGCCGCACGATGTCGCGGTCGTCCACGCTGCGGGAGGTGTAGCGCGGCAGCATCCCGAGCACCTCACCCGCCGCCACCACCGCCGAGACGGCACCGTAGTCGTTGATCCGATGGCGGATCTCGACGGCCTGACCGGATACCGCGGACACGGCGCGAAGGACGTCGTCGGGCGAGTAGCCGATCCTGCTCGTCACCCAGGGGTGACCGACGACCTCTGCGGGGGACACGGTGCTCCGGCCCGCGAGCGGATGGGACGCGGAGACGGCCACGTCGAGCGGCTCGCGGGCCAGTGTGAGGCTGCGGATGCCCTGCGAGGGCCACGGCGCCGAGTGCTCCATCCGGTGCGCGAGCACGAGATCGTAGCGCGCGGTGAGCGCGGGGAACTCGCTCTGCGCGACGTCCTCGTCGGTGAGCTGGACAGTGGGGGAGTCCGGCTCCTCCCCGAGCTCGCGGATCAGCGATCCGAACAGCGCCTGACCCACGCTGTGGAAGCCGCTGATCGTGACGACGCCCGAGCGCGTCCCCTCGAACTCGTCCAGGGCGCTCCGTGCGGCGGCCATCGCGTCGATCGCCTCGGCTCCGGCCGCGGCGAGCACCTCGCCCGCCGGGGTGAGGGCGAGCCGTCGGCCGTCCTTGCGGGTGAGCGGCGTGCGGAAGCCGCGCTGCAGCGCGGCAAGGTGCTGGGACACGGCCGACGGGGTGACGTTCAGCGCCTCGGCGACCGCGGTGACGCTGCCCAGGGCCCCGAGCTCTCGGAGGATCTGCAGGTGGTGGAGCTCCATCACCTCACTTTAGCTGGAGCTACATGGACGATGCAGAGAGTCGGCATTGTTCTACAAAGTCGGATGCGGTGTGATCGAAGCATGAAGGCATTGTTCAAGGCGGAACGCGCAGCCGGACTGGAGCTCGTCGAGCGGCCCGATCCCGTGGCAGCGCCCGACGAGGTCGTCATCCGCGTCCTCCGCACCGGCATCTGCGGCACCGACCTGCACATCCTGCACTGGGACGACTGGGCGGCCTCCGCCATCGACGCGCCGCTCATCCCCGGTCACGAGTTCTACGGCGAGGTCGTCGAGGTCGGACCCCTCGTCCGAGACATCGCCGTCGGGGACCGCGTCTCCGGCGAGGGGCACATCGTCTGCGGCACCTGCCGGAACTGCCGTGCCGGGCGCCGGCAGATGTGCATCCGGACCATCGGCCTCGGCCTGCAGCGCGACGGCGCGTTCGCCGAGTACCTCACCCTGCCGGCGACGAACGTCTGGGTGCACCACGCGGACGTGACCCCGGAGCTCGGCGCGATCTTCGACCCGCTCGGCAACGCGGTGCACACCGCCCTGACCTTCCCTCTCGTCGGCGAGGACGTGCTCGTCACCGGTTGCGGTCCGATCGGCCTCATGGCCATCGCGGTGGCGCGTCACGCGGGCGCGCGCTTCATCACCGCGACCGACGTCAGCGCCCCGAGGCTGGAGATGGCACGGCAGATGGGCGCCGACGAGGTCGTGGACGTCTCCGTCCGCGACATCCACGACGCGCAGAAGGCGCTCGGCATGCGCGAGGGATTCGACGTCGGCTTCGAGATGAGCGGAGCGGCGTCCGCCCTGCCCGCGATGATCGACAACATGAACCACGGCGGGCGCATCGCGATGCTCGGCCTGCCGAGCGCAGACTTCAGCATCGACTGGGGCAAGCTCGTCACCCACATGCTCACCATCAAGGGCATCTACGGCCGCGAGATGTTCGAGACCTGGAACGCCATGGGGGCGATGCTGCAGACCAGCGCGGCCCTGCGCGACTCGATCGGACGGGTCATCGCGGATGTCCTGCCCGCGCGGGAGTGGGAGCGCGGATTCGCGGCGGCGGCATCCGCCGGCACCGGCAAGATCATCCTCGACTGGACCGAGCTGTAGGAGGACGGAGTTCAACATGTACGGGACATTCCAGAAGCACGTGGCGTCGGAGCTCGCAGGCATCGAGGAGGCGGGGCTCACCAAGCACGAGCGCGGCATCCGCGGACCGCAGAGCGCGGAGATCACCGCCGACGGCGCCGAGGTGCTGAACTTCTGCGCGAACAACTACCTCGGCCTCGCCGACGACCCCCGCATCCTCGCCGCCGCCAAGCGCGCACTGGACGAGTGGGGCTACGGCCTGGCCAGCGTGCGCTTCATCTGCGGCACCCAGGAGCAGCACCTGGAGCTCGAACGCCGGCTCTCCGGCTTCCTCGGCACGGACGACGCCATCCTGTACTCCTCCTGCTTCGACGCGAACGGAGGGGTCTTCGAGACGCTGTTCAGCGCCGAGGACGCGATCATCTCCGACGAGCTCAACCATGCCTCGATCATCGACGGCATCCGTCTGTCGAAGGCTCGGCGCCTGCGCTACCGGAACCGCGACATGGCCGACCTCGAGGAGCAGCTGAAGGCGTCATGGGACGCCCGCTTCCGGGTGGTCGTCACCGATGGAGTGTTCTCCATGGACGGCTACATCGCGCCGCTCGCCGACATCTGCGACCTCGCCGAGCGCTACGACGCGCTCGTCTTCGTCGACGACTCGCACGCCGTCGGATTCGTCGGTGAAAACGGCCGCGGGACACCCGAGCTGTGCGGCGTCGCGGACCGCGTGGACATCTACACGGGCACCTTCGGCAAGGCGCTCGGCGGAGCATCCGGCGGCTACGTCGCCTCCCACTCGGAGATCGTGGCGCTCCTGCGCCAGCGGTCCCGTCCGTACCTGTTCTCGAACACGCTCGCTCCCGCCATCGTCGCGGGCACGCTGACGGCGCTCGACCTCGTCGAGGGTTCCGCCGACCTGCGTGCCCGCCTGCGCGACAACGCCGCCCTGTTCCGGGCGCGGATGGCATCCGAGGGCTTCGACCTGCTCCCGGGGGAGCACCCGATCGTGCCCGTGATGTTCGGCGACGCCGCGCTGACGGCCCGTATTGCGAAGGAGATGCAGGCGCAGGGGATCTACGTGACCGCGTTCAGCTTCCCCGTGGTGCCGCGCGGCCTCGCCCGGATCAGGGTGCAGCTCAGCGCCGCGCACACCGCGGAGCAGATCGAGCGCTGCGTGGCGGCGTTCGTGACTGCGCGAGCAGCGGTGACCTGACCTCCCGAGAACTATTGCAAAGAAAAGCTTGCAAAGACATCTTTGCAAGAGTATCTTTGCATGCATGACGAACGAAGAAGGCCGTACCCTCGACTCCGGAGCGCTGAAGGCGCTCGCGCACCCGTTGCGCGTGCGCATCTACGACATCCTCAGTGAGCGCGGCCCGCAGACGGCGAGCAGTCTCGCCGCGCTGATCGGCGAGACGTCGGGCTCGACCAGCTACCATCTGCGCGCGCTCGCGGCCCACGACCTCATCCGCGAGGTGGCGGACAGGGGAACCGCCAGGGAACGGTGGTGGGAGCGCCCGAAGGGACGCATCAACCTTCCCGGTCCCGACGAGCAGATGTCGCCGGCGAACCGGGCGGCCGCGCAGATCGTCACCTCCGAGTTCTTCCGCCTCCGCCACCAGACGCTCATGGACTACCTGAATCGCCCGGCGACCGAGGTGCCCGAAGGGTGGGAGGACGCAGGCCTCGTCATGACGACGATGCTCGACCTCACCCCCGAGCAGATGGCGGAGCTCAAGAGCGAGCTCACCAGCCTCGTCGATGCCGCCATCGAGCGGTACCGAGGTCAGGCGGACCAGGCCGGCACGCGCCGCGTGACTCTGCGCACCGAGATCTTCGACCTTCCGACGGCGAACAGCCGCCAGACGATGCCAAAGGAGTGATCATGACCACCGCAACGCTTCGACTCGCCACCCCCACGCCGTTCGAGAGGTCGCTGCAGCGTCTCGCCGCCGCCCTGTCGCGGCACGTCGATCGCCGCATCGCCGCGCGCGCCGAACGCCGAGAGCTCGCCCTCGACATGCTCCGCGAGCAGCAGGCGCGCAAGCAGGACCCGCGCGCCCTCGACCTCGCGCTCGCGCACATGGGGCTGCCGCTGCGCTGAGACCCCGTCCTGTCGCCGAGACCCCCTGCTTCCGACGTCGGCAGCAGGGGGTCTCGGCGATTGCAGGGGGTCTCGGCGGAGATCCGCTCAGTCCTCGAACGGGCGGGCGACGACTTCACCGGAGGCCGTCTGGAGGACCTCCCAGCCGGCATCGAGCTCGGCGATGGCGCGGCCCTCCAGCCAGGTGAGGGTCCAATGCCCGGCCAGGCCCTTGGCCTCGACCTCGGCGATCGCGGGGCGGATCGCCGCCGGCACGGATGCCGGCGGCTCCGAGCCGGTCGCCCAGCGCGTGCCGAGCTGCATCAGACGGCCTCGACCGGGGCGAGCTCGATCGCGGTGACCGCGAACTCCTCGGCCTCGGTGAACTCGAGTTCGGCGATGCGGCCCACCGCGCGCAGGTCGTCGGCGGCGGCCCGCAGCGCGTCGAGCCTGGCGGGCGGCGCGGCGATCGCGGCACGCGACACCGGCGTCTTCTGAGAGGCCTTCGCCTCGGTCTTCGCGCGGCGGATGCCGATCAGCGCCTCGCTCGCGGCGGCGAGCACCGCGGGGTCGCCCTCGATGCCGAGCGCGGTCGGCCACGCAGCCGTGTGCACGGAGCCCTCCTCGAACCAGGACCACGCCTCCTCGGTCGCGAAGGAGAGCACCGGCGCGAGCAGCCGCAGAAGGGCGGACAGGGCGAGGCGCAGCGCGAGCGCCGCGGATGCCTGGCCCACGTCGCTCTGGTCGTACGCGCGCTCCTTCACCAGCTCGAGGTAGTCGTCGCAGAAGGTCCAGAAGAACGCCTCGGTCACCTCGAGCGCCTTGGCCTGGTCGTAGTTCTCGAACGCCTTCGTGGCCTCCGCGATCACGCCGTCCAGGGCCGTGAGCATCGACGCGTCGAGGGCGTGCGTCACCTGCGCCCCCTCGGGCACGGGGAAGGACAGCACGAACTTCGCGGCGTTGAGCACCTTGATGGCGAGCCGGCGGCCGATCTTCACCTGGGTCGGGTTCTGCGGGTCGAAGGCCGCGTCCATGCCCAGCCGGCTGGAGGCGGACCAGTAGCGCACCGCATCCGAGCCGTGCGTGTCGAGGATGTCGGCCGGGGTGACCACGTTGCCCTTCGACTTCGACATCTTCTTGCGGTCGGGGTCGACGATGAAGCCGCTGATGGCGGCGTTGCGCCACGGCGACCGGCCGTCCTCGAGGGTCGAACGGAGCATCGTGGAGAAGAGCCAGGTGCGGATGATGTCCTGACCCTGCGGGCGCAGGTCGAACGGCGCCGTGAGGCCCCAGAGCTCTTCATCGCGCTGCCAGCCTCCGGCCAGCTGCGGCGTGAGCGAGGAGGTCGCCCAGGTGTCGAGGATGTCAGCCTCGGCGTCGAAGCCGCCGGGCACACCCCGCTGCTCCTCGGTGTAGCCGGCCGGCACGTCGGTGGTCGGATCGACGGGCAGCGCCGCGAGGTCGGGGGTGAGCACCCGGTCGTAGTCGCGCTCGCCGTTCTCATCGAGGGCGTACCAGAGCGGGATCGGGACGCCGAAGAAGCGCTGGCGCGACACCAGCCAGTCGCCGGTGAGCCCGCCCACCCAGTTCTCGTACCGCACGCGCATGAAGTCGGGGTGCCAGGTGAGCTCCTTGCCGTGCTCCAGCAGCTGGTCGCGCAGCTCGGCGTCGCGGGCGCCGTTGCGGATGTACCACTGACGCGTCGACACGATCTCGAGCGGACGGTCGCCCTTCTCGAAGAACTTCACGGCGTGGTTGAACGGCTTGCCGACCGCGGTCATGTCGCCGCTCTCCTGCAGCTTCTCCACGATCGCCTTGCGGGCGGAGAAGACGGTCTTGCCGGCGAGCTCTGCGGCGTACCAGTCGCGGGCCTCGGCATCCGCCACGATCGACGGGGCGTCGGCGAGGAAACGGCCGTCCAGGCCGATCGTCGTCATGTTCGGCAGGTCGCGGCCGTCGGTCGTGCGCAGCTCGCGCCACCAGATGATGTCGGTCACGTCGCCGAAGGTGCAGACCATCGCCGCACCCGTGCCCTTGTCCGGCTGAGCGAGGTGGTGGCCGTGGATCTCGATCTCGGCACCGAAGAAGGGCGTCTTCACCTTCGTGCCGATGAGGTGCTTGTGCGGCCCCTCGGGGTGCGTCACGATCGCGACGCAGGCAGGGAGGAGCTCGGGACGGGTCGTCTCGATCGTGATCGCACCGGTGCCGTCGGCGAACGGGAAGTCGATGGTGTGGAACGCCGCCGGCTGCTCGCGATCCTCGAGCTCGGCCTGCGCGATCGCCGAGCGGAAGTCGATGTCCCACAGCGTCGGTGCCAGCGCCTGGTAGGCCTCGCCCCGCTCCAGGTTGCGCAGGAAGGCGAGCTGGCTCTGCCGGATCGTGTCGTCGGAGATGGTGCGGTAGGTCTGCGTCCAGTCCACGCTGAGACCGAGCTGCCGGAACAGCGCCTCGAACTGCTTCTCGTCCTCGACCGTCAGCCGCTCGCACAGCTCGATGAAGTTGCGGCGGCTGATCGGCAGCTGATCCGCGGCGCGGGACGACTTGTTGTCGCCGCCCTCGAACGGCGGGGTGAAGTCGGGGTCGTAGGGCAGCGACGGGTCGCAGCGCACGCCGTAGTAGTTCTGCACGCGGCGCTCGGTGGGCAGGCCGTTGTCGTCCCAGCCCATCGGGTAGAACACCGTCTTGCCGCGCATGCGCTCGAAGCGCGCCTTCACGTCGGTGTGCGTATAGGAGAACACGTGCCCGATGTGGAGGGAGCCGGATGCCGTCGGCGGGGGAGTGTCGATCGAATAGACGCCCTCGCGGCCGGCCTGTGCGGCGCGGAGGCGGTCGAACAGGTAGGTGCCCTGCTCCGCCCACGCGGAGTCCCACTTCGCTTCGAGGCCTTCGAGTGCGGGCTTGTCGGGAATCTGGGACGGTGCGGACGCGGCCATGAAGGTCTCCTCGAGCGATTTATGCGGCACTGTGTGAGCGTGCCTGAGTGTGGGTTGTGCCTCCAGTGTACCGATCGCCTCCGGATGCCGGGTCGGCGGGCAGATCGACCCGGTCCAACAATCCGGCCGTAGACTGGGGGCATCCCGCTCCGTTCTTCCTGAGGATCAGCCATGCCTGCACGCCCGGTGCGTCGTCTTCTTCCCGTCGCGGCGCTCGCCGCCGCATCCGCCCTGGTGCTCAGCGCCTGCACCGCGCCGGCCTCCGAGTCGGACGGCGGCGAGATCGTCTGGTCGATCGAGGGGGCGAACCTCTCCGCCGGCCACATGGACCCTCAGGTGAGCCAGCTCGACGTCTCCGGCATGGTGCAGCGCGCCGTGCTCGACTCCCTGGTGTTCCAGGAGGACGACGGCACGTTCTCGCCGTGGCTCGCCACGGAGTGGGAGGTCTCCGCGGACAGCACGGAGTACACGTTCACCCTCCGCGACGACGTGACCTTCACCGACGGCGAGAAGTTCGACGCCGCCGCGGTCAAGGCGAACTTCGACCGCATCGTGGACCCTGCGACCGAGTCGGCGCAGGCGGCGAGCATGCTCGGCGTGGACTTCTACGAGGGCACCGAGGTCGTCGACGAGTTCACGGTCAAGGTGACCTTCACCCAGCCGTACGCCCCGTTCCTGCAGGCGGCGAGCACGCCGCAGCTCGGCTTCTACTCGCCGAAGGTGCTCGCCGAGTCCGCCGATGAGCTCAAGGCCGGCGGCCCGGACGTCACGGTCGGCACCGGCCCCTTCGTGCTCACCGAGTACACGCCGGACCAGGAGATCGTGTACACCCGCAACGACGACTACGCGTGGGGCCCCGGCGAGGCGAAGGCGCCGGAGTTCGAGACCCTGCGGGTCGAGATCCAGCCCGAGGCATCGGTCCGTGCCGGCGTCATCGAGAGCGGTGAGGCCGACCTGGCGAGCAACATGCCGCCGAACCTCGCCGGAGACCTCGGCGAGGGCGTCACGGTCGACTCGATCGAGTACCCCGGACTGCCGTACTCGCTGTACCTGAACGAGAAGCACGGCGTGTTCGCCGACGAGAAGGTCCGTCAGGCGTTCGCCCGCGGCATCGACATCGACGCGGCGGTCGAGGAGATCTTCTTCGGCCAGTTCCCGCGGGCATGGAGCATCCTCGGCTCGACCACCCCCGGCTACGACGCCTCCCTCGAGGACAGCTGGCCCTTCGACCAGGACGAGGCGAACAGCCTGCTCGACGAGGCCGGATGGACGGAGCGCGACGCCGACGGCATCCGCATGAAGGACGGCCAGCGGCTCTCCGTGCGCTGGATCGCCTGGACCCCGGTCCCGGACGACCGTGCCGCGCTGGCGAACGCGATCCAGTCCGACCTCAAGGAGATCGGCCTGGAGGTCGTGCGCGAGGTGCTCGAGCCCGGCGCCTACAACGAGCAGTACGGCCCGAAGACCTTCGACCTCACCGACTGGGGCTTCTCGGGCGTCGACCCCGACCTGCTGCGCAACCACCTGCACACCGACGGCTTCCAGAACGCCTCGCAGGTGAGCGACCCGGAGATCGATGCACTGCTCGAGCAGGCGGTCGCCAGCAGCGACCAGGCGGAGCGGAACGGGCTCTACACCCAGCTGCAGCAGTGGAACGCCGAGTACACGGCGATCGTCCCGCTGTACAGCCCGTCGGCGATCACCGCGGTGGGCGAGCGCGTGCAGGGTCTGGACTACGACCTCTACGGCCGGCCGCTGTTCTACGATGTGAGCGTCGGCTGACCCCCTAGGAGAGCGTTGTGAAGGCGGTGCTGCTCCGGATCGTCGGCCTCGCAGCATCCGTCGTCGTCGTGCTCTGGGGAGCCGCCACTCTGGTCTTCCTCGCGTTCCGGGTGATCCCGGGCGACCCGGTGTCGGTGATGCTCGGGCCGCAGGCGCAGGTCAGCGAGGAGGTCAAGGACGGCATCCGCGCCGAGCTGGGCCTGGACCGGCCGCCACTGGAGCAGTACGCGTCCTTCATCGGCCGGCTCGCCCGAGGCGACCTCGGCGAGTCGTATCAGCTCCGGATGCCGGTCACCGAGGTGATCGGGCGGCAGCTGGGGGCCACGCTGCAGCTGTCGTTGCTCGCGCTGCTCATCGCCGTCGTGCTCGCCCTCGCGGTGTCGGTGCTCGTGCGCGGCCGGACGGCCCGCGCCGTCGCCGCCGGCATCGAGCTGGTGGTGCTCTCGTCGCCCGTGTTCTGGATCGGGCTCGTGCTGCTCAGCGTGTTCGCCTTCGGGCTGGGCTGGTTCCCGGTCTCCGGTGCGCGCAACCCCGCCACGGTGGTGCTCCCGGCGATCACGCTCGCGCTCCCCGTGGCGGCGCTGCTCAGCCAGGTGCTGCGCGACGGGCTCGTGCAGGCGGAGCGGATGCCGTTCGCCGAGACCGTGCGCGCCCGCGGCGCGAGCGCCACCTGGTTCACGGTGCGTCACGGCCTCCGCCACGGCGCGGCCGGTGCGATGACCCTCGCCGCTTACCTCACCGGCTCCGTCCTCGGGGGTGCGGTGCTCGTCGAGACGGTGTTCGCCCGCCCGGGCCTGGGGCGGGTCACCCTCACCGCCATCAGCGACCGCGATCTGCCCGTGATCACCGGGATCATCCTGCTCAGCGCGGTGGTGTTCGTCGTCGTGAACCTCGTCGTGGAGCTGCTGCATCCGCTGATCGACCCGCGCCAGCGCGCCCGGCTCGACCCGCGCCGGCGCGTCCGGCGACCGGAGACGGGGCGATGAGGCGCGCGCAGCAGGCGCTGCTCTGGTCCGCGGTCGCCGTCCTCCTTCTCGTCGCCTCCGTCGCGCTGTTCCCCGCGCTGTTCGCGACGCACGATCCGCTTCAGACCGCCGTGCGCTCCGCGCTCCTCCCGCCGAGCGCGGAGCACTTCTTCGGCACCGACCAGAGTGGCCGGGACGTGTATTCGCGCGTGGTCTTCGGCGCGGCACGGTCGCTCGGGATCGGCCTGCTCGCGACCGGCATCGCCCTCGTCGCCGGCCTGCTCATCGGCGCTCTCGCGGGCGTCGCACCGCGTGCCGCCGACGTCGCGCTCATGAGGGTCAACGACGTCCTGATGGCATTCCCGGAGTTCCTCGTCGCGCTCGTCGTGATCGCGGTGCTCGGCCCAGGCCCGGTGAACGTCGCGATCGCGGTGACACTCGCCGCAGTCCCGGTCTATGTGCGGCTGGCCCGTGTGCAGACGCGGACTCTGCGCGTCGCCGAGCACGTCGAGGCGGCGCGCATCCTCGGGGTGCCGCCGCTGACGGCGTTCGCCCGGCACGTCGTCCCCGGCGTGGTCGGCTCGCTGAGCGTGCTCGCCACGATCGGCATCGGCTCCAGCATCCTCGCCGCCGCCGGGCTCAGCTTCCTCGGTCTGGGGCCTGCCGAGCCCACCCCGGAGTGGGGACTGATGCTCGCCGGAGGACGCAACGTGCTCGGTCAGGCCTGGTGGATATCCGTCTTCCCCGGCCTCGCCATCACCCTCACCGTCGTCGCGGCAACCGTCGTCGGCCGGATCCTCCGCGCCCGAGCAGACGGGCTCCGCCCGTGACCGCGCTGGAGCTCGAGGGCCTGCGGATCGCCTTCGGAGACTCCCGCGTCGTCGAAGGCGTGTCACTGACGGTCGCGCCGGGGGAGTGCGTCGCGATCGTCGGGGAGTCGGGCGCGGGCAAGTCCCTCACCGCCCGCGCCCTCCTGGGACTCACCCCGGCGGAGGCGACGGTCGACGTCGATCGGCTCGTGATCGACAGGACGGACGCCGCCGGCCTCGCCGAGACGGGGTGGCGTGAACTGCGTGGCACCCGCATCGCGCTCGTCTCCCAGGACGCCCTGGTGTCGCTGGATCCGCTCCAGCGGATCGGAGCGGAGATCGCCGAGCCGCTGCGGCTGCACGGCCTGGCCCACGGCCGGCGAGCGATCGCCGCGCGCGTGCAGGCCCTCCTGCGGAGGGTGTGGATGCCGGAGCCGGAGCGGCGGTCCAGGCAGCATCCGCACGAGCTCTCCGGCGGCCTGCGCCAGCGGGCCCTGATCGCGTCCGCGCTGGCGGGGGATCCCGCCGTGCTCGTGGCGGACGAGCCCACGACGGCGCTCGACGCGACCGTGCAGGCCCGGATCCTTGGGCTGCTCCGGGAGATCGCGGATGCCGGGACGGGCATCGTCTTCATCAGTCACGACTTCGCGGCGGTGCAGCGGATCGCCGACCGGGTTCTCGTGATGCGGCGCGGTGTGGTCGTGGAGTCCGGCCCGGTCGCGCAGGTGCTCGACGCCCCGCAGCACGAGTACACCCGTCAGCTCATCGCCGCCACGATCCATGAACCGCGGACGGTGGTCGCAGAGAGCGCCGCTCCGGTGCTGGAGGCCGTCGGTGTGACGAAGGCGTTCGGTTCGATGACCGCGGTCGACGACGCGACCTTCACCGTGCCGGAGGGGCGCACCCTCGGCATCGTCGGGGAATCCGGGTCGGGCAAGACGACCCTCGCACGGATGCTCGTCGGCGTCGAGCGGCCCGATCGCGGGGAGCTGCGCTGGTCGGGCCGCCGCCGCGTGCAGCTCGTGCACCAGAATCCCCTCGGCGCATTCGATCCGCGGTGGACGGTCGGGCGATCGCTGCGCGAGGCGCTGGAGGCGGGCGGCGTCCCCCGGGCGCAGCGTGCCGCCAGGGTGGCCGCGCTCCTCGCCGAGGTCGGCCTGGATCCTGCGCTCGCCGGACGCCGGCCCCTCGCCCTGTCGGGCGGGCAGCGCCAGCGCGCGGCGATCGCGAGGGCACTCGCGGCGGACCCGGATGTTCTCGTGCTCGACGAGCCGGTCTCGGCCTTGGACCCCTCCGTGCGGGAGCTCGTGCTGCAGCTGCTCCTGCGCCTGCAGCGGGAGCGCGCCCTCACCATGATCTTCGTGTCCCACGATCTCGGAGTGGTCGGCGCCGTGGCCGACGAGGTGCTCGTCATGCAGGACGGGCGCATCGTCGAGCAGGGCAGGACGGCGGATGTGTTCGCTGCCCCGCGGCATCCGTTCACGAAGGAGCTGCTCGCCGCTGGTCAGTCCCTGATCTGAATCCCGAGTCCCGCGGCGATCACCACGGCGAGCTGCTGCACCTGGAACCCGGTGAGGGTCGTGCCCCGGAGGCTGTTCGCGTCGAGATAGCTCGCCGCGTCGAGGCCGCGCAGGTCGACATCCTTCGCGCGCATGCCGCGAGGGTCGACCTCCTCGCTCGACGACGCGGTGAAGCGGACCCGGGTGAGCTCGGCCTGCGGCATGTCGATCGTGCGGATCGCGCACCCGGAGACCTCTGCATCGGTGGCGCGGGCGGCGCCGAGGTTCAGATAGTCGATCCGGAGGTCGCGGAGTTCGAGCTCGTCGATGCGCGCGCCGCTGAGGTCGAGGGTGCCGATGCGGCCGCCCGCTATCCGGAGCCGGCGGATGCCGGCGTCGCGCAGGCGCAGCGAGGCGATCCGCACCCCGCTCATGTCGACGTCGAGGAGCGTCGCGCCGGCGAGATCCACGGCATCCGCGTCGGCGCTGATGCTGCACTGCTCGAGCGAGGAGTGGGCGAGATCGGCCGTGCCGGAGAGGGCGAGATGCGCGGCGAGCAGGTCCGCGCGCCTGGCCGGCTCGGCCTCGGCGAACTCGCGGGGCAGGTCGGGCGCGGAGACGCGCGGCGGAGCGGGGGAGGTGGGAGTGCGGGCCATGGGGTCGAGAGTACGGGGTGGGTCGGACGCGGAGGCGGGAGCAGCGGTCCCCGATCGCAGGAATCACGCTCGATCGCAGGAAACTCGTGAGTTCGTGCGATCGAGGCGCAGATCTGCGATCCAGGATGCGCGGCACTCCTTCTGCACAAGTCCGATCCCGCGAGGAGTGTCTCCACAATCGGCTCTTCAGCGGGAGCAAGGGCTGCCATATTGCGATGATCTGCAGTCATGACCGCAGATGAAGTCGTGTTCGAAGTCATGCGTGCCGGTGGGCTCTGCCGCACGTCGGTGCTGGGTGACAAGGGGCACGGGCCGGGTGACGTCAGAGGCGCGGTTGCGACGGGGCGGCTGCATCGACCCACACGAGGCTGGGTCTCCGTGCCGAACGCGGATCCGCTCGCCGTCCAGGCGATCCGCAGCGGTGTCGTGATCAGCTGCGTCTCGCAGGCGCTTCGGCTCGGGCTCTGGGTGCATGACACGAAGAGCAGTGTCCTGCATGTGGCCGCAGCGCCGGGCTCGGCGGTGAGACGGACGCCTGAGATGAAGGTCCACTGGTTCAAGCCGCTCGTCCCGCGGCATCCGGATGTCGTCGCTGACCCGATCGTCAACGTCCTGGCCGCGGTCGCGGGGTGCGAGCCTTTCGAGCGGGCGTTGGCGACGTGGGAGTCCGCCATGAACAAGAACCTGGTCACGCTCGCGGAGCTGCGCGGATTCCCATGGAAGCCGCGGGCACGTCGGCTGTTGGACGCCGCGACGCCGTTCGCCGACGCCGGCCTCGAGACGTATCTTCGCGTCCGGCTCGGCTGGCTGCGGCTGCCGATCACGGTCCAGACATGGATCGCCGGGCACCGCGTCGACGTGCTGATCGGCTCGCGCCTCGTCGTGCAGATCGACGGCGGTCACCATGTCGGGGCGCAACGGGCGGAGGACATCAGGCACGATGCCGAACTCAGGTTGATGGGATACCACGTCATCCGTGTCGGCTACCACCAGGTCATCGAGCAATGGGAGTACGTCCAAGACCTGATCATGCGGGCTGTTGCGCAGGGATTGCACCGGGCGGCGTGACTCTCCGGTCGCAGGAATCACCTTCGATCGCAGAGTTTCGGGGAATTCCTGCGATCGAGGAGAGAAAGTGCGAGCGAAGCGCCGCCGCAGAGCGGATGCCGCACGACCACGTACAATGGACCCCACGAGCATCGATCCGGCCATCACCGGGGAGCTCTCGGAAGAACGCTTCGACAGGCTCAGCGCACGCGGCGGGTCGAGGTCAGTAGAACCGAGCGGGGCAGGCCCGTCACAGCCGCAGTGAGAGTGGCCCCGCCGTGAGGCGCGGCACGCGAGGTGGTACCGCGGTCCATCCGGCACGAGAGCCCGGACGGGTCGTCCTCGCAGCAGCATCCGCCACGACTCCTGCGAGACGACATGACCTACCCGCGCTCCTCCTTCGGCCCCGCCGCCGACCAGGCCGCCTCCGTGGCGCCGAGCCCCCGCTTCCCCGAGATCGAGCGCGAGGTGCTCGACTTCTGGCACACCGACCAGACCTTCCGCGCATCGATCGAGCAGCGCGAGGGGCAGGACGAGTGGGTCTTCTACGACGGCCCGCCGTTCGCGAACGGCCTGCCGCACTACGGGCACCTGCTCACCGGCTACGCGAAGGACGTGTTCCCGCGCTTCCAGACGATGCTCGGCAAGAAGGTCGATCGCGTCTTCGGCTGGGACACCCACGGCCTGCCGGCGGAGCTCGAGGCGATGAAGCAGCTCGGCATCACCGAGAAGAGCGAGATCGAGGACATGGGCATCGACGTCTTCAACGCGAAGGCGCGGGACTCGGTGCTCACCTACACCCGCGAGTGGCAGGACTACGTCACCCGCCAGGCCCGCTGGGTCGACTTCGAGCGCGGCTACAAGACGCTCGACCTCGGCTACATGGAGAGCGTGCTCTGGGCCTTCAAGACCCTGTACGACAAGGGCCTCGCCTATGAGGGCTACCGCGTGCTGCCGTACTGCTGGCGCGACGAGACGCCGCTGAGCGCGCACGAGCTGCGCATGGACGACGACGTGTACCAGATGCGGCAGGACCCGTCGGTGACGGTGTCGTTCCCGCTCACCGGTGCGGATGCGGCCGCCAAGAGCCTCGAGGGCGTACGGGTGCTCGCCTGGACCACCACACCCTGGACCCTCCCGACGAACATGGCGCTCGCCGTGGGGCCCGAGATCGAGTACGTCGTCGTCGCGGCCGGTCCGAACGGCTCGGCCGACGGCGTCGAGGGCGCCCGCTACCTGCTGGCGCGCGACCTTCTCGCCGGCTACGCGAAGGACCTCGGCTACGAGGACGCCGCAGCGGCGAACGAGGCCGTCGAGCGCACCGTCCGCGGTGCCGAGCTCGGTGGCCTGCGCTACGAGCGCCTCTTCGACTACTACGCGGATGCCGACACCTACGGCACCGGGAACGCCTGGCAGATCCTCGTCGACGACTACGTCACGACCAGCGACGGCACCGGCGTCGTCCACCAGGCCCCGGCGTACGGTGAGGACGACCAGCGCGTCGCCGAGGCGGCCGGCATCCCGACCATCCTGTCCCTCGACGACGGCGGGCGCTTCCTCCCGAACGTCACCGACGTGGCGGGCGTGCTCTGGATGGAGGCGAACACGCCGCTCGTCCGACTGCTCCGCGAGCGCGGGAAGCTGCTGCGCCTGCAGAGCTACGAGCACTCCTACCCGCACTGCTGGCGGTGCCGGAACCCCCTGATCTACAAGGCGGTCTCGAGCTGGTTCATCCGCGTCACCGACATCAAGGACCGGATGCTCGAGAACAATGAGCAGATCACCTGGGTGCCCGAGAACGTCAAGCACGGCCAGTTCGGCAAGTGGCTCGAGGGCGCCCGCGACTGGTCGATCAGCCGCAACCGCTACTGGGGCTCGCCGATCCCGATCTGGAAGAGCGACGACCCGGAGTACCCGCGCGTGGACGCATACGGCTCGCTGGAGGAGCTCGAGCGCGACTTCGGCGCGCTGCCGCGCAACCCCGAGGGCGAGATCGACCTGCACCGTCCCTACATCGACGACCTCACCCGTCCGAACCCCGACGACCCCACAGGGAAGTCCACGATGCGTCGCATCGAGGACGTCTTCGACGTGTGGTTCGACTCCGGTTCGATGCCGTACGCGCAGGTGCACTACCCGTTCGAGAACCAGGAGTGGTTCGACACGCACGCCCCCGCCGACTTCATCGTCGAGTACATCGGGCAGACGCGCGGCTGGTTCTACGTCATGCATGTGCTCTCCACCGCGCTGTTCGACCGCCCGGCGTTCACCGGCGTGAGCTGTCACGGCATCGTGCTCGGCAGCGACGGCTACAAGATGTCGAAGTCGCTGCGCAACTACCCCGACGTCTCCGAGGTGCTCGACCGCGACGGCTCCGACGCGATGCGCTGGTTCCTGATGTCGAGCTCCGTGCTCCGCGGCGGCAACCTCGCGGTCACCGAGGAGGGCATCCGCGCCGGCGTGCGCGAGTTCCTGCTGCCGCTGTGGAACTCCTGGTACTTCTTCGCCACCTACGCGAACGCGGCGAAGGACGGAGGGTACGAGGCGTCCTGGCGCACGGACTCGACCGACGTGCTCGACCGCTACATCCTCGCCCGGCTCGGCGACCTCGTCCGCGAGGTGCGCACCGACCTCGAGGGCCTGGACTCGACCACCGCAGCCGCGCGCCTGCGCGACTTCGCGGAGGTCCTGACCAACTGGTACATCCGCCGCTCGCGCGACCGGTTCTGGGAGGGCGCGTCCACGGAGGCCTTCGACACCCTGTACACGGTGCTCGAGACGCTGTGCCGCGTGGCCGCTCCGCTTGTGCCGCTGATCAGCGAGCGGGTGTGGCAGGGCCTCACCGGCGGCCGCAGCGTGCACCTGCAGGACTGGCCGGATGCCGACGCGTTCCCCGCCGCCGATGAGATCCGCGACGCGATGGATGCCGTCCGCGAGCTCTCCAGCGTCGGCAACGCGCTGCGCAAGAAGGAGAAGCTCCGCGTGCGCCTCCCGCTCGCCCGTCTCACGGTCGTGTCGCCGCTCGCGTCGACGCTCGGCCAGTTCGAGGACATCCTCCGCGACGAGCTCAACGTGAAGTCCGTCGAGCTCGTGCCGCTCGCCGAGGGTACGGCCGCCGAGTACGGCATCAGCCACCGCCTCAGCGTCAACGCGCGCGCGGCCGGTCCGCGTCTCGGCAAGGAGGTGCAGAAGGTCATCCAGGCCGCGAAGGCCGGCTTCTGGACGGAGGAGGACGGCGTGGTGACCGCCGACGGCGTCGTCCTCGAGCCGAGCGAGTACGAGCTCGTGCTGGAGACCACCGGTCGTCCCGAGGGAGAGGCTCTCGCGATCGTCCCCGCCGGCGGCTTCGTGCTGCTCGACACGGCCACGACGCCCGAGCTCGAGGCGGAGGGCCTCGCCCGCGACGTCATCCGCGCCGTGCAGGAGACCCGCAAGAACGCCGGCTTCGACGTCAGCGACCGGATCCAGCTCGTGCTGACCTTCGAGGAGGAGTCGGATGCCGCCGCCGTGGCGTCCGCCTTCGAGCTCGCCGGCGTCGCCGAGGAGACACTCGCGCTGCGCTACGCGGTGCGCTCCGCGAGCACGGTGCACGTGGACTCGGGCGACGCGACCGCGGAGCCGGAGTTCGAGGCCGACGTCGCGGCCGGCACGTATGCGAACAGCGGCCCGTTCATCATCGACGTGGCGCGGATCGGAGCATCGGCATGAGCGACGACCGGCAGAGGGCGGATGCCGTCTACGAGGCGCTGCTGAGCCGCGCGGGGGAACGGTGGGTGCAGCCGCGCAAGGAGCGCGTCGCCCGGATCCTCGCCTTCCTCGACGACCCGCAGAAGACGTACCGCGTCGTGCACATCACCGGCACGAACGGCAAGACGTCGACCGCGCGGATGATCGAGAGCCTGCTGCGCGCGCACGACCTGCGCACCGGCCTGTTCACGAGCCCGCACCTGGAGCGGTTCACCGAGCGCATCATGGTCGACGGCGAGCCGATCGACGACGCGGCGATCGCCGACGCCTGGGACGAGATCGAGCCGTTCGTCGGCATCGTCGACGCCGAGCTGGAGGCCGCCGGAGACGCTCCGCTGACCTTCTTCGAACTGCTCACGGTGCTCGCGTTCGTCGCGGTCGCCGACGCCCCCGTCGACGTGCTCGTGCTCGAGGTCGGCATGGGCGGCGAATGGGACTCCACGAACACCGCCGACGGCGACGTCGCGGTCTTCGCGCCCATCGACATCGACCACGCCGACCGCCTCGGGAACACGATCGCCGAGATCGCTCAGGTGAAGGCGGGGATCATCAAGGAGGGCGCAGCCGTCGTCTCCGCCCAGCAGCCCGCCGAGGCCGCCGAGGTGCTGAGGCGTGTGGCCGCCGAGCGGAACGCCACGATCGCGTTCGAGGGCGAGGAGTTCGGTCTCGCGGAGCAGACGCTCGCTGTCGGCGGGCAGCTGCTCACGATCCGCGGGCTCGCGGGGGAGTACGCCGAGGAGTACCTGCCCCTGTACGGCGCCCACCAGGGCCACAACGCCGCCCTCGCGGTGGCTGCGGTGGAGTCGCTGATCGGCGGCGCCTCCCAGGCGATCGCCGCCGACATCATCTCCGAGGGACTGCAGGGCGCGACCTCCCCCGGACGCCTGCAGCTGCTGGGCATCGCTCCGACCGTGATCGTCGACGCCGCGCACAACCCGCACGGCGCCGCGGCGCTCGCCCAGGCGATGGACGACAGCTTCGACTTCGACGAATGGGGCATCGTGCTCGGCGTCCTCGCGGACAAGGACGCGGCCGGCATCGTCGAGAAGCTCGCGCCGATGGCCGCGCACGTCTTCGCCACCGCTCCGGACTCGGAGCGCGCCGGCGACGCCGACGCCATCGCCGACATCGTCGAGCAGGCGGGCCACCGGGCCACGGTGCATCCGTCCCTGGCGGACGCCGCGGATGCCGCGCGCGAATGGGCCGCCTCCTCCGACCGTCGGGCCGTCGTCATCGCCGGGTCCGTGGTGCTCGCCGGCGAGGCGATCGCGCTCTCCGAGGAGGAGGACTGGAAGTCGGGGTGGCGGGCGTGAGCGCCGACGCGACCCCGGCTCGCGCTCCGCGACCGCCGCGCACCCTCGTGCAGAAGCTGGCGCCGATCGTGCTCGGCTTCGAGTCGATCGTCGTGTTCCTCGCGGGTCTCACGATCTTCGGGCTGAAGGCGCTGCCCGCCGGCATCCCGCAGTGGTGGGGGATCGTCGGCGGCGTCGTCGTCGCGCTCGCGTGCATCGCCGTCGCCGGGATGATCACGAAGCCGTGGGCGATCACCGCGGGATGGGTGATCCAGGTGATCGTCGCGCTCTCCGCGATCCTCGTGCCGGCGATCCTGCTCGTCGTCCTGATTTTCGGCGGCATGTGGGCGTATGCGACGATCATGGGGGTCCGTCTGGACGCACGGCGCCCCGCCGGATCGACGCCCGAGACTCAGACCCTGCAGATCTCAGACACAGAGAGTGAATGACATGGCCACCGAAGAAACCCTCGTCCTCGTCAAGCCCGACGGTGTCGCCCGCGGCCTCACGGGCGCGATCCTGGCGCGCATCGAGGCGAAGGGGTACGCCCTCGTCGACATCCGCCTGGTCGAGCCCGACCGCGACCTCCTCGCCGCGCACTACGCGGAGCACGAGGGCAAGCCGTTCTACGAGCCGCTGCTCGAGTTCATGCTCTCCGGCCCCTCTGTCGCCATCCGCCTCGCGGGCAACCGCGTGATCGAGGGCTTCCGCTCGCTCGCAGGCACCACCGACCCGACCACCGCCGCTCCCGGCACCATCCGCGGCGACTTCGGCCGCGACTGGGGCCTGAAGGTGCAGCAGAACCTCGTGCACGGCTCGGACAGCCCCGAGTCCGCCGCGCGCGAGCTCGGCATCTGGTTCGACTGAGCATCCGCTCCACGGCGAAGCCCTCCGCACGCGATCGTGCGGAGGGCTTCGTCGTGTGCGCCGGCGGATCAGAAGAGGATGCGCGCCATCTCGCCGATGAAGTCGATCCCCTTGAACTGGGCCATCAGCACGATCACCGCGTAGGCGAGGACCGTCGCCAGCGGCACCCAGGCCATGAGCCGCTCGGCTCGCTCCTGGACCTTCTCGCTGCGGGTGAACGTGCCGTTGCGGGTGAGGTGCAGCATCGTGGCGAAGAACGTCGGGATGGTCACGGCCCACGTCGCCATGCACCAGGGGCAGAGCACCACGAGGTCGTAGATGCTCTGCGAGATGAGCCAGCACACGAAGCCGAAGGCGAAGGTGATGCCGGCGCCGAAGAGGGCCCAGAACCACCGCGGGAAGCGCGCACCGGCCAGCAGCGCGACGCCGACGACGAGCGGGGCCATCCAGCCGGTGAGGCCGAGGAGGGGGTTCGGGAATCCGAAGACCTCTCCCTGCCAGGAGCTGAGGTTCTTGCCGCACTGGATGAAGGCGCTGAGGTCGCAGCCGAGCGCGGCGTCGGGCTGCTCCAGCAGCACGAACTTCTCGACGGTGAGCTGGAAGGCGGCGAACCAGCCGACGACGCTCGCGATGATCAGCCAGACGGCGTAGACGACGGGGCGGGTGCGCTGCTCGCTCATATCCGGATTATCCCAGCGGATGCTATGCGCCGGACGTGAAGCGCCGATGACGGCGCGGGAGAGGGCGGATGCCGGCGGCGCGCGAGAGAGCGGATGCCGCGAACCGGCGAACATGGTGCGATAATGGCCTGTGATGCATCGCACGACCTCGTCGTGGCAGGCATCGACGCAGACTTCGGGGCCGTATGCCCCACGTGACCAGAGCCATGAGCCGGTCGCACACCGAGTGAGTTCGCGGCACCTGCGGGTGGCGCATGAGATTTCGCGGAGCACCAGGTGCCCCGCGCGAGGAGTACGCCAGAGATGGCCGATGAGACCAATGAATACGACGCCCCTACCCTCGACTTCCCGGCTGACGCCGCACCGGAGCTGACCGACCCCTCGGAGCAGCAGGAGGCTGCGGACGCTCCTGCGGAGGAGGCGCCCGTCGATGAGGCGCCCGTCGAGGAGGTGCCCGTCGAAGAGGCTCCCGTCGAGGAGGCGCCCGCGGAGAGCGACGCGCCGGACGGTGAGGATGCTCCGGTCGCCGAGGAGGCCTCCGTCGAGGAGGCTTCTGCGGCGGAAGAGGGTTCCCCCGCCGACGATGCCCCCGTCGCGGATGTGGCTCCGGCTGCCGAGGAGACCCCGGTCGAGGACGCTCCCGCCGCTGACGAAGCTCCCGCCGCTGACGAGGCTTCGAGCGCCGAGGCGACCCCGGCCGAGGATGTCCCCGCTGAGGCGGTCCCTGCCGCTGAGCAGCCCGCCGTCGAGGAGCCTGCGACTCCCGAGGCCCCGGCCCCGGTGACCGCCGTGTCGCTCGGCCTGCTCCCCGAGGTCTTCGTCTCGAAGGTGTCCACGCAGCTGCACTTCTACGCGCCGGAGATCGTTCCGCTCCCGGCCCGCCAGGGGCGCGAGCGGATCTTCGACCGCATCGCCGACCGGGAGGGCTCCCGCGATCTCGACGAGCCGGGCTCCGCGCGCCGTGGCCGTCGTCGCCGTGGAGGCTCCGACGACGGAGACGAGCGCTCCGAGCCGCGACAGCGCCAGCGCGTCGTCGAGTACATCACCGAGCCGAAGGCGATCAAGGGCTCGACGCGTCTCGAGGCCAAGAAGCAGCGCCGCCGTGATGGCCGCGACGCCGGCCGCCGCCGCCCCGTCGTCACCGAGGCCGAATTCCTCGCCCGCCGCGAGTCGGTCGACCGCATGATGGTCGTCCGCTCCAAGAACGGTCGCACCCAGATCGGCGTCCTCGAGGACGGCGTGCTCGTCGAGCACTACGTCGCCCGCAACCAGGACGCGTCGCTCATCGGCAACGTGTACCTCGGGCGCGTGCAGAACGTGCTGCCCAGCATGGAGGCCGCCTTCGTCGACATCGGCCGTGGCCGCAACGCCGTGCTCTACTCCGGCGAGGTCGACTGGGACGGCGTCGAGACCGGCAACCAGCCGCGTCGCATCGAGCTCGCGCTCAAGCCGGGCGACCGCGTCCTCGTGCAGGTCACCAAGGACCCGGTCGGCCACAAGGGCGCCCGCCTGACGAGCCAGATCTCCCTCCCCGGCCGCTACCTCGTGTACGTGCCCGGCGGGTCGATGAACGGCATCAGCCGCAAGCTCCCCGACAACGAGCGGGCGCGCCTCAAGCGCATCCTCAAGGAAGTCCTTCCCGAGTCCTCCGGCGTGATCGTCCGCACCGCGGCCGAGGGGGCCACCGAGGAGCAGCTGACGCGCGACGTGCAGCGCCTCACCACTCAGTGGGAGCACATCCAGAAGCAGGTCGAGAGCCAGCAGGCGCCCGCGCTGCTGCACGCCGAGCCCGATCTGCTCGTGAAGATCGTCCGCGACGTCTTCAACGAGGACTTCACGAAGATGCTCATCCAGGGCGAGGACGCGCAGCGCACGATCCGCGCCTACCTGGAGAGCGTCGCGCCCGACCTGCTCGAGCGCGTCGAGTCCTACGAGGACGAGATCGACCCGTTCGACGCGTTCCGCATCACCGAGCAGATCGAGAAGGCCCTCGACCGCAAGGTGTGGCTGCCCTCCGGCGGCTCGCTGGTCATCGACCGCACCGAGGCGATGACCGTCGTCGACGTCAACACCGGCAAGTTCGTCGGCTCCGGCGGCAACCTCGAGGAGACCGTCACCAAGAACAACCTCGAGGCGGCCGAGGAGATCGTGCGCCAGCTCCGACTGCGCGACATCGGAGGCATCATCGTCGTCGACTTCATCGACATGGTGCTCGAGTCGAACCGCGACCTCGTGCTGCGCCGCCTCATCGAGTGCCTCAGCCGCGACCGCACGAAGCACCAGGTCGCCGAGGTCACCTCGCTCGGCCTCGTGCAGATGACGCGAAAGAAGCTCGGCCTCGGCCTGCTGGAGACCTTCAGCGAGGCGTGCGAGGTCTGCGCCGGCCGCGGCGTCATCGTGCACCACGACCCCGTCGTGAAGCACCGGGCGAGCTCCAACGGGAACTCCCAGCCCAGCCGTCGTCAGCGCGGCGGCAACGGCCAGAGCCAGAGCGCGGCTCCGGCGGCCGGGGCCACCCACAGCATCCCGGAAGGAGCCAAGTCGGCTCTCGCGCAGATCGCCGCATCGACGCTCTCCCCGAGCGCGGAGGGGCCGACGGATGCCGTGGCGCCTGCGCCCGAGGCCGTCGTCGCCACCGAGCGCCCGAAGAAGCCGCGGAAGAAGCGCAGCTCGGACCGCAAGGGCCCGAAGAGCCCCGCGGAGCAGCTGCTCGACTCGGTGCTCGACGCGCTGCCCGAGCCGAAGGCTCCGGGGCAGGGGCGCGGGCGCCGCCGTGTCACGACCGCGGCGCTGACCGGAACGCCGATCTCCGTGAACTCGGACGCGTCGGCGAGCTCAGCGACCGGCGCGCCGGTCGCGGGCGGGGACGCGCAGTCCTGACGCGATCAGCCGGCGCACCAGCTCCTTGCCGGGGACGTGGTGCGCGCCGGCGGCGACGAGCCGGGGGATGATCTCCTCCGGCACGTCGTAGTGGTCGCGGTCGAAGCCGCGCGCCGGCAGGTCCTGCGATCTGGCGAAGGCGTGCAGCTCGTCCAGGCTCTCGTCGCTCACCAGATGGGCCCACAGGCGACCGTGGGCGGGCCAGAGCGGGTCATCGACGAGGACGGTCATGACGCCAGCCTAGAACCGGACACACCCGCCGGCACGTTTTGCGACAGTGTCCGGCATCCGGTAAAGTAGTCCCTTGGTGCGTAAGCCGCGTCGTCCTCGACGGCCGAAGCGGAGAGTCTTGCCTTCGCACCCGTCGCCCCGCGACGCATGCAAGCAACAGTCTTCCCGTGAGATTCTCGGAGCCCCGTGCTCCCCAACGAAACAGGTATGAAGTGGTTTACGCAGTAGTGCGCGCCGGTGGGCGGCAGGAGAAGGTCGAGGTCGGCACGATCGTTCAGCTCGACCGTGTTCAGGCTGCCCAGGGCGAGAAGATCGAGCTGCCCGCCGTGCTGCTCGTCGACGGCGCCACGGTGACCACCGACGCTGACACGCTCGCGAAGGTCAAGGTCACGGCTGAGGTTCTCGGCAACCTCCGCGGCCCGAAGATCGTCATCCAGAAGTACAAGAACAAGACCGGCTACAAGAAGCGCCAGGGCCACCGTCAGGAGCTCACGCGCGTCAAGATCACCGGCATCAAGTAAGACCGAGGAGACCAGGACATGGCACACAAAAAGGGCGCAAGCTCCACCCGCAACGGTCGTGACTCCAACGCACAGCGACTGGGCGTCAAGCGCTTCGGCGGTCAGCAGGTCCTCGCCGGCGAGATCATCGTCCGCCAGCGCGGCACGCACTTCCACCCCGGCGTGAACGTCGGCCGCGGTGGCGACGACACGCTGTTCGCCCTGGCCGCCGGTGCGGTGCAGTTCGGCGCGAAGGGCGGCCGCAAGGTCGTCAACATCGTCGCCGCTGCTGAGTGATCTCAGCGCGACAGCAGACATCCGATTCGGGGCGGGCTTCGGCCCGTCCCGAATTCTTTTTTGAGGAGAGACATGGTCACCTTCGTCGACACCGTGACGCTGCACCTGCGCGCGGGCAAGGGCGGCAACGGCTGTGTCTCCGTGCACCGCGAGAAGTTCAAGCCGCTCGGCGGCCCTGACGGCGGCAACGGCGGAGACGGCGGAGACATCGTTCTCGTCGCCGACCCGCAGACCGGCACGCTCCTGTCGTACCACCACTCGCCGCATCGATCCTCCGGCAACGGCGGCCCCGGCATGGGCGATCACCGCGCCGGCTTCCAGGGCGAGACGCTCGAGCTGCCGGTCCCTGTCGGCACCGTCGTGAAGAACCCCGCCGGCGAGGTGCTCATCGACATGATCATCCCGGGCGAGCGGTTCGTCGTCGCCCAGGGCGGGCAGGGCGGACTGGGCAATGCCGCACTCGCGACGCCCAAGCGCAAGGCGCCGGGCTTCGCGCTGCTCGGCACCCCCGGATTCGAAGGCGACGTCGTCCTCGAGCTGAAGACCGTCGCCGACGTCGCCCTGGTCGGCTACCCGTCCGCCGGCAAGTCGAGCCTGATCGGCGCGATCTCGGCGGCGCGGCCGAAGATCGCCGACTACCCGTTCACCACGCTGCACCCCAACCTCGGCGTCGTCCAGCAGGGCGATTTCCGCTACACGGTCGCCGACGTGCCCGGCCTCATCGAGGGCGCCAGCGAGGGGCGCGGGCTCGGCCTCGAGTTCCTCCGGCACGTCGAGCGCTGCTCCGCCCTGCTGCACGTCCTCGACTGCGCCACGCTCGAGCCGGGGCGCGACCCGATCTCCGACCTCGACGTCATCCTCGCCGAGCTCGCCGCGTACGAGGTTCCGGAGGGGCAGACGCCGCTGCTCGAGCGTCCCCAGCTGATCGCCCTGAACAAGGTCGACGTGCCCGAGGCGCGCGACCTGGCCGAGCTGGTGCGTCCCGACCTCGAGGCGCGCGGCTTCCGCGTCTTCGAGATCTCCACCGTCTCGCACGAGGGACTCCGTCCGCTGACCTTCGCTCTCGGCGAGCTCGTCGAGAAGCACCGTGCGGAGGCGGCCGTCGAGGTGCCCCGCGAGCGCGTGGTGATCCGCCCGAAAGGGTCGAAGAAGGACTTCACGATCCGCGTCGAGGGCGGCACCTACGGCAACGTCTACCGCATCATCGGCGAGAAGCCGGTGCGCTGGGTGCAGCAGACCGACTTCCAGAACGAAGAGGCCGTCGGCTACCTCGCTGACCGGCTGGAGAAGCTGGGCGTCGAGGACGAGCTGTTCCGCCTGGGCGCCGTGCAGGGGTCGACCGTCGTGATCGGCGAGGGCGACAGCATCGTCTTCGACTGGGAGCCGACGATGACGTCCGCTGCCGAGCTGATGACGGCGCCGCGAGGCACCGACCCTCGTCTCGCCCCCAGCTCCCGCCGGACGACGTCCGAGCGACGCGAGCAGTACTACGAGCGGATGGATGCCAAGGCCGCCGAGCGCGCCGAGGCCGAGGCCCGTCGCCTCGCCACCGCCCGCGAGGACGTGGAGTGACCGCCCGGACCAGGGCCGACCTCGCCACCGCGGCGCGCATCGTCGTGAAGGTCGGGTCCTCCTCGATCAGCGGCGAGTCCTCCTGGAGGATCCCGGTGCTCGTCGAGGCGCTGGCCGCCGCGCACGCCCGCGGTGCCGAGGTGGTGCTCGTGTCCTCCGGAGCGATCGCCACCGGCATCCCGTACCTGCGCCTCGACGCGCGGCCGACGGACCTCGCCACGCAGCAGGCGGCGGCCGCGGTCGGGCAGAACGTGCTCGTGTACCGCTACCAGGAGGCGCTGCATCCGTTCGACATCGTCGCGGGACAGGTGCTGCTCACCACCGGCGACCTGGAGAACCCGACCTCCCGCTCGAACGCGCGACGCGCGATGGAGCGGCTGCTGGGCCTGCGCATCCTGCCCATCGTCAACGAGAACGACACGGTGGCCACGCAGGAGATCCGCTTCGGTGACAACGACCGCCTCGGCGCGCTCGTCGCCCAGCTGATCCAGGCCGACGCGCTGATCCTGCTCAGCGACATCGAGTCGCTCTACACGAAGCCGCCGACGGATCCCGATGCGAAGCCGATCGACGTCGTCGCGCCGGACGCCGACCTCTCCGGCCTCGAGTTCGGCTCGACCGTCGTGAACAGCGTGGGCACAGGGGGAGCGGCCACCAAGGTCTCCGCGGCCCGCCTCGCCGCCGCATCCGGGATCGGGGTGCTGGTCACCAGCGCCGACCTCGTCGACAAGGCCCTCGCGGGGGCTGAAATAGGAACCTGGTTCGAACCGGCGCTCTCCTAGACTGGGCGGATGACCGACCAGACCCCGCAGGTGCGCCTCGAGCGCGCCAAGGAGGCCTCCCGTGCCACCGCCGCGCTCACCAGCGACGACAAGGCCCGCGCACTGGAGGCGATCGCCGTCGCCCTCGAGCAGAACGCCGCGCGCATCATCGAGGCCAACGGCAGGGACGTCGAGCGGGGTCGCGAAGAGGGCATCGGCGACTCCCTGATCGACCGGCTCCGCCTGGACGAGAAGCGGGTCGCCGCGCTCGCCTCCGCCGTCCGCGAGGTCGCGGCCCTGCCCGATCCGGTCGGCCGGGTCGTCGGCGGGCACCGGATGCCGAACGGCGTGGCCCTCGAGCAGGTGCGCGTCCCGTTCGGCGTGGTCGGCGCGATCTACGAGGCGCGTCCGAACGTCACGGTGGACATCGCCGCTCTCGCGCTGCGCTCCGGCAACGCCGTCGTCCTCCGCGGGGGCAGCGCCGCCCGCGACTCGAACACGGTGCTCGTCGAGGTCATGCGCGCCGCGCTGGAAGGCGCCGGCGTGACCGCCGAGGCGATCCAGACCGTCGACGACTTCGGCCGCGACGGGGCGAAGGCCCTCATGCACGGGCGCGGCTTCATCGACGTTCTGGTGCCGCGGGGGAGCGCGGGTCTCATCGAGACCGTCGTCACGGAGTCGACCGTCCCCGTCATCGAGACCGGCGCAGGCAACGTGCACATCCTCCTCGACGAGAGCGCCCCCGACGACTGGGCGCGCGACATCGTCGTCAACGCGAAGGTCCAGCGCCCCAGCGTCTGCAACGCGGTCGAGACCGTGCTGGTGCACCGCCAGGCCGCACCGCGACTCGTCCCGCTCGTGGCCAGCGCGCTGCAGAGCGAGGGGGTCGCCATCCACGGCGACGACATCGTCGCGGGCATGGTCTCGAACGTGATCCCGGCCACCGAGGAGGACTGGGCCACCGAGTACTTGAGCCTCGACATCGCGATGAAGGTCGTCGACTCGCTCGACGAGGCTCTCGAGCACATCCGCCGCTACAGCACGGGCCACACCGAGTCCATCGTCACGACCGACTCGCGCAACGCGGAGCGCTTCCTCGCGGAGGTCGACTCCGCCGTCGTGATGGCCAACGCCTCCACCCGCTTCACCGACGGCGCCGAGTTCGGCTTCGGCGCGGAAGTGGGCATCTCCACCCAGAAGCTGCACACCCGCGGCCCGATGGGGCTCGCCGAGCTGACCAGCACGAAGTGGCTCGCGCGTGGATCGGGGCAGACGCGCGGCTGAGGGCTAGACTAGGGGGCGCTGTACCGCCCGTGCCCTCGGAGGGGCGGAGCACGACCCGAACAGCACGTCACGAAACGGAGTCAGGATGAACCTCGTCGCACAGATCGCGATGGCCGCCGCCGAAACCGAGCACCACGGCAACGTCGCGCTCGACACGCTGATCTTCGGGGTCGTCGCCGCGATCGTGTTCACGTTCCTGGCTCTGGTGACCCTGTCCTACAAGAACGTCGCCAACCGTCATTCGGCCAAGGCCGAGGCCTGGGCCGCGAAGCACGGCAAGGACGGCCACGAGGCGGGACACGGCCACTAGGCCCCTATGACTGCCACCGCCTCGCGTGCCCCGCGCATCGGCGTGATGGGCGGGACGTTTGACCCGATCCATCATGGACACCTGGTCGCCGCCAGCGAGGTCGCGCACTCCTTCGGCCTCGACGAGGTCGTCTTCGTCCCCACAGGGCGCCCCTGGCAGAAGTCCGGCGTCTCACCCAGCGAGCATCGCTACCTGATGACCGTGATCGCGACGGCATCCAACCCGCAGTTCACGGTCAGCCGCGTCGACATCGACCGCGAGGGCCCGACTTACACGATCGACACCCTCAGGGACCTCAAGCGCGATCGTCCCGACGCCGAGCTGTTCTTCATCACCGGAGCGGATGCCGTAGCGCAAATTCTCAGTTGGAGGGACCATGATGAGTTGTGGGAGCTGGCTCACTTCGTCGCGGTGTCCCGCCCAGGACATGTCCTGAGCACGGACGGACTGCCGCCCGGCGACGTCAGCCAGCTGGAGGTGCCGGCGCTGTCGATCTCGTCGACGGACTGCCGTGAGCGGGTGCACGATGGCGAGCCGGTCTGGTATCTCGTTCCCGACGGGGTCGTTCAATACATCGCGAAGCATCATCTGTATCGGAGCAAGGCATGAGTACATCGGATCAGCAGGAGAAGGGCCCGCTGACGCGAAAGCAGCTGCGGGAGATCCGGCTGACCGGGTCCACGCCGGTCATCACGGCCGAGGAGGCCGCAGCAGCGGCATCCGCTCCTCCGGCCGCACCGCTGCCCCGTGCCGCCGAGCCCGTCGAGGTCCCGCCCGCCCCTGTCGCCGACGCCGACGTGGACCTGGGGTCTGCGCCGCTGACCCGCCGCCAGGCGCGCGAGCAGGAGCGGATCAAGACGGCGTCCGTGCCCGTGGTCGGCGTCGAGGACGAGCAGCAGGAAGATGCGCCGGAGGTCTCGGCCGCGACTCCGGCCGCGCCCGCTGCGACCGAGGACGCCACCCCGGACATCGTCTCCGCCGTCCCGGTGTTCGCGACGCCGGCGCCCACGCCCGCGGAGGATGCGGATCTCGACGACGATGCCGACGAGCAGGTCGACGTCGTGCCGGTGAGTGCGGCGGCCTCCGTCGACACGGTGGGCGAGGTCCCGCTCATCGAGCCGGTCTCCGCCGCGTCTGAGCGCGACGGCGACGAAGGGGCGCACGACGACGCGGCCGACGCCGTGGCCGCCCTCGGCATCGAGGTCGTCCCTGAGGAGGGGGACGAGCACGAGCTTGACGTCGACGACGTCCTCGCCGACGTCCACGAGGCCGACGGCGGCGACGTGATCGGCGACGACCGCCCCACGGTCAGCTCCGCCTTCGGCAGCGGCGTCCTCGGTGGAGCGCCCGAGCAGCAGAAGCCTCTGGCCCCGTCCTTCGACGAGCTGCTGACGACGGGCGACACCACCGGGTCGCAGAGCCTCGCGCCCAACACGCTGATCTTCAACCCGTCCCCGGGCGAGGGATCGCTCTCCGGTCCCGTCGCCTCCACCGGCGAGATCCTGGTGACCGGCTCGTATGAGCTCCCGCAGGGGATCGGTTCGCAGGGGCACGCGCACGGCACGGCCGACGGCAAGGAGGTGGACGCCGTGCTCATCGACGGCGAGCTGCCCCCGGCATCCTCTCCCACGCCGATCGCCGCCAGCTCGGCGGTCAGCACGATCAAACCGGCGGGCGAGGTCATCCGTCCGCCGGCGCCCGAAAAGGGCAACAAGCTCATGCTCACCCTCGCGATCGTGGCGGGCGGTCTCGCCCTCGCGGTGGTCGTCGCCGTCGTCATCGCCTTCACAACGAATGTGTTCTGATGCAGTCACCTGAAACCGCCGAAGAGATGCTGCAGATCGCAGTCGACGCCGCCGCCTCCAAGGGCGGCGAGGATCTCGTCGCCCTCAACGTCTCCGAGCCCCTGCCGCTCGTGGACATCTTCCTCCTCGTCACCGGGAACAGCGAGCGCAATGTCGCCGCGATCGCCGACGAGGTCGAGGACAAGCTGATCGAGGCCGGTCACAAGCGCGTGCGCCGCGAGGGTCGTGCGGAGGCCCGCTGGGTGCTCCTCGACTTCGGCGACCTCATCGTGCACGTCTTCCACCAGGAGGAGCGCGTCTACTACGGGCTGGAGCGCCTGTGGAAGGACTGCCCTGTGGTGCCGTTCGACCTGCCAGAGCACGCAGCCGACCGTCCCTGAGATGGCCGTCCATCTGATCACCGGCGCCGGATCCGGGATCGGCGCCGTCCTGGCGCGCCGTCTGCTGGACCGCGGTGACGAGGTCGTGCTGCTCGTCCGCGACATCGGCAGGGCGAAGGAGATCGCCGCGGCCCTGCCGGGGGCCGAGACGCTCGTCGGCGACCTGTCGCAGCCGGGGCGGCTCTCCTGGGCGCTGTCGAAGCAGCGGCTGCCCGAGCGGATCGACTCGCTCGTTCATGTCGCGGGAGTGATCGACCTCGGTCCGGTCGCCGATCTCCCCGCGGCCCTGTGGGAGCGGCAGCTGGCCGTCAACCTCGTCGGGCCCGCCGAGCTCACCCGGCTGATGCTGCCGCAGCTGCGGGTGTCCCGCGGCCGGATCGTCTTCGTGAACTCCGGGGCCGGTCTCACCGCCCACGCAGGCTGGTCGGCGTATGCGGCGTCCAAGCACGGCCTCAGGGCGCTCGCCGACGCGCTCCGGGCCGAGGAGGCCGAGCACGGCATCAAGGTGACGTCCATCTATCCCGGGCGCACCGCGACGCCCATGCAGGAGCGCGTGCACCAGCAGGAGGGGCGCCCCTACGACCCCGACCGGTACATCGACCCGGCGTCGGTCGCCGCGACCATCCTGACCGCCCTGGACCTGCCCGCCGACGCGCACCTCACGGATCTCACCGTCCGCCCCGGACGCTGACCGCTCCCGCCGCGCGTGCGCGCATGACGCAGCCGGCCCGGCCTGTCAAGGGTCTTCCGCGGAATGCCCGTTCAGCGGATGCTCTCCGAAGGAGAGACCTTGGAGGGCTGTCACATGTCTGGAGATCCGGATCCGCGCTTCGTGCTTCGTCGCATCACGCCGTCGGAGTGGGTGATCAACGACCTCAAGTTCGGTTCTGACGATCCGCGGCACGTCGTCGCCTGCGTGTACGAGTTCGATCCGACCGAGGTCGAGGTGGTGTGGCTGCGGGATCTGCCGCTCGCCAGCCGCTACATGACCCCGTTCGAGGTGCTCGAGGACGTCGAGCGGACGCAGGGCGTCAGCCGGGCCACGCGCCCCGTCGCGATCCCGCACCTTCCGCCGCTGATGGCCACTTAGTGGTTCGGAGGGGTCCTGCGCAACCCTCTCGTCGAGGGCGGAGATGCTCCGTACGGTGGCCTGACCGACGAAAGGACCACCGATGTCTCAGAACACGCTCGAGAGCCCGCAGGACCTGCTCCGCTTCCAGCTGCGCACCGCGATGACGATGGAGGACGACTCGCTCGCCGCCGTGACAGAACTGGCGCAGGCGGCACGCGCGGCCGACATCAAGAAGCTGTTCCGCCACCACGCCGATGAGACGAAGCAGCAGATCGAGAACCTGCGCACCGTCTTCGGACTGCTCGAGATCCCGGAGTCGACCGCGCCGTCACCGAGCACGAAGGGGATCTCGAAGCAGGCCAAGTCCACGCTGGCCAGGTCGACTGCGAAGCTGCACGACCAGGTGGCGCTCTCCGCCGCGCTCGGAAACGAGCACTACGAGATCTCCGCGTACCAGGCACTCATCCTCGCGGTGGGCGCGAAGGATGCCGAGGCCGCGCGGCTGCTCCAGGAGAACCTGGACCAGGAGGTGCACACCAGCGAGGAGCTGCTCAGCCGCCTGCGCGAACTCGCCGGCTGAGCGGCCGGCCTCCGCGCAGCCGGGACGGAGGCGTCACGACGCGTCGTCGTCGTGACGCCTCTGCTGTGCACCCCCGAGCCATCCGCGGCGGCGGAACGCGATGACGGTGGCGATGTCGAGGACCAGCATCCCTGCGCCGACGATGATCCAGCCGTACTCCCACTGGAAGGGCGGCAGGGTCTTGAAGTTCATGCCGTACACGCCGGCGATCACGGTCGGGATGGCGAGCAGCGCGGCGAACGCCGAGATGGTGCGCATGTCCTGGTTCTGCCGCGTCGCGACATTGCTCTCGTGGCTGGACACGACAGCGTCCAGCGAGGCGTGCTCCGTCGCAGCGAGCCGTGCGACGCCCCGGGCGTCCAGCTCGAGATGGGAGAAGTACGGCCGCAGGTCGGGCCGGCCGGCCGTCAGGGCCTCGATCTGCGGGCGCGCGTCCTGCAGCGCTTCGGCCAGACCGGAGACGGCGCGATCGATCCGGCCGATCCGCTGACGCAGCCGGTAGATGTGCTGGTAGTCCTCGTGGACGCGGCGGTCGAAGACCTCCGCCTCCAGTTCGTCCAGGTCGCGCTCCACCTGCGCGCCGAGCTCCACGTAGTCGTGGACGACCGCGTCGAGCACCCGATGTGCCGCGGTGATCGGCGAATCGACCTTCAGCGCCCCCGCGGCGGACAGCACGGCGTCCAGATCCCGCAGCTCGGTCTCATCGCCGCGCTGGACGAGGATCAGCTCGGATTCGGTGAGGATCAGTGCGATGTCCGTGTCGGTGGTCGCCGGATCGGGGCCGCTGCGATCCACGTCCCAGATCGACAGGCAGAGGTGCCTGTCCAGGCTCTCGGCCTTGGGCTGCTGGCGCCCCTCGAGCAGGTCGTCGACGATCAGCGGATGCAGGCCGAACTCCTCCCGCAGCGCGATCAGCTCCGCGCGATCGGGGTTCACCAGTCGTCGCCACGGCCTGCTCATGCGCGGCCCCTCAGCGTTCGTCGTCGTCGTCCTCGAGGATCTCGTCGTCGAGTTCGCCGTCACCGACGTCGTCGGTCTCATCGTCGAGGAGGTCGTCGTCATCGTCGTAGAGGTCGTCGTCATCGTCGTCCATGTCGTCGGCGCCGGCGGCCAGGCGATCGGCCGCGGCGCTGTCGATCAGGGCGTCGTCGACGTCCTCATCGAGGACTTCCTCGCCGTCGACCTCCCTGGTCGGGACGTCGTCGTCGCGCGCGTCGTCGTCGTCGGGAAAGGGGACCACAGGGGGAAATGGGGTGGACATGATCGCATCCTCTCGTTCGGGATGCTCACGCTAGCGCCGCGCCGGGCAGCGCAGGAGCGGGTTGACCTGTGACTCGTCGCGCGCTAGTCGCCGCCCGCCATCACCGCGAGGCAGCCCGCCGGCCGGCTTCCCCGGCTACTCCGCGATGAAGGACAGGCGCTTGTTCACGAACTCGTCGATGCCCACGGGGCCCATCTCGCGCCCGAAGCCGGAGCGCTTGACGCCGCCGAACGGCAGTTCGGCCGCCTCCGCGGCGATGATGTTCACGTGCGTCATGCCGACCTCGAGGCGGGAGGCGACGCGAGCAGCACGCGCCGTGTCGGTGGAGAACACCGAACCGCCGAGGCCCAGGTCGCAGTCGTTCGCCAGCTCGAGCGCCTCCTCGTCGCTGTGCACGCGGTACACGGTCGCGACCGGCCCGAAGATCTCCTCGCGATACGAGGCCGAATCCCGCGGGACCCCGGTCAGCACGGCGGGGGAGTAGTACGCGCCGGGTCCGTCCGACAGCACTCCGCCTGCCTCCAGGGTCGCTCCCTCCGCGATCGCCTTCTGTACCTGGGCGTGCACGGTCTCAGCGGCCGCGCGGGTCGACAGCGGCCCGTACGATCCCTCCGGCAGACCGGCGGGGTCTCCCGGCGTCAGGCCGTCGGCGAGCTTCTTCAGCTCGCTGACGAACTCGTCGTAGATGTCGTCCATCACGATCATCCGCTTGTTCGAGTTGCAGACCTGGCCGCCGTTGTAGACGCGGAAGTCCCAGGCCGCCTTGGCCACCGCTGCGACGTCGTCGGAGTCGAGCACGACCATCGGGTCGATGCCGCCGAGCTCGAGCACGCATTTCTTCAGGTGCCGGCCCGCCTGCTCCCCGATGATGGCACCGGCCCGCTCCGATCCGGTGAGCGAGACGCCCTGGACGCGCTGGTCGGCGATCATGGTCGCGATCTGGTCGTGAGAGGCGAACACGTTCGCGTAGCCGCCCACCGGGACGCCGGCCTGCTCCATGATCTCCTGGACGGTGAGGGAGGACCGGGCGCAGATGTCGGCGTGCTTCAGCAGGATCGTGTTGCCCAGCAGGAGGTTCGGCGCGGCGAACCGGGCGACCTGGTAGTACGGGAAGTTCCACGGCATCACGCCGAGGAGGGCTCCGATCGGACGGCGCTCGATGATCGCCTTGCCCGGGATGGTGCTGGGGATCTCATGATCGGTGATGAGGCTCGGTCCGTGCGCCGCGTAATAGTCGATGATCGAGGTCGCGAAATCGACCTCGTCGAGGGACTCCGCGTGCGACTTGCCCATCTCGAGCGAGATGATGCCGGCGAGCTCCTCCCGACGCTCGGCGAAGATCTCCGCGACACGATGGACGACAGCGGCACGCTCCTGCACGCTGCGCTCCCGCCATTCCAGGTGCGCCGTGTGCGCCTTCGCCAGGGCCTCCTCGATCTGCGCGTCGGTCGCCGTGTCGAAGGTCTCGATGACCTCGCCGGTGGCGGGATTCTGGACACGGTACGTGGACATTCTGCTCCTTCGGGGCGACGGCGTCGTCGTGCTCGTCCGCACGGGACGTCAGCGGGTACCTGGAACCGTAGCATCCGCGCGGGGGAGGCGATCCGCGGTTCTCGGCCTGATCGACGCGCAGGCGGCAGAGTCCGCACACTTCGCGCGGAGACCGCGGAACTCCGGATGATCTGTACGGCGGCGGAAACGGTCCGGAAACGAAGAAATCCCGCGATCTCTCGCGGGATTCTCTGGTGGACCTGAGGGGACTCGAACCCCTGACCCCCTGCATGCCATGCAGGTGCGCTACCAGCTGCGCCACAGGCCCAGAAGCCGCCCCGTAGAAGCCCGGGGCAACTCGAAAAGAATACAACACGTTCCGGGCGGACCGCCAATTCGGCCGCGCAACCCGGGCGCGTCGCGTCCTAGGCTGACGGGATGACGAGCATCCACGCGATCCGGGCCGAGGACTTCGAGGAGTGGACGGCCCTCTGGGACGGCTACCTGAGGTTCTACGAATCCGAGGTGCCTGCGGCGGTGACGGCGCGCACGTTCCGCCGCATCACGGAGGGCGACGGCGTGCACGGGGCGATCGCCCGCGACGACGAGGGACGTGCGATCGGCCTCGTCCACTGGCTCACGCACGCGAGCACGTGGAGTCCGACCGACTACTGCTACCTGGAGGACCTCTTCGTCGCGCCGGGCGTCCGCGGCGGAGGAGTGGGGCGCGCGCTCATCGCGCACGTCAGGGACTGGGCGGCGGAGCACGGCAGCGACAAGCTGTACTGGCTCACCCAGGAGGGGAACGCGACCGCTCGCGCCCTGTACGACCGGGTGGCGACGCACACCGGCTTCACGCACTACGAGATCGCCCTCTGACCTCCCCGGAACAAGCCGGGCGCCCGAGGCGTTCCCATTCAGCGTGAGCATCCTCGACAGCATCGTGATCGGCGCGGGTCAGGCCGGACTGTCGGCCTCGTATCACCTGACAAGGCTCGGCATCCGCCATGTCGTCCTGGACGCCGATGAGGAACCGGGAGGCGCCTGGCGCCACCGCTGGGATGCGCTCACCATGCGCGACGTCCACGGCGTCGCGGAGCTGCCGGGCGACACGCCTCCGCCCCGCGACGGGCGGCGGGCCAACGCGGCGGTGCCCGAGTACTTCGCCGCCTACGAGCGCGCGCACGCGCTCCCGGTGATCCGGCCGGTGCGCGTCGATCGCGTGGACGACGAGGAGGGAGTGCTCGTCGTCCACGGCGGTGAGCGCCAGTGGCGCACCCGCACCCTGGTGAACGCGACCGGGACGTGGACGCATCCGTTCCTGCCGCACTACCCGGGCATGGAGACGTTCCTCGGCGAGCAGCTGCACACCGTCGACTACCCGGGCCCGGAGCACTTCATCGGCAAGCGCGTGCTCGTGGTCGGCGGCGGCGCCTCGGCCGTGCAGTTCCTCGGCGCCCTCGCCCCGCTCACCGACACGATCTGGGTCACCCGCCGCGAGCCGGTGTGGCGCACCGATGACTTCACCCCGGAGGCAGGGGCCGCAGCCGTGGCGCTCGTGGAGCAGCGCGTCGCCCTTGGGCTCCCGCCGGAGAGCGTCGTCAGCGTGACCGGCCTCATGTTGCGCCCCCAGGAGCGGGAAGCGGAGCGGCTGGGCGCCTACGCGGCCCGGCGCCCGATGTTCGAACGCATCGAGCCGGATGGCGTGCGCTGGAAGGACGGCACGTTCGAGCGCGTCGACGTGATCCTCTGGGCGACCGGGTTCCGGCCGGCGATCAGCCATCTCGCGCCCCTGCGCCTGCGCAGCGCAGCGGGCGGCATCCAGCTCGACCGCAACGGCCGTGGGACGACCGCGGTCGCCGATCCGCGCATCCAGCTCGTGGGGTACGGGCCGTCGGCGAGCACCATCGGCGCCAACCGCGCAGGCCGCACGGCCGCGAAGGGCGTGCAGCGCGCCCTCTCCCGGATCCACGAAGCCCCGGTGCCCGCGGCGGCCATCTCCGCGGCGGCAGGCTGAGCGGCGCCCGAACCGGCGTCGTCGCTACGCTGAGGGCATGCTCCGCATCGCCATCCTGATCATCTGGCTGCTGCTCTCGGCCTGGCTCCTCATCTGGACCGGCGAGGGGCTGTTCGGTGTGGACCAGAGGCACTCCATCCTGCCGTTCGCGGGGGAGGACACCCTCGGCGGCCCCATCATCATCGGCGTCGCGTGGGGACTCATCCTCACCTTCGGCGGCACCATGGCGGGCCTCGGACGGCGCAAGAAGGTCCGCGGCGACGTGAAGACCGGCGTCGGCCGGATCGTGGAGATCGCCCGCACCGGTCTGACCGTCAACGACGTGCCGCAGTACGACATCTTCGTCCGGGTGACCCCGGGATCCGGCGACGAGTTCATCGGGCAGCTGCGGATGCTGGTGGATGCGAGCGACTTCGCCGCCCTGCAGCCGGGAGTCCCGGTCCCGGTGCGGTACAGCCTCACAGATCAGGACACCGTGGAGCTCGCCGACATCACGGATCCCGCCGTCCGCGAGGCGGTGCTGCAGTGGCGCATCGAGCGCGGCCTCATCGACCCGAGTCAGGTGCGGGCCCGCACCACCGGGACTGCGGTGCCGGCATCCGTCCTGGAGGTGCGCCCGACGGGTCGCCGGCGTGAAGGGCAGAGCGAGCTCGCGCTGAAGGTGCTGATGGCTCCGGAGGGCGCCTCCACGTGGGAGGCCGACACCACGGTCTTCGTGTATCCGGAGGCGATCTCGCGGCTGCAGGTGGGAGCGCCCGTGTGGGCGTACTACCGCAGGGAGGATCCGCACACCGTCGCCGTCACGATCGAGAAGGAGGCGGGCCGGTGAACCCCCTCGACACGCTCATCTGGCTGATCAACTTCCCCGCTTCCCACGGGTACGCCATGGTCTTCATCTCGGCGTTCTCGCTGTTCGGGCTGTTCGCGATGTCGGCATCGGGAGCCGCACCCGGAGGCGCCCTGCGCCGGGTCCGCGAGCGCGAGGGCCTTCTGCGCCCCGAAGACGCCCCCCGCGGGCGCGTCCCTCAGGCCGTGGTGCGCACCGTGTTCCGCGTGCTCGCCATCGTGATGCTCGCGAACCTCGTCATCGGCATCCTCAGCCTCACCGGCGTCCCGGTGACGCGGGCGTACATCCATGAGCACGGCCAGCCGACGACCGCGACGAAGGACGGGGACTGGATCACGTTCACGACGACGACGGGTGTCGAGTACACGCTGGAGAGCAACTTCTTCACGCCTGCCGTCTACCCGGACCGTGATGCCTTCCTCCCCTCGGGGGAGCAGGTCGTCGTGCGCTACCTGCCCGGGCATCCGCAGGCCTTCGTGATCGACAGCGCGCAGACCCCGCGATGAGGCCGTGACGATGCGCGCAACACTCCGCACCCGCCGCTGGGCGGGCGCAGCCGGGCTGCTCCTCGGTGCGGCGCTCGCCGCGGGCTGCGCGCCGGAGCCCGCGGTCACCGCCTCGCCGAGCCCGACCCCGACTGTCACGGTCGCGCCGCCGACCGTCGAGGAGCGGGCTGCCGTGATCGTCGGCGGCATGAGCGTCTCCGAGCAGGCGGCGAGCATCGTGATGGGCCACATCGCGAGCACGGATCCGTCGGCGCTGAACGCCTACATGACCCAGGGGCTCGGCGGCTTCCTCCTCATGGGGGCCAACATCCCCGCGACCGACGCCGAGCTGCCGGCGCTCACCGCGGCGCTCGCGGTCGATCCGGAGCTGCCTCCGCTGATCGCGATCGACGAGGAGGGCGGATCCGTCACACGGCTCAACGACGACACGCTTCCCGGAGCCGACGTGCTCAAGAGCCTGCCGACGGCCGACACGACCGCAGCCTTCGCCGCGCGCGCCGAGCTCCTCGTCCGCGCGGGCGTCACCGTGAACTTCGGGACCGTCGCCGACATCTCCGCCGACCCCGGGTCCTTCATCCACGGCCGCGCCCTCGGCACCGAGCCGGCCGGCGCCGCCGAGCGGGTGGCCGCGGCGACCGAGGCGCAGGAGATGCTCGTGGCCTCGACGCTCAAGCACTTCCCCGGGCACGGCGCCGCGCCCGGCGACTCCCACCGCGGCATCCCCTCCAGCGCGCTCACGCTCGACGCGTGGCGGCAGGCCGACGCCGTGCCCTTCACCGCGGGAATCGACGCGGGAGCGCGCCTGCTCATGTTCGGGCATCTCGCCTATCCCGCGATCGATCCGGCCCCCGCGTCGCTGTCGGCGTCGTGGCACGACATCGCCAGGGCGGAGCTCGGGTTCGACGGCGTCGCCGTCACCGACGATCTGGGGATGCTGGCGTCGTCGGGCGACTCGGCCTACGCCGACCCGGTGGCGAACGCCGTCGCCGCGGTGGCCGCGGGGAATGATCTCGTGCTCACCGTCTTCGGGTCGACGGCCGAGACGGCCGGGAGCCTCGCCGCCGGGATCGCGGCAGCGGTGGAGGCGGGTGCGCTGCCTGCTGAGCGGCTGGAGGAGGCCGCCCTCCGCGTGATGACGCTGCGCCTGCAGCTCAGCTGACCAGCCAGGCGTCCAGCATCCGTGCCCGCAGCTCCGCGCCGCGCTCCGCGAAGCCGCGCTGCCGGCGCACGTACTCGGCCTTGCCGTCGGGCGTCTCGATCGGCACCGGGACGACGCCCCAGTCCGCCAGGTCGTACGGCGCCGCCTCCATGTCGAGCAGGCGGATGTCGCGGGCCAGCTCGAACGCGTCCAGCAGCAGCTCGCCGGGGAGGAGCGGGCCGAGCTTCATCGCCCACTTGTACAGATCCATCCCGGCGTGCAGGCAGCCGGGCTGCTCGAGCAGCGGCTGGTCGTCGCGGGTGAGCGCGGTGCGGTTGCGGGGCACCGCATCGGGGGTGAAGAACCGGAAGGCGTCGAAGTGCGTGCAGCGCAGCTCGTGGCTCTCCACGACGGCGTCGGTGCCCGCCTGGCCCAGCCGCAGCGGCACCGGATGCCGGTGCTCCTCCGCACGGTAGACCATCGCCCACTCGTGCAGGCCGAAGCAGCCGAACTGCCCGGGGCGCGAGGCCGTGCGGCGCAGCATCCGCTCGACGAGGGCGGCGAGCTCGGGCTTCTCCCGCGCGTACAGCCCGGCGTCGGGGACGACGCCGTCCGCCGTCGAGCCGGGGGAGTACCAGCGCCAGGCCCGCCGCTCCGCAGCGTCCTCCAGCTCGACGCCGGCACCGGGGTGCCAGCGGGCGAGCTGAGCGGGCTTGTACCCGTAGTAGGTGAACAGGAAGTCCCAGACCGGATGCTTCTCCCCGCGCGCCGCGCGGGCGCGGTGCTCCGCGGTGAGGGCGTCGGCGCGTTCACGGTGCGCCTCGGCGCGGGCGCTCCACTCTGATCTGCGGAGGGACATCGTCAGTGCAGGATGCCGGCCTCGCCGAGCAGATCGCGCAGGCCGGCTCCGTCCTCCGCGCTCACCCAGGGGGCGACGTGCTCGGAGTGCGGCTCCCCGCCCCCTCGGCCGCCGGCGAGGACGGCTTCGGCGGGCAGGAGCCGTCGGATCGCGACGCCCGCGACGGAGTCCGGATGCTCGTCCATGAACTCCGAGTAGATCGCCTCGTCGTGCTGGCCGTCGTCGCCGATGAGGAGCCACTTGACGTGCGGGAACTCGGCGGCGAGGCGGCGGAGGTTGGTGAGCTTGTGCTCGCGGCCGCTGCGGAACCAGCGGTCGTGCGTGGGGCCCCAGTCGGTGAGGAGCATGGAGCCGGCGGGGAACAGGTGGCGTCCGAGGAAGCGGCGCAGGGTCGGCGCGACGTTCCAGGCGCCGGTGGAGAGGTACACCATCGGGGCGCCGGGATGCTGACGCAGCAGCTGATCGAGGAGCACCGCCATGCCGGGGACGGGCAGGCGCGCGTGCTCGTCGACGACGAAGGAGTTCCACGCGGCGATGAAGGGCCGGGGGAGCGCCGTCACCATGACGGTGTCGTCCACGTCGGACAGCACGCCGAAGCGGGTGGACTCGGCGACGATGAACGCGGAGGCCTCGACGGGCTCCTGTCCCTCCACGGAGATCTCGAAGGTCTGCCACCCTGGTGGCAGCTCGGCGTCGACGACGGCGTCGATCACGCCGCCGCGATCGGCGACGACCTCGTGCACCGCATCCCCGATCCGGACGCTGACGGTGGCGAAGCTCACCGGGATCCCGACGAAGCTGCGCCAGCCCCGCACGCTCGCCGGCTCGCCGTTCCTCGTCCGCCGCTGCGGGGGCACGATGAGCACGCGGCCGACGACGCGCACCCAGCCCGGTCCGCCGTACCCGGGGAACGGCAGGATCGTCGCGGTGCGTCCGCGACGGCGCGCTCGACCCTCGCGCCACACGTGGAAGCGGTGCTCGAGCCGGGCGAACCAGTGGATCCTGGGGGCCGGGGATGCTGAGGCCATTGCCTCAGTCTTTCACGTCCGCGTCCGCCGCCGCCTCAGGGGATTCCAGGTGCCGTGCCTCGATCCGGTGCAGGAGCCTCTTGCCGAGGAAGACGAGGAGCAGGAAGAGCAGGATCGCGCCGACGAAGACGTAACCGGCGAAGTGGACCTGGTCGACGAGCTGACGGAAGCCGCCGGCGGCGAGAGAGGTGACGCTGACGTACGCGGCCGCCCACAGCACGCACGCGGGAGCGGTCCATGCGAGGAAACGGCGATAACCGAAGCCGCTCATCCCGACGGTCAGCGGGACGAGGGAGTGCAGCACCGGGAGGAAGCGGGAGAGGAAGATCGCCCAGCCGCCGCGACGGCGGAGATAGATCTCCGCGCGAACCCAGTTGTGCTCGCCGATGCGCCGCCCGATCCAGGAGCGGCGGAGGTGCGGCCCGATCCAGCGGCCGAGGGCGAAGCCGATGCTCTCGCCGATGAGCGCGCCGATCACGACGGCGACCCCGAGCGCGACGCCCTCGACGAGGTTGGCGACACCGGCCGCGGCGACGATCACGACGGTGTCGCCCGGGACGATGAGCCCGATCAGGATGCTCGTCTCCAGGAGCACGGCGAGGCCGGCGACGAGCGTGCGGGTGACCGGGTCGATCGACTGCACGAAGTCGAGGAGCCAGAGCAGGAGGTCATCCACCCCATGAGGATACGCCGCGCCCCCGGCCCTACGCTGGAAACGTGCCGCACCGCCTGACCGCCCGCCCCCTCGCCGCCGGAGTGGACCCCGCCGGCCTCTTCCTCGCCCTGGAGGGCGTCGCCCAGGACGTCTTCTGGCTGGATGCGGGCGCGGACGCCGACGAGGGCTGGAGCTTCGTGGGCACCGGGGAGCGCTCAGTGCTCCCCGCCGGCGTAAGGCTCGATGTCGAGACGCCGGCACCCGACGGCGCCCCGCCGTTCCAGGGCGGGTGGGTCGGCTGGTACGACTACGAGAGCGGCGCCCGGCGCGCCGGGGCTCCGACCGCCGAGGGCGCCGATCCCGAAGGCGGCGCCTGGCTTCGGGTGACGCGCGCCGTCGCCTTCGACCACGCGACAGGGCGTGCCTGGGCGCTCGCCGGAGACGAAGACCTGGACTCCTGGGAGCGGACCGTGCACGAGCAGCGGCCCCCGGCATCCGTCACCCCCTTCACAGGAGAGCGGACCGGCGCCAGGGCCCGGCACACCCCCGACGAGTACGCCGCGCTCATCGAACGCTGCCGCGACCTCATCCGGGCCGGCATCGCCTATCAGCTCTGCCTCACCACGCGCTTCACGGTGCCGGGCGCGCACGACGCCGTGGCCGCGTACCTGCGGCTCCGCTCCGCGACCCCGGCCCACCACGGCGGTTTCGTGCGCATCGGCGGGCGGGCCCTGCTCAGCGCCAGCCCTGAGCAGTTCCTGCACGCCGCGGGCGGGGTCATCCGCACCAGGCCGATCAAGGGCACCCGCCCGCGCGGACGGGATGCGGAGACCGACGCCGCGCTCGCCGCAGAGCTCGCCGCGGACCCCAAGGAGCGCGCGGAGAACGTGATGATCGTCGACCTGATGCGCAACGACCTCTCGCAGGTGTGCGTGCCAGGGTCGATCCGCGTCGACGGCCTGTGGGTCGTGGAGAGCTACCCCGCGGTGCACCAGCTGGTGAGCACGGTCAGCGGCACGGCCGCACCGGGGACGACCGCGGGCGCGCTCCTGGACGCCGCGTTCCCCGCCGGCAGCATGACCGGGGCGCCGAAGCTGTCGGCCATGACCCGGCTGCAGGCTCTCGAAGGCGGGCCGCGCGGCGTCTACGCCGGCTGCTTCGGCTATGTCGGAGACGACGGCGGGGTGGACCTCGCGATGGTGATCCGGAGCATCGTCGTGGATGCCGACAGCGCGGTGGTCGGCGCGGGCGGCGGCATCACCTGGCGCTCGGTGCCGGCGTCCGAGGTCGCGGAGGTCGCGACCAAGGCGCGCGCCCCGCTCGCGGCCCTCGGTGCGGAAATGCCCGAGCTCTGGGGTTCCGATATCCTGAACTGATCCCGCTTTTCCCTTCAGATTGGTCGTGCGTTCGTTGTCTGAGAACCTGTCCACCGCTCCCGTCGACGAGGAGATCTCCTCGGCGCACGCCATCCAGGCCAAGTGGCAGAAGCACTGGGCGGAGAACGGCACGTTCCTCACCGGCGGCGCCGACGACACGCGGCCCCGCCGCTACGTCCTGGCGATGTTCCCGTACCCGTCCGGCGATCTGCACATGGGGCACGCCGAGAACTACCTGTACTCGGACATCGTGGCGCGCTTCTGGCGGCACCGCGGGCACAACGTCCTGAACCCGATCGGCTGGGACTCCTTCGGCCTGCCCGCCGAGAACGCGGCCATCCGCCAGGGCGCCGACCCGCGCGAGTGGACCTATCAGAACATCGCGCAGCAGAAGGCGGGCTTCGAGGCGTACGGCGTCTCCTTCGACTGGACGCGCGTGCTGCACACCTCCGACCCGGAGTACTACCGCTGGAACCAGTGGCTGTTCCTGAAGCTGTACGAGCGCGGCCTGGCGTACCGCAAGAAGAGCCCGGTGAACTGGTGCCCGAACGACCAGACCGTGCTGGCGAACGAGCAGGTCGTCGACGGCCGCTGCGACCGCTGCGGCGCCGAGGTCATCAAGAAGAAGCTCACCCAGTGGTACTTCCGCATCACCGAGTACGCCGACCGCCTGCTGGACGACCTGAACCAGCTGGAGGGCTTCTGGCCGCAGAAGGTGCTGCAGATGCAGCGCAACTGGATCGGCCGCTCGGTGGGCGCCGATGTGGACTTCCGCATCGAGGGCCGTGACGAGCCGGTCACCGTCTTCACCACGCGCCCCGACACCCTGCACGGCGCGACGTTCTTCGTCGTCGCCCCCGACGGCGACCTGGCCGCCGAGCTGGCAGCGGAGGCCCCGGCCGAGGTGCGCGAGCGCTTCCAGACGTACCTCACCGAGGTGCAGAAGGAGACCGACATCGACCGGCAGGCCACGGACCGGCCGAAGACCGGCGTGTTCCTGGAGCGCTACGCGATCAACCCGGTGAACGGCGAGAAGCTGCCGATCTGGGCCGCGGACTACGTGCTGGCCGACTACGGCCACGGCGCCGTGATGGCCGTGCCCGCGCACGACCAGCGCGACCTCGACTTCGCCCGCGCCTTCGACCTGCCGGTCAAGGTGGTCGTCGACACCACCGCCCCGATCACCGGCGCCATGCCGGTCATCGAGGTCGACGAGGACGGCGTGCCCATCGACACCGGCCTGCCGACGCTCGACGAGCAGCACCCGTCGATCACCGGGGTCGCCCTGAGCGGCGAGGGCCGCATGATCAACTCCGGCGACCTGAACGGCCTGTCCAAGCGCAACGCGATCGCCCGTGCGATCGAGCAGCTGGAGGCGTCCGGCACCGGCCGCGCCGCGAAGAACTACCGCCTGCGGGACTGGCTGATCTCCCGGCAGCGCTTCTGGGGCACGCCGATCCCGATGCTGCACGCCGAGGACGGCCGGATCATCCCGGTCCCGGAGGAGCAGCTGCCGGTGAAGCTGCCCAGCGTCGAGGGCCTGGACCTCGCGCCGAAGGGCACCTCGCCGCTGGGCGGCGCGGAGAGCTGGGTGCGCACGGTCGACCCCGCATCCGGCGACCCGGTGCTGCGCGACCCCGACACCATGGACACCTTCGTGGACAGCTCCTGGTACTTCCTGCGCTTCCTGTCGCCGAACAGCGACGCCATGGCCTTCGACCCCGCCGAGGCCGACCGCTGGGCCCCCGTCGACTCCTACATCGGCGGCGTCGAGCACGCCATCCTGCACCTGCTCTACGCGCGGTTCATCACCAAGGTCCTGTTCGACATGGGCCTGATCGACTTCACCGAGCCGTTCTCGAACCTGATCAACCAGGGCATGGTGCTGCTCGACGGCCAGAAGATGTCGAAGAGCAAGGGCAACCTGGTGCTGTTCCAGGAGGAGCTCGACGCCCACGGCGCCGACGCGCTGCGGGTCGGGCTCGCCTTCGCCGGCCCGGTGGAGGACGACAAGGACTGGGCCGACGTCTCGACGACGGGCGCCCAGAAGTTCCTGGCCCGTGCACTGCGCATCGCCCGCGAGGTCTCCAGCCCCGTCGACGTCGTGTTCGACGGCGGCGACGCAGCCCTGCGCCGCGCGACGCACAAGCTGCTGTCCGAGGCGCCCGCGCTCGTCGAGCAGACCAAGTTCAACGTGCTCGTCGCCCGACTGATGGAGCTGGTGAACATCACCCGCAAGACCATCGACGGCGCCGCGGGACCCGCTGACCCCGCCGTCCGCGAGGCAGCCGAGACCATCGCCGTGATGCTCGACCTCATCGCCCCGCACACTGCGGAGGAGATGTGGGAGATCCTCGGTCACGAGCCCTCCGTGGGCCTGGTGAACTGGCGTTCCGCCGATCCGGCGCTGCTCGTCGAGGACTCCGTCACCGCGGTCGTGCAGATCGGCGGCAAGGTCCGGGCGCAGCTCGAGGTTCCCGCTCGCATCGGCGAGAAGGAGCTGGAGGCGCTCGCCCTCGCCGACGAGCGCGTCATCCGCTCTCTCGACGGCCGCGAGATCGTCAAGATCGTCGTGCGCGCCCCGAAGATCGTCAGCATCGTCGTCAAGGGCTGAACCGGCAACCGTCCCGGGCCTTCTGCACAGCCGTCGGGTGAGGACGACTTCTCCACCGACCGCGTTCTCGCGGAGGCTCGGGGTCTCCGGTGGCGTCTAGCGTGGCGGGATGCCTCAGCCGCAGCCGCCGTCCACCCCTCCGCGGCGGCTGCGGCTGAGCATCGGCGCGGCCGTCGTGCTCGGGCTCGTCGTGCTGTCGGGCGCCGTGGGGATCGGCGTGCTGCGCGGGCAGGCGTCGCCGGTGCAGTCGCTGCCCCTGGCGGAGGGCGGCGCGTCGCCGGTCCCCTCCGGCGAGCTGTACGTGCACGTGCTGGGCGCCGTGGAGAGGCCCGGCCTCTATGTCCTCGATCTCGATGCCCGGCTCGTCGACGCGGTCGCCGCCGCGGGCGGGACGACGGATGCCGCCGACCTCGCCGCCGTCAACCTGGCGCGCCTCCTCGAAGACGGCGAGCAGGTGGTCGTGCCCGTCGCGGGCGGCGCGCCGGGAGCCGCAGGACCGGCCCCGCCGGCGGACGGCCGCATCGACCTGAACACCGCGGATCAGGCGGCGCTGGAGACGCTGCCGCGTATCGGGCCCGCCCTGGCAGAGCGCATCGTCGCCTGGCGGGAGGAGAACGGCCGATTCCAGTCGGTCGACGACCTTCTCGCCGTGCCGGGAATCGGCGAGAAGCTGCTCGCCGGCATCCGAGACGGGGTGCGCGTGTGAGGCGCGATCTGCGGATGCTGCCGCTCACTGCGACGGTGTGGTCGGTGGCGCTGCTGTGCGTGTTCCTCCCCGCCACCGCCCCGTGGTGCGCGCTGGGCGGCGTGCTCGCGATGATCGTCGTCCTGGGCTGCCTGTGGCGACGGCAGCGGGAGCACGACGCCGTCGTCCGCGGCGCGGTCGCCGCCGTCATCCTCGCAGCGTCGGCCGCTGTCGCGTTCACGGTGGTCCTGGCGGTGCCCGAACGCGACGTCGCGGCGGCGTGGGACGGTCGCGTGGTGGAGGCCACCGCGGAGATCACCTCCTCGGCCGCGCTCGGCCGGGACGGTCGCCTGTGGGTGGAGGCTCAGCTCACCGGCCTCGGCCCGCCCGGAGCGCCGTCGGCTGCCTCGGCGCCGGTGCGGATCGGCGTCGAGCCGGGACAGGGGTTCGCTCTCGGCGCCGGCATCCGGGTGATCGGGGAGGCGGCGGTGACGGACCCGGGGGAGCGGTCTGCGCTCGTGATCTTCGCGAGCACTGCCGGGATCGACCGGCGGGCGGGCGGGGTCTTCGCCGTCGCCGCGAGTGTCCGCGACGCCTTCGTCGAGCGGGCGGTGCGGCTGCCGGAACCAGGTGGCGGCCTCCTTCCCGGGCTCGCCGTGGGCGACACGACCGCCGTGACACCGGAGCTGAACGACGACATGCGCGCGAGCGGCCTCAGCCACCTCACCGCCGTGTCCGGCGCCAACTGCGCGATCGTCGTCGGCGCCGTGTTCTGGCTCGTGGCGCTGTGCGGGGGAGGGCGCGGTCTGCGCGTCGCTCTCGCCGTGATCGCGCTGGCCGGATTCGTGGTCCTCGTGACGCCGGAGCCCAGCGTGATCAGGGCATCCGTGATGGCCGGGGTCGCGATGCTCACCGTGCTGCTGGGCAGACCGAGTGCGGGCGCGGGGATGCTCGCCCTGTGCGCCGCGGGCATCCTGATCGCCGATCCCTGGCTGGCATCGACGCCGGGGTTCGCACTGTCCGTCGTCGCCTCGGGTGCGCTGATCCTGCTGGCGCCGGCGCTGGCGCGCGGCATCGGACGGTGGATGCCGCACCCGGTGGCGCTGGCGCTCGCGGTGCCCCTCGCCGCGCAGCTGGCCTGCGGGCCCATCATCGCGCTGTTCGCCGAGCAGCAGTCGCTGGTCGGCGTCGCGGCGAACCTGCTCGCGGCTCCTGCGGCCCCGATCGCGACGGTCGTCGGCCTCCTCGGGTGCCTCAGTGCTCCGATCGGCCCGCTCGCAGACCTCCTCGCCGCCTCCGCGTGGCTGCCCGCGGCCTGGATCGCCACGACCGCCGGGGTGAGTGCACGCCTGCCCTTCGCGCAGATCGTGCTGATCCCCGGCATCGGCAGCGCCGTCCTCGTCACGGTGCTCAGCGCAGCCGTCGGGGTGGTCCTGATCGGTCCGCGCGTCGGCGGGCGCGAGCTCGTTGTCGGCGTGCGCATCGGGTGGATGCGCGGGATCCGGATGGCCGCCGCCGGTGTGCTGGTGGTGGCGTCCGCGCTCGGCGGCGCCCACCTGCTCCTCAGCGGCCCGCTGGCGACAGCGGCGACACCGGAAGGATGGTCGATCGCCGCCTGCGACGTGGGACAGGGGGATGCCGTGCTGGTCCGGTCGGAAGGGCATATCGCGCTCATCGACACCGGCCCGGAACCGGAGCCCCTGCAGGACTGCCTGAGCTCGCTCGGCATCGACCGGATCGATCTGCTCGTCCTCACGCATTTCGACCTCGACCACGTGGGCGGCGTCGCGGGCGTCCGGGGGCGCGTCGACGCCGTGCTGCACGGGCCGCCGGGCGAGTCCGAGGACGAGCGGCTCGTCGACGACCTCGCCGCTGCCGGTGCGGTCGTGACGCCGGCCTCGGCGGGCCTGAGAGGCGTTCTCGGCGGTGCGGCCTGGCGTGTGCTCTGGCCGCAGCGCGATTCGATGGCCTTCCCCGCGGGGAACGACGCGAGCGTCGTCGTGGAGTTCTCGGGAGGAGGAGTGCCGCGCGCACTCTTCCTCGGTGACCTCTCCGCCGCCCCGCAGCGCATGATGCTGCGCACTGCCCGCATGGTGGGTGACTACGACGTCGTGAAGGTGGCTCACCACGGCAGCGCCGACCAGGACCCGGGGCTGTACGAGGAGGTGAGCGCCACGGCCGCCCTCTTCAGCGCCGGCGCGGGCAACGACTACGGGCATCCGCGCGACGAGACCCTCGATCTCCTGCAGGCGGCCGGTGCGGTCGTGCTGCGCACCGACCTGCAGGGGCGGATCCTTCTCGCCGTGCGCGACGGCGCGCTGGAGGTGTGGACCGAGAATCCGCCCTGATCGCCGCGGCGGTGTCGGCGCCCGCCGGTAGGCTGGTGGCATGGCAGCTCCGCGTTCCTCCTCCCGTGGCGGGGCCAAGCCCACCAAGGTCCCTCAGGTCTCCTGGCGGGATCCACGTCCGGCGCCCGTCGTCCTCGTGTCCGGCCCCGAAGAGGTCTGCGCGGAGCGCGCGATCGCCGGCGTCCGCGACTACCTCCGCGCCGAGGACCCGGCGCTCGAGGTCCACGACGTCCGCGCCGACGACTACGCGCCCGGCACGCTGCTCTCCCTCACCTCGCCCTCGCTGTTCGGCGAGCCCCGGCTGGTCCGCGTCTCCGGCGTCGAGAAGTGCTCCGACGCGTTCCTCCAGGAGGCGGTCTCCTACCTCGCGCAGACGCAGGACGGCGCCACCGTCGTCCTCCGCCACACCGGCGCCACCGTGCGCGGGAAGAAGCTCCTCGACGCGCTGCGCGCGGGTGAGGGTGACGGCATCGAGATCGCCTGCCCCGCGATCAAGCGCGACGGCGACCGCGTCGACTTCGCGGCGGGGGAGTTCAAGGCGGCGAAGAAGCGCATCGCCCCGGCGGCCATGCGCGCGCTGGTCTCCGCCTTCGCCGACGACCTCACCGAACTCGCCGCCGCGTGCCAGCAGCTGATCGGCGACGTCGAGGGCGACGTCACCGAGGACGTCGTGACGAAGTACTACGGCGGCCGCGTCGAGGTCTCCGCCTTCGTCGTCGCCGACACCGCGATCGCGGGGCGCTACGGTGAGGCCCTGATCGCCCTTCGCCACGCACTCGCCTCCGGAGCCGACCCTGTACCGATGGTCGCCGCGTTCGCGATGAAGCTGCGCACGATGGCGCGCGTCGCCGGCAACAGGGAACCCAGCAGGCAGCTCGCGCAGCGGCTCGGCATGAAGGACTGGCAGGTGGACCGTGCCCGCCGGGATCTCGCCGGCTGGAACGAGCGCTCCCTCGGCATGGCGATCCAGGCGACGGCCCGCGCGGACGCCGAGGTCAAGGGCGCCGCCCGTGACCCGATCTTCGCGCTCGAGCGCATGGTGACGGTGATCGCGACTCGCCAGCCCTTCGGGGAGTAGCACCACCGCGGGCAGCAGAGGGCCCGCCGCAGTGCTCAGGGATGCAGAAGAGCCCGCCCCGCGAACGGGACGGGCTCTGTCAGATGCTGCGACTCAGAGAGCGGCGACCTGCTTGGCGATCGCCGACTTGCGGTTCGCCGCCTGGTTCTGGTGGATGACACCCTTGCTGACGGCCTTGTCGAGCTTGCGGGAGGCGACCTTGACGGCGGCCTCGGCCGCAGCCTTGTCGCCGGTCGCGATGGCGGTGCGGGCGGCGCGGATGTGCGTCTTCAGCTCGCTCTTCACGGCCTTGTTGCGCTCGTGAGCCTTCTCGTTGGTCTTGTTGCGCTTGATCTGCGACTTGATGTTTGCCACGTGTGGACGCTTTCTGTACAGGAGTTGTTTCGGAGTGCCGGCCGGAGAAGAGGGCTCCTGCGCGGCGGTCGTGAGGGAAGAACCCACACGCAAGCCAAGAGTCAACTCTACCAGCAGTCGAGCGGTTCCCCCTAAACGGGGCCTGTGAGCCGATCGGATGCTGCGACACGGCGCTCTCCCGCGGGACTCCGTCGCGCAGAATGTGGAACCGGGTGCAGAATCGACGATATCCCGACATCGACGTCAAGGAGCCTCATGAGCGCTGCCCTCCCGAACGGCTTCCGCTTCTCCGCGGCGACCTCCGCCTTCCAGGTCGAGGGAGCGCGCACCGCAGACGGCCGGGGGCGGTCGATCTGGGACGACTTCCTCGAACGCCCTGGGGCGATCAAGGACGGCTCGACCGCAGACCCGGCGTGCGACAGCTACCGGCATCCGGAGGCCGACGTCTCCCTGGCGGCCGGGCTCGGGCTGGACCGCTATCGCTTCTCGATCCAATGGGCTCGGGTGCAGCCCGAAGGGAGGGGACCGGCGAACGGAACGGCGCTCGATCACTACTCGCGTGTCGTCGACGCCCTGCTCGATGCAGGTGTCACGCCGCTCCCGACTCTGTACCACTGGGAGTTGCCGAGCGCGGTCGAGGAGGACGGCGGCTGGCTTGAGCGCGACACCGCTTCCCGATTCGCCGAGTACGCGGACCTCGTCGCGGAGCGCCTGGGCGACCGGGTGCGGCACTGGTACACGCTCAACGAGCCGGCCATGACGACGCTTCAGGGCTATGCGACCGGTGCCCTGGCCCCGGGGCGGCAGCTCCTCTTCGGCGCGCTGCCGACCGTGCACCATCAGCTGCTCGCGCATGCCCGTGCCGCGGAGGTGCTGCGTGCGCACGGCTCGTCGCACGTCGGCCTCGTGAACAACCACACGTGGGTGCTGCCGCTCCACGACACGCCGGAGGACCACGCGGCCGCGCACGCCTACGACATCATCCACAATCGGGTCTTCAGCGAGCCGCTGCTCGGCGGAGGGTATCCGGATCTCGCCGCTCTCGGGCTCCCGGACATGCCCATGCTCCCCGGCGACCTCGAACTCATCGGCGGCTCCGTCGACTTCTACGGCATCAACTTCTACAACCCGACCACGGTCACCGTCGCGGCGCCGGGGGAGCCGATCCCGTTCGACATCGTGCCGACCCCGGGAGTCCCTGTCACCGGATTCGGCCCGGAGTGGCCGATCATGCCTGAGGCGCTCCGCGACCTGCTGGTCGACCTCCGGCGCCGGCATCCGCAGCTGCCGCCCGTGATCATCGGAGAGAACGGCGCCTCGTTCCCCGAGCCCGACCGCGCGGGGAGGGTGGAGGATGCCGACCGCATCGACTATCTCGCGGGCCACCTCTCTGCGGTGGCCGAGGCGATCGCCCAGGGCGTCCCGGTGGAGGAGTACACCGTGTGGTCGCTGCTGGACAACTGGGAGTGGGCCGACGGGTACACGCAGCGCTTCGGACTCGTGCACGTCGACTTCGAGACGGGGGAGCGCACGCCGAAGGCGTCCTACGACTGGTACCGGGACGTCATCGCGCGGCACCGGGCGGAGATCTCGCGGTGACCGCCACGGTGAAGGCCGGCGCCCGCTGGATGACCTCGTTCACCCTCGCGTGGCTGGCGATCTGGACCGTCCAGCTCACGCCGGTCCAGCTGCTCCTTCCGCTGCAGCTGGACACACCGGAGGACGACTGGATCCGCGGAGTCGTCTCCTCCGGGCTCGTGCTCGGCGTGGGCGGTCTGGCCGGGATCGTCGCCGGCCCTCTCGCCGGAGCGCTCTCCGATCGTGCACCCGCAGGGCGCAGGAGACGTCGTCCGTGGGCGCTCGGCGGAGTGTGGCTGACCGCCGCCTGTCTCCTCCTCACGGGATACGCCGAGGGGCCGTGGAGCGTGGGCGCCGGCTGGGTGGGCGTCTCGGTCGGCATCGCCGTCGCCTCGGCGGCTTTCACCGCCCTCATCGCCGATCAGCTCCCTCCGGCGCAGCGCGGCGCGGCCTCTGCCGCGGTGGGCTCCAGTCAGGCCGTGGGCATCGTGCTCGGCGTCGGACTCGTGGTGCTGCTGGGACTCGGCATCCGCGACGGCTACCTGCTCCTCGCCGGCGTGATCGCCGTCGTCGGCACGGTCACCGCCGCACTGCTCCCCGATCCGCCCGCCGTCACGGGCATGCGAGCGGAGCGCGGGGAACGGCATCCCCTCGCATCGCTGCGCGACCGGGACTTCGCCTGGATGCTCTCCGGCCGACTCGTCGCGAACATCGGCAACGCGCTCGGCACGGCACTGTTCCTCTTCTTCCTCCTGCACGGACTGAACCAGCCGAGCGCCGAGGCGCAGGACAACCTCCTGCTCCTGATCGTCGTCTACACCGTCTTCGTCGTGATCGCCTCCGTCTTCACAGGCCTCCTCTCCGACCGCACGGGCGACCGCAGGCGCCTCACCGTCATCGCCACGCTCGTGCAGGCGGCATCCGGCATCGTGATCGCGGTCGCGCCCTCCTTCGAGGCGACGATGGTGGCGGCGGCGCTCATGGGGCTCGGCTACGGGGCGTTCTCGACGGTCGGACTCGCGTTCGCAGCCGACCTCCTCCCCGATGAGAAGGACCACGCGCGGGACCTCGGCATCGTCAACGTCACCGCGGCGCTCGGTCAGCTGATCGGGCCGGTGCTCGGCGCAGGGCTCGTGGCGCTCGTCGGCGGCTTCCGGCTGGTCTTCGCCTCCGCCGCGGTGCTCTCGGCGGCCGGCGGCGCTCTCACGGCGTGCGCGCGTCAGCCGTCTCGGTGACCGTGGCCTCGACCGTCGCGATCGCCAGCCGGAGCACGGCGTTGAAGACCTGCGGGCGCATGGCCGTGACGAGGTGGGTGGTGCGCGGCACCACGATGAGCTCCGCGTGCGGTGCGAGCCTTCGGAACAGGGATTCGTTGACCCGCAGCTGGTCGTACTGCCCGTTCACGAACCAGAGCGGGATGCGGATCCGCTGCACGGCGGTGGCGAGGTCGAGAGCGGCCAGGTTCCGCAGCGCCGTGTCCTGCGTGTCCAGGGCGTACCCGCCGGCGGCGAAGTCGCCCCGGGTCTCGTGCGGGATCGTCGCGTCGAGGATGCGATCGGTGATCCACATGCCGCGGTCGGGAAGACGGTCCACGGCCCGCGCGATCAGCCGGTACGCGGCGAGACTCGTGCCGTGGGGGAGCGCGGTGCAGGAGGCGGCGACGAGCCCTGCGACCGGCGGAGTCTGGGCGCCGCCGACGTAGGCGAGGGACAGGAGTCCGCCCATCGAGTGGCCCACGAGAAGGACAGGCCCCTTCTCCGCGGCCGCGCGCACCGCGGCGTCGATGGTGTGCAGGGCCTCATGGAGGGTGAAGTCCTCCTGCATCCGGGTGCCGTGCCCCGGCAGGTCGACGGCGGTGGCGGGAATGCCGCGCTCCTCGAGGTGGGCGAGCTGCGCACGCCACATCGTCGCGGACGTGCGGATGCCGTGCACGAGGACGATCTGGACGCTCACGCCCCCAGCATAAGCACGTCGGCAGACAGAAAGGCGGGGCCGGTGGATGAACCACCGGCCCCGCCCCGGGCGCTTCGACTCAGCTCAGCGACCCGTCAGGATCACTTCTCGTAACCCACGTTCTCCACCGGCGTGATGCCGAAGAGGTCGAGACCCACGTAGGGCTCGGGGGTGAGGTTCGCGAGACCTTCCTTGACGGTCCAGATCTCCGGGCCGTTGAGGACGGGCATGATGCCCCAGGTCTTGGCGAAGATCTCCGCCTCCATCTCCATGGCCTTCTTGGTCTGCTCGACCGGGTCGGAGATGGTCTCCAGCTCCTCGTGGATCATCGTGTCGATCTCCTCGGTGCCGGTGCCCGAGAGGTTCAGTCCGCTGTCGGAGCAGTAGAGCTGGCAGAACCACGCCGCGCCGAACGGGTCGGACGAGGTGAAGTTCAGGAAGAACATGTCACCGTTCTGGTTGGTGTAGTCCTCGGCGAAGTCGGCGGAGGGGCGCATGTCCACCTGCACCTCGATGCCGACCTCCTTCAGCTGCGACTGCACCGCGAGCGAGCGGGCCTTCGCGGTCTCGGTGTCGCTGTGCACCGGGAAGACGAGCGACAGGCGCACGCCGTCCTTCTCGCGGATGCCGTCCTCACCGGCGACCCAGCCCGCGTCGTCGAGCAGCTTGTTCGCCTTGTCGACGTCGCCGTCCGTGCGGCCGGCCTTCTCCAGAGCGTTGAAGTAGTTCGGCTGGAACGAGAAGAGGGTGAGTGAACCGGCCGGCTCCTCGGTGTAGTTGAGGCCGTTGAAGACGATCTGCTTGATCTGCTCGATGTTGATCGCCGTCATGACGGCCTCGCGGACCTCGATCTCGCCGAGGGCGGGGGACGCCGCGTTCAGGGTGAACAGCGCGTTGGCGGTCGCCTGGCCGCTGTAGGTCTTCACGCCGTCGAGGTCCTCGACCTGCGCGAGCAGCTCGGCGCTGCCGGTCTCGGCCATGTCGACCTCACCGTTGCGCAGCGCGTTGACAGCGGCGGTCGGCTCCATCTGGATGAAGGTGACCTTGTCGAGCAGCGGAGCCTCGCCCCACCACTTCTCGTTCGGGACGAGGGTGACCACGCCGCCGGTCTTGTCGAACTCCTCGACGGTGTAGGGGCCGGCTGCCCACTCCGGGTGCCAGTCACCCAGGAAGGCCGTGTTGAACAGCTCCGGGGTGTTGACGGCGGGGTGCAGAAGCTGCGAGTACACCATCTCCGGCCAGGCGAACTCGCCCTTGAAGGTGACGATGACGTCGCGGTCGTTCTCGCCGGCCTCGACGGACTCGATCTCCTTCCAGCCGTCGGTCGCGTTCGGCAGGTACTCCTCGTTGGTGCCGTTCTGGGCTTCCCAGGTGGCCTTGAAGGCGGTGACGTCGATCGGCGTGCCGTCGTTCCAGACGGCCTTCTCGTTCACCTTGAAGTGCAGGACGGTCTTGCCGTCCTCGACGCCGAAGGAGTAGTCGTCCAGGTACGCGGGGTTCGGCTTGACGGTGCCGTCCGGGTCCATCAGGAGGACCTGCGGGCGGAACCAGGTTCCGATCTGAGTGACGCGGGCGTCGCCGTCGCTGTGGAAGTAGTTCAGCTGCTCGGCGATGTTCGAGACGGGGATGCGGAGCTCGCCGCCTTCAGCGAGGTTCTCGCGCGGCTGCGGGTTGTAGTCCGCGCCCTCGACGGTCTTGGGGCCTTCGCCCTCGCCGCCGTTTCCGCCGCCGTTGCCAGCCGGCGCACATCCGCTCATGGCGAGTGCGAAGGCGCCGCCGAGAGCGACGATGCCCATCAGCTTGTGATGCCGTTTCATGGTACTCCTTAGTGCCTGTCGGCCTTACTTGGGATAGGGGCAGACTATCTCCGCCCTCTGCGCGCGAAACGCATTGCGCACGGAACCGTTATCGGACTGTGCACAATTGTCCGCGGGTCAGTTCGCGGCCACCGCCGCCGCGTCGAAGCCCTCCACCGGAAGGATGATCCGCTCGCGGGTGCGCTCCACGTCCGGGTCCGGGATCGGGATCGCGGAGAGCAGAGCCTTCGTGTACGGATGCTGCGGATCGTCGAACACCTGGTCGACGTCGCCCTGCTCCACGAACGAGCCTTTGTACATCACGGCGACGCGGTCGGCGATGTGGCGGATCACGGCGAGGTCGTGCGCGACGAACAGGTACGACAGGCCCAGCTTCGCCTTCAGCTCGTCGAGCAGGTTGATCACGCCCGCCTGGATGGAGACGTCGAGGGCGGAGACCGGCTCGTCGAGCACGACGATCTTCGGGTTCGTCGACAGCGCACGGGCGATGCCGATGCGCTGACGCTGACCGCCGGAGAACGCCTGCGGGAAGCGATCGACGTGGGCGGGGTCGAGTCCGACCAGACCCATCAGCTCCTCGACCCGGTCGAAGACCTCGTCCTTGTCCATGCCGATCGCCAGCATCGGCTCGGCGATGATGTCCCATACCGTCATGCGCGGGTCGAGAGCGCCCATCGGGTCCTGGAAGACGATCTGCAGGTCACGGCGGAGCTGACGCTCCTGCGCGCGGTTCTTGATGTCCGCCACGCTCGTGCCGGCGATCCGGATGTCTCCGTCCTCCTGCTTCACGAGGTCCATGATCTGCAGCAGCGTCGTGGTCTTGCCGCTGCCGGACTCGCCGACGATCGCGAGGGTCTCGCCCTCTCGGATGTCGAAGCTGATGCCCTTGACGGCCTGCACCTCGCCGACCTTGCGCTTGAGGAACGATCCCTTCATCAGCGGGAAGGTCTTCTTCAGGTTGATCGCCTCGAGGGTGATCGGACGCTCTTCACGGGGGATCTTCGTGAGGCTGCTCTCCGGGAGCTCCGGGACGGGGAACACCGGCAGCCCGCCGATCATCCCGTCGTCATCGATGTCGTGGGCACGGATGCAGGCCACGGTGTGGTCGGCGTGCCCCTCGGTCGCGATGGGCAGCAACTCCGGCTCCCGCTGGCGGCAGGCGTCGATCGCGATCGGGCACCGGGCCGCGAACGGGCAGGCGTCCGGGAGGTTGATGAGGAGCGGCGGATTGCCCTTGATCGGGATCAGCGGCACCTTCTCGGTCTTGTCGACCCGGGGGATCGCGCCGAGCAGGCCGATCGAGTACGGCATCCGCGTGCGGTAGAACAATTCGCGCACGGGGGCGTGCTCCACGGGCTTGCCCGCGTACATGACGAGCACGTCGTCCGCGGTCTTGGCGACGACGCCCATGTCATGCGTGATCATGATCATGGCGGCGCCGGTCTCCTCCTGCGCCTTGTCCATGAGCTCCAGGATCTGCGCCTGGATGGTCACGTCCAGGGCCGTGGTCGGCTCGTCGGCGATGATCAGCTTAGGGTCGTTCGCCATCGCGATGGCGATCACCACGCGCTGGCGCATGCCGCCGGAGAACTCGTGCGGGAAGGCCTTCATGCGCCGTTCGGGCTCGGGGATGCCGACGAGCTTCAGCAACTCGACCGAGCGATCCCACGCAGCCTTCCTGGAGAGCCGGCGGTGCACGGTGAGCGCCTCGATGAGCTGATCGCCGATCGTGAACACGGGGGTGAGGGACGTCAGCGGGTCTTGGAAGACCATGGCCATGCCGTTGCCTCGGATCACGGAGAGCTGCTTGTCGGACTTGCCGATCAGCTCCTGGCCGTCGAACACGATGGAGCCGGTGACCTTGGCGTTCTCGTCGAGCAGGCCCATGATCGCCAGCGATGTCACCGACTTGCCCGAGCCGGACTCGCCGACGATGCTGAGGGTCTTTCCTGCTTCGAGGTCGAAGGAGACACCGCGCACGGCATCCACGCGCCCCGCCTCGGAGGCGAAGCTGACCTTGAGGTCGCGGACGGAGAGGACAGTACTCATGCGCGACCTCCAGCCGCCGAGGTCGGATCGAGGGCGTCGCGCAGGCCGTCGGCGATGAGGGCCATCGACACGGTGAGCAGCGTGAGCGCCGCAGCGGGGAAGTAGAAGAGCCAGGGAGCGCTGACCAGCGTGCTGGATCCGTAGCCGATGAGTGCGCCCAGCGAGACGTCCGGCAGCTTCACGCCGAAGCCGAGGAAGGACAGGCCGGTCTCCGTCACCACCGCGTTGACGACGCCGATGGTGAAGTTGATCACCAGCAGCGACCCGATGTTGGGCAGCATGTGCCGCATCACGATGCTCATGCCGGAGAGACCGGCGTAGCGCGCGGCGTGGATGTACTCGCGCTCCTTCAGGGAGAGCGAGAGTGTCCAAATCACGCGCGCCGGGAAGAACCAGCCCACGATGAAGATCATCACCAGCGAGATGATGAGCCAGTTGCCGCCCGCGTCGTTGGAGATCATCGCGAGGATGAGGAAGTTCGGGATCACCATCATGAAGTGGATGACGGTGAGCGTGATCCGCTCGTAGGGACCGCCGAAGTACGCCGCGGTGGCACCGATGACGGCGGAGAGGGCCGTCGTCCCCACCGAGACCAGCACCGCGATCATCATCGAGCGCTGCAGACCGACCGCGACCTGCGCGAAGTTGTCGTTGCCCGAGCCGTTCGTCCCGAACCAGTGGGCGGCCGACGGAGCCTGACGGAGTGCGAGGAAGTCGAGTTCCTCGTGCGTGTACGGCGAGACGAGCGGTCCGATGATCGCGAACAGCACGAGCAGGGCGAGGACGACGACGCCGATGACGGCCCCGCGGTTGCGCAGGAAACGTCGCGTGTAGAGGGCCATCATCGAGGTGCGCTTGCGCACCTTCGGCTTCTCGGCGATCTCGGGGGAGACCCCGATGGATTCGATGGACATGTCAGTTCACCCGCACTCTCGGGTCGAGGACGACGACCATGACGTCGGCGAGGATGGCGCCGATCGCGGTCATGAGGGCACCGAACGCGGCGACGGCGACCGTGCCGTGCACGTCGTTGGTGTTCAAGGTCTGGATGAAGTACCGGCCCATGCCGTTCCAGTTGAAGATCGTCTCGGTGATCACCGCGCCGGTGAAGACGAGGGGGATCGTGAACGCCACCTGGGTGGTGACCGGGATCAGCGACGTGCGGAGCGCGTGCTTGCGGATCGCTTGCTGCTTGGTGAGCCCCTTCGCCCGCGCGGTGCGCACGTAGTCCGCCTTGATGTTGTCGAGGAGCAGCGAGCGCTGGAGGAAGTGGATCTGCGCATATCCGATGAGGACCAGGGCGATCGTCGGGAGCGCGAGATGCTGGAGCACGTCGACGAGGATGGGGAAGAAGCCCTCGACGCCCTTGCTGGATGAGCCGACGACGTAGAACACGGTCGTGCCGACCCAGTTGTTGAAGTTGATGGCGAGCAGTACGACCGTGAAGCCCGCGACGACGACCGGGATGTTCATCGTCACGATGCTGGTGGCCTGGCCGATGCGGTCGGCGAGCTTGTACTGGCGGGATGCCGTGTAGACGCCGAGTGCGATGCCGAGGACCGTCGTCAGGATCGTGGCGCCGAGAACCAGCTCGGCGCTGACCCAGACTCGATACGCGACCTGCTCGTTCACGGACTCACCGGTCGGACCCATGCCCCAGTCCCAGCGGAGGAAGATGCCCGACAGCCAGGTCCACCACCGCTCGATGAGCGGGACCGACTCGCTGAGATTGCGAGGGCGAAGGAGGTTGTCGATCTGCTCGGCCGACAGCGGTGGGCGGCGCTGGGAGTAGTTGTTCTCGGGGTCGAGATACAGCCAGGCGAGGAAGTACGTGATGTTCGTCGCGACGAAGATCATCAGCACCCACCCGAGCAGGCGGCGCAATAGATACTTGATCAAGGGTGTGAGTCTTTCTCTTTTACAGACGCGCGCGGGATCTGCCGACGCAACGCTGAGTCGGCAGATATTCAATCACCATCCGCCGCACTGCGCGACGCGACAACCCACTTGGTCTGTGACGGAGTCGTATCGCTCGCGGGATCCAGTGTCACTGTTCGCTCCCGGGCAACCTCGCGAGACTATCACCGGTTCCGCGGAATCGAGGATTGCCTTCCCCTGACCGTAGAATCGTCTGGACATGTCACCACGCGCTCTCACTCCGCTTCAGCCTGCCGCGACTCCGGCTGCGCAGATCCGAAACTTCTGCATCATCGCCCACATCGACCACGGCAAGTCGACCCTTGCGGACCGGATGCTGCAGATCACCGGCGTGGTCTCGGACCGGGACATGAGGGCCCAGTACCTCGACCGGATGGACATCGAGCGCGAGCGCGGCATCACGATCAAGAGCCAGGCGGTCCGGATGCCGTGGCAGATCGACGGCGAGACCTTCGCGCTGAACATGATCGACACGCCTGGGCACGTCGACTTCACGTACGAGGTGTCCCGATCGCTCGCCGCCTGCGAGGGCGCGATCCTCCTCGTCGACGCGGCGCAGGGCATCGAGGCGCAGACGCTCGCGAACCTCTACCTGGCGCTGGAGAACGACCTCCACATCATCCCGGTGCTGAACAAGATCGACCTTCCGGCGGCCGACCCGGAGAAGTACGCCAAGGAGCTCGCGTCCCTCATCGGCGGCAAGCCGGAGGATGTGCTGCGGGTCTCCGGCAAGACCGGCGTCGGCGTCGAGGAGCTCCTCGATCGCCTCGTGCAGGAGATCCCGGCTCCTCAGGGCGACGCGGATGCCCCGGCGCGCGCGATGATCTTCGACTCGGTGTACGACGCCTATCGCGGCGTCGTCACCTACGTCCGGATGGTCGACGGCAGCCTGTCGCCGCGCGAGCGCATCCAGATGATGTCCACCGGCGCGAACCACGAGCTCCTCGAGATCGGCGTGTCCAGCCCCGAGCCGACGCCCACCAAGGGGCTCGGCGTGGGCGAGGTCGGCTACCTCATCACCGGAGTGAAGGACGTCCGTCAGTCGAAGGTCGGCGACACGGTCACGACCGCCCGCAAGCCGGCATCCGCCCCGCTCGCCGGATACACCGACCCGAAGCCGATGGTCTTCTCCGGTCTGTACCCGATCGATGGCAGCGACTACGCCGAGTTGCGCGAGGCGCTGGACAAGCTGAAGCTCTCCGACGCCTCCCTCGTCTACGAGCCGGAGACCTCGGTCGCCCTCGGCTTCGGCTTCCGCTGCGGCTTCCTCGGACTGCTGCACCTCGAGATCATCACCGAGCGTCTCGCCCGCGAGTTCGGTCTCGACCTCATCACCACGGCCCCCAGCGTGATCTACGAGGTCCTCACCAGCGACACCGGCGAGACCGTGACGGTGACCAACCCGAGCGAGTACCCGGACGGGCGCATCGGATCCGTCTCCGAGCCGATGGTCAAGGCCGCGATCCTGCTGCCCAAGGACTATGTCGGCACGGTGATGGAGCTCTGCCAGTCGCGTCGCGGCTCGCTGCTCGGCATGGAGTACTTCTCCGAGGAGCGCGTGGAGCTCCGGTACAACATGCCGCTCGGCGAGATCGTCTTCGACTTCTTCGACCAGCTGAAGTCGAAGACCCAGGGCTACGCCTCGCTGGACTACGAGCCCTCCGGGCAGCAGGAGGCCGACCTCGTCAAGGTCGACATCCTCCTGCAGGGGGAGAAGGTCGATGCGTTCAGCTCGATCGTGCATCGCGACAAGGCCTACGCCTACGGCACGATGATGGCCGAGCGCCTTCGCAAGCTCATCCCGCGTCAGCAGTTCGAGGTGCCCATCCAGGCCGCGATCGGCGCGCGCATCATCGCCCGCGAGACGATCCGGGCGATCCGCAAGGACGTCCTCGCCAAGTGCTACGGCGGTGACATCACCCGCAAGCGCAAGCTCCTCGAGAAGCAGAAGGAGGGCAAGAAGCGCATGAAGATGGTGGGTCGCGTCGAGGTCCCCCAGGAGGCGTTCATCGCCGCGCTCTCCGGCGACGTCGAGGGCAAGGACAAGAAGTAGCGGCACTCCCAAGGCGGGTCCACCGCGGCGCGGTGGGTGTTCGCTCAGGGAAGCCCCAGTAGTCTGGAACCCATGCGGCGCGGGACTTTCCGAGACGACACGGTGGACTATGCGGCCGTGGGTGCGACCCATGCCCCCGACCTGATGCAGTATCCGCCGGAGCGGAGCATCCCGGCCGAGGAGTCGTGGCGGATCGGCAGCGGGGCCGAGCGGTTCCAGACCGCCGGTGAGGCGCTGCTGTCGTGGACGGCTCAGCGCGCCGCCGGCCTCAGCATCGAAGACGTGCGCCCGGCCTCCGGCCCCGCCTACGCGGGGGTGAGCTTCGACGCGGAGGGCAACGCGATCGCGCCGAGCAAGCGCGACGTCGAGCAGCGCTTCGACGCCGAGGGCACGCCGTTCGTCGGTCCGGGCATGACGCTGCACCTCAAGGGTCGCATCGGCGGAATGCGCGCGGACGCCGAGATGCGCGTGATCTCGGTCACCGAGGAGAAGCGGCGCATCGGCTTCGTGCTGGGCACCGTCGGCGGCTCCGTGGTGAGCGGCGAGGAGTCCTTCGACCTGGACTGGCGCGAGGACAACGACGAGGTGTGGTTCACCGTACGCGCCTTCGATGCGCCGAACTCCCTGCTGTACCGCACTCTTCCGGTGCTGATGAAGCGCCGCCGGCGCGAGCTCTTCGCGCGCTATCTGCGGGCGATCTCCCCGCTGTACGCGACCCCCGTCTGATGGCGGGCCCCCTCCCTCTCGGCGACCCGGCGCCGGCCGACGGCCGCCTGCCCGCCGACCTGCCGATCGACGCGGACGTCCCGTTCTCCGCATATCTGCACATCCCGTTCTGCCGGGTCCGCTGCGGATACTGCGACTTCAACACCTACACGTCCGGAGAGCTGCGGGGTGCGCGGCAGGAGGACTACGCCTCGACCCTGCTCGCCGAGATCGCCCTCGCCGAGCGCGTCCTCGGCGAAGCCGGTGCGCTGCGCCCGATGGACACCGTCTTCTTCGGCGGCGGCACGCCCACCCTGCTGCCGGCTGGCGACCTGGCGAGGATGCTCGACGCGGCGGCATCCGCATTCGGCATCGCCGACGGCGCCGAGGTGACGGTCGAGGCGAACCCGGACACCGTCACCCCCGAGGTGGTCAGGACGCTCGCCGACGCCGGCGTGACCCGGCTGTCGATCGGCATGCAGTCGGCGGTGCCTCACGTGCTGGCAGCTCTCGACCGCACCCATCGTCCTGAGAACGTCAGCTCCGCCGTCGCCGCGGCCAAGGACGCAGGGCTCGCGGTGAGCGTCGACCTCATCTACGGCGCGCCGGGGGAGTCGCTCGGCGACTGGGAGGCGTCGCTGGACGCTGCCCTGGCCCTCGATTCCGACCACGTCTCCGCCTATGCGCTGATCATCGAGGACGGCACGAAGCTCGCCAGGCAGATCCGCCGCGGCGAGGTGCCGATGCCGGACGACGACCTCCAGGCCGACATGTACGAGCTCGCCGACGCACGGCTGGCCGGCGCCGGATTCGACTGGTACGAGGTCAGCAACTGGGCGCGCACGCCGGATCAGCGCTCCCGGCACAACCTCGCCTACTGGCGGGGGAGCGACTGGTGGGGCTTCGGCCCCGGTGCGCACAGTCACGTCGCCGGCCTGCGCTGGTGGAACGTGAAGCATCCTGCGGCGTACACGCAGCGGCTGGCGGCATCCGAGTCGCCGGCGGCGGGCACGGAGCGCCCGGATCCGGAGGCGCGGATGCTGGAGCGGGTCCTGCTGCAGAGCCGTCTGGCCGAGGGCATCGCCGTCGCTGACCTCCCGGCCGGGAACCGCGACCGGGTGGCCGGTCTCATCGCCGGCGGGCTGGTCGACCCCGCATCGGCGCTTCGCGGCCGGGTGCGGCTCACCCTGCGAGGACGGCTCCTCGCCGATGCCGTCGTGCGCGAACTCACCGACTGAACTGATGAGCACAGCCGGGGTGCAGGGTAGAATTGGCACTCTGAACGTCTGAGTGCCAATGGGAAGGGGAGGGCGATGGTCACGGAGAGGGGCCTCCAGGTTCTGCGCGCGATCGTGCAGGACTACGTCGAGACCCACGAGCCCGTCGGCAGCCGCTCCATCGTCGACCGATACGCCTTCGGCGTCTCCGCTGCCACGATCCGCAACGACATGGCGCTCCTCGAGGACGAGGAGCTGATCACCGCTCCGCACACGTCGTCGGGGCGCGTGCCGACCGACAAGGGCTACCGCGTCTTCGTCAACCACCTCGCGCAGCTGCGGCCGCTCTCCTCGGCGCAGCGCACCGCGATCGAGTCGTTCCTCGCCGACCCCGTGGATCTCGACGACCTGATGGCGCGGACCGTCCGCGTGCTCACCCGGCTGACAGGGCAGGTGGCGCTGGCGCAGTACCCGTCGTTCGCGCGGGCGCATCTCACCCACCTCGAGCTCGTCGCCCTCGCCCCGAACCGGCTGCTCGTCGTGCTCGTCACGGATGCCGGCGGGGTGTCCCAGCGGATGACGCCGCTGCCCGTCGAGGTCGACGAGTCCGACATGGCGCTGCTGCGCGCCCGCCTGTCCGCGCTCATCACGGGCCGGGCGGTGAGCGATGCCGCCGAACGGCTGCAGAGCCTCCTCGACGCCGAGGACCAGACCAAGGATCCGGCGCTCCGGACGCTCGCGAGCGTGATCGTCGACGAGCTCGGCGAGTTCCGTCAGGAGCGTCTGGTCATGGCGGGGGCGGCCACGCTCGCCCGCCGCGAGCAGGACTTCCGCGGCAGCATCCATCCCCTCCTCGAGGCGATCGAGGAGCAGGTCACACTGCTGCGGCTGATGAGCGAGATGGAGGCCGACGCGCACGGTCTCGCCGCCAGCATCGGCACGGAGAACGCCCCGTTCGGCCTCGGCGAGGCCTCGATCGTGGCGAGCAACTACGCCGCACCCAGCGGCACCGCACGCGTCGGCGTGATGGGGCCGACGCGCATGGACTATCCGAGCAATCTCGCGGCGGCACGGGCCGTGGCCCGCTATCTGTCGCGGATGCTCGATGAGGACGAGGCGAGCCGCTGACGCGGCCGCCCAGACACGACACGCAGAAGGGCCATCGTGGCGGACCACTATGAGGTTCTCGGGGTCTCCCGGGACGCATCCACCGACGAGATCAAGAAGGCGTACCGCAAGCTGGCGCGCCAGCTGCACCCGGACGTGAACCCGGGAGAGGACGCGGCCGAGCGGTTCAAGCTCGTCACGCACGCCTATGACGTGCTCAGCGACGACGAGTCCCGCCGCCGCTACGACATGGGCGGCGGAGACGGCGCGGGGAACTTCGGCGGCTTCGGCGGGTTCGGCGACATCTTCGAGACGTTCTTCGGCGCGGCGCAGGGCGGCGGGCGGAGCGCCAGGCCCAGGTCGCGGCGCGAGCGCGGTCAGGATGCGCTGGTCCGGGTGAATCTCGAGCTCGGCGACGTCGTCTTCGGCGCGCACCGCGACATCGAGGTCGACACCGCCGTGCTCTGCGAGACCTGCCAGGGCTCGTGCTGCCAGGAGGGCACCTCCCCGGTCACCTGCGACATCTGCGGCGGCTCCGGCCACGTGCAGCGTCAGGTGCGCAGCCTCCTCGGCAACGTCATCACCTCCCAACCGTGCGGCAGCTGCGAGGGGTACGGCACGACGATCCCGTACCCGTGCGGCACCTGCGGCGGTCAGGGGCGCGTGCGCTCCCGTCGCACCGTCTCCCTCGACATCCCGGCCGGCGTCGAGACCGGACTGCGTCTGCAGCTCCCGGGCTCCGGCGAGGTGGGCAAGGCGGGTGGCCCGAACGGCGACCTGTACGTCGAGGTCACCGTCAACCCGCACCCGGCGTTCAGCCGAGACGGAGACGACCTGCTGGCGACGCTCGAGGTGTCGATGCCGGACGCGATCCTCGGCACCGAGACGACCATCCAGGGCCTCGACGGCGAGGTGGCCCTCGAGATCCGCGCCGGCGTGCAGTCCGGCGACGTGCTCACGATCAAAGGCCGCGGCATCACGCCGCTGCGCGGCACGCAGCGCGGCGACCTCCGGGTCGGCGTCCAGGTCGTGACCCCGACGAAGCTCGACTCCGCGCAGCGCAAGCTCATCGAGGACTTCGCGAAGAAGACGAAGGCGCCGGCTCCGCAGCTCGCGCAGTTCCAGCAGGGGCTGTTCTCCAAGCTCCGCGACCGCTTCCGCACGCACTGACCGAGGCTGAGCATGGCACTGCATTTCCTTCTCGAGACGTCGACGGATGCCGCGGTCGGCGGCCTCGTGTCGCTGACCGGCGCCGAGGCGAAGCACGCAGCCGTCGTGCGGAGGCTCCGCGTCGGTGAGGAGGTCACCATCGGCGACGGCGCGGGAGTCTGGCTCACCGGCTCCGCGGAGGAGGTCTCCCCGCAGCGCGTCGACGTCCGGATCACTGGGCGGGCGGTGCACGACGCTCCGGCCTCTCGCATCGTGCTGGTGCAGGCTCTCGCGAAGGGCGACCGCGACGAGCTGGCAGTGCAGGCGGCGTGCGAGCTCGGGGCCGACGAGATCGTGCCGTGGCAGGCGAGCCGCAGCGTGTCGCGCTGGGAAGGCCAGAAGGCGGTGAAGGGCCGCGAGCGCTGGGCGAGCATCGTCCGCGAGGCGGCGAAGCAGGCGCACCGCGCCTGGGTGCCGCAGGTGGCCGCTCCGGTGACGACCGGGCAGCTCGCGGAGCGGGCGGCCGGCAACCGGATGCTCCTGCTCGACCCGACCGCATCGACGAAGCTGTCCGCGCTCGAGCCGGACGGACGGGACCTCCTCCTCGTCGTCGGGCCCGAGGGCGGCATCGCCCCGGAGGAGCTCGACCGGCTCACCGGAGCCGGTGCCGAGCGCGTCCTGCTGGGCGACACCGTGCTGCGCACCTCGACCGCCGGCCCCGCGGCGATCGCCGTGCTCTCGGTGGCGCTCGGCCGCTGGTGACGTCGCGCTCAGTAGACTGAACGCATGACCGAGCCCTCGATCTTCACGCGCATCCTCAACGGCGACATCCCCGGTGAGATCCTGCTCGACACGGGCCGGGTGTTCGCCATCCGGGACATCAACCCCCAGGCGCCCCTGCACGCGCTGGTGATCCCGAAGACCGAGGAGTACCGAGACGTCACAGAGCTCGCCGCCGGGGACCCCGGCCTCCTCGCCGAACTCGTCGAGGCCGCCCGTCAGATCGCCGGCGAGCACGCGAACGGCGAGTACCGCCTGATCTTCAACAACGGCGCCAGCGCCGGACAGTCCGTCTTCCACGTGCACGCCCATGTGCTCGGCAACATCGAGGAGAGCAAGCTCGTTGGCTTCTGACGCGATCGACGCCGCCGGTGGCACCGGCGGCACCACCGAGAAGATCTACGCCGACGGCGTCGCCATGGTGCAGCTGCTCGGCCCGCAGGACCGCCTGCTGCGGATGCTGGAGAAGGAGCATCCGCAGGTCCAGGTGCTCGTGCGCGGCAACGAGATCACCCTGACCGGAGCGGCATCCGCCGTGGCCGACGCCAGGGCGCTCGTCGAGGAGCTTCTGACCATGACCAGGGAGGGGCACGACCTCGCCCCGAGCGACGTCAGCAGCTCGGCCCGCATGCTCCGTCTCGACGGAGGGCCGCGCCCGAGCGAGGTCCTCGGCGAGGCGATCCTCTCCACCAGGGGCAAGGTGATCCGGCCGAAGACCCTCGGCCAGAAGGAGTACGTCGACGCGATCGAGGAGAACACGATCGTGTTCGGCATCGGTCCCGCAGGCACCGGCAAGACGTACCTCGCGATGGCGAAGGCCGTCCAGGCGCTGCAGCGCAAGGAGGTCACCCGGATCATCCTCACCCGGCCCGCGGTGGAGGCGGGGGAGCGCCTCGGCTTCCTTCCCGGCACCCTCACCGACAAGATCGATCCGTATCTGCGCCCGCTGTACGACGCGCTGAACGAGATGATGGACCCGGAGATCGTGCCCCGCCTGATGGCGACGGGCACCATCGAGGTCGCCCCGCTCGCCTATATGCGCGGCCGCACCCTGAACGACTCCTTCGTGGTCCTCGACGAGGCGCAGAACACGACGCCGGAGCAGATGAAGATGTTCCTCACCCGGCTCGGCTTCGGCACGAAGATGGTCGTCACCGGCGACATCACCCAGGTCGACCTCCCGCAGGGCTCCTCCGGGCTGCGCCTGGTCACCCGCGTGCTCAAGGACATCGACGACATCCACTTCTCCCGGCTCACCAGCGAGGACGTCGTCCGGCACTCGCTCGTCGGCCGGATCGTCGACGCGTACAGCGAGTACGACGAGAAGCGCACGGCGCAGCGGTACGAGCGCGAACAGGCGGCGGAGTTCGCCAACCGCGCCGAGCGTCGCTCCGCCCAGCGCCCAGGACCCAGAGACCGGATGCCGAAACGAGGACTCTCATGATCGAGATCAACAACGAGTCGGCCATCGAGGTCGACGAGACCGTGCTGCAGCGGCTCACCGACTTCAACCTCGCGCAGCTGCATGTGAGCCCCGACGCCGAGGTGGCGATCGTCCTCGTCGACGAGGGGGCGATGGAGGCCCTGCACGTCCAGTGGATGGATGAGCCCGGCCCCACCGACGTGCTGAGCTTCCCGATGGACGAGCTGCGCCCCGGCACCGAAGACCGCCCGACCGCTCCCGGCCTGCTGGGCGACATCGTGCTGTGCCCGCAGGTCGCCGAGACCCAGGCCCAGGCCGCCGGCCACTCGCTGATGGACGAGCTCATCCTGCTGACCACTCACGGACTGCTGCACCTGCTCGGCTTCGACCACGCCGAGCCGGACGAGGAGCGCGAGATGTTCGGCCTGCAGAAGGAGCTCATCCAGGGCTTCGCCGCCTCCGAACGCCGACGATGACCGCCGCCTTCCTCCTCGCCGGCGCGGTCCTCCTGGTCGCGTTCGGGGGCCTGATGGCGGCGATCGACGCCGCGTTCGGTGTGACCTCGCGATCGGACCTCGAGGAGATGGGCTCCCAGGGCCGCAACGCCCGGCAGCTCCGACGCATCGCCGCGGATCCGGACGTGCACGTCAACGCAGTGGCCTTCATCCGCGTGCTCGCGGAGACCACCGCCGCCGTTCTCGTCACCGTCGCGTTCACCCTGCTGTCCGGCAACATCTGGTGGGCGATGCTCGCCGCCGCCGTGCTGATGACCGGGATCACGTTCGTTCTCGTGGGCGCGAGCCCCCGATCGTTCGGGCGGCATCACGCCGACCGGATGCTCCGCGCCAACGCGCCGGTCGTGCGCGCCCTGCGCATCCTGCTGGGCCCGCTGGCCCAGGGGCTCGTCTCCCTCGGCAACCGCGTCACCCCCGGCAGCGGCCGCAGCTCCTTCACCTCGGAGGAGCAGCTGCTCAGCATGGTCGACGAGGCCGCCTCCAACGACCTCATCGAGGAGGACGACCGCGATCTCATCCACTCGGTGTTCGACTTCACCGATCAGTTCGTCCGCGCCGTCATGGTGCCGCGCACCGAGATGGTGACGGTCGACGCGACCGCGACGACGAGCGAGGCGATGTCGCTGTTCCTCGATCGCGGCGTGTCCCGGATGCCGGTCGTCGACGACGAGGCCGACGATGTCGTCGGAGTGCTCTACCTGAAGGATCTCGTGCAGTTCGCCTTCCGCGACGAGAACGCGTGGCGTGCGGCGCCGATCCGCCCGATCTCCCGCCCGGCGACCTTCGTCCCGGAGTCCATGCGCGCGGAGACGCTGCTCCAGCAGATGAAGCGCGATGCGGTTCATGTGTGCCTGGTGATCGACGAGCACGGCGGCATCTCGGGCCTGGTCACGCTGGAGGATCTCATCGAGGAGCTCGTCGGGGAGATCTCCGACGAGTACGATCAGGTGTCGGCGGAGTTCGTGGACCTCGGCGACGGTCGATACCGCGTGAGCGCCCGGCTCTCGCTGGAGGACGTCGGCGACCTGTTCGGCCTCGAGCTCGAGGACGAGGACGTCGACTCCATCGGCGGACTCCTCGGAAAGACGCTCGGCCAGGTGCCGCAGCCCGGCGTGACGGCGACCGTCGGCGGTCTCGTCCTCACCGGCGGGGCGTCGCGCGGGCGGGGACGGGGCATCGCGACCGTCTTCGTGGAGAGGGCGGCGCCCGAGAGCGGCACCGCGGACGATGAAGGAGAACGAGACGATGACTGAGCAGACGCGAAGCGGCTTCGTGACCTTCGTCGGACGCCCGAACGTGGGCAAGTCCACCCTGACCAACGCTCTGGTCGGCGAGAAGATCGCGATCATCAGCGACAAGCCGCAGACCACGCGGCGTGCGATCCGAGGCATCGTGAACCGCCCGGACGGCCAGCTCGTGATCGTCGACACCCCCGGCATCCACAAGCCTCGCACGCTCCTCGGCGAGCGGCTCAACGACCTCGTCGAGCAGGTGCTCGGCGACGTGGACGTGATCGGCTTCTGCGTGCCCGCGACCGAGAAGGTGGGCCCTGGCGACCGTCGGATCGCCGCCTCGCTCGACGGCTACCCGCGAGCGAAGAAGGTCGCGATCGTCACCAAGACGGACGCCGCCGGTCGCGAGGAGATCACCGAGCGGCTGATGGAGGTGGACTCCCTGCGCGAGGACTGGGCGGCGGTCATCCCGCTGTCCGCTCTCACCCGTGATCAGCTCGATGTGCTGTCCGACGAGATCCTGCAGCTGATGCCGGAGGGCCCCGCGCTGTACCCGGAGGGCATCACGACCGACGAGTCCGAGGAGGACCGGATCGCGGAGATCATCCGCGAGGCGGCGCTCGACGGCGTCCGCGACGAGCTCCCGCACTCCATCGCCGTCGTGGTGGACGACATCTCCCCGCGTGAGGACAGCGATCTTACCGACGTCCACGCCTCGATCGTCGTGGAGCGGGACAGCCAGAAGGCGATCATCATCGGACGTAAGGGCTCGCGCCTCAAGGACGTCGGCGCCCGCGCCAGGACCGGGATCGAGGAGCTCCTCGGGACCCGGGTGTTCCTCGGCCTGCACGTCAAGGTCGCGAAGGAGTGGCAGCGCGACCCGAAGCAGCTCGGCAGGCTCGGTTTCTGACATGTCTCCGGCAGACCTGTCAACGGCGACGGCGGCGAGGCCGCCCACCGCGGCGCCATGAGCGCCGGCAGCGAAGACCCGAACTCGCTGCGCAACGAGGTCTTCTCCCGCGTCTTCGACGAGAACTGGGCAGCAGTGCGGCACCACATCGAGTGCGTCGTCGACGACGACGCCGAGGTCACCGAGCTCGTGTCCGAGGTCTTCCTCACCGCGTGGCTGCGCCTGCGGCCGCGCAGCCCGATGGACCGGATCTGGCTGCTGCGAGCCGCCGACCGCATCCTCCGGGCCCGGGCGACGCGCACGACGACACGACGGACGGCGCTCGACGCCGTCCACCAGGGCATGTCGGGGACGCCGGATCCGCCGGAGAACGAGGCGCGCAGCGCGGTCCTGAAAGCTTTGGGTGTCCTCACCCCGGCTGAACGGCGTATCATCATGCTCACGCACTGGGACGGACTCGCGGTGGGGGAAAGCGCTGAATTGATCCGCAGGTCCCGTCCCTGGGTGCGCAAGACACTGCTCCGCGCCGAACGAAGACTGCGGACGGAGCTCGGCCTGGAGGGGGCGGGAGACGCGGATGCCTGAGAACGCCGTACTCGAGCGGATGCTCGCGGACGCCGATCCGGCGCGCACGGCGCGGGACGCGAAGCCCGACGCCGCCGCGCTGATGACCCGAGATCGGATCATCCGGAGGGGCGCGGCATCGCGTCGCCGAGCGCCTGTCGTCGTCGGCTGGGCCTCGGGTCTCGCCACGGCGGTCGCCGCGGTGGTCGTCGCGTTCGCTGTCATGATCCCGCACGGCGTGGCCGTCGCCGGCACCCCGCGACCGCTCGACTTCGCAGACGGCGGCAGCGTGACGCAGATCCTCGACGCGGCGCAGGCGGACCTCGCAGGGGACCCGGGACCGGCGGAGCCGCTGCGCACCGTGCGATCGGCTGTCTGGGCGTTCACCTTCGGCGTCGACGACGAGCGCACCGAGATCGTGCCGCAGCTGACGACGCTGCACTGGGAGCCGGACCTGTCGGGGCGGATGACCATCGTGGCGGGCGAGCCGTACGATCCGGCCGATGCGGCGGCGAACGCCGACGCGGAGGTGACGAGCACGGGGGAGGTCACCACGGATCTCCTCATCAAGGCGGGCCAGTTCAACACACCCGTCGCCGAGCCTCCCGGATCATCCCGCGAAGACGTCCGGGCTGCGCTGACAGCGTTCGGGCTCCCCGCGGACCCCTCCTCGTCCGAGGTGGTCGCGGCTGCCACTTCGCTCCTCGAGCAGTGGACTCTGACGAACGAACAGGAGTCGCAACTGCTGGCCATCCTCGCGGAGACCGGCGACGCGCAGGCACTCGGCACGACGACGGATCGACTCGGCCGTCCGGTCGCGGGCCTGCGGATGCAGTCGGCGGACGGCGCCGCGGCGGATGTCCTCCTGATCTCCCGCGACACCGGCAGGATCGTCGGCGTGGAGCGCACCGCGCTGCTCAGCGAGGACCCGATCCCGGCGGGAGCGGTCATCTCCTACCGGATGTGGGACGTGGAAGGACTGATCGAATGAGACGATCGCGGATTCTGACGGCGGTGCTGGCGGGCCTGCTCTTCGCGGGGGCGCTGACCTCTCCGGCGGCGGCCGACTCCGAAGGGGAGACGGACGTCGATCCGCTGATCTCGGAGATGCTCGCCGAGGTGCCCGGCGGCGTCCTGATCGACTCCGATCACGCGGTCTGGCCGGAGCTCGGCATGGAGCTGGAGGTTCCCTCGCTCTCGGCCTCGAACCGTTCGTCGAGCCTCAGCACCGCCTCGGTGGGCAGCTGCGCGAGCGGAAGCGTCTGCGTCTTCAGCGGCTATTCGCTCGGCGGCGCGAAACTCAGCTGGGGGGTCTGCGGAATCCACTCCATCCCGTCATCCTTCACGGCGCGCTCCGTCGCGCATGCCCGCTCGTCCGGATACACACAGGCGCGCAACGGGACCACCGTCGTCGCCACGGCGTACGCGAACGGCTGGGCGAACATCTACGGCTACGTCTCGAACGTCCGCTGCGTCCTCTGAAACGTGGCGAGGCACTGGATCGCGACGCGCTGGGGCGCGCCCGAGACCTGGGAATTCGGCGAGTTCGAAGTGCCCGCGCCCGCGCGCGGCGAGGTCACCATCCGAGTCCGCGCCGCCGGGGTGAATCCCGCGGACGCCAAGCACGTGGCGCATCCGCGTCCTGGCGCGGGGCTGCCGGTGCCGATCGGCTACGAGGTCTCCGGGGAGATCACCGCGCTCGGACCGGGAACCCGCATCGGCTCCGGTGAGGCGCGAATCGGCGACGAGGTCGTCGCCTTCCGGGTTCGCGGAGGCTACGCGACCGAGATCACCGTCCCCGCCGACAAGGTCTTCGCCAAGCCGAGCACGCTCAGCCATGCCGAGGCGGCGAACCTGCTGCTGGCAGGGACGACGGCGGCCGAGATGCTGGCGGTCACCGGCGCGGCGCCGGGGGAGACGATCCTGCTGCACGGTGCCTCGGGCGCCGTCGGGGTGAGCGTGCTCCAGCAGGCGCGCCTGCGCGGCATCCGCGTGATCGGCACGGCCGGCGAGGCGCGGGCGGACGTCGTGCGCGGGTTCGGCGGCATCCCTGTGCGCCACGGGGTCGGTCTCATCGCCCGCATCCGATCCGCCGCGGGCGGTCCGGTCGTCGCGGCCCTCGATGCCGTCGGGACCGACGAGGCGATCGACACGTCCCTCGAGCTGGTCGCCGACCGGCGCCGCATCGTCACCATCGCGGCGCCGGCGAGAGCCGCCTCCGACGGGTTCCTTGCGATCGCGGGGTCCCAGCCGGACAGCGCCCGATTCCGCGACGAGGTGCGCGCCGAGCTCATCGCGCTCGCTCAGAACGGCGACCTCGTCGTGCCCGTCGCCCTCTCACTCCCGCTCGAGGCGGCCCTCGACGCACAGCGCATCATCGCCACCGGGCACCCGGGCGGGAAGATCGCCCTGATCCCGTGACCGCTCAGTCGACCTCCCGAAGCGCCGAGGTCACGAGGACCACGTCCTCGCCGTACTCGGCGTCGACCGCGTCCTGCAGCGTCCCGTCGTCCCAGACGACCTGCAGCCAGACGTAGCCGCGCTCCGTCCACAGGCTCAGGGCCTCCGTGCCCAGACGCGCCGAGATGTCGTCCTGCACGCGGGTCAGCTCGGCTTCGTCCGTGGTGCCGTCGACCCCGCCGGTCGGGTCCTCGGGTCGCATCGGGTCGAAGAGCGCGAGCATGATCGCCTCGCCGTCGGAGACGAGCCGCTCGCCGTCGTAGCGCCCGTACACCGCATACGCGCCCCAGGTGGTGTCGCCGCTCGTCTCGCTGCCGTCGAGGCCGGTCCAGCTCCAGCCGTCGAGGGGGACCCCCGAGCACTGCGGCGGGTAGGACTCCATCACCGGACCGAGGCACAGCTGCACTTCGCCCCCGGTGTCGAGCACGGTGCCGACGCCCAGGACGCGACCCTCAGGGGGAACGGGATGCGCTTCCTCCAGGCGTGCGTCCGAGGGGACGGTCGTGCTCGTCGGAACCGGGGAGGCGGGGCCCGCGGTGCAGGCGCTCAGCGCCAGCAGGGCGGCGACGGATGCGGCGGCGAGAGACAGGCGACAGTGCATGATGCTCATGACTGACAGTGTCGGCCGGCCCTGTTTCGTCTCAACACGGGTCGAACGCCGCTTCCCGTGCTGGTACCATGGCCGCATGCCTTTCGGCGGTCTGCTTCTTCTTAGCTGCCGCGACGAGTCCTGAGAGCTAGGGCCTTCCTCGTCGCGGCGCTTGTGTTGGCCCGATCATCCTGACGAGAGAAGAAGCCCCATCATGCAGAACACCCAGCGTCCGTCCGCGATGCCGATCCACAAGTACCGTCCCTACCATGAGCAGATCCGCGTCGATCTGCCCGACCGCACCTGGCCCGCGAAGCGCATCACCGAGGCGCCGCGATGGTGCGCCGTCGACCTCCGCGACGGCAACCAGGCCCTCATCGACCCGATGTCGCCCGAGCGCAAGCGGGTGATGTTCGAGCTCCTGGTGAGCATGGGCTACAAGGAGATCGAGGTCGGCTTCCCCTCGGCCAGCCAGACCGACTTCGACTTCGTGCGCCAGCTCATCGAGGAGAACCTCATCCCCGACGACGTCACGATCCAGGTGCTGACCCAGGCGCGCGAGCACCTCATCGAGCGGACCTATGAGTCGATCGCGGGCGCCAAGCAGGCGATCGTCCACTTCTACAACTCCACCAGCGTGCTGCAGCGGGAGGTCGTGTTCCGCTCCGACCGCGAGGGTGTCAAGCAGATCGCGCTGGAGGGCGCGCGGCTGTGCCGCCAGTACGAGAAGCGCATCCCGGACACCGCGGTCTACTACGAGTACTCGCCGGAGAGCTACACCGGCACCGAGCTGGAGTACGCGGTCGAGGTGTGCAACGAGGTGCTGGAGATCCTCGAGCCGACGCCCGACCGCAAGGTGATCATCAACCTGCCGGCGACGGTCGAGATGGCGACGCCCAACGTCTACGCCGACTCGATCGAGTGGATGAGCCGCCACCTGGCCCACCGTGAGAACGTCATCCTGTCGCTGCACCCGCACAACGACCGCGGAACCGCGGTCGCCGCGGCCGAGCTCGGATACATGGCGGGCGCCGACCGCATCGAGGGATGCCTGTTCGGAAACGGGGAGCGCACCGGCAACGTCGATCTCGTCGCGCTGGGCATCAACCTGTTCACGCAGGGTATCGACCCGCAGATCGACTTCAGCGACATCGACCAGGTCAAGCGGACCGTCGAGTACTGCAACCAGCTGCCCGTGCCCGAGCGGAGCCCATGGGCGGGGGACCTCGTGTTCACGGCGTTCAGCGGTTCGCATCAGGACGCCATCAAGAAGGGCTTCGAGGCCATGGAGGCCCGCGCGGCCGCCGCGGGCGTCACGGTCGACGAGATCGAGTGGGCGGTGCCGTACCTGCCCGTCGACCCCAAGGACCTGGGGCGCTCGTACGAAGCGGTCATCCGGGTGAACTCGCAGTCCGGCAAGGGCGGCGTCGCGTACCTGCTGAAGGCGGATCACGCGATCGACCTGCCCCGCAAGCTCCAGATCGAGTTCTCCGGCGTCGTGCAGGCGAAGACGGATGCCGAGGGCGGCGAGCTCACCAGCGAGCAGATCTGGTCGATCTTCTCCGACGAGTACCTGCCGGCGGCGGACGCGGAGCACAAGTGGGGCCGCTACGAGCTGCTGGCCACGCAGACGCGCAGCGACATGTCCGGTGAGGTCGTGCTCGACGTCGTGCTCCGCGACGACGAGGAGCGGCTCGCGGTCACAGGTTCCGGCAACGGCCCTGTGGCGGCCTTCGTCGAGGTGCTGCGTGCCCAGGGCTTCGACATCACCGTCTACGACTACGTCGAGCACGCGCTCAGCGCCGGCGGCGACGCGCAGGCCGCAGCCTACGTCGAGCTGCAGGTCGGCGACCAGCGGCTGTGGGGCGTCGGGATCGACGGCGACATCTCGACCGCGTCCCTCAAGGCGATCGTGTCGGGCGTGAACCGCTCGATCCGCACGCGTCAGCAGGAGCTCGTGACCACCGGTCGTTGAGCGAGCGAAGCGAGACGAAACGCCTCATCTGACGTTCGACGTCGGGTGAGGCGTTTCGTCTCGTCGCTGCGCTCCTCGCTCAACGACCGGGTTCCTCCGGGGTCTTGATGATCGGGATCATCCCGGTCTCCGCCGCGACCTTCCGGCGGTAGAGGCGGCGCTGCTCTGGCAGGGAGACGTCGAAGCTCACGGCGAGGATGCGGATCACGGCGGTCAGGATGATGCCGATGACGGCGGCGAGGGTGATGGACATGCCGAACGCGTTCCCGATGACGATGAACGTGCAGCCCGCACCCGCGGCGACGGCGTACAGCGACCCCACGTGCATGATCGACACCGGCAGGCCCATGAGCATGTCGCGGAGCACGCCGCCGCCGACGGCTGCGCACGCGCCGATGAAGACCGCGGGCACCGGCGGGACCCCGAAGGCGATCGCCTTGCTGGTCCCGAAGGCGCCGAACATCCCGATGACGACGGCGTCGAGCGCGACGATGACCTTGTTCAGGCGATTGAAGATACCGGCGAGGAGCATCCCGAACAGGGCGGCGCCGGTCGCCGTGAGCAGGTACCAGTCGCTCTTCAGCGAGGCCGGAGGCAGCCCGAGCAGGATGTCGCGGATGAGACCGCCGCCCATCCCGATCATGATGCCGATGATCGCCACTCCCAGCCAGTCGAGCCGACGCTGGCCCTGGAAGCCGGAGGCGAACATCGCGCCCTGGACGCCGCCGAGACCGACGCCGAGCAGGTCCGCCCAGAGGGGAATGGTGAAGAGCGGTTCGGTCACCCGTCCATTGTCCCGCACAGAGGATAATCGAACCGTGCCGACCTACCGAGACGAAGCAGTGATCCTGCGCACCCACAAGCTGGGTGAAGCCGATCGCATCGTCACGATGCTCTCCCGGCGGCACGGCAAGGTCCGGGCGGTCGCCAAGGGCGTGCGCCGCACCTCGTCGAAGTTCGGCTCGCGGCTGGAGCCGTTCATGGTCGCCGACGTCCAGCTGTATCAGGGCAGATCGCTCGACATCGTGCAGCAGGCCGAGTCTCTGGGCGCCTACGGGGCGGACATCGCCGCGCACTACGACCGGTTCACCTCGGCGAACGCGATGGTGGAGACCGCCGACCGCCTCAGCGACGCGGAGGCCACGCCGGAGCAGTACCTTCTGCTCGTCGGCGGTCTGCGGGCGCTGTCGCGCGGGGAGCACGCGCCGCGCAGCATCCTCGACTCGTACCTGCTGCGCGTGATGGCGCTGTCCGGGTGGGCGCCGTCCCTCGGCGACTGCGCCCGGTGCGCCGCCGCCGGCCCGCACTCGACCTTCGTCGCGCAACTGGGCGGGCTGGTGTGCCCCGACTGCGCACCGGCAGGAAGCCCCCGCATCGCGGAGAAGACCCTCGCGCTGCTGCGGTCGCTGATGGCGGGGGAGTGGGACGTGATCGACGCCGCCGCGCCGGCCGAGACCGCCGCAGCATCCGGCCTTGTCGCCGCCTATGCGCAGTGGCACCTGGAGCGCGGCATCCGCTCGCTCGCGCATGTGACAGACATCCCCCGAGAAGGAGCCCGGTGAGCCCCAAGCCCTACACCCACAAGGATGCCGTGGCGTACCGGCCCCTGGACTGGACGGGCGTCCATCCGCCGGCGTTCCCGGCGGTGCCCGAGCATGTCGCCATCGTCATGGACGGCAACGGCCGCTGGGCGAACCGCCGCGGCCTCACGCGCATCGAGGGGCACAAGGCCGGCGAGGAGGTCCTGCTCGACGTCGTCGCGGGCGCGATCCAGGCCGGCGTCAAGCATCTGTCCGTGTACGCGTTCTCCACCGAGAACTGGGCGCGCTCTCCGGAGGAGGTGCGCTTCCTCATGGGCTACAACCGCGACGTGCTGCATCGCCGCCGCGATCAGCTGAACGAGTGGGGCGTGCGCGTGCGCTGGGCGGGGCGCAAGCCGAGACTGTGGGGGTCCGTCATCAAGGAGCTGCAGTACGCCGAGCAGCTCACCCGGGGCAACGACGTGCTGACGCTCACGATGTGCGTGAACTACGGCGGACGCGTCGAGATCGTCGATGCGATGCGCAGGATCGCGGCGGAGGTCGCCGCCGGCCGCGTGAAGCCGAATGCGATCAGCGAGAAGATGATCCGGCGCAACCTCTACGTGCCGGACATGCCCGATGTCGACCTGTTCCTGCGCAGCTCGGGGGAGCAGCGCACCTCGAACTTCCTGCTCTGGGAGTCGGCGTACGCGGAGATGGTCTTCCTCGACACGCTCTGGCCGGACTTCTCGCGCGAGGAGCTGTGGCGCGCGATCGGGATCTATCTCTCCCGCGACCGCCGCTTCGGCGGGGCGGTGGACGCGCCCTCCTCCTGAGCCCGGAGCCACCGCTCGGCCTCCCGCGGATGCCGCAGGCGCACGATGATGAGGTGCGGGTGCTGGGCGGCGATGAGCGGCATCCTCTCCTCCCACTTGTGGCGCGTTTCGCGCTGCCAGCGGAGGATGTCGTTCTCACCGGTCCACGCCGCGCGGGTCCACAGCGCGGGCTCGACGTTTCCGTTCCATAGCCGGGTTCGCAGCAGGCGCCGCGACACGGTGCGTCGGACGAGCCGGCGACGGGCCAGCGGGAACGGATAGTCGAGCCAGATCGCGAGCTCGGCCCGCGGCGTCATGATCTCGTCCGTCCCCTTGCTCGTGTACTGCCACTCGGTGACCCACCGGTCGGTGGCGGCGAAGGCGCGGACGTCGTCGAGGAACTCCGGGCGCGGCGTCCAGTCCGGGCCGTGGAAGAGGCCGTCGATCTCGACGTGCCGCAGACCCCAGGCGGCTCCGAGCCGCCGGGCCAGCGTCGTCTTGCCTGAGCCGGTGACTCCTGCGATCAGCACCCGCGAGGGCATGAGCGGCAGCGGATCGTCGGCGGAGAGCATCAGAGAATACTAGCCGCGGAATAGCCTCAGGATGCATGCGGTTGGATGGGAGTGTGACTGAACCCATCTCGATCGACATCTGGTCCGACATCGCCTGCCCGTGGTGCTACATCGGCAAGCGCAATCTCGAGAAGGGGCTCGCAGCCGTCTCCGGCGACGACGACGCCCCCGAGGTCACCGTCACGTTCCACTCGTTCGAGCTCTCCCCGGACACGCCCGTCGACTTCGACGGCGACGAGGTCGACTTCCTCGCGGGCCACAAGGGCATGCCGCGCCCGCAGGTCGAGCAGATGCTCTCGCATGTGACCGGCGTCGCGGCCGATGCGGGCCTCGAGTACCGTTTCGACCTGCTTCAGCACACCAACACGGTGAAGGCGCACGAGCTGCTGCACTTCGCGAAGGCGAAGGGACTGCAGCACGAGATGGAGGAGCGGCTCATGTCCGCCTACTTCACCGAGGGGAAGCATGTCGGCCGCATCGACGACCTCGTCGAACTCGCCGTCGAGGTGGGACTCGACGCCGACGAGACCCGTGAGGCGCTCGAGACCGCGCGCTACCTTCCCGCCGTGCGTCAGGATCAGGCTCAGGCCCGCGCCTACGGCATCCAGGGCGTGCCGTTCTTCGTGATCGACGGCCAGTACGGCATCAGCGGCGCGCAGCCGCCCGCGGCGTTCGAGAACGTGCTCCGCGACCTGTGGGCCAAGCGCGGCGAGAGCGAGCAGGAGGTCGCGGCGGTCTAACGCGCCAGCGCGGCCTCGATCGTTCCCACGATGGCGGGGTCGTCCGGAGTGATGTTCGGACGGAACCGGCGCACGTCGCCGTCGGGGAGCACCAGGAACTTCTCGAAGTTCCACGCCACGCGTCCCGCCTTGCCCTCGGCGTCCGGGGTGTCCTTCAGCGCCTTGTACAGGTCTGCGGCGTTGCGGCCGTTCACCTTGACCTTGTCGGCGATCGGAAAGCTGATTCCGTACGTCGTCGAGCAGAACTCGAGGATCTCGTCCACGGAGCCCGGCTCCTGACCGAAGAACTGGTTGCAGGGAAAGCCGACGACGCTGAATCCGCGGTCGCCGTAGAGACGCTGCAGCTCCTCGAGCTGCTCGTACTGAGGAGTGAGCCCGCACTTGGACGCGACGTTCACGACGAGCACCACATCCGCGCCGAGATCGTCGAGCGTCTTCTCCGCGCCGTCGGCGTCGGTGAACGGGATGGAGCGGACTGAGGGATCGGTCATATCCCCAGCCTAGATCGATGCGCCGTCACCGGCTCGCGGTCTGGGAGAATGGAGGAGTCATGACTGTCGCCACCGCCTCCGCACGAACCCTCCGCATCGGACCCATCGATCTCGACGTGCCGGTCGTGCTCGCGCCCATGGCGGGGATCACCAACACCGCGTTCCGCCGGCTCTGCCGCGAGTACGGGGCGGGGCTCTACGTGAGCGAGATGATCACCTCGCGTGCGCTCGTCGAGCGCAACGAGACGACCATGCGCCTCATCCGCCACCACGAGTCGGAGACTCCGCGATCGATCCAGCTGTACGGGGTCGACCCGCACACGATCGCCGAGGCCGTGCGCATCATCGTCGCCGAGGACCACGCCGACCACATCGACCTGAACTTCGGCTGCCCGGTCCCGAAGGTCACCCGTCGCGGAGGCGGAGCCGCGCTCCCGTGGAAGAGCCGCCTGTTCGCCGACATCGTCACCCAGGCCGTCAAGGCCGCGGGAGACATCCCGCTCACCGTGAAGATGCGCAAGGGGATCGACCACGACCACCTGACGTTCATCGAGGCGGGGCGTGCCGCGGAGGATGCGGGAGCCGCGGCGGTCGCGCTGCACGCGCGCACCGCGGGGGAGTACTACTCCGGGAACGCCGACTGGAACGCGATCGGCGAGCTCAAGCAGGCGGTCACCAGCATCCCCGTGCTCGGCAACGGCGACATCTGGTCGGCCGACGACGCCGTGCGGATGATGGAGCAGACCGACTGCGACGGCGTCGTCGTCGGTCGCGGCTGCCTGGGCCGTCCCTGGCTGTTCGGCGACCTCGCCGCCGCCTTCGGTGCGGAGTCGACACCGGTCGACGCGACGCTCGGCTTCGTCGCCGACGCCTTCCGCCGCCACGCGGAGCTGCTCGTCGAGTTCTTCGACGACGAGGACCACGGATGCCGTGACGTCCGCAAGCACGTGGCCTGGTACTTCAAGGGCTACCCGGTCGGCGGCGACATCCGGACCGGTCTCGCCACGGCGTCCAGCCTGCAGGACATCGACGATCTGCTCGGTCAGCTGGACCGCGACGCGCCGTATCCCGGAGCGGATGCCGAGGGTCAGCGCGGTCGCGCCGGCCGGCCGAAGCGCACGGCGCTGCCCGACAAGTGGCTGGAGTCGCGCGAGATCGGCGAGTCGACGTCGGAGATGATGCGAGGCGCGGAGATCGAGAACAGTGGCGGCTGATCCTTCGACGGTCTCAGGAACCCCGCGCACGGACGGCTACGACCCGCGCGACGCCGAGCGCTTCTTCGCCGAGACCCACCGTTCGGAGCGGGACGACTTCGCCCGTGACAGGGCGCGTGTGCTGCACTCCGCGGCTCTCCGCCGCCTCGCGGCGAAGACGCAGGTGCTGAGCCCGGCGAGCACGGCAGACTTCGCCCGCAACCGGCTGACACACTCGCTCGAGGTCGCGCAGGTGGGCCGGGAGCTCGCGTCCGCGCTCGGGGTGTCTGCCGACGTCGTGGACACCGCCTGCCTCAGCCACGATCTCGGCCACCCGCCGTTCGGGCACAACGGCGAGCGGGCGCTGAACGAATGGGCCGAGGACATCGGCGGCTTCGAGGGAAACGCGCAGTCCCTGCGCATCCTCACCCGCCTCGAGGCGAAGGTCCTCGACGACGACGACCGCTCCGTCGGCCTGAACCTCACGCGGGCCAGTCTCGACGCGACCTGCAAGTATCCGTGGACCGTGGACAGTCCCGTGCCCGACCCCGGGGGCCGGCTGAAGTTCGGCGTGTACCCGGAGGACGAGGCCGTGTTCCGCTGGATGCGGGAGGGCGCTCCAGGCCGCCTGCGCTGCATCGAGGCCGAGATCATGGATCTCTCCGACGACATCGGCTACTCCGTGCACGACTTCGAGGATGCGATCGTCAACGGCTACGTCGACGTCGCCCAGCTCTCCGATCCGCGGGAGCACGACGCCCTGATCGACCGGATCCAGCAGTGGGTCGGCTACGACTTCACTCGCGACGAGCTCGCGGATGCGCTCTACCGGCTTGCCGGGATCCCGATGTGGCTGCGCTCCTTCGACCGCTCTCGCCAGGATCTCGCCCGGCTGAAGAACCTCACGAGCGACTTCATCGGGCGCTTCGCGCGCGCCTCCGTGTCCGCGACCCGCGAGGCCTACCCCGGTCGCGCCCTGGTCCGCTACAACGCGCACGTCGTGGTCCCGCGCGTCGTCGAGGCCGAGATCGCGGTGCTCAAGGGCATCATGGGGCAGGCCATCGTCACGATCGACGCGCGCAAGGGCGTCTACAAGGAGCAGCGCAGGGTCCTCAAGCGCCTCGCCGACGCCCTCTGGTCGACCGACGCGCTGTGGTCGGCCGGCGCCGACGTGCTCGAGCCCGCCTTCGCGGCCGACTTCGTCGCGGCGGCGACGGATGCCGAGCGCGCCAGGGTGGTCGTCGACCAGATCGCGAGCCTCACCGACCAGAGTGCGATCGACTGGCACAACCGTCTCGTCGGAGAGATCGACCCGGCGGAGGTCGGCATCTGGACGCCGCGGCACGCGCGTCCGGGCGCGCGCGTGCACGGGGAGCGTCGACCGCTTCCCGAGCTCGCCGGCCGGCAGGCGGCATCCGAAGGGGCGGGCTGATGCCCCGGATCCGCCAGGCCGACGTCGACGAGGTCAAGGCGCGGACGAACATCGCCGACATCGTCGGCGAGAGGGTGGCGCTGAAGTCCGCCGGCGTCGGCTCCCTCAAGGGGCTCTGCCCCTTCCACGACGAGAAGAGCCCCAGCTTCCACGTGCGTCCGCAGGTGGGCTACTACCACTGCTTCGGCTGCGGGGAGTCGGGTGACGTCTACTCGTTCCTCCGCGAGATGGACCACGTCAGCTTCACCGAGGCCGTGGAGCGCCTTGCCGGGCGCATCGGCTACACCCTTCACTACGAGGACGGCGGAGCGGCGCCGGAGACGAGCGGCCGCAGCCGCCTGTACGCCGCCAACACGGCGGCGGCGGAGTTCTTCCGCTCGCAGCTGCTTTCGCCCGACGCCGAGGCGGCGCGCCGCTTCCTCGGTGAGCGCGGCTTCGATGCGGGAGCGGCAGCCCACTTCGGCGTCGGCTTCGCTCCCCGCGGATGGGACGGGATGCTCAAGGCGCTCAGCGCACAGGGGTTCACCCGCGAGGAGCTCACCACAGCCGGGCTCGTCTCCACCGGGCAGCGCGGCGTGTACGACCGCTTCCGGGGGCGGCTCGTCTGGCCGATCCGCGATGTGTCGGGTCAGACCATCGGTTTCGGCGCCCGCAAGCTCTTCGACGACGATCAGGGGCCGAAGTACCTGAACACGCCGGAGACGCCGATCTACAAGAAGGCCCAGGTGCTCTACGGGCTGGACCTCGCCAAGCGCGACATCTCGCGGGGGGACCCGCGGCGGGTGGTGGTCGTCGAGGGCTACACCGACGTGATGGCCTGCCATCTCGCCGGCCTCACCACGGCGATCGCGACCTGTGGCACGGCCTTCGGCACCGAGCACATCAAGGTCCTCCGCCGCGTGATGGGCGACGACAACGCGTCCGGAGAGGTGGTGTTCACCTTCGACGGCGACGAGGCAGGCCAGAAGGCCGCGCTGCGCGCCTTCACAGAGGACGACCGGTTCAACGCGCAGACGTTCGTCGCGGTGGCCCCTGACGGTCTCGACCCGTGCGACCTGCGCCTGCAGCGCGGCGACGCCGCCGTCCGCGGCCTCATGGACGCCAAGGTGCCGATGTTCGAGTTCGCGCTCGACCGCAAGCTCGCCGGATTCGACCTCTCGACGGTCGAGGGGCGCGTGGGTGCGCTGCGAGCGGCGGCGCCGATCGTCGCCGAGATCCGCGACCGCCTGCTGCGGCCCGGCTACGAGCGCGTCCTCGCGCGCCGCCTCGGCATGGATCCGACGGAGGTCCACGGCGAGGTCGAGCGTGCGGCCCGCGGCGGCGGTCAGCCCGCCTCCCCGCGTCCGGAGCAGCATGCGCAGGCCGAGACCGGCGGCGCCCCGGGGATCGCCGCGGTGACTCTCGCGAGCCTGCCGCGGACGCCCGACATGGCCGTCGAGCGCGATGCGCTGATGGGCGCCCTGCAGTACGGGCACCAGGTCGATCAGGCGCTGCTGTCCCGCGCCCTGGGCTCCCCGTTCCGCACCCCCGGCCTGGACGCGGTGCGCGAGGCCGTGGCCGCCGCCTCCGACCGCACCCGGCCTGGGTGGGTGACGGATGCCGTGAACGCGGTGCGGGAGCCGTACCGATCGCTCGCGGGGGAGCTGCTGATGACCCCGTTCCCCGCGCGCGACGAGGAGGGCGCGCTGGCATCGGCCACGGACCTGGCCCGGCGGCTGATCCTGCGCAGCCTCGAGCACGAGAAGCAGGAGCTGCTCGGCGCCGTGCAGCGGGTGCCTGCGGACTCCGACGGCGGGCGCGCACTGCGCATGCGGCTGCGCGACCTCGATGTGGAGCGTCAGCGCTTCGTCGAGTCGTAACCGCCGCCCAGGCCCCTCCCGGGAGAGGATGGATGCATGTCCCGCCGGCCCGAATCCGCGAACGTGATCGACTGCTCGGATCTGGTGATCGACCGGATCGGGCACGGTGCGCCGACCCGCGCCATCGACGGCGTGACCTTCTCGATCGCCCCGGGCGACCTCATGTGCGTCGCGGGGCCGACCGGCTCCGGGAAGTCGACGCTGGTGGCGGCACTCGCGGGAGCATCCGACTCCTCCATCAGAATCGTCGGCGGCGCCGCCCAGGTGTGCGGGGTCGACGCGCGTCGTCCCGGGCGCAGGCAGCGACTGCTCACCTATCGTGCGGGGTATGTGCCGCAAGGGGCGGGTGCCGGCCTCCCGCCGCGACTCACGGTCAACGAGATCATCGCGGAGCCGATCCTCGCCCGCGACCGGCGCGTCAACACGAAGGCGCTCTCGATCCGGGTCGCGACGCTCCTCGACGAGATGCACCTTCCGCTCGGCACCGCGTCGCGCTTCCCCTACGAGCTCAGCGCCGGGATGCGGCAGCGCGTCGCCATCGCCAGGGCCTTCGTCCTGGACCCTCGGGTGCTCATCGCGGACGAGGTCCTCGCGAATCTCGATCTGGAGGTCCGCCCTGTGGTCTTCGGCGCCATCACGCGGCGGCGCGGGCAGGGGATGGGAGCGCTGCTCGTGACCAACGACGCCGACTTCATCCGCGAACTGAACGCGGAGACGCTCATGCTCCGGGGCGGCCATGTGGTGGCGCGCGGCGTCGGCAAGGACCTGCTCTGGGCGCCCAATGCCGAGGCGGATTCGCAGTCCTGAGACCCGTCGGATTCGACACGCCCGGCTCGCGGCCGGTGTCACGACCACGCTCCGGAGTTTGCTAGGATTGACGAGTTGCCCGCGCAGCGGAGCACATTCCTCGGTAGCTCAATTGGCAGAGCAGCCGGCTGTTAACCGGCAGGTTCTTGGTTCGAGTCCAAGCCGGGGAGCCAAGACCCCCGGCCTTCATCTGAAGGCCGGGGGTTCTCCCTTTTCATCACAGTCGACGAAGGCCTGGGCGGATGACGGAATCCTCGCAGTTCGCGCAACTGGGGTCTCTTCTCCTGGAGGCCGGCTTCTCCGCGACCGACACCCGCGAGACCCTCGAGGAGATCCGCGATCGGGTCGCTCCCGATCAGGAGCTGGCCTTCGCCGTCCTTCCCGAAGCGGTCTTCGTCTCGCCGGCGACCGGTCCGGGTGCGCCGATCCTCCGGATGGCGATGGCCTCCTCGCTGTCGACGCGGCAGTCGGCGATGGTGAGCCGCCTCATGCACCGCCTCCGCGACGGCAGGATCACCCTCGACACCGCGCTCGGATCCGAGCAGGCGCGGATCCGAGCCGCGGCGATGCGGATGCCGGTGCTGCGCTGGATGGTCGGCAACGCGCTCCTCGCGGGCGGCCTCGCGGTGCTCTTCCGCTGCCCGTGGTGGTCGATCATCGTGGCCGCCCTGGTGGCGGCTCTCGTCGGCGGCGTCGCCGCGGGTCTCAGCCGCGTGCGTCCCGCCGCCGCGATCATCCCGTTCCTCATCGCGCTGCTCTCCACAGTCCTCGTGAGCGAATCGGCCGCGGTGCTCGGCTACTCGACGGTGCCGCTCTTCGCCGTCTGCGCGCCCATCGCCCTGCTCGTCCCCGGCGCGATGATCACGAACGCCCTGCTCGAACTGACCGCGGCCGACGTGGTCACGGGCGCCTCGCGCCTCGTCTACGGCGTGGTCCAGCTCAGCTTCATGGCCGCGGGGATCGCCGCGGGCAGCGCTCTCATCGGCCTCGAGATCGACCAGGACTCCGCCGTGCTGCTCACCGATGTCGCCGGCGTCCTCAGCACGGCGCCCGCCTGGGCGTCGCTTCCGCCGGCGGCTTTCGGCTGGGTGGGGGTCGCCGCCGTCGCCGTAGGCATCAGCCTCGCGCTCGGTGCGGGCTACCGGCTCACCGCCGTGAGCATCGCCGCGATGAGCGTGGCCTACGCGCTCCTGTTCGCCATCGCCCCGTTCTGGGGCACGGTGATCGCGACCGGGGCGACGGCCGCCGCGCTCTTCGTGCTCGCCCGTGTCATCGAGCGCTCGACGTTCGCGATCCCCGCCACGATCACCTTCCAGCCGGCGTTCCTGCTGCTGGTTCCGGGGACGGTCGGACTCGTCGCTCTGGCGTCGTTCGACATGGGGGCGCTGTCCTCGGCCCCCGCCATCTTCGTGAGCCTCTGCATCGGCACCAAGGTCGGCTCGATCATCGCCGACACGCACTGGTGGCGCCTGATCAAGGGGAGTCGGCGGCCGGCCTGACACCGCGGGATGACGGTGCCATGGCGGGTCCCGCCGATCCGTCCGGAGCGCGGCGGTACGCTGGCAGTTCGGTGCACCATGGAGGGAGCGAAGGGGCGAATGACTGCTGATTCTGCGGATCCGAGGTCCCGGCCCGACTGGGCGACGATCCCGAACGCGATCACGCTTCTGCGTCTGCTCCTGGTCGTGCCTATCGCCGTGCTCCTCGTCCAGGGCGCGGAACCCGTGCTCGCCTTCGTCCTCCTGGTGATCTTCGGGGCGAGCGACTGGGTGGACGGCACCCTCGCCCGGCTGCTCGGGCAGACGAGCCGCTTCGGAGCGCTGTTCGACCCGTTCGCGGACCGCGTCGGCGTCGCCGTGATCGCCTCCGGCTTCGTGATCGCCGGCCATCTGGCGCTCTGGGTCGCGGTCGTGGTGGTGGGCGTGGATCTCTGCCTCGGGATCGTGTACCTGCTGACGAAGCCCGAGCGGATGCCGGCGGCGACGCGCCTGGGCAAGTTCCGCACGGCCGTCTTCATGACCGGTCTCGCCCTGATCGGGCTGGGACTGCTGCCCGGCGCGGAACTGGCCACCGCCGCAGGGGGCGTCATCTGCGCGATCGGCGCGGTGCTGCACCTGGTCGTCGGATACGGGTACCTCCGCACTCTGCTGCGCACCCGGCGCATCCGCGCCTGACGCCGTCGCGTCCGCGTCGGACTCGCGTCCGCGTCGGACGCAGAAAGGGGCCCTGCCCGAAGGCAGGACCCCTGTTCCGGACGGATGCGTCAGCGCGCGGCGCCCTTGAGCGAGACGTCGACCTGACCGGCCGGGTCCGAGATGACGCACTGGATGACGCGGTCGTTCAGCTCGTTCCAGGTCTGCTCGGTCGGCGTGATCGGGTAGACCTCGAGCACGGATTCGTCGAAGGTGAGGCCGACGAACGAGGTGAAGGCGTCGCCGACGCACTCCTCGGTCGCGGCGTCGACGGCTTCCTCGGAGAACTCGCCGTCCTCCATCTTGAACTCGTAGTAGACCTCTTCGTCGTGCATCTCGTCACAGGGCACGACATCCGCGTCCTGGATCATGCCCGTCGCGCTGGCCATCTTGCAGTCGCCGACCTTCAGCGAGAAGATGTCGATGTTCGAGCTTTCGGTGACCTGTCCGGTCTCCTCGTCGCGGTCGGCGTCTCCCGAACCACCGCCGAGGATGCCGTTGAGCGCGCTGCAGCCGGTCAGTGCGACCGACAGAGCGACTGCGGAACCGGCGAGCGCGAGAGCGCGACGCGTACGCAGCTTCATCATGATTGGGTACCCCTCCAGAGCCTCTTGGTGCGCGGGCGCGACGGCGCCCGCCTCCAGCACGCTATCCGGGCCGGAGTCTGTGCCGCAACTCCGAGGATCCTTTGACCCGGCTGAGAGCCTGTCAGCCTTCGAGATCGTCGACGCCCGGCATCCAGCTCGCGCCGGGGCGACCCCAGCCGCGCTTGCGGGAGATCTTCTGCGCGGTCTTCCAGTCGCCGTCGGAGAGGCGGTCGACGTAGAGGATGCCGTCGAGATGGTCGAACTCGTGCTGCATGATGCGGGCCCGCCAGCCGTCGACGTCGATCGACACCGCTTCGCCGTCGAGGTCCACGCCGGTGACGCGCACCCGGTCGGAGCGGCGGAGCGGGAACCGCTCGCCCGGGAAGGAGAGGCAGCCCTCGGACTCCAGATCGGGGTCGGGGTCACCCGGCTCGAGCGGCGTCATCCACAGCTCGGGGTTGAGGATCACGCCGCGCCAGGGCTGCTCGTCGTCATCGACGTACGAGTAGGTGTAGATGCGCAGCGGCACGCCGACCTGAGGGGCGGCGAGACCGACGCCCGGTGCGGTGTCCATGGTCTCGTACATGTCGGCGACGAGGGTTCGGATCTCGTCCGTGATCTCCTCGACGGGCGAGGCGGGGGAGTGCAGGACGGGGTCGCCCATGATGCGAATCGGAAGTACAGCCACGCCATAACCCTACTCGGCGCGGGTCGGCAGGTAGGGTCGTAGTGTGAGCATCTCCGTATGGATGACTGGGGCGGAAGACGTCACCGAGCAGCTGGTCGGTGTCTTCCAGAACCCCAAACTGCTCCTCGGCATCCCGCTGGCCCTCGCCGGCGCGGTGTTCATGTCGCTCGGCGCGCAGTATCAGCACCGCGGTGTGGAGAAGGTGGAGCGCCTCAGCGGCGCCGACGGGGCGACGGGGCTGAGCCTCGATCAGGTCAAGCGCCTCCTCCTGCGCCCGTCCTGGCTCATCGGCACGCTCATGCTCGGTCTCGCGATCGTCTGCCAGCTCGCGGCGCTCTCGCTCGCCCCGCTCATCGTGGTGCAGCCGCTCGGCGCGATCGCCCTGGTGATCACCACGCTGCTGAACGCGCGGATCTCCGGACACGCGCCGACCAGGCAGTCGATCACGGCGATCGTCTGCTGCGTGGGCGGCATCTTCCTCTTCGTGTCGTTCGCCGCGATCTTCGCGGTGGAGAAGGACATCACCGACACCGAGCTCTTCACGATCCTGGCCGTTCTGCTCGTCGTCATCATCGTGCTCGGCGCCTGCTGGCTGATCCTCCGCCACCGCATGCGCGCGCTCTTCTACGTGATCGGCGCCGGCGTGCTCTACGGCTTCGTCGCCACCCTCGCGAAGGCCGTCATCAAGCGCATCGAGGCGTCGAACTTCGAGTGGATCACGCTGGTGTGCGTGATCGCCCTCGTCGCGGCATCCGCCGTCGGCGCCTACTTCGTGCAGACGGCGTACAGCTCCGGCCCGCCCGACCTCGTGATCGCCGGCCTCACCGTGGTGGATCCGCTGATCGCGGTCCTCATCGGCATGGTCGTGCTCGGCGAGGCCGCCGCCGCACCGGGATGGGTGCTCGTGATCTTCGCGATCGCCGGCGCGATCGCCGTATGGGGGGTCGTCGGACTCGCCCGATTCCATCCGCAGGTGCTCAGCGAGAGCCAGGAGCTCGGGATCACCCGGGGAAGCGGAGACCAGCCGGGTGCCACCCCGTCCTGAGCGCCTGCCGGCCCTGAGAGAGCCCGGCCTCAGTACGCGGGGTCGATGAGGTCGGAGGAGACCTCGGCGGCCGCCGCCTCGTCGACGAAGAAGATGGTACGCTTGCGCCCCTTGGCGCCGGCTGCGGGCACGCTCGTGTAGCTGGCGCCGGCGAGCGCGAGGCCGAGGGCCGAGGCCTTGTCGGCTCCTGTGAGCACCAGCCACACGCGCTTGGACGAGTTCAGCACGGGCCGGGTGAGGGTCACCCGCTCCGGCGGCGGCTTCGGGGAGTCGCGCACGGCGAGCGCCGCGGCATCCGTCACCGTCACCTCGGGGCGGTCGGGGAAGAGCGACGCGATGTGCCCGTCGGGACCCACCCCGAGGAAGCACACGGCGAATGAAGGCCACGGGTTGCCTCGTGCGCCGAAGCGCGCGAGCTCGGCCGCATAGGCGGCGGCCGACTCGTCCAGGCTCAGCCCGGTGTCCGGCCCCGCCACCTCGTGGATGTTCTCGGCGGGGATGTCGATGTGATCCAGCAGCGCTTCGCGCGACTGCAGCGAGTTGCGGTCGGCGTGATCGCGCGGGACGAAGCGCTCATCGCCCCACCAGAAGTGCACGAGCGACCAGTCGATCTCCCCGGCGCGCGGATGCTCGCGCGTCGCCCGGAGGACGGCGCCGCCCATGGAACCGCCCGTGAGGGCGACATGCGCGACGCGGCCGTTCCTGGTGCGCGCGCGCAGGCGGGACAGGAACCTGTCCGCCACCCGCTCTGCCAGTGCCGCGGGGGTGGCTTCGACCACGACCCGCCTCTCTGCGGACGCTGTCTGCATCGACATCATGCTCCTGTCTCGGGCGGACCCAGCTTCTCCCAGCCCTCGGTGATGACTCGACCGTACAGGACATCCGGGTCGAGGCGACGCAGCTCTTCGGCGAGGCACTCCCGCAGCGTGCGCCGCGGGAGGTGCAGGTCGTGATCCGGCTGACCGGGCTGCGTGAGCACGGCCAGCCCGGGCATGGGGCGCTCCAGAAGGATGTCCCCGGACGCGCGGGTCAGGCGCACCGACTTGATGCCCTCCTGCCAGTGCTCCGGGTCCTCGTACGACCAGCGCACCGGCACGTCGAGGGCCATCCGCAGCCAGGCGGCGAGCAGGGCCGTCGACGGCGACGCCTTCGCGCCGCGGACCTCGACGGCCGTCACCTCGTCGTACGGCGGCTGATCGAGCACGGCGGCCAGCTGCTCGCGCCAGTGGGTGAGGCGGGTCCAGGCGAGGTCGGTGTCGCCGGGGGCGTGGGTGCGGTCGAGGAGGGCGAGGCGGTCTCGGACGTCGGCTGAGGTCGCGGCGTCCGTGATCCGGCGCTGGGCGATCCGGCCGAGCGGCGAGGTCGACGGCGAGGTGGGCGCCTCCTCGGGCCACCAGGCCACGACGGGGGCGTCCGGCAGCAGGAGCCCCGTGATCAGGCTCTCCTCGTTGCTGGCGGCGTCGCCGTAGGCGCGCAGCACGACGACCTCACTGGCTCCGGCATCGCCGCCGACGCGGATCTGCGCGTCGAGACGCGCCTCTCCCTCGCCGGTGGTGAGCACGATGACGCGCATCGGATGCTCGCGGGAGGCGTCGTTCGCGGCATCGATGGCAGCCTCGGCGACGCCGTTGCGCGCCGAGATGATGAGCGTGAGCACCCGGCCGAGGGCGACGACGCCGCCCTCTTCGCGCGCCTTGACGAGGTTCTTCGCGACCTGGCTGACGGTCGTGTCGGGAAGGTCGATGATCACGGGCGTCTCCAGACTCGTCCGTCGCGGGCCAGCAGGTCGTCGGCGGATGCCGGACCCCAGGAACCGGGAGCGTACTGCTCCACCGGGCCGCCCTCGGCAGCCCAGTACTTCTCCACCGGGTCGAGGATCTTCCAGGAGAGCTCGACCTCCTCATGCCGCGGGAACAGCGGCGGGTCGCCGAGCAGGACGTCCAGGATGAGGCGCTCGTACGCCTCGGGGCTCGCCTCGGTGAAGGCGTGCCCGTAGCCGAAGTCCATCGTCACGTCGCGGACGTTGGTGCCGTTGCCCGGCACCTTCGAGCCGAAGCGGATGGTCACCCCTTCGTCCGGCTGCACGCGGATGACGAGGGCGTTCTGGCCGAGCTCCGATGCGTTCGAGCGGCCGAACAGGTGCTCCGGCGCGCGCTTGAACACGACGGCGACCTCGGTGACCCGGCGGCCGAGGCGCTTGCCGGTGCGCACGTAGAACGGCACGCCCGCCCAGCGGCGGGTGTTGATCTCCAGCTTGATGGCGGCGTAGGTCTCCGTCGCCGACTGCGGGTTCATGCCGTCCTCGTCGAGGAAGCCGGTGACCTGCTCCCCGCCCTGCCACCCGCCGGCGTACTGCCCGCGAGCGGTGGCCAGCGAGAGGTCCTCGGGGAGCGTGACCGCGGCGAGGACCTTCTCCTTCTCGGCGCGCAGGTGCTCGGCGGACAGGCTGATCGGCTCCTCCATCGCCGTCAGCGCGAGCAGCTGCAGCAGGTGGTTCTGGATGACGTCACGCGCAGCGCCGACGCCGTCGTAGTAGCCCGCGCGACCGCCGACGCCGATGTCCTCGGCCATGGTGATCTGCACGTGGTCGACGTAGTTGCGGTTCCAGATCGGCTCGTACAGCTCGTTCGCGAAGCGCAGCGCGAGGATGTTCTGCACCGTCTCCTTGCCGAGGTAGTGGTCGATCCGGAAGATCGAGTCCGGTGAGAACGCGACCTCGATCACGGCGTTCAGCTCGCGGGCCGATTCGAGGTCGTGCCCGAACGGCTTCTCGATGACGACCCGGCGCCAGCTCTCGGACTCGTCGCCCTCCTCGCCGACCAGGCCGGACTCCTTGAGCTGCTTGGCGACAAGGGGGAAGTCCTTCGGCGGGATCGAGAGGTAGAACGCGTGGTTGCCCATCGTGCCCCGCTCGACGTCGAGTTGATCGACCGTCTCGCGGAGCTTGCGGAACGACTCGGGGTTGTCGAACTCGCCCGACACGAACCGGATGCCCTGGAGCAGCTGGGCCCACGTCTCCTCGCGGAAGGGGGTGCGGGCGTGCTGCTTCACGGCGTCGTAGACGACCTGCGCGAAGTCCTGGTCCTCCCAGTCGCGGCGGGCGAACCCGACCAGTGCGAACCCGGGCGGGAGGAGGCCGCGGTTGGCCAGGTCGTAGACGGCGGGCATGAGCTTCTTGCGCGAGAGGTCTCCGGTCACGCCGAAGATCACGAGGGCGCTCGGCCCCGCGATCCTGTTGAGACGGCGATCATCGGGGTCGCGCAGCGGGTTGTGCCCGCGCGAGATGGGAACAGACATCGGTGGGGGATTCTCCAGCTGTTTCTTCTACTTCTGGGCTGCTTCGAAGAGCGTGAGGACGTCGGCCGAGGAATCGGTGATCGTCAGCGAGACGACCGGCCGGCCGTGCTCGGCGAGGACGGCGGCATCGCCGGCGGCCTGCGCCTCGATGAGCTGTCCGAACGTGAACGGACGGTCCGGGATCTCCAGATCGACGTCGGTGCGCTCCAGGATCTGGAGGAACACGCCCTGGGCCGGCCCGCCCTTGTGGTACTGACCGGTGGAGTGCAGGAAGCGCGGTCCCCAGCCGAACGTCGTCGGCCGGCCGGAGTCGGCTGCGACGAGCTCGCGGATGCCCTGGAGCTGCGGCATCTCCAGACTGTTCACATACGCCTGGATCGCGACATAGCCGTCCTCCGGCAGCTGCGCCCAGAGCGCGTCGAGCACGCCCTCGACGGTGCCGCTGGCGGCGAGCGAGGCGTCGGAGACGCGGACCTCGACGCCGTTCTCCACGAACGCCGGTGCTGTGGGCTCCGGGCGCGCGTCCAGCAGACCGCGCGCCGCGACCTTGGCGGACTCCACGTCTGGCTGGTCGAAAGGGTTGATCCCGAGCAGGTGCCCTGCGATGGCGGTGGCGTGCTCCCACACGATGAACTGCGCGCCGAGGGTGCCGCTGACGAGGACCTCGCCGGCGTGCCGTTCGCTGAGGTGGAACTCGTTCGCGTCGTCGACGATCCGCACGATCTGGAGGTCGGCGGGCTTCGCGTCGAGCTCGGGGGAGACCGGGAGGAGGACGACGGGAAGGATGCCGGTGCCGGCCTTCCCCGTGGATTCGGCGATCAGCTGCTCGATCCAGTCGGGCAGGCCGTTGATGTGCGTGCCGTCGGTGATCAGGCCGAGCTTGTCGCGCCGCGGCACCGTGGACGAGATCGCCGCGGCGAGTCGCAGCGCAGGGTTCTCGGCGGAGTCGACGGCCACCTGCAGGAGCGACGCCTCGGCCTCGTCGAGCAGCTCGGCGATGTCCACGCCGGCGAGACCGGAGGGCACCAGGCCGAAGGCGGTGAGCGCCGAGTAGCGGCCGCCCACGTTCGGATCGGCGTTGAAGACCCGGTAGCCGGCCTCGCGGGCCGACACGTCCAGCGGGGAGCCGGGGTCGGTGACGACGACGATGCGTCCCGCGGGATCGATGCCGAGATCACGGAAGGCGGCTTCGAACGCGCGGCGCTGCGAGTCGGTCTCCACGGTGGAGCCCGACTTCGAGGAGACGACGAGGACGGTGTTCTCGAGACCGCCGTCGAGGGCGGCGAGGACCTGACCGGGCGCGGTCGAGTCGAGGATCGTCAGCTCGGCGCCCGCCGTCTGCGCGATGACCTCGGGAGCGAGCGAGGATCCGCCCATGCCCGCGAGCACCACGCGGGTGACGCCCTGGGCCTTCAGCTCCTTGTGCAGGGCGACGACCTCGGCCACCAGCGGGCGGGAGACGGAGACGGCCTCCACCCAGCCGAGGCGGATGGACGCCTCGGCCTCGGCATCCGGCCCCCACAGCGAGGCGTCTCCGCCCGTGATCCGCGAAGCGATGAGGTCGCGGACCAGGGCGGGGACGGTCTCGTCGATCGCCGCTCGGGCTGCGCCCGACGCGTGGATCGCGAATGTCATCGCTGCGCCTCAAGCCCTTCGCGGACCTGGGTGAGCAGGTCGTGCCAGGAGTCGATGAACTTGGCGACGCCCTCGTCCTCGAGGACCTGGGTGACGTCGGCGAAGTCGACGCCGACCTCGGCGAGCCCGGAGAAGACGGCGCGGGCCTCCTCGTAGCCGCCGGTGATCGTGTCGCCGGTGACCACGCCGTGGTCGAAGGTCGCCTCGAGGGTCTTCTCGGGCATCGTGTTCACGACGCCCGGAGCGACGAGCTCGGTGACGTAAAGGGTGTCCGGCAGTGCCGGGTCCTTGACGCCGGTCGAGGCCCAGAGCGGACGCTGGCGGTTCGCACCTGCGGCGACCAGCGCCTGCGCGCGGTCTGAGGCGAACGTCTTCTCGTACAGCTCGTAGGCGAGACGGGCGTTGGCGAGCCCGGCCTTGCTCTTCAGCGCCTCGGCGGCGTCGGTGCCGATCGCGGCGAGGCGCTTGTCGGTCTCGGTGTCGACGCGCGACACGAAGAACGAGGCGACCGACTGGATGGTCGACAGATCGAGGCCGGCGGCCTTGGCCGTCTCCAGACCGGTGAGGTACGCGTCGATGACCTCGGCGTAGCGCTCCAGGCTGAAGATCAGCGTGACGTTCACGCTGATCCCGGCGCCGATCGCCTCGGCGATCGCGGGCAGCCCCGCCTTCGTCGCGGGGATCTTCACCAGGAGGTTCGGGCGGTCGATCTTCGCCCACAGCTCCTTGGCCTGCGCCACGGTGCCCTCGGTGTCGTGCGCGAGGTCGGGGGAGACCTCGATGGAGACGCGCCCGTCGACGTGGCCGGACGCCTCCCACACCGGGCGGAAGACGTCGAGCGCAGCGGCGACGTCCTGCGTGGTGGCGGCGAAGACGGCCTCCTCGGCGCTCGCGCCGGACACTGCGAGCTCGGAGACCTGCGCGTCATACGACGTGTCATCCGGGTTCGTGATCGCGTTCGCGAAGATCGTCGGGTTGGTCGTGACACCGGTCACGTTGCGCGTGTCGATGAGCTCCTGCAGATTGCCGGAGGAGATCCGCGTGCGGGAGAGGTCGTCCAGCCAGATGCTGACGCCCGCGTCGTGGAGCTGAGAGGTCGGGGTGCTCATGCGTTCTCCTTGATGTTGGCCGCGATGGTCTCGCGTGCCGCCTGGATGACGGCGTCGGTCGTGATGCCGAACTTCTCGAACAGGGTCTTGTAGTCGGCGGAGGCGCCGAAGTGGTCGATGCCGACGGAGCGTCCGCGGTCGCCGACGATGCCGCGCCAGGACAGCACGGAACCGGCCTCGACGGAGACGCGGGCGGTGACGGACGCCGGCAGCACGCTCTCGCGGTACGACTCGTCCTGCTCGTCGAACCACTCCAGCGACGGCGCGGAGACGACGCGGACGCCGACGCCCTCGGCAGCGAGAGCCGTACGCGCGTTCACCGCGAGCTGCACCTCGGAGCCGGTCGCGATGATGATCACGTCGGGCTCGCCGTTCTCGGCGTCGACGAGCACGTACGCGCCCTTCGCCACGCCCGACGTGTCGGCGAAGCCGTCGACGCCGCGCGGGAACACCGGGATGTTCTGCCGGGTGAGCGCGATGCCCGCAGGGCCGCCCTGACGGCGGACGATCTCCAGCCAGGCGGCCGAGGTCTCGTTCGCGTCGGCCGGGCGCACCACCGTGAAGTTCGGGATCGCGCGGAGCGTCGCGAGCTGCTCGATGGGCTGGTGGGTGGGGCCGTCCTCGCCGAGCGCGACGGAGTCGTGGGTCCACACGAAGATCGACGGGATGTCCATCAGCGCTGCCAGACGCACGGCGGGGCGCATGTAGTCGCTGAAGATGAGGAACGTGCCGCCGAACGGGCGGGTCGGGCCGTGCAGCTTGATGCCGTTCACGATCGCGCCCATGGCGTGCTCGCGGATGCCGAAGTGCAGCACCCGCCCGTACTCGCTGCCGGACCACTCGTGCGTGGACCACTCGGACGGGATGAAGGACTTCGCGTCCTTGATGGTGGTGAGGTTCGACTCGGCGAGGTCCGCCGAACCGCCCCAGAGCTCGGGGAGCTCGGCGGCGAGGGCGTTGATGACCGTGCCGGAGGCGGCGCGGGTCGAGACCTCCTTGCCTGCCTCGAAGGACGGCAGAGCGGAGGCGATGCCGTCCGGCAGCTCGCCGGACTCGAGACGGTCCAGCAGCGCCTTGCGCTCCGGGTTCGCGGCGGCCCAGGCGTCGAACGACTCCTGCCAGACGGCACGGGCCTCGGCGGCGCGGGCGGCGAGGCCGCGGGTGTGCGCGATGACGTCGTCGGCGACGACGAAGTGCTGCTCGGGGTCGAAGCCGAGGACCTTCTTCGTCGCGGCCAGCTCGTCGGCGCCGAGTGCGGAGCCGTGGATCTTGCCGGTGTTCTGCTTGCCGGGCGACGGCCAGCCGATGATCGTCTTCAGGATGATCAGCGACGGCTTCGAGGTCTCGCCCTTGGCGGCCTCGATCGCGGCGTAGAGCTCGGCGACGTCCTCGACGTACTCGCCGGTCTTCTTCCAGTCCACCGTCTGCACCTGCCAGCCGTAGGACTCGTAGCGCTTGGCCACGTCCTCGGTGAACGCGACGTTGGTGTCGTCCTCGATGGAGATCTGGTTGGAGTCGTAGATCGCGATGAGGTTGCCGAGCTGCTGGTGGCCGGCGAGGGAGGAGGCCTCGCTGGTCACGCCCTCCTGCAGGTCGCCGTCGCCGGCGATCACGTACACGAAGTGGTCGAACGGGCTGGTGCCCGGTGCGGCATCCGGGTCGAACAGGCCGCGCTCGTAGCGGGCGGCGTAGGCGAATCCGACCGCGGAGGCGAGGCCCTGGCCGAGCGGGCCGGTCGTGATCTCCACGCCCTTGGTGTGGCCGTACTCCGGGTGGCCGGGGGTGAGCGAGCCCCAGGTGCGCAGCGCCTTGAGGTCGTCGAGCTCGAGGCCGAAGCCGCCGAGGTAGAGCTCGACGTACTGCGTGAGGGAGGAGTGGCCGGCGGAGAGGATGAAGCGGTCGCGGCCGAGCCAGTCCGTGTCGGCCGGGTCGTGGCGCAGGACGCGCTGGTAGAGGAGGTAGGCCGCGGGGGCCAGGCTCATCGCCGTCCCGGGGTGGCCGTTGCCGACCTTCTCCACGGCATCCGCTGCCAGGATGCGGGCGGTGTCCACCGCGCGCCGATCGATCTCATCCCACTGCAATTCCGACACGGTGATGCCCTTCTCCAACAGTTTTCGAGGGCGCCCGGAATGTCAGTTCGCGGTCCGCGACATCACGGAGAGGTGTGCTGAGCGCCGGGCGCGCGAGTTGTTTCAGCATAGCGGGGTGCGTCTTCCCGTTACACCGTCTTACAACGCTTCACATCGTTGGAGAAGTCCCTGTGAGCGCGGTCTCCGCGAAGGCCTGCCGCGCGCAGGCGGTGCCCTAGACTGGAAGGGCTGTCGTGACGCGTGCGGAGGAGGCGATCGAGATCTCGACGATGTCTGATCAGACCGTTGTGAAGAAGTCCATCGGTCGCACCGTGAAGGCCTACGTCGCCCTCACCAAGCCGCGCGTCCTCGAGCTGCTGCTGGTGTCGACCGTCCCGGTCATGTTCCTGGCACAGGGCGGGCTGCCGGACATGTGGCTCGTCCTGGCCACCGTGATCGGCGGCTCGATGAGCGCCGGTTCCGCCGCGGCGTTCAACATGTATCTCGACCGCGACATCGATGCGCACATGCACCGCACGGAGAACCGCCCGCTGGTGACGGGGGAGATCACCCCGCGTGGCGCGCTCGTCTTCTCCTGGACGCTCGCGATCCTGTCGACGGTGTGGCTGTGGTTCACGACCAACTGGCTGGCCGCGACGCTCTCGGCATCCGCGATCTTCTTCTACGTCGTGATCTACACGATGATCCTCAAGCGCCGCACCGAGCAGAACATCGTCTGGGGCGGCATCGCCGGATGCTTCCCGGTCCTGATCGGCTGGTCCGCCGTGACCGGCTCGCTCGACTGGCCGGCCTTCATCCTCTTCACGCTCATCTTCCTCTGGACGCCGCCGCACTACTGGCCGCTGTCCATGAAGTACCGCGACGACTACGACGACGTCGACGTGCCCATGCTCGGCGTCACCCGGAACGCGTCGCAGGTGGGGCTGCAGGTGATCCTGTACGCATGGGCGACCGTCGCCTGCTCGCTGCTGCTGGTGCCGATCGCCGGCATGGGCCTCGTCTACACCGTGTCCGCCCTGGTGTTCGGCGGCTGGTTCATCTACGAGTCGCACCGCCTGTACAACCGTGCGGTGCGCGGGACCGAGGCGCGTCCGATGCGGGTCTTCCACGCCTCGATCACCTATCTCACGCTGATCTTCGTCGCGGTCGCGATCGACCCGCTGCTGCCGTTCTGATCCTCGTCGTCGTACTGCGTCGCGTCGGCCAGTGAGTCGGGAGTCTCGACGAGGGTCTCGTCTGTGAGGTGTTCGTCGGCGTCCTCCGCGGACCCGTCGGTCGCCTCGACGACGGCCGGTGCCGCGACCGGGATCATCGCGCGCACGGCGGTCAGCGCGACCGCGAGCAGGAGGCCGAGCACTCCCGCGCCCAGCAGGGCGGCGCCGACGACGACGAGCGACTGTCCGACGTAGACCTCGACGCCCGTGGCCGTGCCGGCGAGCAGGGTGGTGGTCATCGTGCCGATCTGGCCGGCGATGAGCCAGCCGCCGACTCCGGCGGAGGCGAGGGAGAGCGCGAGGAGGATCCAGTAGCCGATGCTGCGTGTGAGTGACGTGTTCATGCCGCTCACGCTTCCGGAGCCGCTGATGCGCCCGCTATGCGCCGTCCGTGCGCAGGCTGAGGATCTCCGGTCGCCCGGTCAGACCGCGGCGGGCCGCTTGAGGTGCAGCACGACGACCGTGTACGCCGCCGCGGACAGCGAGGCGAGCACCATGTGGATGCCCACCAGGATCTCCGGGAGCCCCTCGCGGGCCTGCCACACGCCGACGCCGACCTGCACGAGGATCGCGATGACGAGGACGAGGAGCCAGTGGCGCGGATCGAGGCGGAGCGTCCACGCAGCCACGGTCAGCGCCGCGACGAGCGCGGCGAGTACGTAACCGGGCCAGGAGTGCACATGCGCGAGGACGGTGGCGTCGAACCCGGTGCGCAGGATGTCCGCATCGCCCGAGTGCGGGCCGTTTCCGGTCGTGAGGACGCCGAAGAAGATGGTCGCGGCCAGGGCGAGTCCCGTGATGTGCGTGAGGATCGCGAACCAGGAGGGCACCGCACGTTCGCGGGGTCCGGGCTCCGCCTTCAGGCGCACGAGGAAGGCGGCGGTCAGGCAGACCAGCAGGAGGGATGCCGTGTAGTGGAAGCCGACGATGAAGGGGTTCAGATCGCTGATCACGGTGAACCCGCCGACGACGGCCTGCGCCATGATGCCCACCAGGACCACCCATGCGAGCACGGCGAGATCACGACGCCGCGTCGTGCGCCGCAGGGAGTCGACGGCTCCGGCGACGACCGAGAGCAGCAGGGCGGTGGACATGAGCGCGGCGCCCAGCACGGATCCGAGGCCCGCGGTGGCGACGTACACGACGACGGCGAGCACGACGCCGCCCAGGGCGAACCACAGTGCGCGCACGAGCAGCCGGCGTCCGCCGATGGCGAGGAGGGTCAGCAGCAGCACGGCGAGGGCGAGGAGCCCGACCACGCCGGTCATCGTGCGGTTGCCGAACTCGATGAGCCCGTGCAGGCCCTGCACCTCGTAGATCGGGACGAGCGACTCCGGGGTGCACAGCGGCCACTCCGAGCATCCCAGGCCGGATCCGGTGAGGCGCACCGCGCCGCCGGTGCCGATGATGATCACCTCGGCGAGGAACGAGAGCCACGCGAGGATGCGCAGCGGCCGCCCGAACTCGTCGCGGGATTCCTGGACTCGGGGCAGGAATCCGCTGGCGGCAGAGGCGATGCGGGGAGCGGCGGGATCGGGCATGGCACCTCCGGAACCCCCGGGGCGTGACACGGCGGCCCGCACGTCAGGGGGAACCTGTAGAATCAGGATGTCGGGATGACCGCGGAACCGCGGAAGGCATCCATGACAGTTTAGGCGCGACGGATGCGCCGGTGATGAGGGCCCCACCAGCGGCACCCGCTCCCGCAGACTCGACGGGGATCAGGTGTGTCGGGGCGGATGACACCGTTTGGGACCTATAAGGAGAGTGTGTGATGTCGGATGTGCTGATCGACCGCCCGGAGCTCGAAGGCCTGGGGGTGTATGAATTCGGCTGGCATGACGAAGATGCCGCCGGCGCGACGGCGAAGCGCGGACTCTCCGAGGAGGTCGTCCGCGGCATCTCAGCGCTCAAGAACGAACCGGAGTGGATGCTGAAGACCCGCCTCAAGGGTCTCTCCCTCTTCGGGCGCAAGCCGATGCCGACCTGGGGCGCCGACCTCAGCGAGATCGACTTCGACAACATCAAGTACTTCGTCCGCTCCACCGAGAAGCAGGCGCAGTCATGGGAGGACCTCCCCGCGGAGATCCGCGAGACGTACGAGCGCCTCGGCATCCCGGAGGCGGAGCGTCAGCGTCTCGTCGCCGGCGTCGCCGCGCAGTACGAGTCCGAGGTCGTCTACCACCAGATCCGCGAGGACCTGGAGCAGCAGGGCGTCATCTTCATGGACACGGACACGGCGCTGCGCGAGCACCCCGAGTTCTTCGAGGAGTACTTCGGCACGGTGATCCCGGCCGGCGACAACAAGTTCGCCGCGCTGAACACCGCCGTGTGGTCGGGCGGGTCGTTCGTGTACGTGCCCAAGGGCGTGCACGTCGAGATCCCGCTGCAGGCGTACTTCCGGATCAACACCGAGAACATGGGCCAATTCGAGCGGACCCTGATCATCGCGGACGAGGACAGCTACGTCCACTACATCGAGGGCTGCACCGCCCCGATCTACAAGTCCGACTCCCTGCATTCGGCCGTCGTCGAGATCATCGTGAAGAAGAACGCCCGCGTGCGCTACACGACGATCCAGAACTGGTCGAACAACGTCTACAACCTGGTCACCAAGCGCGCCGTGGCGCACGAGGGCGCGACCATGGAATGGGTCGACGGCAACATCGGCTCCAAGGTGACGATGAAGTACCCGTCGATCTACCTCATGGGAGAGCACGCCAAGGGCGAGACCCTCTCCGTGGCGTTCGCCGGACCCGGACAGCACCAGGACGCCGGCGCCAAGATGATCCACATGGCGCCCTACACGCAGTCGTCGATCGTCTCGAAGTCGATCGCCCGCGGCGGCGGCCGCGCCGGCTACCGCGGTGAGGTGCGGGTGGATGCCGCCGCGCATCACTCCGCGAACACCGTGCGCTGCGATGCGCTGCTCGTCGACACGAAGTCCCGGTCGGACACCTACCCGGCCATCGACATCCGCGTCGACGACGTCCAGCTCGGCCACGAGGCCACGGTCTCGAAGGTCAGCGAGGAGCAGCTCTTCTACCTGCAGTCGCGAGGCATGCCGGAGGACGAGGCCATGGCCATGATCGTGCGCGGCTTCATCGAGCCGATCGCGCGCGAGCTGCCCATGGAGTACGCGATGGAACTGAACAAGCTCATCGAGATGGGCATGGAAGGATCGGTCGGCTAGTGACGGCCCCCACGACCGCGCCCGCGGAGGCGCAGCACACGAACGCGCACGTAGACCCGGCCGCCCAGGTGGCCGATGCGGGATTCGTCCCCGTGCAGACCCGCTCGGAGCGTCCCCGCTCCTTCGAGCCCGCCGACTTCGGGGCCCCCACCGGGCGCGAGGTCAACTGGAAGCACACTCCGGTCGCGCAGCTCACGGCACTCCTCACGGACGAGCCCGGCGATGACGGCGCAGTGGCGATCGACCTCGCCGCCGCCGAGGCCTTCCTCGTCTCGGAGGAGGGCGCCTACGGCCAGTTCTTCCGCCCGGAGGACCTGCCCAGCGCCCTCGCGTGGAAGCACGCCCAGCGCGGCATGCACCTGCGCATCGCCGCCGATGACGAGGTCGCGGAGCCGATCGTCGTCCGCTTCGACGGCGCCTCCGCCGACAGGCGCGCATTCGGTCAGGTCCTCATCGAGGCCATGCCGAACTCCCGCGCGACCGTCGTCCTCGACCACCACGGCTCGGCGCAGTACGCGCAGAACGTGGAGATCGTGGTCCGCGACGGCGCCTCGCTGACGGTCGTCAGCCTGCAGCGCTGGGCCGACGACGCCGTGCACAGCGCGGCGCATCAGGCCCGTGTCGACGCGAGCGCCACGCTCAAGCACTTCGTGATCAGTTTCGGCGGCGGCGTCGTCAGGGTGAACCCGAACGTCGAGCTCGCCGGAGCCGGGTCCGAGGGGTACCTCTACGGCCTGTCCTACGCGGATGCCGGTCAGCACCTGGAGAGCCAGGTCTACCTGCACCACAAGGGTCCGCACACCGTCGGCGACGTGCTCTACAAGGGCGCGCTGCAGGGGCAGGGCGCCCGCAGCGTGTGGATCGGCGACGTGCTCATCGGCGCCGGCGCGACCGGCACCGACTCCTACGAGGCGAACCGCAACCTCGTGCTCACCGAGGGCGCCCGCGCCGACTCGATCCCGAACCTCGAGATCGAGACCGGCGACATCCTGGGCGCCGGGCACGCCAGCGCCACCGGCCGCTTCGACGACGAGCAGCTGTTCTACCTGCAGGCTCGCGGCATCACGGAGGACGAGGCCCGCCGGCTGGTCGTGCTCGGCTTCCTCACCGACATCGTCCAGCGTCTCGGCATCCCGTCCCTCGAGGCGGAGCTGCTGGAGGCGATCGAGGCCGAGCTCGCGACGGTGAACGCATGACCGCCGAACGCGTCTGCAGCGTCTCCGAACTGGAGCAGGACATGCCGCTGCGCGTCGAGCCGAACGGGGTGCCGATCACAGTGATCAAGGACTCCGAGGGCGTCATCCACGCCATCGGGGACACCTGCACGCACGGCGACATCTCCCTCTCCGAGGGCTTCGTCGAAGGCGACACGGTGGAGTGCTGGGCCCACGGCTCCGCATTCTCCCTGGTCACCGGCAAGCCCCAGAACCTCCCTGCTTTCGAGCCCGTCCCGGTCTATGTCGTCGAGATCGACGGCGACGACGTGCTCATCGATCCGACTGTTACTAAGGAAGTCTGAATGTCTGTTCTCGAGATCCGCGACCTGCACGTGACGGTCGAGACCGAGGAGGGGACCACCCCGATCCTCAACGGAATCACCCTCACGATGAAGACCGGTGAGACGCACGCCATCATGGGCCCGAACGGCTCCGGCAAGTCGACCCTCGCGTACACGATCGCCGGCCACCCGAAGTACACCGTCACCTCCGGCTCGATCACCTTCGACGGCCAGGACGTGCTGGAGATGAGCGTCGACGAGCGCGCCCGCGCCGGACTGTTCCTCGCGATGCAGTATCCGGTGGAGATCCCTGGCGTCACCGTCACGAACTTCCTGCGCACGGCCAAGACCGCGCTCGACGGCGAGGCTCCTGCCATCCGCTCGTGGACCAAGGACGTCAAGGAGGCCATGAAGAACCTCCGCATGGACCCGAAGTTCGCACAGCGCAACGTCAACGAGGGGTTCTCGGGTGGCGAGAAGAAGCGTCACGAGATCCTCCAGCTCGAGGTGCTCAAGCCGAAGTTCGCTGTGCTCGACGAGACCGACTCCGGCCTCGACGTCGACGCGCTGAAGATCGTGTCCGAGGGCGTCAACCGCGCCAAGGAGAACACCGGACTCGGTGTACTGCTGATCACGCACTACACCCGCATCCTCCGCTACATCCGCCCCGACTTCGTGCACGTGGTCGTCGCGGGCAGGATCGTCGAGGAGGGCGGCCCCGAGCTCGCCGACCGTCTCGAGGACGAGGGCTACGACCGCTTCCTCGACCCCGCCGCCCCCATCGAGGCGTAGGCTGGAAGGCATGACAGCGACCCTCACGGACGAGAAGTACGACGAGGTCACCGAGGCTCTCAAGGACGTCATGGACCCGGAGCTCGGGATCAACGTCGTCGACCTCGGCCTCATCTACGACCTCGCCTGGGATGACGAGAACGACGCTCTCGTCATCCACATGACGCTGACCAGCGCGGGCTGCCCGCTCACCGACGTGCTCGAGGACCAGACCGCGCAGGCGCTGGACAAGGTCGTCGACCGCTTCCGCATCAACTGGGTGTGGATGCCGCCGTGGGGCCCGGAGCGGATCACCGACGACGGGCGCGACATGATGCGCGCGCTCGGCTTCGCGATCTGAGGATGCTTCCGGTCACGGCGCTGCCGCTGGACGAGCTCCGCGCGCGCACGAGCGAGAAGTGGCGGGAGTATCCCGCAGACGTGCTGCCGCTGTTCGTCGCGGAGACGGACTTCCCGCTGGCTCCCGCCGTCAAGGCGGCCCTGCAGCGCGCGATCGACATCGGGGACACGGGGTACATCGCCTCGCGGAACCCGCTCGCCGAGACGTTCGCGGCGTTCGCGGCGCGTCGCTACGGCTGGGCGCCGGAACCGGCGCGCATGCGGACGACGGCCGACGTCAGCATGGGGATCGTCGAGATCCTCCGCCGCGTCGTGCAGCCGGGGGAGCGCGTCATCGTGACCCCTCCGGTGTACCCGCCGTTCTACGACCTGGTGGACGAGGCGGGCGCTGAGGTGGTGCGCGTCCCCCTCCACGACACCGGCACCGCCTGGGAGCTCGATCTCGACGGCATCCGCGCGGCCTTCGAGGACGGCGCGACCGCCATCCTGCTCTGCAACCCGCACAATCCGACCGGGACGGTGCACGACCGCGACGCGCTGACGGCCCTTGCGGAGCTGGCGGACGAGTTCGGCGCGGCCGTGGTGTCCGACGAGATCCACGCCCCGCTCGCGCAACCCGGCACCGGGTTCACGCCCTTCCTCGAGACGGGGGAGGCGGCACGACGCGTCGGCTATGCGGTGGTGAGCGCGAGCAAGGCGTTCAACCTCGCAGGCCTCAAGTGCGCGATCATGGTGACCGCCGACGACCGCACAAGCGCGATCGTGCGCGGCCTGCCCGTCGAGGTGGAGTGGCGCACCGGACAGCTCGGCCTGCTCGCGGCCGTCGCGGCGTTCTCCGAGGAGAGCGAACCCTGGCTCGACGGGCTGCTGCGGACCCTCGATGAGAATCGCGTGCTGCTCGAGGACCTCCTCGCCTCGCGGCTGCCCGGAGCCCGCTACCGGATCCCGGATGCCGGGTATCTCGCCTGGATCGACCTGACCGCCCTGGGCTGGGGCGACAACCCGGCACGGCGCATCCTCAAGGACGCGAAGGTCGCGCTGCACTTCGGCCCCGCCTTCGGCGCCGAGGGCGCAGGGCACGTCCGGCTGAACTTCGGCACGAGCCCCGAGATCCTCACCGAGGCGATCGATCGCATCGCGGCGCTCACCGATCGATGACCGGCACTGAGATCGCCGTCTCGATCTGGGACCGCGAGCGGATCTGGGTCACCCTGGGCGCCGCGGCGCTGATCTTCTTCGCGGCCATCGAGGCTCTCGCCGTCACCACGGTGATGCCGGTGGTCAGCGACGCGCTCGACGGAGATGCGCTGTACGCGGTCGCGTTCGCCGGCACGCTCGCGACGAGCGTCATCGGCATGGTCGCGGCCGGCGCCTGGTCGGATGCGCGCGGGCCCCGGGTCGCCCTGTACGTCGCGGTCTCGCTGTTCATCACCGGCCTGCTGATCTCCGGTCTCGCGACGACGATGCACCAGTTCCTGATCGGGCGCCTCGTGCAGGGCCTCGGGACCGGCGGCCAGACCGTGGCGCTGTACGTGGTGGTGGCGCGGCTCTACCCGCCGCAGCTCCACGGGAGGGTGTTCGCCGCGTTCGCGGCGGCCTGGGTGGTGCCCTCCATGATCGGCCCGTTCCTCGCCGGGGCCGTCGCCGAGTACCTGGACTGGCGCTGGGCGTTCCTCGGCGTCGCGGTGCTGACGGCTCTCGCCTTCCTCACGATCGTCGTCCGCCTGCGCCGTGTCGACCTCGGTCACGGCGAGCCGCAGGACAGGCGGGCGCTGCGGAGGCGGCTGCTGCTGGCGGTCGTCGTGGCCGTCCTCGCCGTCCTCGTCGGATTCTCCGCCGACATGCGGCCGCAGATCGGCTGGCCGGTGGCGCTCGGCGCCGCGGCGCTCATCGGGTTCGCTGTCCTGCCGCTGCTTCCGCGGCGCACTCTGCGAGCCGCCCCGGGGCTTCCCAGCGTCGTTCTCATGCGCGGTGTCGCGGCCGGATCGTTCTTCGCCGCCGAGGCGTACGTGCCGTATCTGCTGATGGCGCGCTTCGATTTCACGCCGACCTGGGCCGGCGTGGCGCTGATGCTCGCGGCGTTCGCCTGGGCCGGTGCGTCCGACCTGCAGGGACGGTTCGGCGACCGCCTGGGAAACCGGCGGATCGCCCTGATCGGCCTCGGACTGATCCTCCTGGCTCTCGTCTGCGTGCTCATCGCCGCGCTGCTCGGCATCTCACCCGTGCTGGTGATCGTCGGATGGGGCTTCGCCGGCGGGGGCATGGGTCTGCTGTATCCGCGGCTCACGGTGCTCACCCTCGCCTACTCCGACGAGGCGAATCAGGGCTTCAACTCCTCGGCGCTCTCGATCGCGGAGAACACCGGCTCGGCGGTGGCGATCGCGATCGCCGGGCTCGCGGTCGCGAGCCTCGGCGGAAGCGCCTTCGGCGCGGTCTACGCCTTCTGCATCGTCCTCGTGCTGGCAGCGGCGATCCCGGGGCTCAGGCTCGGTCACGCGGCCGAGTCGCCGGCGCGCTGAGGTCGGCGGCGATCGCGGAGACCCCGAGGTCGAAGATGCGGTCGAAGCCCGCCGTCACATCGACCTCGCCGTCGTCGCGCACCGCTCCATAGCTGTCGGCGTGCATCCGCTGCTGCACGAGGGTCGCATGCCCCAGCACGAAGTGCAGGATCGCCGAGGCGCGGTCGGCCGCATCCTCGGAGCCGGCCTCCCGCAGCGCGGTCTCGAGGGCGGTCTGCGCATGCGACGACCCGAGGCGGAGGGCGTAGGTGCTGAGCGCGAGCTCGGCCCCGTCGCGATAGGCGAAGAGCGCGTCGCGGATGCCCCGGGCCGTGGTGAGCACATCGGAGCCGCTGCGGGGGATGCCGGCGGTGATCCGGTCGGCGAGTTCGGCGAGGAGCTCCTGCTTGCTCGCGAAATGCCAGTAGAGAGCGCTGGGCTGCACGTCGAGCCGCGCGGCGATCCGGCGCATGGAGAGGTCGGCGAGCCCGACCTCGTCGAGCAGCGCCAGCGCGGTGCGAGCCACGCCGTCGCGATCGTGACGGGCCGGATTGTGCGCGGGTGTCATGCTCTCACTATAGTGAACACCGTTCAGGTGAACAGTGTTCAGGAGGCGGGACCTCCGATCGATCAGGGATGGAAGCATGGAACTGCAGCGTGGCGACCTCGGTCGCGAACTGGCCAGGGTCGCGATCTTCGCGGCGCTCATCGTCGTCCTGGGGATGGTGACGATCCCGCTGCCGAGCGGCGTGCCGATCACCGCCCAGACGCTCGGCGTGATGCTCGCCGGTGCCGTGCTCGGCCCTCGGCTCGGTCCGCTCTCCGTGGCGCTCGTGCTCGCGCTGACTGCGCTGGGGCTCCCGGTTCTCGCCGGCGGCCGCGGCGGACTCGGCGTGTTCGCCGGTCCCAGCGCCGGCTACCTCGTCGGATGGATCTTCGGCGCCCTCGTCATCGGGCTCATCGTCCATGGCGGTCGCATCACGTGGTGGCGGACCGCCCTCGGCGCCGTCGTGGGCGGCATCCTCGTCGTCTACCTCTTCGGCATCCCGGTGCAGGCGCTGGTGCTGGGTGTCGACCTCGGGCCGACGGCGCTGTCCTCGCTCGCGTTCCTGCCGGGCGACCTGCTCAAGGTCGCGGCGGCCACGGCGCTCACCCTCGCGCTGCGCCGGGCGTACCCGCGCGCGTTCGGAGCGCACGTCGCGCAGATCCCCGCGGCGTCGCGTGCAACCTGACACTGCCGTCGCCTCGATCGCCGTCGAGGGCGTGTCGGTGCATCGAGACGGACGGCCGATCCTCCGGGACGTCAGCATCCGGCTCACCGCGCCGAGGGTCGCCGTGATCGGCGCGAACGGCTCGGGCAAGTCGACGTTCGCGCGGCTGCTCAACGGCCTCGTGACGCCGAGCTGCGGCCGCGTCGTCGTGCACGGCCTCGACGCCGACCGCGACCGTGCGGCACTGCGGCGCCGCGTCGGCTTCGTGTTCACCGACCCGCAGGCGCAGATCCTGATGCCCACGGCGGCTGAGGATCTCGCGCTGTCGCTGCGCGGCCTCGACCGGGCGGAGGTCGCGCGACGGGTGGAGGGCGCCCTGGCCGCGCACGGGCTCGCCGAGCGGGCGGACATCCCGGCATCCGATCTCTCGGGCGGTCAGAAGCAGCTGCTCGCCCTGGCGTCGGTGCTGATCACGGAGCCGGCGCTCCTCGTAGCCGACGAGCCGACGACGCTCCTCGACCTGCGCAACTCCCGTCGCGTCGGCGACCTGCTGCTCGCGCAGGACGCCCAGCTCGTTCTGGTGACGCACGACCTCGAGCTCGCCGCACGCTGCGATCAGGTGGTGCTGTTCGAGGACGGTGAGGTCGTGGCATCCGGCGACCCCGTCGCCGTCATCGAGGCCTATCGGAAGCTCTGCGCGTGATCAAGCTGTATCGCCCCGGCACCGGCATTCTGCATCGCCTGCCCGCCGCCGCGAAGCTCGCAGGTCTCGCCGTCTCCGCGCTCCTGCTCTCGGTGTGGCCGCACGATGCCTGGACCGTCGGAGGCGCGCTGCTCATCGTGTGCCTGCTGTATGCGATCGCCGGGCTCCCGGTGCGCGTGCTCGCTGCCGAGGCGTGGCGGCTGCGGTGGCTGGTGCTCATCCTCGCCACCGCGCTGTGGATCTTCGTGGGCCCCCTCGCCGCCTGGATCAGTTCGGCCAGGCTCGTCGCACTCGTGCTGCTGGCGAGCCTGCTGACGATCACGACCCGGATGGCCGACCTGCTGTCGGTGCTGCTCCGGATGCTGTCGCCGCTGCGCAGGGGAGGGGTGGACGTCGACTCCGTCGCGATGACCGTCTCGCTGACGATCACGATGATCCCGGTTGTCGCCGGATTCGCAGAGCAGGTGCGCGACGCACAGCGGGCGCGCGGGCTGCGCCCGGGTCTCCGCGGGATCGTGCCGCTGCTCGTGCGTACCCTGCGGCACGGCGACGACGTCGGAGACGCCCTCGCCGCTCGCGGACTCGTGTGAGCGCGCGGGCGGCGAGGGCGGGCGGCGGGAGCGGGCGGGTCAGCCGATCGCGCCGAGGACGGCCTGCGCGACGAGGACCGAGAGGAGGAACGACGCGGCGATCGCGACGAACCCGACGGGGATGATCTTCCAGCCGATGCTGCGCAGCATCGGCAGGTCCTTGCCGAGGCTGAGGCCGGCGAAGGTGAGCACGAAGGTGGTGATCGACAGGAAGTCGACCGCGTGCACCATCTCCAGCACCCAGGCGCCGAAGGGCATGAACGGCGCCGTCGAGAGGATGCCCACCGTCATCACCGTGACGATCGCGGGAATGCGGCCGCGCGAGAGCTTCGACAGGCCGATCGACAGCAGCACGATCGCGGTGATGAGCGCGTAGCCGACGAGGACCATGGGGTTGAACGCCTTCGTCGCGACGGAGCTGAGGATGATGCCGACGCCGACGATGATGCCGAGGGACGTCCACAGCGGCATCGTGACCGGCGACTTGCCGATGAGGCGGGCCACCTTGATCTGCGTGGTCGTCGGCTCGAGCTCTGCGGTGCCGACATCCGATCCCTCGGCCTCGGCCTCAGCCGCGACCGCACGGGGGATGCGACGCGCCACGGCGCCGTCGCGATCCCGGGTGAGCAGCCGGTAGAGGCGCTCTGCGAGTGGCAGGGCGACCCAGACGCCGACATAGAGCCCGAGCACGACGGTGATGAGGTTCGAGGTCGCGGCGAGGGCGAGGACCTCCTGCTCCAGCTCGGGGTGGCTCGCGGTGACGGCGGCAGCGGCGGCGGCCATCATCGAGCCGGATCCGACGCCGGCGCCCATGGCGAGGGCACGGGGGTCGAAGATGCCCAGGGACGCAGTGACGGACGCGATCAGGCTCACCAGCAGCGCACCGAAGATCGTGCCGAACACGTACATCGAGAGGACGCCGCGGTACTGCGGGGAATCCGCGCCGTAGCGCTCGCTCACCATGGCGAAGGAGGTCTCGCGGTCGATCGAGAACGTCGCGCCGATCGTCGCAGGACCCATCTTCAGCAGCACGGCGAGGGGCAGCGCCAGAGCGATCGTGCCGAGCAGGTGCCCGACCTCCTGGAGCAGGAGCGCCGGGCCGGCCTGGAACACCAGCGGCAGCTGCGGGCCGATCTCGAAGGACAGCCTGGTGCCGAGGACGAGGACGCCGACACCCATCAGGGTCGTGGCCGCGTGCTGGAGGTCGACGGGGAAGGGCTTCAGGCGCTGACCGGACACGATCGCACCGGCGATGAGACCCCAGATCATCGGGAGCAGGGTCACCGAGGCGATGCCGATCGGGATGACGAGGGGGCCGATGAGCTGTGCGCCGGCGGCGAGCACGACCGCGAAGGCGATCAGGATCCACAGCTGCGGCGAGGCGATCGTCAGGCGCAGCTGCGTCGCTGCGTCCGTGCTGCGGGTGGTTTCGGGCATGGGGTTCTCCGTGGTCTCGGGTGGTACGGATCAGTGGGCGATGGTGATGCGGGTCGCGCCGTCCGGGCGCTCGGCGCGACGACGGAGGAGGTCTGCGCGGAGCACCGGGTCGAGGGCCGCGTCCAGGGCGGTCCAGGCCAGCAGCAGCCCGCCGTCGATGGCGGCGTCGTCGGCGGCGGGGGTCGCGGCCGCGGCGGTGAAGTCGGGGTTGTGGGGCACCGCATCCTGGCCGAGGAAGGCGATCATCGGATGGATGCCGGGCACGACCTGCGTGACGTTGCCCATGTCGGTCGACCCGCCGGTCAGGCCCTGCGCGGGGGAGGGCGTCCGTCCGCGGGCCGGCATGTTCGCATCCCACAGCCGGGCGAGATCCGGGTCGCTCACGACCGGTGCATAGAAGTTCTCCGTGGGCTTCCAGGACCAGTTGCAGCCCGTCGCGATCGCCGCGCCCTCGAAGCAGGACAGCACGCGCTGCTTGGTGTAGCGCCAGACGTCGAGGTCCGCCGCACGCACCTCGGCCTGCACGACGGTGCGGTCGGGGATGATGTTCGTCGCCTCGCCTCCGTGCGAGACGAAGGCGTTGATGTTGACGCCGGGACCCATGTGCTGACGGTAGAGCGCGATCGCGCTGAGCGCGAGGGTGGCGGCGGCGCCGGCGTTGATGCCCTTCTCCGGGGCGGCGGCCGCGTGCGCGGTCAGGCCGGTGTACTCCACCTCGAAGCGCTCGACCGCCGTGGACTGGAAGGCGTCGGCCGCGAAATCCTGTCCGGTGAAGCCGTGCACCATCATCGAGAGGTCGCTGTCCTCCCAGGCGCCGGCCTCGAGGAGGGCCACCTTGCCGCCGCCGTGCTCCTCGGCGGGCGTGCCGAGGAGCTTGACGCGGAGCCCTGCGGCCTCGGCGACGGGCGCGAGCGCGAGGGCGGCGCCGACGCCCGCCGTCGCGATGACGTTGTGGCCGCAGGCGTGGCCGACCCCGGGGAGCGCGTCGTACTCCGCGCAGAGGGTGACCGTGAGGTCGCCGCTGCCGTAGGTCGCCTCGAACGCCGTGGGGACCCCGTACGCGCCGACCTCCACCGCGAAGCCGGAGTCCTCGAGCACGGCGGCGATCCTCGCGACCGCGCGGTGCTCCTCCCAGGAGAGCTCGGGGTCCGCGTGGATGGCGTGGCTCAGCTCGATCAGCTGTTCACGCCGCGCCTCGATCTCCGATTCCGCCCGCGCCTTGAGGGACGCGGGGTCGGTGGTCTGCGCTGTCATGGGGTTCCTTCGGGGTCCGGATGCCTCCGCGGCGGTGCGAAGCTGGAACCAGTGTGAAGAGGTCAGGACATCAGCGGCAGATTCTGCACGGAAAATGCGGGATGATTGCGTGTGATGCAGGAATCAGTGCTGGATGCCGTGGATCGCCGGCTTCTCAACGCGCTCCAGGTCGAGCCGCGGGCGAGCTGGAGCGCGCTCGCGCCGGTCGTCGGAGCGGATGCCGCCACGCTGTCGCGGAGGTGGCGGCGCCTGGAGGAGGACGGCGTGGCCTGGGTCACGGGCCGTCTCGGCGCGCCGACGCCGGAGGGTGCGGCGCTGATCGAGGTCGAATGCGACCCGCAGCGCATCGCCGAGACCGCGGCGGTCCTGGCGGAGGATCCCGAGGTGTTCGTCCTGGATCAGACCGCCGGGTCGCGCGACCTGCTCGTGACGGTGGCGTGCGGCACCCAGGACGCCCTCGCCGCCTACGTGACCGGGCGGCTCGCCACGCTCCCAGGGGTCCGCTCGCTGCGCACCCATGTGTGGATCGACCTGTTCTTCGAGGGAGGGGACTGGCGTCTGCGCACCCTCTCCCGGGAGGAGATCGCGGCGGTGCCCTCGGCGCCGCGCCCGCGTCCCCGTGCGGCGGCCGCCGTGCCGCCCCGCGTCCGGGAGATACTCGCGTACGAGCTCTCGATCGACGGCCGCGCATCCGCGACGGCGATCGGCCACCGCTGGGGAGTGAGCCCGCAGCGCATCACCGACGCGATCGCCGTGCTCCGCCAGACCGGGGAACTGCGTCTGCGCGCCGACATCGCCCGCCGCTGGTCGGAGTGGCCGGTGTACGCGTGGTACTTCATCGAGGCGCCGGCCAGCCTCGTCGAAGAGCTCAGGGTCGCGCTGAAGAAGGTGCCGCAGATCCGGCTCGCGGCGCTCACTGCGAGCCGGTACAATCTCATCCTCGCCGTGTGGGTGCGCGACCTGCCCGCCATCCATGCGTTCGAAGTGGCATTCGAGCGGGCGGCTCCCGGTGCGCGCATCCAGGACAGGTCGCTGGTCCTGCGCATCGTCAAGCACATGGGGCGCATCCTCGACGACCGCGGGCAGGCCACCGGGCGGACAGTGCCGCTGGCCCCGAGGCCCGACCCCTCCGGCTGACCGGCTCTTGTTCACGGGCGAGTCGCAGCGCCGCCGACATCGCCAGCACTGCGATCAGCGCCGTCCACACCGTCGTTCCGAACACCAGGAGGAGCACCAACGAGCCGCCGCCGGTGAGGACCGCACCGAGCAGGCGCCGAGGCGCCCGGGTCGCATCCCGTACCGGCTGGGACTCGAACCGCGCGAAGGCGAGGGCGGCGAGCGCCGTCAGCGCCAGGGCGACGGCCAGCCACAGCGGCCGCCCGAGCCACCACTCGACCCCACCGGGCGCGGGAAGCCCGAGTCCGGTGACGAGCGCGAAGACCGCGGACGTCCCCGCCATCGTGAGCAGCACGGGCATGTGCCAGAGATAGATCGTCATGGTGCGGGCGTTCACGAACGCGGAGAACGCCGCGATGCGCGGGCGGCGGGCGAGACGGGCGATCGGCGCGCGGAAGAGGGAGACGGCGGCGAGGTGGGCGATGCCGACGAGCAGCAGCGCGCCGGTCGGCGGGTTGATGCTCGCGACGAGGTCGGGGGACCACAGCCCGCCGGCGACGCCGAGGGCGAGCACGGCGATGGCGGCGAGGCCCGCGACCGCGCGCGTGCGGCGGGACAGGCTGTCGACTCTGCCGTCGGCGAGGAAGAAGCCCGCCTGCTGCAGAGCGAGCCAGACGAACGCGAGGTTGAGGTAGCCGAGCCCCTCCGTCCCCGTGACGGCGCGCAGCGCGTCGACGGCGAGCGCCGCGGCGGCGAGGCCCGCGATCGTGCGCAGCGGCATCCGGTCGTGCGCGGCGACGAGCAGCGGGAGCAGCGACTGCGCGAGGAGGTACACCGCGAGGAACCACAGCGGCTGGCTGTAGCGGAAGGAGGCGACCGCGACGAGCGCGGGATCGATCCCGCCGAGGAGCAGCATCGCCTGGAGGGCTCCCACGACGCCGACCGCGACGAGCGACGGCCCCAGCAGCCGCTGGACGCGGCCGGCGATGAAGCCGGAGGAGGAGCCGCCCCGTGCCCTCAGCCGCCGGAGGGCCAGGAGGCCGGAGAACCCGCCGATGACGAAGAACAGCGGCATCACCTGCAGCATCCAGCTCACCGGGATGATCCACCACGCGCCCTCGCTCGCGTTCGCGAAAACCGGGCCGGCATCGGTGATGGTGACGCCGACCATGATCGCGTGCAGCAGCACGACGCCGGTGACGCAGAGCGCCCTGACGAGGTCGATCACGACATCCCGTCCCGCGGGGGCGGGACGGGATTCTGCGGCGAGCGGCGGTGCCTGGACGATGGCCATGGGTCCTCCTCTGGAGCGGTGTCCGAGGAGACTATGGATGCGGTGCGCCGGAAGGCATCCACCCGGGGGACGGTGTCGCCCCCTACTGCGGTGTGAGTCAGGAGGCCGGCTCGACGAGGCCGGTGTCGTAGGCGAGGATCACCGCGTGCACGCGGTCCCGCAGGCCGAGCTTCGACAGGATCTTGCCCACGTGCGTCTTCACGGTCTGCTCGGCGATGAAGAGGTCGCCGGCGATCTCGGTGTTGGAGCGGCCACGGCCGATGAGGACCAGCACCTCGCGCTCCCGGTCGGTGAGGTCGGCGAGGGCGGTCTCCGTGTGCCGAGCGCGCGGGCGGCGGCCGGCGAACTGCTCGATCATCCGGCGCGTCACGCTCGGGGCGAGCAGGGCGTCGCCGCCCGCGACGACGCGCACGGCGTGCACGAGCTCCTCCGGCAGCGCGTCCTTCAGGAGGAAGCCGCTCGCCCCCGCCTCCAGCGCGTCGTAGACGTAGTCGTCGATGTCGAACGTGGTCAGCATGAGGATCCGCGGGACGTGCGCTGCGGGATACCCGGGGCCGAGGATCCGGCGGGTGGCCTCGATGCCGTCGAGCTCCGGCATCCGCACGTCCATGAGGATGACGTCGGGATCGAGGCGTGCGGCCATCGTGACCGCCTCCGCTCCGTTCGCCGCCTGCCCGGCCACGCGGATGCCCTCCTGCGCGTCGAGGAGGGCGGCGAATCCGGCGCGGACCATCGCCTGGTCGTCCGCGATGAGGACGCTGATCGTCATGGGTTTCCTTCCGGCGGAGAGGACGGATGCCGGGGGAGCACGGCCGAGACCATCCAGCCGCCGTCCTCCGGGCCGGCCTGCACGGTGCCGCCGAGGACGGACGCCCGCTCGGACATCCCGCGCAGCCCGTGGCCGCGCACGCCCGCCGGGCGATCGCCGTCCGGAGAGACGGGGTTGCGGATGCCGAGGGTGACCGCGGCGTCGTCGGCGGTCACCGAGACGGTGACGGGGGACCCGGGGGCGTGCCGGACGGCGTTGCTGATCGCCTCCTGCACGATGCGGTAGGCGGCGATCTGCGTGGCGGGGGCGACGTCGCCGTCCACGGCGTGCGCCAGCGCGACAGAGGCCCCTGCTCGGCGGGCGGTCTCGACGAGCGCGGGGATGTCGTCGATGCCGCGCTGGGGAGCGAGCTCGGCCGCGTGGTCCTCGGTGCGCAGGACTCCGAGGATGCGGCGCATCTCGGTCAGCGCCCCGCGGGCGGAGGCGGCGATGTCGTCGAACTCCACGGCCGCCTCCGGCTGCAGGTCCGGCACCCGGTAGCGCGCCGTCGCTGCCTGCACCTGGATGAGAGACATGCTGTGCGCCACCACGTCGTGGAGCTCGCGGGCGATGCGAGTACGCTCCTCGACGAGCTCGCGGCGGGCCTGCTCCTGGGCCGTGTGCGCGCGCTCGCGGGTCAGCTCGTCGCCGAGGCGCAGGCGGCCGGCGAGGAGCACGGCCACGAGGTACAGGCCGCCGACGACGGAGGTGGTGACGATCAGCGAGTTCGCACTCGGGAAGACGGGGAGCATGATCGCGGCGCTGAGGCCCGCTGCGCTGCCGAGCGCGAACTGGAGGAGACCCTGGCGCCAGCCATGCTGGAGTGTGAGCGCCGAGACGGCTGCCGCGAAGGCCAGGAGCATGGGCACAGACCACGGCCACGGGGCCGCGACCGCGTCGGCCCTGGGCACGGTGAGCGGCAGCAGCAGGGCGGCTCCGGTGAACAGGATGATCGCGAGGGCAGGATGACGCGCCGAGACGAGGGGTGCTGAGACGGCCGCCGCGCCGAGCAGCATCGTGACGGCCACCGGGCTGCCGTAGGCGGACGCCTGGAGGGGCACCAGTACCGAGTACAGCGTGACGGCCACGACCGCGAACACGACCGTCATCGCCGCGCGGCGATCCCGCAGCCAGGCCGGTCGCCGGCGTTCCCGAGGTCCGCGCTTCCGCGTCCTGCGGGTCTTCACGGCCATGGGTGTCATCCTGCCACCTCGATCCGGCGAAGTCGGCTTTCCTCCTCGCTCTCCGTCGGACGGCTGTCCACCGCGGAGGGCGAGGAGGCTGACCGGCGTCGCAGCGCGGCGACGCGTTCGATCACGATGCCGATGAGGAGCGCGAACGCGATGCCGAGCACCGCGCTCATCAGCGGCTGGTCCTCGATCCAGGACCCGGCGAGGATGCCGATCGTCGCGCTGTACGCCGCCCAGGTGATGCCGGCGATGACGCTGAGGGGCAGGAAACGGCGCCAGGGGTAGCGCAGGGCGCCGGCGGACATGTTCACGGCGACGCGTCCGACGGGGATGTAGCGGGCTCCCAGGATCAGCGGGGCGCCGCGGTGCAGGAGCGTCCGCTGGGCGCGGTCCACTGCGGCGGCGGCCCGTGGTCGCCGCATCCACGCCCACCGCCGCACGCCGAGCGCCCGCCCGATCGCGTACGCGATGTTGTCTCCGATCACCGCGCCGGCAGCGGCGACGACGCACAGCAGCACGATGTCCGCGTCGCCGGAGGAGGCTGTGACCGCGGCGGCGGCGACGAGGACCGTCTCGCTGGGGACGGGCGGGAAGAACCCGTCGATCATCGCGGTCGCGAACATGACCAGGTACAGCCACGGGGAGGAGGCGGCCTGCATGATGAGCTCGTTGATGACGTCCACTCTCCGACGCTACGAAGGCGACGGCGGGTCGCGCATCACCCTGAGGTATGGTCCGCCTCATACCTCAGAGGGTCTTCAGCACCGCGATCTATACTGAGAGGCTGGCCCCTCGGCCGATCCCACCCCCTGACGAACGGACAACCGCTGTGCTCGCCGTGCACGAACTCGAGATCCGCGTTGGCGCGCGCCTGCTCATGGAGGACGTCTCCTTCCGCGTCGCCGACGGCGACAAGATCGGGCTCGTGGGCCGTAACGGCGCCGGCAAGACGACGCTGACCAAGGTGCTCGCGGGAGACGTGCTGCCTTCTGGCGGCAACGTGACCCGCTCCGGAGAGCTCGGGTACCTTCCGCAGGACCCGCGCTCCGGCAATCCCGAGGACCTCGCCCGCACCCGCATCCTGGACGCGCGCGGTCTCGGCCAGCTGCACATCGGCATGACCGAGGCATCGCTCGCCATGGGCTCGGACGACCCTGCGGTGGCGGCCAAGGCGATGAAGCGCTACGCGCGCCTGACAGAGCAGTTCGAGGCCCAGGGCGGGTACGCGGCCGAGGCGGAGGCGGCGTCCATCGCCCACAACCTCTCGCTGCCCGACCGGATCCTCGACCAGCCGCTGAAGACGCTCTCCGGCGGTCAGCGCCGCCGCATCGAGCTCGCCCGGATCCTGTTCTCGGATGCCGGGACGATGATCCTCGACGAGCCCACCAACCACCTCGACGCGGACAGCGTGGTGTGGCTGCGCGAGTTCCTCAAGGGCTACAAGGGCGGGCTGATCGTGATCAGCCACGACGTCGAGCTCGTCGGCGAGACCGTCAACCGCGTGTTCTACCTCGACGCGAACCGCCAGGTCATCGACATCTACAACATGAACTGGAAGAACTACCTGCGTCAGCGGGTGGCCGATGAGGAGCGCCGCAAGAAGGAGCGCGCGAACGCCGAGAAGAAGGCGACGACGCTGCAGCAGCAGGCTGCGCGTTTCGGGGCCAAGGCGTCCAAGGCCGCGGCGGCTCACCAGATGCTCGCCCGGGCGGAGAAGCTGCTCGCCGGCCTGGAGGACGTGCGCCAGGAGGACCGCGTCGCGAAGCTGCGCTTCCCGAAGCCGGCGCCCTGCGGCAAGACCCCGCTGATGGCCTCCGGCCTGTCCAAGTCGTACGGCTCGCTGGAGATCTTCACCGACGTCGACCTGGCGATCGACCGCGGTTCGAAGGTCGTCGTCCTCGGTCTCAACGGCGCCGGGAAGACCACGCTGCTGCGGATGCTCGCCGGCGTCGATCAGCCGGACACCGGCCAGCTCGAGCCAGGGCACGGCCTGAAGGTCGGGTACTACGCACAGGAGCATGAGAACCTCGACGTGAGCCGCTCGGTGCTGGAGAACATGGTGTCGGCGGCGCCGCACATCACGGAGACCGAGGCGCGCAAGGTGCTCGGCTCCTTCCTGTTCACCGGCGACGACGTACTCAAGCCTGCAGGCGTGCTCTCCGGCGGTGAGAAGACCCGGCTCTCCCTCGCGACGCTCGTGGTGTCTTCGGCGAACCTGCTGCTGCTGGACGAGCCGACCAACAACCTCGATCCCGCCTCCCGCGAGGAGATCCTCGGTGCACTGGCCCACTACGAGGGCGCCGTGGTGCTGGTCTCGCACGATCCGGGTGCCGTGCAGTCGCTCAATCCCGAGCGCGTCCTCATCCTCCCCGACGGCGTCGAGGACATCTGGAGCCAGGAGTACCAGGACCTCATCGAGCTCGCCTGACGCGCCTCGCCCTGCTGGAGGCGTGGCATAGTCGGGAGGGCGTGTGGCGCCGTGCCGGGGGCGGCTCGTGGCGGCGTCGCGCCCGACGAGAAGGAGGAGCAGGCATGAGCGGATATCAGGTGGTCGAGATCGGCGCCCTCGACGAATGGCGGTCGCATCACGGCGGGTTCGATGCGGCGCGCTCGCGAGACGGCCGGCGGGTCGTGGACCACGAGCTGACGATGCAGTACATCGGGATGACCGCGAACGCGCTCGTGCCGGGGGAGGAGGCCGGCTACTGGCACGTGCACTCCCGCGTGGAGGAGCTGTACGTCTTCCTCGCCGGCCGGGGGCAGATGGGGCTGGACGACGACGTCGTCGAGGTCGGCCCCGGCACCGTGATCAGGGTCGGGCAGGGCGTCGCCCGTACCTGGCGGGCCAGGCCGGACAGCCAGGGCGAGCTGCGCTGGCTCTGCATCCGCGCGGGCGGCGAGGAGCTGCCGCATCTCCCGGACGACAGTGCGCGACTGCCCGACAAGCCGATGCCCTGGCAGGACTGAACCCGTCGCGCCCGGTGTCGGCGGGGCATGAGAGCATGGCGCGTGACCAACAGCCTCGAGCCGCTTCCTCCGGCGCCTGAATGTGCCCCCGACGTCGACGACGACTTCTCCGGAGGTCTCGATCCTGCGCTCTGGGTGCCCCATTACCTCCCGCACTGGACGACGCCGGAGCGCTCGGAGGCGCGGTTCTCGACCGACGGCGAGGGCCTCGAGCTGCGCATCGACGCAGACCAGCCCGACTGGCGTCCGGAGGACGCCCCGCTGCGCGTGTCGAACGTTCAGACCGGGACGTACTCGGGGCCTGTCGGGTCGTCGCGCGGGACGCACAGGCACCGTCCGGACGGCCTCCTGGTCCGCACCGAGACCCCCGAGCGGCTGCTGTTCGCGCCGAGGAGCGGCCGCGTCGACGTCACGGTGGCAGCGAGCACCGATCCGGGCGCGATGCTCGCAGTCTGGCTCGTCGGGACCGAGCACCGGTGCGGGGAGGAGTCCGGTGAGATCTGCGTCTTCGAGATCGACGCCGAGGCGATCGACAGCAGGACGACCGCCCGCACGGGCGTCAAAGCCCACCACGATCCTCGGCTGACGACGGACATGAGCGAGGTGGTGCTGCCGTTCGCCGCCAGCCGATCGCACACGTGGACGGCGATCTGGGGCGACGGGGAGACGGTGATCGGCTGCGAGGGTCTCGTCCTGCGCCGCATCCCGCAGGCACCCGACTATCCGCTGTTCCTCCTCGTCGACCTCTTCGAGACCGGAGGCAGGAGCGAGGCGTATCCGAAGACGGCGCGAGTCACCCGCGTCCGGGCGTGGGGATCCTGACCGTCAATGCGTGTCGAGGAGCTCGTCCTCGGCGTCGGCATCCGCGTCGCGCCGTCGCGGGCGCTTCGGAGTCGCCGCCGAACCCTCGAGCTCCTCACGATGCTTCACGATCTCGGTGCGGATGATGTAGCCGATGAACACGAAGCCCATCAGGGCGAAGAGGATCCACTGGATCGCGTACGAGAGGTGCGGCCCCGGATCCTCCGTCGGGGAGTCGAAGCCGCCGAGGACGGTCGAGGCCGCCGGGTCCTCGCCGACCAGCTGACCATAGGCGCCGGTGATCAGATCACCGTCGACGAGCCCGTCGACCGTCGGCAGATGGATCGTCGGGACCTGCCCCTCCGGGGCGCCGCGACCCGATGCCGGGAGCTGCTCGCCCGGGCGCAGCCGCACGGTGATCTCGACCTCGCCGGGCGGCGGGGCCGGCACGGCATCCGGCGCGTCGCCGTCGCCCGGCGGCACCCATCCGCGATCGACGAGGAACAGCCGTCCGTCGGCGTCGAGGAAGGGGACCAGCACCTCGAAGGCGCTCGTGCCGCCATGGGGGCGGTTGCGGACGAGGACCTGCTCCTCTGCCAGGTACTCGCCGTTGAGCGTCACCGGAAGCCACTCGTCGTCAGGATCCAGGCGTCCGTCGGCGCCGATGCGCTCTGCCAGGGGGACCGGCTCCGCATCGTAGTTCTGCTCGACGAGGGCGATCTGGTCTGCACGGGTCTCGTTCCGCTCGAACTGCCAGTTCGACAGGAAGGCGCATGCCACCGCGAAGCCGATCGCGATGAGGACGTAGACGCCCCATCGCACCACCCGTGGGCTCATGCGGGCAGGCCTTCGCGCACCGACACCGGGAAGTCCCGGGCCGCCAGGTAGTCGCGGAGGAAGTCGACGTGCTCAGGGCATGCGAGCCAGACCTTCTCGCGCTCCGGCGCGTGGATGCGCGGATTGCGCCACACGACCTGATGCGTCGCCGCGCTCCGGCAGCCGGCGCGGGAGCACTCCAGTGCCGTCACTCGGAGTCCTGCCGGTTCTCGCGGATCGTGAAGATCCGTGGATCCTCGGCGACGGCGTCCTGCACGACCGGTGCGGCCGGAGCCGGCGGCGCCTCGAGCTCCTGGACGGGGGATTCCGCGGTGACCTCGGTGCTGTCGCTGCCCGCGTTCGCGAACACCACGGCGATGTACGGGAGGACTGCGGCGGCGATGGCGAAGACCCAGGTGTACCAGCCGTACGGCTGCACGAGCACCATGAGACCGAAGCAGGCGATGCGGATCGTCATCGTGATGGCGTAGCGGCGCACGCGATGGTCGGCCTCGTCCTGCGGCGACTGCGGCAGGGAGGTCACGGCGGGGACCAGACGCTTGCTCTTCACGGTGCTTCCAGCCTACGCCGGAACAGGAGGCGCGGGGTGCCGGGAGGAGCTCAGCTGTTGAAGAGGAACGGCAGCGTGAAGGCGCCGAGGAAGACGGCGCCGATCACGATCGCCACGACGGTGAAGACCAGGAACGCGCACCCCACGTAGCCGGTGATGAGGCCGGTGATCGCCATGCCTCGGCCGCCGAGTCCCGGGGTCCGCCGGAGCTGGCGCAGTGCGAGGTGACCGGTGATGACGGCGGCGACCGAGATCAGGATCGGGAAGATGGCCCAGAAGAGGAGAACGCTCAGCACGAGGCCGGCGATGCCGCAGATCAGGGAGGTGATCGCCAGGCCGCTGTTCGGACGAGGAGCCGCGTACGCGGGTGCGCCGTACGCGGTGAAGCCGGGTGCCTGCTGCTGCGGGGCGACGGCTCCGTACTGGGCCTGCGCGGGCTGGGCCTGCGCGGGCGCTGCAGCAGCGCCGTACGCAGACGGCTGTGCACCGTACGCCGGAGGTTGTGCGCCGTAGGCCGGCGCCTGCGCGGGGTACGACGGCGCCGCGGGGACGACGGGCGTCGCACCGGGGTACGGCTGGACGGGCTGCGCGGCCGGAGCCGGAGGCTCGTCGCCGAGGGGAGAGGGGAGGCTGCTGTCGCTCACGCGGGACCCTTTCGTCTCCTTCAGCGTTTCAGCAGCGCGGTGTTCTGTCAAACCTCGCGCGGTCCGCGACGGGCATCCTCGATAGGATCTCCAGTGACCCGGAACCGGAGTGCACCGGCCAGATCAGGAGTGGAAATGAGTTCTCAGCGCGTCGTCCTCGTCACCGGAGGCAACCGGGGCATCGGCCGGGCCATCGCCGAGCGGTTCGTCCGCGACGGCTACAGGGTGGCCGTGACGGCGCGCAGCGGCGAGGGCCCCGAGGGCACGCTTACCGTGCGTGCGGACGTGACGGACGCCGCCGCGATCGACGCCGCGTTCACCGAGGTCGAGCAGCAGCTCGGCCCGATCGAGATCGTCGTCGCGAACGCGGGGATCACCAAGGACACCCTGCTGCTGCGCATGAGCGAGGACGACTTCGACAGCGTCGTCGCCACCAACCTCGGTGGCACCTTCCGCGTCGTCAAACGCGCATCCAAGGGGATGCTTCGCGCCCGCTTCGGCCGCGTCATCCTCATCTCCAGCGTCGTCGGCCTCTACGGCTCCGCCGGGCAGGTCAACTACTCGGCGTCCAAGAGCGCGCTCGTGGGCTTCGCGCGATCGCTCACCCGCGAGCTCGGGGGCCGCGGCATCACCGCGAACGTGGTGGCCCCCGGTTTCATCGAGACGGACATGACCGCCGAGCTCCCCGAGGAGACGCAGAAGCAGTACAAGGCGAACATCCCGGCCGGACGCTTCGCCACCCCGGACGAGGTCGCAGGAGTCGTCACCTGGCTCGCCGGAGACGACGCCGGCTACATCTCCGGCGCGGTCATCCCGGTCGACGGCGGACTCGGCATGGGGCACTGACCCGCACGCTCATCCTCGTCAGCGCGTGATCGCGGCGTCGATCAGCTCCGCGAGCCGCGCCGGCACGGAGAACTGCGGCCAGTGCCCCGACCCGATGCGCACGACCTCGGACTGCGCGATGGCCCGGAACTCCTCGGCGTAGGGCGGCCACTCCGCGAGCATCCTCTCCACAGCCTCCCGATCGGCGCCGCCCATCAGCAGCGTCACCGGAACGCGATGACGGCCGCCGTGGTCGCTCAGCGAGATCGCGTCCGTCGGCACCCTGGCGGGGACGCTGTGCGTGAGCGCGGCCGTGCGCGACCTGGTCGCCTCGTCCAGGTCATGCACGTCCTCGTCCGGGAAGAAGTCCCAGCCCGGGAAGGGGATGACGCCGTCGACGACGTCGAACTCGCTGATCCCGAAGCCGGGCGGCGGGGGAGCCGTGTCGACGAGGATCACGCGGACGACCCGGTCGGGGCGCGCGTCGGCGACCCCCCAGGCGACGTTGCCGCCTCCGCTGTGGCCGACCACGGCGACCGGCCCGTCGATCGCGTCCACCTCCGCGACGGCGGCGGCCACCCAGTCGGCGATGCTGATGTCCGCGGACTCCTCGGCGGGCGCGCCCACGCCGGGCATGGTGAGGGGATGCACGCGATGACCCGCCCGCTCCAGAGCGGGGGTCACGTCGCCCCAGCTGGAGGCGTCGAGCCAGAGACCGGGGATGAGGATGATGTCCATGCCCCGACGCTAGCCGGGGCATCCGACATCCGCTATGGAAGCAGTGCGATGACCTCGGAGAGGTCCTGCGGACCGATGACGAGGCTCGCCGCGGCGCGGACGGCCGGCTTCGCGTTGAAGGCGAGCCCCAGTCCCGCCACCGCCATCATCTGCAGATCGTTGGCGCCGTCGCCGATGGCGATCGTCGCGTGCGGTGCGACGCCGAGCTCGGCGGCCCACTCCTGCAGGGAGGCGGCCTTGGCCGCGGCATCCACGATCGCGCCGTCGACCCGTCCGCTGAGCGCGCCGTCGGTCACCTCGAGCCGGTTGGCGCGCCAGCGGTCGACGCCGAGCCCGGGGGCCACGTCGTCGAGGATCTCGTGGAACCCGCCGGAGACGACGCCGACGACCCCGCCCCGCTCGTGCACGGCTGCGGTGAGTCGCTGCACGCCCGGTGTGGGCTCGATGCGCGCGCGCACCCGGTCGAACGCCGTGACGGGCACGCCCTCGAGGGCCGCCACCCGCGTGCGGAGACTCGTGGCGAAGTCGACCTCGCCGCGCATGGCGGCCTCGGTCGCGGCCTGCACCTCCTCGCGCCGCCCCGCCTCGTCGGCGAGCAGCTCGATCACCTCATTGCGGATGAGCGTGGAATCGGCATCGAGGACGACGAGGAAGCGCGCGGCGGTCACGGCTTCGAGCCTAGCGACCGTCGCAGGGCCCGAGTCGCCGCGTGACGCGCTCAGCGATCGACGTGGACGCCCTTGCCGACGACCGTGATCCCGGATTCGGTGACGGTGAAGCCCCTGGCGAGGTCGCGCTCCCGGTCCACGCCGACCGTCGCGCCGTCCGCGAGGACGACGTTCTTGTCGAGGATGGCCCTGTGCACGCGCGCGCCCGCGCCGACGCGGACATGGTCGAACAGCACCGAATCGGTGATCGTCGAACCGCCGCCGGCGAGTATCCACGGCCCCACCACGCTGCGCTCGAGGTGCGTCCCGGAGAGCACGCAGCCCAGCGACACGATCGAGTCGATGGCGTTGCCGATGCGCCCGACGGAGTCCCGGACGAACTTCGCGGGCGGGGAGTTCACCGCCTGCGAGTGGATCGGCCATTCCATGTTGTACAGGTTGAAGATCGGGAGCGTGGAGATGAGATCCATGTGGGCGTCGAAGAAGGAGTCGATCGTGCCCACGTCCCGCCAGTACGAGCGGTCGCGCGGCGAGGAGCCGGGGACGTCGTTCTGCTTCATGTCGTAGTAGCCCGCCTCGCCGCGCTCGACGAAGTAGGGGACGATGTCGCCGCCCATGTCGTGACCGGAGGTGGGGGACTCGCCGTCCGCCTCCACGGCGGCGATCAGCGCGTCGGCGTCGAAGATGTAGTTGCCCATCGAGGCGAGGACCTCATGGGGCGAGTCCTCCAGGCCCTGAGCATCCGTCGGCTTCTCGAGGAACTGCTTGATGCGGCCGGACTCCGTGTCCGCGTCGATGACGCCGAACTGGGAGGCGAGAGCCAGCGGCTGACGGATGCCGGCCACCGTGGCCTTCGCACCGGACTCGATGTGCGCGTCCAGCATCTGCCGGAAGTCCATCCGGTACACGTGATCGGCGCCGATCACCACGACGATGTCGGGCTTCTCGTCGTTGATGAGGTTCAGGCTCTGCAGGATCGCGTCGGCGGAGCCGGAGAACCAGCGCTTGCCGAGTCGCTGCTGGGCGGGCACCGAGGCCACGTAGGAGTCGAGCAGAGCGGACATCCGCCAGGTCTGCGAGATGTGACGGTCGAGGCTGTGGGACTTGTACTGGGTGAGGACGACGATCTGTCTGAGCCCAGAGTTTATGAGGTTCGAGATCGCGAAGTCGATCAATCGATACTGTCCGCCGAAGGGCACTGCAGGTTTTGCGCGATCAGCCGTCAGGGGCATGAGTCGCTTGCCCTCGCCGCCGGCGAGGATGATGCCGAAGATCTTCTTTGGAGCGGACATGGGTCCACCCTAGAGGGCGAATCCCATCGTGTACTAGCGTTTCGCACATGCGAGTTGAAATGATCACGAAGGAGTATCCGCCGGAGATCTACGGCGGTGCCGGGGTGCATGTCGCCGAGCTCGTGGCGGCCCTCCGAGAGAGCATCGACGTGCGCGTCCGCGCCTTCGGCGCTCCGCGTGACGAGGCGGGCACCTTCGCATACCGACCACCCTCTGAGCTCGCCTCCGCGAACGCCGCACTGCAGACCCTCGGCACCGATCTCGAGATCGTCTCCGCGATCTCCGACGCCGACCTCGTGCACAGCCACACCTGGTACGCGAACTTCGCGGGACACATCGCCTCCCAGCTGCACGGCATCCCGCACGTGCTCACCGCGCACAGCCTGGAGCCGCTGCGGCCGTGGAAGGCCGAGCAGCTGGGCGGCGGATACGCCGTCTCCAGCGGGATCGAGAAGCTCGCCTACGAGAACGCCGCCGCGGTGATCGCGGTGAGCGCCGGCATGCGCGCCGACATCCTGCGCAGCTACCCGGACGTCGACCCCGCCAGGGTGCGCGTGATCCACAACGGCATCGACGTCGAGCGCTGGCGCCCGGTGGAGAACCCCGCCTTCCTCCAGTCGATCGGCATGGACCCGGCCAGGCCCTCCGTCGTCTTCGTCGGCCGCATCACCCGTCAGAAGGGTCTGCCGTACCTGCTGCAGGCGGCGCGGATGCTGCCGCCGGAGGTGCAGCTGATCCTCTGCGCCGGCGCCCCGGACACCCCGGAGATCATGGCCGAGGTGCAGGAGGGCGTGAAGCTGCTCCAGCAGACGCGGGACGGCGTGATCTGGATCGAGCGGATGCTGCCGCGCGACGAGCTCTCCGCGATCCTCACCGCCGCCACGACCTTCGTCTGCCCGTCGGTCTACGAGCCGCTCGGCATCGTCAACCTCGAGGCGATGGCCTGCGGGGCGGCGGTCGTCGGGACCGCGACCGGCGGCATTCCCGAGGTGGTCGCCGACGGCGTCACCGGTCGCCTCGTCCCGATCGAGCAGGTGCAGGACGGCACCGGCACCCCGGTGGACCCGGAGCGCTACGTGTCCGACCTCGCCGCGGTGCTCACCGAGGTGGCCTCGGATCCGGCACGGGCGAAGGAGTACGGCGAGGCCGGACGGGAGCGGGCCCGAGACGAGTTCAGCTGGGGCGCGATCGCCGACACGACGCGTGCGCTGTACGCGGAGCTCACCGCCTGAGCCGATAGGCTGGCTTGCATGTCGATCGCCCTGGAATTCACCGACGTCGTCGTGCGCCGCGAGGGGCGCAACATCATCGATCACGTGACCTGGCAGGTCGCCGATGATCAGCGCTGGGTGATCCTGGGCCCGAACGGCGCAGGCAAGACCACGCTGCTTCAGCTCGCGGACACGCTGATGCATCCGACCTCCGGCACGGTGACCGTGCTGGGCGAGACGCTCGGCCGCACCGACGTGTTCGAGGTTCGTCCGCGCATCGGCTTCGCCTCCTCAGCGATGGCGAAGCGGGTCCCGCGCGACGAGACCGTGCTGAACGCCGTGCTCACGGCCGCGTACTCGGTGCTCGGCCGCTGGAACGAGAGCTACGAGGACATCGACGAGCGTCGCGCGCTGCGCGTGCTGGGGGACTGGCGGCTCGAGCACCTCGCGGATCGCACCTTCGGCACGCTCAGCGACGGCGAGCAGAAGCGCGTGCAGATCGCCCGCGCCGTGATGACCGACCCCGAGCTGCTGCTCCTGGACGAGCCGACCGCGTCGCTCGACCTCGGCTCCCGCGAGGAGCTTCTGGCGCTGCTCAGCGGCTACGCCTCCTCGCCGACGACGCCCGCCATGCTCATGGTCACCCACCACGTGGAGGAGATCCCGGTCGGGTTCACCCACGTGATGCTGCTGCGCGACGGGAAGGTCGTCGCCGCCGGCCCGATCGACGAGACGCTCACCGCGGACGCCCTCGGGGAGACGTTCGGGATGCCGATCGCCCTGAGCAGCGACGGCGGCCGTCATGCTGCGCGCGCAGCATCCGCTTGACCGGGTTTCCGCGCCTGTCGAAGAACTGCTAAACTCGACCCTTGGTGCTCTCTGCACCGCAGACTTCCCCGACCCTGGCACAATCCAGGGCATAGCTAAGGAATCCCATGAAGACTGACATCCACCCCGACTACCAGGCGGTCGTGTTCCGCGACCTCGGCTCGGGCGAGACCTTCCTCACCCGCTCCACCGTCACCAGCGACAAGACCATCGAGCTGGACGGTGTCGAGTACCCCGTCATCGACGTCGAGATCTCCTCGGCCTCGCACCCGTTCTACACGGGCAAGCAGCGCATCATGGACTCGGCCGGTCGCGTCGAGAAGTTCAACCAGCGCTTCAAGGGCTTCGGCGGCTCCTCCAAGTAAGGCTTCCGCCGCGAAGGCCCCGTGCTCCTCGGAGCGCGGGGCCTTCGTCGTCCCGGGGATCCCGGCCGTCAGCGGACGCGGCGGCCCTGCGCGAGGTCGATGAGGTGCGTGAGCACGGGACCGGAGCGCAGCCCGTTGTGCTCGTGCTCGCTGGTCACCCACAGCTTCACGCCGGGCAGCAGGCGCGCGGTCTCCAGGGAGAACTCGAGCGGCACGTACACGTCGTCGACGTACACCGCCGCAGCGCCGGTCGCGCCCGAGGCGGCGATCGCGTCGGCGTCGTAGATGCGCTGCCACTCGAACTCTGCGAGCTCGAGAGCGACCTCGCGCCACGGCCGGAAGGCCGGAACAGTCTCCGTCCACTCGCGCCGGATGTGCTCGCCGGTGAACAGCGTCACGTCCTCGCGGAAGTCGTCGGGCTCGGAGCGCTCGGCGGACCACCTGGTCGCGTGGCCGCTCGCGTAGCTCGACTCGTGGAAGGCGTAGTACATCGGGTTCCGCCCGTCGAACGGCATCGCGTGCATGAGGTCGTACCGGAACGCATTCGAGCGGGGGTCGCGCTCGAGCAGCGACCAGACGGTCTGCCAGCCGTCGTTGGTGCCGAGGGCGGAACCGACCGATCGCAGGCGCGAGGGTGACACGATCTCCCCGTCGGGGAGCACGATCTCGCCGGCCGCCGCACGGTCGACGAGGCGGCGCATCACGTCGCGGTGCTCCGGGAACCGCCGGTAGTAGCGCTCGGAGGCCACGCGCATCTTGTCGTAGCAGAGCGCGTACACCTCGTCGGGGTGTCGGACGACCGTGCTGAGGCCTCCTGTGATGAACACGTCGTCGAGGGAATCCGCGTCGGTCGACAGGTAGGCGAGCGTGGTGAAGCCGCCGAAGGACTGCCCGAGGACGCTCCAGGTCGCAGCTCCCAGATGTTCGCGCACTGCCTCGCAGTCGCGCACGATCGCATCGGCGCGCAGGTGGGTGAGGTGCTCGGCGACAGCGGCGGCGCCGCGGGAGAGGTCATCGTCGCCGACGGGGGAGGAGAGCCCGGTGCCGCGCTGGTCGAGGAGCACCAGCCGGTGGTGAGCCAGCGCCTCATCGAGCCACACCGGTGCCGTGGACGAATGGAACGGGCGCGGGGCCTCGTGCCCGGGCCCGCCCTGCAGGAACACGAGGTAGGGGAGAGCCTCCCCGCCCTCACGGGTGACGACGCGGGCGAAGATGTCGATCGTGCGGGCGTCGGACGGATCCGACCAGACCAGCGGGACGGTGAGCGTGTGCTCTTCGACGATCAGATCCTGCAGGCGACGGACGACGGTGCTCACGTGTCGAGCCTACCGGTCGGCGGGGAGGGCTCCTCGTGGGGCCGTCCTACATCACGTTCCCGATGTAGGAGTACTTGACGAACACCTCGGCGGCGAGACCTGAATCCTCGAGCACGCCCTGGACGGCGGTCATCATGTAGTTCGAGTCCCAGCCCATGTAGAGGAAGTGGGACTCGTCGAGCTGGTCCCACTGCCCCTTCCAGGCCATCTCGCCGTAGATCGGACCGCCGTGCGCCGCGCAGTACCGCTCCGCGGCCTCTCGGGTGTCGGTCCAGGCGCGGCGCATGACCCGGTTGAAGAGGTACTTGACGTCGGGGACCTCCCAGCGTTCGCCCCGGTACTCGACGTAGTCGAACTCGCGCTCCCAGCCGGCCGGCCAGCCGCGCCGGCGGACCGCGTCGAGGATCGGGGTCAGGCCGTCGTCGTCGATCTCCGGCAATGCCGGACGTGCCCAGATGCGCAGCAGCTCCGCGGTCAGGCGCACGGTGCGTTCGGTGATCGCCGCGGTGCCCCAGGTCTCCGTCTCGGCGAGCTCCCTCGTGGCACGCACCGCGCTGCGGGCGTACGCGTCCGCGCGCTTGACGGGGTAGGGAGCCCCGAAGACGCGCTCGGTCAGGCGCGGTTCGAGCAGCGTGAGGTTCCCGAGTGTCGGCGCGAGCGCGCGGTGGCTGTTCTGCTCGTCCTCGGAGTACTCGCTCCAGGGCCGGATGCCGTCCCCGGACCAGGCGTCGTTCGGCACGGGCGGCACGACGTGCTCGACGTCGAAGCCGGCCGGATCGTCGATCCCCTCGAGCCGCCCGAGGACGTAGGCCGCGTGCGGGAGCTCGCTGTACTTCAGCACCGCGCTCACCCGTTCGTCGGACGGGGTGATGCGGGCGAACGCGCGGGCGAGCGCCTCCGGGCCTTCGGAGCGGGCGCGGCAGAGCCGGGCGATGAGCCGTTCGTTCGGCAGGTTCACCAGAGTGCGGCGGAGGTACAGCGCCTGGATCCGCTCGAGCGTCTCGATGAGCTCTTCGCGGGCGATGAGGCCGCGGGCGTGGTCGCTGTAGACGCTCAGGACGAGAGGATACGAGGCCCGCCCGAAGGTGTTCACGAAGCGGAGCTGGCGGGCGATCTCGGGGTCGGCCTCCCGGGAGGGGTCGAGCAGGATGCCGTAGATCTCGGCGTAGTGGCGCCAGATCTCCGCATCCGCCTGCAGGTGCTCCACGTCGACTCGCGGGAAGGACCGGCGGAAGGCGCTGTAGACCCCGTGCTCTCCGTTCGCGGCGACCTCGCGGCCGGTCGTCATCACCAGATAGTGCCGCCAGAAGGCGCCGATCGTCTCTCCGGTGTGCCTCTCGATGGGCAGCCAGAACCGGGCTTCGACGTCGAGCTGCTCGGCGTGCGTGAGGCCCATCAGGATGTAGTTGTGGATGAGCTCGTGGTCGCGCAGCGGCTCACCGGTCGAGTTCAGGCTCTCGAAGATCTGCTGCGCGTTCGCCTCCGCGCCCAGCGTGATCGAGACGTGCTCCAGGCGCTGCAGCCCGCGCCAGATCCGCGGTGCCTCCTCGACATGCACCTGGCTCCGGAAGAAGGCGTAGTTGTCGTCGAAGCGCGACTCGCGTTCAGCGGCGTCGCGGCGGTCGAGGACGACCGACTCGTACAGGTCGGCCCAGGCGTCGTGCGGGCGCAGCTTGGTGCGGCGGGGATCGTCGTCGCGCACGAGCACGCGCTCCAGCTCGGCGGCCAGCTCCCCGTCGGTGTCGCGCACGGAGTGGTGGAGAGCGGCGACGAGGAGCATCAGCGTGGTGATGCGCTGCTGGCCGTCGATGAGCACCAGATCGCTGTCGGCGTCCGCGTCATGGGCGGACAGGATCGAGCCGATGAAGTGGCGGTGGCCGTCCGCCTCGTCTGCGACGGCGCGGATGTCGGCGAGGAGGCGCTCGCATCCGCCGATGTCCCAGCGGTACTGGCGCTGATACACGGGGACGACGATGGTGGTCGACCCCGCCGCGAGCCATTCGATCGTGTTGACAGCTGTCGCCTCGACGTTGGTGGCTGCGCTCATGCTGGTGTCTCGTCCTCCTCTGACGCCGGCGGCGAGGTCGCCTGTGCGCCCGGATCAGTCTATTCGCTTATTCACGGCGGCCCTCCGGGGCGCTCCGGGACGCGGCTGTTAGGCTTGCCTTATCAGGGCCTGTTAAAACGTGCTGGCCCCCGATGAGAGGATCTGGTTCAGATCATGGGATACATCAAGTCCGCCGCCCTCGAAGACAAGGGCTTCGTCATCCTCGACAGCTACGGAGGGGAGATGGATCCCCGCGAGTGGCTCGACATCGAGTACGTCGACTGGAAGTCGTCGGGTGACACGCGCTTCTCTCCGCTCGCCAGCGCCAAGGGCGAGATCGAGTGCAACGGCTTCTGGAACCACAAGCCGCCGCGCACCGACAAGGACGGCGTCTGGATCGACTCGCAGACCGCGATCGCGCCGACCCTGACCGCCCGCGCGAAGGAGCCCGGTGCCAACGTCGGGCGCTGCCGCGTCATCGAGCTGCAGCCGACCCCGTACGGCGAGTGCCTCTACAACCTCCACCAGGACGACAACAACCGCCTGAACCCCGACGGCACCGGCTGGGTCGTCCGCGGCTTCTTCAACCTCACCGACGACAAGGACAGCTACTTCGTCCTGCGTGAGAACCGCACCGACCCGAGCATCGAGTACCGCATCGCCCTCCCGGCCGGTGCGCAGCTCATCGTGGACACCCAGCGCCTGTGGCACGCCACGACGCACAACGGCACCGAGCCGCGGTACTGCCTCATCACCTCGTGGGAGTCGGGCCCCGAGCTCGACGCCTACATCGAGAAGTACCACGGCACCGACCAGCACGAGCAGGTCGAGGTCCCGCAGGACGTGCTCGAGGCGGGCTACGCCGAGCAGGCTCGCCGTGACGCCGCCCGCGCCGCCTATTACGCGGCCAAGGGCCAGCAGGTCAAGCAGGCCATGAGCGAGGCGTAAGCAGCACCATCTGTCGGCGAAGGCCCCGGTCCCTGCGACCGGGGCCTTCGTCATGTGGAATCACATGCTTGTGATTTCTCCTGATCTGGGCGACAATAGGCGCACAACCGCATATTCTCGCCAGTTCTTCGGTGTTCAGGTCGTTGGGGAAGACGCACCTGATGAAACGGAGAGATCATGGCGACGGCTTACGCACGCGGAGTGGTGTTCATCCACTCCGCGCCTCGCGCGCTCTGCCCGCACCTGGAATGGGCGGTGGGACGCGCTATCGGGCGTGCGGTGAACTTCGACTGGACCGACCAGCCGGTGCTCGACGGTGCGCGTCGCGCCGAGTTCTACTGGGACGGACCGGTCGGCACCGGCGCAGCGCTCGCGACAGCGATCCGCGGCTGGGAGCACCTCCGCTTCGAGGTCACCGAGGATCCCACGCCGCGCAGCGACGGCGGACGCTGGCTGCACACCCCCGACCTCGGCATCCACTACGCGCAGACGGATGCCGCAGGGAACATCGTCATCGGCGAGGATCGCATCCGCTATGCGATGGAGATCGCCGCGGGGAACGCGGCCGAGCTGCAGCGCGAACTCGACATCGCGCTCGGCTCGGCCTGGGACGAGGAGCTGGAGCCGTTCCGGCATGCGAGCGACGACGCCCGCGTGGTGTGGCTCCACAAAGTGGGATAGGCCTGGAGCCGGGAGGCGTGAGTATCGGATGCCGGTGAATCATCCCGGACGCTGAGAAGACGTATCCCCGCTCCGTACCACGAGGACCCCGCCCCTGCGCACAGGGGGCGGGGTCTTCGTCGTCCCGCTCAGATCACGGCGGCGTGCGGGATCTGCCCACGGAGCTCGCCGTCACCGGCGCGCACCTCGTCCCACGCCAGGCGGAGACGCTCCATCGCGACAGCGGTGCGGTCGGGAGGGAGGGTGATCGGGATCCGCACCCTGCGCTCGAGTACGCCTCCCGTGGAGAACCGTGGTCCCGGTGGCAGCAGCAGGCCGTGCTCGCGCGCGGCCAGGGAGAGCATCGTCGACACCGGGGCGCCGAGATCGACCCAGGCCGACAGGCCCCCGGGTGTCACCGGCATCCGGATGCCGGGCAGCTCCCGGAGCCCCGCGGCCACGGCGGCCCGTCCGGATCGGAGTCGTTCTCTCACGTGAGAGGTGAGCGCGGGCATGTCGGCGAGCAGCTCGACGGCGATGCACTGCTCGAGCAGCGCCGTGCCGAGCTCGAAGGACGGGCGGGTCGTGATCAGCCGGGAGATGAGGGAGCGGTCTGCGCGGATCCACCCGAGCCGCAGGCCGCCCCATGCGATCTTGGACATCGAGCCGACAGTGATGACATGCGGTCCGTGAGCCGCCATCGGCAGCGGCCTCCAGCCGCGGTCGATGTCCAGCTCCGCGGTCGTCTCGTCGACGATGATGTGGGTGCCGGCGCTGCGCGCGGTCGCCGCGAGGACCCCGCGCTCGGCGTCCGGAAGGGTCGCCCCGGTGGGGTTGTGGAAGTCCGGGATCAGATAGGCGAGGTGCGGGCGGCTGCTCAGCAGCGTCTCGTTGAGGTGCGCGACGTCCCACCCGTCCGCGTCGACCGGCGTCGGGAGCATCCGGTAGCCGTGCCGATGCAGGGCCTCCAGCGCATGGGGGAAGGTCGGCTGCTCGACCAGCACCTGAGCTCCGCGCCGGCCGATTGTCGCGAGGACGAGATTGACGGCGTTGAGCGCGCCGGAGGTGATGATGATCTCATCGGCGGTCGTCGGAGCGCCGCGCTCGGTGAACCTCCGGGCGACGGCATCGCGCAGCTCCGGCAGGCCGCGCAGCGAGTAGCCGCTGGTCCCGCGCATCGCGGCCAGGCGCGGCAGGGAGCGCACGGTGGCGTCGTAGAGGCCGGGGGTCGAGTCCATCGATGCGATCGAGAGGTCGATCGCATCCTCGTCCGCGGTGTTCGCCGGGGAGATGTAGTCGTGGGGGAGTGCCACCGTGGTGCTGCCGCCGTGCCGGCGCGTGACGTAGCCGTCGGCCTCGAGGAGCCCGTAGGCGCGGGTCATCGTGGACCGGGAGCGGTGCAGCTCGAGAGCGAGCGAGCGCTCGCTGGGCAGCCGCTCGCCGACGGTGAGACGGCCGTCGAGGATGAGCGCCCTGATCCGTCCGGCCAGCGCGGATGCGGTCGCGCCGGCGACGTTCTGCGCGCCGAGCTGTTCCACCAGTCGTGAGGCCATGCCTCCAGCATGGCGCAAAGTGGCCTGAGATGTGCAGGCCACTTTGCGTGCACTGGCCTGCATCCGTGCGTCTTTCCGGAGGCCACCATGGAGGGATGCACCTGCGTTCCCTGTTCCTCCCCGTCGTCGCCACCGGTCGCCGCGATCTCATCGAGCGCGTCGTCCAGCTCGTGGTCGGACTCTTCCTCTACGGAGTCGCGCTCGGTCTCATGGTCCGCGGAGGGATCGGCGTGGCCCCGTGGGACGTGCTGTCCCTGGGCGTCACGGGCAGCACCGGCATCGGCTACGGCGTCGTGACGAACCTCGTCGCCGTGGTGGTGCTGCTGCTCTGGATCCCGTTGCGTCAACGGCTCGGTCTCGGGACGGTCCTCAACGCGATGCTCATCGGACCGAGCGCCGATCTGGCCCTGTGGCTGCTCCCGCCGGCGCCGTCGGTGTGGATCGGCGCCCCGCTGTTCCTGCTCGGACTGGTCCTGCTGGCCTTCGCCACGGGCCTCTACATCGGCGCGGACTTCGGTCCGGGGCCGAGAGACGGGCTGATGACCGGGCTCGTGGCGCGCACCGGCTGGCCGGTCTGGCTCGTGCGCACCCTCATCGAGGGCAGTGTGCTCGCGATCGGCTTCCTGCTCGGGGGACCCGTCGGTGTCGGCACGGTGCTGTTCGCCTTCGGCGTCGGCCCGCTCGTCGGCCTGTTCCTGCCCTGGGTCTCGCGTCTGCGCGGCCGGCGCAGCGCGGAACTCGCCGCGGCGCACTGAGCACCGACAGAACGACGGAGGGCCCCCGCCGCACGGCGAGGGCCCTCGATCGTGTGCGCCGGATCAGTCGTCGACGCTCGCGATGGCCACGACGGCGTTGTGCCCGCCGAAGCCGAAGGAGTTGCTGATCGCGAGCTGGGGACCGTCGCCGAGCGGCTGCGGGTCGCCGGAGACGAGCAGCGGGATCTCGGGATCCTGCGTCGTGAGGTTGATCGTCGGCGGCGCGATGCGGTTCTTCACGGCGAGCACGGCGAAGATGGCCTCGAGCGCTCCGGTGCCGCCGAGCAGGTGGCCCGTCGACGCCTTCGTGGCGGAGACCGGGATCTCGTGCACGCGGTCGCCGATGACCTCCTTCAGCGCCGCGTACTCGTTCGGGTCGCCGACCGGGGTCGACGTCGCGTGCGCGTTCACGTGGGTGATGTCGTCGGGCGTGCGGCCGGCGGCCTCGAGCGCCAGCTTCACCGCCCGGGCGGCGCCCTCCGGCGCGTTGGCGGTGATGTGATACGCGTCGGCCGTCACGCCGCCGCCCACCAGCTCGGCGTAGATCTTGGCGCCGCGGGCCTTCGCGTGCTCCTCGGTCTCGAGGATGAGCACGGCCGCGCCCTCGCCCATCACGAATCCGTCGCGGTCGGCGGAGTACGGACGCGAGGCGTGCGCGGGGTCGTCGTTGCGGCGCGAGAGCGCCTGCATCGAGGCGAAGGACGCGATGGTGATCGGGTGGATCGCCGACTCGGTGCCGCCGGCGATGACGACATCGGCGAGACCGGCCTGGAGGTGCTCATAGGCGTTGACCAGCGACTCGGTGCTGGAGGCGCAGGCGGAGGCCACGGTGCGGGCGAACGCACGAGCCTCGAAGTGGAGGGAGAGGTTGCCGGCAGCGGAGTTCGGCATCAGCATGGGCACCGTCATCGGCATGACCCGACGGGGGCCCTTCTCGCGCAGCGTGTCCCAGGCGTCGAGCAGCGTCCAGACGCCGCCGATCCCGGTCGCGAAGTCGACACCGAGACGCTCGGGGTCGACATCGGGGGAACCGGCGTCCTCCCAGGCCTCCATCGCCGCGATCAGGGCGAACTGCGACGACGGGTCGAGGCGCTTGGCCACGGGACGGGCGAGGACCTCCTCAGGACGGACGATCGCCTCGGCGGCGAACGTCACGGGGAGCTCCAGCTCGGCCACCCAGTCGTGCTCGAGCGTTCGGCCTCCGGACATTCCGGCGAGCAGGTTGGTCCAGTTCTCCGGAGCCGTGCCGCCGATGGCGGAGGTGGCACCGATGCCGGTGACGACGATGCGCTTGGTCATGTGTGGTTCCTTGTCGAACGGTTCTCGTACGAATGGTGGGCAGAGCAGAGGATGCCACGCCCCGCGGGTGGCGGGGGTGGCATCCCGCGCGGATTACTCCTGGCCTGCGACGATGAAGCTGACGGCGTCGCCGACGGTCTTCAGGTTCTTGACCTCGTCGTCGGGGATGGTGACGCCGAACTTCTCCTCGGCGTTGACGACGATCGTCATCATCGAGATCGAGTCGATGTCGAGGTCGTCGGTGAACGACTTCTCGAGCGCCACCTCGTCGGCCGAGATGCCGGTCTCGTCAGTGATCAGCTCTGCGAGGCCGGCGAGGACCTCATCGTTGGTGAAAGCCATGTGGTCTTCCTCTTTCTTGCGGGTTGTTTTCGGAACCGTGGAACAGTCTAGGGAACGTCAGGTCCATCTCACGGGAGGACGACGACCTGGGCGGCGAACACGAGGCCCGCGCCGAAGCCGATCTGCAGGGCGAGTCCGCCCGAGAGCTCGGGGTGCTCCTCCATCAGCCGGTGGCTGGCGAGCGGGATCGACGCGGCCGAGGTGTTCCCCGTGGTCTCGATGTCGCGGGCGATCACCGTGGTCTCGGGGAGCTTCAGCTGCTTGGCGAACTCGTCGATGATGCGCATGTTCGCCTGGTGCGGGATGAACGCGGCGAGGTCGGACGCCTCGATGCCCGCCTTGTCCAGCGCCTCGCGGGCGACCTTGGCCATCTCCCAGACGGCCCAGCGGAACACGGTCGGTCCCTCCTGGCGGAGCGTCGGCCACGGCACCTCGCCGTCGCGGAATTCGGTGAGGGTGTGGTTCATGCCGACGGCATCCGCCTTCGAGCCGTCGGATCCCCAGACCGCCGGGGCGATGCCCGGGGTCTCGCTGGGGCCGATGAGGGCGGCGCCCGCGCCGTCGCCGAGCAGGAACGAGATGCTGCGGTCGGTGGGGTCGACGATGTCGGAGAGCTTCTCCGTGCCGATGACGAGCGCGTAGCGGGCGGCTCCGGCCTTGATCAGCGCGTCGGCCTGGGCGACGGCGTAGGCGTAGCCGGCGCAGGCGGCGTTGATGTCGTAGGCCGCGGCCGGGTTGGCGCCGACGCGGTCGGCGACGATCGCGGAGATCGACGGGGTCTGCTTCGGGTTGCTGATCGTGGCGACGATCACGAGGTCGACCTGGTCGGCCGGGACGCCGGCCTTCTCGATCGCCTCGGCGGCGGCATCCGTCGCCAGGTCGATGGCGTCGGTCTCCTTGTCGGCGCGGACGCGCGTGACGATCCCGGTGCGCTGCCGGATCCACTCGTCGCTGGAGTCGATCGGGCCGATGAGGTCCTCGTTCGGGACGGCGTTCTCGCCTCGGGCGGCGCCGTACGAGTAGATGCGCGTGTACGCGGGACCGGTGAGCTGGGTCAGGGTGGCGCTCATGCGGCTTCTCCGTTCAGCAGCGCGACCGCTGCGTCGAGGTCTTCGGGTGTCTTGACGGCGACGGTGGGCACGCCGCGCAGTCCGCGCTTGGCCAGGCCGGTGAGTGCGCCTGCCGGTGCGAGCTCGATGAGCCCGGTGATGCCCTGCTCCGCGAAGGAGGCCATGCAGAGGTCCCAGCGCACCGGGGAGGACACCTGATCGACGAGGTAGCTCAGCGCGGTCGCTCCGTCGGAGACGACCGAGCCGTCGCGGTTGGTCCACAGCGTGAGGTCGGGGTCGGCGGGCGTCACGGTCGACACGGCGTCACGGAGAGCCGCGACGGCGGAGGCCATGTACCCGGTGTGGAAGGCGCCGGCGACCTGCAGCGGGATGACGCGCGTGCCCTTCACCGGCTCCGCGGCCAGCGCCGCGAGGGCGGGGAGAGCGCCTGCGACGACGAGCTGGCCGCCGCCGTTGTAGTTCGCGGGGGAGAGGTCGAGCTCGGCGAGGCGGGCGAGCACGGCCTCCTCGTCACCGCCCAGGACGGCGCTCATGCCGGTGGGAGTCTGCGCGGCGGCGTCCGCCATGGCGCGTCCGCGGATGCCGACGAGGCGCATGCCCGTCTCGGCATCGATCACGGAGCTCGCCACGAGTGCGGCGATCTCTCCGACGGAGTGACCGGCGACGCCGTCCGCCCGGCGACCGGCGCGCGATGTCAGCGCGTCGGCGGCGATCAGGGAGGCGGCCACGATCAGCGGCTGCGCGATCCGGGTGTCGCGGATCGTGTCGGCATCCGACACCGTCCCGTGCTCGTGGAGGTCGACCTGCGCGGCCTCGGAGTAGTCGGCGAGCCGATCGGCCACGCCGTCCAGCTCGAGCCAGGGGGAGAGGAAACCGGGGGTCTGCGAGCCCTGTCCAGGGCAGACGACGACAATCACATCACCCAGTCTGCCAACGATCGGGGTCGAGCGGTGGATGAACCATCACAAGATTGCGAAAAACCCTTGTGCATGGCGTACAGCCGTTCCGGCCGAGGCGTTCAGCGCGGCGGACGACGGAGGGGCGGACGGCGGCGCACCTGGTCGGCGGCGCCGATCGAGCCGAGGATGAGGGCGGTCTGCAGGATGAGCGCCTCGCGCGGACCCGTGGCGTCCCAGCCGATGACCTCGCTGACGCGCTTGAGCCGGTAGCGCACCGTGTTCGGATGCACGAACAGCTCGCGGGCCGTCGCCTCGAGCGAGCGCCCGTTGTCGAGGTAGCTCCACAGCGTGGTGACGAGATCCGTGGAATGCGACTGCAGCGGCCGGTAGATGCGCTCGATGAGAGTCTGCTTCGCGAGCGGATCGCCGGCCAGTGCGCGCTCGGGGAGCAGATCGTCGGCTTCGACCGGCCGCGGTGCGCTGCGCCAGGCCCTGGCGACCGCGAAGCCGGCGAGGGCGGCGCGGGCGCTCTGGCTGGCGTCGACGAGTGCGGCGACCGCAGGGCCGAGCACAACGTAGCCGGGGCCGAAGGAGGGCTCGAGCCGTGTGGCGATCTCCTGGAAGCCCAGCTCCTCGTCCTCTCCGTCCTGCCCGGCGATGCGCGCCCGGCCGAGCACGAGCACGAGCCGAGAGCCCTGGACGCCGATGAGCACGTCGACGGCGAGCTTGCGGGCCGTGCGGCGCACCTGATCGACGTCGAACTGCGGAGGCGTCGTGCCGACGAGCACGGCGACCTCGCCATGCCCGTGCCAGCCGAGCGCTGCGATGCGGCTGGGCAGCTCCTCGTCGGCTTCGCCGGTGAGGATCGAGTCCACGACCAGAGCCTCGAGACGGGCGTCCCAGAGACCGCGTGCCTCGGCTGCACGTGCGTACACGTCGGCCGCCGCGAAAGCCACGTCGCGGGAGTACAGCAGGATCGCCTCACGCAGGTGCTCGCCCTTGCCGGCGACGCGCTCCTCGGTGACCTCGACGGTCACGCGGATGAGCTGCAGGGTCTGCTGCAGGCTGACGCTGCGCAGCAGCTCGCGCGGAGCCGCCGCGAAGATGTCCGCCGCGATCCACGGCGTCGAAGACGGGTCGTCGTACCACTGGATGAACGAGGTGATGCCGGCCTGGGCCACCAGCCCGACCGCGGAGCGGCGGGCCGGTGGCATGTCGGCGTACCAGGGGAGGGTGTCCTCCAGCCGCTTGATCGTCACCGAGGCGATGTCACCGGAGATCCGGCGCAGCCAGGTGAGGGTCGCGGCCTTGTCCATACCGCGCGGGGACGAATCCGTCACCGGCGACTCAGCTCTCGCCGCCCGCGTTGCCGCTGGTACCCGCGTTCACGTCGTGCAGACGGTACTTCTCGATGGCCTGCGCGGCCAGCGAGCGGTCGACCTTGCCGTCCTCGGCGAGCGACTGCAGAGTGCGCACCACGATCGACGGGCCGTCGATCTTGAAGAAGCGGCGGGCGGCGGCACGGGTGTCCGAGAATCCGAAGTCGTCGGCGCCGAGCGTCGCGAAGCGGTTCGGCACCCACGGGCGGATCTGGTCCTGCACCGCGTGCATGAAGTCGCTGACCGCGACCACCGGGCCCTCGGCGCCCTGCAGCTTCTGGGTGAGGTAGGCCGTGCGCGGCTCCTCCTCCGGGTGCAGGAAGTTGTGCTCGTCCGCGGCGAGGCCGTCGCGGCGCAGCTCGGTCCACGAGGTGACCGACCACACGTCGGCGACGACGCCCCAGTCGTTCTTCAGCAGCTCCTGCGCCTCGAGGGCCCACGGCAGGCCGACGCCCGACGCGAGCAGCTGAGCGCGGTGACCGTCGCCCTCGCCCGCCGACACGCGATGGATGCCGCGGACGATGCCGTCGACGTCCACGCCCTCGGGCTCGGCCGGCTGCACGTACGGCTCGTTGTAGACGGTGATGTAGTACATCACGTTGGGGTCGGGGTGGCTGCCGCCGTACATGCGCTCCAGACCGCTGCGCATGATGTGCGCGATCTCGTAGCCGTACGCGGGGTCGTACGACACCGTGGCGGGGTTGGTCGACGCCAGCAGGTGCGAGTGGCCGTCGGCGTGCTGCAGGCCCTCACCGGTCAGCGTGGTGCGACCGGCCGTGGCGCCGAGGATGAACCCGCGGGCCATCTGGTCTCCGGCGGCCCACTGGGCGTCACCGGTGCGCTGGAAGCCGAACATCGAGTAGAAGATGTAGATCGGGATCAGCGGCTCGCCGTGCGTCGCGTAGGAGGTGCCGGCGGCGGTGAACGCGGCCAGGGCGCCGGCCTCGTTGATGCCGACGTGCACGATCTGGCCCTGCGGGCTCTCCTTGTACGCGAGGAGAAGCTCCCGGTCGACCGACGTGTAGTGCTGGCCGTTCGGGTTGTAGATCTTCGCGGTCGGGAAGTAGGCGTCCATGCCGAACGTGCGCGCCTCGTCCGGGATGATCGGCACGATTCGGTGGCCGAAGTCCTTCGAGCGGAGCAGGTCCTTCAGCAGCCGGACGAAGGCCATCGTCGTCGCGATCTCCTGCGTGCCGGAGCCCTTCTTCGGCAGCGCGTAGGCGGAGTCGTCGGGGAGCGAGAGGCCGACGTGCGTCGAACGGCGCTCCGGGAGGAAGCCGCCCAGGCTGCGGCGTCGCTCCAGCATGTACTGGATCGTCTCGTCCTGGGGCCCGGGGTTGTAGTACGGCGGCAGGTACGGGTTCTCCTCGAGCTGCGCGTCCGTGATCGGGATGTGCATGGTGTCGCGGAACGTCTTGAGGTTGTCCAGCGTCATCTTCTTCATCTGGTGGGTCGCGTTGCGTCCCTCGAAGTGCGGGCCGAGGCCGTAGCCCTTGACCGTCTTCGCCAGGATGACCGTCGGCTGCCCCTTGTGCTCCGTCGCCGCCTTGAACGCGGCGTACACCTTGCGGTAGTCGTGGCCGCCGCGCTTGAGGCGCCAGATCTGGTCGTCGGTGAGGTCCTTGACGAGAGCCGCGGCGCGCTCGTCCTTCCCGAAGAAGTGCTCGCGGATGTACGCGCCGGACTCGGCCTTGTACGTCTGGAAGTCGCCGTCGGGGGTGCTGTTCATCAGGTTCAGCAGCGCGCCCTCGGTGTCGCGGGCGAGCAGGTCGTCCCACTCGCGGCCCCAGACCACCTTGATGACGTTCCATCCGGCGCCGCGGAAGAAGCTCTCCAGCTCCTGGACGATCTTCCCGTTGCCTCGCACCGGTCCGTCGAGGCGCTGCAGGTTGCAGTTGACGACGAAGGTGAGGTTGTCGAGGCCCTCATTGGCTGCCACCTGCAGCTGGCCGCGGCTCTCGACCTCGTCCATCTCGCCGTCGCCGAGGAACGCCCAGACGTGCGAGGACGAGGTGTCCTTGATGCCGCGGTTCTCGAGGTACTTGTTCGACATGGCCTGGTAGATCGCGTTGATCGGGCCGAGACCCATCGACACGGTCGGGAACTGCCAGTAGTCCTCCATCTGCCGCGGGTGCGGGTAGGAGGGGATGCCGAAGGGCGCGCGCGACTGCTCCTGGCGGAAGCCGTCGAGGTGCTGCTCCGTCAGCCGGCCCTCGAGGAAGGAGCGAGCGTAGATGCCGGGGGAGGCGTGGCCCTGGATGAAGATCTGGTCGGCGCCGCCGGGGTGGTCCGCGCCGCGGAAGAAGTGGTTGAAGCCGACCTCGTACAGGGCGGCGGAGGAGGCGTAGGTCGAGATGTGACCGCCGACGCCGATGCCGGGGCGCTGCGCGCGGTGCACGGTGACCGCCGCGTTCCAGCGGATCCAGGCGCGGTAACGGCGCTCGACCTCCTCGTCACCGGGGAACTCGGGCTCGTTCTCCGACGCGATCGTGTTGATGTAGTCGGTGGTGGGGACCATCGGCACGCCCAGATGCAGCTCCTTGGAGCGCTTGAGCAGGCTGAGCATGATCTCGCGGCCGCGGCCGTGCCCCTTGGCCTCCACCAGCTCGTCGAGCGACTGCTGCCATTCGCCGGTCTCTTCCGGATCGCTGTCGAGGGGGCCCTGGGAGTACGGATCCTGGTCGTGCACGGTCACGGGGGGAACCTTTCATCGAGCTGGCGGGTCTCGCCAAGAAACGGGGTGCGGCACGGGCAGCCTTGTCGGTAGTGCACAACGCGCGCTGATGTTTACCTTAGCCCCGATCCCGGCGAGCCGGATGCGCGGAGTCGTCCTGTCACATCCTCCGCGGCGCCGGTGTCTCCGTGTCAAAGCCGACACGTCCGCCCGCTGCGTCGTGGGCGGATTCGCGAAGCCGCAGGGCGCCTTCCAAGCGGCAGCCACCGCGATCGACGGCCAGCCCGGCATCCGGTTCGAGGTCGACGAGGAGGTGCCGCTGGTGCGCTGAGCATCCGGTGGTTCTCCAGGGGTGGGCCCTGCCGGGATCGAACCGACGACCTACGGTGTGTAAAACCGTTGCTCTACCAGCTGAGCTAAAGGCCCTTCCGATCCATCCTAGACGCGACGTGCGGGGTCCCGTGGTGATCGCCGCCTCGCGCGCTTAGGCTCGGCTCATGGGACTCCTGACCTTCAGCATCAACGTCACGCTGGACGGATGCGTCGATCACCGCGAGGGCATCGCCGACGACGAGACGCACGCCTACTTCACCGCCCTGATGGACGACGCCGGCGCGATGCTCTGGGGGCGCGTCACCTACGAGATGATGGAGGACGCCTGGCCGGCCGTCGCCCGCGGCGACGAGGATGCCCCGGCCGCGATGCGCGAATGGGCGGTCAAGCTCGAGGCCAAGCCGAAGTACGTCGTCTCGACGACACGCGAGGACTTCCCGTGGAGCAACAGCCACCACCTCGGCGGCGACCTGCGGACGGCCGTGCAGGGGCTCAAGGACGCGACGCCGGGCGGCGTGCTCCTCGGCAGCGGGATGCTGGCGACGGAACTGGATCGGCTGGGGCTGATCGACGAGTACCGGTTCCTCGTCCACCCCCGGATCGCCGGACACGGTCCGAAGCTCCACCAGGGCGGGCTGCCCGGCACGCGACGTCTCGAGCTGGTGTCGTCGGAGCCGCTGCGCTGCGGCGCGGTGGCCGTGCACTACCGGCGTGCGGCCTGAGCCGGCGACAGACGAGATCGGAGACCGCGTGAGACGTCGCGTCGTGATCAGCGGGGCCTCGGGCCTGATCGGCACCGCCCTCGCGGCGTCGCTGCGGCAGGACGGCATCGAGGTGACGACCCTGGTCCGTCGTCCGCCGGAGGCTCCGGGAGAGATCGCATGGTCGCCGGGGGAGCAGGAGCTCGACCCGCAGGACCTGGCCGGCGCGGACGCCGTCGTCGCGCTCGGCGGCGCCAGCGTCGGGCGGATGCCGTGGACGCCGCGGTATCGGCGGGAACTCGTCGCCTCCCGGGTGCGTGCCACGCGGGCGATCGCGACCGCGCTGATCGCGCTCGGAGACGACGCGCCCGTGTTCGCCTCGGCCTCGGCGGTGGGATTCTACGGATCAGCGCCCGGAGCGGTGCTCACCGAGGATGCGCCGGCGGGGGAGACCTTCCTCGCGCGGTTGTGCGTCCGGTGGGAGGATGAGGCGCGCCGGGCCGGCGATCGCACGCGCGTCGCCCTGTTCCGCACAGCGCCGGTGATCCACCGGCGCGGGGTGCTGCGGCCGCTCGTCCAGCTCACCCGGTTCGGCGTCGCCGGCCCGATCGGCCACGGGAACCAGATCTGGCCGTGGATATCCCTGGACGACGAGGTGCGGGCGATCCGGCACGTCATCGACGTGGGGCTCGAGGGCCCGGTGAACCTCGCGGGTCCGGCACCCGCATCGGCGAACGACATCGGCCGTGCGCTGGCCGCGAGGATGCACCGCCCGTTCTGGCTGCCCGCTCCCGCCTGGGCCATGCGCCTGGCACTGAGCCGCGCGGCCACCGACTCGCTGCTGGTCTCCGACGCGGACGTGCGCCCCGCCGCTCTCGAGGGCAGCGGTTTCGCGTTCACGCACCGCACCGCCGAGGAGGCGGTCGCCGCCGCCCTGTGAGCCGGGCGGCTGACCTCAGACGAGCTTCTCGAAGACCAGGGTCGCCTGGATGCGGTCGCCGCCGCCGAAGCCCGTGCTCCCGGACGACGCCGTCGTGATCGTGTGTAGCCGGTAGCCGAGCGCCGCCTGGGCGTTGATGGCGCGCTCGAGCTCGGTGAGGTTGCCCGAGCCGGAGCCGAAGAACTTCTCCTTGAGGACGACCTGCAGCACGACATAGCTCATGCCCGGCGCCGCAGGGCGGGGCTGCGCCCCGGCGACGGCATCCGCCTGCGCCCGCTCGATGATCCCGCCGATCCCGGGCTGAGGCGCCGCGGGCGGCTGCACGTTCTCGGTCCAGTTCTGTCCGTCCCACCACCGCTGGGTCCCGGTGCCGTCGTCGTACCAGCCCGCCTGCGTCTCCGCCATGCTCGCCTCATCTCGCATCGGATGCCGGGGCGTCCTCGCCCCGAGTCGATCGATCCTATTGCGCGGCCGCCGTCAGCGCAGCCGCGGCACCCAGCAGGGCACCGAGGTCCGGTACTCCTCGAACTCGGCCCCGAACCTCGCCGCGAGGTCGGCCTCCTCCTGAGGTCTGACGAGGGTGTTCCAGATCAGCGAGCCGCACAGCGCATAGGCGATGACCAGCCAGGATCCGAGCGCGAGTCCGACGGCGACTCCCTGGGCGATGCCCGCCACCGCCATGGGATTGCGCACGAACCGGTACGGACCCGTGATCACGAGGCGCCGCGCCATGTGCGAGGGCAGCGGGGTGCCCTCTCCGACGACGAGCATGGAGACGGCGGACCAGATGCCGAGAGCCCCGGTCACGACGAACAGCGCTCCGCCGACGATGCGGACGGCGACCGGGAACGGGATGCTCAGCAGCCACCGGGACTCGAGCGCCGCGATCGCGGCGGGGAGGACGCCGAGGAACAGCACCCAGAACAGCACCATCTGCCGCACGATCCGCGCCGCGAGCCGCGTTCGTCCCTCGGCTGCGGCCGACCGGAACGCGAACGGGCCGGTGACGATCCATTCGACCGGCGCACGTCCGCACACCACGACGATCCCTGCCACGAGCGACGCGCCTGCGGCCGCGGTCATGAGCAGCGCGCCCCAGCCGGCCGATCCGGTCAGCGTCGCATAGACGATCATCCCCGCGGCCACCAGCGTCGCCCATCCGGCTGCGACCCCTGCCGCCCAGCGGACGCCCGATGCGACGAGTGCCGAGGAGACGAGGAACAGCGGCACATCGGCCGCCGCGATCGGCAGCACGGGCAGCTCCCCGAGCGTCGCGACCCGCACGGCGTCCGAGGCGAACACGCCGATCCACCAGGCGGCGCCGGCGAGCGACTGCGCGGCGAAGTACGCCCGTGCGGTCGCCGGCGTGATCGGCAGGCCCGCGAGCACGGGCGCCGTCTGGAGTGCGATCAGGACTCCTCGTGCGTGCGCGGGTCGCCGCCGAACAGGCGGCCGTCCGCGCGGCCCAGCGCCGTGATCGCCGCGACCTCGTCGCGCGAGAGCGCGACGGATGCGGCTGCCAGGTTCGCGACCTGATGCTCACGCGACGAGGCCTTCGGGATCGCGATGGTCTCCCGGGCGACGTGCCAGGCCAGCACGGCCTGCGCGGGGGAGATGTCGTGCGCGGCCGCCACCTCGACGACCACCGGCTCGGCGAGCAGATCCGCGGCCTTGGCGATCGGGCTCCACGCCTCCGTCAGGATGCCGTGATCGCGGTGGTACTCGAGCTGCTCCTCCTGCGGGAAGTAGGGATGCACCTCGATCTGGTTCACGACCGGCCGCACCCCGGTCTCCCGCTCGATGCGCTCGAGGTGCGCCGGCAGGAAGTTCGACACGCCGATCTGCCGGACCACGCCCCGCTGCTGCGCCTCCACGAGCGCCTGCCAGGCCTGGACGTACTCGTCCTGGCTGGGGTTCGGCCAGTGGATGAGGTGCAGGTCGACGGCGTCGACGCCCAGGCGCGACCGGCTCTCCTCGATGCTCGTCGTCGCCTTCGCCGTGCGGTGATGGCGGCCGGGGAGCTTGGTGGTGACGATGACCTCGGCGCGGTCGACGCCGGATGCCGCGACCCCGCGGCCGACGGAGCCCTCGTTCTCGTAGTTGAACGCCGAGTCCACGAGACGGTAGCCCGCGGAGAGCGCGCCGGCGACGGCATCCGCTCCGGCGTCGCCCCAGAGGGCGTACGTCCCCAGGCCGATCGCGGGGAGGGTGAATCCGTTGTGCGCGGTGAAGGTGGGAAGTGCCGTCATGGCCCCAGCGTACGCTGAGAGCATGGACGATTCGCGCTGCCCGTGCGGCTCCGGCGACCTGTTCGACGGCTGCTGCGGTCCGCTGCTAGCCGGGGCCGCGGCGCCGACCGCCGAGCGGCTGATGCGCTCGCGCTACACGGCCTTCGCCCGTCACGATGCGGCGCACCTGCTCGCGAGCTGGCATCCGTCGAGCCGCCCGCGGACGATCGGGTTCGAGCCGGATCTGGAGTGGCGGCGGCTGATCATCCTGGGCCGGTCCGCGGGAGGCCCGTTCGACAGGGACGGCGTGGTGGAGTTCGAGGCGTTCTGGCGGCAGGGCGCCGAGCGCGGCTCGCTGCGCGAGCGGAGCCGCTTCGTCCGGGAGGACCGCCGCTGGCTCTACGTCGACGGCGAGATCGGGTGATGGGGCGAGCCCGGTGCAGCGACTAGATTTGAACACGTGAACGCCAGCCCCGAGAACCAGCGCATCCTGCTCGACGTCGCCGACCTGGACCGGCGCATCGCGCAGGCAGAGCGCGCCCGCACCCAACCAGCGCAGGCCGCGCGCATCACCGAGCTCGTCGCGATCCGGCAGGAGCAGCTCCGGGAGCTCACCACGCTCACCGGCGCCCGCGACGACGTGCGCACCGAGCTGGCCCGCCTCGAGGCCGACGTGAAGCTCGTCGAGCAGCGCCGCGCGCGCGACGCCGAGCGGCTCGCCGCGGCGACCAACTCGAAGGAGGCGCAGGCGCTCGAGCACGAGCTCGCCAGCCTCGCGAAGCGGCAGAGCGATCTCGAGGACATCGAGCTCGACGTGATGGGTCGTGTGGAGGATGCCGAGGCCGCCGTCGCCGCGCAGCAGGCTCTCCTCGACGCGACGACGGCGGAGGGGACCAGCCTGACCGCCCAGGCCAAGGCCGACGTCGCCGCCGCGACCGAGCTCGGCGCGCAGCTGGCCCGCGACCGCGAGGCCGTGACCGCGACGGTTCCCGCCGACCTGCTCGCGGACTACACCCGCCGTTCGGCGAACAACGCAGGGGCCGCCCTGCTCACCCGCGGCACGTGCGGCGGCTGCCACATCGTGCTTCCCGGCACAGACCTGAACGAGATCCGCCGCGCCGCCGATGACGCGGTCGTCTCCTGCCCCGAGTGCGGTTGCATCCTCGTGCGCACCGAGGAGTCCGGGCTGTGACGAACGGGCCGCGAGCCCGCCGACGGTGAGCTCGCGGCAGTCCGCCGAGCGCCGCGTCGCCCTGATCGCGACGGCGTCAGGCCAACACGTCGTCGTCGAGCTCGGCGAGGACGGCACCGAACTCGATCGACGGACCCTCACCGCGCGGGACCTGCCGGAGTGGGTGGCCGCACAGGAACAGGAGAACGCGCCGCGCTGGATCATCCGCAGCGCGCGCGAGCAGTATCCCGGTCTGCTCGCGGCCGGCGTCCGGCTCGCGCGGACGCACGACCTGCTGCTCTGCCACGCGATCCTCCGCGACACGGCATCCGTCGCCCGTCCGCTGGCGCCGTCGCCCGCCTGGATCCGGCGAGAGCCGGCCGACGAGGCGCCGGCGCTGTTCGACGTCGTCGAGCAGCACGCGCCCGCGGATCCGGTCGCTGAGGCGCTCGAGCAGTACCGGGCGCAGCGGAGGGTGATCCAGGACTCGGCCGACGGACGGCTCACCCTGCTGTGCGCGGCCGAGTCCGCCGGCGGGCTCGTCGCCGAGGAGATGCGCGCCGCCGGGCTCCCCTGGGACGAGCGCGTCCACGACAGCATCCTCACCGAGACGCTGGGCACGCGTCCGATCTCAGGGGGCCTGCCCAGCCGGATGGTCGAACTGGGCGATCGGGTGCGGGAGATCCTCGGTGATCCGTCGCTGCACCTGGACAGCCAGCCGAAGCTCCTCCGCGCCCTGCACCGCGTCGGCGTGCACGTGGAGTCCACCGGGAAGTGGGAGCTCGCCGAGCACGACCACCCCGTCGTGGAGCCGCTGCTGGCGTACAAGAAGCTGTCCCGCCTGCTCAGCGCGAACGGCTGGGCATGGCTCGCCGAGTGGGTTCACGACGGCCGCTTCCGCCCGGTCTACATCCCAGGCGGCGTCGTCACCGGGCGCTGGGCGTCGGCGGGCGGAGGGGCGCTCCAACTGCCGCGCAGCCTGCGGCCGGCGGTGCGCGCCGACGACGGGTGGAAGCTCATCGTCGCGGATGTCGCGCAGCTGGAGCCGCGGATGCTCGCCGCGATGGCGGGGGACCGGGCGATGGCGACGGCCGCACAGGGCAGCGACCTGTACGCGGGTGTCGTCGACTCGGGGGCCGTCGCCACCCGCGAGGAGGCGAAGTACGCCGTGCTCGGCGCCATGTACGGGGCGACGACCGGCGACAGCGGGCGCCTCGTGCCGCGCCTCCGCAAGGTGTACCCGCAGGCGATGGCGCTCGTCGACGAGGCGGCCAGGGTCGGTGAGGACGGAGGGGTGGTCTCCACCTGGCTCGGTCGCTCCTCGCCGCCTCCATCGCCCGAGTGGGCGCGCATGCAGTCCCGAGCGACGGATGCCGACGCCGATCCGGCCGACGTCGCCGTGGCGCGACGCCGCGCGCGCGACTGGGGGAGGTTCACCAGGAACTTCGTCGTGCAGGGAACCGCCGCCGAGTGGTCGCTCATCTGGCTCGCGGAGATCAGGCACCGTCTGCAGGGGTTCCCGCCTGCGGCCGTGCCGGCTGCGGCATCCGGTCCGTTCCGGTCCATGCCGCATCTGTCCTTCTTCCTCCATGACGAGGTCATCCTGCACGTCCCGGAGGAGCAGGCGGAGGCCGCGGCGGATGCCGTCAGAGAGGCTGCCGCCGTGGCGACCAGGCGGCTGTTCGGATCGTTCCCCATCGACGTCCCGCTCGACCTGAGGATCGCTGAGACGGCCGCGAAGTAGAATGGAAGGGCGAATGGGTCGACTGGACGGTCGCGTGGCGGGCAACCGCACCGAGGAACGTCCGGGCTCCTCAGGGCAGGACGGTGGGTAACGCCCACCCGGAGCAATCCGCGAGAAAGTGCCACAGAGAGCAGACCGCCCCGCAAGGGGTAAGGGTGAAAGGGTGGTGTAAGAGACCACCGGGGGCCGTGGTGACACGGCCCGCCAGGTAAACCTCGTCCGGAGCAAGGTCAGACAGAGGATGATGACGCGGCTCGCCGAGTCCTCGGGTAGACCGCTGGAGCGCCACGGCAACGTGTCGCCGAGAGAGATGGCCGTCGAAGGGGCGAAGAACCCCGGAACAGAACCCGGCGTACAGGTCGGCCCATTCGCCTCGACGTGACGAAGGCCCCCGCAGGAGCTGCGGGGGCCTTCGTCGTGGAACCTCGTCGCTGCGGGCGACGCGTCGGCAGCGTGGAGATCAGTCGCCGGCGAGGGACGCGGCGCCGATGATGCCCGAGTTGTTGCGGTGGATCGCGGGGACGATGGGGGTCTTCAGCTCCAGCAGCGGGAGGAAGTCGCCCGCGTTCTTGGAGACCCCGCCGCCGACGACGAACAGGTCGGGGCTGAACAGGAACTCGATGTGCGAGTAGAACGCCTGGAGGCGCTCGGCCCACTCCGCCCAGCTGAGGTTCTCGCGCTCCCGCGCCGAGGTCGCCGCCCACTTCTCCACCGACTCGTAGCCGCGGAAGTTCAGGTGACCGAGCTCGGTGTTCGGGACGAGCAGGCCGTCGTAGAGGAAGGCGGAGCCGATGCCGGTGCCGAGCGTCGTCATCAGCGTCAGGCCGCGGACGTCGCGGGCGGCGCCGTGGCGCGCCTCGGCGACGCCGGCGGCATCCGCGTCGTTGACGAACACGATGTTGCGGCCGAGGCCGTCGCGGAAGAAGCGCTCGGCGTCGAAGTCGACCCACTCCTTGGAGACGTTCGCCGCCGACAGCGTCTTGCCGCGCTTGACGATGGCGGGGAACGCGACGCCCAGCGGGAGGGTGGAGTCGTGCACCTCGAGGGTCTTCAGCACCGTCTGGACCGCGAGGAGGACGTCGTTCGGGGATGCGCCCTCAGGCGTGGGGACCCGGACCCGGTCGGACGCCATTGTCCCGTGGGTGAGGTCGACGATGCCTGCCTTGATACCCGTGCCGCCGATGTCGACGCCGATCGCTTTTGCCATGGCGACAGCATAGCGACCGGGGCCCGCGCCAGTAGGATCGATGACACGACGTGAAGAAGGGATCGGCGATGTCCAACGGCGATGAGAAGTACTGGTACAACCTCGAGACCGGTGAGGTCGAGTTCGGCATGATCTCGCCCAGCGTGGACCGGGTCGGTCCCTTCGACAGCGAGGCCGAGGCGGCCCGCGCTCCGGAGCTGCTCAAGGAGCGCTCGCGCGCCTGGGCTGAGGAGGAGGCCGCCGAGGGCGGCTGGGACTCCGGCGCCGCCGAGAACGCCGAGTGACGATGGACAAGCAGCGGGATTTCGTCCTCCGCACCATCGAGGAGCGCGGCGTCAAGTTCGTCCGCCTGTGGTTCACCGATGTCATCGGAACCCTGAAGTCCGTGGCGATCGCCCCGGCCGAGGTCGAGGGCGCCTTCGCCGAGGGCATCGGCTTCGACGGCTCCGCGATCGAGGGCCTCACCCGCAGCTACGAGTCCGACCTGCTCGCGCAGCCGGACCCGACCACCTTCCAGATCCTGCCGTGGCGCGGCGAGATCGACCCGACCGCCCGCATGTTCTGCGACATCACGACGCCGGACGGGCGACCAGCGGTCTCCGATCCGCGCCACGTGCTCAAGCGCGCCCTCGCGAAGGCGGCGGATGCGGGGTTCACCTTCTACACGCACCCCGAGATCGAGTTCTACCTGCTGAAGTCGTCGTCCTTCGGGCCTGACGGCCCGATCCCCGTCGACTCGGCGGGCTACTTCGACAACGTGCCGGGCGGCACGGCGCACGACTTCCGCCGTCGTTCCGTGCGGATGCTCGAGGACCTCGGCATCTCCGTCGAGTTCAGCCACCACGAGGGCGGACCCGGCCAGAACGAGATCGACCTCCGCTACGCGGATGCGCTCACCATGGCCGACAACGTGATGACTTTCCGCACCGTCATCAAGGAGGTCGCGATCGAGCAGGGCGTGTACGCCACGTTCATGCCGAAGCCGCTCAGCGGTCAGCCCGGCAGCGGCATGCACACGCACATGTCGCTGTTCGAGGGGGAGCGCAACGCGTTCTTCGAGGAGGGCGCGAAGTACCAGCTCTCCAAGACCGGCCGTCACTTCATCGCGGGCCTGCTCAAGCACGCCAACGAGATCGCCGCCGTGACGAACCAGTTCGTCAACTCCTACAAGCGGCTGTGGGGCGGCGACGAGGCGCCCAGCTTCATCACCTGGGGGCACAACAACCGCTCCGCGCTCGTGCGGGTGCCGATGTACAAGCCGAACAAGGGCGGATCCACCCGCGTGGAGTACCGCGCCCTCGACTCCGCGGCGAACCCGTACCTGGCGTACGCGCTCATGCTCGCCGCCGGTCTCAAGGGCATCGAAGAGGGATACGAGCTCCCGCCGGAGGCCGAGGATAACGTGTGGTCGCTCAGCGACGCGGAGCGCCGCGCGCTCGGCTACGCGGCGCTGCCGGCGAGCCTCGACCACGCACTCGAGTACATGGAGAACTCCGAGCTGGTCGCCGAGACGCTCGGGGAGTCGGTCTTCAATTACGTGCTGCTGAACAAGCGCAAGGAGTGGGAGTCGTACCGTGGCCAGGTCACTCCTCTGGAGCTGAAGAACAACCTCGAGCTGCTCTGAGTCGCGCGCATGGCCCGTTCGGACGACTCCGTCTCGCTCTCCGCGCTGGCCAGGCTCGGCTTCGCGGAGCTCAGTGAGGCCGCGGCGGCCCTCGCCGAGCTCTCCGGCGCGCTCGGCATCGAGCGCGCAGTGCTCCTCGACGGTGCGAGCGCCGCGGATCCGGATGCAGCGGTCGAGGGCATGCTCAGGGTCGTCCGGCGCGACCCGGAGGCGCTGAGGGCGCTGCTCGCCGATCCGGAGACGCGAGCGCGCGTCTGGAGGGTGTTCGGCGCCTCCCCGGGGCTCGCCGCGTTCTTCCTGCGGCATCCTGCGCAGCTCTCGGTTCTCGGCGAGGCGCCGGGCCAGCTGCCGTCGGCCGAGGAGCTGCGCACGCTGCTGCTGGCCGCGGTCGGCGCCCAGGACGGCTTCGCGGCATCCGGGGACGACGCCGCGCTGGTGACGCTGCGCGTCGCGTATCGCCGCCACCTCGCCGCGATCGCGGCGATCGACCTCGGGCATCCCGAGCCGGTGCGGATCGTCGACGCGGTCGCCGCCGCCCTGGCGGACATCGCCGGCGCGGCGCTGGAGGCCTCATTGGCGGTCGCCCGGACCCGGCTCCGCGCGACGATGCGCGAGGAGGAGATCGCCGCGACGCGGCTGGCGGTCATCGGCATGGGAAAGGCCGGAGCGCGCGAGCTGAACTACGTCAGCGACGTGGACGTGATCTTCGTCGGCGGGACGGCAGACGAAGAGGTCGTCTCGGAGGCGCGCGCGATCGACATCGCCACGCGTCTGGCCAGGGAGACCATGCGGGGTCTCAGCGGGATCGAGGTCGAACCGCCGCTCTGGGAGGTCGACGCCGCCCTGAGACCGGAGGGCAAGCAGGGGGCGCTGGTCCGCTCGCTCGCCTCGCACCTCGCCTACTACGACCGCTGGGCGAAGAGCTGGGAGTTCCAGGCTCTGCTCAAGGCGCGGCCGATGGCCGGGGATGCGGAGCTCGGAGCCGAGTACCTCTCGGCCGTGCAGCCGAAGATCTGGTCGAGTGCCGCGCGGGAGAACTTCGTCGACAGCGTCCAGCGCATGCGCGAGCGGGTCATGGAGCACATCGACCCTGCGGACGTGCCGTACCAGCTCAAGCTCGGCGCGGGCGGCCTGCGCGACATCGAGTTCACGGTGCAGCTGCTGCAGCTGGTGCACGGGCTCACCGATCCGACCCTGCGCACGCGAGGGACGCTGGAGAGCATCGACGCGCTCGTCGAGGGCGGCTACATCGGGCGGAGCGAGGCGGCGACGTTCGCCGGCGACTACCGGCTGCTGCGCCTCATGGAGCACCGTCTCCAGCTCCGCGATCTCAGCCGCACCCATCTGATGCCCCGGACGCCGTCGGGCCTGCGGGTGCTGGCCCGCGGGACCGGGCTCGCGGAGTCCGGAGAAGCCGTGTGGGAGCGCTGGGAGAGCGTGCGGCGCGAGGTGCGCGAGATCCACACCCGGCTGTTCTACCGGCCGCTGCTCACCGCCGTCGCCTCGCTGCCGGAGGAGGAGCGCACGCTCTCCACCGCGCAGGCGCACGACCGCCTGATGGCGATCGGCTTCCGCGACCCCGCCGGTGCGCTGCGGCACATCGGCGCGCTCACCACGGGTCTCAGCCGCAAGGCCACCATCCAGCGTCACCTGATGCCGGTGATGGTGCGGTGGTTCGCCGACGGCAGCGACCCCGACTACGCCCTCGTCGCCTTCCGCCGGATCAGCGAGCGGCTGGGAGACACCCCCTGGTTCCTCCGGATGCTCCGCGACTCCTCCGGCGCGGCGGAGAGCCTCACCCGGCTGCTGTCCTCCTCCCGCTATGTCGGCGAGCTGATGGAGTGGATCCCGGAGTCGGTGGCCTGGCTGGACAGCAGCGAGCTGCTGCGGCCGCGCAGCGGCGCCGCGATCGACGAGGAGGCCAGGGCGATCCAGACCCGGCACGAGAGCGTGGGCGACGCGCTGCGGGCCGTGCGCGCGATGCGGAGGCGGGAGCTGCTGCGCACCGCGATGGGCGGCGTGCTCGACGTGCTCTCGATCGAGGAGATCGCGACCTCGCTCACGGAGATCACCGACGCGACGATCCAGGCGGCGCTGCGCGCCGTGTACCGCGCGGTCGTGCCCCCGGAGGAGCAGGCCTTCGACTTCTCCGTCATCGGGATGGGCCGCTTCGGCGGCGCGGAGCTGGGCTTCGGGTCCGACGCCGACATCCTCTACGTCTACGACGCGAACGGCATCGACCCGCAGCGGGCGCAGTCGCTCGCGTCGCAGATCGTGTCAGGCCTGCGCGAGCACCTGACGGATCATCGGGTTCCGCTCGATCTCGACGCCGACCTCAGGCCGGAGGGCCGCAACGGCCCGGTGGTGAGATCCTTCGACGCGTACGCGGAGTACTACCGCCGGTGGTCGCTGTCCTGGGAGGCGCAGGCGCTGCTCCGCGCCCGCGGCGTCGCCGGCAGCCAGAAGCTCATCGCGAGGTTCACAGAGCTCGCCGACAGCATCCGCTACCCGGCCTTGCTGGACCTGCAGGGCACGCGGGAGATCAAGCGCATCAAGGCGCGCGTCGAGGGGGAGCGGCTGCCCCAGGGCGCCGACCCGCGCCGGCACCTCAAGCTCGGCCCCGGCACGCTCAGCGACGTGGAGTGGCTCGTGCAGCTGCTGCAGCTCCAGCACGCGCATGCGGTGCCTGAGCTGCGGACGACGTCGACCATGGCGGCGCTCGACGCCGCCGTGGACGCCGACCTCGTGCCGGAGGCATCCGCGAAGCTGCTCCGGGAGGCATGGCGGCTGTCGAGCCGGCTGCGCTCCGCGATCACGCTGTTCACCGGGCAGACCAGCGATGTGCTGCCCGTCGAGCCGCGGCAGCTCGACGCGATCGGACGGCTCCTGGGCTACCCGGACCGCTCCGCCAGCACGCTCGAGGAGGACTACCTCGGCGTCACCCGCCGAGCGCGAAAGGCGTTCGAGCAGCTCTTCTACGGGTGACGCGGTCGTGCCTGCGGCCTCCGATTTGCGATCTCGCTCCCCGGGGCGCAGTCTGACGTCATGACCATCTCGAAGCTCGGCGTGATCTGGAACCCCTCGAAGATCGACGAGAGCGTCCTCCGGGACGCCGTCGCGGACGTGTTCGGCGATGACGTGCTGTGGTGGGAGACGAGCGCCGAGGACCCGGGGCGCGGGATGGCCGCTGAGGCCGCCGAAGCCGGATGCGAGGTCGTGCTGGCGGTCGGCGGCGACGGCACGGTGCGCGCCGTCGCCGAGGCACTCGCCGGCACCGAGGTGCACCTCGGTATCGTGCCGCAGGGCACCGGCAACCTGCTCGCCAGGAACCTCGGCGTGCCGCTCGACGACATCCCGGCCGCCCTTGCCCGGGTGCGCGACGGCGAACCGCAGCGCATCGACATCGGCTGGGTGGAGTTCGGCGACGAGCGCCGGGCCTTCACGGTGATGGTGGGCTTCGGCGTCGACGCGCAGATGCTCGTCGAGACCGACGACGACCTCAAGGACAGGGCCGGATGGCTCGCGTACGTCGAGGCGATGGGGCGCGCCCTCGCCGGGACGACGATGACAGACATGACCCTCACGCTCGACGACGACGCACCCGCGTCGGTACGCGGGCACACGATGCTCGTCGGCAACTGCGGCATGGTCCAGGGCGGCATCCGGCTGCTTCCGGATGCCGTGCTCGACGACGGCCTGCTGGACCTGCTGCTGGTCAGCGCAGACGGGGCGCTGCAGTGGCTGGACACGGTGCGCTCGGTGGTCTGGGACAACGGGATCCGCCGGATGCTGGGCGGCGGCGAGGCCGTGAGCACGGAGTCGACGCGGCATGTCGCGGCGCGCCGGATCGTCGCGGAGCTCGCCGAGCCTCAGCAGTTCGAGGTCGACGGCGAAGAGGTCGGCGAGGTGTCCGGCTTCACCGCGACGGTGCAGCCGGAGGCCCTCACCGTCCGATGACGTCGGGTGCGACGACCTTGCGATCCTGAGCGGGGAACAGCACCTTCTGCACGACGATGATGATGCTCGCCGCGACGGGGATCGCGACGAGCGCACCGGCGATGCCCCCGAGCGCGCCTCCGGCGACGGCGGCGATCACGACGAGCGAGCCGGGCACCGCCACGGCCTTGCTCATGATGCGCGGCGAGAGCACATATGCCTCGATCTGCATGTACACGAGGTAGTAGCAGAACGCGATGAGAGCGGTCACCGGGCTCACGATCAGGCAGATCAGCGAGTTCACGATGGATGCCGACAGCGTGCCCACCAGCGGGATCATCGAGCCGATGAAGGCGATCAGGGCGAGGAGCGCCGGGACGGGGGCGCCGATGATCGACAGCATGAACAGGCTCAGCACGCCGTTCACCAGGGCCAGGCTCACCTGGCCGATGACGTAGCGTCCGACGGCTCCGGAGACGTCTTCCACGAGACCGGTGAACGTCTCGCGCTGGTAGGCCGGGACGAAGCGTGCCGCGACCTTCTTCATGCTCCGCAGGGACGCCATGAAGTACAGGGTCAGGATGAGCACGATCGTGACGCCGGTGAATCCGCCGGCGATGCCGGTGCCGACGGCCAGCACGCCGCCGCCGATGTTGACGAGGTTGCTCGGGTCCTGGACGAAGTCGAGAGCCGCGGCCGTGGCGTCCTCGAAGCTCGCTCCGAACTGGGCCGTCAGGTCCTGGTACCAGCCCGACGCCCGGATGTCCTCGACCATCTGCGGGCCGTTCTCGATGAGGTTGGAGATCTGCGTGACGAGGATCGGGACGATCGCGAGGACGATCCCGGCGAACAGCAGCAGCACGACGGCGACGACGATCGCGACCGCGCCACCGCGGGGGAGGGAGAACCTCCGCTCGAGGGCGGTGACGATCGGGTCGAGGCCGAGAGCGAGGAACACCGCGAAGCCGATATAGACGAGCACGGTGGCCAGCTGGGTGAGGATGCCGCCGAGCGTGAGGGCCACCAGCACGCCCAGTGCGCCGAACAGCCCGAAGACGAACGGGTTGATGCGCGCGATCGCCGCTGCGGCCGTCGTCGGAGGCGCCGGGCGCACCGGCGCAGGGGCAGGGGCCGCTGCGCTCTCGGTCTTCACGATCGGTCGGCGACGACGCATGTGCTTCCCCCAGTCCTCTCAACGCGGACTGCCAGTTGATCAGCCGTGCTCGGGCTGAGTCAAGCCGACACGTCGAGGGTGCGTCCCGGGTTAGTCTGTCGTGGGCGCCGGGCAGCCGAGCCGGGCGGAGCAGGAGTAGAGGTATGTCCGTGGCAGAGGAGACCCCGACCGAGGCCCTCCTCGACGGGCGGTATCGCCTGATCGATCGTCTGGGTTCCGGGGGCAGTGCTGACGTGCACAGGGCCGAGGATGTCGTCCTCGGCCGCACCGTGGCCATCAAGATCCTCCGCGGGGAGCACGAGTCCGCACTCGGCGGAGGACGCGCCCAGCGCGAGACCGCACTGCTGGCTTCGCTCAACCACCCGTCGATCGTGACGCTCCACGACGCGCAGCTCGCACGGGGGCGGACGCAGTACCTCGTGATGGAGTACGTCGACGGTCGCACCCTGGCGCAGGAGCTCTCCCGAGGGCCGATGGACCCCGCTCATGTGGCGCTGCTCGGGCGCAGTCTCGCGGAGGCTCTCAGCATGCTGCACGGGCGCGGGGTGGTGCACCGTGACGTGAAGCCGTCGAACGTGCTGCTCGGCGCCGGGTCGCGGCCCGGCGAGCCGTGGACGGCGAAGCTCGCCGACTTCGGAATCGCCCACGTCATCGACGACCCGCGGATGACGACACCGGGGATGGTGGTCGGAACTGCGGCGTACATGGCGCCGGAGCAGGTGCGCGACGGCGAGGCGGTCCCCGCGTCGGATGTGTACGCGCTCGGCCTGGTGCTCCTGGAGGCTCTCACGGGCGAGCCGGCATTCCCGCGGGCGAGCGGCGCACAGGCAGCCCTGGCGAGACTGTCCGGCCCTCCGGTGATCCCGCCCGCACTCGGCAGCGGGTGGTCGCTGCTGCTCACGCGGATGACGCGCACGGACCCGGGCGAACGTCCGACGGCCGCCGAGGTCGTCGCCGCCGCCTCACAGCTCGGCACCGGCGACGCCGGCGGAGGGTCAGTCTCCGTGACGCCTGCCGACGCGCGCGAGACGGAGGTTCTCCCGTCTGGGGGCAGCGATGCCCACGGTGTCACCGGCATGACGAAGCTGATGCCCGGCGCGGGCGGAGCCACCGTCTCGCGCGGAAGGATGAGGCGCATCCTCGTCACCGTCATCATCGGGGCGTTCGTGATCGCCGTCGGCGCTGTCGCCGGAGTGTGGGCCGCCACATCGGCGGGGGAGGCGCCCGCCCGGGCGATCCACGTCGTGCTGACGAAGTCTCCGCCCGCGCCCGTGATCTCCGACGAGGAGGAGTCCCCGGAGGCGCCGCGCGGCGATGAGGGGAAGGGTCCCAAGGGGGACGACAAGGGGGACGACAAGGGGAACGACAAGGGCGGCCCGGGGAAGAAGGACGACGAGGACTGAGCAGTCCCCTCCCGCTGCGGATGTCGTCGGCACGTGAGACGATCCGTGGATGGAGAACCTGACGCTGAGGTCCTGGTCCGCGGACGATCGCGACCTGCTGCAGGCCGCGAACACCCCGGAGATGACGGCGTACCTCAACGGCCCCGAGACGGAGGAGGAGATCGACGAGCGCCACGCACGCTATCTGCGTCTGCAGTCGGCCGGTGAGGCGAGGATGTTCGTCATCGTGGATGACGAGGGAGAGCGGCTCGGTTCCATCGGCTTGTGGCCGGTCGACTGGCACGGCGCACCGGCGATGGAGACAGGGTGGTTCGTCCTCCCCTCAGCGCAGGGCCGCGGCGTCGCCACCAGGGCGCTCGAGCTGCTGATCGAGGTGGCGCGCCGGGAGCGGACTGGACGCCGGAGCCTGATGGCCTGCCCCGGCGTCGACAACGCCGCGTCGAACGGCGTCTGCCGGCGAGCGGGGTTCACCCTCGTCGGCACCGTCACCGAGCCGTTCCGCGGAGCGGATCTCACCGTCAACGAATGGGTGCTGGATCTCGAGGCGACGGACGGCGGAGACGCGGAGAGCCCGCCAGGACGGGCCTGACGGGCTCTCGGAGGCGGCTGGATCAGACGCCGAAGTACAGCTCGTACTCGAACGGGTGCGGACGCTGAGCCATCGGCAGGATCTCGTTCTCGTACTTGTACGAGATCCAGGTGTCGATGAGCTCCTGGGTGAAGACACCGCCCTCGAGCAGGAAGGCGTGGTCCTCGCGCAGAGCCTCGAGGGAGTCCAGCAGGGAGTTCGGCACCTGCGGGATGCCCTTGGCCTCCTCGGGCGGAAGCTCGTAGAGGTCCTTGTCGACCGGCTCGTGCGGCTCGATGCGGTTCTTGATGCCGTCGAGGCCGGCCATGAGCTGGGCGGCGAACGCGAGGTAGGGGTTGCCCGAGGCGTCAGGTGCGCGGAACTCGATGCGCTTGGCCTTCGGGTTCGAGCCGGTGATCGGGATGCGGATCGCGGCCGAGCGGTTGCCGGCGGAGTACACCAGGTTGACCGGGGCCTCGAAGCCCTTGACCAGGCGGTGGTAGCTGTTCAGCGTCGGGTTCGTGAAGGCGAGCAGTGCCGGCGCGTGCGCCAGGATGCCGCCGATGTACCAGCGCGCGATGTCGCTGAGCTGACCGTAGCCGGCCTCGTCGTAGAACAGCGGCTTGCCGTCGTTCCACAGCGACTGGTGCGTGTGCATGCCGGATCCGTTGTCGCCGAACAGCGGCTTCGGCATGAACGTCGCGACCTTGCCCCACTGGTCGGCGGTGTTCTTGACGATGTACTTGAACTTCAGGATGTCGTCCGCCGCGTGCACCATCGTGTCGAAGCGGTAGTTGATCTCCTGCTGGCCGGCGGTGCCGACCTCGTGGTGCGAGCGCTCGAGGACGAAGCCCGCATCGATCAGCTTCAGCGTGATGTCGTCGCGCAGATCAGCCGTCTTGTCGACGGGGGAGACAGGGAAGTAGCCGCCCTTGTACGGGGTCTTGTTGCCGAGGTTCCCGCCCTCCTCCTCGCGGCCGGTGTTCCACGCGGCCTCCTCGGAGTCGACCTTGTAGAAGCTCTCGCCGGCGGTGACCGAGTAGCGGACCTCGTCGAAGATGTAGAACTCGGCCTCGGGGGCGAAGTAGGCCGTGTCGGCGATGCCGGTGGACGCGAGGTACTTCTCCGCGTTCTTGGCGACCTGGCGCGGGTCCTTCGTGTAGATCTCACCGGTGCGCGGGTTGTAGATGTCGAAGACCATCACGAGGGTGCTCGCCTCGCGGAACGGGTCGACGTAGGCCGTGGTGACATCCGGGATCAGCTGCATGTCCGACTCATGGATGCTGGCGAAGCCGCGGATCGAGGAGCCGTCGAACAGCTGGCCGTTGACGAAGAAGTCCTCATCGACCGTCGACGCCGGAATGTTGAAGTGCTGCTGCACGCCGGGGAGATCGGTGAAGCGGATGTCAAGGAACTTGACGTCGTTCTCCTTGATGTAGGCGAGCACCTCGGACGAATCTTTGAACATGTACGGCTCCTGAAATACGGGTCGGTGGCTTCACGGCCATTCTGCACAGTACGTGCGGAGGATTTCCCCCGGGTGTCCGCTTTGTTTCGGGCATGTTACGCGGCTCGGTAGGCTGGGGGAGTGACGGATGCTGTGAACTCGTACCCCGGTGAGCGACTCGGACTGCCGAAGACGGGGACGGGGAGCATCGCCCGGCCGGGCCGCCGCATCGGAGCCCTGGCCATCGACTACCTGGCCGCGTCGATCATCGCGACGGGGTTCCTCGGCTTCGAGCAGTTCGCGCTGCCTTCCGAGGCGGGGCTCACCCAGTTCGCGCCGATGGCGGTGTTCGCGCTGCTGCAGATCGTGTTCATCCCGACCGCCGGCGGCAGCCCGGGGCATCGCATCCTCGGCATGCGCGTGGTGCGCCTCGGCGGAGGGTGGCCCGGCATCTGGCGCCCGGTCGTGCGCACGCTGCTGCTCGTCGTCGTCATCCCCGCCGTCATCTGGGATGCCGATCAGCGAGGGCTTCACGACAAGGCCGCGGGGCTGGTCCTGATCCGCGCCTGAGCGTCCGGGGCATCGATCTCTAGGAACGCTCCTGCGGGGTCCCCGTCACGGGGTCCTTGCCGCGATTGCGGCGCCGCGCCTCTCGCGGGGCGCGGCCGCCCACGAACGAGCGGGCGGGGTCGACCACGTAGCCCTGGCGCAGCGCCTCGCGGCCGATGAGCATCCGGAAGCCCATCTCGTCGCGGTTGCTCAGGGTCACCTCCGCGAGCACCTCGCGGTCGTGCAGGCGGATCAGCATCTCGATGACGAAGCGCTCCTGTGCGTGACCCGAAGAGCTGCGCACCGCGCGACGGTCGTGCACGGGCGACTCGACGTCGACGGCATCCTCCTGGCTCTCCTGCCAGGGCTTGACCCGGAACCGCACCCACGACACGCCGTCGCGCTCGAACTCGTGGATGTCGAAGGCGTGCAGTGACGAGGTGCGCGCACCGGTGTCGATCTTGGCCTTGATCCAGTCGACGCCGAGATCGGGCAGGCTCACCCATTCTCGCCACCCGATAAGAGTGTTTGAATGGGATGTCTTACTCACCCGACCATCCTGGCAGGAAATCCCCGTGAAGATCGCTGTGCTCTCCCGTGCGCCGCAGGCGTACTCCACCCAACGACTTCGGGCGGCGGCGCTCCAGCGCGGCCACACGGTCAAGGTGCTGAACACGCTGCGCTTCGCGATCGATCTCACGTCGGAGGAACCGGATCTGCACTACCGGGGACGTCAGCTCAGCGACTACGACGCCATCCTGCCCCGCATCGGCAACTCGATCACGTACTTCGGCACCGCCGTGGTGCGCCAGTTCGAGCAGATGGACGTGTACACGCCGAACACCGCGAACGGGATCTCGAGCGCGCGGGACAAGCTGCGCGCCAACCAGATCCTGTCGCGGCACAACATCGCGATGCCGCCGACCGCCTTCGTCCGCAACCGCGCCGACGTGCGCCCGGCGATCGAGCGCGTCGGCGGAGCACCCGTCGTCATCAAGCTGCTGGAGGGCACGCAGGGCATCGGCGTGATCCTCGCACCGCAGGTGAAGGTCGCGGAGGCGATCATCGAGACCCTGCACTCGACGAAGCAGAACGTGCTGATCCAGAAGTTCATCTCGGAGAGCCGCGGCAAGGACATCCGCGCGCTCGTCGTCGGCGATCGCGTCGTCGCCGCCATGCGGCGCTCCGCCGCCGGCGACGAGTTCCGCTCGAACGTCCACCGCGGAGGCTCCGTCGAGGCGATCGAGCTCGACCCCGTCTACGAGCGCGCGGCCGTGCGGTCCGCGCAGATCATGGGACTTCGCGTCGCGGGCGTGGACATGCTCGAGGGCGAGGACGGGCCGCTCGTGATGGAGGTCAACTCCTCCCCGGGGTTGCAGGGCATCGAGACGGCGACCAAGCTCGACGTCGCCGGCGCCATCATCGACTACATCGCCGGTCAGGTGGCCTTCCCGGAGATCGACGTGCGGCAGCGTCTGACCGTCTCCACCGGCTACGGCGTGGCCGAGCTCCTCGTGCACGGCGCAGCCGACCTCGTCGGCAAGACGCTGGGCGAGGCGGGCCTGTGGGAGCGCGACATCACCGTGCTCACGCTGCACCGCGGCGTGAGCGTGATCCCGAACCCGCGCAAGCACGTGGTGCTCGAAGCGGAGGACCGGCTGTTCTGCTTCGGCAAGCTCGAGGAGATGCGCTCGATGATCCCGGAGCGCAAGCGTCGGCGCGCCAAGGTGCGCCGGCTGCCGCGTCAGCCGCTCTCCGAGTGACGGGCCGACACGAGAGAGGCGGCCACCCCTCGGGGTGGCCGCCTCTCTCGTGCGTGCGGAGGGCTGCGGGTCAGCGCGGGCGCTGCGAGCGGACCTTGGTCGGGTCGATGCCCTTCGGTATGGGCAGCGAGGACAGCGACTGCGAGACGGACTCGAGGCGGCGGATGACGGCGGCCATCGTCGCCTTGTCGATCGCCTTGGGAAGCTTCTTGATCGTCTTCGCGAGGTCGGCGATCGCGACCTCTCCCTCACCGTGGCCGACGTACAGGACCGTCACGGGCACGCCGTTGGCCACGCGCGCGGCCTTGCTGCGCTCGTCGTTGACCAGACGGGTGAGGCGACCGCGGGCGCCCTCGCCGACGACGACCACGCCGCCGCGTCCGACCGTGCGGTAGACGGCGTCCTGCGTCTTCGGGTTGATGCCGACCGGCGTCTCCGAGGCCTGCCAATTGCGGCCGAGGCTGGTGCTGAGGACGTGCCCGGTGGCGCCGGGCATGCCGTCGATCTTCTGGTACATCGCCGAGGTCGACAGGCGGGTCATCAGGAACATCGCGCCGAGGACGCCGAGCATGAGGCCCGAGATGCCCCACAGGACGAGCGTCCAGATCTGGAACGGCGGGATGAGGTAGCCGGCGATGAGGCCGAGCAGCACGCCGAGGATGACGATGGCGATCTGCGCCCAGGGGAGCCACGAATAGGACTCGCGTGTGAACCGGAAGAGGGACTTGATCTGGGAGAAGAACCCAGGACGCTTCTCGGGTTGCGACGCACGGTTTGACATGCGTACAAGACTACCGATTCCGGGGTGCGCCCGATGCCGTCGTTCGCGTCAGGCGGATTCCTCCTGCACTCCTCCTGCACTCCTCCTGCACGGAAGCCGTCTTGGCTCGGATCCGTCCACATCGGGCCCTGAGCCGCCCGCCGGTCGCCCGGGTCCGCTGTCATGGCTCCATGGCAGTGGACGAGGTTGACGCGGAGACGTCCGGGCTGGTCCCCGGGGCGCATCGGATGATCAGGATGCTCGACACGGGAGAGGGGCCGTACACGGGCGCCCTCGTGACGAGCGGAGAGTCCGTCCTGGTGCGAGTGGACGCCGAGGAGCTGCACGGCTGGGCGGGATGGGTGCACGCCGGCTCCGAGCACGTCGCCGGTCCCGTCGACGTCGCTCGCCGTGCCGACGGGCAGGACGCTCTGCTGCCGTGGTGCACGGAGAGGATCCTCGCCTTCCTCGGGCGCCGCGCCGCCGCCGATGCCGCACTCGCGGCCGGCGAGACGTGCACCCTCGTGGCGAGCCTGCTGCGCGGTCTCGGCGAACTCGGGGACGCAGGAGCGGAACCGCTCACCGGGAGCTGGTGGCTGACGGATGACGGGCGCCCGCTGTTCGCCATCGGGGCTGGAGCGGATGCCCGCGCCGGGGCCCTCGAGATCGTCGGACGGCTGCGCGACGGCCAGCCGGAACGCGCCCTGGCCCGTCTGCTCTCCGCGGTGCACGACGGGCTCGAGCGGGGCGCCGGACGGCCGCGGATGCCGCAGGCCCAGCTCGACCGCTGGGAGGCGGAGCTGCTGGCGATCGCCGCGCCGAGACCGCTGCGCCGCGACGTGCACGCCCCGGAACGCGTGCGTGACATCGAGGCGCTGCGTGCGGCCGGCCGGAGACCCGTGCTCAGCAGGCGCGAGGCGCGCGTGGTCCGCGGCGACGGAGAGGGCGCCCCCCTCGATCGCATCCGCGGGTTCCTGTCGGCCGGCGGCGCATCCGCGGGGAAGGCGATCGGCGCACTGCGAGGCCGCCTGGCGCGGACGGGGACGTCCAGTCAGGTCCCGGCCGGCGCAACAAAGACGGTGCCGCGCCGACGCCGGACGCTGCTCGTCGCCGGCGCATCCGCGGCCGCCGTGCTGGCCGGCGGTCTCCTGTGGCCCGGTGGTGCGACCGGAGATCCGGACGGGTCCTCGACCGCACAGACGGCGGCACCGATCGGCGGGCGGGACGCGCCTGATGCCACCCCTTCCGGACGGGCGGCCGAGAAGACCCCCTCCGCGGCGGACGATGACCCGGTCGCCGCCGCGGAGGGCCTGCTGAAGCTTCTCGCCGCGTGCACCGAGAGCGGTGACGAGCTCTGCGCCGATGCCGTGGCACCTGGCTCGTCGGGGATCGCCGCGGCTCTCGCAGGCGTCCTCGTCGAGGAGCCCGGGCGCGCGGCGGAGATCGTCGACGAGTACGGCGATGTGGCTGTCATCCGGCTCACCGCGGGCGGGACGGATGCCGCAGGGGGCGTCGAGCAGATGATGGTGCTCGTGCGCCAGAACGAGAAATGGCTGGTCCGCGACGTCTACGGCGTCGCGGACCAGCCAGGGTGATTCTCCGAGGCGTCAGGCTCCGAGCTGCGCGGCGAACTGCGCCGCCTCCAGGCGGGCCTTCACCGCGCCGAGGAAGCGTGCGGCGTCGGCGCCGTCGATGATCCGGTGGTCGTACGACAGCGCGAGGTAGACGTACGAGCGGATCGCGATCGCCTCGGTGCCGCCGACCTTGACGAGGCCAGGTCGCTTGACGACGGTGCCGGTGCCGAGGATCGCGGACTGCGGCAGGAACACGACGGGCGTGTCGAACAGCGCACCGCGCGATCCGGTGTTGGTCAGCGTGAACGTGCCGCCGCTGAGCTCGTCCGGCTTCAGCTTGTTGTCGCGGGTACGGGCGGCCAGGTCGGCGATCTCGTGCGCGATCTCGGCGATGTTCTTCGAGGCAGCATCGCGCAGGACCGGCGTGAGCAGGCCGCGCTCGGTGTCGACGGCGATCGAGAGGTTCTCGGTGGCCGGGTACACGATGTCGGTGCCGTCGACCGTGGCGTTCACGATCGGGAAGGCACGCAGCGCCTCGGCGGCGGCGAGCGCGAAGAACGGCAGGAAGGACAGCTTGTCGCCGGTCTTCTGAAGGAAGGACGCCTTGACGCTGTCGCGGTACTCGGCGAGAGCGGTGACATCGACCTCGACGACCGTGGTGAGCTGAGCGGTCTGCTGCATCGACGCGACGGCGCGCTCGGAGAGCACCTTGCGCAGGCGCGACATCGGCTGCGTGGTTCCGCGGAGCGGCGACACCTCGAGCGGAGCAGGAGCGGCGGCTGCAGCCGGTGCGGCGGCAGCCGGTGCTGCGGCGGTCTCGGCCGCCTTCAGGACGTCCTCCTTGCGGATGCGTCCGCCGACGCCGGTGCCGGTGACCGAGGCGAGGTCGACACCCTGCTGCGCAGCCAGGCGGCGCACCAGCGGGGTGACGTAGAGGTTGTCGCTCTCGGTGGGCAGCGCGAGCTTCGACTCGGCGGCTGCGGGAGCTGCGGGGGCCGGAGCAGCCGGTGCAGGAGCCGCGGGAGCAGCCGGTGCGGGGGCAGCAGGTGCGGGAGCAGCAGGAGCCGCCGCCGGGGCAGCGGGAGCGGGAGCAGCCGGTGCGGGAGCAGCAGCGGGGGCCGGAGCCTCGGCCGGTGCGGCGGCGGGGGCCGCCCCGGAACCGATGCGGGCGAGCACGGCGCCGACGGCGACGGTCTCATCCTCGGCGGCGACGATCTCCTGCAGAACGCCGGCGACGGGGGAGGGGATCTCGGTGTCGACCTTGTCGGTCGAGATCTCGAGCAGCGCCTCGTCCACCGCCACGGTGTCGCCGACCTGCTTCAGCCAGCGGGTGACGGTGCCCTCGGTGACGCTCTCGCCCAGCTCGGGGAGCACGATGTCGGTCGCGTCGCCGGCCGGAGCGGCGGGCGCCTCAGCAGCAGGAGCGGCCGGCGCCTCAGCAGCAGGAGCGGCCTCGGCCGGTGCGGGCGCTGCCTCAGCCGGAGCGGCCTCGGCGGCGGGCGCCGCGGCTGCCGGAGCATCCGCCGCCGGTGCGGCACCGCTGCCGTCGCCGATGCGCGCCAGGAGCGCGCCGACCTCGACGGTCTCGTCCTCGGCGACGAGGATCTCCTCGATCACGCCGGTCACGGGGGAGGGGATCTCGGTGTCGACCTTGTCGGTCGAGATCTCGAGCAGGCCCTCGTCCGCCTGCACCGTGTCACCGACCTGCTTCAGCCAGCGGGTGACCGTACCCTCTGTGACGCTCTCACCGAGAGCGGGGAGGACCACGGATGTGCTCATGACGGAGTCTCCTTCAGGAAGTTGTATGACGCTTGTCTAGCTTAGTGAACTGCGCACCGATTGGTGCTCAGAGAGCGTGGAGTGGCTTTCCGGCGAGGGCGAGGAAGGCTTCGCCGAGCGCCTCGCTCTGGGTCGGGTGAGCGTGGATGAGCGGAGCGATGTCCTCCGGGTGCGCCTCCCACACGACGGCCAGCTGGCCCTCGGTGATGAGCTCGCCGACCCGGTCTCCGAGAAGATGCACGCCGACCACAGGCCCGTCCTTGAGGCGGACGACCTTCACCAGGCCGCCGGTGCCGATGATCTCGCTCTTGCCGTTGCCGGCGAGGTTGTACTCGTAGGCGGTGACGGCATCCGCGCCGTGCTCCGCGATCGCCGCCTGCTCCGTGACGCCGACCGAGGCGACCTCGGGGCTGGAGTAGGTGACCTTCGGGATCTGCGCGTCCGGGATGTTCACGGGTGCGAGGCCGGCGATGCGCTCGGCAACGGCGATGCCCTGCTGGAAGCCGCGGTGCGCGAGCTGCAGGCCGGGCGTGATGTCGCCGACGGCCCAGACACCCGGAACACCCGTCCGCAGGTCGTCATCCACCGTCACGAAGTCGCGGTCGAGGGTGACGCCGGCCTCCTCGAATCCGAGGTCGGCGGTGACGGGCCCTCGGCCCACGGCGACGAGCAGGTAGTCGGCGGTGAACTCCTTGCCGTCCTCGAGGGTCACGGTGACGGAGGTGTCGTCCTGGGTCGCGGTCTGGAAGCGCACGCCGAGCGAGTACTGGATGCCGCGACGGCGGAAGGCCCGCTCGAGCCCCTTGCTGAGGGCGATGTCCTCGTTCGGCACGAGGTGGGGGAGAGCCTCGACGATGGTCACCTCGGCGCCGAAGGAGCGCCAGACGCTGGCGAACTCCACGCCGATGACCCCGCCGCCGAGGATGAGCACCCGTTCGGGGATGACATCGAGCGACAGGGCCTGCTCGCTCGTGAGGATGCGCCCGCCGATCTCGAGGCCGGGGAGCGTGCGGCTGTAGGAGCCGGTCGCGAGGATGACGTCGGTGCCCGCGTATACGTCGTCGCCGACGCTGACGGTGCGGTCGGCGTTCAGCCGGCCGAGACCCGAGACGGTGGTGATGCCGCGGGCCTTGACCAGGCCCTCGAGCCCCTTGTACTTCTTGGCCACGATGCCCTCGCGGTAGGCGCGGACGCCGGCCGCGTCGATCCCGTCGAGGGTGGCGCTGATGCCCACGTGCGCGGCGCCGCGCACGTGCTCCGCGACCTCCGCGGCGTGCAGGAGCGCCTTGGTGGGGATGCAGCCGCGGTGCAGGCAGGTGCCGCCGACCTTGTCCTTCTCGATGAGCGCGACGGTCTTGCCGAGCTCACTAGCGCGAAGAGCGGCCGCGTAGCCGCCGCTGCCGCCACCGAGGACGACGATGTCGAAGGTGTGCGTGGTCATGGTTCATGCCTCCTGGTGGGATGCGTCGGCGATGCCGGCGGCGGATGCCTCGGCGAACGCGATGATCGATCGGACCATCGCGCCGGTCGGGCCCTTCTCCGTGAACCCGTACGGTGCGCCGTTGTGCTCGCTGGAGCCGGCGATGTCGAGGTGCACCCAGGGGATCCGGGGCGCGTCCTCCTGCTCAGAGACCCTGCCGACGAAGCGACGGAGGAACAGCCCGGCATACGAGGCGCCGCCCATCCGGTCGCTCATGTTCACGTTCTGCAGGTCCGCGATCGGCGAGTCCATGGAGTCCTCCATGTACGTCGGCAGCGGCATGTGCCAGGCCAGCTCGTCGGCGGCGTCGGCGGCGGCGAGGAACTCGGAGACCGTGTCGTCGTCGCCGAACACGCCGGTGTGGCGGTGGCCCAGCGCGGCGACGATGGCTCCGGTGAGCGTGGCGACGTCGATGATGACGTCCGGGGTCTCGCGGCTCGCGGCGACCAGACCGTCGGCGAGCACCAGACGGCCCTCGGCATCCGTGTTCAGCACCTCGACCGTGGTGCCGTCGAGGATGCGCACGACATCGCCGGGACGGATCGCGCGCCCTGACGGCATGTTGTCCGTGATGCCCAGCCAGGCAGTGACGCGCACCGGGAGACCGAGGGCGGCGACGGCGCGCAGCGCGGCGAGGCTGGTGGCGGCGCCGGCCATGTCGAACTTCATGCCGAGCATCGAGGCCGCCGGCTTCAGGGAGAGGCCGCCGGTGTCGAAGGTGATGCCCTTGCCCACCAGGGCGATGTGCCGCACGGCGTCGGCGGGGGCGTAGTCGAGACGGACCAGGCGCGGCGGGCGGTCCGAGCCCTGCGCGACGCCGAGGATGCCGCCGAAGCCCTGCTCTGCGAGGTCCTTCTCGTCGAGGATCTCGACGGTCACGTCCAGGCCAGCCACGCTGTCCGCGGCGCTCTGCGCGAGCTGTGCCGGGCTCTGCCACTCCGCCGGGACGAGGACCAGGTCCTTGATCAGCGCGACCGCCTCGCCGACGGCGTTCGCGCGAGCGATCGCCGCGTCGTCGACCTCGGCGTGCAGCACGACGGCGGAGGCACGGGGCTTGCCCTTGTCGGCCTTGTAGCTGTCGAAGCGGTAGCCGCCGAGCGCGGCGCCCTCTGCAGCGGCATCCGCGAACTCCTCGAGACCGGGCGCGAGCGCCAGCGAGACGGTGCCGAATCCGGTCAGCGTGCGCAGGGCGGCGCCGACGGCGTTGCGCACCGCGAGTGCGGTCGGAGCGGCGCCCGCGCCGACCACCGCGAACGGGACGGCAGTGACCTCGGGGGCGTGGACGCGGGTGAAGGCCGAGGCGGCTCCGGTGAACCCGACGCCCTGCAGGGACTCCACGAGCCCGGGGAAGCCGGCGAGCGACTCCGCGGAGTCCGAGATGTCGGGCACGACGAGCACTGCGGCATCTGCAGCGCTTCCGGGGAACTGATCAGAGGTGCGGGAGAGCACGGGAAGCGTCATGCCTCCATCCTAGGGATGGCGCGAGGCCTGCCGGGCGAGGCGGCGTCGACGCGTGTTCGCTCTCAGCATGACGGCCGTCACCCTCCCGCCGGACGCGGCTCGTAGCATGGAGTCATGCCCTTCTCCGGAGAGATCCACGAACGTGTCGCGAACGCGCCGGATGTGCCGCCCGGTCTGCCCCTGGTGATGCTGCTGACCGGCTTCACCGACGCCGGCAGCGCCGTCGCGGGTCTCATCGAGCACCTCCGGGAGACGACGTCGCCGCAGCCGATCGTCGTGTTCGACAACGATCTGCTCCTGGACTACCGCGCGCGCCGTCCGGTGATCTCCTTCGACCAGGACCACCTCACCGAGTTCCGCCCTCCGCGACTCGAGCTGTCCCTGGCCACCGACGCCCTGGGCCAGAAGTTCCTGCTCCTCGCGGGGTACGAGCCCGACTTCGCCTGGAACGCGTTCGCCCGCACGGTCCTCGACCTCGCGGCGGAGTTCGAGGTCGCAGGTCTCAACTGGGTGCACTCGATCGCCATGCCGGTGCCGCACACGCGTCCCATCGGCACGACGGTGAGCGGCAACCGCCGCGAGCTCACGGTGGCCCACTCGGTCTGGCGCCCGCGCACGCAGGTCCCCGCCACCGCCGGGCACCTTCTGGAGTTCCGCTTCGCCGAGCGCGGAGACCGCGTGGTCGGCTTCGTGCTGCTGGTGCCGCACTACCTCGCGGAGACCGAGAACCCGGATGCGGTGATCGCCGCGGCGGAGCGGCTGATGGCTGCGACAGGGCTCGTGCTGATGCTGGACGAGGTCCAGGAGCGGCGGGAGGACTACCTCACCCGCGTCGACGAGCAGGTCGCGGGCAACGACGAGCTGCAGCAGATGGTGCACAACCTCGAGCGTCGCTACGACGCGTACATGGCAGGACGCGACCCCGAGGACGGCTCCTACGACGAGGGCGGGTTCAGCGAGCGCGACCTGCCGAGCGCCGACGAGCTGGCGGCCGAGCTGGAGCGCTATCTCGCCACGCGGCCGAACACCGACGACGACAAGCCAGGACGGGGATGACGCGCCCGGCGGGAACTTCGCCGGAATGCGACGGCATCCCCTCACGTGTGCGATACTAGGAGTCTGACCCGTTGTCAATCGATCTTTTCCGGAGATCGGACTTGACAAGGGTCTTACTAGTGTCCGAAATGTCCCGGGGTGGCCGAGCCGCCCCGTGAAAGGCGAAACGTGACCCCTGCCACGACGAAGAAATCCCGGACGAAGAAGACTGCCGACGCTCCCGAGGTCGATGCGCAGGTCGAGGAGGCCCCGGAGAAGCCGGCGCCCAAGACCGCGGCGCAGCGCGCGGCGGCCAAGCGCGCTCCCGCGAAGAAGAAGAAGTCGGATGACATCGTCGAAGAGGACGAGGCACCCGTCGCCGGCGCGGCGGAAGAGGCCGACGAGGACGAAGAGGACTCCAAGCCGAAGTTCACCGAGCCGCTGCCCACCGGCGCGATCGTCATCTCGACGAGCGACGAGGACGACGTCCCCGTCTACTCGACGCAGATCACCGGTGCCACGGCCGACCCGGTCAAGGACTACCTGAAGCAGATCGGAAAGGTCGCGCTGCTGAACGCGGCCGAAGAGGTCGAGCTCGCGATGCGCATCGAGGCCGGCCTGTTCGCCGAGGAGAAGCTGTCGACGATGTCGGCGGCGGAGAAGACGAGCCAGCTGGGCCTCGACCTCCAGTGGGTCGCCCGCGACGGCCAGCGCGCGAAGAGCCACCTGCTCGGCGCCAACCTCCGCCTCGTCGTCTCGCTCGCGAAGCGCTACACCGGCCGTGGCATGCAGTTCCTGGACCTGATCCAGGAGGGCAACCTCGGTCTCATCCGCGCGGTCGAGAAGTTCGACTACACCAAGGGCTTCAAGTTCTCGACGTACGCCACCTGGTGGATCCGTCAGGCCATCACCCGCGCCATGGCCGACCAGGCCCGCACCATCCGCATCCCCGTGCACATGGTCGAGGTCATCAACAAGCTCGCCCGCGTCCAGCGGCAGATGCTGCAGGACCTCGGTCGTGAACCCACTCCCGAGGAGCTGAGCCGCGAGCTGGACATGACCCCGGAGAAGGTCGTGGAGGTGCAGAAGTACGGTCGCGAGCCGATCTCGCTGCACACCCCGCTCGGCGAGGACGGCGACAGCGAGTTCGGCGACCTCATCGAGGACACCGAGGCCGTGGTCCCGGCCGACGCCGTCGGGTTCACGATGCTGCAGCGCCAGCTCGAGCAGCTGCTCGACTCGCTCTCGGAGCGCGAGGCCGGCGTGATCCGGATGCGCTTCGGCCTCGGCGACGGCCAGCCCAAGACCCTCGACCAGATCGGCGACACGTTCGGCGTCACGCGTGAGCGCATCCGCCAGATCGAGTCGAAGACGATGGCGAAGCTGCGCCACCCGAGCCGCTCGCAGTCGCTGCGGGACTACCTCGAGTGATGCAGGCGAACGAGGGCAAGGCGCTCGAGGCGAGCGTCGACGGCAAGAGCTATGCGCGGATCCCGCTGAAGACCCGTGTGATCATGCCCGGCGACGATCTCGACGCCGTGATCACGGAGTACGCGAAGGACGCCGTGCAGCCGGGAGACCTGCTGTTCGTCACGGAGAAGATCGTGGCGATCACGCAGGGTCGCTCGTACCGTCTCGACGAGATCACTCCGCGTCCGCTGGCGCGCTTCCTCTCCCGCTACGTCGTGCGCACGTCGTACGGCATCGGCCTCGGGATGCCCGAGACCATGGAGATGGCGCTGCGCGAGTGCGGCACGCTGCGGATCCTTTTCGCGGCGGGCGTCTCGGTGATCACCAAGGCCTTCGGCCGGCGCGGCGACTTCTACCGCGTCGCCGGCGACAAGGCGAGGGCGATCGACGGACCCACCAAGAACACGATCCCGCCGTACAACGAGGCGGTCGTGCTCGGCCCGAAGGACCCGCGCGGCGTGGCCGAGCGCCTGCAGCGGCTGCTCGGCGGCGACGTCGACGTGGCCGTGGTGGACATCAACGACATCGGCGGGAACATCCTCGGCTCGACTCTCGACAAGGCCGGCGAGCGCCGTCTGGTCGAGATCCTCGGCGACAACCCGCTGGGCCAGGCGCGGCAGTCGACGCCGCTCGGCATCGTCCGCGAGGTCTGACCCGCGTCACAGAGAAGGGCCCGGATGCTCGGCATCCGGGCCCTTCTGCGCACCTGGCGCCGGGTCAGAACCCGATGGCGGCCTGGTAGCGCGGCTTGTGACCGGTGCGGATGCCGGTGACGCTGGGCTTGTTCTCGTACACGCCGGCGCCCCAGTTGCCCTCGACGAGCACGGGTCCGTCGGGCGTGACGACGATGTCCCAGCCCACGTACTGCACCTGCGGGACGACGCGGGCGACCTGATCCACGAACGCGCGGACCTCTTCCATCATCGGCAGCTGGAAGTCGGCGATCGGGAAGCCGGAGTCCGGGTGGGTGACGTGCACGTGGCCGTGCGAGTCGTAGCCGGCGCCGATGGCGTGGCCGTCGTCGTCGAGCATCGTGTAGAAGCCGCCGAAGCTCATCTGATCGCTCACCGCGCCGCGCCCGAACTTCTGCGCGATCGCGAGGATGTGCGTCTTCTCTCCGTCGAAGAAGGCCGTCACCCTGGTCGTGTTGACCGTGCCGGGGCAGACGGCGGCGAGGTCGGGGTGCTGGCGGATGACCTCCTCCACGAGCACCTGCTTCTTCGACAGGAGCTCCGCGTGGAAGGCGTCCCAGTCGGTGACGTCGGCGGCGTGGTAGCGGTGCACGCCGGTGCCGGCCTGCCCGTGGGTCTCCTTGACGACGATGGTGCCCTGGCGCTCGGTGAACGCGCGCAGCTCATCGGCGTTCCCCTCGGTGATGAGCATCCAGTCGCGCTTGAGGAACGCGTCGAACTTCGCGTCGAACTCGGCCTTGTCGTGGAACAGGTGGCGGTAGTCGGGGTGATCGTACTTCTGCGAGATCTCGTTCGACACCGGGTGCGTCATGTACGTGTCGCGTTCGGCTCTGGTCAGGATCGCGAAGTCGTAGTCGATGTAGTCCTGGAACCCGACGTTGTGCCGTCCGGCCGACCACAGCATGTCGACGACGATCAGCGGCACGGCCTTGCCGTGCTGGGCTGAGGCCTCCTTCGCCCTCTCGATCACCGAGCCGACATCGATACGGCGGGCGCGGGCCAGCAGGTAGCGGATGCGGGGTGCGAGGGAAAAACGTGACATGGGTCTCCAAGGTAAGGGGTCCCCCCAGTCTACGGTGGGGGCGCGGGGCGACCGGGGAGCCCGAGTTAGGCTTGATCCCGTGTGCGACACCACTTCCAGCGCCCGCCCGCGCGCGATCATCTCCCGGTCGGCGCTGACGGCGGCTGCAGCCGCGGCCGTCGCCGACGGCGGCACCGTCGCAGATCTCCGCCGCGACGCCTGGGGGCACGGGGTGCTCGGCGTCGCGCAGACGGTCGCCGCGGCGGGCGTCTGCGCCGCGCTCGTCGACACCCCGCTCGAGGCCGAGATGCTGCGGCTCGAGGGCATCGCAGCGGTCACCGACGGCGTGCCGGACATCGACCCGCTTCTTCTCTACGGCCTTCCGGATCAAGACGGGATGCTGCGGACCCGTCCCGTGATGCGGCTCGCAGGGCGCGTGCTCTCGATCAAGAAGCTCAAGGCGGGAGACGCCGTGTCCTACGGCTACACGCACCGCGCCGCGCAGGACACCGTGGTCGCCCTCGTGACCGGCGGCTACGCGCAGGGCATCGTCCGCGCGCTCGGGAACGAGGCCCACGTCGAGGTCGCGGGCTCGGCGAGGCCCATCGTCGGACGCGTGGCCATGGACGTCTGCGTCGTCGACCTGGAGAACGAGGACGTCGCAGTGGACTCCGAGGTCACCTACTTCGGCGGGACCGGTCCGGCAGGTCCCGCTCTGGCGCGCTGGAGCGCAGTGACCGGGCTCAGCGTCGCCGAGCTCGTGACCGTCGCCGGCGCGCACGCGGCGCGGGGGTGGGAGGCGTGAACCGGCCGGAGCTGCGGCTGCACACGCCGCGTCTCATCGAGAACATCCGCGTCGTGCGCGAGCGCATCGGCCCGTCGGAGCTGATGCTCGTCCTCAAGGACGACGCCTACGGTCACGGCCTGGCCTGGGCGGTGCAGGCCGCCGAGCGTGCCGGCGTGACCTGGTTCGGCAGCTACGACGTCCGCAGCGGCCTGGACGTGCGCCGGGCTCTCGAGGGCGATGCGCGGATCTTCGCCTGGGCCACCTCCACGGATGCCGAGATCGACGAGGCGCTGCTGCAGCGGCTCGATCTCGGCGTCGGCACCGCCGACTATCTCGACCGCATCGTCGCGCGCGCACGGGAACTGGGGATCACGGCCCGCGTGCACCTGAAGATCGACACCGGGCTGCACCGCAACGGGCTGCTGCCCGAGGAATGGCCGCAGAGCATGGCTGCCGTGCGCGCCGCCGAGGCGGAGGGCCTGCTGGAGTTCGCCGGCGTGTGGAGCCACCTCGCCGAGGCGAGCGACGCGGAGGACGACGAGGCGCAGCGGGTGTTCCTCAGCGCCGTCGCCCTCGCGGAGGAGACGGGCGCGTCGCCGCAGACGCTGCACCTCACGGCATCCGCCGCCTCATGGTGGCGCCCCGAGCTGCGCGGCTCGCTGTGCCGGATCGGCGCGTTCTGCTACGGCATCCGCTCCGCCGACGGTCCGGAACTCGACGGAGTCGTTCCGGCGGCCGAGCTCATCGCCTCGGTGACGGAGGTCGTCGACGGTGACGCGGTGATCGGGATCGGCTCGTTCGACGGCCTGCCGTCCACGATCGCCGGCGTCTCCGTCGGCACGCCAGGGGGACCCCGCGTGCTGCGCCGGATCGATCACACCTCCGCCGTCGTCGAGGGATGGCCCGGGATGACGGCGGGCGACGAGGTGACGGTGTTCGGCGCGGGAGAGCGCGGCGAGTGCAGTGCGACCACGCTCGCCGAGCGCATCGGCACGGTGGGCGAGGAGATCCTCACGCGGCTCACGCCGCGCGTGCGCCGCACCATCGTCGACTGACGACGGCGGTCGCCGGAGGCGTCAGACGCTGTCGATGAGACGCGCGGTCTCGTCGTGCCAGCTGGTGGCGATGCTGCGGAGCTTCTCCTCGTACTTGCGTCCGTGGTGGGCGCAGAAGAGCATCTCGGTGCCATTGACCTCGGCCGCGATGTACGCCTGAGCGCCGCACGAGTCGCAGCGGTCCATGGCGGTCAGGCGGAACTCGACGGCGGAGGTCTCACGTTCGGTCGTTGCGTTCATCTCGGTGCCTCCTCAGGTGTCGGGTCCACTACCGGGTGTTGATCAATACAACCACGCAGAACCTGTGCGCATGCCCGGATCACGGCGTGTTTCGCTCAGCGCGTACGCGCGCGGTCTCGGCTGTGCCACGACGGGGAGTGTCGGCAGGGCCGGGGCGGTCGCCGAGAATACAATCGGAGATTGTGACCGCCGAGTACTCCGCCCATCATCTCCAGGTCCTCGAGGGCCTCGAGGCCGTCCGCAAGCGACCGGGCATGTACATCGGCTCGAACGGATCCCCGGGCCTCATGCACTGCCTCTGGGAGATCATCGACAACGCCGTCGACGAGGCCGTCGCCGGCAACGGCACGAAGATCGACATCATCCTGCACGCCGACGGCAGCGTCGAGGTGCACGACCGCGGACGCGGCATCCCCGTCGACGTCGAGCCGCGCACCGGACTCACCGGCGTCGAGGTGGTCTTCACCAAGCTGCACGCCGGCGGCAAGTTCGGCGGCGGATCCTACGCCGCATCCGGCGGTCTGCACGGCGTCGGCGCCTCCGTGGTGAACGCCCTCTCGGAGCGCCTGGACGTCGAGGTCGACCGCGGCGGCAAGACCTACGCGATGTCCTTCCACCGCGGCGAGCCCGGCATCTTCAAGGACACGGGGGACAAGCGGCCGGATGCGCCGTTCACGCCGTTCGAGGAGAAGAGCGAGCTCCGCGTCGTCGGCAAGGCCGCGCGCGGAGTCACCGGCAGCCGCATCCGCTACTGGGCGGACCGGCAGATCTTCACGAAGGATGCGGCGTTCCAGCTCGCCGACCTCGAGACGCGCGCCAGGCAGACGGCGTTCCTCGTCCCCGGACTCGAGATCGTCATCCGCGACGAGCGCGCGGACGAGAAGAACGAGACCTCCTACCGCTACGAGGGCGGCATCTCCGAGTTCGTCGAGTACCTCGCCACCGACCCGCCGGTCACCGACACCTGGCGCATCCAGGGCGAGGGCACCTTCAAGGAGACCGTCCCGGTGCTGCAGGCCGACGGGCACATGGTCTCCACCGAGGTCGAGCGCGTGTGCGGGGTCGACATCGCGCTGCGCTGGGGCACCGGCTACGACACGGTCGCCCGGTCCTTCGTGAACATCATCGCCACGCCGAAGGGAGGCACGCACCAGCAGGGCTTCGAGCAGGAGCTGCTGAAGGTGCTGCGCGCCCAGGTCGAGCAGAACGCCCGTCGGCTCAAGGTCTCGGCGTCGGACAAGCTGGAGAAGGACGACGTGCTCGCCGGCCTCACCGCGGTGCTGACGGTCAACGTCCCCGAGCCGCAGTTCGAAGGCCAGACGAAGGAGGTGCTCGGGACCCCCGCCGTGCGACAGATCGTCGCCCAGGTGCTCCGGAAGGACCTCGCGGAACGGTTCAGCTCGAACAAGCGCGACGACAAGAGCCAGGCCACGCAGCTGCTCGACAAGGTCGTCGCCGAGATGAAGGCCCGCGTCTCGGCTCGCGCCCACAAGGAGACTCAGCGGCGCAAGAACGCGCTGGAGTCGTCGACCCTGCCGACCAAGCTCGTCGACTGCCGCACGAACGACGTGGAGCGCAGCGAGCTCTTCATCGTCGAGGGCGACTCGGCCCTCGGCACGGCGAAGAACGCGCGCAACAGCGAGTTCCAGGCGCTGCTGCCGATCCGCGGCAAGATCCTCAACGTGCAGAAGGCCTCGGTCGGAGACATGCTCTCCAACGCCGAATGCGCCTCGATCATCCAGGTGATCGGCGCGGGATCGGGGCGCACCTTCGACATCGACGCCGCACGCTACGGCAAGATCATCCTCATGAGCGACGCCGACGTGGACGGCGCGCACATCCGCACGCTGCTGCTGACGCTCTTCTTCCGGTACATGCGACCGCTCATCGAGCACGGCCGCGTCTTCGCCGCCGTGCCGCCGCTGCACCGGGTGATCGTGATGAACCCGGGCTCCAAGCCGAACGAGACGATCTACACCTACAGCGAGCAGGAGATGCACGCGCTGCTGGCCAAGCTCCGCAAGGCGGGCAAGCGCTGGCACGAGCCGATCCAGCGGTACAAGGGCCTGGGCGAGATGGATGCCGAGCAGCTGGCGACCACGACCATGGATCGCGGCGGGCGCCTGCTGCGACGGGTGCGCATGGAGGATGCCGAGGCCGCGGGCCGCGTCTTCGAGCTGCTCATGGGCAACGAGGTCGCCCCCCGCCGGGAGTTCATCATCGACTCGTCCGACCGTCTGTCGCGCGAGTCGATCGACGCCTGATCTCAGCCCGTTCCGCGGCTCTCGATCGCGGCGCGGTACACGTCGACCAGTCCCGCACGGTGCGTGCTCTGCGCGATGTGCGCGCGATGCGCGAGGGCCGCGGCGCTCATGCGGGCGATCCGTGCGGGATCGTCGCGCAGATCGGCGAGCGCGCTCGCGAGCCCGGCGACATCGGGGGTGGGCGTCACCAGGCCGCCTCGCGGAGGGAGCGCCTCCGCGAGGTCGGGGTCGGTGACGAGCACCGGCAGCCCCGCCGCGATCGCCTCGAGGATGACCATCGGCTGGTTGTCGAAGTCCAGAGAGCTGGAGACGAGCAGATGCGCGGCCCTCATCGCCTCGAGGATCCGATCCTGGGGCACGGCTCCGTGGGCGGTGATGCGTCCGGGGGCGACGGCGGCGATGCGCTTCGCGACCGCCGAGCGCGCGACGCCGTCCCCGAACATCTCCGCGGCGATGCCGGGGGTGCGTGCGACGGCGTCGATGAAGACGTCCGGCCGCTTCTCGGGGGAGAGCCGGCCGCACCACAGCGCGCGCAGCGCCTCACCGGGGACGATCGCACGCGGCTGCGGCGTGCCGAGAGCCTCGAGCACGGAGGCCTCGAGTCCGTTCGAGAGCACCGTGATCGGCGTGCGCACGCCCTGGGCGCGGAGCTTCGCCGCGAAGTGGGCGGACGGGACGATCACATGCGTCGCGTGGTTCGCCTGGCTCACCATGAGGCGCCACATCCGCCGCGCGGTGCGGGTGCGGGCATAGGGCTCCCGCGGATCGATGCGCGCTTCGTCGTGGCTCATCCGGCGGCGATGCAGGCCTGCGAGCAGCGCGGTGGTGAGCGCCGGCAGCGGCAGGACCGAGCGGGTGTAGACGTCGATCCTCCCGTGCATCGTCTGCACGACGGGGATGCCGAGCCCCCGCGCGGCCTCGAACCCGGCGAGCGCGGCGAACATCTCGGTGTGCACGTGCACCACGTCGATGCGTCTGGCGCGCAGCTCGCGGCGCAGCATGCGGGCCGCGGCGGCGGCGGTCCAGGTGAACGGGTAGCCGTCCGGTGCGAAGAGCCGGGCGGTCGGCAGCCGCACCACGCCGGGGTCCGTGCTGGGATGGGCGAGAGGGGAGAAGACGGTCACCTCGTGCCCGTCGTGCTCCAGCGCCTCCCGATGCGCCTTGATCACGGTCTGCACGCCGCCGAGCGTCGGCAGGTAGTAGTCGGTGACCATGGCGATCCGCACGCGACCACCCTACGGGGACTCACGCCGCGGCACGGCGATGCGCGTCCCGGCGGACGAGGGCCGCTAGGGTGAAGTCCATGTCCGGAGCCCGTGTGCTGGTGACGGGGGCGAGCGGGTTCCTCGGCGGCAACGTCGTGCGCGATCTTCGGGCGCACGGCGTCGAGGCGTTCGCGGCCGGGCGGAACGTCGAGGCCCTGGCCAGGGTGGCGGATGCCGCGCACCGCGTCCCCGGCGCTCTGGCGGTTCTGCCCGCTGTCGATCTGCCGGTGGACGCTGTCATCCACTGCGCCGCGCTGTCCACCCCCTGGGGCGCGTGGCGGGAGTTCCGCGAGGCGAACATCGAGGGCACGGCCCATGTCGTCGCCTTCGCGCGCAGGAACGGTGCACGGCGGATCGTGCACGTCTCCTCGCCGAGCATCTACTCGGCCGCCCGTGATCGCGTCGCCATCCGCGAGAGTCAGGTCGACGAGGGCAACCGTCTCAACGGCTACATCCGCTCCAAGATCGCCGCCGAGCGTCTTCTGCAGGACGCCCTGCGCTCCGGGGTGATCGGCGAGCTCGTGATCGTCCGCCCTCGCGGCCTCATCGGACCCGGCGACCCGAGCCTCCTGCCCCGACTGCTCGACGTGCACCGGCGCATCGGGGTGCCGCTGTTCCACGGCGGGCGCAACGTCATCGACGTGACCGCGGTGGAGAACGCCGCGGCCGCGCTGCGGCTCGCCCTCACGGAGGGGGATCCCGCCGGCGGCGTCTACAACATCACGAACGACGAGCCGCGGGCGTTCCGCGATCTCCTGACGGGGCTGCTCGAGCAGCTGGGGCTCACGCCCCGTCTGCGGCCGATGAACCGCAGGGCGGCGTGGGCGGCTGCATCCGCTCTGGAGGGGATCTTCACCGTGCTCCCCGGCCGGCCGGAACCACCGCTGACCCGGTACACGCTCAGCACGATCGCCTTCTCGCAGACTCTCGACATCTCCCGGGCGAAGGCGGAGCTCGGCTATCGGCCGGAGGTCTCCCTCGACGAGGCGCTCGCCCGGGTCGCCGCGCACCTGAGGGCGGCGGCGTGACCGGGCGGCTCCGGCATCTCACCTGCGGCCGGACCTCCCACGACCTCGGCAGGATGTTCCACGGCGCGCCTCGGGGCGTCCGCCAGTTCCCCTCAGGGGTCTTCCTCTACGACGCTCCCGGCGGCCGTCGCGTCCTGTTCGACACGGGCTACGCCACCGGTGACTGGGGGGCCGGCTGGCGCGGAGCGGTGTACCGCCGGCTGCTGCCGCCGATCGTGGACGAGGTCGACGACGTGGCCGCGCAGCTGGAGGCGGACGGCGTCGAGCCGGCATCCGTGACGCACGTCGTGCTCTCGCACCTGCACCCGGATCACGTCGGCGGGGTGCGCCGGTTCCCGTCCGCGACGTTCGTGTTCACCGAGGGGACGCTGCGGACGCTCGCCGACCCCCGGCCGCGCACCGGCGTGCTCACCGGCCTGCTTCCCGCCTGGTTCGAGACGGCCGCGCGCACCGTGCTCGGTCCGGACGACTTCCGGACGACGGACGTGGCCGGCGTGCCCCTGCGTGCCGCCGACCTCCTCGGCGACGGCTCGTATCTCGTGCTCGACCTGCCGGGGCATGCCGACGGTCATGTCGGTGCGCTCATCGAGGAGCGCGTGCTCCTCGCTGGCGATGCGGCCTGGGGAAGCGACCTGCTCGAGGAGGCGGGGCGGATGCGGACCCTTCCGCGACTCGTGCAGCACAACCCGGAGCGGTACCGGCAGACCGCGGCGATGCTGCGTGCGCTGGCGGACGCCGGCATCCGCATCGTCTGCAGCCACGATCCGCTGGGTGACCGGGAGCTGCTGAGTTGATGGGGCGCATGCGGATGCTGGGGGAGTTCGCGGCCGTACGGTGGCTGCGACCGCTGCGCACGCGCGCCGCGGTGGCGCGGCGCCAGCGACGCCTGCTGCGCCGTCACCTGCGGTTCCTCGGGCGGCGCTCCCCGTACTTCCGCGGACTGCTCGCGACTCGCGGCTTCATGGAGCTCCCGGTGATGGACAAGAGCGTCATGATGGCGCACTTCGATGTGATGAACACCGTCGGCGTGCGTCGCGACGAGGCGCTGGCGCTGGCGATCGCCAACGAGCGCTCGCGCGACTTCGATGCGGACCTGGGGAAGAACTCGGTCGGCCTCTCCAGCGGCACCAGCGGGCACCGCGGGCTGTTCGTGGTCAGCGCGGCGGAGCGCGACGCGTGGGTCGGCACGGTGCTGGCGCGCACGCTGCCGCGCCGGCGGCTGCTCGGCCACCGCATCGCACTGTTCCTGCGCGCCGACAACAGCCTGTACGAGTCCGTCGGCTCCCGGGCGGTGTCGTTCTCCTACTTCGACGTCTACGCCGACATGGACGAGAACGTCGACCGGCTGCAGGCGTACCGGCCGACGATCCTCGTGGCCCCGCCCTCCGTGCTCCGGATGATCGCCCGCGCCGTCGAGGACGGCCGCCTCGATGCGATGCCGGAGAGGGTGTATGCGGTCGCGGAGGTGCTGGAGATCGCCGACGAGCGTCGCATCGCCACCGCCCTGCGACAGCCGTTCCTGCACCAGCTCTACCAGTGCACTGAGGGATTCCTCGCGCACACCTGCGACCACGGGGTGCTCCATCTCAACGAGGACAGCGTGCTGTTCGAGCGGGAGGAGCTCGGAGAGGGACGCTTCACGCCGATCGTCACCGACCTGCGGCGGCGGGCCCAGCCCATCGTCCGCTATCGGCTCGGCGACGTGCTCCGCACTCGGGCGACGCCGTGCGCCTGCGGCAGCGCCCTCACGGCGATCGAGCGGATCGAGGGGCGCGAGGGGGACATCCTGCTGCTCCGCGGGCTCGACGGGCGGACCGTGCCGGTGTTCGCCGACCTCGTCAGCAGGGCGCTGCTGTACGCCGAGGGGTTCGACGAGTACCGCGTCGTGCAGACCGGCCCGTCACGACTCGAGATCGCGCTCGACGTGCTCGACGACCGCAGCCGCAGCAGCGTGCAGGCGGAGATCGACGTGCTGGCCCACCGTCTGGGCTGCGAGCATCCGATGATCGACTGGGCGCCGTACGCGCACGACGGGACGGTGAAGCTGCGCCGGGTGGCGCGGACGTGGAGGGAGGACGGCGATGCGGCGCTGTGAGATCGCAGGGTGGGGGACCATGCTCCCGGAGCGCACGGTGCGATTCGGTGAGGAGGTGCGCTATCGGATAGAGGATCACGTCTCCCACCTCGACATGCTCGCCGGTGCGTGCGAGCGCGCGCTGGAGCACGCGGGGGTCGCCGCAGACGAGGTGGACCTCGTGATCGGAGCCTCCGCCGCCGGCATCCAGCCGATCCCGTGCACGGCGGCGCTCGTGCTCGAACGCCTCACGCTCACCGGCCATGCCGCGGCCTTCGACGTCAACTCGACGTGCACGAGCTTCATCACCGCCCTCGACGTGGCCTCCCGGTTCCTCGAGGCGGGAGCGCACGAGACGATCCTCGTGTTCTCCGGCGACGTCGGGACGCGATTCCTCAATCCCGGTCATAAGGAGAGCTTCGAGCTGTTCAGCGACGCCGCCGCGGCTGTCGTGCTGCGCCGATCGGAGGATCCGGCCCGCGGGGTGATCGCGAGCGCCCAGCGGACCTGGCCGGCGTACGCGCACGACACCGAGATCCGCGGCGGTCTCTCGCACTCGCCCGCACAGCGGTACGCGGATGCCGACCCCGCCGACTACCTCTTCGACATGGACGGACGCCGGGCGCTGCTGGGGATGATGCGTGTGCTGCCGGACTTCTTCGACGCCTTCCACGCATCCTCGGGCCTCGCCTACGACGATGTCGCGCTGTGGGTGCCGCACCAGGCCTCGGCGGCTCTGGGGCCGATGCTCGACCGCCTCGGCATCCCCGCCGACCGTCGCATGGACGAGGTCGCCTCGTTCGGGAACATGGTGTCGGCATCCGTGCCGTTCATGCTCGCCCGCGCCCTCGATTCCGGCCGGATCGGCGCGGGGGACACCGTGATCCTGTGCGGCACGGCTGCCGGACTCACCGCGAACGTGCTCGCCCTGCGGCTCTGATCCGCCGCAGGATGGGACGATGATCGCGATCGTCTCCGCCCCGACGAACCTGGGTCTCCGGCCTCCCGTCCCCGGGGCGGTGCCCGGCACCGCGAAGGCCCCGGAGGCCCTGCGGGAGGCCGGCCTGCATCACGTCCTGCTCCGGCGGGGCGCCGTCGAGGCCGGCGTCGTGCTCCCCGGCCGTTATGTCGATGATCCAGGGCGACCCGTGGGCACCCTGCGCAATCAGGACGCCATCGTCGAGCACGCCCGCCGGCTCGCCCCGCGCCTCGTCGAGCTGCGACGCGGCGGGCATGCCCCGCTCGTCCTCGGCGGGGACTGCAGCCTCGTGGTCGCGGCGGGCCTCGCGGCACGGGTGAGCGGCGGCGGCGGACTCGTGCACGTCGACGGCCACACCGATTTCCGGAACCCCGGCAACAGCGCCGCCATCGGAGCGCTCGCGGGGGAGGACCTCGCGGCCGCGATCGGACGCCATCTTCCGGAGATCGCGGACATCGACGGCCTCGGGCCCTACTTCGATCCGGCCGCGACCGCGCACGTCGGATGCCGTCGAGACGACGACTTCCTCGAGGAGGTGACAGCCGCGATCGCCCTCACGATCCCCGCGGATCAGATCATTCTGCACGGGGGCGCTCGTGCCGCGTCGCGGATCCTCGACTCCCCGGGCCTCGAGCGCGGCTTCTGGCTTCAGGTCGATGTCGACGTCCTCGACCCGGAGCACATGCCCGCCGTGGACAGCCCGGATCCCGGCGGTCTCACCCCCGACGAGCTGATCGCCTTCCTCCGGCTCGCCGCACCCCGCGCCTGGGGCGCATCGGTTACGGTTCTCGACCCCGATCTCGACCCCGACGGCACTCACGCCCGCACGGTGGCGACGGTCATCGCGGAGGGGCTCGATCGTCTCGGAGAGGAGGCCGAGCAGCCAGAGGACTGACCGCAGGCTGCTCGGGGTCAGACGTGCGTCAGATGATGGTGCGGCCGATGCTGCCGATCACGCCGTCGATGGGCTGACCGGAGGCGTCGCGTCGCGCGCCAGGCTCGGGCAGCTTGCGCACGGCGCCGGTCGGATCCACGGCCTGCGCCGGCGACCGGCCGACCCACGCGACCGTCAGACGATCCTCTCCCTTCAGGAACGCGTGCGCGCGGACGCCGCCGGTCGCGCGTCCCTTGGCCGGATACTCCGCGAAGGCCGACACCTTGGCGCGCCCGGGATCCGTGCCAGGCAGGATGCTCTCGCCTCCGGAGACCGTGGCGACGACCGCATCCGCGTCGGCATCGACGGCGCCGAAGAACAGCACCGAGGCGTTCGCGCCGAGCTTGATGCCCGCCATGCCGCCGGCCGGCGCTCCCTGCGGACGGACCGAGGAGGCGGAGAAGTGCAGCAGCTGCGCATCCGTCGTGACGAAGACGAGTTCCGCGTCGTCCGGCGCCTCCGCCGCACCCACCACGCTGTCGCCCGGCTTCATGCCGATGACCTCGAGGTCGGGGCGCACGGGGAGCGCGGAGGGCACGATCCGCTTGACCGTGCCCTGCGCCGTGCCCAGGGCGATCGGCGTGTCGCTGTCGAAGCGCACGAAGCCGAGGATGCGCTCGCCCTTCGTCGCGATGCCGAGGTAGTCGCGCAGCGGCGTGCCGGCGGCGAGCTGCACGGAGGTCGAAGGCACCGAGGGCAGGTCGACGGGGGAAAAGCGTACCACGCGGCCGGCGCTGGTGAGGGCGCCCAGTTCGGCGCGGACGGTCGTCTCCACGGTGGCGAGGATCGCGTCGTGCTTGCTGCGGCGCGCCGGCACCGTGAGCTCCTGTCCTTCGGCGAGGTCGACGCGCACGGCGCGCCCCGTCGTGGAGAGCACGAGCATCGTCGGCGCGTCGGCGATCTGGAGGTCGACGGCGCCCTTCGCGGCGCGCTGCTTCGGGGGTGCGGCGTTCATCAGGAGCGTGCGTCGCGGGGTGCCGTAGGCGTCGGCCGCGGCATGCAGCTCCGACGCCACGGCGGCACGCAGCAGCGCCGGGCTGGCGAGCAGCTCCTGCAGGCGCGCGATCTCGGCGCGCAGCGCGTCCCGCTCGGTTTCCAGCTCGATGCGCGAGAACTTCGTGAGGCGGCGCAGCCGCAGCTCGAGGATGTACTCGGCCTGCAGCTCGCTGAGATCGAACACCGAGCGCAGGCGGGTGCGGGCCTGCTCGGAGTCATCGGAGGAGCGGATGACCTGGATGACCTCGTCGATGTCGAGGATCGCGATGAGGAGGCCCTCGACGAGGTGCAGACGCTCCTCGCGGCGGGCGAGGCGGTAGCGGCTGCGGCGCGTGATGACCTCGAGACGGTGCCCGACGTAGACGCTGAGCATCTCCTTGAGCCCGAGCGTACGGGGCTGACCCTCGACGAGCGCGACGTTGTTGATGCTGAAGGAGTCCTCCAGCGGGGTGAGCCGGTAGAGCTGTTCGAGCACGGCGTTCGGGTCGAAACCGGTCTTGATGCCGATCGCCACGCGCAGGCCGTGGTTGCGGTCGGTGAGGTCGGTGACGTCGCTGATGCCCTGCAGCTTCTTCGACTGCACGGCGTCGCGGATCTTCTCGATCAGTCGCTCCGGACCGACCATGTACGGCAGCTCCGACACGATGATGCCGGTGCGGCGGGGCCCGAGCGGCTCGACCGAGACCTTGCCGCGCACCTTCAGGGCGCCGCGGCCGGTCGTGTAGGCGTCCTTGACGCCGTCGAGGCCCATCAGGATGCCGCCCGAGGGGAAGTCGGGTCCCGGGACGAACTCCATCAGCTCTTCGGTGGTGGCGTCCGGGTTCTCCAGAAGGTGCGTGGCGGCGGCCACGACCTCGATGAGGTTGTGCGGGGCCATGTTCGTCGCCATGCCGACGGCGATGCCGCTGGCGCCGTTGACGAGCAGGTTCGGGAACGCCGCCGGAAGCACGGCGGGCTGCTGGAACTGTCCGTCGTAGTTCGGGACGAAGTCGACGACGTCCTCGTCGAGGTTCTCGGTCAGCGCGATCGCGGGAGCGGCGAGGCGGGCCTCGGTGTAGCGGGCCGCGGCGGGCCCGTCGTCGAGGGAGCCGAAGTTGCCGTGGCCGTCGACGAGGGGCACGCGCAGCGCGAAGTCCTGGGCCAGACGGACGAGCGCGTCGTAGATCGCGGAGTCGCCGTGCGGGTGCAGCTTCCCCATCACCTCGCCGACGACGCGAGCGCTCTTGACATGCCCGCGGTCGGGCCGCAGGCCCATCTCCGACATCTGATACAGGATGCGGCGCTGCACGGGCTTGAGGCCGTCGCGGGCGTCGGGGAGAGCGCGCGAGTAGATGACGGAGTACGCGTACTCGAGGAACGAGCCCTGCATCTCGCTCTCGAGGTCGATGTCCTGGATTCTCTCCGGGGCGAGCTCGGGCGGCGGGGTCTTCGGCATGGACATCCTGAATGGTGCGTGACGGAGGGCTTTCGGGAGCCTGTGTCAGACTGGCTCGGATGTCCCTCATGCTACCGTCCGAGTCGCCGACAGCCCGGAGCGTCGTCGGGGTGGCGGACGACCTGTTCGCCGCGCTGCGCGGCGAGTCGCCCACCCTCCCGCGCGCGACCTCCGTGGTGCTGGTGCTGATCGACGGGCTGGGAGTGATCGGCCTCCGCACGCACGCCGGCCACGCGCGCACGCTGACGGCGGGAATGGCGAAGAAGGACGTCGCGCACTCGGTGTTCCCCTCGACCACGGCCGCAGCGCTCACCAGCATCCTCACGGGCGCGTGGCCCGGTGCGCACGGTCTCGTCGGCTACCGGGTGCTGGATCCCTCGCGGGACATCCTCGTCAACCAGCTCACGGGCTGGGAGTCGGAAGGGCTGGATCCGGCCACCTGGCAGGCGTCGCCGACGATCTTCGAGCGTGCGCGTCAGGAGGGCCGCCCCGCCTTCGCCGTCGGCGTCGCCGCCTACGCCGACAGCGGGTTCACCAGGGCGACCCTGCGCGGCGCCGACTTCGTCGCCGCCCGCACCCCGGCCGAGCGCGTCGAGGCGGCCTACGAGCTCGCCGCCCGCAACCCCGGATCGGTGGTGTACTGCTACCTCCCCGAAGCCGACAAGGCGGGCCACAAGCACGGGATCGCCTCGTCCCGGTGGGTGTCGGCCCTGGAGGACATCGATGCCGCGCTCAGCCGGACGGTGCCGGACGGCGTCGGCGTCCTCGTGACATCGGACCACGGGATGGTCGACGTGCCGGAGCACAGGCAGGTGGTCCTGGATGCCGGCCACCTCGAGGGCGTCCGCCATGTCGGCGGTGAACCGCGGATGCTGCACGCCTACCTCGAGCCGGATGCGGATGCCGCCGCCGTGCTGGCGCGCTGGCGCCGCGATCTCGACGGCCTCGCCGACGTCGGCACGAGAGACGAGGCGATCGCCGCCGGCCTCTTCGGACCGGCGGTGACGGATGCCGCGGCATCCCGCATCGGCGACCTGCTGGTCGTCGCGCGGGGGAACGGCGCCGTGTACGACGGGACCGCCGCAGATCAGCGCAGTCGCGGCATGATCGGACAGCACGGCGGCATCACGCCGGAGGAGCGTCAGGTCCCGCTGCTGCGTTTCGGAGCCTTCGCGCGCTGAGGCGGGGGGAGGCGCACCGAGCGGGCGTCGAGGCGCCGGCTACTCGTCGGTGCGTGCGCCGAAGACGATCTCATCCCAGGACGGCATCGCATTGCGGCGACGACGGCGGGCACTGCTCTCCGCAGCGGGCTCGGGCTCCGGCTTCGGCTCCTCCTCCTGCTCGTCGTCGGAGTCGAAGGCGTCGAACAGGTGGATGGGGCTGGGAGCCGAGTCCTCTTCGAAGTCCTCGAGGATCGGCGCGGTCTCGCGCTGGCCGCGGCGACGACGGAGGGCCTCGAGCAGATCGGCGGTCTCCGGGCTGGTCGTCTGCTGCTCGGGTGCGCGGTTCATCGCCGCCTCCTGCACGGCGGCGCCTGAGCGCTCGGCGCGCGGGGGCTCCTCGGCGTCCGCGTCCGGGGCGGGGACCAGGCGGGGGCCGAAGGCACCGGAGTCGAACCGGCTCTCATCCTTGTACGGGGAGGTGCGCTCGGACTCGACGGCGCGGAGGCGGGGGATGAGTCCCTCGGGGAGGGAGCCCTGGCGGGAGAGCTGCGTGGCGTCGGCGTTCAGCGGCGACAGCGCGCTGCGCCGCGGGTCGAAGCTCCAGCGCGCGTCGTGATCGACATCGTTCGCGGTGAACTCCAGCTTGACGATCCAGCCGGACTCCTCCTTCCAGCTCGCCCAGCGCTCCGCAGAGGCCTCGACCTCGGCGAGCTTCGCGCGGATGGCGGTGCCGAAGGTCGGCTGGGCGTCGGGTTCGACCTCGCTGCCGATGAGCACCGGGACGGCGAGGGCCTGGCCGATGATGTGCTCGCGCTCCGCGAGCACCGGACCTTCGAAGCGGGTGACGTCGTCGACGCTGATGCCGAGCAGCTCGGCGACCTCGGGGGCGGTGAGCCCGGCGCGGATCTGGGCCTGGATGTCGCGCGGACTCGCCGCGAGACGCTGAGTGACAGGCTCGCTCTGACGGGTGGCACGGCGGATCTCGCGGTGCAGCACGTCGTCGATGGGCAGCCCGAACCGTTCGCCCGACTCGGTCGCGAGTACGAGGACTCCTGCTTCAGTGCCGACGATGGTGACGTTTTCCATGCGAATGCCCCTCTGATGGGTGTCCGTTCATGGTGTCACGCCGCCCGCGCCACGGCCGGGAATACGCTGGGCGTGCCGCGAGTTTGCACTGGCGCACCCACGGGCATTTGCAAATGTGCTTCTGGTCATGCAAACTATGGCCGCCGAACCCTGCGGCATACCAAACCCACTCGCACCATGAAAGTGGAGATCTACCACATGGCAACCGATTACGACGCTCCCCGCAAGAGTGAAGACGACTCCGAGTCGATCGAAGCCCTCAAGGAGCGTGTGCCGGACAAGCTGTCCGGCTCGACGGGGGACGAGGACTCGGACAACCCGTCCAGCTTCGACCTCCCGGGTGCCGACCTCTCCGACCTCGAGCTCGACGTCGTCGTGCTGCCCGCGCAGCAGGACGAGTTCACCTGCATGAGCTGCTTCCTGGTGAAGCACCGCTCCCAGCTCGACCACGAAGATGCCTCGGGCCCCATCTGCAAGGAGTGCGCTGCCTGAGCGCATCCCTGAGCGACACCTGCCGCGCCCCCGACCTCCTGGTCAGGGGCGCGTTGTCGTTCCCGTGGGTCGACGCGGGTCAGCCGCGCGCAGCGCGGATGGCGGCAGCCAGCCGGTCCGGCGTGCGCGAGGAGATCGTCCAGACGTCGACGGGATCGTCCTGGTCGACGTTCGGCACCACGACGAGACCGTCGATGCCGCCCCTGATGAGGTGCCAGCCTCGTGCCGGGAGGCCAGGGCCGCGGGCATGCCTGGCCTCGTCGCCGGTGAGGTCGACCGGCTCTCCGAGGTGGCGCACGTCGATGCGGGCGCGCCCCGCACGCAGCACCGACCCTTCCACCGACACCACGGGCGTCACCCAGATGAAGGCGGCGACCAGGGCGGCGGACACGGCAGCGCCGGCGACGAGGGCGACGGTCGAGCCGACCGGCACGAAGATCAGGGCGACCATGGGTCCGGCCAGGGCGACGGTCACCAGCAGCCACAGGCTCGGCGAGAGCCGTTCGCGGTAGCGCGACCGTGACTCGGGGGCGGGGTTCTGCATTAGCCTCTTGGGGTGACTGATTCCGTTGATGTCCCCATTATCGCCCCTGTGCTCGAGGGTCAGGTCGTGGTGCCCGGCTACGCCCACCCCGGCGACGCCGGAGCGGACCTGGTGGCCGCGGAGGCCGTGCGACTGGAGCCGGGGGAGCGCGCCCTCGTCGCGACCGGCGTGCGCATCGCCCTTCCCGACGGATACGCCGCCTTCGTGGTGCCGCGCAGCGGACTCGCGGCGAAGCACGGGATCTCCATCGTGAACTCGCCGGGGACGGTCGACGCCGGATACCGCGGCGAGATCAAGGTGAGCCTGATCAACACGGACATGCGGAGCACGTACGATGTGGCGGTCGGCGACCGCATCGCGCAGCTGATCGTCATGCCGGTCGCGCGCGCCGTGTTCCTCCCGGTGGACGAGCTGCCCGAGAGCGTTCGCGGCGAAGGCGGATTCGGATCCACCGGATACCAGGCAGGAAAGAGCAATGACTGACAACAGCGTCACCCCTTCGAAGTCGGCACCCGAGAACCGGGCCACCGAGGGGCCGTTCGACGACTCCGAGGCGAACCCGGTCCGGCCGTACATCGACCTCGGCGGCATCAAGATCCTTCCCCGCGAGGGCCTGAATCTGCGCCTCGAGGTGGAGGAGCAGACCAAGCGCATCGTCGCGGTGGGACTCGACTATGCGGACTCCTCGCTGCAGGTGCAGCCGTTCGCGGCTCCCCGTTCGGGTGGGCTCTGGGATGAGACCCGCGTGCAGCTGCGCGATCAGGTGCGGGCGCAGGGCGGCCGCGTCGAAGAGCGCGAGGGCCCGCTCGGCAAGGAGCTCCTCGCCGAGGTCCCCGCTCCGGCGAGCGAGGGTTCGGAGCTGCGACTCGCCCGATTCATCGGCATCGACGGCCCGCGGTGGTTCCTCCGCGGCGTGATCGGCGGCGCCGCGGCATCCGACCTCGAGGCCGCAGCCAAGGTCGAGGACCTGTTCCGCTCCATCGTCGTCGTCCGCGGCGGCGCCCCGATGCCGCCCCGCGACCTCATCCCGCTGAAGATGCCGGCCACGCCGGGTTCGGCGTGAGCGCCCCCGGACCGGACGCCGAGCGCGACCAGAGCGCCTCGGAGCTGATCGGCGCCGCCCTCGGCGGGGCCGCCCGTCGCGCGGGGCTGGACCCCGCCGACAGTGCGAGCACGCACAAGGTCGTCTGGTCCGCCATGGGCGGATGGCGCGGCATCCTCGAATCGGTGCTGCCCAGCCTCGCGTTCGTGATCCTCTTCACGATCACGCCGGAGCCGCTGATCCTCGCGCTCGGCGTCTCCGTCGGCCTCGCCGCGGTGTTCACGGTCGTCCGGCTCATCCAGAAGTCACCGCCGTCCGCCGCGATCGGCGGCCTCGTCGCCGCTGGGGCCGCGGCGGGTCTCGCCCTCTGGACCGGCCGGGGGCAGGACAACTTCGTCCCCGGCCTCATCACGAACGCCGCATACGGCACCGTGCTGCTCGTGTCCGCGCTCATCGGGTGGTCGCTGATCGGACTCGCCGTCGGCTTCCTGATGGGGGAGGGCACGGCATGGCGTCAGGATCGGCGCAAGCGCCGCGCCTTCCTCTGGCTCGGCGTCGCGTGGGCCGCGCTGTTCTTCGCGCGACTGGCCGTGCAGCTCCCGCTGTACCTCGCCGGCGAGGTCACCGCCCTCGGAACCTTGAAGCTGATCATGGGGCTGCCGCTGTTCGCACCCATGATCGCCGTCACCTGGCTCGTCGTCCGTGCTCTCTATCCGCGCGCGTCCGGTGCGGATGCTGCACCTGAGGCGTGATAGATTTATCTCGATATCAAGATAAATCTGCGGCTTCTGTCGAGAAGCCGGAAGGCGCAGACTGGTTAGGTCCGCCTTGCTAGCCGCGGCACGCCGTCGGCGAGCAAGATGGAGTCGCCTGTCGCTCCCATCCGAATAGAAGGAGACGGATTCGTGTCCACGGTGAACAGCTTCGGTGCCAAGAGCACCCTGACGGTCGGCAGCACCGACTACGAGATCTTCCGCATCGACACGGTGCCCGGTTTCGACAAGCTCCCCTTCAGCCTCAAGGTGCTCCTGGAGAACCTGCTGCGCACCGAGGACGGCGCGAACGTCACGAAGGCGCAGATCGAGGCGCTCGGGTCGTGGGATGCCGCGGCCGAGCCGAACACCGAGATCCAGTTCACGCCCGCCCGCGTGGTCATGCAGGACTTCACCGGCGTGCCCTGCATCGTCGACCTCGCCACGATGCGCGAGGCCGTCACGGCACTCGGCGGCGACGCGAACCGGATCAACCCGCTCTCGCCCGCCGAGATGGTCATCGACCACTCGGTCATCGCCGACCTCTTCGGCACCGAGAACGCCCTCGAGCGCAACGTCGAGATCGAGTACGAGCGCAACGGCGAGCGCTACCAGTTCCTGCGCTGGGGCCAGACCGCCTTCCAGGACTTCAAGGTCGTCCCGCCCGGCACGGGCATCGTCCACCAGGTCAACATCGAGCACCTGGCCAAGGTCATCTACGACCGCACCGTCGACGGCGTCCTGCGCGCCTACCCCGACACCTGCGTCGGGACCGACTCGCACACCACCATGGTGAACGGCCTCGGCGTGCTCGGCTGGGGCGTCGGCGGCATCGAGGCCGAGGCCGCGATGCTCGGCCAGCCGGTGTCGATGCTCATCCCGCGCGTCGTCGGCTTCAAGCTCACCGGCGAGATCCCGGCCGGCGTCACCGCGACCGACGTCGTCCTCACGATCACCGACCTGCTGCGCAAGCACGGCGTCGTCGGCAAGTTCGTCGAGTTCTACGGCGCGGGCGTCGCCTCGGTGCCGCTCGCGAACCGCGCCACCATCGGCAACATGTCGCCGGAGTTCGGCTCCACCGCCGCGATCTTCCCGATCGACGACGTGACCCTCGAGTACCTGCGCCTCACCGGCCGCAGCGAGGAGGCCGTCGCGCTGGTCGAGGCGTACGCCAAGGAGCAGAAGCTCTGGCACGACCCCTCCCACGAGCCCGTCTTCAGCGAGTACCTCGAGCTCGACCTCGGCACCGTCGTGCCGTCGATCGCCGGCCCGAAGCGCCCGCAGGACCGCATCCTCCTCTCCGAGGCGAAGGCGCAGTTCGAGCAGGACATCCTGAACTACGCGTCCGCCTCCACCTCGGACGACATCGTCGACCTCGAGTCGAAGCACTCCTTCCCGGCATCCGACCCGGGTCAGGTCCCCGGCGAGGAGGAGCCGACCACGCGCCCGGTGCACATCAACAGCGGCGCCCCGGCGCACGCCTCCAAGCCTGTGCCCGTGACCACGCCCGCCGGCGAGAAGTACATCCTTGACAACGGCGCTGTCACTCTCGCCGCGATCACCTCGTGCACCAACACGTCCAACCCGTCGGTGATGATCGCCGCCGGTCTCGTGGCGCGCAAGGCCCTGCAGAAGGGCCTCAAGCAGAAGCCGTGGGTCAAGACCACCCTCGGCCCCGGCTCGAAGGTCGTCACCGACTACTACGAGAAGTCCGGTCTGGACAAGGACCTCGAGGGCCTCGGCTTCTACACGGTCGGCTACGGCTGCACCATCTGCATCGGCAACTCGGGCCCGCTGATCGAGGAGGTGTCGGAGGCGATCAACTCGCACGACCTCGCGGTCACCGCGGTTCTCTCCGGAAACCGCAACTTCGAGGGTCGCATCAGCCCCGACGTGAAGATGAACTACCTGGCGAGCCCGCCGCTGGTCATCGCCTACGCCCTCGCCGGCTCGATGCACTTCGACTTCGACACCGACCCGCTCGGCAAGGACACCGACGGCAACGACGTGTTCCTGAAGGACATCTGGCCCACGCCGGACGAGGTGCAGGAGATCGTCGACTCCGCGATCTCGCGCGACCAGTTCATCAAGCAGTACGCGACGGTGTTCGACGGCGACGAGCGCTGGCGGAGCCTGCCCACGCCCGACGACGCGACCTTCCAGTGGGACGAGAACTCGACCTACGTGCGCAAGGCTCCGTACTTCGACGGCATGACGATGGAGCTCACCCCGGTGAAGGACATCCAGGGCGCGCGCGTGATGGCGACGCTCGGCGATTCGGTCACCACCGACCACATCTCGCCGGCCGGCAACATCAAGCCGGGTACGCCCGCCGCGAAGTACCTCGAGGAGCACGGCGTCGAGCGCAAGGACTTCAACTCCTTCGGCTCGCGTCGCGGCAACCACGAGGTGATGATCCGCGGCACGTTCGCGAACATCCGCCTGAAGAACCTCATGGTCTCCGCCGTCAACAACGGCCAGGTCGTCGAGGGCGGCTTCACCCGTGACTTCACCCAGCCGGGCGGCCCGCAGTCGTACATCTACGACGCCTGCATGAACTACGCCGAGCAGGGCACCCCGCTCGTCGTCTTCGGCGGCAAGGAGTACGGCTCCGGATCCTCGCGCGACTGGGCGGCCAAGGGCACCAGCCTGCTGGGCGTTAAGGCCGTCATCACCGAGAGCTTCGAGCGGATCCACCGGTCGAACCTCATCGGCATGGGCGTCGTCCCGCTGCAGTTCCCCGCCGGCGAGAGCTGGGAGTCGCTGGGCCTCGACGGCACCGAGATCGTCTCGATCACCGGTCTCGAGGAGCTCAACAACGGCGTCACCCCGAAGACGGTCCACGTCACCGCCACCCCGAGCGACGAGTCGCCCGAGGGCAAGCAGGTCGTCGAGTTCGACGCGGTCGTCCGCATCGACACGCCTGGTGAGGCCGACTACTACCGCAACGGCGGCATCCTGCAGTACGTCCTCCGTTCGCTGGTCTGATCCACCGTCGTCGGGAGGGGCTCGGGTCTTCGGACCCGGGCCCCTTCTGCGTGTCAAGGCCCATCCGCTCACCGGGGATTCCCGGACGGGCACGATAGGATTCCAGAGGCATCCGAACCGGAAATCGGATGCCGCAACGGAGCCTGTGAGGAGGTGCAGATGCCCATTCTTCCGAGCATCTCAGGACCCCGTGACCTCGACGCACTGACCGAGGCGCAGCTGGTCGAGCTCGCCGCGGAGATCCGCGAGTTCCTCGTCGAGAACGTCTCCCGCACCGGCGGGCACCTCGGCCCGAACCTCGGCGTCGTCGAGCTCACGATCGCCCTGCACCGCGTGTTCTCCTCGCCGGACGACCCGTTCATCTTCGACACCGGCCATCAGTCGTATGTGCACAAGCTGCTCACCGGCCGCCAGGACTTCTCCGCCCTGCGGGTGCGGGGCGGGCTCGCCGGGTATCCGCAGCGTGGCGAGAGCCCGCACGACGTCGTGGAGTCTTCGCACGCCTCCAGCTCGCTGAGCTGGGCGGACGGCATCTCCCGTGCTCTCACGGCCACCGGCCGATCGGACCGCCACGTGATCGCGGTCGTCGGCGACGGCGCCCTCACCGGCGGGATGACGTGGGAGGCGCTGAACAACATCTCCGACGACAACGACCGCAACCTCGTCATCGTCGTCAACGACAACGGCCGCTCCTACGCGCCGACCATCGGCGGCATGTCGCGCTACCTGAACCGGGTGCGCACCGCGGCGGCCTACAAGGACCTGCACCGCAAGTCCGACCGCCTGTTCCGCGCCTTCGGCCCGGTGGGCCGCGCGATGTACCGCGGACTCCGCGGCGGCACCCACGGCTTCCTCTCGCGCTTCACGAACAACGAGGCCCTTTACTCGAACCTCGACATCAAGTACCTCGGACCGGTGGACGGGCACGACCTCCCCGCGCTGCTGGAGACGCTCGAGCTCGCGAAGTCCTACGGCGCGCCGGTCATCGTGCACGCGATCACGGAGAAGGGCCGCGGTTACCAGCCCGCGCGCGATGACGAAGCGGATCAGTTCCATGCCGTCGGGCGGATAGACCCGACAACCGGTGAGACGCTCTCCTCCGGGGGACAGGGGTGGACGGACGTCTTCTCAGACGCACTGGTCGAGGTGGGCGCGCGCCGGTCCGACGTGATCGCGATGACGGCCGCCATGCTGCGCCCGACGGGCCTCGCGCCGTTCGCGGAGCGGTTCCCCGACCGCGTCTACGACGTGGGCATCGCGGAGCAGCACGCCGTGGCATCCGCCGCAGGCCTCGCGTACGGCGGCCTGCACCCCGTCGTCGCCGTCTACGCGACCTTCATGGGCCGCGCCTTCGATCAGGTGCTGATGGACGTCGCCCTGCACCGCGCCGGCGTCACCTTCGTGCTAGACCGTGCCGGGGTCACCGGACCCGACGGCCCGAGCCACCACGGCATGTGGGATCTGGCGATGCTCCAGATCGTGCCGCACATCCGCATCGCGGCTCCGCGTGACGGCATCCGCCTCAAGGAGGCGCTGGACGAGGCGGTCGAGATCGACGACGCCCCCACCGTCATCCGCTTCCCGAAGGGCGAGGTCGCCGCGGAGCTGCCCGCTCTCGAGCGTCTGGAAGACGGCGTCGACGTGCTCGCCCGCGGCGAGGGCGAGGACGTGCTCATCGTCGGCATCGGCCCGTTCGCCGCGCTCGGCATGGACGTCGCCGAACGACTGCGCGCGCAGGGCATCGGCGCGACCGTCATCGACCCGCGCTGGGCGATCCCGGTGCAGCCGTCGGTGGTCTCCCTCGCCGCCCGACACCGCCTCGTGATCACCCTGGAAGACGGCATCCGCGTCGGCGGCATCGGCACGCGTGTGCGCCAGGTGCTCCGTGAAGCGGGCATCGACACCGCGGTGGACGAACTGGGTCTGCCGGACGAGTTCATCGATCATGCCTCGCGCGAGCAGGTGCTGGCGGATGCCGGACTCACCGCGTCGAAGATCGCGCAGGATGTCGTGGCGCAGGTGCTCGGCACCCGGATCCCCGTCGCCCGCAACGCCGGGGAGACCGGCGCGATCGACCTGCCTCTGCACGAGCGGCACTGACAGCGGATTCAGAGCCGGGCGCGCCCGTCCTCGCCGCGGTGCCGACGTCGGCAGTGAATCGTCAGTTCAGTGCGTGCAGTGAGGCCACGGCCTGCGCCCCGCGATCGGCATCCCGCAGCGCCGTGGAGAGCAGGTAGCCGTCGGTGAGGGCGTCACCCGTGACCATGACCCGCACGAGCTCCACGCCGCACGCGCGACGCACCTCTTCCGCGCTGGCGGCGATCACTCGGGTGTTGATCTCGTCGTTGTGGGGGAGCTCTGCACCGCCGTGACCGCGGATCACGTCGCGCAGGGCCGCACCCACGATGTTCGACGCGCGCTCCTTCACGTTCACCACGTCGAGCTCGAACACGCGCAGGTCTCTGCCGGTGGGGATCGGCCTCCACTCGAAGGACGCGTGCACGCGATGCTGGTGGCCGTTGGCCCCCGTCATCTCCCGTGCAGGGAGGTCGCTGGCGCGGCAGCGAACGTCGATGAGCTTGTACCAGTAGAAGAGGGGGAAGGCGCCGTGCGAGCCGGGGTCCAGCACGACGACCTCGCCGACGGCACCGCCGCGGTTGGTCGGGCGGCGCTGCGGGCGGTTCCGGATGATCGGCTTGCCGTTCCGGGTCCGGATCGCCGCCCAGCCCTCGTCCACCGTGACCACGAACAGCTTGAGCAGGGCAGGGACGACCAGCAGCGTCGTGAGGATCGCGGTGCCGGTCTTGAACAGCCCCGACATCCCCTTGCCGCCCATCATCGCGAGGAGCATGTCCATGACACCACTGTGCCCTCTCCGCGGTGCGCACGATGACGTCCGAGGCCGGTATCCAGGGGTGTTCATGCGCTGTTCCTCGGGCGTTACCCGGAGGGCCGCGTGGCGGAAACGCGACTCACCGGAACGGCCCGCGGCGGCGGTGCCGGATGCGCTGCTCCTCATCGCTAAGATCGGCTGATATGGGCGAGCACATCGCGGTGCTCTCCAACCCGTTCGCGGGGAAGGGGAGGGGCCGCCAGGCGACGGAGCGGGCGGTCGCGCGACTGCGCGAGCGAGGCAGCGAGGTCCGCGTGTACATCGGCGAGTCTGCGCAGGACGCGCAGCGGCTCGCCGCGCAGGCGGTGAACGAGCGACCCCGGGCGCTTGTGGTGGTCGGCGGCGACGGAACTCTCGCCGGCATCCTGGATGCGATCGCGGATGCGGCTGTGCCGGTGGTGCTGGTCCCCGCGGGTACCGGCAACGATCTCGCCAGATCGCTCGAGCTGCCGCGCAGCGATCCCGCCGCCGCGGTGGATCTGGTGTTCACCGGCATCGCGCGGGAGATCGATCTCGGCGAAGTGCGGTCGGGGGCACGCGTGACCCCGTTCCTGACGGTCGCGGCGCTGGGCTTCGACGCACGGGTGAGCGACCGGACGAATCGCCTGCGCTGGCCGCCGGGGGCGTTGCGCTACTACCTGGCGCTGCTGATCGAGCTGATCCGCCTGCGTCCGACGGATTTCAGGATCACGATCGATGACGGTGCGCCGACGATGGCGCGCGGGACCCTCATCGCGGTGGGCAACACGGAGAGCTACGGCGGCGGAATGCCGATGTGTCGAGGAGCCGTGCCCGACGACGGGGTGCTCGACGTCGTCACCGTGGGAGTGCTCTCTCGGCGGCGCCTGGTGAGAGTGTTCCCTGTGCTGCTGCAGGGGCGGCACTTCGCCCTGCCCGAAGTGAGGACCGCTCGGGCGCGCCGCGTGCACATCGACGCCCCGGGACTGATCGTGTATGCCGACGGGGAGCGCATCGGCGAGGAGTCCTGCACCATCGGGTTGCGCAGACGCGCCCTGACGGTGCTGGTGCCGCTGTTCCGGAAGCCTGAGGCAGATCGTTAGACGCGGAACGGGACCGCACCGGCCGGTGCGGTCCCGTTCGCGGGGGTCAGCGGCTCTCGATGCCGCGGATCTGCGGGGTGTGGAAGGATCCGCCGAAGGCGCGCTCCGAGGCGCCCTCGCGGTCGAGATACGGCGAGGCGCCGCCGTCGATGAACGGCCAGCCGGCGCCCAGGATGAGGCACAGGTCGATGTCCTCGACCTCGGGCACGACGCCCTCGTCCAGCATCAGCTTGATCTCGGTCGCGAGGCCGTCCTGCACGCGCTGGAGGATCGTCGCGGCCGATGCCGGCGTCTTACCGAGAGCGGGCTTGATGACCTTCTCGGCCTGTTTCGTCCAGCCGGTGACACGGCCGCCCTTGTCCTTCTCGACGACGGCGTCCAGCTCGGCGAGAGCGTGGAAGTTGTCGTTCGCGTAGAAGCGCTCGGGGAAGGCGCGCACCATGGTGTCCTGCACGTGCGCCGCGACCTTCCAGCCCACCAGGTCGATGAGCTGGAACGGGCCCATCGGCAGGCCGAGCGGCGCGAACGCCTTCTCGACCTCGGCGACCGGCGTGCCCTCGTAGACGGCGCGGGCCGCCTCGCCCATGACCTTGGCGAGCAGGCGGTTCACGACGAAACCGGGAGCGTCGGCGGTGAGCACGGCGTTCTTGCCGAGGCCCTTCGCCACCACGAAGGCGGTCGAGAGCGCAGCATCCGTCGTCGCCGGCGTCTTCACGATCTCGATCAGCGGCATCACCGCGACCGGGTTGAAGAAGTGGAAGCCGACGAGGCGCTCGGGGTGCGCGAGCTTCGAGCCGATCTCCTCCACCGACAGCGAAGAGGTGTTGGTCGCGAGGATCGCGTCCTCCGCGACGATCTTCTCGATCTCGCCGAACACCTGCTGCTTGACGCCGACCTCCTCGAACACGGCCTCGATGACGAAGTCGCAGTCCGCGTAGAGGCTCTTGTCGGTCGTGCCGGTGACGAGCGCGCGGAGCTTGTTCGCCGCATCGGAGTCCAGGCGGCCCTTCTCCTCGAGCTTGCCGATCTCCTCGTGGATGTAGGCGACGCCCTTGTCGACGCGCGCCTGGTCGAGGTCGGTGATGAGCACGGGGACCTGGAGCTTGCGGACGAAGAGCAGCGCGAACTGGCTCGCCATGAGTCCCGCGCCGATGATGCCGACCTTGGTGACCTTCTTCGCGAGCGCCTTGTCGGGGGCGCCGACCGGGCGCTTCGCGCGCTTCTGGACGAGGTCGAAGGCGTACATGGACGCCGCGAACTGGTCACCGGTGACGAGATCGGCGAGAGCCTCGTCCTCCCGGGCGAAGCCCTCGGCCTTCGTTCCGCTCTTCGCCTTGTCGAGCAGGTCCAGCGCCACGTACGGCGACTTCGGCACGGTGCCGATCTTCGACTCGAGCATCCCGCGGGCCATCTTGATCGCGATCGGCCACTTGGTGAGCCGCTCGATCCTGCCGGGCTCGTCCTTCCGCTCGACCTTCTTGCCGCCGAGCACGGCATCCGCCCAGGCGAGCGAGTTCTCGAGGAAGTTCGCGGCCGGGAAGATCGCGTCGACGACCCCGAGGTCGAACGCTTGCTGCGGCTTCAGCATCCGGTTCTGCTTGAGCGGGTTCGAGATGACGACCTCGAGCGCGTTCTCGATGCCGATGAGGTTCGGCAGCAGGTAGGCGCCGCCCCAGCCGGGGATGATGCCGAGGAAGACCTCCGGCAGGGCGATCGCCGCCGCGGACGCGTCCACCGTGCGGTACGTCGAGTTCAGTGCGATCTCCAGGCCGCCGCCGAGCGCCAGTCCGTTCACGAAGGCGAAAGACGGCACGCCGAGTTCGCTGAGCCCGCCGAGCACCTTGTGACCGAGCTGCGCGATCAGGCGGGCGTTGTCGCGCGAGCCCACCTTGCTGATGTCCGACAGATCCGCGCCGGCGGCGAGGATGTACTGCTTGCCAGTGATGCCGACCGCCTGGATCTCGCCGGCGGCGGCACGCGCCTTCAGGGCGTCGAGCGTCTGGCCGAGCTCCGTGAGCGTCGCCGGCCCCAGCGTGTTCGGCCGGGTGTGGTCGCGGCCGTTGTCCAGCGTGATGAGGGCGAGGACCTTGCCCGAGGCCAGGCGGATGTCGCGCACGGGAGAGTGCGTGACGACCTCGCCCTCGGTGAGGGCCTGGATCGGGGAGAAGTCGACTTCTTCGTAGGCCATTACTTCCTCTTCTTTCCGTCGTAGTGCGGGTTCTCCCAGATGACGGAGCCGCCCTGGCCGAGGCCGACGCACATCGCGGTGAGGCCGTAGCGGACGTCGGGGCGCTCGGCGAACTGGGCCGCCAGCTGGATCATCAGTCGCACACCGGATGCCGCGAGCGGGTGGCCGAGCGCGATCGCGCCGCCCCAGGCGTTGACGCGGGGGTCGTCGTCGGCGATGCCGAAGTGATCGAGGAGCGAGATCACCTGGATGGCGAAGGCCTCGTTCAGCTCGAAGAGGCCGATGTCGGAGATCGTGAGGCCGGCCTTCTTCAGAGCCTTCTCGGTGGAGGGGATCGGGCCGATGCCCATGATCTCCGGCTGCACGCCGGCGAAGGCGAACGAGACCATCTTCATCTTCGGGGCCAGGCCGAACTCCTTGACCGCGGCGCCTCCGGCGAGCAGCGACATGGTCGCTCCGTCGGTGAGAGGGGAGGAAGTGCCCGCGGTGACGCGTCCGTGGGGGCGGAACGGCGTCTTGAGGGCGGCGAGGTCCTCCATGGTCGTCTGCGGGCGACGGCCCTCGTCCTCGGTGGCGAGACCCCAGGCGCCGTCGGCGCCCTTGATCGCGACCGGCACGAGGTCGGGCTGGATCTTCCCTGCGTCGTAGGCCGCCTGCACCTTGTGCTGGCTGAGCATGCCGAAGCGGTCGGAGCGCTCCTTGGTGAGGTGCGGGAATCGGTCGAAGATGCGCTCGGCGGTGACGCCCATGTTCAGCGCGCCGGGGTCGACCATCTTCTCGGCGACGAACCGCGGGTTCGGGTCGGCGTTCCCGCCGATAGGGTGATGGCCCATGTGCTCGACGCCGCCGGCGAGGGCGAAGTCGTACATGCCGACCCCGATCGAGGCGGCCATCGTCGTGACGCTCGTCATCGCGCCGGCGCACATGCGCTCGACGGCGAGGCCGGGGACGGTCTGCGGAAGGCCCGCGAGGATCGCCACCGAGCGGCCGAGGGTGAGGCCCTGGTCGCCGGTCTGGCTCGTCGCGGCGATCGCGACGTCGTCGATGCGGTCGACCGGAACGGCGCCGTTCCGCTCCATAAGGCCGATGGTCGCCTTGACGGCGAGGTCATCAGCGCGGGTGTTCCAGTACATGCCCTTTTCGCCGGCGCGCCCGAAGGGGGTGCGCACTCCATCGACGAAGTAGACGTCCGAGATCTCGGCCACTCTGCCTCCAAGTTTGTGCGGTGGCCTCAGTCTAGGAACGCCGCGGAAACCGGGAGGAATCGGTTGGATCGAACCTACGAAGCGGTCGCGGACGTGTCGTCAGGCGATTGTGCAGCCTCTGCAAAGGCATCCGCGATCTTCTGTGCGGTCTGTGCAATCTGCCACGGGCGTGCACCGAGCGCGGCGAGCGCGGCGCCGACCTCTTCGGCGGTCGTTCCCGGCGCCTCCCAGGCGACGCGACGGAGGAACTCCGGGGTGAGCAGGTTCTCGGTCGGCATGCCGAGCTCCTCGGCAGTCGCCTCGACGATCGGCCGGGCGGCTTTGAGGCGTGCATCCGCCTCCGGGTTGCGGTCCGCCCACGCGCGGGGCGGCGGCAGGGCGTCGCTGGGCACGCGCTCCCTGGGCAGCTCCTCGCTCGCCCGGCCGTCGACGATCGCCTGCCACCAGCGGTCGATCTGCGTGCGGCTCGCGCGACCCTGGAACTCCTTGATGCCGGCCAGAGCCTGCTTGCTCTGCGGCCCGGCGAGCACCGCGGCGACCAGGGAGCGGTCGGGGACGAGCCGCCCGGGGGACACGTCCTGCTCCTGCGCGTAGGCCTCACGCGCCTTCCACAGCTCCCGTGCGACGGCGAGGTTGCGGGCACCGCGTACCTGGTGCAGTCCGCTCAGCCGCCGCCAGGGATCCTCCCGGGGTGGCTTCGGCAGGCGCGTGAGCGTCGCCGCGAACTCCTCCGCGGCGAACTCGGTCTTCCCCTGCTCCTCGAGCTGGGCCTGCAGGGCCTCCTGCACGTCGATGAGGTGGAGGACGTCCAGCGCCGCGTATTCCAGCCAGGCAGGCGGCAGCGGCCGCGTGGACCAGTCGGCCGCCGAGTGCTCCTTCTTCAGGGTGATCCCCAGCGTGTTCTCCACGACCGCGGCGAGCCCGACGCGCTCGTGCCCGAGCAGACGCGCGGCCAGTTCGGTGTCGAAGATCGTGGCGGGCACCAGGTCGAGCTCGCGGAGTGAAGGCAGGTCCTGGCTGGCTGCGTGGAACACCCACAGCGCGTCGCCGATGGCCGCCTGCAGGGGCGCGAAATCTCCCAGGGCGGGAGGATCGAAGAGGAAGACGCCGGCGCCCCGCCGGAACACCTGCACGAGGTATGCACGCTGCGAATAGCGGAAGCCGGATGCCCGTTCGACGTCGACCGCCACCGGCCCGGTGCCGGCGGCGAGTGCGGCGCACGCCGCATGGAACTCCTCGGCATCCGAGATCACGGAGTATTCAGTCACGTGCAGCCTTTCGCGCGCCGATCACGGCGATACCCTCGGAGCCGGGCGGAAGACCCGCCAGCATTCCGACCAGTTCGGCCCATGCTTCGACGTGCGGTCGGAAGGGGCCCTCTGGAGTCCAGGACGCCCGCAATTCTATCTGGGCTCCGTCGCCCTCGACGGCGAGGCCCCCGAATCCCTTCGACAGCGTCTTCGTCGAGGTCCCCGACGCGGAGTGATGGATCGCGTTCCGCGACTCCAGGGCGTCCACCAGCCAGGACCAGGTGACATCGGCCAGCAGGGGATCGGTGCCGATCTCCGGCTCGAGCGGCGCTTGCGCGAACAGGACGATGCGCCACTCCCCGCCCCAGGCCGAAGGCGCGGAGGGATCGTGGAGCAGCACGAACCGCCCGGTGCCGTACACGGACTCACCGTCCGGCCCGGGGCGCACGTCGGCGGCCAGGGCGATCGCGTAGGGGGCGAGGCCCTGAGGCGTGGCTATCTCCCGAACGGTGATGTCCGCGCGGAAGGCGGTCTCACGCAGCTCGGCAACAGCGGCGTCGAATCGGGTCCCGTCATCGGGGTGTGCGGTCACGGCAACAGGCTAGAGTCAGGAGGCGATGAAGAGTCTCAGGCACGCCGTTGCGCTCCTTGTCCCCGCACTGCTGGCACTGGGGGTGGCGCTGTCCCTGCTCGTCCTCCGCGTCGCCCGTCGCGTCGTCACGCCGGCGCAGCGCGCCAAGGACACCGCGATCCTCGCGGTCGACACCGGTGCGCAGACCATCGAGCTGCAGCGCACCCTCGACTCCGAGCTGCCCGGCCGCTACGGACTCTTCACGACCGGCACCTACGGATACGTGAAGCTCGGCGCCGTGCTCAGCGCCGACGGGAAGAGCGTTCGCCGGAAGCTGCTCACGCAGATCGAGCCGGGGGCCCGCGTCGACCGGGGCGCTACCTTCAGCGGCTGGTACTACTCCACCCCGAGCGAGCTGCACCTGCGCTGCGAGAACGTGCTGATCGGCTCGCCGGCGGGTCCGTGCCCGGCCTGGTACTTCCCGGCTACGTCCTCGACGTGGGTCATCCAGGTGCACGGGCGGGGAGCGGCGCGGGCGGAGTGCCTGCGTGCCGTGCCGGTTCTGCACGCGGCCGGACTGCCCAACCTCGTGGTCTCCTACCGGAACGACGGGGAGGCCCCGCGCAGCCGGGGCGGGGCCTATGCCCTCGGCGCGTCCGAGTGGCGTGACATCGACGCCGCGATCGCCTACGCGCTCCGGCACGGTGCCGAGAGGGTGATCCTCATGGGCTGGTCCATGGGCGGCGCCGTGTCGCTCCAGGCCGCCGTGAACTCCGGGAACCGCGATCGCATCGCCGGGCTCATCCTGGAGTCGCCGGTGATCGACTGGCGCACGGTGCTCCGCTTCCAGGCGCGCGAGTCGGGGATGCGCGCGCCCCTGCCGGAACTGGCCATGGGAGCGCTGTCGGTGCCGCTCACCGCACGGCTCAGCGGCGCTGAGGACGCCATCCCGTTCGACCGGCTGGACATGGTCGCGCGGGCCGAGGAGCTGACGATGCCGATCCTGATCCTGCACAGCGACGACGACGGCTTCGTCCCCGCCGACGCCTCGCATGCGCTGCAGGAGGCGCGGCCGGATCTCGTGACCATGCCGAGATTCAGCGTCGCGAGGCACACGAAGCTGTGGAACTACGACCAGACGGGCTGGACGGCCGCGATCACCGGCTGGCTCGAGGAGCAGGGCTTCAGCGCTTCTGCCTGACCTGGTTCTTCGCCCGCATCAGCATCCCCGTCATCCCGCTGATCCGCAGAGGAGAGACGACCTTGGTGAGTCCGATCGACTGCGGGTAGTCGTCCGGGATGGCGAGGACCTCGTCGGCGGTGAGGCCGCTGATGCCCTGCACCAGGATGCTGGCGAAGCCCCGCGTCGTCGGCGCCTCCGGAGGTGCCGAGGCGTGCATCGTGACGATGCCGCCCTCGACCTCGACGTGGATGTACACGGGAGACTGGCATTCGGCGACGCGCTCGTACATCTCGGGATGGCTCGCGACCTCCTCGGACACCGCCGGCAGCTCGTCGGAGTACTCGAGCAGCAGCAGGAGGCGATCGGTCTCCGGGGTCTCCAGGAATCCGTCGCGGATCTCGGCGAGGGTGTCAGGAACGGCGCTCGTGCTCATCCCCGCCATTTTCCCACGCTCAGCGGCCGCCTGGCTCCGTGCCGGTGACGATCGGGACGCGGACCGCGCTGCCCCACTCCGTCCAGGAGCCGTCGTAGTTGCGCACGTTCTCGAAGCCGAGGAGGTGCTTCAGCACGAACCAGGTGTGACTGGACCGCTCGCCGATGCGGCAGTACGCCACCACGTCGTCCCCGTCCTTCAGTCCGGCGCCGTCGCGGTAGATCGCGTCCAGCTCGGCGCGGGTGCGGAATCCGCCGTCCTCGGCCACGGCCTTCGCCCACGGCACGCTCTGCGCGGTCGGGATGTGGCCGGCGCGGAGGGCGCCCTCCTCCGGGTAGGCGGGGGCACTGGTGCGCTCACCGCTGTACTCCTCGGGGGAGCGCACGTCGATGAGCGGGCCCTGACCGATGAAGGCGAGGACATCCTCCTTGTAGGCGCGGATGACGGAGTCGTCGCGCTCCACGACCGGGTAGTCGGTCGGCGCCGGCGAGGGCGTCTCCCGCGTGAGCTCCCGGCCCTCGGCGATCCAGCGGTCGCGTCCGCCGTCGAGCAGCCGCACGTCCTCGTGGCCGAAGAGCGAGAACACCCACAGGGCGTATGCGGCCCACCAGTTGTTCTTGTCGCCGTAGATGACGACGGTGTCGTCCCGGGAGATGCCCTTGCGGCTCAGCAGCGCGGCGAAGCCCTCGCCGTCCACGTAGTCGCGGACGACCGGATCGTTGAGCTCCGTGTGCCAGTCGACCTTCACCGCGCCGGGGATGTGCCCGGTCTCGTAGAGGAGGACGTCCTCGTCGGACTCCACGACCACGAGGCCAGGAGCGCCGAGACGCTCGGCGAGCCACTCTGTGGTGACCAGGCGGCCCGGCTCGGCGTACTCGGCGAACTTGGGCGAAGACGAATCGAACTCGATGGTCACAGGGATCTCCTCAGACGGTGAGCGGCGATGAAGGAAGTGCAGACGGCGTAATGTGGAGCCGTCCCTTCGACGATAGATCCCCGCCGGGGGTCCGGCACCGGATTCGTAAGAGTTCGACACAGGCTTCCACCCGATCTTCAGGATGACGATGACTGAGACCACGACCCGCACGGGCATCGTGCACCTGACCGACCGCCAGCCGACGGTCACCGGCCCGGAGATGCTCGCGAGTCTCGTGCCTCCGCCGCAGTTCGACGGCGCCACCTTCGAGAGCTACCGTGCTGACACCGCCCACCCCTCGCAGGAGGAGGCGAAGGAGACCCTGATGCGCTTCGCCGGCCGCGGCGGACCCGTCAAGCGCGGTGGGTTCTTCAGCCGTGCGAAGAAGGAGCCGGAGCTGAAGCCCGGTGTCTACCTGGACGGCGGCTTCGGCGTCGGCAAGACCCACCTGCTCGCGTCGATCTACCACGCGATGCCGGCACGCCGGAAGTACTTCGGATCCTTCATCGAGTACACCGCGCTGGTCGGGGCGCTCGGCTACAAGAACACCGTCGACCTGCTCAAGGGAGCCGATCTGCTCTGCATCGACGAGTTCGAGCTCGACGATCCGGGCGACACCATGGTGATGACGCGGCTCCTCGGCGAGCTCGTCCCCACCGGCACGCGCCTGGCCGCCACGTCGAACACGCCGCCGAACGCGCTCGGTGAGGGACGATTCGCCGCGCAGGACTTCCTCCGCGAGATCCACGCGATGTCCGACAGCTTCCAGACGCTGCGGATCGACGGCGTCGACTTCCGCCAGCGCGCTCTCGACGGACATGCCGTGGTGAGCGACGACGACGAGTACGCGGCGGCGATCGCGGCCGGAGCCGCTGACGGAACGGCATCCGACGACTCCTTCGGGGACGTCATCCGCCACCTCGCCCGCGTGCACCCCTCGCGCTACCTACGCGTCATCGCGGGCCTCGACCTGGTCGGGCTGCGGGACGTCCACGTGCTCACAGACCAGTCCGAGGCTCTGCGCTTCGTGGCCTTCGTGGATCGCGTCTACGATGCGCAGATCCCGATCGTCGCGACCGGGGTGGGCCTGGACCAGGTGTTCGCGGAGGAGATGCTCGGCGGCGGCTACCGCAAGAAGTACCTGCGGGCGATCTCGCGCCTGAACGCGCTCACGCACGCCGAGCGCTGACGCCGCAGCCGGCCGCGTAACGCGATGTTCACATGGCGGCTCCGCCTGTAACGTCCGCGCAACAAACTTCACGCATTCCGGAAATCGGGCCTCGTCACACTGAAGCCCACAGTTTCCCGAATGTGAGGTTTACACATGGACGCACCCGGCAACATCTCCTGGGTCATCACGGCGACGGCCCTCGTGCTGCTGATGACGCCCGGAGTCGCCTTCTTCTACGGCGGTCTGGTCAAGGCGAAGAGCGTCGTCAGCATGATGATGATGAGCTTCGGCTCGATCGGACTCGTCGCCGTGCTGTGGGTGCTCTTCGGCTTCTCCATGAGCGCCGTCGAGAGCCCGACCCAGTTCGCGGGCAATCCCTTCGCCGACTTCGGCCTCAGCGCTCTGGCGAGCGGTGAGGGCTCGAACGTCGCCCTGCTCGGCGTCGCCTACGGCGCGACCTTCGCGATCATCACCGTCGCCCTGATCTCCGGCGCGATCGCGGACCGCGCGAAGTTCGGCTCCTGGCTGATCTTCGCCGGCGTGTTCGCGACGGTCGGCTACTTCCCGGTCGCGGCCTGGGTGTGGGGCGGCGGCTGGATCATGAACCTCGGCACGGCGCTCTTCGGCGAGGACAGCGGGATCTCCGTGATCGACTACGCGGGCGGCACCGCGGTGCACATCAACGCCGGTGCGGCGGCGCTCGCCCTCGCGCTCGTCCTCGGAAAGCGGATCGGCTTCCAGAAGGGCATCCTCAAGCCGCACAACGTGCCGCTCACGCTGCTCGGCGCCGCTCTGCTGTGGTTCGGCTGGTTCGGATTCAACGCGGGCGCCGAGTGGCTCGCGGAGGACATGGGCAAGGTCGGCCTGATCGGCATCAACACCCTGGGCGCGACCGCCGCCGCCATCCTCGGCTGGATCCTCGTCGAGCGCATCAAGGAGGGCAAGGCGACTTCGGTCGGCGCGGCCTCCGGTGCCGTCGCCGGTCTCGTCGCGATCACCCCTGCCTGTGCGAACCTGACCCCGGGCTGGGCCCTGCTGCTCGGCGCCCTCGCCGGCGTCCTGTGCGCCCTCGCGATCGAGCTGAAGTTCCGCCTCGGCTTCGATGACTCGCTCGACGTCGTCGGCATCCACCTCGTCGGCGGCCTCTTCGGAACGCTCTACCTGGGCTTCTTCGCCACCGGCACCGGGCTGTTCGTGGGCGGCGACCTCCGCCAGCTGGCGGTGCAGGCGATCGCCGCGATCGGCGTGCTGATCTACTCGTTCATCGTCGCGTACGTCATCGGCTTCGCGATCCAGAAGACCGTCGGCTTCCGGATCACGAACGAGGACGAGATCGCCGGTGTCGACCTGGTCGTGCACGGCGAGGAGGGCTACGCGCTCGCAGATGCGTGAACTCCCGTTAGGGTGACCGTGTGAGCAACACCAACGGCATCCTGGCAGCACTCGCGGAGATCCTTCTCAAGGTATTGGGATCCGGCAGGGCGCCTCGGACGGCGGATCGTCCGAGGCGCCCTGACGCGCGTCTGCGTACCACCGCAGGCGGGTCGACGGTCGGCGGGGCGACCGACGTCCTTCTCGAGCCGGGGCGCGCCGGCGGCTCCGAGACGATCCGCATCGATCCCGACCGCATCCCCGGGCTGCGCATCGCGTACGCGCCCGATCGCGACGGAGCCCCGGACGCCGGCGAGGTCATCTGGACCTGGGTGCCCTACGAGGAGAATGACGGCCGCGGAAAGGACCGGCCGGTTCTCGTGATCGGGCGCGAGTCGGCCGACAGGGTCTACGCCGTGCGGATGACGAGCAAGGCCCACGACCGTGACCGCGACTACCTCCCGATCGGCTCCGGCGGGTGGGATTCGCAGGGCCGGGAGTCCTGGGTCGACATCGAGCAGCTCTACAGCGTGCACGAGAGCGGTCTGCGCCGCGAGGCGGCGGTGCTGGACCGTCAGCGGTTCGGCAGGGTGGCGGAGGCCCTCACGCGCCGATACGGGTGGATCGCGGCGAGCTGAGCGCAGGAAGCGCCTGCAGCACCATCTCGACCAGTTCGTGCGCGGGCCGGGTGAGCGGATCGGTGGCCGGAATGCCGAGATCGAGTTCGATCTCGTCGATCGCCGCGTCCAGAGCGTCCGGCGTCAGGTTCTCATGGTTGACGGTGACGCCGATCACCCGGGTGTCGGCGAACGCCTCGATGAGCGCCACCTCGCTAGCCACCGTGGGCATGGCCACCATCGGGAAGTCACCGAGCATCCTCCGCCCGGGTGCGTGCTGCACGATGACCGCCTCCGGGCGGCTGCCGCGGAGGATGTGCGCGGAGGTGAGATAGGCGGGGTGGCTCAGCGCACCCTGTCCCTCGACCACGATCACGTCCGGGTCCTCACCCTCGAAGGCCGCGACGACCTGGTCCTCGACCTCGCCGGAGCAGAACTGGGGGACGAGGGCGTCCAGGGCCACGCCGTAGCGGCCGCCCTGCATGATCGTCGTCTGCCCGGTGCCGACGAGCACGGCGCGGATGCCGGAGTCGTTGAGGGCCTGCACGAGGAGCGTCGCCGTGGTCCGCTTGCCGATCGCGCCATCGGTGCCGAGGATGGCGATCCGCGGGCAGGTCACGTCGAAGATGCGCCCGGAGAAGAGGTGCAGGTCCCTCTTCTCCTTGGGGCGCCGAACGTCGGTGATGGTCACCCCCGCCGCAAGCGCGGCGGCGACGAACTCGGCGTCGTCGGAGAGGAACTCGTGGAGGCCGCTTATGATGTGCATGCCCCGGGAAATGCCGTCGAGCAGGACGACCCGCTGCGCGGCGGAGAGCAGTCCGTCGGCCGGCGCGACGCCGCAGATCAGATAGTCGGGGACGCCGCCGGCGTGAACGATGGACTGCGCGAGGTTCGCGAGGATCGGGATGCCGTTGGGGCTCCCGTCCAGGTGGGTCCCTGCATCTCGGAACGCGCGAGTGCTGTCGATGACGCTGAGGATCTCGTACTTCTCGGAATGGCGTACCAGGCCGTTCGCCGTCTTGCCGTCCTGCTCGCCGAACCGGCCTTCGCAGTAGACGACGGCGGTCGAGCCCGCAGGAAGGGGCACGGGCCCGCTGCTGAGGAACGCAGACGGGGCGGCGGAGGCGTGGAGGGACGGGGCGGGCATGACGGAACTCCTCAGATCACACAGAGGAGGCGACGGAGAACGAAATGACCGAGAGGCCCGTTGGTCGACGAGAAGTCTTCCCTGACGCCGGCGAGGTGCCGGCCCGCTCACCGTAGCAGTGCCAGCTGGGACCTGGCCGCGAGGCGATCGGGATCCAATCCGCACGGACGGATGCTCCGAACCCTCTGTGAGCCGCGGATCCGCGGCGGAGCGAAGGAGGAATCATGCGTTTCATCCCCACCAAGGTCCACGGCATCCTGGACTACGTCGTCGGTCTGGCGCTGATCGCGGCCCCGTGGCTGTTCGGGTTCGCCGCGCTCGGCGGTCCGGCGGTCGTCATCCCGATCGTGCTCGGCGTCGGTCTCATCGTCTACAGCCTGTTCACGAAGTATGAATGGGGTCCGTTCGGGTTCATCCCGATGCCGGTCCACCTCGTGTTCGACGTGGCCGCCAGTCTCTTCCTGGCGCTGTCGCCGTGGCTGTTCGGGTTCGCCGACGAGGCGCTGAACGTCTGGCTCCCGCATGTCGTCGTCGGTGCCGCGGTCATCGTCGTCGTGCTGTTCTCTCAGCCGCAGCCGGCATCCACACGGCACCGCGCCGCAACCGCCTGACCGGTGAGGGCGCGCACCCGGGGCCGTGTCCCCTGCGGCTCCGGGTGCTCACACGTCGTGACCCTGCCATGCAGCGCTCAGCCAGCGGGCGTGCAGCCGCCAGGGGTCGCCCTCCTCGCGCAGCACGGCGATGTGACCGGCGAGATCGCCGGTCAGCGTGAACCATTCGCCGCCTTCGCGGAGCGCCGCGAAGTCCCGATGGCGCTGCTGTTCCAGGCTGCGGCCGCCGCGCTCGAAGGCCAGCAGCTCGTCATGCCGGATGCTCGCCAGCCGCTGTCGCGGGCGCCTGCTGGTGCCGATCTTCACCCGGCGGTCGTAGCGGACGTAGTAGACGACCTCGACGACAGGCCGGGGCAGCTCCCAGTCCGGGGAGTCCGCGTGCGGCCATCCGCACCAGCCGCACACCCAGGCGGAGCCCTCGCGGACGCCGTCCACGTGGCCGCAGAGCCAGCAGGGGGAGGGGAGTGCGGGTGTCACGGGGGCGACGCTACTGCCGGCCGCCGACAGCAGCTCACCCTCAGGCGCAGCCGTGCCCCGATCGTCCGATCGGGGCACGGCCGGTGTCGGGTCACCGGGTGACGGGACCGAACGTGTAGGTGGCGCAGAACCCCGTCGGCGTCGGCCCGCGCTTGATCACGACGCGCCACACCGAGCCCTTCCTCGCGTCGGCGCGGAGGACCTCGCCCGGACGGGGGATCGTGATCCGATCCCGGGTCGACCAGCCGCTGCTCGTCTTCGTCTGCAGCAGAGCGACATCGGTGGTGCGGAGATTCCTGACGATCGCCTCGATCCCGTACGGAACCCGGTTCCAGTAGAAGAGCGACGGCGGCGTGACGCCGATCAGCGATGCGGCGCAGCCGGCGGTCGCGGCCTGCGCGGGCGGGGCTGCGGTCGTGGCGACGCCGAAGCTGCCGATCACGAGTCCGAGAACCGCGAGAGCGTGTACGAGCTTCTTCTTCATCTGTTCCCCCTCATGTGAGCGCGGTGTTCCGCTGCAGTGATACTCGGGCCGCACGGCGCGAGCGTGCAATGGGGAGGACTCCCCAGGGGGTACGAAGAAGCCCCGTCGACCGCGATGAGCGATGACGGGGCTGATTCGGTGGGCGATACCGGACTCGAACCGATGACCTCTTCCGTGTGAAGGAAGCGCGCTACCAACTGCGCCAATCGCCCATACCTTGCGGGTACGTCAACCGATACTACCCGACGCTCGGAGCCCTCGATGACCAGATCGCGAGACACGCGCGAGATTCGGCCCTGGTTTTGACAACCGCCGATCGTCGGCTAATGTTTATCAAGTGCTCGGGGCGAACAGCCCGGAACACGACGCGGATGTAGCGCAGTTGGTAGCGCACAACCTTGCCAAGGTTGGGGTCGCGAGTTCGAGTCTCGTCATCCGCTCAAGTGCAGGGGCCTTCTTCGGAAGGCCTTACGCACGTGGGGTCAATCCACACGGTGGCGTGGCCGAGCGGCTAGGCACCGGCCTGCAAAGCCGTTTACACGGGTTCGAATCCCGTCGCCACCTCTCCGGTAAACTGAATAGCCCATTGGGCGCGATTGGCGCAGCGGTAGCGCGCTTCCCTGACACGGAAGAGGTCACTGGTTCGATCCCAGTATCGCGCACAGACGAGAACCCCCGGCTTCGGCCGGGGGTTCTGTCGTCTCCGGGTGGAACGCGGGTAGCGTGTCGCGCATGGCTGCTCGCACTCTGACCGAGATCGCCGCCGAGCTGTACCTCGAACCGCCCGCGGCGTTCACCGCCGCCAGGGACGCGATCGTCAGGAGCACGACGGACAAAGCGCTCGCGGCGCAGATCCGCAAGCTCAAGAAACCATCGGTCGCCGCGTGGGTCGTGAACGTCTTCGCGACGGAGCGTTCCGCACAGCTCGGTGAAGCGCTCCGCCTCGCCGAGGAACTGCACGAGGCGCAGGCCGACCTCGATGCCGCCACGTTGTCGGCGCTGGGAAGGGAGCGGCGCACGCTCACGAACCGTCTCGCCCAGAACGCCGCCGACCTCGCGGAATCGCGTGGCGAGAGGGTCACCCCGGCCACGCTGGAGGCCGTGCGGCAGACCCTCTCGGCGGCGTTCTTCGACGCCGGAGCGGCCGCGGCGGTCGCCTCGGGCCGTCTGGTACGGGAACTCGATCCCTCGGGGGACGTCGACGTCGCCGGAGCAGTGGCCGGCGGTGAGGCCGCGGCGCCGGAGATCGCCCGTCCCGCCGTCGACGAGGTGGGGGAGCGCCGGGAGAGGCGCAGGGCCGAGCGTGCCCTCCGCGAGGCGGAGAAGGACCTCGAACGCGCCGAGCGCGCGCGTACCGCGGCCGCCGACGCCCAGCGGGAGCACCGTGAGGCGCTCGAGCGCCTCACGGCACGGGAGGCCGAGCTGGAGGCCGAGCTGGCCCGTACGAGGAAGCACATCGTGGAGACGCGCTCGGCGCTCTCGGAGGCGGAGGAAGGCGCCGCGGCGGTCGCCGCGCGGGTCGACGAGGCCGAGGCGGCGACCACGGCCGCGCGTCGAGCGCTCGAGGAGGTCCTCGGCGGATAGCGGTGTCAACCCCCTCGCGAACTCCGACGCCCCGCGCGAAGACTGGGACTCCGACGAAGGAGGCGATCATGTCCGACCCGCGAGCGATCCCCGACGAGGAGAGACCGTTCATTCCCGAGGAGCTGGTGCCGCGCCAGGAGAGCGAGGACCCGATGCGCGCCGACGGCTCGGAGGCGATCACGGATGCCGCATCCGCTGAATCCGGAGAATCTGCCGACGACACGTCAGACGAGGACGACGATTCGATCGATGTCGAGGACCTGCCGTGACGGGGCCGCACGCGTCGGAGGGTCGGCGCGCGCACGACGACGATGCGCTCCCCGCCGACGCGGACCGGAACGAGAACACGCCTGCCGGAGACGTCCCGGCCGGGGGAGCGGGAGCGGACTCCGGTGCCGTGGAATCCGTTCGCATCGACCCCGACGACGAGGCCGCCATCCCCGACCGCTCGCCGCACAACGACGAGCCCGGGGTGGGCACCCGGGATGGGCGCCGGCGCGACACCGGTGCGTGAGGCCGTCTCCGCGCGCCGGCTGATCCTCGCGGCGAAGGCCGCAGCCGCGGCATCCGTCGCCTGGTTCCTCGCACCGTACGTCCCGTTCGCCGACGCCGAGTACTCGTACTACGCGCCTCTCGGCGTGCTGGTGAGCATGTATCCGACCGTGGCGGGCTCCGCGCGCGCCGGGATGCAGTCGCTCGCGGGTCTCGGGATCGGGATCGTGCTCGGCCTCGGCGCACTCGGGCTGGTGTCCGTCGGCATGCCGGCGGTCCTGGCGGTCGCGATCGTGATCGGGTGCGGCCTGGTCGTCGGCGGAATCCGGATGCTCGGCGCGGGAGGCGAGTGGGTCGCGATCGCCGCACTGTTCGTGCTGCTGCTGGGCGGACCCCAAGCAGACGAGTTCTCCCTGTCCTACCTGCTGACGATGACGTTCGGGTTCGTGGTCGGAATCCTCACCAATCTGCTGATATTCCCGCCGCTCTATCTGAATCACGCCTCGGAGCGGCTCACGGCCCTGCGGGACGCGGTCTGCCGCGCGCTGCGCGGACTCGCCGATGCGATGGAGGAGATGAGGCCCGGCGACGCGCTCTCCCGGCTCCGGGCGAACCTCGCGGGCGAGCTCGACGCGGCCGTCGAGGAGGTGCGGATGGCAGAGGAGAGCACCCGTGCCAACCCGCGGAGTCACCGCCGCCGACGGGATCGCCGCCTCAACTCGACGCGGATGACGGCGCTCGAGCGCACGACCAGGGCGACCCTCGAGCTCGCGGACACGCTCGGTCGTGCCGCGGGCGACGGCGGCGTGGCCGACGAGGCGACACGACGGACCCTCGCGACCGCGATCCGTGCGAGCGCCGACCTCGTCGAAGCGCCCGCGGGGGATGCCCGGGCGCCGCAGCGACTCGAGCGCGCCGCCGATGCGCTTGACACGGCGATCGCCGAGCTCGGCAGGGAACCCGCCGGCGCGGGTGCCGTGGAGCACGCCAGGGCGGACGCGTTCGCCGCGGCGTCGTGGGTGCGCCGGATCGTCGACGCGTCTCGCGAGTTCGTCGGCGCCACGCGATGACCTCGCCCAGCACGGCCGTCACCTCGCGGGCTGCTCGGCACGGAGCCGCGATCATCATCTTCGCCCCGACGGCGGCTGGAACGGCGGCGCTGAGCGCGTCCTGACGGTCAGCGGCACCCGGGCATGCGGGTAGCCTAGATTCCTGACCCAGATGGAGTGCTCAGTGCCTGAAAATGCCCAGCCGAAAGACGGCTTCGCCCTGTTCTCTGACCGATCCGTCGTCGCCATGCGCGTCAACGGCGTCCTCAAGGACCTCGCCGCCACCGTGACCGACGCCGACGAGGTCGAGCCGGTCACCATCGACAGCCCCGACGGGCTCAGCATCCTGCGCCACTCCACCGCGCATGTGCTCGCGCAGGCGGTGCAGCGCATCAACCCGCAGGCGAACCTCGGCATCGGCCCGCCCATCACGGACGGCTTCTACTACGACTTCGGCGTCGAGCACCCGTTCACGCCCGAGGATCTCAAGGCGATCACCAAGGAGATGCAGCGCATCGTGCGGGAGGGCCAGCGCTTCGTGCGCCGTGTCGTCACCGACGACGAGGCCCGTGCCGAGCTCGCCGAAGAGCCGTTCAAGCTGGAGCTGATCGGACTCAAGGGCGGCAAAGAGGCGGCCGAGGGCGCTTCGGTCGAGGTCGGCGAGGGCGAGCTGACCATCTACGACAACACGACCCGCGATGGTGAGGTCGTCTGGAAGGACCTCTGCCGCGGCCCGCACCTGCCGAACACGCGCATGATCGGCAACGGCTGGGATCTCACCCGCATCGCCGCCGCGTACTGGCGCGGCAGCGAGAAGAACCCGCAGCTGCAGCGCATCTACGGCACGGCGTGGCCCACGAAGGACGAGCTGCGCGAGTACCAGCACCGTCTGGAGGAGGCCGCGAAGCGCGATCACCGCCGCCTCGGCAAGGAGCTCGACCTCTTCTCGTTCCCCGAGGAGATCGGCTCCGGCCTCAGCGTCTGGCACCCCCGCGGCGGCGTCGTCCGCGGCGAGATGGAGCAGCACGCCCGCAAGCGCCACATCGAGGGCGGCTACACCTACGTGTACACGCCGCACATCTCCAAGGAGGATCTGTTCCTCACCTCGAACCACCTCGTCACGTACAAGGAGGGCATGTACCCGCCCATCGTGATGGACGAGGAGCGCGACGACGAGGGCAACATCACCAAGCAGGGCCAGGACTACTACCTGAAGCCCATGAACTGCCCGATGCACATCCTCATCTACAAGGAGCGTGCACGCAGCTACCGAGACCTGCCGCTGCGCTTCGCGGAGAACGGCACCGTCTATCGCAACGAGCTCTCCGGCGCCCTGCACGGTCTGACGCGCGTGCGCGGCTTCACGCAGGACGACTCGCACCTCTTCGTCACGCCCGACCAGCTCGAGGAGGAGGTGGGCAAGGTCCTGGAGTTCATCCTCTCGATGCTCCGCGACTTCGGCCTCACCGACTTCGAGCTCGAGCTGTCGATGAAGGACGACGAGAAGTCGAAGTGGATCGGCTCGGACGAGTTCTGGGAGTCATCGACGGATGCTCTGCGTCGCGTCGCGCTGGCCTCGGGCCTGAAGCTCACCGAGGTCCCGGGCGAGGCCGCCTTCTACGGCCCGAAGATCGACTTGAAGACGCGCGACGCGATCGGCCGCACCTGGCAGCTCTCCACCGTGCAGGTCGACCCGAACCTTCCGGAGCGCTTCGACCTCGAGTTCATGGACAGGGACGGGCAGAAGAAGCGCCCGATCATGATCCACCGCGCGCTGTTCGGCTCGATCGAGCGCTTCTTCGCCATCCTGCTCGAGCACTACGCCGGGGACTTCCCGGTGTGGCTCTCGCCCGTGCAGGTGGTCGGCATCCCCGTCGCGGAGGACTTCGCAGACTATCTCGGCGAGGTCGTCTCGACCCTGCGCGCGCAGGGCGTGCGGGCCGAGCTCGACACCTCGGACGACCGGATGCAGAAGAAGATCCGCACGCACACCACCGGCAAGGTCCCGCTGCTGCTGATCGCGGGGGAGCAGGACCGGAACGCCGGCACCGTCTCCTTCCGCTTCCGTGACGGCACGCAGGAGAACGGCGTCCCGATCGCGGATGCCGTCGCCCGCATCCGCGGCGCCATCGACGCGCACACCCTCGTGCAGACAGCAGGGGATCTGGCGTGACCTCTGAGCGGGTGTCGCGACGGTCGCTGCGCAGTGCCGAGCAGGCGGCGCCGGCGGGGGAGAGCGTCGTGGCGCCCGCTGCCGCCGGGCCGTTGGAGGGCGCCGGCCATCTCGCCGGCGTCCCCGACGAGTTCCAGCGGCTGTGGACCCCGCACCGGATGGCGTACATCCAGGCGGGCCCGGAGCCGCTGCGAGAGGACTGCCCGTTCTGCGAGGCGCCGAAGTACCCGGACGCGGAGCGCCTCGTCGTCGCGCGCGGCGAGACCGCCTACGTGCTGCTGAACCTGTTCCCGTACAACTCCGGGCATCTGCTCGTCTGCCCGTACCGGCACATCGCGACCTATGACCAGGCGACGCCCGAGGAGGTCGCCGAGATCGGCGCCCTCACGCAGACCGCGATGCGCGTGCTCCGCGAGGTGTCACGGTGCGACGGCTTCAACCTCGGCATGAATCAGGGAGCGGTCGCCGGAGCCGGCGTCGACGCCCATCTGCACCAGCACGTGGTGCCGCGGTGGACGTCGGACGCCAACTTCTTCCCGATCATCGCGAAGACCAAGGCGCTTCCGCAGCTGCTCGGCGAGGTGCGCGACGCGGTCGCGCACGCCTGGCCGAAGCAGCCGGCGTGATCAGCGCACCTGGCGGGCGGTGAACTGCAGCGCGGGGTTCGCGTAGAACTCCTGCGCCTCGACGAGCTGCAGCTCGCGCTCGCCCGACTCCAGGGTGAGCTTCAGCAGGTCGTAGACGCTGGATGCCGTGCGCTCGAGCGCCGTCTTCGCGCTGCCGGTGGAGACGTAGTGCGCGGTGAACAGGGCGGCGGTCACGTCGCCGGAGCCGTTCGCCTTCATCGGCAGACGAGGGGTCTGCACGATCCAGGCGCCCTCGCCGTCCGCGACGAGCATCTCGATCGTGCCCTCCTCGCGATCGGGGCGCTCGACGCTGGTCACCAGCACGGTGCGCGGTCCCATGGCCATCGCGAGGTCGACCGAGGCGAGCGTGGAGTCGAGGTCCGAGGGCTCGGTGCCGGTGAGGAATCCGAGCTCGAACTGGTTCGGCGTGATGATGTCGGCGACCGGGACGACCTTGTCGCGCAGCAGCACGGGGATCGCCGGGGCGACGAAGCATCCGGACGTGGCGTTGCCCATCACGGGGTCGCAGGCGTAGACGGCATCCGGGTTGGCGGCCTTCACCCGGGCGACGGCGTCGATGATGACGTCGCCGATGCCCTCGCCGCCCTGATAGCCGCTGAGGACGGCATCGATCTGTCCGAAGACGCCGCGCTCCTCGATGCCCGTGATCACCTCGCCCACGTCGGCCGGGTCGATCAGCGGGCCGCGCCAGGCGCCGTAGCCGGTGTGGTTCGAGAAGTTCACCGTGTAGACGGGGAGAACCTCGACGCCGATCCGCTGCAGCGGGAACACCGCGGCGGAGTTGCCGACGTGGCCGTAGGCGACGGCCGACTGGATGGAGAGGACCTTCATTCCCCGATCCTTTCATTCGGGCGGGCGGCTGCCCGCGGCGGGTGGGTCATCGCGCTGCGGCGACGAGGTCGGCGACGAGCGTCTCAGCATCCTCGTCGGAGAGATCGTGCACGGTGAGCCGCAGATGGCGAGACGGCTCAGCACGCTCGTCGAGTGCGAACTCGTCGCCGGTGCGCGCCAGCCAGCCGCGGCGCATCAGCCGCTCCGCGACGGCCCGGGCGGGCTGCGGCAGCTCGATCCACAGGCTCAGGCCGTCGGAGTCGGGGACGCCGATGCCATGCTCGCGCAACCGGACGGCGAAGGCGGCGTTGCGGTCGGCGTAGTGCGCAGCGGCGGCGGCGATGCGTTCCGTGACGCTCTCGTCTGTGAGCTGGGCCAGCGTGAGCCGCTGGAGCAGGTGGCTCACCCAGGTCGTGCCGGGGCTGAGACGCATCGCAAGCCGCTCGGCCGTCTCCGGGTCGGTCGCGGCGATCGCCAGGCACATGTCCGGCCCCAGGAACTTCGACACCGAGCGCACCAGCGCGAACCGCCGGTGGCCGGGGCCGATGAGCGACTCGTACGGGCGCCGGGAGAGCATCGAGAAGTGGTCGTCCTCGATGACGAGCACGTATGGATGATCGGCGAGCACCTCGCGCAGCTCGGCCGCCCGACGGGCAGTGAGGCTGGCGCCGGTGGGGTTCTGCGCCCTCGGCGTGCAGATGATCGCCCGCACGCCGGCGTCGAGCGCCGCACGCAGGCCGGCGACCGTCATGCCCTCCTCGTCGACGGGCACGGCGACGGCTCGGTATCCGCCGAGGCGGACCGTGTGGATGCTGGCCAGGAAGCACGGATCTTCGAGGGCCACCGCGTCGTCGCGCATCAGGGCCTGGGCGAGCAGCCGCTCGACGGCGTCCACCGCGCCGCTCGTCACGGTGATCCGGAAGTCGACGTCGCCGAGGTCGCCGGACACGCAGCCGCGCGCCCACTCATCGAGCCCCCGGTCGATGACCGGCTCTCCGTAGAGCACCGGCCTGCCCGCGACGGTGGCCAGCGCAGGGGAGGGGTCGGGGATGAGCGTCGGATCGGGGTTCCCGGTGCCCACGTCGCGGAGCACGGTGTCGGCCGCGTAGCCCTCCTGGGCGACGGACTCGATCCCCGCCACGACGGTGCCGGCTCGGCCGCGGGAGACGACGAGTCCCGCCTGGGCGAGCTGCCGGTAGGCGGCCACGGCCGTGTTGCGATTCACGCCCAGCCTGGCCGCGAGCTCGCGCACCGGCGGGAGGACGCTGCCGGGGCGGAGGACGCCTCGGTCGCGGAGCCCGCGCACGCTGTCGGCGATGTCGGCCGCGGTGGTTCCTGTGATCTCGTCGCTCATGTGTCCTCCCGTCGATTCTAGGTCGTTCCGGACAGTGCTATCTTTTGACATAGATCAAACCCGACTTTGATCGTCACAGATTCCAGGCGCACTCGACAGGAGCCTTCCCATGACCGACCAGACCACCACCGGATCCTCGCGCGTCAAGCGCGGTCTCGCCGAGATGCTCAAGGGCGGCGTCATCATGGACGTCGTCACGGCCGAGCAGGCCAAGATCGCCGAGGATGCCGGCGCCGTCGCCGTCATGGCCCTCGAGCGCGTCCCCGCCGACATCCGCGCCCAGGGCGGCGTCTCGCGCATGAGCGACCCCGACATGATCGACAGCATCATCGACGCCGTCTCGATCCCGGTGATGGCGAAGGCGCGCATCGGCCACTTCGTCGAGGCGCAGGTGCTGCAGGAGCTCGGCGTCGACTACATCGACGAGTCCGAGGTGCTCTCGCCGGCCGACTACGTCAACCACATCGACAAGTACGACTTCACCGTGCCTTTCGTCTGCGGCGCCACCAACCTCGGCGAGGCGCTGCGCCGCATCAACGAGGGCGCGGCGATGATCCGCTCGAAGGGCGAGGCCGGCACCGGCGACGTCTCCGAGGCGATGAAGCACATCCGCAAGATCCGCGGCGAGATCGCGGCCCTCGGTGCGCTCTCCAAGGACGAGCTCTACGTCGCCGCGAAGGACCTGCAGGCCCCGTACGAGCTCGTCGCCGAGATCGCCGAGACCGGCAAGCTCCCCGTCGTGCTGTTCGTCGCCGGTGGCGTCGCGACCCCGGCTGACGCCGCCATGATGATGCAGCTCGGCGCGGACGGCGTGTTCGTCGGCTCCGGCATCTTCAAGTCCGGCAACCCCGTCGAGCGCGCGAAGGCCATCGTCAAGGCGACCACCTTCTACGACGACGCGAAGGTCATCGCCGAGGTGTCCCGTGGCCTCGGCGAGGCGATGGTCGGCATCAACGTCTCCGACCTCCCCGCCCCGCACCGCCTCGCCGAGCGTGGCTGGTAAGGCCGCGAAGGTCGGCGTCCTCGCGCTGCAGGGCGACGTGCGCGAGCACGCCGCCCTGCTCGAGGGACTCGGCGCCGACGTCGTGCTGGTCCGGCGACCTGAGGAGCTCGCCGCGGTCGACGGCCTGGTGATCCCCGGTGGGGAGTCGAGCGTGATCGACAAGCTCTCGCGCATCTTCGGGATGCAGGAGCCGATCCGCGCGGCGATCGCCGACGGGATGCCGATGCTCGGCACCTGCGCAGGCCTCATCATGCTCGCGGACTCCGTCGCCGACGCGATCGACGGCCAGGAGTCCTTCGGAGGCCTGGACGTGGTCGTGCGCCGCAACGCCTTCGGCAGGCAGGTCGAGTCGTTCGAGGCCGAGCTCGAAGTTCCCGCCCTCGGCGAGGAGCCGGTGAAGGCCGCCTTCATCCGCGGGCCCGTGGTGGAGTCGGTCGGAGCGGATGCCGAGGTGCTCGCGGCCCTGCCCGACGGGCGCGTGGTCGCCGTCGAGCAGGGAAACCTGCTCGGGATCAGCTTCCATCCGGAGATCACGGGGGAGACGCGCTTCCACGAGCGCTTCCTCGACCGCGTCGCCGCGCGCTCCTGACGGCCGACGGAATAGGCTCGGCGTGGTGACGAGTCCCCGCGAACGCCGGCTGACCGCCCTCATCGGGATGCTGGCCGTCCTGCAGCGCCTGTACGTGTTCGACGCGGCGTCTGCGAGGGTGGCCGGCGCCGAGCCGGACCCGACCCGCCGTGCCGTCCTGGAGGGCTGGATGGAGACGGTCGGCAAGAGCTTCGGCGCGATGATCCACGGACAGGACCTCGATGAGGATGCTCTGGATGCACTGCGCCCGCTCCTTCCCTGGCTGAAGGACGAGCTCGATCTGCATTACCTCCTCCACGACTCTTCGGCGTCGCTGCGCGAGCAGGCCGCGTTCGGGGCGGCGCACGTCTATTCCTCCGACAATCGCATCAAGGCGGAGCACGCCTGCGCCCAGGCCCTCGGCCGGACCGAACAGGCCGATTGGCTGCTTCAGCAGGTGCAGAGGTCGATGGGTCTCGTGCAGCAGGCGAACGCCGCCGTCGAGTCGAGCGCCCTGGGCGAGCCGAGCGACGAGGCGGCGCGGTTCATCTCGTCTCACGTGCAGGCTGCGGTCGGCGAGGAATCACGGCTCAAGGGGGAGATCGACGCGGTCCCTACCCTGCTCGAGGGCCGCGAACCGCTCGGCTGACGACGGATCGCCGGCGCTCAGGCCGCCACGAGTCCGCGGATCGCCGCGATCGTGCGCTCGATGTCACCGGGGGTCGTGGCCCAGGACGACATCGAGCAGCGCAGCGCCGCCCGGCCGCGCCACTCGGCGCCGGTGACCACGGCCGTCCCCTCCTCGAGGATCTCCGCGCCGAGTGCGCGTGTGGCCTCGTCCGTCGCGGCGCGGAACATCACCTGCGTGTAGTCCACGTCGTTGAGCACCTCGATCCCGGCGATCGTCGAGAGCCCGGATGCCATCGCCACGGCGTTCGCGTGCAGCCGGTCGATGAGGGACTCGACGCCGCTCCTGCCGAGGCTCCGCAGCGCCGCCCAGGCGGGCACGCCGCGGGCGCGCCGGGAGAGCTCCGGGGTCACGTCCCAGGGGTCCAGTCCCGAATAGACGAGGTAGTCGCCTCCGGTGCGGAACGCCGCGATCGAGTCCGCCGGATCGCGCACGATCGCCATCCCGCAGTCGTACGGAACGTTCAGGGTCTTGTGCGCGTCCGTGGCCCAGGAGTCTGCTGCCTCCATCCCGGCGGTCAGCCGGCTCAGGGATCCGGATGCCGCCGCCCAGAGCCCGAACGCCCCGTCGACATGGACCCACGCATCGTGCTCGTGGGCGAGCGGGACGAGCGTGCGGAAGTCGTCGAAGGCTCCGGTGTGGACCTCGCCGGCCTGGAGGCACACGATGAGCGGACCGGTGCCGTCCGCGAGGGCTGCGGCGAGAGCATCCGGGCGCATCCGACCCTGGTCGTCGGAGTCGATGATCACGAGCTCTGCGCGCCCGAAGCCGAGAAAGCGGGCGGCGCGATCGACGGAGGCGTGCCGGTCGGCCCCGACCACGACGCGGACCCGGGGTGCGTCCCGCATGCCCCGCTCGGCGAGGTCCCATCCCGCACGCGCGAGCACGGCCGTGCGCGCAGCGCCCAGGCAGGTGAAGTTCGCGATCTGCCCGCCCGTCACGAAGCCGACGCTCGCGGTCGGCGGAAGCCCGAGGAGGTCGAGCATCCACTGCCCCGCCACCCGCTCGAGAGCGACCGTCGCCGGCGTGAGCACGGAGGACCCCGAGTTCTGGTCCCAGGCGGAGACCAGCCAGTCGGCGGCGAGGGCCGCGGGATGCGTGGCGCCGATGACGAAACCGAAGAAGCGGCCACCCGGGATCGCGACGAGTCCGGGGTCCGCCTGGGAGGCGATCCCGTGTATCACCTCTGCCGGATCCGCGCCCTCATCGGGCAGCGGCCCGCCGAACACCGACATCATGTCGTCCAGGCTCGCGCGCGGCCACACCGGGCGGTCGTCGAGAGTCCCCAGGAACTCCGTGGCGCGGCGGTGCGCGGCGTCGAGAGCGCGCTCCCGATCATCCATGCGCGCAGTCTCCCACCGTGCCGTGCCGCCGACAAGGGCCTGTGCGCCGCGGGGAGCGGAGGCGAGTCGTTTAGAATGGACGATGCCCTGGGCCAGGCGCCCCGGGCGGAGACGACGAGCGGAGAACTATGTCCGGGCATTCCAAGTGGGCGACGACCAAGCACAAGAAGGCCGTCATCGACGCGCGGCGCGCGAAGTCGTGGGCGAAGCTCATCAAGAACATCGAGGTCGCAGCCAAGCTCGGCGGCGCCGACCTCCAGGGCAACCCGACCCTGTTCGACGCCGTCCTCAAGGCGAAGAAGACCTCCGTCCCGAAGGACAACATCGATCGCGCGATCAAGCGCGGCGCCGGCATCGGCGGCGAGTCCGTCGAGTACACCTCGATCACGTACGAAGGCTACGGTCCGAACGGCGTCGCCCTCATGATCGAATGTCTGACCGACAACAAGAACCGCGCCGCGGCCGAGGTGCGCACGGCGCTCAGCCGCAACGGCGGCACGCTCGCCGACCCCGGCAGCGTCGCCTACAACTTCAGCCGTAAGGGCGTGATCGTGGTCGGCGCCGAGGGCACCACCGAGGACGACGTCATGATGGCGGCGCTCGAGGCGGGCGCCGAGGAGATCGAGCCGCACGCGCAGGGCTTCGAGGTCATCACCGAGGCATCCGACCTGGTCGCCGTCCGCACGGCGCTCGTCGACGCCGGGATCGAGTACGACTCCGCCGACGTGGAGTTCGTCCCGAACCTCAAGGTCGAGATCGACGCCGAGACCGCACGCAAGGTGTTCCGCCTCATCGACGCGCTCGAGGACAGCGACGACGTGCAGAACGTCTTCAGCAACTTCGACCTGTCGGCCGAGGTGCAGGCCGAGCTCGAGAACGACGACGCCTAGGCGCGCCGGAGCCGCGGCGCCGGATGTGACGCCTAGCCTGGGGGCGTGACCTCCTCCTCGCTGCGCGTTCTCGGCATCGACCCCGGCCTCACCCGATGCGGTGTCGGCGTCGTCGATGTGGACAGGGCGCGCCGAGGAACGCTCGTGCACGTCGGCGTCATCCGCTCCTCGCCGGACGCCCCGATCGGCGAGCGGCTCGCGACGGTCGCGGCCGGCATCCGCGAGGTGCTGGAGACTCATCGGCCGGACGCCGTCGCCGTGGAGCGCGTCTTCGCGCAGCAGAACACGCACACGGTGATGGGCACGGCGCAGGCCAGCGGTGTCGCCCTGCTGCTCGCCGCGGAGGCCGGGCTGCCCGCGGCCACCCACACGCCGAGCGAGGTGAAGGCCGCCGTCACAGGATACGGAGCGGCGGACAAGCGGCAGGTCCAGGCCATGATCGCGCGCATCCTCCGCCTGGACGCGCCGCCGCAGCCGGCGGACGCCGCCGACGCCCTCGCGATCGCGCTGTGCCATGCCTGGCGGCGTGGAGCATCCGCCGCCCCCGGTGGTGACGCCCTCACACCCGCGCAGCAGGCGTGGGCCGATGCGGAGCGTGTCGCTCGAACATATCTACGATCGCGGGCCTAGGCTGGGAGGATGATCTCCTCCCTGCACGGCACCGTGCTGCACACCACGCCGGACCAGGTCGTCATCGACGTCGGCGGAGTCGGGTTCTCGGTCGCCGTCCCGGCCGATGTGGCGCACACGGCCACAGTGGGGGAGAGGATGCTGCTGCACACGAGCCTCATCGTGCGCGAGGACGCGCTGTCCCTCTACGGCTTCGCCGACCGCGGGGAGCTGGAGATCTTCGGCCTGCTGATCAGCGTCACCGGCGTGGGGCCGAAGTCCGCGCTCGGCGTGCTCTCGCACCTCACCGTCGACCAGATCGCGGAGGCGGTCACCGCCGAGGACGACGCGCCCTTCCGGCGGGTCTCCGGGATCGGCCCCAAGACCGCCAAGCTCATCGTCGTCCAGCTCGCCGGCAAGGTGCACGCCACCGCGGCGCCGGCGCGCGCCGCCGGCGCGCCGGGCGATGACATCGTCGATCAGGTGACCGCGGCCCTCGTCGGTCTCGGCTGGTCGGAGAAGGTCGCCGCGGAGGCCGCAGCTCAGACCGCGGGTGAGGCGACCGAGGCCGAGCGGGCATCCGTCTCGGCGCTGCTCCGCCGCACGCTGGCGCTGCTGGGCCCGGCGCAGGGAGGTCAGGCGCGTGTCTGACGCCCGCGACGCGATGGAGCCGGTCGACGAGACCGAGCTCGCGATCGAGGGCGCACTGCGCCCGACGAGCCTCGGTGAGTTCGTCGGTCAGCAGAAGGTCCGCGGCCAGCTCCAGCTGCTGCTGGATGCGGCACGCATCCAGAGCCGGCCCGCCGACCACATCCTGCTCGCCGGTCCGCCCGGACTCGGCAAGACCACCCTGGCGATGATCGTCGCGCACGAGAGCGAGCGTCCGCTCCGCCTGTCCAGCGGCCCGGCCATCCAGCACGCCGGCGACCTGGCGGCGCTGCTGTCGAGCCTGGTGCCCGGCGAGGTGCTGTTCATCGACGAGATCCATCGGATGGCGCGGTCAGCCGAGGAGATGCTCTACCTCGCGATGGAGGACTTCCGCATCGACATCATGGTCGGCAAGGGTGCCGGAGCCACCAGCATCCCGCTGGATCTCGCGCCGTTCACCCTGGTCGGCGCGACGACCCGCTCCGGCCTGCTGCCCAACCCGCTGCGCGACCGCTTCGGGTTCACCGGCCACCTCGAGTTCTACGAGGAGAGCGAGCTCGAGCAGGTCATCGCGCGCTCCGCCCAGGTGCTCGGAGTGGATCTGCCGCCGGACTCCCTGGCCGAGATCGCGCGGCGATCGCGCGGCACACCCAGGATCGCGAACCGTCTCCTTCGCCGCGTGCGGGACTACGCCCTCGTGCACGGCGGGGGAGCGGCGACCCTCGGCGGCGTGCGCGCCGCGCTCGAACTGTACGACGTCGACCCCATCGGACTCGACCGCCTCGACCGTGCCGTGCTCGAGGCCCTGGTGCGCCGGTTCCGCGGCGGGCCGGTCGGCCTCAGCACCCTCGCGGTCGCGGTCGGCGAGGAGGCGGAGACGGTCGAGAGCGTCGTCGAACCCTATCTCGTTCGCATCGGCTTCCTCGGTCGCACCCCCCGCGGGCGGATCGCCATGCCCGAGGCGTACGCGCATCTCGGCGTGGCGCACCCGGACGGGGTGCTCCGCCTCGATGACCTATAATCGCTGAAGACTTCCCCCCCCTATACGTTGTGCGCCCAATGGCTGGTGCGTGCACCTGAGAAAGGCGCTAGCCCCCATGCCCATGGAAATCGTCCTCTTCGGCCTCCTCGCCGTCCTCATCGTCTTCATGTTCTTCAACACGCGCAAGCGTCAGAAGCAGATGAAGGCCGAGCAGGAGGAGAAGGCGTCGAAGACGGTGCCCGGCGTCAAGGTGCTCCTGCAGGGCGGCATCTACGGCACGATCGTCGCCTATGACCACGAGGACCTCGACTCGCCGGCGCTCGTCGAGATCGCCCCCGGCACCGTCATCGAGGTGCACAGCCAGGCGATCCTGCGGATCGTCGAGCCCAAGGACGTCGTCGTCGAGGACGAGACGGTCGAGGTCGTCGAGGAGGCTCCGGTCGAGGATGCCGCACCCGAGGCCGCCGCGGCACCGTCGATCGAGACGGCCGAGGAGACCAGGGCGCGCCTCGAGCGGGACGCAGACGACAAGTAACCTTCTCGGCGGCGGCGCCTGTTCCGGGCGCCCCGGCAACGCAGAAAGCTGAGCTCACGTGGCCACTTCCTCTCCGGTCCGTCACGCCTGGCGGGTCCTCCTCGGGCTCGCCTTGGTGACGGGCGTCCTGTTCGGCATCAACGCCCTGGGCGTGCACGTCTTCCAGAAGAGCTCGTGGACGCCCGAGCTCGCCCTCGACCTCCAGGGCGGCACGCAGATCGTGCTCAGCGCGCAGACCGAGGACGGCGCCGCTCCCTCGCAGGAGCAGATGGATCAGGCCGCGGCCATCATCCGCCAGCGCGTCGACGCCTCGGGTGTCGCCGAGGCCGACATCACCACGGAGGGCGGCCAGAACATCGTCGTCCAGATCCCCGGTGTCGCCGACGAGCAGACCCGGGCCCGGATCCAGTCGAGCGCTCAGCTCGAGTTCCGCCCGGTGCTGGCCACGAACGCGGCGTCCAACGAGTTCATCGGCGAGGACGGCAACGCCACGCCCTACCCGAGCCCCGACCCCTCGCTCAACGCGACGCCGACGGCCGAGCCGACCGACGCCAGCGACCTCTCGTGGGTCACCGACAAGCTCGCCGCGGAGTTCCTCGCCTACGACTGCACGAACCCCGAGAACGACGCCGCGCGGGCCCCGCAGGACCAGCCGCTGGTCGCCTGCGATCCCCTGGGACAGGCCAAGTACCTGCTCGGCCCGACCGAGCTCACCGGCACCGCCATCAGCGACGCCGTCGCCGGGCGCGACCCGCAGTCCGGCGCCTGGATCGTGCAGCTCACCATGAACGGCGACGGCACGGAGGCATTCGGCAAGGTCAGCACGCGGCTCAACCAGAACCGCATCGACGGCCTCTCGCCCCGTGACCAGTTCGCGTTCGTGCTCGACGGCTCCGTGATCAGCGCCCCGGTCATGAACGGCCAGATCCTCGACGGCCGCCCGAGCATCTCGGGCAGCTTCACGCAGGAGAGCGCCAAGACGCTGGCTGACCAGCTGAAGTTCGGCGCGCTCCCGCTGAGCTTCGAGGTGCAGAGCTCCGACACGATCTCCGCGACGCTCGGCACCCAGCAGCTGCAGATCGGCCTCATCGCCGGCCTCATCGGCCTCGCGCTCGTGGCGATCTACTCGCTGATCGTGTATCGCGCGCTCGGCTCCGTCATCATCGCCTCGATCGCCGTGATGGCGGTGCTGACGTACATCATCATCTGCATCCTCGCCTGGCGGCTGGGCTTCCGGCTGTCCCTGGCCGGCGTCGCCGGTCTGATCGTGTCGATCGGATTCACGGCGGACTCGTTCATCGTCTACTTCGAGCGCATCCGCGACGAGCTCCGAGACGGCAAGTCGATCACCGCCGCCGTCGAGGACGGCTGGGGACGCGCGAAGCGCACGATCTACATCTCGAAGTCGATCAACATCCTCGCGGCCGTCGTGCTCTACATCCTCGCGGACGCCACGGTGAAGGGCTTCGCCTTCACCCTCGGCCTGACGACGCTCATCGACGTGTTCATCTTCGTGATCTTCACGCACCCTGTGATGCAGCTGCTCGCGCGCACGCGCTTCTTCGGCGGCGGGCACCCGCTGTCGGGGCTCGACCCCGATGCCCTCGGAGCCGTCTACCGCAACCGCTCGCAGTACCGCGACGTCACCACCGGCACGGCGGGTCGCAGCGCCAGGAACGTGCGCTCGCGCGGTGAGGCGGATCGTCGTCAGACGATCGCCGAGCGCAAGCGCGCGGAGGCTCTCGCCGGCGAGCGCTCCGGCGCCGAGAGTCCCATCAGTGCATCCAAGGAGGGAGACGCCTGATGGCCTCCATGAGTGAGTTCGGCAACAACCTCTATTCGGGGAAGACCTCCTTCCCGTTCGTCGGGAAGCGCCGGCTGTGGTTCATCATCGCCATCGCCCTCGTCGTCGGCTCCGCGCTGGTGCCGCTGATCCGCCCGATCCAGTTCTCGATCGAGTTCACCGGCGGTTCGCAGTTCACCGTGCAGGCCCCGAAGAGCACCGACCAGGGCGTGGCCACGGATGCCGTGCACTCCGTCGTCGACGGCGCGGCAACGAAGGTCGTCGTCGTGAGCGGCACCGACATCCGGGTGCAGACCGACCAGATGAGCTCGGAGGAGACCCAGCAGGTCTCCGACGCCCTCGCCGAGGCCTACGGCGTCGAGCCGGAGAGCGTCACCTCGTCGTTCATCGGGCCGGCCTGGGGAGAGAACGTCACCCGCCAGTCGCTGTGGGGCCTGGCGATCTTCCTCGCGCTGACCTTCCTCATCCTCGCGATCTACTTCCGCACCTGGAAGATGTCGGCAGCGGCCATCATCGGCCTGCTCGACGTGCTCGTGATCACCGTCGGCGTCTACGCCCTCGCCGGATTCGAGATCTCCCCGGCGGCCGTGATCGGCTTCCTCACGATCCTCGCGTACTCGCTGTACGACACCACCGTCGTGTTCGACAAGATCCGCGAGAACACCACTGAGGACGGAGAGAAGTCGTCGCGCCTGTTCGGCGAGTCGGTCAACCTGGCCGTCAACCAGACGCTGGTGCGCTCGATCAACACCTCGGTCGTGGCGGCGCTCCCTGTGGGGGCGATCCTCTTCATCGGCGCGTTCTGGCTCGGTGCGGAGACCCTCACCGACATCTCGCTGTCGATCTTCGTCGGCATCCTCGTCGCCACGTATTCGACGCTGTTCGTCGCGGCGCCGCTGTACTCGCTGTTCCGCGAGAACGAGCCGCAGATCGCGGCCCGCGACGCGAAGATCCGCGAGTCGCGCGCCAAGGCGACCGTCGACGCCTGATCGGCCCCGCTCGGCGGGTCCGCAGCCCGCCGAGCACGCGTAAGATGTTCTGATTCAGGAGGTGAGCGGATGGCGGAACCGCAGTCGTCGTCGCAGGGATCGAGCCTGCGACGTCTGGTTCCCCGCATCTTCTCCCGCGCGCCCAGGGTCAACGACCTCGACAACCTGATCCGCACCGTGCGGGTGAACCACCCGCGCGGCGACTTCTCCGTGATCGAGCGCGCCTACGCGGTCGCGAAGGAGAAGCACGCCGGTCAGCAGCGGCAGAGCGGCGAGCCGTACATCACGCATCCGCTCGCCGTCGCGCAGATCCTCGCGGAGCTCGGGCTCGGCCCGCGGGCGATCGCCGCGGCGCTCCTGCACGACACCGTCGAGGACACCGGGTACGCACTGACCGACCTCACGGCGGAGTTCGGCGACGAGGTCGCCATGCTCGTGGACGGTGTCACGAAACTCGACAAGGTCAAGTACGGCGAGAGCGCGCAGGCCGAGACCGTCCGCAAGATGATCGTCGCGATGTCGAAGGACATCCGCGTGCTGCTGATCAAGCTCGCCGACCGCCTGCACAACGCGCGCACCTGGGGCTTCGTCCCGCCGGAGAAGGCGGCGAAGAAGGCCAAGGAGACGCTCGAGATCTATGCGCCGCTGGCCAACCGGCTCGGCATCCAGGCGATCAAGTCCGAGCTGGAGGATCTCTCCTTCGCGGTGCTGCACCCGAAGATCTACAACGAGATCCACAGCCTCATCGCGCAGCGCACCCCGCAGCGCGAGAAGTACCTGAACCAGGTGGTCGAGGAGATCGACGAGGACCTGCGCGACCTGCGCATCCGCGGCAAGGTCGTCGGCCGCCCGAAGCAGCTGTACTCCGTCTATCAGAAGATGGTCGTGCGCGGTCGCGAGTTCGACGACATCTACGACCTCATCGGCATCCGCGTCCTCGTCGCCTCCGTGCGCGACTGCTACGCGGTGCTCGGCGCGATCCATGCCCGATGGACGCCCCTTCCCGGGCGCTTCAAGGACTACATCGCGACCCCGAAGTTCAACCTCTACCAGTCGCTGCACACGACGGTGATCGGCCCGGCCGGGCGCACGGTCGAGATCCAGATCCGCACGCACGAGATGCACCAGCAGGCCGAGTACGGCGTGGCCGCGCACTGGATGTACAAGGAGCGGATGAACGGCGGCAAGGCCGAGGTCCGCGCATCCGACGCCGACATGGCGTGGCTCGCGCACATCTCCGACTGGCAGGCGGAGACCGCGGACCCCGGGGAGTTCCTCGACTCGCTCCGCTTCGAGATCGGCGCGAAGGAGGTCTACGTCTTCACGCCCAAGGGACGGGTGATCGGCCTGCCCTCCGGTGCGACCCCCGTCGACTTCGCGTACGCGGTGCACACCGAGATCGGCCACCGCACGATGGGGGCCAAGGTCAACGGACGCCTGGTGCCGCTGGAGTCGGAGCTCAAGAGCGGCGACGTCGTCGAGGTGTTCACCTCGAAGAACCCGGATGCCGGCCCCAGCCAGGACTGGCTCGGCTTCGTCAAGAGCACCCGCGCCCGCAACAAGATCCGCGGGTGGTTCACGAAGGAGCGCCGCGAGGAGGCGATCGAGCAGGGCAAGGAGGCCATCGCCCGCGCGATGCGCCGCCAGAACCTGCCGCTGCAGCGGCTGATGAGCCAGGACTCGTTCGCCGAGGTCGCTCATCAGCTCCGCTACGAGGACGTCTCGGCCCTGTACGCCGCCGTCGGCGAGGGGCACGTCTCCACGCAGTCGGTGCTCGAGAAGGTCACCGCACTCGTCGCGGCGAACGACCCGACCACGGGCGCCATCGACCTGCCGGGCCGGATCCCGACCCGCGAACCCCGCGCCGGCGACTCCGGCGTGCTCGTGCGCGGCGCGGCGGACATCCTCGTGAAGCTCGCGAAGTGCTGCACGCCTGTCCCCGGTGACCCGATCGTGGGCTTCGTCACACGCGGCAGCGGCGTCTCCGTGCACAGGGCCGACTGCGTGAACGTGAAGGCGCTGAGCAGCGACGAGGACAAGGACCGCTTCGTCGACGTGTCCTGGGCGCCGACGACGAAGAGCGTCTTCAGGGTGCAGATCCAGGTCGAGGCGCTCGACCGCTCAGGGCTGCTCTCGGATGTCACGCGCGTGCTCAGCGAGCACCACGTGAACATCCTCTCGGCGACGGTGTCGACGACCGACGAGCGCCTCGCGCTCAGCCGGTTCGTGTTCGAGATGGGCGACGCCGTGCATCTGGACCGGGTCCTCAACGCCGTCCGCCGTATCGACGCCGTGTACGACGTGTACCGGGTCACCTCGTCCTGACCGCCAGCCGCTCGAGCACGGCGACTCCCGCCCTCGTACCGGGAACGCGGGTCAGGCTCCGCAGGACGTGGAGCGCCTCCTCGGCGAGCCCGGGGCGGGCTGCGGCGAGGGACCTGGCCCAGGGGAGCAGCGTCGGGTCCCGGTGCTGGCCGAGCGCGAGGTCGATCATGGTCCGCAGGGGAGTGGTGACGGCGACGCCTCCGAGCAGCGTCACGTCGGATGCCGGGACGGGAGTGTCATGGAACACCAGCCTCCGGTGCGGCCGCGGACGGATGCGCTGCGGCACCGCGCGGCGGGCATGGTGCGGCGTCGGCGGCGCGTCCCCGGCGCCATGGATCCACGCCGCGGTCGGACCGGATGCTGCGGAACCGGGCAGGATGAGGGCGGCGACCGCCGCCGCCCTCAGCGCGGCTCCCTCGACCAGATCGGCCGGGATGTAGGCCTCGCCGAGCTCGACGACGTGGCCGTCCAGACGCGCTGCGCACAGCTCCGGCTGCGTCAGACGGTCTCCCGGGAGGTACAGGAACGCGGGGTGCATCACGCCAGTGTGGCGCAGCGCACCCCGCGTCCGGAGCCGGCTGACAGGATCTGTGGAGAATCAGCCGCCGAGTGCGCTCAGCCAGGTGCGGCGCGCCTCGAGAGCATCCGCCGCGGCCTTCGCGGCCTTCTTGTCGCCGGCCTTCTCGGCTGCGGCGAGCTCGGCCTCGAGCTTCTCGATCGCCTCGACCAGCTGCGAGCTCATGTCGTTCGCGCGCGCCTTGGTCTCGGGGTTGTTCTTCTTCCAGTCGACGTCCTCGCGGGCCTTGAGGGCCTGCTCGATGACGCGGAGCCGGTCGTCGAGCGCCCGCTCCTTCTCGCGGGGGAAGATCCGGCCGACCTCGTCCCACTGACGCTGGATCTGCGTGAGCAGGGCGCGGGCGCGCTTGATGTTGGGCTCGTCGGCGACGGCCTTGGCCTCTTCGAGCAGCGCCTGGCGGGCCTCGATCTTCGGAGCGGAGTCGGCCTCCTCGGCGGCGGCCTGCTCGGCGCGGGCGGAGTAGAGCGCGTCACCGGCGGCCTTGAAACGCGCCCAGAGCGCGTCGTCGGCCTTGCGTCCGGCGCGGCCCGCGGCCTTCCACTCGTCGAGCAGGGTGCGGTACGCGGGGATGCCGTCGACGCCCCGGGGCGCAAGCGCCTCCGCGCGCTCGACGAGCCGGGTCTTGGCATCACGCGCGGCCTTGTGCGCGTCATCCAGCTCCGAGTAGAAGGCGCGGCGCTGCTTGTCGACCACGGCGCGGGCGTCGCGGAACCGCTTCCAGAGCTGCTGGGAGATGCCCTTCGACAGACGCGGGCCGTTCTGCTGGTGGGCCTGCCACGCGTCGAACAGTTCGCCCAGCTCGGCCGTGACCTGCTTCCACTGCACCTTCGAGAGGTCGCGGGCGGCGATCGCCTCGGCTCGCTCGACGAGGGCGGTGCGCTCGGCGATCGCCTGATCGATGAGCTCCTTGGCCTGCTGCGCTTCCTTCTCCGTCGCCTCGGCGAGCGCCGCGGTGAGAGCGTTCAGGCGGTCGCGGAGACCGGCGAGGTCGCCGACAGCGGCGGAATCCGTCGCCTCTTCGAGGACGTGCCCCGCCTGCTTCGCGAGGTCCGTCGCGGAGGCGCCGCCGGCCTGGTGGCGCTGCTCGAGGGTGCGCACCTTGAAGGCGATGTCGTCGAACTTGCGCGCGAAGTAGGCGAGGGCCTCCTCGGGCGTGCCGTCCGGGTACTGGCCGACGACGCGCCAGGCGTCGCCCTCGAGCACCTCGACGGTGCCGTCGTCGGAGACACGGCCCCACTTGGCGATCTCCTCTGCGCTCTGCTGCGGCGCGACTGCTGCGGCAGGGGCGATGGGGGCGGCCGGAGCCACCGCTGCGGGCGTCGGCGCCTTCGGCGGACGGGGCACGGCCGGGGGAGCGGGAACGGGGGGAGTCGGCTTCGAGGACTCGTTGGCAGACACGTGGAACTCCTTGCGCGGATGGTCCGCGGGAGGCGGAAAGGACGAGGATCAGCCTAGTACGCCAGGGGCCGCCCGGTGTGGTCCTCGGATCTCACAGCGGCGTTACCGATCTGTGAGGAGATCGTTCGACGGGTGAAACACGCCGTGTCACATCCGGGAAACACCGCGCTCCTATCGTCTCCAGCACGACACCTCCCCACGTCGACAGGAGCCCGCGTGAACGACATCGCACCCCACCCCGCAGAGATCGTGGTCGTCGGCGCCGGCATGGTGGCGCATCGATTCGTCGAGAGCCTGTTGAGCCGCACCGGGGCGTCCGTGCGCATCACGGTGATCGGTGACGAGGGCAGACGTCCCTATGACAGGGTCGGCCTCACCGGCTTCTTCTCCGGGGCGACTCCCGAGGATCTCGAGCTGGATGCGGCCGTGTTCGACGACGACCGGGTGCGTCTGCTGCCCGGCGACCGCGTGCTCCGCATCGACCGTGCCGCTTGCACGGTGACGACGCGCTCACGCGCCACGATCGGCTACGACAAGCTCGTGCTGGCCACGGGATCGTATGCCGCGCGCGTCGCGGTCGACGGTGCGGACCTGCCCGGATGCTTCGTCTACCGGACCGTGGAGGACGTGCAGAACCTGAAGGACTTCGTCGAGCGGCGCGGGCGGAAGCTCGGCCGGCCGCTGCGCGGCGCGGTGATCGGCGGCGGCCTGCTCGGGCTGGAGGCCGCCGGAGCCCTGCAGGGCATGGACGTGGACGCGACCGTGGTGCAGTACTCGGACCGCCTCATGTCGCAGCAGCTGGACGCCGCGGGCGGTGCGATGCTGCGTCGTCTGCTCGAGGCGCGCGGCATGAGCGTGCGCACGGAGTCGCGGACCACGCGGCTCGACCCCGACGATTCCGGCGCCGTCACCGCCCTGGAGTTCCAGGACGGCTCGTTCCATCGCGCTGACGTGGTCGTGTTCACGGTGGGGGTGCGCCCGCGCGACGAGCTCGCTCGCAGCGCCGAACTGAAGGTCGACCCGCGGGGCGGCGTCGTCATCGACGAGCGCTGCGCCACCTCCGACCCGCACATCCTCGCCATCGGCGAGGTCGCCAGTTTCGAAGGCCGCTGCGTCGGCCTCGTCGCGCCGGGCTACGCGATGGCCGAGGTCGCTGCCACGCGGCTCCTCGGCGGCGACGCGACCTTCCCCGGTTACGACGACTCGTCCAAGCTCAAGCTGTCCGGCGTCGATGTGGCGAGCTTCGGCGACGCGATGGGCACCACGCCGAACGCGCTCGACGTCGTCTATGCCGATCCGGTGGCCGGCGTGTACAAGAAGCTCGTCCTCTCCGACGACGCGCAGACCCTCCTCGGCGGCATCCTCGTCGGCGACGCGGCGGCGTACGGTTCCCTGCGACCGCTCGTCGGAGCGAAGCTGGGCGCAGACCCGGCGGCCTACCTGCTCCCGGAGGGCGGGGTGGAGGCCCCCGGCGGCGCGCTGCCCGATGAGGCGGTCGTCTGCTCCTGCTCGAACGTGACGGCAGGGCGGATCCGCGAGGCCGTGCATGAGGAGGGCTGCACTGACGCAGCCGCCGTCAAGGGCTGCACGAAGGCGGGCGCGACCTGCGGGTCGTGCGTGCTGATGGTGAAGAAGGTCGTCGGCCAGGAGCTCGCCGCGATGGGCCATAGCGTGTCCAACGCCCTCTGCGAGCACTTCGACATGTCGCGTCGTCAGCTGTTCGACGCCGTGCGTGTCGCACAGCTCACCACCTTCAGCGGGATCGTCGAGCGATTCGGACGCGGACGTGGCTGCGACATCTGCAAGCCGGCGATCGCCAGCATCCTCTCGGTCCTCGTCGGCGCACACGTGCTCGACGGAGAGAATGCCACCCTGCAGGACACCAACGACCATGTGATGGCCAACATGCAGAAGGACGGCACCTACTCCGTGGTGCCGCGGATGCCCGGCGGGGAGGTCACCCCGGAGGGGCTCATGGAGATCGGCCGGATCGCGAAGGATTTCGCGCTTTACACGAAGATCACCGGCGGGCAGCGGATCGACATGTTCGGCGCCCGGCTCGAGCAGCTGCCCCTGATCTGGCAGCGACTCGTCGACGCCGGGTTCGAGTCCGGCCACGCGTACGGCAAGTCGCTGCGCACCGTGAAGTCCTGCGTCGGGTCGACGTGGTGCCGTTACGGCGTCCTGGACTCCGTGGGCATGGCGGTGAAGCTCGAGCTGCGCTACCGGGGCCTGCGCGCGCCGCACAAGCTCAAGCTCGGCGTCTCCGGGTGCGCCCGCGAGTGCGCCGAGGCGCGGGGCAAGGACGTCGGCGTGATCGCCACGGAGACCGGCTGGAACATGTACGTCGGCGGCAACGGCGGATTCGCGCCCAAGCACGCCCAGCTGCTCGCCACCGACCTGGACGACGACGGGCTCATCCGGGCGATCGACCGGTTCTTCATGTATTACATCCGCACCGCGGACCGGCTCCAGCGCACCGCACCCTGGCTCGACGACCTGGAGGGCGGGCTGGAGGGGCTGAAGGCCGTGATCTTCGAGGACAGCCTCGGCATCTGCGCGGATCTCGACGCCGCGATGGCTCAGCACGTCGATCGCTACGAGGACGAATGGGCGGCCACCCTGCGCGACCCCGAGAAGCTCCAGAGGTTCCACTCGTTCGTCAACGCCGCCGACACGCCGGACCCGTCGCTCGCCTATGTCGCCGAGCGCGGCCAGATCCGTCCGGCGACCGCAGAAGAACGACGCAGCGGCGGTGTCCTCATCGCCGGAACGGCATTGGAGGTCCGCAGATGACGACGATCGCAGAGACGGCGGTGCGCGTGTGCGCGCTCTCCGACCTCGAGGTGGAGCGGGGGCGGGCCGCGCTCGTCGCCGGCGAGCAGGCGGCGCTCTTCCTGCTTCCGGACGGCAGCGTGCACGCCGTCGACAACCTCGACCCGTACAGCGGCGCGCACGTGATCTCGCGCGGCATCGTCGGGACCAGGGGGGATGCCCCCACCGTGGCCTCCCCCCTGCACAAGCAGGTCTTCGACCTGCGCACCGGGGTGTGCGTCGAGACGCAGGGCAAGCCGGAGGCCGCGCTCCGGGTGTGGCCCGTGCACGTCATCGACGGCGACGTCATCCTGGAGCTTCCCGCCGGGAGCCGGTCGTGAAGCGCCTGCGGGTCGGGCGGGTCGACCTGATCGGCGGCGGCCCGGGGCCGGCGGACCTGATGACGGTGCGAGCCCACCGCCTGCTGATGGAGGCGGATGTCGTCGTCGCCGACCGCCTCGGTCCGTTCGAGGAGCTGCGATCCCAGCTCGCCCCGCACGTCGAGGTGATCGACGTCGGGAAGCGGCCCGGCCACCACCCGGTGCCCCAGGAGGAGATCAACGAACTCCTCGTCCGTCACGCCCGCCGGGGACGCCGCGTCGTCCGCCTCAAGGGCGGCGATCCGTTCGTGTTCGGGCGCGGCGGTGAGGAGGTCATCGCGTGCGAGGCGGCCGGGGTGCCCGTCACCGTGACGCCCGGCGTCAGCAGCGCCATCTCGGTGCCGCAGGCGGCAGGCATTCCGGTGACGCACCGCGGGATCGCCTCCGCCGTGCACGTGATCAACGGTCAGGGGGAGATCTCCGCCTCGGCGCTGGCGTCGATGGCGGACGCCGCCGTGACGACCGTCGTACTGATGGGGGTCGCGGCGATCCCGAAGCTGGCCGCCGCCGCCCTCGCGACCGGCGTCCCGGCGGAGACGCCCGTTGCCGTGGTCGAGAACGGCCACACCAGGGACCAGCGCACGATCCGCACAACGATCGGCGCTATCGTGGCGGATGCAGAGGAGGCCCAGGTGACCAATCCCGCCGTCATCGTGATCGGTGAGGTCGCCCGCGCCGGAGTGCTGCTCCCGTCTCCGGATCTGTTCACGGCGGGCACCGCGTGACGCCCGGACGAGCGCTCGACTCCGCACTGGCCGGCTGCACGATCATCGTCGCAGCCGATCGTCGTTCTGCGGATCTCGCCACGGCGCTGGAGCGCCGTGGCGCTGTCGTGCACAGGGCACCCGCGCTCAGCATCGTCCCCAACGCCGACGATGCCGAGCTGCTGCGCCGGACGAGACAGCTCATCGCGTCCCCGCCCGACATCGTGGTGGTCACCACCGGCGTCGGCTTCCGCGGCTGGATGGATGCCGCGCACGAGCACGGACTCGACGAGGAGCTCGACGCGGCGCTTCGCGATGCGCAGTTCGTCGCCCGCGGCCCGAAGGCCCATGGCGCGATCCAGCAGGCCGGGTTCACCGCGGACTGGGTCGCCGAATCCGAGACCGCCGCGGAGGTGGGGGAATACCTGCTCGCCTCCGGCATCGAAGGGCGGCGCGTCGTCGTGCAGCACCACGGCGCGGGCTCCGACGGGCTCGACGAGCTGCTGAGCGCGGCCGGAGCGGAGGTGCTCAGCGTGATCGTGTACCGCTGGGGGCCGCCCGCGAATCCCGAGATCGTCCGGCGGTCGGCGCTGCAGGCGGCCTCCGGCGAGGCGGATGCGGTGCTCTTCACCTCCGCGCCGGGAGCGGCGTCGTGGATCTCCGTCGCCGAGGAGGTCGGCGCGCTCGACGGCATCCGCAGCCGTGCGCGCGCAGAGCGTCTGCTGCTCGCCTCGGTCGGGCCGATCACGGCGGGCCCTCTCCACCAGGCGGATCTGCCGACCACCATCGCCGATCGCGGGCGTCTCGGCTCGCTCGCCCGCTCCGTGATCGCCCACTTCGGCGGCGGTCACGCTCCGGCGCTGTGGACGGATGCCGGGCGGATCGAGGTCCGCAGCGGCGGCGTCCTCGTGGACTCCCGTTTCCTGCCCCTGTCGCGCTCCGCGACCGCCCTGCTGGAGGCGCTCTCGGTCGCGGAGGGACGCGTGCTCACGCGTGCAGAGCTCGGCAGGGTCCTCCCCGGAGGGGACCGGAACGGGCATGCCGTCGAGGTCGCGATCGCGCGTCTGCGCGAGTCCCTGGGCGGCGTCGACATCGTGCAGACGGTCGTGAAGCGCGGGTACCGCCTGGCGGTGTACGAGAGCTGATTCCGAGAAAGAGGAGAGGGCCGGTGGGAACCATCCCGCCGGCCCTCTCCACTTCCCACTCCGGGTCAGGCCACCGGCACGGCCTCGGGCGTCCGCTCCGCCGTCGTCGGCAGGGCGACCTCGGGCGTGCTCGCGACCCGTGCCCGGGGCACGCGGACCCGGCGCGCCGCAGGGCGTCCGTAGGTGAGGTACAGCGGGAGCCCCGCGAGGAGCAGTCCGCCGACGAGGTTGCCGACCACGGTCGGGACCTCGTTCCAGATCAGGTAGTCCATGATCGTGAAATCGGCGCCGAGCAGCAGACCGGAGGGGAACAGGAACATGTTGACGATGGAGTGCTCGAATCCCATGTAGAAGAACAGCGAGATCGGGAGCCACATCGCGACGATCTTGCCGATGACGTTCTCGGACACCATCGACAGGATCACGGCGGTGGACACCATCCAGTTGCACAGCACGCCCCGGATGAACAGCGTGAGCATGCCCGCCGCACCGTGCTCGGCGTAGCCGACCGTGCGGCCGTGGCCGATCTCGCCGATCGCGAGGCCCACCGGGCTGGTCTCGGCGGAGAAGCCGTACGTGAAGTACACGGCCATCAGCACGGCGACGAGGAAGGCGCCGCCGAAGTTGCCGAGGAAGACCAGCCCCCAGTTGCGCATCACCGCTCCGACCGTCGCGCCGGGCCGCTTGTCGAGCACGGCGAGCGGGGTCAGCGTGAACACGCCCGTGAGCAGGTCGTAGCCGAGCAGGTACAGGAGCACGAATCCGATCGGGAACAGCAGCGCACCCAGCAGCGGCTGACCGGTCTGCGTCGAGACCGTCACCGCGAAGGCGGCACCGAGGGTGAGGATCGCCGCGCCCATGAAGGCGCGGATCAGCGTGTCGCGGGTCGACAACTGCAGCTTGTATGAGCCGGCGTCGACCATGCGGGTGACGAGCTCGGCGGGCTTGATGTAGGACATGGGCGACCTCCACGGGTTCTGGGGGAGCAGCGTGTTCGCTGTCCCCAGGGTCGCCGGTCCGCGTTTCGCCGGGTCGCTCCCCGCGTTACGGCCGTGGTGCGAAGCTCTCACGCCGCGGCGGACCGCCTGTGAGGCGGGCCGGTCAACCGGCAGGCGTCTCGGTCGGGGTCGGTGCCGGCGTGGTGGCCTCAGGAGTGGGCGTCCCGGTGGGCGCCGGCGGGCCGGAGGGCTCGACGGTCGGCGTGGGGGTCGGTTCGGGCGCGGTCACCTGAGCGTGCACGACCTGGCTCGCGATCGCGGCGACGACGAGGAGGCCGCCCGCGATGCCGGCGACCACGTTGTCGCGCACCCGCCGGCGGATCTGCCCGTCGTGCCAGGCGATACGAGCCGCGTGCACCCGGGCGCGCTCCGCCTGCGTCCGCGCCTGCTGTGCGCTCCTCGAACCGCGACCTGCCATGCCGTTCTCCCTCGCTGAACCTGATTCTCCGCCAGCCTAATGGGGCCTGTGTCCGCCGTCCGCATTAGCCTGGGATGATGACCTCCGCATCCGCACTGCTCTCAGGGCAGACGCCGCTCGCCGTGCGGATGCGGCCGGTGTCGCTCGCGGAAGTGGCCGGGCAGAAGCACCTGCTGCGCGCAGGGTCGCCGATCGTCGCCCTCGCCGATCCCGCCGCGTCCTCGCCGGGCGCGGTGTCCATCATCCTCTGGGGCCCGCCAGGCACCGGGAAGACGACGCTGGCACAGGCGATCGCGCGCTCTTCAGGCCGGCGCTTCGTCGAGCTCTCCGCCATCACCGCCGGCGTCAAGGACGTGCGGGAGGTCATGCAGGAGGCGATCACTCAGCGCGACCTGTACGGGCAGACCACGATCCTCTTCCTCGACGAGATCCATCGCTTCACCAAGGCGCAGCAGGACGCGCTGCTGCCCGGCGTCGAGAACGGCTGGGTCATCCTCATCGCCGCGACCACGGAGAATCCGTCGTTCTCGGTGATCTCGCCGCTGCTGTCACGCTCGCTGCTGCTGACCCTGCAGCCGCTCACCGACGACGACATCGGCGTGCTCGTCGATCGGGCGGTGACCGACGCGCGCGGCCTGAGCGGCGGCGTCTCGCTCTCCGGCGAGGCGCGCTCTGCGCTCATCCGCCTCGCCTCCGGCGATGCGCGTCGCGCGCTCACAGGGCTGGAGGCGGCCGCCGCCGTCGCGCTCTCCCGCGCGACCGGCGACGAGGATGGAGACGACGAGAGGGCGGAGGTTCCGGAGGTCACCGCGGACGACGTCGCCCAGGCCGTCGACAAGGCCCTCCTGCGCTACGACCGGCAGGGCGATGAGCACTACGACGTCATCAGCGCGTTCATCAAGTCGATCCGCGGCTCGGACCCGGACGCCGCGCTGCACTACCTGGCCAGGATGATCGAGGCGGGGGAGGACCCGCGGTTCATCGCGCGACGGCTCGTCATCTCGGCGTCCGAGGATGTCGGGCTCGCCGACCCGCAGGCCCTCGGCATCGCGGTCGCCGCCGCCGACGCCGTCGCATTCATCGGCATGCCGGAGGGACGGATCCCGCTGGCGGAGGCGACGGTGTACCTGGCGACGACCGCGAAGTCGAACGCGGCCTACGTCGGCATCGACGCCGCCATCGCCGACATCCGAGCGGGCGGGTTCGGCCGGGTCCCGCTGCATCTGCGGGACGCGCACTATCCGGGGGCGAAGCGGCTCGGCCACGGGCGCGGCTACGTCTATCCGCACGACAGCGAGTTCGGCATCCTGCCGCAGCAGTATCTGCCGGACGAGCTCGAGGGGCGCCGCTACTACGAGCCGAAGAACCTCGGCGCCGAGCGCGACATCTCGGCTCGCCTCGAGCGCATCCGGCGGATCCTCGGCGGTCGCTGACGCATCGCGGCTGAGGACGGACCGCGGCACGGTGCCGAGGCGTCTCAGAGAGCCGGAAGCTCCTGACCGTTCCATTCGATGTCCCGCGTCGTCGCAGCGGCGAGGGGGATCCGGTGCCGGAGCGCGCTGAGTGCGAACCCACCGAGGAGGAGCGCGTAGGCGAGCGACGGCATCCGGTCGTCCGCGGCGTGGACGACGTCGCGGACGTCCTTGTCGTGCCCTCCGCGGCGGAGCAGGTTCATCATGCGGATCTGTGCGGGGACGGGAACGGGCGGGACGGGAGGGGCAGGCGCTGCCGACGCGTCGGCCGGATTCCCCGTGGTGAAGAGCGCGCCGAGGTCGGCATCCGGGAGGCAGTGGATGCCGCTGGTGACACGGGGATTGCATTCGATGACGGCGATGCGATCCTCCCCGATGATCGCGTCGAGCGAGATGTGCCCCGAGAAGCGCAGCCCCGCGACCGTGCGCTCGATCGCCTCCTGGAACCGCGGGTCGTGGACGGGCCGGAACGAGGTCAGGACCTTGAATGATGCGGCGCGGGCATCCGCGTACTGCACGCAGGCGAGCAGCCGCCCCTCGTGCGCGTAGGCGTATGCGCAGTGGAGGCGTCCATCGACGTGCTCCTGCGCGACCCAGTCGCCTGCGAGGTCCGGAGCGATCCTCGCATGGTGCTCGTCGCGATCGAACTCGATCTCCGGCTGCACCCGGCGGGCCCCCGGCGGCAGGAGACGCACCTGCACGCCGAACCGCGAGAAGCGCCGCTTGAGCACGAGCGGCCGGGACCGATCGCGTCTCAGCAGCGCATCCAACTCCTCGGGTCCCCGGATGAGCTCGGTCTCCGGCACGGGGACACCGAGCCGCCCCAGGATCCCCATCGCCCGGTGCTTGTCGTGGAGCGCGGCGATGTCGTCGAACGGCCCCGAGACGACCCGCAGCCCGGGGCAGCGCTGCCGCAGCCATTCGGCTCCGCGTGCCACGAAGAAGGTCTCCTCGCACGTGGGGATCAGGAGGTCGATGCCGTGCCTCTCGACCGCCGCGGCGAGGTCCAGGAGAAAGGCGCGGAAGTGGAATCGGGGCGAGCGGATCCGGATGCTCCCGCTCGCGTGCCGCGACCACCCGGCGGGGTTCACCGCGACGGACTCGGCCACGTGCACCTCGTGTCCGTGACGGCCGAGATTGCGCACGATCTCCAGCGCGACGGGTGATCTTCCGCCCAGCACGAGCGCCCGCATCACAGGCCCCTGCGCATCATCATGGGCACGACCACCCGTTCGGCGAGCGCGGCGAAGCTGCGCACGAGGGCGCCGCGCCATCGCGGGACGCCGTGGAGCGCGATCATGCGGTACTCCAGGTGATTCCTCGCGCCGCGGCTCTTCTTGAACTCCCCGGCACCCGCGCTGCTGTGGAAGACGAGGCCGAGGTCGCGGGCCTTGTCCTGCAGGCGGATGGAGAGGATGCGGTAGAGCCCGTCCTGCCTCGGCCGATCGAGGTCGTATCCGAGGATCGGAGTGGTGAGGACGCCGTTCAGTGCGATGTGCCCGATGACGCCGACCGCCTCCTTTCCGCGCTGGGCGAGCAGTTCGCAGTCGATGACGCCGGCGGCATGCGCCTGCTCCACGAACCGTGACGTGAACTGCGGATTGTGCGCGGAGTACTTCTCCGTGTAGAGCAGGCGGTACAGCTCGGCCGTGCGCGCCGCGTCCGCACGGTCCCTGGGTGCGCCGTCCTCGATCCGCGGGTCCGGGTGGGAGCCGAAGCCGCGGAAGCGGTACTCCGACCGCGCGGCGAGACGACGCTCGCGGCGCAGGACGTGTTCGATGCGGCTGCCGAGCCCCTCGTACACGTCCTGGATCCAGACGCTGCGGCTGAACAGCGTCAGGTAGCCGAGCTCTCGCATCCGGGTGTGCAGCGCGCCCGTCGTGTGCTCGTTGATCGAGTTCCAGACGACGTAGCGCCCTGGGAACCGGGCGGCGACCGCCGCCGTGACGGCCGCGACGGCCTCGGGCGCGAGCGCCGGATAGAGGTTGGTCGAGAGCAGCCAGTTGTTGATGTAGACGGCATCGTCGATGCGGGCGACCCGCAGCAGCGCGGCGACGGGGAGAAGCGCGAGTGCGGCGAGGCGCTGCGTCATCGCCGACCTCAGCTCCCGGAGCTCGGCGCGCGCGTAGGAGACGTAGTGCGCGTACATCGACGAGGTGTAGGCGGTGTTGTCCCGCGAGCGCGCATCGGGCACGAACAGGGGGAGCACGACCGCGTCGTCGACGACGACGGCGAGCATCGTGCCGCGAGCGTTGGCCACGCACGACTCCACGCCGTCGGCGGCGAGGAGCCGGATGCAGGCGACCGCCTTCTGCGCATCCGGATCGTCGAAACGCGTCGGGTCGAGGGCGTCGGCCGCCTCGATTCGCACGCGGACCACTCCCTGCACGCTCCGCATCCTATCGGCCGGTCGCGGTGCGGGCCGGGGTCTCCGCGGGCGGAAGAGGCGATCTGTTAGACTTGATCGGCTCGAAACCGTGTTTTCGAGCATCTCCTCGTTCACACCACACCTCGACGGCGCCCCGGCGTGCGCCCCGAGGCAGAGCGCGGGTGATACGTCCGCGAGTCGCGAAAGTCGCGACCGCGTCAAGGAAGGATGCTTCGTGACCACGAAGTCTCAGGACCGCCGCAAGGTCCGTCTCAGCCGCGCCCTCGGCGTGGCCCTCACCCCGAAGGCCGCCCGCTACCTCGAGAAGCGTCCCTACGCTCCGGGCGAGCACGGCCGCACCAAGCGCAAGGCTGACAGCGACTACGCCGTCCGCCTGCGTGAGAAGCAGCGTCTGCGCGAGCAGTACGGCATCCGCGAGAAGCAGATGCGGAACACGTTCAACGAGGCCCGCCGCACGGAGGGCCTGACCGGTGAGAACCTGGTCGAGCTCCTCGAGATGCGTCTGGACGCCCTCGTGCTGCGTTCGGGCTTCGCCCGCACCACCGCACAGGCCCGTCAGCTCGTCGTGCACCGTCACATCCTCGTCGACGGCCAGCTCGTCGACCGCCCGTCGTTCCGCGTGAAGCCGGGTCAGCTCATCCACGTCAAGGCCAAGAGCGAGGGCACCGAGCCCTTCCAGGTCGCAGCGGCCGGCGGTCACGCCGAGGTCCTGCCGCCGGTTCCGGGCTACCTCGAGGTCGAGCTCGACAAGCTGCAGGCACGCCTGGTCCGTCGTCCGAAGCGCGCCGAGGTCCCCGTGACCTGTGAAGTGCAGCTCGTCGTCGAGTACTACGCAGCTCGCTGATTCCAGCGATTCAGCAGGAGGCGTCGGGGTGACCCGACGCCTCCTGTCGTTTCCGCATACGATGGAGGCACCGCGCCTTCGCGGGTCTAGGCAAGGATGACGACATGAAGAACGTGCTGTGGTTCCTGATCGGTGTGATCGGCGGCTTCGTCGCGGCGCATTTCATGAACAAGGACCCGCGCGGGCATGACCTCCTCGCCGAGGTCGACGCCAGGATCAACGAGTTCACCGCGATCATCGGCGACGCCTACCGCGAGCAGCAGGCACGGCTCACCGAGCCGGCGGACGACTGACCTCTCCGCGCCCTCGCGCGCCCGCTTCACCTCTCTCAAGCAAGGACACCCGGCACAGCTATGAAAACTGCGGAGATCGCGCAGCGCTATCTCGACTACTTCGAGAAGAACGACCACCTGATCGTCCCCTCGGCATCCCTGGTCAGCGATGACCCGTCGCTGCTGTTCACGGTGGCCGGCATGGTGCCGATGATCCCGTATCTCACCGGTGTCGTCCCCGCGCCGCATCCCCGCATCGCGGACCTGCAGAAGTGCATCCGCACCAACGACATCGAAGAGGTCGGACGCACCGCCCGTCACGGCACCTTCTTCCAGATGCTCGGGAACTGGTCGTTCGGCGACTACTTCAAGGAGGGCGCGATCCGCTACGCCTGGGAGCTGCTGACGAGCTCCGAGGCCGACGGCGGACTCGGGTTCGACGAGAAGGACCTCTGGGTCACGGTCTACGAGACCGATGACGAGGCCGAGGCCATCTGGCGCGACATCATCGGCCTCAAGCCCGAGCGCATCCAGCGTCTGGGCCGTGCGGACAACTACTGGAACACCGGGCAGCCCGGCCCCGGTGGCCCCGACTCCGAGATCTTCTTCGACCGCGGCCCCGCCTACGGCAAGGACGGCGGCCCCGCCGCCGACGACTCGCGGTTCCTGGAGATCTGGAACCTGGTGTTCATGCAGGACTTCATCGAGAACATCCGGGGCAAGACCGAGTTCGACATCGTCGGCGACCTGCCCATGAAGAACATCGACACCGGCATGGGGCTCGAGCGCGTCGCGTTCCTCAAGCAGGGCGTCGAGAACATGTACGAGACCGACCAGGTGCGTCCGGTCCTCGACCGCGCGATCGAGCTCTCCGGCCGCAGGTACGGCGCCGTGCACGAGGACGACGTCCGCTTCCGCGTGGTCGCCGACCACGTCCGCTCCTCGCTCATGCTCCTCTCCGACGGCGTCCGCCCGTCGAACGAGGGCCGCGGCTACATCCTGCGCCGCCTGATGCGCCGCTCGGTGCGCGCCATGCGCCTGCTCGGCGTCGACGAGCCGGTGTTCCCTGAGCTCTTCGCGGCATCCCGAGACGCGATGAAGACCGCCTATCCCGTGCTGGAGACGGAGTGGTCCACGCTCTCGGCGGCGGCCTTCGCCGAGGAGGAGACCTTCCGCCGCACCCTCGCCCAGGGCTCGACGATCCTCGACCTCGCCCTCGACGAGACGAAGAAGGGCGGCGGCAAGACGCTCAGCGGCTCCGAGGCCTTCCTGCTCCACGACACGTACGGCTTCCCGATCGACCTCACGCTCGAGGTCGCGGAGGAGGCCGGCCTCGACGTCGATCGGGCCGCCTTCGACACGCTCATGCAGGAGCAGCGCGCCAGGGCCAAGGCCGACGCCCGCAACCGCAAGCGCCAGCTCGCCGACGTCTCGGTGTACCGCGACCTCCGCGCCCTCGGCGAGACCGGCTTCGACGGCTACACCGCTCTCGAGGTCGAGTCGCGCGTGCTCGGCATCCTCGTCGACGGTCAGGTCGTCACGAGCGCCTCGGAGGGCCAGATCGCCGAGGTCGTGCTCGCCGAGACGACTCTCTACGCCGAGTCCGGGGGCCAGGTCGCCGACAAGGGGACCATCGTCGGTCCGGGCTTCGAGCTCGAGGTGCTCGACGTGCAGCGCCCCGTTCCCGGTCTCATCAGCCACACCGTCGAGGTGAGCCGCGGCTCCGTCGCGGTCGGCGACGCCGCGACCACGGTCGTGGATGCCGCGAACCGCCGTGCCGCGCGTCAGGCGCATTCCGCCACGCACCTCGTGCATGCCGCCCTGCGCGACACGCTCGGCAAGACCGCCACGCAGGCGGGATCGCTGAACCGCGCCGGCTACATGCGCTTCGACTTCTCCTGGTCTCAGGCGCTCTCCGCGGAGACCCGCACGGAGATCGAGGACATCACGAACCGCGCCGTGCAGGACGCGCTCGAGGTCACCACCCGCATCGTCTCCCTCGACGAGGCCAAGGAGGCCGGCGCCATGGCGCTGTTCGGCGAGAAGTACGGCGACGTGGTGCGGATGGTCGACATCGGCGGTCCCTGGTCGCGCGAGCTCTGCGCGGGCACCCACGTGAGCACGAGCGCCGAGATCGGACTCGTCAGCGTCATCGGCGAGTCGTCGGTCGGCGCGTCCAACCGTCGCATCGAGGCTCTCGTGGGCGCCGACGCCTTCCGCGAGCTCGCCGCCGAGCGGGCGATCGTCTCGCAGCTCACCAGCTCGCTGAAGACGCCGCGCGAGCAGCTCCCGGAGCGCATCGCCGATCTCGCCGCGAGCCTCAAGGCCGCGGAGAAGCGCATCGCCCAGTTCGAGGCCAAGGAGCGTGCCGGCCAGGTGCCGGCGATCGCGGATGCCGCGCAGCGCGTCGGTGCCTTCCGAATCGCCGCCCAGTCGCTCGGCGAGGTCGCCTCGGCCGACGATGTGCGCGACCTCGTCAACGGCGTGCGCGACCGGCTCGGCTCCGAGGCGGCCGTCGTGGCGCTCGGCGCTGTGGTCAACGGACGCCCGGTCGTCGTGGTCGCGACGAACGACGCCGCCCGTGCGGCCGGAGCGAAGGCGGGAGCGCTCGCGAAGCGCGCCGCCTCCGTCCTCGGCGGCGGCGGCGGCGGTCGCGACGACGTCGCCCAGGGCGGTGGCACGGATGCCGCGGCCCTCCCGGCCGCGCTGGACGCCGTGTCGCAGGAGCTGCGCGCAGCGTGAGCGGGTTCCGTCGCGGCGTGCGGCTCGGCATCGACGTCGGCAGGGCGCGCATCGGGGTCGCCCGGTGCGACCCCGACGGCATGCTCGCCGTACCCGTCGAGACGGTGCCGCGCAGCGACACGTCGATCGACCGGATCGCGGAGATCGCCGCGGAGTACGAGCCGCTGGAGTTCGTCGTCGGCCTCCCCGTGAACATGCAGGGCGCCGACACGGCGTCGACCACGGATGCGCGGGAGTTCGCGGCGGCTCTGCAGGGGAGGACAGGCGTCCCCGTGCGGCTCGTCGACGAGCGGCTGAGCACGGTCACCGCACACGCCGCGCTGCGCTCTTCGGGCAGAACCCAGAAGAACTCTCGTAGCATTGTGGATCAGGTCGCCGCAGTGGTCCTCCTGCAGCAGGCGATCGACACGGAGAAGAGCACCGGGAACCCGCCCGGTGCCGTGATTCCGCCCCACGAGGAGTCCCCCTGACGATGCCCGAACGCGAGAGTGCTTCCCCCCGGCACGATGCGGACGACCGCCTCGGCGACCTGTTCGAGAACCTGCCTGCCCCGGCGGAGCACGTCCCTCAGGCCGACAGCGCACCGGCGCCCGGCTCCCGTCGGGCCGCCCGTGCGGCCGCCCAGGCGGCGACGGCGAGCGAGCCCTTCGCCTTCCCGCAGGCGGCCGATCAGCCGGCGGCGGGTTCCGCCTCGGCATCCGCGCAGGCAGCGGCGGCGGAGAGCGCTCCCTCCGGGCACCCTGGCCAGAGCATCCCCTCCGGGTCGCCCGCCGTGGCCGTGCCCTCCGAGCCGGCGCAGGCCGAGCCGGAGCACGCCGGCGGCCTGCACGATCTCTTCGGCGGCCACCACGACGACCATGAGGACCACGCCACGCCGAAGAGGAAGCGGCGTCGCGGCTGCCTCATCGCCCTCATCGTCGTTCTCGCCATTCTCGGCGGAATCGCCGGCGCCGGCGTCTGGGCCTGGAACACGTACAGCGAGAAGATCAGCGACCTCATGGGCTGGGGCCCTCCCACGGACTGGGAGCCCGGCCTCGCCACCGGCGAGGTGCTCGTCACCATCCACGAGGGCGACACGGGCGGTCCGGTCTCCTCCTCGCTCTTCGAGGCCGGCGTCACCCGCACCGAGGACGTGTTCTACGACTACCTCGTCGAGGAGAACATCGCCGTCACGTTCTATCCCGGCGTCTACCGCCTCCAGGAGAAGATGACCGCAGAGGCGGCCCTCGAAGCCATCAAGAACCCCGAGAACAAGCTGGAGAACTCCGTCAGCGTCGGCGAGGGCGCCACCATCTCCTCCTCGCTGCCGGAGATGGCGGAGGTGCTCGGCCTGCCGCTCGAGGACTTCCAGGCAGCTGTCGCCGACCCGTCGGTCTACGGCGTGACCGCGCAGAGCCTCGAGGGCTGGCTGTTCCCCGCCGTCTACACGTTCGACCCCGGCGTCACCGCGCAGCAGGTGATCCAGCGGATGGTGGACCGCACCCGGGAGTCGCTCACGGAGGCCGGCGTACCTGCCGGCGACGAGCAGCGCGTCCTCACGATCGCGTCGATCGTCCAGCGCGAGGGGCGCACGGCGGACTTCGCGAAGGTGTCGCAGGTCATCCAGAACCGTCTCGACATCGACATGAAGCTGCAGATGGACTCCACAGCCCAGTACGGCTACGGATCACTGCACGAGGGCGTCGTGTCCAGCTCGGCCGAGGCGCTCGCCGACCCGAACCCGTGGAACACCTATGTGCACACCGGGCTGCCGGTGACGCCGATCGCGAGCTCCAGCGACGCCGCGATCAAGGCGGCCATGCACCCGGAGCCGGGGCCGTGGCTGTACTTCGTCACCATCAACCTGGAGACGGGCGAGACCCAGTTCTCCGAGACCTACGAGGAGCACCTCGAGGGGATCGAGAAGTGGGACGCCTGGTGCAAGGAGCACCCGGACGGCGGATGCGCGAAGTGACGCACACGCGTCTCGCCGTGTGGGGCGACCCGATCGCCCATTCGAAGTCGCCGCAGCTGCACGCCGCCGCGTATGCCGTGCTCGGACTCGACTGGGAGTACGGCCGGCGTCAGGTGACCGAGGCCGCGTTCCGCGACACGATCGCCTCCCTCGACGACTCCTGGCGCGGGCTGTCGCTCACGATGCCGCTGAAGGACGAGGCGCATCGCATCGCGGAGACGCACGACCGTCACGCCGAGCTCACCGGCGTGGCGAACACCCTCCTTTTCGGCGACCGGCTCGCCGCGTTCAACACGGACGTCGGCGGCATCGTCGACGCGCTGGGGGAGCACGGCATCCACCGGCTCGACCGTGTCCGCATCCTCGGCGGAGGAGCCACCGCGGCGTCCGCTCTGGTGGCCGTCGCCGACCTCGGCGTCGCGCAGGCGGAGGTGCGCGTCCGGCGCCCCGAGCGTGCCGCCGGCCTGTCTGACCTGGGTGCCCGCCTGGGCGTGGACGTCGAGGTCGACACGCTCGACGCGCCGTCCGGCGACGTCGACCTCACGGTTGCGACGCTGCCCAGCGGCACGGCACTGCCCGAGGAGGTCACCACGCCGCTGGCCGCCCGGGGCGGTGCCCTCTTCGACGTCGCCTACGCCCCGTGGCCCTCGGCTCTCGCCCGGATCTGGGGCGACGCGCCGGCGATCTCCGGGCTCGGGATGCTGCTGTTCCAGGCAGTCCGGCAGATCCGCGTCTTCCTGCACGGAGATCCGGAGACCTCGCTGCCCGACGAGGCCGCCGTCGTCGCGGCGATGCGCGCCGCCCTGTAGCGCTCAGACGCGCGACGGGACGAAACGCGGCCGGCGACCGCCGAAACGCATGGGAGACTAGAGCAATGCTCCGCGTGCTCACTGCCGGCGAATCGCACGGCCCAGAACTCATTGCCGTCATGGAGGGCCTGCCCTCCGGCGTCCCGGTGTCTTCCGAGGCCATCCAGGCCGATCTCGAGCGTCGCAAGCTCGGCTACGGCCGCGGTTCGCGCATGAAGTTCGAGCAGGACGAGCTCACGATCTCCGGCGGCGTGCGCCACGGCAAGACCCTCGGCAGCCCGATCGCCCTGCGCATCGGCAACACCGAATGGCCGAAGTGGATCGAGGTCATGAACCCCGAGCCCGTGGAGCTCACCGACAAGTCCCGCGGGCGCGGCGCCCCGCTCACACGCCCTCGTCCGGGACACGCCGACCTCGTCGGCATGCAGAAGTACGACTTCGACGAGGCCCGGCCGATCCTCGAGCGCGCGAGCGCCCGCGAGACCGCCGCCCGCGTCGCCCTCGGCGCGATCGCCCGCTCGTTCCTCAGCGAGCTCGGCATCCGCCTGGTCAGCCACACGCTCTCCATCGGCCCCGTGCAGGTGCCCGACGGCTCCCCGCTGCCCACCCCTGACGACGTCGCGGCCCTCGACGCCGATCCGCTGCGCTGCTTCGACCCGGCAACCTCGGCTCTGATGGTCGCCGAGGTCGACGACGCGAAGAAGGACGGCGACACGCTCGGCGGCATCGTCGAGGTGCTCGCCTACGGTCTGCCGCCGGGGCTCGGCTCGCACGTGCACTGGGATCGTCGTCTCGACGCGCGTCTCGCGCAGGCCCTGATGAGCATCCAGGCGATCAAGGGCGTCGAGGTCGGAGACGGCTTCGAGACGACCCGCCGCCGAGGCTCCGCAGCCCACGACGAGCTGTTCGCCACCGCTGACGGGATCACCCGCGGCTCCGACCGTGCCGGCGGCACCGAGGGCGGCATGTCCACGGGCACCGTGCTCCGCGTCCGCGCCGGCATGAAGCCGATCGCCACCGTCCCGCACGCGCTGCGCACGATCGACGTCGCCACCGGGGCGGACGCCACCGCTCACCATCAGCGCTCCGACGTCTGCGCCGTGCCGGCGGCCGGAGTGGTCGCCGAGGCGATGGTCGCGATCGAGCTCGCGCGCGCCGTGCTCGAGAAGTTCGGCGGCGACAGCATCCGCGAGACCCGTCGGAACCTCGAGGGCTACCTCGCCGGGATCCCGGAGGAGCTGCGCACGACCCCCGCGTCCGAGGCGGCGCTCATCGCGCATGACGAGCGAGGCTGATCCGCTCACGCTGGTGCTCGTCGGCCCGATGGCGGCCGGCAAGACCAGCGTCGGCCGGAGGGTCGCCCGCCGGCTCGGCGTGCCGTTCATCGACACCGACAAGCGCGTCGCCGCCGCGCACGGCCCGATCCCCGAGATCTTCGCCGCGCACGGCGAGACGCACTTCCGTTCGCTCGAGCGAGACGCGGTCGCCGCTGCGCTCAGCGAGGGCGGCGTCGTCTCCCTCGGCGGGGGAGCGGTGACCGATGCAGGAACGCGTGAGCTGCTCCGCGCGCATCCCGTCGTCTTCCTCACCGTCTCGGAGGACGCGGTCGCGGAGCGGATCTCCGGCGGCGGCAGGCCCCTGCTCGACGCCGAGGACCCGCTGGAGCGCTGGAAGCAGATCTTCGCGGAGCGCCTGGCCTGGTATGAGGAGGTCGCGACGGTGACGTTCGACACGTCCCGCCGTCCGATGCAGCGGATCGCGGACGACATCGCGACATGGAGGAGAGAACAGGGATGACCACGACAACCATCAGCGTCACGGGGAACGATCCGTACGACATCACGATCGGCCGAGGCATCCTCGACAGCGTCTCCGCCGCCCTCGCGCCGACGGTGCGGAAGGTGCTCGTCGTGCACCCGCCGACCCTTGCCGCCCGCGCAGCGGAGCTCCGCGAGCGGCTCCTCGCCGACACCGAGAACGGTCCGCGCGAGGTGCTCCTGGCGGAGGTGCCGGATGCCGAGCAGGGCAAGCGCATCGAGGTCGCGGCGTTCTGCTGGCAGGTCATGGGTCAGGCGGACTTCACTCGCACCGATGCCGTGATCGGCTACGGCGGGGGTGCGGTGACCGATCTCGCCGGCTTCGTCGCAGCCACGTGGCTGCGCGGCGTCCAGGTGGTGCAGGTGCCGACGACGGTTCTCGGCCTCGTCGACGCTTCGGTCGGCGGCAAGACCGGCATCAACACCGCCGAGGGCAAGAACCTGGTCGGGGCGTTCTGGGCGCCGCGCGCCGTGATCGGCGACCTCGACGAACTCGGCAGCCTCAGCGCGAACGAGGCCACCGCCGGTTTCGCGGAAGTCGTCAAGGCCGGGTTCATCTGGGCTCCCGAGATCCTCGACATCGTCGAGGCCGACCCTGTGCGCGCCGTCGACACCACGACGCCGGAGTTCCGGCGTGCCGTCGAGCTCGCCATCGACATGAAGGCCCGCGTCGTCTCCGACGACTTCCGCGAGGCCGGGCAGCGCGAGATCCTCAACTACGGGCATACCCTCGGCCACGCCATCGAGCACGCCGAGCGGTACAAGTGGCGTCACGGGGCCGCGATCTCCGTCGGCATGCTCTACGCCGCCGAGCTCTCCCGTCTCGCCGGCCGGCTGTCGGATGCCGGCGCCGAGCGCCACCGCACCGTGCTCGAGTCGCTCGGCCTGCCCACCTCGTACCGTGCCGGAGCCTGGCAGCAGCTGCTCGCCACCATGCAGCGCGACAAGAAGAGCAGGGGCGGGATGCTCCGCTTCATCCTCCTCGACGAAATCGCCAAGCCCACCGTGCTTCAGGCGCCGGACGAGTCGCTGCTGTTCGCCGCCTACCAGGAGGTGGGGGAGTGACCCGCCGCCTGCTCCTCGTCAACGGACCCAACCTCAACCTGCTCGGCACGCGCGAGCCCGGGATCTACGGCTCGGCGACGCTCGCCGATGTCGAGCGGATGACGGCGGAGGCCGCGGCGGAAGCCGGGTACGAGCTGCGCGCGCTGCAGAGCAACCATGAGGGCGTGCTCATCGACGCGATCCACGCCGCGCGCGAGGACTGCGCGGGGATCGTGATCAACCCCGGTGGCCTCACCCACACGTCGGTGTCGCTCCGCGACGCCCTCACCGGTGTCGGCCTTCCGTTCGCCGAGGTGCACATCTCCGACGTGTACGCGCGCGAGGAGTTCCGGCACCACTCGTATCTGCACGACGTCGCCGCCGTCCGTGTCGTCGGGCGCGGCGTCGACGGCTATGCGGACGCCGTGCGCGAACTCGTCGCGGTCATCGGCTAGCCGCCCGCGCTCAGCCCGGTGGCGCCCACACCAGCAGGACGCAGGTGATCATGCCCGCCAGGACCACCAGGGCCATGGCGATGAAGCAGACGGCCAGCGCCCTGAGCAGTGCCGGACCGGGGCTCACGGTCAACCGCAGCACGACCATGGCCGCGAGCAGGCCGACGAGGAGCACCGCGGTCGCGATCGCGATGCCGGCGGGGGCGCCGCCACGGCCGATGATCCCGATGAGCGGCACCAGGCAGACCGCCGTGAACAGCGAGGCGACGATGATCCAGATCGCGCCGGAGGAGGTGCGCAGCGCCGGCTGGCTCCTGACCAGGGTCGGGTCCAGCTCCGGCCGACCGCGCCGGAACACTCGATTCATCATGGCGGCTCCTCACCTCGGGCCTCCAGGCTGAGCGCGGCCGGCCTGTTCGTCAATGGGGTGGACACGCGCCGGAATCGGCGCTCCGAACGGCGTCGCCCGCGGCATCCCGTAGAATCGACTGTCGGCGTGCGCACGCTCACGCCCCGCGAACTTTCACGAACGAACGGAACTCCTGCAGCATGGCATCTACCGCAGACATCAAGAACGGCGTCGTCCTCAACCTCGAGGGTCAGCTCTGGAGCGTCGTCGAGTTCCAGCACGTCAAGCCCGGCAAGGGCGGCGCGTTCGTCCGCACGAAGCTCAAGAACGTCCTCACGGGCAAGGTCGTCGACAAGACGTTCAACGCCGGCGCCAAGGTCGAGATCGAGAACGTCGACCGCCGCGACTACACCTACCTGTACACCGACGGTGACGGCTATGTCTTCATGGACCAGACCGACTTCGACCAGATCACGGTCGGCGCCGCCACGGTCGGCGACGCGAAGAACTTCCTGCTCGAGAACCAGCAGGTCACGATCGCGCTGAACAACGGCAACCCGCTGTACATCGACCTCCCGGCGTCGGTCATCCTCGAGGTGACCTACACCGAGCCCGGCCTGCAGGGCGACCGCTCCTCGGCCGGCACCAAGCCCGCCACCCTCGAGACCGGCTACGAGATCCAGGTCCCGCTCTTCCTCGAGACCGGCACCAAGGTCAAGGTCGACACCCGCACCGGCGACTACCTCGGTCGCGAGAAGTAAGGCGTGAGCGCCCGGACGAAGGCGCGCAAGCGCGCACTCGACATCCTGTTCTCCGCGGACGTCCGCGGAGACGAGGTCTCCGTGACCCTCGCAGCCGAGGCCAAGCGCGCGGCGAGCGAGCCCGCGCGCGAGGCCTCCTGGCTGTACGCCCGGGAGATCGTGGACGGGATCATCGATCACCACGACGAGATCGACGAGCAGATCACCACGCACAGCCGCGACTGGAAGCTGGAGCGCATGCCCACCGTCGACCGCGCCCTGCTGCGTATCGGCGTGTGGGAGATCCTCTTCAACGACGAGGTGCCGACGGCCGTCGCCATCGACGAGGCGGTGGAGCTCGCCAAGGAGTTCTCGACCGACGACTCGGGGGCGTTCGTGCACGGCGTCCTCGCCAGGGTGGCGCGCGCCGCGTGACGACCGCGTCCGCGATGTCGGACGCCGCCGGAAGGATGCCGGTATGCCCGCGCCTCACGTCGATCTCCGCGATCTCCTGCAGATCACGGATGCCGGCGGCTACTCTCGCGGCCTCGCCTACTTCCGTGAGGGGCACGTCCTCGATCTGATCTGGCACGAGGACCGCCAGGAGCTCGAGGCGTACGTCCAGGGCAGCCGCGGGGCGCAGTACCTCGCCGAGGTCGGATTCGTGTCGTCCAACGGCGGTCGTCACGTCCGCTCGACCCGCTGCTCCTGTCCGGTGCGGTCGGCGTGCAAGCACGTCGTGGCCGCGCTGCTCGCGTCCAACGTGCACGAGTACGCGCAGCAGCCCGGCGCGAGGACCTCCGATCATGCACCGGCACCCGCGACACCCGCGACGCCTGCGCCCGGGCCGTCCTGGCGCGCCCTGATCGACACGGCGAGCACGGCACGGACGCAGGCGCTCGCGCTCGGCGTCGAGCTGCGTCACCGCGATGCACGCGGCGACAACCACTGGGCGCCGCGGGCCGTGCGCCCGGCGACACCGCGCGACCTCGCCAAGCCGGACGGCGAGCTCCTCCTCGGCATCCGCCCGCTCATGCGCAGCGCGCAGACCGGTGCCTGGATCCAGGGGCACGCGAGCTGGGACGTCGTCCGCCGCGACACCGCGCAGTTCGGCAGGACGCAGACCCGCTGGTTCGGCGACCTGCTCAGCATCTCCCGCGATTCTCTGCTCTCCGGCAGCGCCGGCGACTGGCTGGTCGTCGACCAGATCGAGTCGACCCTGCTCTGGGAGCACCTGCGCGCGGGCGCCGCACTCGGCATCCCGCTGGTGCCGAGCCAGAAGCACGCGACCGTGCGACTGGCCGACGCGGCCGAGATCGTCGCCTCGATCGAGCGTGACGAGGCAGGGGCGCTCTCCGTCAGCGCCGGAGTCACGATCGACGATCGAGCCGTCCCCGCCGGGGAGGTGCACCCGATCGGGCGCACCGGGGTGTACGCGGCCACGCTCCTCGGCAGCCGCATGGAGATCACCCTCGCCGAGACGCCGCTCAGTGAGCAGTTGCGTGCACTGCTCGGAGCCCGCAGTGCGCTGGTCGTGCCGCCCGACGAGGAAGCGGCGTTCATCGCCGAGGCGTATCCGCTGCTCGCCCGGCGCGCCACTGTGCGCACGAGCGGTCCGGTGTCGCTTCCCGAGGTGCCGGCGCCGGTCGCCGTGCTGCACGTGTCCTTCGAGCGCGGCGACGTCGTCAGCCACCGGTTCGAATGGTCGTACCGAGGCTTCGGAACCGTCCCCTTCGCGGCCGGGCCGGCCGCTGTGCGTGACATCGAGGCGGAAGCGCGCACGCGCGCCGGGATCGAGCGGATCTGGCAGGAGCACACCACGGCGCGGTTCGCGGTCTCGGGCTCCTTCCATGACATCGACGCCGCGGCGTTCGTGGCGCACGTCGTACCGGCCCTGGAGGCCGCCGGAGTCCGCATCGAGACGACGGGCACCCGCAAGGACTATCGCGAGCTGACCGGCGAGCCCGCGGTCACGGTGTCGACGGTCGAGACGACGGATGCCGACTGGTTCGACCTCGGCATCATCGTCACGATCGACGGGCGGAGCATCCCGTTCGGTCCGCTGTTCACCGCGATGAGCAGGGGCAGGAAGAAGCTCCTGCTCGTCGACGGCAGCTATTTCTCGCTGAACCACCCGGCACTCGACAGGCTGCGAGAGCTCATCGACGAGGCCGGGGAGCTCGCCGAGTGGGAGACCGGTCCTCGCATCAGCCGCTACCAGCTCGACCTCTGGGAGGAGTTCGAAGACCTCGCCGACGAGGCGCAGCCGGCGGTGAGCTGGCGCGCGACGGCCGACGGTCTCCGCCAAGCCACCGGCGTGCCCGCGACTCCGGTCCCCGCCGGCCTGACGGCCGAGCTGCGCCCGTACCAGAAGACCGGGTTCGACTGGCTCGCCTTCCTCTGGCGGCACCGGCTCGGCGGGATCCTCGCCGACGACATGGGGCTCGGCAAGACCCTGCAGCTGCTCGCCTTCATGCTGCACACGCGCGAGTCGGGGGAGCAGCGCCCCTTCCTCGTGCTGGCGCCCACCTCGGTGCTGAGCACCTGGAAGACCGAGGCCGCCCGTTTCACCCCGGGGCTGCGCGTCGCGATCGTCGACAGCACCAGCGGCCGGAGCCCTCGCGGACTGGCGGATGCCGCGGCCTCCGCCGACGTGGTCGTGAGCTCGTACACCGTCGCCCGGCTCGACGAGAAGGAGTTCAGCGGTGTCGAGTGGGCGGGGCTGATCCTCGACGAGGCCCAGTTCGTGAAGAACCCGAAGACCAAGCTGCACCGCGCGATCTCCGCGTTCCGCGCAGACGTGACCTACGCCGTCACCGGCACGCCGATGGAGAACAGCCTGTCCGAGCTGTGGTCGCTGCTGAAGCTGGCGGCGCCCGGGCTGTTCCCCTCGGCGCGCCGGTTCCGCGACCGCTACATCCAGCCGATCGAGAAGGGCAAGGTCCCGGAGAACGAGGAGGGCGGGGAGTACCGTGCCCGGCGGCTCGCCCAGCTGCGCCGCCGCGTGCGCCCGCTCATGCTGCGCCGAACCAAGGAGCTCGTGGCCGCCGATCTGCCGCCCAAGCAGGAGCAGGTGCTCGAGGTCGAACTCAGCCCGGCGCACCGCGCCCTCTACGACGTCGTGCTGCAGCGCGAGCGGCAGAAGGTGCTCGGACTCATCGACGATCTCGATCGCAACCGCTTCATCGTCTTCCGCTCGCTGACGCTGCTGCGGATGCTGAGCCTGGCCCCCGGCCTCGTCGACGAGGACGACGCGCACATCGGCTCCGGAAAGCTCGACGTCCTGCGCGAGCGGATCGCCGAACTGCAGGCGGAGGGGCACCGTGCCCTCGTCTTCAGCCAGTTCACCACGTTCCTCGACATGGCGGCCGGGCGCCTCGAGGATGCCGGGATCCCGTACGCGCACCTCGACGGCTCCACCCGCCGGCGGCAGGACGTGGTCGACGGGTTCAAGACGGGGGAGCAGCCGGTGTTCCTCATCAGCCTGAAGGCGGGCGGCTTCGGCCTCACCCTCACCGAGGCAGACTACGTCTTCCTGCTCGACCCGTGGTGGAACCCGGCCGCGGAGGCGCAGGCGGTCGACCGCACGCACCGCATCGGGCAGACGAGCCAGGTGTTCGTCTACCGGATGATCGCCGCGGGGACGATCGAGGAGAAGGTGCGCGAGCTGCAGCAGCGCAAGGCGCGGCTGTTCACCGCGGTCATGGACGACGAAGACCTCTTCGCGCAGTCCCTCACCGCCGACGACATCCGCGGCCTCTTCGAGGAGTGACGTTTCTCCCGGCTCGTCACCGTGGGCGCACAGGAGCCCGCCGGTAGACTCGAACGGTTCGATCAGGAGGTAGTCACATGCGGATCACGGGACTCGGCCACGCCGGGATGTTCATCGAGACGGTCGGCGGCAACATCATCTGCGACCCCGTTCTCGGTCCGTCCTTCTACGGATCCTGGTTCCCCTTCCCCGACAACCGCGGCCTCGACTGGGAGCGCTTCGGCCGCGAGGCCGACTTCCTGTACATCTCGCACCGGCACCGCGACCACTTCGACCCGAGGCTCCTCGAGCGCTACATCCGCAAGGACATCGAGGTGCTCCTGCCCGAGTACCCGATCGACGACCTCGAGCAGGACATCCGCGCCCTCGGCTACACGAACATCACCTACGCGCCGGCCGGCGAGATCATCGAGCGCGGCGACCTGAAGATCATGATCACGCCGCTGCGCGCGCCCAGCGACGGTCCGATCGGCGACTCGTCCCTCAGCATCGACGACGGCACCGGCTCGGTCCTGAACCAGAACGACTCGCATCCGCTCGACCTCGAGAAGCTGCTGCATTTCGGCAAGCCGGATGCCTACTTCACGCAGGTCTCCGGCGCCATCTGGTGGCCGATGGTCTACGACCTGCCGATGGACGCGAAGCAGAATTTCGCGAAGCTCAAGCGCGACGCGCAGAACAAGCGCGCGATGTACTACATCGAGAAGGTCGACGCCCCGCACGTCTTCCCGATGGCCGGCCCGCCGATGTTCCTCCGCGACGACCTCTTCGACTTCAACGGCACCGGCCGCAACGGCGAGTCGATCTTCACCGACCAGAAGGAGTTCCTCGCGCACCTGAAGGAGCTGGCGCCGCAGTACGACGGGCAGCTCTTCATCCCTGGCACCGTGGTCACCGTCGAGGGCGGCGAGGTGACGACCGAGCAGACGCTCTACACGGATTCCGAGATCGCGCACGTCTTCGACGAGAAGTGGGACTACCTCGAGGAGCAGCGCGCCTCCCGTCAGCAGGAGATCCAGGACGAGATCGCCTCCCGCGCCGAGGTGATCCCGCCGGCCGAGATGCTCCAGGCCATCAAGGAGTGGTGGGAGCCGCTGATGAAGAAGTCGCGCACCATCCGGCTGGGCGTGGGCGGGTGCGTCCGCTTCCGCATCGGCGAGCTCGACATGGTGGTGGACTTCCCGCGGGCGAAGGTCCGCGAGTACGCGGGGGAGGAGTGCATCTACTGGTACACGATCCCCGCTGATCTCGTCTCGACGAACATCCGCGACCACGAGATCGACTGGTCGAACTCGATCTTCCTGTCGATGCAGTTCTCGGTGGGCCGCAGCGGCAAGTTCAACGAGTTCCTCACGACGTTCCTGAAGTGCCTCTCGGTCGACCGCATCGAGTACGTCGAGAACTGGTACCAGGAGCAGACCGATCAGACCGAGGACGCGGAGATCGGCGACTGGGTCGTGCAGCGCCGCTGCCCGCACCTGCGCGCAGACCTCACCCGCACCGGCACGGTCGACGAGGACGGCGTCCTCACGTGCAGCATGCACGACTGGAAGTGGGACCTGAAGACCGGGCGCTGCCTATCGACGAGCGGCCACCCGATCCGCGCATCGCGGATCATCGAGACCGGCTCGGCGTCGGCGGAGGAGCTGCAGCCGGCGAACTGAGCGGGCATCGGCCCGATAGACTGTCATCGCAAGCAACCTTTAACACCGTCCTGTGAGGCGGAGAAGGGAGTGGCTGATGAGCACGCGCACCGTGCTGCATGAAGCCGACATATCGCGGGCGCTCACCCGCATCGCGCACGAGATCCTCGAATCGAACCGGGGAGCGGAGAACCTCGTCCTGCTGGGCATCCCGACCCGCGGGGTCACCCTCGCCCGGCGCCTCGGCGCCCTGATCAGCGGCATCGCCGAGACCGAGATCCCCGTCGGAGCGCTCGACATCACCCTCTTCAGGGACGATCTGTCGAAGCATCCGACCCGGTCGCCGCACCCGACCGAGATCCCCGCCGACGGCATCGACGGCAAGACGGTCGTCCTCGTCGACGACGTGCTCTTCTCCGGGCGCAGCATCCGGGCCGCCCTCGACGCGATCCAGTCGATCGGCCGTCCCGCGGTCGTGCGCCTCGCGATCCTCGTCGACCGCGGCCATCGCGAGCTGCCGATCCGCCCCGACTTCATCGGCAAGAACATCCCGTCCGCCCGCGACGAGCGCGTCAACGTGCACCTCAAGGAGCACGACGGCTCCGAGGAGGTGACGATCGGCGCATGAGGCATCTCCTCGACACCCGCACCCTCGACCGGGACACGGCCCTGCGCATCCTCGACGTCGCCGAGGACATGGCCGACACGCAGTCGCGCGAGGTCAAGAAGCTGCCGACGCTCCGCGGCAAGACCGTGGTGAACCTGTTCTTCGAGGACTCCACCCGCACCCGGATATCGTTCGAGGCCGCCGCCAAGCGCCTCTCCGCCGACGTCATCAACTTCGCGGCGAAGGGCTCCAGCGTCTCCAAGGGCGAGAGTCTGAAGGACACGGCGCAGACCCTCGAGGCCATCGGAGCGGATGCCGTCGTGATCCGCCACGGCGCCTCCGGCGCCCCGCAGACCCTGGCGACGAGCGGCTGGATCTCCGCGGGCGTCGTGAACGCAGGAGACGGCACCCACGAGCACCCCACCCAGGCGCTGCTGGACGCCTACACGATCCGCAAGCGCCGCTTCGGCGCGGCGAGCCGCGGCCGGGACCTCAGCGGCGTGCGCGTGGTCATCGTCGGCGACGTGCTGCACTCGCGCGTCGCCCGGTCGAACGTGTGGCTGCTCAGCACGCTGGGCGCCGAGGTGACGCTGGTCGCCCCGCCGACGCTGGTGCCGCAGAACGTGTCGCTGTGGCCGGTCCGCGTCGAATACGACCTCGACCGCGCCCTGGCCGCCGGACCCGACGCCGTCATGATGCTGCGAATCCAGGGCGAGCGGATGAATGCCGCGTATTTCCCGACTGAGCGGGAGTATTCGCGCCGCTGGGGCCTGGACGCACTGCGTGTCGCAGGGCTTCCCGACGGTAGCATTGTGATGCACCCCGGCCCGATGAACCGCGGGCTGGAGATCTCCTCCGAGGCCGCAGACTCCGAGCGCTCCACCGTGCTCGAGCAGGTGGCCAACGGGGTGTCCGTCCGGATGGCGGTGCTGTACCTGCTGCTGGCAGGAGAACGAGACGACGAACGAGGGAGGGACCTGTGAGCGAGACCCTCGTCATCACCGGCGCACGGCTTCTCGGTGCGGAGAGCGCCGACATCATCGTCGAGGACGGCGTGATCGCCGAGATCGGCACCGGACTGAGCCGCGCCGGCGCGCGCGTCATCGACGCCCAGGGGCTCATCGCCCTCCCCGGGCTCGTCGACCTGCACACGCACCTCCGCGAGCCCGGCTACGAGGCCTCCGAGACGATCCTCACCGGTACGCGTGCGGCGGCGGCGGGCGGCTTCACCGCCGTCTTCGCCATGCCGAACACATCCCCGGTCGCGGACACGGCAGGCGTGGTCGAGCAGGAGCTCGCCCTCGGCGAGGCAGCCGGCTACGCGACCGTGCAGCCCATCGGCGCCGTCACCGTCGGGCAGAAGGGCGAGCGCCTCGCCGAGCTCGGCGCCATGGCCACCTCCCGCGCCCAAGTCCGGGTGTTCAGCGACGACGGCTTCTGCGTCTCCGACCCCCTGATCATGCGCCGGGCGCTGGAGTACGTGAAGTCCTTCGACGGCGTCATCGCGCAGCACGCGCAGGACCCCCGGCTCACCGAGGGCGCCCAGATGAACGAGGGCACCGTCTCGGCAGAACTCGGTCTCGCCGGCTGGCCGGCCGTCGCCGAGGAGTCGATCATCGCCCGCGACGTCCTCCTCGCCGAGCACGTCGGCTCCCGCCTGCACGTGTGCCATCTCTCCACCGCCGGCTCCGTGGACATCATCCGCTGGGCCAAGAAGCGCGGCATCGCCGTGACCGCCGAGGTCACCCCGCATCACCTGCTCCTCACCGACGAGCTCGTGCGCGGCTACGACGCCCGGTACAAGGTGAACCCGCCGCTGCGTCGCGAGGAGGACGTCCTCGCGGTCCGCGAGGGCCTGGCCGACGGCACGATCGACATCGTCGCCACCGACCACGCCCCGCACCCCAGCGAGCACAAGGCCTGCGAGTGGCAGGCGGCGGCGAACGGCATGGTCGGCCTGGAGAGCGCGCTGCGCGTGGTGCACCAGGCGATGGTGGAGACCGGCCTCATCGGCTGGGCGGACGTCGCCCGCGTGATGAGCGCCGCCCCGGCCCGGATCGGGCGCCTGAGCGGGCACGGCACGCCTCTCGAGGTGGGCCGCCCCGCGCAGATCGCCCTCTACGACGCCTCCGCCGAGGGAGTGTTCACCGAGGCGGACCTCAACGGCCGCAGCGTGAACTCGCCCTACCTCGGGCGCGCTCTCCCCGGCCGCGTGCAGTACACCCTGCACGGCGGGCGGATCACGGTCGACGACGCCGCCGTGGTGGAAGAGCTCCAGGCATGAGCATGCGCGACATCGCCATCGCGATCACCATCGCCGTGGCGCTGCTCGTGCTGCTGTCGATGCTCTTCGCCTGGCGCCGGCGGCTCCGCCGGGACTCCGGCCTCGTCGCACCCCTCGGGGTGCCCGAGCACGCCGAGGTCATCGACCGTCACGAGGTGCTGTACGTGTCCACGACGCGTCATGGTGAGCCGCTGGAGCGGGTCGCCCTGTCGCCGCTGGCGTACCGCGCCCGCGGCGAGGCGGCCGTCACCGATCGCGGCCTCGCGCTCTGCCTCGACGGCGCCCCGACCGTGTTCCTCGCCTCGGCGCGTCTCATCGAGGTCGACAGGGCCACGGTGACCATCGACCGCGTGGTGGAACCGGGCGGCCTGGTCCGGGTCGCCTGGAACGTCGACGACGACACCGTCGTCGACTCCTACCTGCGCATCGCCGACGGCGATCCTCAGAACTTCATCTCCGCACTGCAGCGGCTCGTCCCCGACGCGGGAGACGCCGCAGCCCCAGACACAGGAGCAACATCATGACCTCCCTGCCTGAACCCGCCGTCCTCGTCCTGGAAGACGGCACCCGCCACGTCGGACGCGCCTACGGTGCGCGCGGCACCACCCTCGGCGAGGTCGTCTTCGCCACCGGAATGTCCGGGTACCAGGAGACCCTCACCGACCCGTCCTACGCCGGTCAGATCGTCCTGCAGACGGCCCCGCACATCGGCAACACCGGCATGAACGACGAGGACCCCGAGTCCCGCCGCATCTGGGTCGCCGGCTACATCGTTCGCGACCCCTCGCGCGTCGTGTCGAACTGGCGGGCGAACGCCTCGCTCGACGAGATCCTCGTGCAGGACGGCATCGTCGGCATCAGCGGCATCGACACCCGTGCGATCACCCGCCACATCCGCTCCGCCGGATCCATGCGGGGCGGCATCTTCTCGGGCGCGGACGCCGCGCTCGACCCCGAGGAGCAGCTGAGGATCGTGAACGAGGCGCCGGAGATGGCGGGTCAGAACCTCTCCGCGCAGGTCTCCGTGGAGACCGCGACCGTCACGCCCGCCGTGGGGGAGAAGGTCGGCAACCTCGCCGTCCTCGACCTCGGCGTGAAGCAGGCCACGGTCGACAACCTCGCCGCCCGCGGCTTCGAGGTGCACGTGCTCCCGCAGAGCGTCGACATCGACGGCATCCGCGCGATCGACCCGGTGGCCGTCTTCTACTCCAACGGTCCCGGCGACCCGGCGGCATCCGGCGACCACGTCGCGCTGCTGCGCTCGGTGCTCGACGAGGGGCTGCCGTTCTTCGGAATCTGCTTCGGCAACCAGCTCCTCGGCCGCGCACTGGGTCTCGGCACCTACAAGCTGCCCTTCGGTCACCGAGGCATCAACCAGCCGGTGCTCGACAAGGCCACCGGCCGCGTCGAGATCACCGCGCACAACCACGGCTTCGCCGTCGAGGCGCCCCTCGAGGGCGAGTTCGACAGCCCGAACGGCTACGGCCGCGTCGAGGTGAGCCACGTCGGCCTCAACGACAACGTGGTGGAGGGACTGCGCGCCCTCGACATCCCCGCCTTCTCCGTGCAGTACCACCCCGAGGCCGCCGCCGGCCCCCACGACGCCAACTACCTCTTCGATCGGTTCCGCGACCTGGTCATCGCGAGCAAGAAGGACGCCAAGTAATGCCCAAGCGCGACGACATCAACTCCGTCCTCGTCATCGGCTCCGGCCCGATCGTGATCGGCCAGGCCTGCGAGTTCGACTACTCCGGCACCCAGGCGTGCCGCGTGCTCCGCGAGGAGGGGGTCCGGGTGATCCTGGTCAACTCCAACCCGGCCACGATCATGACCGACCCCGACTTCGCCGACGCGACCTACGTCGAGCCGATCACCCCCGAGGTGATCGAGACGATCATCGCCAAGGAGAAGCCGGACGCCATCCTGCCGACCCTCGGCGGCCAGACCGCCCTCAACGCCGCCATGGCGCTGCACGAGCGCGGCATCCTCGAGAAGTACGGCGTCGAGCTCATCGGCGCCAAGGTCGAGGCCATCCAGAAGGGCGAGGACCGCCAGATCTTCAAGGAGCTGGTGCTCGCCGCCGGTGCGGACGTGGCCCGCAGCGTCATCGCGCACTCGATGGAGGACCTCCTCGCCGGCGCCGCCGAGCTCGGCTACCCGCTGGTCGTTCGCCCCTCGTTCACGATGGGCGGCCTCGGCTCCGGCTTCGCCTACGACGAGGAGGACCTGCGCCGCATCGGCGGTGCGGGCCTGCGCGACTCGCCGACGACCGAGGTGCTCCTCGAGGAGTCCATCCTCGGCTGGAAGGAGTACGAGCTCGAGCTCATGCGCGACACCGCCGACAACACGGTCGTGGTCTGCTCCATCGAGAACGTCGACCCCGTCGGCGTGCACACCGGCGACTCGATCACCGTCGCGCCCGCGCTGACGCTGACCGACCGCGAGTACCAGAAGCTCCGCGACATCGGCATCGACATCATCCGTGCCGTCGGCGTGGACACCGGCGGCTGCAACATCCAGTTCGCCGTCGACCCGACCAACGGCCGCATCATCGTCATCGAGATGAACCCCCGGGTCTCCCGCTCCAGCGCGCTCGCGTCGAAGGCCACCGGCTTCCCGATCGCCAAGCTCGCCGCCAAGCTGGCGCTCGGCTACCGGCTCGACGAGATCCCGAACGACATCACGGGCGTGACCCCCGCGAGCTTCGAGCCGACGCTCGACTACGTCGTCGTCAAGGTGCCGCGCTTCGCCTTCGAGAAGTTCCCGGCCGCGGACGCCACGCTCACGACGACCATGAAGTCGGTCGGCGAGGCGATGGCCATCGGACGCAACTACGCGACGGCCCTGCAGAAGGCGCTCCGCTCGCTGGAGAAGCGCGGCTCGAGCTTTCACTGGGGTGCCGAGGAGCGCAGCGTCGAGGAACTCCTCGAGGTCGCGAAGACCCCGACCGACGGTCGCATCGTCACCCTGCAGCAGGCGCTGCGCAAGGGCGCGACCGTCGAGCAGGCGTTCGAGGCGACGGCCATCGACCCGTGGTTCCTCGACCAGATCGTGCTGATCAACGAGGTCGCCGACCTCGTGCACCGCGCGATCGAGCTCGACGCCGAGACGCTGCGCTACGCCAAGGAGCACGGCTTCTCCGATGCGCAGATCGCCGAGCTCCGCGGCCTCCAGGAGGCGGAGGTCCGCGGCATCCGTCACGGCCTCGGCATCCGCCCCGTCTACAAGACGGTCGACACCTGCGCCGGCGAGTTCCCCGCGCTCACGCCGTACCACTACTCGAGCTACGACTTCGAGACCGAGGTGGCGCCCTCCGACCGCACCAAGGTCGTCATCATCGGCTCCGGTCCGAACCGCATCGGCCAGGGCGTCGAGTTCGACTACTCCTGCGTGCACGCGTCGTTCGCGCTGTCGGACGCCGGGTTCGAGACCGTCATGGTGAACTGCAACCCGGAGACGGTCTCGACCGACTACGACACCTCCGACCGGCTCTACTTCGAGCCGCTCACCCTGGAGGACGTGCTGGAGGTGCTGGATGCCGAGGCGGCGAGCGGCACCATCCTCGGGGTCGTGTGCCAGCTCGGCGGGCAGACCCCGCTGGGTCTGGCGAAGGGCATCGAGGCCGCCGGCTACACGGTGCTCGGCACCAGCCCGGCGGCGATCGACCTCGCCGAGGAGCGCGAGCTGTTCTCGCGCCTGCTCGACGACGCCGGCCTGGTCGCGCCGCGCAGCGGCACCGCGATCGACGTCGACGGTGCGGTGCGCATCGCCGAGGAGATCGGCTACCCGGTGCTCGTGCGCCCCAGCTTCGTGCTCGGCGGCCGCGGCATGGAGATCGTCTACAGCACCGAGGCGCTGCGCGACTACTTCGTCCGCACGGCAGGCGAGGTCGTCATCGAGGAGGGGAAGCCCCTGCTCGTGGACCGCTTCCTCGACGACGCGATCGAGCTCGACGTCGACGCGCTGTACGACGGCACCGACCTCTTCATCGGCGGCGTCATGGAGCACCTGGAGGAGGCCGGCATCCACTCCGGCGACTCGAGCTGCACGCTGCCCCCGATCTCGCTCGGGCGCACCGACGTGGACCGGGTCCGTGAAGCGACGCTGGCGATCGCCGAGGGCGTGGGCGTGCGCGGTCTGCTGAACGTGCAGTTCGCGATCAGCGCCGGCGTGCTCTACGTCATCGAGGCGAACCCGCGCGCCAGCCGCACCGTCCCGTTCGTCTCCAAGGCGCTCGGCATCCCGATGGCGAAGGCCGCCAGCCGCATCATGGCGGGGGCGACCATCGCGGAGCTCCGCGCCGAGGGCATGCTCCCGGTGCAGGACGGCTCGCGGGTGCCGCTGGGCGCTCCGGTCGCCGTGAAGGAGGCCGTGCTGCCGTTCAAGCGGTTCCGCACCGCGGACGGCCGCACCGTGGACTCCGTCCTCGGCCCGGAGATGCGCTCCACCGGCGAGGTCATGGGGATCGACAAGGACTTCCCGACGGCGTTCGCGAAGAGCCAGGCCGCGGCGTACGGCGGCATGCCGACGTCGGGCACCGTGTTCATCTCGGTCGCCGATTCCGACAAGCGCGCCGTGATCCTGCCGGCGCACCGCCTGCAGCAGCTCGGCTTCACCATCGTCGCCACCGAGGGCACCGCGGAGATCCTGTCGCGCAACGGCATCGCCGTCACCGTGGTCGAGAAGTACAGCGACACGCAGGAGTCGGGCGCCGAGAACATCGTCGACCTCATCAACGCGGGCGCGATCGACATCGTCGTGAACACCCCCTCCGGCGGTGCGGCGCGGGCGGACGGCTACGAGATCCGGGCGGCGGCCGTCGCCGCCGACAAGGCGCTCTTCACGACGATGGCCGTGCTCGGCGCCGCCGTCAGCGGGATGGATGCCGCCGACGAGGGCTTCGATGTCCGCAGCCTGCAGGAGTATGAGCTGGATCGAAAGGCGGCGGTGTGAGCGAACGGTTCGGTGAGCGGGTCCGCGCGGCTCTGAGCGCGCGCGGACCGCTCTGCGTCGGCATCGATCCGCATGCGGCGCTGCTGGAGTCCTGGGGCCTGTCCCAGGACGCTGCAGGTGTCCGGGAGTTCGGCCTGCGCACGGTCGACGCCGCGGCCGGCCGCGTGGGTCTCGTGAAGCCGCAGGTCTCGTTCTTCGAGCGGTTCGGATCCGCCGGCATCGCCGCGCTCGAGGAGGTCATGACGGCCGCACGAGCCGCCGGCCTCCTCGTGATCGCGGATGCCAAGCGCGGCGACATCGGGTCCACCATGGACGCCTACGCCGCGGCGTGGCTCACCCCCGGCTCGCCGCTGGAGGCCGACGCCCTCACCGTCAACCCGTACCTCGGCGTGGGAGCCCTGGGCGGCTCCTTCGACCTCGCCGTGGCTCACGGCAAGGGCCTGTTCGTGCTCGCCGCGACGAGCAACCCGGAGGCCACCGCGCTGCAGCGCTCGACGGCCGCTGACGGCTCCTCCGTCTCCGCCGGGATCATCGCAGAGGTGTCCGCACGCAACGCGGCCGCCTCCGGCGCAGGGGAGTGGGGGAGCTTCGGCTTCGTCATCGGCGCCACGGTGGACTGGACGGATGCAGGCATCGCCCCGTTCGCCCCGGTCGCTCCGATCCTCGGCCCCGGCTTCGGCACCCAGGGCGCCACGCCGGCCGACCTCCGCACCCGCTTCGGGGCGATGTCCGAGGCCGTGATCGCGAGCGAGAGCCGCAGCATCCTGTCCGCCGGCCCCGACGGCCTGGCGGCGATCATCGACGCTCGCGTCGCAGAGTACCGAGAGGCGACCCATGGCTGAGACCCGCTCCGTTCCCGAGGTCGACCGCGCCGCGGCGGCGCGCAAGGCGGTCGAGCGGCGCCGCGCACGCGCCTCGCTGAAGCGCGACCTGACGATGCGCGTCGTCACCCCGCAGGCCGTGCTCGATCGCGCCGTCGCCGACCCGGACTCCGTCGAGGGCTCGATGCGGATCACCGACTTCCTGCTCGCGCTGCCCGCCATCGGCGCCGGCAAGCGCGACCGCGTCCTCGACGAGCTGCACATCTCCCCGGTCAAGCGCCTCGGAGGGCTCGGCGTGCGCCAGCGCGGCGTGCTCCGGCAGTGGCTGAACGGGCGCTTCCCCGTCCTGGAGCCGCGCGGGGAGCGCAGCCGCCTGCTGGTGCTCGCCGGACCGACGGCGGTGGGCAAGGGCACCGTCGCCGCGCACATCCGCGAGCACCACCCCGAGATCCACCTCTCCGTATCGGCGACCACGCGTCCGCCGCGCCCGGGTGAGATCGACGGCGTGCACTACTTCTTCGTCGACGACGCCGAGTTCGACCGGCTGATCGCCGAGGACCAGCTGCTGGAGTACGCGGTCGTGCACAACCGCTCGCGCTACGGCACCCCGCGTGCGCCGATCGACGCGGCGCTGGCCGAGGGCAAGACCGTCCTGCTGGAGATCGATCTGCAGGGCGCGCGTCAGGTCCGCAAGGCGGAGCCCGCCGCCACGCTGATCTTCCTGCTGCCGCCGAGCTGGGACGAACTGGTCCAGAGGCTGGTCGGCCGCGGCACCGAGGGAGCAGAGGAGAGGGCGCGCCGGCTGCGCACGGCGAAGGTCGAACTGGCCGCGCAGCACGAGTTCGATCACCTCGTCGTGAACGAGGACGTCGCCGCTGCCGCCGCCGAGGTCGTAGAATTGTCTTCAAGCTCTGCGCGCTGACCCAGGTTCCTGAGCCTGTCGAAGGGTCGCGCGCCCATCGCGCCGTCTTCCGCGACGATCCCGTCGCCTGATCTGGAGGTCTCATCATGGCCGGACACCACAACAAGGGCATCATCGATCCCCCCATCGACAACCTGCTCGACCGCGTCGACTCGAAGTACGAGCTGGTCATCTACGCGGCCAAGCGCGCGCGTCAGATCAACGACTACTACTCCGACCTGCACGAGGGCAACCTCTTCGACAACGTCGGTCCGCTGGTCGACTCCTCGGTCGAGGACAAGCCGCTCACCATCGCCCTGCACGAGATCAACGAGGACAAGCTCCGCCTCCGTCACGCCGAGTGACCCTCGATGACCGCGTCGCCCGCTGATGTCGGCGGCGCGGTCCAGAATGGGGTTCGCCCCTTCCGTCTGTCCGAACCCGTTCTGGAGCACCGATGAGCGCCCTGCGTCTGTTCACGTCCGAATCCGTCACCGAGGGGCACCCGGACAAGATCTGCGACCAGATCTCGGACAGCATCCTCGACGGCCTGATCGCGAAGGACCCCGAGTCCCGCGTCGCCGTCGAGACACTGGTCACCACGGGCCTCGTGCACGTCGCCGGTGAGATCCGCACCGAGGCGTACGTGGACATCCCCACGATCGTCCGCGACGTCGTCAACGGCATCGGCTACACGTCCAGCGACACCGGCTTCGACGGTTCCTCGTGCGGAGTGAGCGTCTCGGTGGGGGAGCAGTCCAGCGACATCGCGCACGGCGTCGACAACGCCCAGGAGCAGCGCGACGGCGGCTCGGTCGACCCGCTCGACGGCCTCGGCGCCGGCGACCAGGGCATCATGTTCGGCTTCGCGACGAACGAGACCCCGCAGCTGATGCCGATGGCCGCGTGGACCGCGCACCGCATCGCGGAGCGCCTCACCGAGGTCCGCCGCTCCGGCGCGCTCCCGTTCCTACGCCCCGACGGCAAGACCCAGGTCACGCTCGGGTACGACGGCTTCACGCCGAAGACGGTCGACGCTGTCGTCCTCTCCACCCAGCACAACCCGGACATCTCGCAGGACGACCTCAAGGCGCAGGTGCGCGAGCACGTGATCGACCCGATCCTCGCCACGACCGGACTCGACCTCGACGACGTCACCTACTACATCAACCCCGCCGGTCCGTTCGTGACGGGCGGCCCCAAGGGCGACGCCGGCCTCACCGGACGCAAGATCATCATCGACACCTACGGCGGCGCCGCACGGCACGGCGGTGGGGCCTTCAGCGGCAAGGACCCGTCCAAGGTCGACCGCTCCGGCGCCTATGCCACCCGCTGGGTGGCGAAGAACGCCGTGGCCGCGGGACTCGCCGACCGGCTCGAGGTGCAGGTCGCCTATGCGATCGGCGTCGCACGACCCGTCGGCCTGTACGTCGAGACGTTCGGCACCGGCAAGGTCTCCGACGAGGTGATCACCCGCGCGATCGAGTCGGTCTTCGACCTGCGTCCGCAGGCGATCATCGAGGAGCTTGACCTGCTGCGCCCGATCTACGCGCAGACCGCGGCCTACGGCCACTTCGGCCGGGAGCTCCCTGACTTCACCTGGGAGCGCACCGACCGCGCCGAAGACCTGCGCCGGGCCGCCGGGCTCTGATGGCCGGCCAGAGCCGGCGCATCGCGCGCGTGCTCCTGGACTCGCCCCTGCCGCAGCTCGACCGGCTGTTCGACTACGCCCTTCCGGAGGAGCTCGGCGAGGTGCCGCTCGGGGCGCGCATCCGCGTGCCTCTGCGCACCGCAGGCCGGGTCGTGGACGGCTATGTCGTCGAGATCGGCACCGAGGACGACGCAGACCGGCCATTGAGCGCGGTGGAGAGCGTCGTCTCGCCGGTGGCGGTGCTGCCCGAGCGGCTGTATCGCCTCGCACGCCGCGTCGCCGACCGCGCGGCGGGCTCGGCTTCCGACGTGCTGCGCCTCGTGATCCCCAAGCGTCAGGTGCGGGTGGAGAAGGCCTGGACGGCCGACAGTCCGGCCCCGGTGCCCGGAGACGAGCAGCTCGCGCAGGCGGCCTCGATCCTCGACGCGTACGACGGCCTCACCGCGGTGCTCGACGAGCGCGGGCGCGCCGCCCTCGAGGCGATCCCGGCGCTGCATGAAGGCGAACCCGGCTGGGCGGCGCTGCTCGCGGCATCCGCAGTGCGCGTGCTCGCCGCAGGCCGCTCGAGCGTTCTCGTCGTCCCCGACCACCGCGATCTGGACCGGCTGCTGGCGGCCCTGGAGGTGCTGGCACCTGCCGAGGCGGTGGTCCGCTACGACTCCCGTCAGGCGAATCCCGACCGGTACCGCGCGTTCCTCCGCTCCCTCGAGGAGGCGCCGTGCATCGTCGTCGGCAACCGCTCGGCCGTCTACGCTCCGGTGCAGGCCGGTCTCGTCGCCATCTGGGACGACGGCGATCCGCTCCTCGGCGAGCCGCTCGCGCCGTATGCGAACGCCAGGGATGCCGCGCTGCTGCGTCAGGAGCCGGAGCAGTCCGCTCTGCTCTTCGCCGGTCACACCCGCACCACCGACGTCGAGCGCCTCGTCGCGCACGGCTGGCTGCAGGACATCCGTGCGACACGTCGCGTGCTGCCGCGGGTGATCCTCAGCACCCCGCAGGAGATGGAGCAGCCCACGGCCCAGCGGATGCCGTCCTCGGCGTTCCTCTCCGCACGCTCCGCCGCCGCGGAGGGCCCCGTCCTCGTGCAGGTGTCGCGTCCCGGGTTCGCCCCGAGCCTGGTCTGCGCCGGCTGCCGGGCGCCCGCGCGCTGTGCGCACTGCGGCGGCCCGCTCGGCGCCAAGCACCGCGGCGCCGTGCCGGTCTGCGGGTGGTGCGGCAGGGGAGCACGCGCCTGGGCCTGTCCGTCGTGCTCCTCGGTCCAGCTGCGCCTCGCCTCCTCGGGCAGCGAGCGCACCGCCGACGAGCTCGGCAAGGCGTTCCCCGGCATCCGGGTCATCGTCGCCGACGGTGCGCACCCGGTGGAGCGGGTCTCAGCGAAGGCGGCCCTCGTCGTGGCGACGCGCGGCGCAGAGCCGCTGGCCGACGGCGGCTACCGGGCCGTCGTGCTCCTGGACGGCCCGCGGATGCTGCAGGCGCCCGACCTTCGGATCGGCGAGTCCTGCCTCCGGTGGTGGTCCAACGCAGCCGCCCTCGCCGCGCCGGGCGCACCGGTGCATCTCGTCGGCGTCGACGGAGCGGTCGCCCGTGCCCTCGCCACCTGGTCGCAGTCCGGCTACGCCCGCGCCGAGCTCGGCGAGCGCGCGCCCCTGCACATGCCGCCGGCAGCCCGGGTGGCCCTCGTCGAGGGCTCCGCAGCGGCGGTCGGCCGCGCGCTCGCCTCGCTCGCCGAGCTCCCGCTGCCGGCCGGAGCCGTCCTCGGCCCCGTCCCGGTGGAGTCCGATGACGTCCCCCCTCGAGTGCGCGCCCTCGTCCGCTTCGACTACGCCGCAGGCAGCCGCGTCGCGACAGCGCTCCGCGCGGCTGTCGTCGCGGAGGCCGTCGCCGGCCGCCGCGGCAGAGGGCGCAGCACACGCAGCACCCTCTCGGTGCGCCTCGATATCCTCGATCCAGAGCTCTGACCCTCCCGGAGAACCTTCATGCGCCTCGTCTTCGCCGGCACGCCCTCGGCAGCCGTCCCCACCCTCCGCCGACTGGCGACCGAGCACGAGATCGTCGCCGTCGTCACCCGTCCGGACGCGCCGCTGGGCCGCAAGCGCGTGCTCACACCGTCCCCGGTCGCACAGGCGGCCGAGGAGCTCGGCCTCTCCGTCATCAAGGCGGCGACGCTCGACGCCGAGGCGACCTCCGCCATCACCGCCCTGGGGGCGGAGCTCGGCGTGATCGTCGCCTACGGCGGGCTCGTCCGGGAGCCGCTCCTGTCCGCACCGGCGCAGGGCTGGATCAACCTGCACTTCTCGATCCTCCCCGCCTGGCGCGGAGCCGCCCCCGTGCAGCGGGCGCTGATCGCGGGGGACACGGAGCTCGGGGCGAGCGTGTTCCAGCTGGTGCCGGCACTCGACGCCGGAGACGTCTTCGCAGCGCGGACGGTGGAGATCGGCGGGGAGGCGACGGCGGATGCCGCGCTCGAGGCGCTGGCCGTCGACGGCGCGGAGCTCACGGCCGAGGTCGTGACGGGCATCGCGGACGGCACCGCGCGCGCTCTGCCGCAGGAGGGCGAGCCGACGCTGGCGCCCAAGCTCACCCTCGACGACGGTCTCCTCGACTGGAACGAGCCGCTCGACCGCGTGTTCGCGCGATTCCGCGGGGTCACTCCGGAGCCCGGTGCCCACACGCTTTTCGACGGCCAGAGGCTGAAGATCCTCGCGGCGCTGCCGTCGTCGGAACCGCCGCTCGCACCCGGCGAGATCTCGGCCACGAAGACGGCCGTCCTCATCGGGACGGGGTCGTCCCCCCTGGCAGTGACCCGTGTCCAGCCCGCCGGCAAGGGCGCGATGAACGCCGTCGACTGGTGGCGCGGGCAGCGCGGCACCGAAGGTCTGCGAGCGGGCGCATGACCGCCCCGCAGCGCGGACGCTCCCCGCAGCGCGGTTCCGGCGGACACGGCGGGCGCGCTCCCGTCCGCGCCGTGCAGCCGGCTCGCCGCGTCGCCTACGACGTGCTGCGCGCGGTGTCCGGCTCCGATGCCTACGCGAACCTGCTCCTGCCGTCGGCGATCGCCGAGGCGGGACTGAACCCGCAGGACGCGGCCCTCGCGACCGAACTCGCCTACGGCACGCTGCGCCGGCGCGGCACCTACGACGCGGTCATCTCCGCCGCGGCGGGCCGCCCGGTCTCCGAGATCGACCCGGCCGTGCTCGACGCGCTGAGGCTCGCCGTGCATCAGCTGCTGGCCACGCGCGTCGCCTCGCACGCCGCCGTGAACGAGTCCGTGAACCTCGTGGCGGCGGAGCAGGGGAGGGGCGCGGCGAGCTTCGCCAACGCCGTCCTCCGGCGCATCTCACGGGAGACGCCGGGGCAGTGGCAGGAGCGCGTCGAGCAGGACGCCCGCTCGGACGACGAGCGTCTCGCGCTGCGCACCGCACATCCGGTGTGGATCATCCGCGCGCTCCGCCGGGCCCTCGCCGCCGAGGACCGAGCCGACGAGCTGGAGGCGCTGCTGGAGGCCGACAACGCCTCACCCGAGGTCACGCTCGTGGCGCTCCCCGGACTCGAAGAACCCGGGGAACCGCGGCGACCGTACGCGCCGACGGCCTTCGCGTCGCCCGGAGGCGACCCGCACCGCGTCGTCGCCGGCTCCGGCGGACGCATCCGCGTGCAGGACGAGGGCTCGCAGCTCGTGGCCCTCGCCCTCGCCGGGGCCGCGCCGATCCGTGCCGGCGAGCGCTGGCTCGACCTGTGCGCAGGGCCAGGGGGCAAGACGGCGCTGCTCGCGGCGATCGCGCGGCAGCACGGCGCAGCCCTCGAGGCCAACGAGGTCGTGCCCGCGCGTGCCGGACTCGTCCGCAATGCGCTGCGCGCCGTGCCGGGAGAGGTCACCGTCCATGAGGAGGACGGACGCGAGCTCGCCTCGTCGCGGCCCGGCGAGTTCGACCGGATCCTCGTCGACGCCCCGTGCACGGGCCTCGGCGCGCTGCGCCGGCGACCGGAGGCTCGCTGGCGCAAGTCGCCCGCCGACGTCGCCGAACTCGTCCCGCTCCAGGTCGGGCTGCTCTCCGGCGCGCTGGACGCGCTCGCTCCCGGTGGCGTCGTCGCCTACGTCACCTGCTCGCCGCACCTCGCCGAGACCACCGGGGTCGTTCAGGAGGTGCTCCGCGATCGCACGGACGTCATCGAGCTCGATGCACGCGCCGTGCTCGCAGGCCTCGCGGCCTCGCCGATCGACCTCGGCTCCGACGGCTCCGGCCGCGTGCAGCTCTGGCCGCACCGGCACGGCACCGATGCCATGTTCCTCGCGCTGCTGCAGCGCACGGCACCCGACCAGAAGGAAGACTGAAGACATGCATCTGCCCGCGGCCCCCCGCATCAACCCCAGCATCCTCGCGGCCGACTTCGTGAACATGCAGCGCGATCTCGCGAAGATCGCGACGGCGGACTTCGCGCACGTCGACGTCATGGACAACCACTTCGTGCCCAACCTCACCTTCGGCCCGCAGATGGTCGAGCGCATCCAGGCGACCAGCCCGGTGCCCCTCGACGTGCACCTGATGATCACCGATCCCGACCGCTGGGCTCCGGGCTACGCGGAGCTGGGCGCGGCGAGCGTGACCTTCCACCTCGAGGCGGCGACGGACCCGGTCGCGCTCGCCAGGCGCCTGCGCAGCATCGGAGCGCGCGCCGGGGTCGCGGTCAAGCCAGGTACCGCCGCCGACAGCCTGTACGACGTGCTGGACGAGTTCGACCAGATCCTCGTGATGACCGTCGAGCCCGGCTTCGGCGGGCAGGGTTTCATGCCCGAGACGATGCCGAAGCTGCGGGCCCTCGCCGATGAGGCGAAGCGGCGCGGATCGAGCGTCTGGCTGCAGGTCGACGGCGGCATCTCCGACAGCACGATCGAGATCGCCGCCGCCGCCGGCGCCGACACCTTCGTCGCCGGGTCCGCCGTGTACGGGTCCGACGACGTGGAGGCCGCCGTCACCCGGCTCAGGGACCTCGCCAGAGCCGCTAGCCTGGAATCGTGAAGACTTTCGACGAACTGTTCGCCGAGCTCAGCCGGAAGGCCGAGACCCGACCCGAGGGATCGGGCACGGTCGCGGAGCTCGACGGCGGCGTGCACACGATCGGCAAGAAGATCGTCGAAGAGGCCGCCGAGGTGTGGATGGCCTCCGAGTACGAGTCCGACGAGGCCGCGGCAGAGGAGATCTCGCAGCTCCTGTACCACCTGCAGGTGATGATGCTCGCGAAGGGGCTGACCCTGCAGGACGTCTACCGACATCTGTGACGCGCCCCGCCCCACTCGTCACGACCTGAAGGCTCCCCCCATGCTGCGCATCGCTGTTCCGAACAAGGGCTCTCTCTCCGAGACCGCCGCCGAGATGCTCGCGGAGGCCGGCTACGCCGGTCGCCGCGACCCCAAGACCCTCCACATCGTCGACGTCGAGAACGACGTCGAGTTCTTCTTCCTCCGCCCCAAGGACATCGCGACCTACGTCGGCTCCGGTGCGATCGACGTCGGCATCACCGGAAGGGACCTGCTCCTCGACGCCCGCATGCCGGGTGCCAGGGAGATCGAGGCCCTCGGCTTCGCGGCGTCCACGTTCCGCTTCGCGGCCCCGACCGGCCGCTACAGCGACGTGACCGAGCTGGACGGGCTGCGGGTCGCCACCTCCTATCCGGGGCTGGTCGACGCCTTCCTCGACAAGCGCGGCATCGCCGTCGACCTGGTGCCGCTCGACGGCGCCGTCGAGTCCGCGGTCCGGCTGGGAGTGGCGGATGCCGTCGCCGACGTCGTGGAGACCGGCACAACGCTCCGCCAGGCGGGGCTCGACGTGTTCGGCCCGGTGATCCTGGAGTCCGAGGCCGTGCTCATCGCGGGACCGAAGGACGCCGACGGCGCCGAGACGCTTCTGCGCCGCCTGCGCGGAGTGATGGTCGCCCGCCGTTTCGTGATGATCGACTACGACCTCCCGGTGGCCCTGCTCGACGACGCGGTGAAGATCGCCGGCGGCGTCGAGTCGCCCACGGTCTCGCCGCTGCGTGATCCCGAGTGGGTGGCGGTGCGGGTCATGGTGGCACGCTCCCGCGTCAACCCGGTGATGGACGAGCTCTACGCCCTCGGCGCCCGTGCGATCCTCGTCACCGCGATCCACAACGCGAGGCTGTGATGACTCTCGCCAGTCGCGTCATCCCGTGCCTCGACGTGGCGGAGGGCCGCGTCGTCAAGGGCGTCAACTTCGAGAACCTGCGGGACATGGGCGATCCCGTCGAGCTCGCGCGGCACTACGCCGCGCAGGGGGCCGACGAGATCACGTTCCTCGACGTCACCGCCACGGTCGATGCGCGCGCGACCACCTATGACGTCGTGCAGCGCACGGCCGAGCAGGTGTTCGTGCCGTTGACCGTGGGCGGGGGAGTGCGCAGCGTCGACGACGTCGCGCGGCTGCTCTCCGTCGGGGCGGACAAGGTCGGCGTCAACTCCGCCGCCATCGCCCGGCCAGAGCTCATCGGCGAGATCGCCGACCGTTTCGGCGCGCAGGTGCTGGTGCTGTCCCTGGACGTCAAGCGCGCGGACACCACGCCGTCCGGCTTCGTCGTGACGACGCACGGCGGCCGTCGGCTGACCGAGATCGACGCCGTCGCCTGGGCCCGCGAGGCCGCCGAGCGCGGCGCCGGCGAGCTCCTCGTGAACTCGATCGACGCCGACGGCACCCGCGACGGGTTCGACCTCGAACTGGTCCGCCTGATGCGGGAGGCCGCCTCCGTGCCTGTCATCGCCTCGGGCGGCGCCGGCGCCGTCGAGCACTTCGCCCCCGCGATCAAGGCGGGAGCGGATGCCGTGCTGGCCGCGAGCGTGTTCCACACCGGCGCCCTCACAGTGGGCGACGTGAAGGACGCGCTGCGCGCCGAGGGGGTGCTGGTCCGTTGAGCGACATCGAGGACCGCATCGCCCAGGTGGCGTTCGACGACGACGGGCTCGCCCCCGCGATCGTGCAGCAGTGGGACACCCGTGAGGTGCTCATGCTCGCCTGGATGGATGCCGAGGCGCTCCGGCGCACGCTCACCGGGGGACGGGCCGTGTACTGGTCGCGCTCCCGCCAGGAGTATTGGCGCAAGGGCGACACGTCCGGGCACATCCAGGCCGTCCGCGAGGCGCGGCTGGACTGCGACGGCGACGCCATCCTGCTGCTCGTCGACCAGACCGGAGCGGCGTGCCATCTCGGCACGCGCTCCTGCTTCGACACCACCGACCTCGAGGCCGTCCCGGGGAGCGCGAGCGAATGAGCCTCGCGCGCAGAGGACGCTCGATCGCCGTCTCCGGCTTCCTGCTGGCCGGTGCCGTCGGCGTCATCTCCTCGACGCAGACCTGGCTGACGGTCGAGCGCGCCGACGCGGGCGAGGCGATCCTCGTCCCCGGGGCCACCGCGCTCCCGCTGCTGACGCCGCTCAGCCTCGCCGTGCTCGCCCTCGGCGCCGCGCTGTCGATCGTGGGGCCGGTGCTCCGCCTCGTCTTCGGCGTCCTCGCGGGCGCCGCGGCGCTGTTCCTCGGCTGGACGACCGCGCAGCTCCTGCTGACGCTGCCGCTCAGCGCCGTCGCCCCCGCGGTCACCGAGACCACAGGGCTGGCCGGCGGCGGCGCTCTCGCCGACGTCATCTCCGGGATCACCCCGACGGCCTGGCCCGTGCTGGCTCTCGTCGGCTGGCTGATCCTGCTGGCTGCGAGCGCCGTCGTGCTGCTCACAGCACGCTCCTGGCGTGCGGGCGGCCGGCGCTACCGCACGGACGCGGCCGCGACGGCCTCGGGCGCCGGGCCCGTCGACGCCGTCGATTCCTGGGACGAGCTGTCCCGCGGAACCGATCCGACGCGGTGACCCCGATAGACTGAATCCGATCCCGCACGTCGTCCCCCGGAGGAGAACATGACCAACCCGATCGCCGACCCCGGCCACGGACACTCGCCTGCGGCCTGGACCGCCGTGATCGTCATGCTCGTCGGCTTCACCGCCGGCACGGTCGCCTTCTGCTTCGAGCAGCCCACGTTCGTGTGGATCTCCGCCGCACTGATCCCGATCGGCGCGATCCTGGGCTGGGTGCTGGCCAAGGCCGGCTACGGCGTGAAGGGCCCCAAGTACTCGCCGAAGGGCCACTAGTGGTCCTCGCCGACCTGACGGCCGGCGCTGTCGCAGACGCAGAGCGTCGCGCACTCACCAGGCCGATGGCCGAGGTCGAGCGCGCCGCGCTGGCCCGCCCCGCGGCGAAGGACGCCCTTGCGTACCTGACGCCCGCCGACCGCGTGAAGATCATCGCCGAGGTCAAGCGCGCGAGCCCGTCGCGCGGCGCCCTCGCCGAGATCCCGGACCCGGCGCTCCAGGCCTCCCTGTACGAGACCGGGGGCGCCTCGGCGATCAGCGTGCTGACGGAGGAGCGCCGTTTCGGCGGCAGCCTCGCCGACCTCGAGGCCGTCACCGCCCGCGTGTCGCTCCCGGTGCTGCGCAAGGACTTCATCGCGACCCGCTATCAGGTCCTGGAAGCCCGGGCCGCGGGCGCCGATCTCGTCCTGCTCATCGTCGCCGGTCTGGAGCCGGACGTTCTCCGCGATCTCTTCGGCTTCATCACCGAGCTCGGCATGACGCCCCTGGTGGAGACGCACTCCGCCGAGGAGCTCGAGGCCGCGATCGACCTCGGCTCGCCGCTGATCGGCGTGAACGCGCGCGATCTGAAGACCCTCGAGCTCGACCGCGATCTGTTCGGACGCCTGGCCGACCGGATCCCGGACTCCGCGGTGAAGATCGCCGAGTCCGCCGTGCTCACCCCCGCCGACGTCGCGCACTACCGCTCCGCGGGCGCCGACGTCGTCCTGATCGGAGAGGCGCTCGTGACGGGCGATCCGGTCGCCACCCTCAAGAGCTTCCTGGAGGCCTGATGCCCAGCACCGAGCGACCGGAGGGCAGCCTCCGCGAGCAGCACGGTCCGCAGTTCGGCGAGTACGGCGGGCGCTACATGCCCGAATCGCTGATCGCCGCCATCGACGAGCTGACCGAGGCGTACGCCGAGGCGATCGCCGACCCGGCCTTCCGGGCCGAGCTGGCCTCCCTGCTCGGCTCCTACGCGGGCCGGCCGTCGCCGATCACCGAGGTGGCCCGGTTCGCCGAGCACGCCGGCGGCGCACGCGTCTTCCTCAAGCGCGAGGACCTCAACCACACCGGTTCGCACAAGATCAACAACGTGCTCGGCCAGGCGCTGCTCACCAAGCGCCTCGGCAAGACCCGCGTGATCGCCGAGACCGGTGCCGGCCAGCACGGCGTGGCCACGGCGACCGCCGCCGCGCTGTTCGGCCTGGACTGCACGATCTACATGGGCGAGGTCGACACCCAGCGGCAGGCGCTGAACGTGGCGCGCATGCGCCTCCTCGGCGCCGAGGTCGTCGCGGTGACCTCGGGGTCGCGCACGCTGAAGGACGCGATCAACGACGCATACCGCGACTGGGTCGCCTCCGTGGAGACCACGAACTACATCTTCGGCACCGCCGCGGGACCGCACCCGTTCCCCGCGATGGTCCGCGACTTCCAGAAGGTCATCGGCGAGGAGGCGCGCGCGCAGCTCCTCGCCGAGGTCGGCCGGCTCCCCGACGCCGTCGTCGCGTGCGTCGGCGGCGGCTCGAACGCGATCGGCATGTTCGACGCGTTCCTCGACGACGAGGGCGTGAAGCTCTACGGGGTGGAGGCCGCCGGCGACGGCGTCGACACCGAGAAGCACGCCGCGTCCATCGAGCGCGGCCGCCCCGGCATCCTGCACGGAGCGAAGACGTACGTGCTGCAGGACGAGGACGGCCAGACGATCGAGTCGCACTCGATCTCCGCGGGGCTCGACTACCCGGGAGTCGGCCCGGAGCACTCGTGGCTCGCCGACATCGGACGCGCCGAGTACATCCCCGCCACCGATGACGAGGCGATGCAGGCGCTCCGCCTGCTCAGCCGCACCGAGGGCATCATCCCCGCGATCGAGTCCGCGCACGCCCTCGCCGGCGCGCTGCGCCTCGGCCGCGAGATGGGACCGGATGCCGTGATCGCCGTGTGCCTCTCCGGCCGCGGCGACAAGGACATGGACACCGCCGCCCGCTACTTCCGCCTGTACGACGAGTCCGCCGCTGAAGGAGGAGCGCAGTGAGCCGCGTCGAGGAGGCCATCCGCAAGGCCGAGGACGCCGGACGCAGCGCCTTCGTCGGCTATCTCCCCGTCGGCTACCCCGACCTCGAGACCAGCATCCAGGCCGCGATCACGCTCGCGGAGAACGGCGTCGACATCCTCGAGCTCGGTCCGCCCTACAGCGACCCCGTGATGGACGGCGCGATCATCCAGGAGGCGACCACCGCCGCTCTGGCGAACGGCTTCAGGATGGCCGACCTGTTCACGGCGGTGCGCCGGATCACCGCGGCCACCGATGTGCCCGTGCTCGTGATGACGTACTGGAACCCCGTCTTCCAGTACGGCGTCGACCGCTACGCCGACGACCTCGTCGCCGCCGGCGGCGCCGGCCTGATCACCCCGGACATCACGCCGGAGGTCGCAGGGGAGTGGATCGCCGCGAGCGAGCGGACGGGCCTCGACCGCGTGTTCCTCGCCGCGCCGACGTCGTCGGACGAGCGTCTCGATCTGGTCGTCTCCTCGTCGACCGGCTTCGTCTACACCGTCTCCACGATGGGCATCACGGGGGAGCGCGCCGAGCTCGACCGCGCCGCCCGCACCCTCGTCGCACGTCTCCGCGAGCACGGCGCCAAGCGCGCCTGCGTCGGCATCGGCATCTCCACCGCCGAGCAGATCGCGGGCGTGTCGGAGTACGCCGACGGCGCGATCGTCGGCACGGCGCTCGTCCGCGCACTCCGCGACGGCGGCATCCCCGCCCTCGCCGAGGTCACCCGCAAGCTGGCCGCCGGCACCACGTCCGCGCGCCCCGAAACCGAGAACTAGAATCGCACTCATGTCCCTCGCGCTCCACAGCACCGTCACCGACGTGCTCGCCAGCATCCCCAGCCCTCCGGTCTCCTACATCGACCTGGGGCCGATCCGGATCCACTTCTACGCGCTCTGCATCATCGCCGGCATCATCGCCGCCGTGCTGCTGACCAACCACCGCCTCACCAGGCGCGGGGCGGAGCCGTGGGTCGTCATCGACATCTCGATCCTGGCCGTGCCGCTGGCGATCATCGGAGCGCGGATCTTCCACGTGCTCACCCACCCGAACTTCTACTTCGGCGAGGGCAAGAACACGTGGAACCCCTTCGAGCCGGGATCCGTGTGGGCGATCTGGGAGGGCGGCATCGCCATCTTCGGCGCGCTCATCGGCGGCGCGATCGGCGCCTGGCTCGGCTGCCGCTGGACCGGCATCCGCTTCTGGACCTTCGCCGACGCGCTGGCACCCGGCCTCCTGCTCGCCCAGGCGATGGGCCGCTTCGGCAACTGGTTCAACCACGAGCTCTTCGGCCTGCCGACCGACCTTCCGTGGGGTCTCGAGATCGAGTCCACGAACCCGGCGTTCCCGCCCGGGCTGCCCGAGGGCACGCTGTTCCACCCCACCTTCCTCTACGAGGTCATCTGGAACGGTCTCGGCGTCATCGTGCTGCTCTGGCTCAGCCGCAAGGCGACGGCGTTCCAGTGGGGACGCCTGTTCGCGATCTACCTGATCTGGTACAGCGCAGGCCGCATCGTGTGGGAGTCGATCCGCATCGATCCGAGCGAGATCATCCTCGGTCTGCGCAGCAACGTGTGGGCCGCGATCGTCGGCGTGGTCGTCGGAATCGTCATCCTCGTCGTCCAGACGCGCCGCCACCCCGGCCTCGAGCCGTCGCCGTACCAGCCGGGTCGCGCGCGGAAGGATGCGGACGCTGATGTACAATCGCAGGACAATCCCCTAGATTTCGTCGACCTGAGCGAGCCTCCGGCAGAAGAAGTCACCGCTGGAGCCACAGCCACAAGCACCGCTCCCACCCTCGAGGACGGCCGTCGATAGTCCGCCTCGTGGCGTGAGAACCCATCTGCATTGAACGAGCGGGCCAACGTCGTCCCCGGTGTCACCTGAGTATCTGAGGACGGTATCTGGTGTACTTCCAGCCCCCTTACGGCGCCTCCGGCGCATACCCCCCGAAGCAGGGCATGTACAACCCGGCGTTCGAGAAGGACGCCTGCGGCCTGGCCATGGTCGCGACGCTGCGCGGCGAAGCCGGGCACGACATCATCGCGCTCGCCCTCGAGGCGCTGCGCAACCTCGAGCACCGCGGCGCCATCGGATCCGACGCCGGCACCGGTGACGGCGCCGGCATCCTCACCCAGATGCCGGACGAGTTCCTCCGGGCCGTCGCGGGCTTCGAGCTGCCGCCGGTCGGCGAGTACGCCGTCGGCCTCGCCTTCCTCCCGCGGGACTCGAGCCAGCGCCGCCAGCAGAAGGCGGACATCGAGAAGATCGCGCGTGCCGAGGGACTGCGCGTCCTCGGCTGGCGTGAGGTGCCCACCGCCAACGAGCACCTCGGCAAGCTCGCCGACGAGGCCCGCCCCGCCTTCGAGCAGCTGTTCGTCAGCGCCGGGGGAGCGACGCACGCCGACGCTCCGCTGACCGGCATCGCCCTCGACCGTGTCGCCTACCGACTGCGCAAGCGCGCCGGTCACGAGCTCGGCGCCTACTTCGTCACGCTCTCCAGCCGCACCCTCGGCTACAAGGGCATGGTCACCACCCTGCAGCTCGAGCCGTTCTACCCCGACCTGCAGGACGAGCGCTTCGCCTCCGAGCTCGCGGTGGTCCACTCGCGCTACTCGACCAACACGTTCCCGTCCTGGCCGCTCGCGCAGCCGCTGCGGATGCTCGCCCACAACGGCGAGATCAACACGGTCGGCGGCAACCGCAACTGGATGCGTGCCCGCCAGTCGCAGCTCGAATCCGAGCTCCTCGGCGACATGGGGCCGCTGCTGCCCATCTGCACCGACGGCGCCAGCGACTCGGCCTCTTTCGACGAGGTGCTCGAGCTGCTCACGCTGACCGGCCGCAGCCTGCCCCACGCCATCATGATGATGGTCCCGGAGGCGTACGAGAAGCAGTCCGACATCTCGCCGGAACTGCGTTCGTTCTACGACTACCACTCGAACCAGATGGAGCCGTGGGACGGCCCCGCGGCCCTGATCTTCACCGACGGCACGGTGGTCGGCGCCACCCTCGACCGCAACGGCCTGCGCCCCGGCCGGTGGACCGAGACGACCGACGGTCTCGTCGTGATCGGCTCGGAGACCGGCGTGCTGCAGTTCGAGCCGGAGCGCATCAAGCGCCGCGGCCGTCTGCAGCCCGGCAAGATGTTCCTCGTCGACACCGCGCAGCGCCGCATCGTCGAGGACGAGGAGATCAAGCACGAGCTCGCCACCATGCACCCGTGGCAGGAGTGGCTGGATGCCGGCTCCGTCCGGCTCGCCGACCTCCCTGAGCGCGAGCACATCGTGCACCCGCCGGCGTCGATCACCCGCCGTCAGCGCACCTTCGGCTACACGGAGGAGGAGGTGCGGATCCTCCTGACCCCGATGGGGCAGACCGGCGTCGAGCCGCTCGGCGCGATGGGATCCGACACGCCGATCGCCGTGCTCAGCAAGCGCCCGCGCCTGCTGTTCGACTACTTCACGCAGCAGTTCGCGCAGGTCACCAACCCGCCGCTGGACTCCATCCGCGAGGAGGTCGTCACCAGCCTCAAGCTCGGACTCGGCCCGGAGAGCAACCTGCTCACCTGGGGACCGGAGCACACTCGAACGGTGTCGCTCGACTTCCCGGTCATCGACAACGACGAGCTCGCGAAGATCCGTCACATCGACAAGGCCCTTCCCGGGCGCTCCAGCGTGACCATCAAGGGCCTGTACCACTTCGACGCCGGACCCCACACGCTCGAGCAGCGTCTCACGGAGATGTGCGCCGAGGTCGACGAGGCCATCGAGCGCGGCGCGGAGTTCATCATCCTCTCGGACCGCGACTCGAACAAGGACCTCGTCCCGATCCCGTCGCTGCTCATGCTCTCGGCGGTCCACCACCACCTCATCCGGCGCGAGAACCGCATGAAGGTCGGCCTGATCGTCGAGGCCGGCGATGTCCGCGAGGTGCACCACGTCGCCACCCTCATCGGCTACGGCGCCTCGGCGATCAACCCGTACCTCGCGATGGAGACGGTGGAGCACCTGGTGCGCACCGGCTACATCACCGGGATCACGCCGGAGAAGGCCGTACGCAACCTCATCTACGCGCTCGGCAAGGGCGTGCTGAAGATCATGTCCAAGATGGGCATCTCGACCGTGTCGTCGTATGCCGGCGCACAGGTGTTCGAGGCCGTCGGCCTCAGCGAGGAGTTCATCGAGGCGTACTTCACGCGCACCGAGTCCAAGCTCGGCGGCATCGGCATCGAGGAGATCTTCGCCGAGAACCAGGCTCGCCACGACTACGCCTATCCCGAGGATGCCGCGGCGCGCGCTCACGAGCGCCTGTGGACCGGCGGCGAGTACCAGTGGCGCCGTGACGGCTCGCCCCATCTGTTCAGCCCGGAGACGGTCTTCAAGCTGCAGCACGCCACCCGCGAGCGCCGCTACGACATCTTCCGGCAGTACACGAAGCTCGTCGACGACCAGGCCGCGGAGCTGAAGACCCTGCGCGGACTCTTCAAGCTCCGCACCGGCACCCGCAAGCCGGTGCCGCTGGACGAGGTCGAGCCCGTGTCCGAGATCGTCAGGCGCTTCTCCACCGGCGCGATGAGCTACGGCTCCATCTCGAAGGAGGCGCACGAGACCCTCGCGATCGCCATGAACCGGATCGGCGGCAAGTCGAACACCGGTGAAGGCGGCGAGGACCTCGACCGCCTGGTCGACCCCGAGCGCCGCAGCGCGATCAAGCAGGTCGCGTCCGGTCGCTTCGGTGTGACCAGCCTGTACCTCACCGAGTCGGATGACATCCAGATCAAGCTCGCACAGGGCGCGAAGCCCGGCGAGGGAGGCCAGCTGCCCCCGCAGAAGGTGTACCCGTGGATCGCCCGCACGCGCGGCGGCACCCCGGGCGTGGGTCTGATCTCCCCGCCGCCGCACCACGACATCTACTCGATCGAGGACCTCAAGCAGCTCATCTTCGACCTGAAGAGGGCGAACCCCGAGGCGCGCATCCACACGAAGCTGGTCAGCCAGTCCGGCATCGGGGCGGTCTCCGCGGGCGTCGCCAAGGCGCTCAGCGACGTCATCCTGGTGTCCGGCCACGACGGCGGCACCGGCGCGAGCCCGCTGAACTCGCTCAAGCACGCCGGCACGCCGTGGGAGCTCGGTCTCGCCGAGACCCAGCAGACGCTGATGCTCAACGGCATGCGCGACCGCGTGGTGGTGCAGGTCGACGGTCAGCTGAAGACCGGCCGCGATGTGGTCATCGGCGCCCTGCTCGGCGCGGAGGAGTTCGGGTTCGCGACGGCTCCGCTGGTGGTCAGCGGCTGCATCATGATGCGCGTCTGCCACCTCGACACGTGCCCGGTCGGCGTCGCGACGCAGAACCCGGTGCTGCGCGAGCGCTTCACCGGCAAGCCCGAGTTCGTCGTGAACTTCATGGAGTTCATCGCCGAAGAGGTCCGCGAGCTGCTCGCAGAGCTCGGCTTCCGATCGATCGACGAGATCGTCGGCCGTGCGGAGCTCCTCGAGGTGGATGCCGCGATCGACCACTGGAAGGCGGAGGGGCTCGACCTCGCGCCGATCCTCGACGGCCCGGCGTTCCCCGCCGGCGAACCCCGTCGCAGCGGCCGCACACAGGACCACGAGCTCGAGAAGCACTTCGACGTGCAGCTCATCGACATCGCGAAGGAGGCCCTCCTCAACGGCGAGCCCGTGCACGTCGAGCTGCCGATCGCGAACACCGAGCGCGCCGTCGGCACCATGCTCGGCCATCAGGTCACCTCTCGGCACGGCGCCGCCGGCCTGCCCACGGGCACGATCGACGTCACGCTGCACGGCACGGCCGGGCAGTCGCTGGGCGCCTTCCTCCCGTCGGGCATCGTGCTGCGGCTCGAAGGAGACGCCAACGACTACGTCGGCAAGGGCCTCTCCGGCGGCGACATCACGATCCGCCCGCCGCGGGGAGCGACGATCGCGCCGCACGAGAACGTGATCGCAGGCAACGTGATCGGCTACGGCGCCACTGGAGGGACGATGTTCATCTCCGGCGTCGTCGGCGAGCGGTTCCTCGTCCGGAACTCCGGCGCCACCGCGGTCGTCGAGGGCGTGGGCGACCACGCGCTCGAGTACATGACGGGCGGCACCGCGGTGATCCTCGGGTCCACCGGGCGCAACCTCGGCGCCGGCATGTCCGGGGGAGTGGCGTACATCCACGCGCTCGACACCGCGAAGATCAACGCGCAGTCGCTGAGCAGCGGCGAGCTGCTCCTGATGCCACTCGACAGGGCCGACCTCGAGGTGCTGCACAGCCTCATCGCCGACCACGTCGAGCGCACGGGCTCTCCGCTCGGCGCCGACATCCTGGCCCGGTTCGAGGAGACCGCCGCAGAGTTCGTGAAGGTCCTCCCGCGTGACTTCGCCGCCGTGCGGAGCATGCGCGAGGAAGCCGTGGCCGAGGGGATCGACCCCGACGGCGACATCGTCTGGAACCGCATCCTGGAGGTGACCGGTGGCTGATCCCAAAGGTTTTCTGAAGGTCACCGAGCGTGAGCTTCCCGCACGTCGTCCCGTTCCGGTGCGCATCATGGACTGGAAAGAGGTCTACGAGCCCGGCGATCAGGCGGTCCTTCGCCGGCAGGCGAGCCGCTGCATGGACTGCGGCGTGCCGTTCTGCCACCAGGGCTGCCCGCTCGGCAACCTCATCCCGGAATGGAACGACCTCACCTGGCGCGGGGAGGGGCGCGCGGCCATCGACCGCCTGCACGCGACGAACAACTTCCCCGAGTTCACCGGGCGCCTGTGCCCTGCCCCCTGCGAGAGCTCGTGCGTGCTGGGCATCAACCAGCCTGCCGTCACGATCAAGCAGATCGAGGTCTCCATCATCGACGAGGCCTTCGCCAAGGGCTGGGTCGAGCCGCAGCCGCCTGCGCGCCTGACCGGCAAGACGGTGGCCGTCGTCGGATCCGGCCCCGCCGGACTCGCGGCCGCCCAGCAGCTGACCCGGGCCGGGCACACGGTGGCGGTCTTCGAGCGCGACGACCGCATCGGCGGGCTGCTGCGCTACGGCATCCCGGACTTCAAGATGGAGAAGACGCACCTGGAGTCGCGTCTGCGCCAGATGCAGGAGGAGGGGACCCGCTTCCGCGCCGGCGTCGAGATCGGCAGGGACATCTCCTGGGCCGATCTGCGCGCCCGGTACGACGCCGTGGTGATCGCCACCGGCGCCACCGTGCCGCGCGACCTGTCGATCCCCGGCCGCGACCTGGACGGCGTGCACTTCGCGATGGAGTACCTCGTCGAGTCCAACCACGCGGTCGCCGGCGACAAGGTCCCCGAGCAGATCACCGCAGAGGGCAAGCACGTCATCGTGATCGGCGGCGGCGACACCGGTGCCGACTGCATCGGGACCGCGCACCGTCAGGGCGCACTCAGCGTGACCAACCTGGCGATCGGCCGGCAGCCCGGCACCGAGCGCCCGGGGCACCAGCCGTGGCCGATGATGCCGACGCTCTTCGAGGTGCAGTCCGCGCACGAGGAGGGCGGTGAGCGGGTGTATCTCGCGTCCACCGTCGAGTTCCTGTCGAACGAGGTCGGTGAGGTCCGCGCGCTGCGCGTCGCCGAGACCGAGTTCGTCGACGGCCGTCGCGTGCCCAAGAGCGGCACCGAGCGCGAGATCCCCGCGGATCTGGTCCTCATCGCGATGGGCTTCACCGGCCCGGAGCAGGACGGCTTCACGGAGGACACCCGCCCGCAGGTGACCGGCCGCGGCGCCTTCCAGCGCGACGACGACTACGAGTCGACCGTCCCCGGCGTGTTCGTCGCCGGCGACGCGGGCCGCGGCCAGTCGCTCATCGTGTGGGCGATCGCCGAGGGCAGGGCCGCCGCCGCCAGCGTCGACCGCTACCTGATGGGCACGACCGTGCTCCCCGCGCCGGTGCGTCCGACGGATGTCGCGATCGGTCTGCAGCCCGCGTAGGCTGAGCCCGGCACCGTCGCCTGATTTCTATCCCCCTCTACCCTGGAGAATCTGTTGAGACGCGCGAAAATCGTCGCCACCCTGGGCCCCGCCACATCCACCTACGAGACCGTGCGAGCGATCATCGAGGCAGGGGTGGACGTCGCCCGACTGAACCTCAGCCACGGTGACTACTCGGTGCACGAGGCCAACTACGCCAACGTCCGCCGCGCGGCCGACGATGCGGGTCGCGCCGTCGCCGTCCTCGTCGACCTGCAGGGTCCGAAGATCCGCCTCGGCCGGTTCGAGGACGGCCCCTATGAGCTCGCCGTCGGCGACATCTTCAAGATCACCACCGAGGACGTCATCGGCAACAGGGAGATCTGCGGCACCACGTTCAAGGGCCTGCCCCAGGACGTGAAGCCCGGGGACTTCCTCCTCATCGACGACGGCAAGGTCCGCGTCGAGGTCGTCGAGACCGACGGCGTCACCGTCACCACCAGGGTGGTCGTCGCCGGCGCGGTGTCGAACAACAAGGGCATCAACCTCCCCGGCGTCGCCGTCAACGTCCCCGCGCTCAGCGAGAAGGACGAGGACGACCTGCGCTGGGGCCTGCGCACCGGAGCCGACCTCATCGCCCTGTCCTTCGTGCGCAACGCCTCCGATGTCACCCGGGTGCACGAGATCATGGCGGAGGAGGGCGTCAAGATCCCTGTCATCGCGAAGATCGAGAAGCCGCAGGCCGTCGATGCGCTCGAGGAGATCGTCGACGCCTTCGACGGCATCATGGTCGCCCGTGGAGACCTCGGCGTCGAGCTGCCGCTCGAGGCCGTGCCCATCGTCCAGAAGCGGGCCGTCGAGATCGCCCGCCGGATGGCGAAGCCCGTCATCGTCGCGACGCAGATGCTCGAGTCGATGATCAACAGCCCGGTGCCGACGCGCGCCGAGACGTCGGACGTGGCCAACGCCGTGCTCGACGGCGCGGACGCGGTGATGCTCTCGGGTGAGACCAGCGTCGGCGAGTACCCGGTCGTCGTCGTCGAGACGATGGCGCGCATCATCGAATCGACCGAGGAGCACGGCCTGGAGCGGGTGCTCCCGCTGACCACCAAGCCGCGCACGCAGGGCGGAGCGATCACGCTCGCCGCCCTCGAGGTCGCCGAGTTCGTCGAGGCGAAGTTCCTCTGCGTGTTCACACAGTCCGGCGACTCCGCACGCCGCCTGTCGCGCCTGCGCTCGCGCATCCCGATGCTCGCGTTCACACCCGAGCCCGGCATCCGCCGTCGCATGGCGCTGACCTGGGGCATCCGCTCGACCCTGGTCGACATGGTGCAGCACACCGACGCGATGTACCACCAGGTGGACGAGTACCTCCTCGGAACCGGCCTGGCTCAGGAAGGGGACAAGGTCGTCGTGATCTCCGGTTCCCCTCCCGGGATCATCGGTTCGACGAACGACCTCCGCGTCCACAAGGTCGGCGACACCATCCGCGGTGCCGCGCCGATCTACAAGACCGGCGTCTGATCGTTCCTCCGTGCGCCGTGCACTCCTCGTGGAGAGCACGGCGCACGGCTGCGTCCGGCCCGTTGCGATAGGGTCGACGATGGGCCGGCGTGGCGGAATGGCAGACGCGGAGCACTCAAAATGCTTTGTCCGAAAGGGCGTGTGGGTTCGAGTCCCACCGCCGGCACCAAATCTCTCTCGACTAGGATGGTTCTGTGACCGAGCAAGAACAGGCTGAGCAGCCCACGGCATCCGCACCCCGACGCGTCGTCGTCGCCGAGGACGAATCGCTGATCCGTCTCGACATCGTCGAGATCCTCCGCGACAACGGATTCGACGTCGTCGGCGAGGCAGGCGACGGCGAGACCGCCGTGGCCCTGGCCACGGAGCTGCGCCCCGACCTCGTCATCATGGACGTGAAGATGCCCCAGCTGGACGGCATCAGCGCTGCCGAGAAGCTGCACAAGGGCAACATCGCCCCGGTCGTGCTGCTGACGGCCTTCAGCCAGAAGGAGCTCGTCGAGCGCGCGAGCGAGGCCGGCGCGCTGGCCTACGTCGTGAAGCCGTTCACGCCGAACGACCTGCTCCCGGCGATCGAGATCGCCCTCGCCCGTCACGAGCAGATCATCACGCTCGAGGCCGAGGTCGCCGACATGGTCGAGCGCTTCGAGACCCGCAAGCTCGTCGACCGGGCCAAGGGCCTGCTCAACGAGAAGATGGGCCTGAGCGAGCCCGAGGCCTTCCGCTGGATCCAGAAGGCGTCGATGGACCGCCGTCTGACCATGCAGGACGTCGCCAAGGCGATCATCGAGCAGCTGGCACCCAAGAAGTAGCGATGCTCCCGCTCGACGCGGAGCACACGCTGCGTCCTGTGCGCATCGGAGACGGTGCCGCTCTGGCGCGCGCGTACACGGCGAACCGGGCGCACCTCGCCCCGTGGGAGCCGACGCGCTCCGCGGTGTTCTTCACGGCCGAATGGCAGGAGCAGCACGCGCGTCAGTGCGTGGAGGATGCCGCCGCGGGGCGGAGCATCCGCTTCGTCATCGAATCGGACGACGGCGAGATCCGCGGACGCGTGAATCTGAACAACGTCGTCCGCGGTGCGTTCTGGAGCGCGGATCTCGGCTACTGGGTCGACACCGCCCGCCAGCACCGCGGGCTCGCCTCACGCGCGGTGGAGAAGGTCGCCGGCTATGCGAAGGACGAGCTGCGCCTGCACAGGCTGCAGGCGGCGACGCTGCTGCACAACGTCGGCTCGCAGCGGGTGCTGGCGCACAACGGATTCGAGCGCATCGGGATGGCGCCGAAGTACCTGAAGATCGCAGGGGAGTGGCAGGACCACCTGCTCTTCCAGCGGCTGCTGGAGGAGCCGCTCAGTCCGCCGCGGGAACATCCTTGATCATGTTCGTGATCCGGATCGTCGAGCAGCGGCGGCCCTGATCGTCGGAGACGACGATCTCGTGCACCGTGACGCTGCGCCCGAGGTGGATCGGCGTGCAGACGCCCGTGACGACGCCGGAGGTAGCGGAGCGCGTGTGCGTGGCGTTGATGTCCACGCCGACGGCGAGACGGCCGTGACCGGCGTGCAGGTTCGCCGCCATCGAGCCGAGAGACTCCCCGAGCACGACGTACGCGCCGCCGTGCATCAGGCCGACGGGCTGCGTGTTCCCCTCCACCGGCATCGTGGCCACGCAGCGCTCGAGGCTGAACTCGATGAACTCGATGCCCATCTTCTGGGCGAGGGCGCCCATGCCGCGCGCGGTCGCCCAGTCGAGTCCCTCGCTCGTCGCGGTCTCGCCCATGGTTCCTCCTCAGCGGGTGTCTGCCGTCCTCGTTAGGCTGGCAGAGTGACGGACTCCGCAAAGCCTACCCTCATGGTCGTCGACGGCCATTCGCTCGCCTATCGCGCCTTCTTCGCCCTCCCGGTCGACAACTTCACGACGAAGGACAACCAGCACACGAACGCCATCTACGGCTTCCTGTCCATGTTCGTGAACCTCATCAAGGCGGAGCAGCCCACGCACGTCGCGGTCGCGTTCGACACGTCCCGGCACTCGTTCCGCACCGACGAGTACCCGGAGTACAAGGCGACCCGCTCGGAGACCCCGCAGGAGTTCCGCGGGCAGATCCCGCTCCTCCAGGACTGCCTCGCGGCGATGTCGATCCCTGTGCTCACGAAGGAGGGCTTCGAGGCCGACGACATCCTCGCCACGCTCTCCACGCAGGGGGCGGAGCAGGGGTACGACGTGCTCGTGGTCTCCGGCGACCGGGACACGATCCAGCTGGTGACGGATGAGGTCACGCTGCTCTACCCGTCCGTGCAGGGCGTGTCCCAGCTCAAGCGGTACGACCCGGCGACGGTGCAGGAGCGCTACGGCGTGCGCCCGGAGCAGTACCCGGACGTCGCCGCGCTCGTCGGCGAGACCAGCGACAACCTCCCCGGCGTGCCGAAGGTGGGGGAGAAGACCGCGGTCAAGTGGCTCACCCAGTTCGGCTCGCTCGATGAGCTGCTCGAGCGCTCCGGCGAGATCAAGGGCGTCGTCGGCGGCAACCTCCGCGATCACATCGACGACGTGCGCCGCAACCGCAAGCTGAACCGGCTGCTGACCGATGTCGAGCTTCCCGTCGCACCGGCCGACCTCGCGGTGACGCCGATCGACGCGCAGGCCGTCCGCGACATCTTCGCCCGGCTCGAGTTCCGCACGCTCCTGCCGCGCGTGTTCGAGGCGGTCGGCGCCGGCGAGGTGGCCGACGACCCCGCATCCGTCGTCGTGCTCCCCGAGCCCGTGCAGGTGACTGCGGCCGACTTCGCCGCCTGGGCGCACGCGCAGACGGGTGAGGTCGCCCTGCGCATCGTGACCCAGGGAGGCGTGCCGAGCCGGATCGGCGCGGCGACGGAGACCGAGCTCCGCGAGTTCGACTGGAGCGACGCCGCTGCGGATGCCGTGAAGGGGTGGATCGAGTCGGACCGGCCGAAGGCCCTCCACGACGCGAAGCCGCAGGTGAAGGCGCTGCTGCGTGCGGGCATCCGACTTCAGGGCCTCGCCTACGACACCAGCCTCGCCGGCTGGCTGCTGCGGCCCAGCTTCCCCGACAAGACCCTCGGCGATCTCGTCGAGCGCTACCTCGGCGAGAAGCTCCCCGAGGCCGACCCCTCGCAGCTCGTTCCCGAGACCGAGGGTGCCACCCCGTCGCAGGAGGCGTGGTTCGCACTGCGCGTCGCGACGGCTCTGCGCGAAGACATCCCCGAGCCGGTCGCGGCGGTGCTCACCGACATCGAGCTGCCGACGCTGCTGACCCTGGCCGACATGGAGGTCGCGGGCGTCGCCGTCTCCCACGAGGTCCTTTCCGGCTTCTCCGGCGAGCTCGGGGCGCGCGCCGACGTGCTCGCCCAGGAGGCGTTCGCCGTCGTCGGCCGCGAGTTCAACCTCGGCTCTCCGAAGCAGCTGCAGGAGGTGCTCTTCGACGACCTCCAGCTGCCGAAGACGCGCAAGACGAAGACCGGCTATTCGACGGATGCCGCCGTGCTGGCGGATCTGCAGGAGTCGAACCCCCATCCGTTCCTCGGCCTCCTGCTCCAGCATCGCGAGGCGACGAAGCTCCGGCAGATCATCGAGTCGCTGGACACCGCCATCCGGGAGGACCGCCGCATCCACACGACCTATGTGCAGACCGGCAGCCAGACCGGTCGCCTGTCGAGCACCGACCCGAACCTGCAGAACATCCCCGTGCGCACGGAGGAGTCGCGCCGCATCCGCAGCGCGTTCGAGGTCGGTGAGGGCTATGAATCGCTGCTCACGGCGGATTACTCGCAGATCGAGATGCGTATCATGGCGCACCTCTCCGGAGACGAGGGCCTCATCGAGGCGTTCAACAGCGGCGAGGACCTCCACCGCTTCGTCGGCGCCCGCGTGTTCGGCGTCGCTCCCGCCGATGTGACGGCGGCGATGCGCACCAAGGTCAAGGCGATGTCCTACGGCCTCGTCTACGGTCTCAGCGCGTTCGGACTCTCGAAGCAGCTGCGCATCGAGCAGTCCGAGGCGAAGCAGCTGATGGTCGAGTACTTCGCCCGGTTCGGCGCCGTGCGCGACTATCTGCGCGCGTCGGTGATGAAGGCGAAGGAGGTCGGCTACACCGAGACCATCTTCGGCCGCCGGCGTCCGTTCCCCGACCTCGCCAGCCCGAACCGGGTGCTGCGGGAGAATGCCGAGCGTGCCGCGCTCAACGCGCCGATCCAGGGCAGCGCGGCCGACATCATGAAGATCGCGCTGTTCCGCATCCACGACGACCTCCGCGCGGAGGGCCTGGCCTCGCGGGTCCTGCTGCAGATCCACGATGAGCTCGTGGTCGAGGTGGCTCCGGGGGAGTGGGCTGCCGCCGAGCGGATCGTCCGCGAGCGCATGGGCGGAGCGGCCGAGCTGTCGGTTCCGCTGGACGTGCAGGTCGGGCGCGGACGCGACTGGAACGAAGCCGCGCACTGACGCACGGCTGCGACGCAGTTCCGAGGATGCTGCGACGGGGTGCCGGGGTTTAGGCTGGACGGATGACTTCAGCCCCCCGCACTCCGTCTGCCATCGACAAGGTCGCCGATGAGTGGGTCGACACGATCGTCGTGCTCGCCCCGACGCTCGGCACGTACATCGGCCGCAGCGAGGTCGACGACCGCTTCGGCGATCTGAGCCCGGCCGGCCACGAGGAGATCGCCGCGGCCACGCGCGCCACCCTGCAGAAGCTCTCCGCCCTGGAGCCGGTCGACGCGATCGACGAGGTGACCAAGACCGACCTCACGGCGGAGCTCACTCTCGATCTCGAGCTGCACGACGCGAACTGGCACCTCCGCGACCTCAACGTGATCGCCTCCGCTGCGCAGGACGTGCGCGCCGCATTCGACCTCATGCCGACGGCCACCGCCGACGACTGGGACGTGATCGCGACCCGTCTCGGTGCGGTTCCCGAGGCTCTCCGCGGCTACGTCGAGACGCTGCGGGCGGGCATCGCCGCGGGGGTCATGCCAGCCCGCCGCCAGGTCGCCGAGGTCGCCACGCAGATCACCCGGTACACCGCTGACGACGGCTTCTTCGCCGCGTTCGTCGCCGACGCCGCGCCGGAGGAGGGCAGCCTCCCCGCCTCGCTCGCCCGGAAGCTCGCCGACAACTCCGCCGCGGCCCGGGTGGCCTACGACGAGCTGCGCGGCTTCCTCGCCGAGGAGCTCGCACCGGTGGCTTCCGAGCAGGACGCCGTCGGCCGTGAGCTCTACGCCCTGAACTCGCGGCGCTTCCTCGGCGCCACGATCGACCTCGACGAGACCTACGAGTGGGGCCGCGAGGAGCTCGCCCGCATGGTCGCCGAGCAGACGGCGATCGCGAACGAGATCCTTCCTGGGGCTTCCGTCGAGGAGGCCGTCGCGCACCTCGAATCGGACCCCGCCCGCAAGCTCGTCGGCACCGAGGCGCTGCAGCGCTGGATGCAGGAGACGAGCGACCGCGCCGTGGCAGAGCTCGGCGCCACGCACTTCGACATCCCGGAGGCCATCCGCACCCTCGAGTGCATGATCGCTCCCACGCAGGAGGGCGGGATCTACTACACCGGCCCGACGGACGACTTCTCGCGACCCGGCCGCATGTGGTGGTCGGTGCCGGAGGGCGTCACCGAGTTCGACACGTGGCGCGAGCTCACCACCGTGTACCACGAGGGTGTCCCCGGTCATCACCTGCAGATCGCGCAGGCGGTGTACAACCGCGCTGAGCTGAACTCGTGGCGCCGTCTGCTCGCCGGCACTTCGGGTCACGCCGAGGGCTGGGCGCTCTACGCGGAGCGCCTGATGCAGCAGCTCGGCTACCTCGATGACCCGGCCGACCGCCTCGGCATGCTCGACGGTCAGCGCATGCGCGCCGCACGCGTCGTGCTCGACATCGGCGTGCACCTCGGAAAGCCGCGTCTCGACGGCGAGGGCGTCTGGGATGCCGACTACGCGCTGGACTTCATGCGCAGGAACGTGAACATGTCCGATCAGTTCGTGCAGTTCGAGGTGAACCGCTACCTCGGCTGGCCGGGGCAGGCGCCGTCGTACAAGGTCGGTCAGCGCATCTGGGAGCAGGTCCGCGACGCGTACCAGGCCGAGCGCGGCGCCGGCTTCGACATCAAGGAGTTCCACAAGAGGGCGCTCGACATGGGCGGCGTCGGTCTCGACACCCTGCGCACCGCGCTGCTCTCGCGCTGACGGGAATGCGTCCGGACCGGCTCGTGTTCATTCACCTGAATAGGAAGGCGTGACATGGGCATCGAGTTCGGTCTGGACACATTCGGAGACATCACCCGCGGCGCGGACGGTGAGCTCCTCAGCGGGGCGCAGACGATCCGCAACATCGTCGCGCAGGCGGAGCTCGCCGACCGCGTCGGCGTCGACTTCTTCGGCGTGGGGGAGCACCACCGTCCGGAGTTCGCCGTCTCGGCGCCGGAGATGGTGCTGGCGGCGATCGCGACGCGCACCGAGAACATCCGTCTCGGCACCGCGGTCACCGTGCTGTCCTCCGATGATCCGGTGCGCGTCTTCGAGCGGTTCTCGACCCTCGACGCCGTGTCGAACGGTCGCGCGGAGGTCGTGCTCGGGCGCGGGTCGTTCATCGAGTCGTTCCCCCTCTTCGGCTACGACCTCCGCGACTACGAGGCGCTGTTCGAGCAGAAGCTCGAGCTGTTCGTGGAACTGCTGAAGGAGCAGCCCGTCACCTGGTCCGGGACGATGCGGGCCCCGCTCGAGAACGCGGACGTCTTCCCGAAGACGGAGAAGGGCCTGCGCACCTGGGTGGGTGTCGGCGGCAGCCCCGAATCCGTCGTCCGCGTCGCCCGTCACGGCCTCGGGCTGATGCTCGCGATCATCGGGGGCCCGGCCATCCGGTTCAAGCCGTTCGTCGACCTCTACCACCGGTCCGTCGCCTCCTTCGGCACCACCGCACACCCGGTGTCCGTGCACTCGCCCGGTCACATCGCCGCGACGGACGCGGAGGCCTGGGATGCCGCGTACTCCGGGTTCGAGGCCATGAACAACACCATCGGCCGGGAGCGCGGCTGGCCGGCTTACAGCCGCGCTCGCTTCCAGAACGACGTCGGGCCAGAGGGCGCGCTCTATGTGGGCTCGCCGGACCGGGTCGCCGCCAAGATCGCCGACACGGTCACCGCTCTCGGCCTCGGACGTTTCGACATGAAGTACGCGACCGGCACCATGGCGCACGAGGACATGATGAAGAGCATCGAGCTCTACGGCACCGAGGTCATCCCGCGGGTGCGGCGGCTCCTGGACGCCCGCGGCTGAGCGTCGCGCCGGCAGGTCGCGCGCGCTCTACGATGAGGGCATGGCCGACACCGCCCTTCCCAGCCGTGCGTCTCTCGCCGGACGCCTCGACGAGCTGCCGTTCACGCGACACCACCTGCGCCTGCTGACCGGCTCCGGCGTCGGCTGGGCGCTCGACGCGATGGATGTCGGCCTCATCTCCTTCGTCATCGCGGCGCTCGGGCAGCAGTGGGCGCTCACGAAGACGGAGGCGGGCTGGATCGCCTCCGTCGGCTTCATCGGCATGGCGCTCGGCGCCGCGCTCGGCGGACTCCTCGCGGATCGCCTCGGCCGCCGTCAGGTGTTCGCCCTGACCCTGCTCGTCTACGGAGTCGCGACCGGAGCGAGTGCCCTCGTCGGCGGCATCGCGATGCTGCTCGTGCTGAGGTTCCTCGTGGGGCTCGGCCTCGGCGCCGAGTTGCCGGTGGCATCCACCTACGTCAGCGAGTTCGCCCCGGCGCGTATCCGCGGCCGTCTGATCGTGATCCTCGAGGCCTTCTGGGCTCTCGGCTGGACCGCGGCGGCTCTCATCGGCTTCCTCGTCATCCCGGCATCCGAATCGGGGTGGAGGTGGGCCTTCGCGCTCGGCGCCATCCCTGCCGTCTACGCGCTTGTCGTGCGGTGGGGGATGCCGGAATCGCCACGGTGGCTCGCCTCCCGGGGGCGGATCGCCGAGGCGGAGCGCATCGTGACATCCTTCGAGCTGGACGCAGGGATCGTCGCGGGGCCGGCGATCCGCAAGGAGCCGCCGTCCCGCGCGATCACGGCGACGACGCGCGCGCGGGTCACGACGCTGTGGCACCCGGAGTTCCGGTGGCGGACGGTCTGCCTCTGGCTGATCTGGCTGTGCGTCAACTTCGCCTACTACGGGGCGTTCATCTGGATCCCGAGCATCCTCGTCGACGCGGGGTTCGACCTCGTGCGATCCTTCGGCTTCACGCTGATCATCACTCTGGCCCAGCTGCCCGGCTACGCGGTGGCGGCGTGGCTGATCGAGGTCTGGGGCCGTCGCACGACCCTCTCCGTGTTCCTGGTGGGGTCCGCGGCCTCCGCCCTCTTCTTCGGCACCGCGACGACGGAGCCGGCGATCATCGCGTCCGGCATGGCGCTTTCGTTCTTCAACCTCGGAGCGTGGGGCGCGCTGTACGCCGTCACACCCGAGATCTACCCGACGTCCCTGCGCGGCACCGGCAGCGGCTGGGCGGCTGGCGTCGGGCGCATCGCCTCCATCGTCGCTCCGCTCGCCGTGCCCGCGCTGCTGCTCGCCGGCGGCGCGCCGCTGCTCTTCGTGATCTTCGGGGCCTGCTTCCTCACCGCCGCCGTGGCGGCCTGGGGCCTCATCGACCGACGGGGGATCGCCCTGGACGACCGCTGAGTCCTCCGCTCGAGGAATAGGCTGGACCGGTGACAGAAGTGCGTTACGTGGCCATCGGCGACTCCTTCACGGAGGGCGTCGGCGACGTGCTCCCAGACGGCCGGGAACGCGGCTGGGCCGATCTGGTCGCACAGGGGTGGGCGGATGCGGCAGGGCATCCGATCAAGTACGCGAACCTCGCCATCCGCGGCCGTCTCGCCTGGCCGATCGTCGACCAGCAGCTCGAGCCGGCTCTCGCCCTCCGACCCACACATCTGTCTTTCAACGGCGGCGGCAACGACATGCTGCGCCCTCGAGCGGACCTCGAGCACATCGCCGACGCCTTCAGTCGCGTACTCCGCCGTTGCGACGAGGAGGGCGTCACGATGATCCTCCTCTCCGGTGCGAACCCCAGCGGACAGCTCCCGATGGGTTCTCTCGTGCAGCGCCGCGGCGACCTGCTCTCCGAGGCCGTGCTGAGGCGGGTCGCCGGCCGTAACGACGTCGTCCGCGCTCTGAACTGGCCCGATCGTGAGCTCTCCGAGCCGCAGTACTGGTCGGAGGATCGCCTGCACATGAACGCGGCCGGCCATCATCGCGTGGCGGCGCGCGTGCTGCACGCCCTGGGATACGAACCGCCGGCGACGTGGTGGGCGCCCCGCTCGGCGGCGCAGGCGGGGCCGTCGGGATTCCGCTACTACCGGCAGCACGTCGGTCCCTGGGTGAAGCGGCGCGTCACGCGCACGTCTTCGGGTGACGGGCGTGCGGCCAAGTATCCGACCTGGGTCGAGCGCACGCCGCACGCCGCTGCCTCCTGACGCCGTGGCGGACATCGAGATGCGCCGCATCCGCGGCGGCACGGTCACCCTCCATGACGCCCGGCGGAGGGCGCAGCGCACGGTGGAACTGGAGGACTTCGAGATCGGCGTCTTCCCGATCACCGAGGAGCAGCTCGCAGAGGTGCTGCCGGTGCCGTCGCGGCATCCACGACGCCCCGCGGCGGACGTGAGCTGGCTGCGCGCGGTGCACTTCTGCAACGCGGCATCCGAGTGGGAGGGCCTCGACGCCGTCTACCGCTTCGACGGCGAGGACGTGTCCTGGGATGTCACAGCCGACGGCTACCGGCTGCCGACGGAGGCCGAGTGGGAGTTCGCCTGCCGCGCGGGCTCCACCGGGCCGCACTACGCCCCGCTCGCCGAGGCGGCGTGGACGAGTGCCGACGGCGTGCGTACGCCGCAGGACGTCGGCCGCCGGCTCCCGAACCTGAACGGCCTGTTCGACACGCTCGGGAACGTCTGGGAGTGGTGCTGGGATCTCCTCGACCCGGCCCGGTACGACGACGACCGGGTGTTCCGAGGGGGCGGCTTCGCCGACGACGCATGGAGCGTGCGCGCCTCCGTGCGGCGCGGCGGGGCCCCGCGCATGCACCATGAGGACGTCGGGTTCCGCGTCGCGCGCGGTGCGTTCGAAACCCCGGGCGAAGCGCAGGGCTGGTCTGCGCGGGCCGATCGTGAGAACGCGATCGTCGACGGTTCGATCCCCTTCGGGTGGACGCCCCGGACCAGGTGAGGCGGCTCAGGCCATCATCTTGACGAGGTAGCGGTTCGGATCCCCCGGCGCCGCGAACCCGAACCGCTCGTAGAGCCCGTGTGCATCCGCCGTCGCGAGGAGGATGCGCCTGATCCCGAGGGGGGCGAGATCGTCGATCACCCCTTCCACGAGCATCTTGCCTGCGCCCTGTCCGCGGGCGTCCTCGGCCACGAAGACGTCGCAGAGCCAGGCGAAGGTCACGGCATCGGTGACGACCCGCGCGTAGGCGACCTGCGCTCCCGACGCATCCCAGATGCCGTAGTTGCGGGAGGCGTCGATCGCGGCGTCCTGCACGTCACGAGCGCGACCCTTCGCCCAGTACGCGCCCTCGCTCAGCCATGCGTGCACCTGCGCGCGGTCGATTCGGGAAGTGTCGTTCGAGAACGTGAAAGCGGGCATGTCGCTCATCCTACGTGCGCTCAGCGACGACGATCCGGTTCCAGTCCCATCCGGATGCGGGTGCGCTTGCGCTCGATCACGATGAAGACGACGCCCAGCACCCACAGCGGGATCGGCATGAGGAACGCCACCCGGAACGCCTCGAACGAGTACGTCTCGGGCGTTCCCGCACCCTGAAGGTCGAGGGCGAGGCCGATGAGGAAGATCGCGATGAGGGCGGCGATGAAGCCGCCCGCGTTCGTCACACCGGTCGCCGTGCTCAGGCGGTGCGAAGGGTTGTGCGTGCGGGCGTGGTCGAAGGCGATCATGGACGCGGGGCCACCGGATGCGAGCGCGACGGCGAGCACATAGAGGAGCCAGAGCGGCGCCGGCCCGGGAAGCGCCAGAACGGCGATCCACGCGGCCATCTGGACACCCACCGCGGGGAGGACCAGGGCGAAGGACCGGCGGTACGGCATCCGCCGCGACAGATCGCCGATCACGGGGCCGAGGGCCATTCCGGCGATCACGTACACGGAGATGATGCCGGCGGCGTGGGCGGCGTCGAGTCCCTGCGCCGCGGTGAGGTACGGCATCCCCCAGAGGAGCACGAAAGCCGTGCCCGCGAACGGCGCGGTGAAATGCGACCAGAACGCGAGCCGGGTGCCGGGGTGCGCCCAGGCCGCGCGGATGCCGACACCGGTGTCGATCGCGGACGTGACGACCCGGATCACACCGGTGTCGGTGTCGATGCTGACGTCCGCGCCTCGCTCGGGCGGGTGGTTGCGGATCACGACGGCGACGAGGATCGTGAAGAGCACGCCGAGTCCGGCGACGCTCCCGAAGGTGATCGTCCAGGTCGTGGCGTGCAGGAGCGCCGCGAGCGGAACGAGGGCGATCAGCTGACCGGCCTGACCCAGGATGCCGGTGAACTGGACCATCAGCGGACCACGCTGCGCGGGGAACCAGGTCGCGACGAGCCGGAGCACCGCAGGGAAGACGGCCGCATCGCCGGCGCCGAGCAGGATGCGGGCGAAGATCGGGATGCCGATGCCGGGGGAGAGGGCCATGGTCAGCTGCCCGACCGCCATCAGGAGCATGCCGATCGTCATGATGGGCCGTGAGCCGTAGCGGTCGAGGAGCACGCCGACGGGGATCTGCATCCCGCCGTAGACCGCGAGCTGCACGACGGCGAACAGGGCGAGCGTGGAGGCGTCCGCCTGGAAGCGCTCGGCGGCGTCGACGCCGACGGCACCGAGCGAGGTGCGGTTCGTGACGGCGAGGACGTAGGCGGCGACGCCGACGGTCCAGATCAGCCATGCACGCCACCCCGGTGCGGAGACGGGGGAGTGGGACACCTGGGGCACGTCTTCCACGCTACTCCTGTGCGCTGCGCGCTCCGGCGCTCATGTCGCCGGGAGCCGGAGCCCCATCACCTGGATGCGACGGTTCGGTGTGATCTGCGCCGCGGCGTCGATGACGGTCCAGCCGAGTGACGCGTAGAGCCGCTTCGCGGGCTCGGCATCCCGATAGCAGCCGAGCAGGGCGGTGTCGTACGGCAGATCCCGGAGCACCGCCGTCATGAGGTCCCGGGCGAGGCCGGATCGGCGACGGCCTGCTGCGATCGCGAGCTCGGCGACGGAGAACTGCTGCGGACGGAGCCATTCCGCACGCGCCTCATCCGAGAGTGCGGCATCGAGGCGCCCCCACCACCAGTCGCCGGGTCCGATGCCTGTGCCGAGGACGAATCCCGCCACCGTGTCGTCCGCCATCGCCAGAAGCAGGCGGAAACGGGGCTTCTCCGCCGCGTAGCGACGGATCCGCGCGATGATCTCCGTGCGACTGTCCTCGGGGTTCTCGTCGTAGGGAGGTTCGGCGAACGCGTCGGCATAGACGTCGGCGACGGCGCGGAGCTCATCGTCGCCGCCGTCCCAGGGTCGGATGTGGGTGCCGGGCATGCATCCAGCCTCGCACGGGACCGCGGGGTTTCAGCTCAGGCGCTCAGTGAGATGGACGGTCACCTCGTCGCCGTCCGTCTTGCCGACGGTCTTGCGGATGGCTGCAGCGACGGGAAGCTTGTGCGTGCCGTCGCCGAGGGCCATGAAGGCGCCGCGGAAGGGCGCGCCGTCGACGGTTCCGGCGACCTTGACGAGTCCGCGGGTCCCGAAGACGGTGGCCGAGTCCGGCAGCTGCACGCAGGTCCAGGTGTCGCCCTCTCGTACTTTGCCGAGGGTGGCGGTGAAGGTGATGTCCAGAGGGCCGGTGTTCGGCATGTTTCTGCTCCGATCCGTTGCGATTCGTTGCGATTCAGATGAAGAGGCCGACGATGACGCCGATGAGCGTGAGCTTGACGATCCAGTCGACCAGATGGATGCCGGCGGCGGAAGGGGCTGTGTTCTCGTGCACGACGCCGCCCAGCAGCAGGATCAGCGGTATGATCACGAGGGCGAGGCCGAGGAGTCCTCCGATGAACGGGCCGTGCCAGTCGGCGGCGGCCATGAGTCCTGCGATCAGACATGAGGCGAGAAGGCTGCGCAGCAGCACCGACGCCATCTGCAGCGGGACGGAGACGCCCGGACGCGGGGTGCTGGTGCGCGTGACCAGCGCGGCGACCGGCGGGAGCGAGTAGAGCGCCGCGCTCGCGATGAACGAGACGACCGTGGCGACGGCGATGCCCAGAGCGATCATGATACCTCCTTTAGTACTACCTGGTACTGAACATAGGGCGTGCTTTTGAAACTGTCAAGTACTAAAGTGGGATCCATGACGACGACGATGCGAACGCGGGGCCGCCCGGCAGGCAGCACGGGGGAGGACCTCCTGTCGATCGCCCGCGAGGTGTTCCTCGAGCGGGGCTACGCCGGCACGTCGATGGACGAGGTCGCGCGGAGAGCGCGCATCTCCAAGGCGTCGCTGTACCGCGAGCACGCATCGAAGAGCGCCCTGTACGCCGCAGTCGTGCGGCAGTGGGCCGCGGCGGGTCGGGACGCGATGCGTCCGGGGCTGGAGCGGCTGCAGGGGAGCGCCGACCTTCGTGAGGGACTGGTCGAGCTGGCGGACACGATGCGCGCCGGCATCCTCAGCGAGCCCGTGCTCGCCATGCGGCGCCTGGTCACGGCGGAAGCGGCGACAAGGCCCGACGTCGCCGCCACCTATCTCGCGGAGAGCTGGGAGCGCAATATCGGCGATCTCGCCGAGGCGCTCGGCGGGATCGCCGCGTCCGGCCGGCTCCGGGTGGAGGACCCGGCGGCCGCGGCGGAGCAGTTCACCTGGCTCGTCGTCGGGGCTCCGCTCAATGCACGACTGCTCGGTGGTGGTTCGGAGTCGACGCCGGTCTCGCGGGCCGTCGATCTCTTCCTTGCGGCATATGCGCCGCAGGGGAGGGAAGCCCGACGGTGAGCTCCACGCCCTCGAGAGCGAAGGCCTGCTGCTTCGGCCGCAGCATCCCGGCGACGCGGGGGTGTTCCGGATCCTCTCGACCGAGCGGTCGAGCGCAAGAACACTGACGACGTCATCGGCTGCTGCATCGAGAACTCTCTGCGCTCCGTGTCGATCCGGCCCTGTCTCGTTCGACGAAGAGGTGAGAGGGTGACAGAGCGTGACCCCGAGACGAGAGGATCGATCATGACCCAGTACTTCCTGACCGTGCCGCACGACACGGCCACCGAACCGACCATGGAGTCGATGCAGGAATTCGACCCGGAGGAGCTCGCGGCCGTTCTGGCCGCCGTCGACGCCTTCAACACCGAGCTGAAGGACACGGGCGCGTTCGTGTTCGCAGGCGGGCTCAACCCGCCTTCGACCGCGAAGACCGTCGATGTCAGCACGGGGGAGACGCGCGTGCTGGACGAGCCGTTCGTCGAGGCGGACGCCTACGTGGGCGGATTCTGGGTGATCGACGCAGCGGATGAGGACGCCGCCGTGGCGTGGGCTGTGAAGGCGTCGAATGCGCTGCAGTGCCGTATCGAGGTGCGTGCCTTGCAGGAAGAGCCCGAGGTGTAAAGCCCTCGAATCGAGGGCCCAGCCCGACCTAGTGTCGAGACATGGGCCTGCTCGCACATCCGCGTATCCTGATCCGGCGCGCCAGCATCCTGCCGCGCTGGGTGCGCCGCATCGATGCCCGCGTGGCCGGCATGATCAACGGGCATCGCCATCTCCCCAGCCTCGATCGACGCCTCGCGCAGCTGTCGCACCTCGCCGATCGCAGCCGCCTCTGGCTTGCGGTCGCGTTCACACTCGTGATCCTCGGGGGAGCGGCCCGGCGCGGCGCGGTGCGCGGCATCGCGTCGCTCGTCGCGGGCAGCGCGATCGCCAACCTGATCGGGAAGCGGATCTTCGGCGGGGACAGGCCTCTGCTCAAGGACGTGCCGGTGCCCCGCCGGCTCAAATCCTTTCCGACTTCTGCTTCGTTCCCGTCGGGGCATTCCGCATCGGCCGCAGCCTTCGTGACGGGGGTCGCCCTCGAATCCCGCCGGGCAGGCCTGGCGCTCGCGCCGCTCGGAGCGGCGGTCGCATACTCGCGGCTGCACACGGGCGCCCACTGGCTCTCGGACGTCGTCGGGGGAGCGGCGCTCGGGGCAGCGGTCGCGGGCGCCGGGCGGATGCTGGTGCCGGCGCGACCGGCTCCGGCCGACGAGCCGACGGTGCCGCGGGTCGTCCTCCCGGCGCTTGCAGACGGCGGCGGTGCATCCGTGCTCATCAACCCCTCGTCGGGAATCGATCCGTTCCGGCCAGACCCGGTGGAGTTCCTCACAGAGGCGCTGCCTGGCGCCGAGCTCCACGTTCTCGACCAGGGTGACCACGTCGCCGCGATCGTTCGTGAGGCGCTCGCGTCGGACAGCCCACCCCGCGTGCTCGGGATCTGGGGAGGAGACGGCTCGGTCGCGTCCGTCGCCGACGTCGCCCGACGCGCACGGATCCCGCTCCTGGCATTCCCTGGCGGCACGTTCAACCACTTCGCACGTACAGTCGGCACCGCCACGCTCGAGCAGGGGATCGAGGCGATCCGCTCCGGGTCGGGCTGCCGTGTCGACGTGGCAGAGCTCGCCATCGACGAGAGCGAGCCGATCACCGTGCTGAACGCGGCGTCCATCGGCATCTATCCCGAATTCGTCGCAGCCAGGGAGTCGATGGAGAAGAAGCTCGGCAAGCCGCTCGCGGCACTGATCGCGGCGATTAAGGCGCTGTCTCGCGCCGAGACGATCGCCGTTCGCATCGACGGACGCCCGGCACTGGTCTGGTCGGTGGCGGTCGCCGTGGGGGAGAGCCGGTCCCCGGCCACGGTGCCGCTTCAGCGACGGCGCCTCGACGACGCTGTGCTCGACGTGCGTGTGCTGCACGCCCCGGGCCGGATGTCGCGGCTGCGGGGTCTCGTCGCACTGGCCCTCGGCATGAGATCATCCGCCGTGCTGGATCGTGTCCCCGGGCGCGGACGGCCACCGACGATCGAGGCCTTCACGGCGAGCAGCGTGCGGATCGAGGCGCGCGCAGCAGGGCAGGCGCTGACCATAGCGCACGACGGCGAGGTGACGCTGAGCGCACCGCTCGGACCGGACCACGGCGCGGCGGCGACGATCACGATCGTGCCCGGCGGTCTGGACGTGTACAGCGCGGCCTCCGAGGGAGGGGTGTCGCATGAGGGAAGAGCCTTGGTGCGGGGAAGCGCTTGATCTCAGCGTACTGACATAAGGTGCATTATCGGTGTTACTCCGGGCCGCGCGAGAGGGGCGGTTCGGGATCGATCGATAGGCTCGGCAGATGGACGGAAGCACTGTCGAGATCGACTGGGAATCGGCGCGGGCGGCGAACCTGCAGAACTGGGACGATCGCGTGCCGCTGCACCGGGACGCCTACGGCCTTGACGCGTTCGATGATCCAGCGCATCTCAGCGACGTCGTCGCACACGACCTCAAGGCGCTGACACCGTACCTGCCGTCCCGGAGCCTCCGGGGACTCGACCTCTGTCACCTCCAGTGCCACATCGGCACGGACACCCTCTCGCTGGCCCGTGCCGGCGCCACTGTCACGGGTGTCGATTTCTCGGCGTCCGCGCTGCGTGTGGCCAGGGAGCTCGCTGAGAGTCACGGCGTGCACGCCACATGGGTCGAGACCGACGTGCTGGACGCCCGTGCCGCGGTATCCGGTGACTTCGATGTCGTGTACACGAGCATCGGCACGATCACCTGGCTCGACGATCTGGATCGCTGGGCGGCGCAGGTCGCGCAGCTGCTGCGCCCCGGCGGGGTCTTCTACATCCGCGACGGGCATCCGGCTCTGTACGCGCTCGATGAGAACGCCGAGAACCTGACGACGCGATACCCGTACTTCGGCGACGGACGCGCCCAGCGCTGGGATGACGAATCGACGTACGTCGGCGCAGGAACGGTCGCCCACCCCCGCACCTATGAATGGCCGCATCCGCTGTCCGAGATCATCGGCTCGCTGCTGGGTGCGGGCCTTCGGCTGCGCCACTTCGGCGAGGGCAAGGTGCTCCCCTGGCGGTTCAGCCCGCGGATGGTCGAGGTCCCGCACGGGTTCGCGTGGCCTCAGTCGGAGCGTGATCTCATCCCGTGCACCTATACGATCCTCGCCTCCCGGGACTGAGCTGACGAACCACTCCGGGGCGGTCATGGGCAGGGCAGTCCTCCCCATGTCCGGATGCTCCGTGCGATGACGATAATCGCCACAGGAAGCGCCGATCGGGCGCTCGATCGTGGGAGGAAGACATGAAGTCCATCAAGAAGCGCCTGGTCGCCGGTCTCGGCGCAGCCCTGCTCGCCGCGAGCCTGACCGTGGCGGTGCCGGCGACCGCGAACGCCGCGACGTACTCTTCATCGTGCAAGGGCAGTCACGTCGCGACGAAGGCCATCAAGAACAGCGCGGGCACGGTCCTCGCTCGTGTGGGCGTCTACCGCGACGGCAACTACATGTGCGCGGTGCTCGTGAAGGCGGGGCCGGTGTACGGCGTTCCCACCTACACCGACCTGATGGTCAGCACGCCGCAGGATTACGGCTTCGATCAGGGCTACTTCTCCTACAAGACGGACGCGATCCGCGTCTACGCCCCCAACCATCGCGTGCTGCTGAATGCGTCGGTCACGGGGAAGAACGGCAACACGAACAACCTCTACACGTACGTCAACGGCTGATGCTCTGAACCGTCGGGCGGTCCGCTCACGCGCCGCCCGACGGCTGCCGGATTCACGCCCCGACGTACTCCGCGAGGTGCTCCCCCGTGAGCGTCGACTTCTGGGATACCAGTTCGGCCGGAGTCCCCTCGAAGACGACGCGGCCGCCGTCGTGGCCGGCACCGGGGCCGATGTCGATGAGCCAGTCGGCGTGCGCCATCACGGCCTGGTGGTGCTCGATCACGATCACGGTCTTCCCGGAATCGACCAGGCGATCCAGGAGGCTGAGGATGTTCTGCACGTCCGCGAGGTGGAGACCCGTCGTGGGCTCGTCGAGTACGTAGACGTCGCCCTTCTCCCCCATCTGGATCGCCAGCTTGATGCGCTGACGCTCGCCGCCTGACAGCGTCGACAGCGGCTGCCCCAGGGAGAGGTAGCCGAGTCCCACGTCCTCGAGACGTCCGAGGATCGCCGCCGCGGCGGGCAGCTTGGCCTCCCCTTCGGAGAAGAACGCCCTCGCCTCGGATACCGGCAGGTCGAGCACCTCTGTGATGTCCTTGCCCGCGAGCCTGTACTCGAGCACGCTCGCCTGGAAGCGCTTGCCGCCGCAGTCCTCACATGGCGTCTCGATGGTGTCCATGAAGCCGAGCTCTGTGATGATGACTCCGGCGCCCTTGCAGGTCGGGCAGGCGCCCTCGGAGTTCGCGCTGAAGAGCGCCGGCTTCACGCCGTTGGCCTTCGCGAACGCCTTGCGGATCGGCTCGAGCAGCCCCGTGTACGTGGCCGGGTTGCTGCGGCGGGATCCCTTGATCGCGCTCTGGTCGATCGACACGACGCCCTCGCGCTTCGAGACCGACCCGTGGATCAGCGAGCTCTTGCCGGAGCCCGCGACGCCGGTGACGACCGTGAGCACGCCGGTCGGGATGTCGACGTCCACGTTCTGCAGGTTGTTGGCAGTCGCTCCGCGCACCTCGATCGCCCCGGTCGCGGCGCGCACGGCGCCCTTCAGCGTCGCCCGGTCGTCGAGATGGTTCCCGGTGCGGGTGCCGCTCGTCTTGAGACCCTCCACCGTGCCCTCGAAGCAGATCTCTCCACCCGCGCTGCCCGCACCGGGACCGAGGTCGACGACATGGTCGCCGATGGCGATCGTCTCGGGCTTGTGCTCCACGACGAGGACCGTGTTGCCCTTGTCGCGCAGCTTCAGCAGCAGCCCGTTCATCCGCTGGATGTCGTGCGGGTGCAGCCCGATCGTCGGCTCGTCGAAGACGTAGGTGACGTCCGTGAGGGAGGATCCGAGGTGGCGGAGCATCTTGATCCGCTGCGCCTCTCCCCCGGACAGCGTGCCTGACGGGCGCTCCAGCGACAGGTACCCGAGGCCCAGGGTGACGAACGCGTCCAGATTGTGGCTGAGCGCTTCCAGCAGCGGCCCCGCCCCCGGAAGCGAGAGCCCGCGCACCCACTCGGCGAGGTCCGTTACCTGCATCCGGCAGGCGTCGGCGATGCTCACGCCCTCGATCTTCGACGAGCGGGCGCCCTCGGTGAGGCGGGTGCCGTCGCACTCCGGGCAGGTCGCGAACGTGGCCACGCGCTCGACGAACGCGCGGATGTGCGGTTGCAGCGCCTCGATGTCCTTCGACAGCATCGACTTGGTGATCTTCGGGATCAGGCCCTCATAGGTCATGTTGATCCCCGAGATCTTGACCTTGGTGACCTCGCCGTAGAGGAAGAGGTGCCGCTGCTTGTCCGTGAACGACGAGATCGGCTTGTCCGCCGGGTAGAACCCGGATTCCGAGAACCCCTTCACCATCCAGCCGTCGGCGGTGTACCCGGGCACCATGATCGCGCCCTCGTCGAGCGACTTCGACTCGTCGACGATCTGCGCCAGGTCGAGATCGGACACCGCTCCCCTCCCCTCGCAGCGCGGGCACATGCCGCCGAGGTAGATCGCGTCCTTGACGATCTTCTTCTCTCCGCCCGGCCCGGTCATCACGCCGCTGGCCTTCTGCGTGGGGATGTTGAAGGAGAACGCCGTCGGGCCGCCGATGTACGGCTGTCCGAGCTTGGAGAAGAGGATCCGCAGCATCGCGTTCGCGTCGGTCACCGTGCCGACGGTCGATCGGGGGTTGGCTCCGAGCCGTTCCTGATCGACGATGATCGCCGTGGTCAGCCCCTCGAGCACGTCGACATCGGGGCGCGGCACCGACGGCATGAAGCCCTGTACGAACGCGCTGTACGTCTCGTCGATCATCCGCCGGGACTCGGCCGCGATGGTGTCGAACACCAGGGAGCTCTTCCCTGAGCCGGAGACCCCCGTGAACACCGTCAGGCGACGCTTCGGGATCTCGACGCTCACGTCCTTCAGGTTGTTCTCGCGTGCTCCCTGCACGCGGATCATGTCATGGCTGTCGGCGAGGTGCTGCGGCATCCTTGTCCTCTTCTCTCCTCAGGCGCTCTGCTGGAGACGCACCATGTTGCCGGCCGGGTCTCGGAACGCGCAGTCCCGGATGCCGTACGGCTGGTCGATCGGCTCCTGGACGACGTCTGCGCCCTTGGCCTCGATCTCAGCGTAAGCGGCATCCACGTCCGGCGTCGCGAGCACGATCCCGCCGTAGCTGCCCTTCGCCATGAGCTCGAGGATGGTCGCACGCTCGGACTCGCTGATCCCCGGGTCGACCGCGGGCGGCGTGAGGACGATCGCGGTGTCGGGCTGGCCGACGGGGCCGACGGTCACCCAGCGCATCTGCTCGTAGCCGACGTCCTTGCGGACCTCGAATCCGAGGATGTCGCGGTAGAAGGCCACCGAGGCCTCGGCGTCGGTATGCGGGAGGAAACTGGCGTTGATGGAGATGTTCATGTCCCCGACGCTACCCATCGCGCCGTGCGGGCGCTTCTCGATTCCTGATCGGTCTCGTCGCCTGCTTCTCCACCCAGGACGGGATGCCGGGACCGGGCTCGGGCTTCGCCCTGTAGTCGCTGGGCGAGCGCCCGACGAGCTCGGAGAAGCGGGTGCTGAACGTGCCGAGCGACTGGAAACCCACCTGGAAGCAGACCTCCGTGACGCTGAGGTCGCCTCGCCGGAGCAGCGCCATCGCCCGCTCGATGCGGCGGGTCATCAGATACGAGTAGGGCGACTCTCCGAAGGTGTCCTTGAAGCGCCGGCTGAGGTGCCCGGCCGACATGTGCACTCCCGCGGCCAGTGCCGGCACGTCCAGCGGCTGCGCGTACTCGCGGTCGATCCGATCCCGCACCTTGCGCATCGCGGTCAGGTCGCGCAACCGCGCATCATCGACAGGAGCCACCCCTCGATCCTGCCATGACGGCTCATCTCCCTCCGTGAACCCGCGCGACGCGGTGCGGCAGGCCCTCCCCCGTTTCGCGCCAGGCGGCGCTACGCTGACAGCGTCCTCACAGGGTCCTCTCAGAAAGGGGCACATCCATGTCTGAACTGATCGCCGACGCGAAGTCGGTCTTCAAGAGCATCCGCATATCCCTCGCGGTCTCCGGCGCGCTGGCTCTGCTGGCCGGCATCGTCCTGCTCGTCTGGCCGGTGAAGTCCGCCGTGATTGTCACGGGGATCTTCGCCTCCTACCTCATCATCGCCGGACTGGTCTACATCGGTCTCGGCATCTTCTCGGGCGCCAAGGGCGGCTGGGCGCGCGTCGGACACATCCTGCTCGGCCTGCTGTACATCGTCGCAGGCGTCATCGCGTTCGCCAACCTGGGCGCCGCGGCCGCGACGCTCGCGATCGTCGTGGTCGTCTTCATCGGCATCAGCTGGATCGTCGACGGCGTCGTCTCCCTGACCCTGCTCGGCAGCGACGGCTCCCGGGTGTGGACCTTCGTCTACGCCCTCCTCAGCCTGTTCGCGGGCATCTACGTGCTCTTCAACGTGCTCGCGGCAGGCGTCGTTCTCTGGATCTTCCTCGGAGCGTCGCTCGTCGTCCTCGGCGTCGTCCAGATCGTCCGCGCCATCACGCTGGGACGGGACGCCAAGGCGGTCGCCGACGCGTTCAGAGCGGATGCCGAATAGGCGATCCTCTCGCACACGGATCGGCCCCGTCCTGCACAGCGCAGGACGGGGCCGACACGTTGCGGCTCTCAGGTCACTCCGCCGCGAAGGCGCTGACGTCTCCGACCAGGCGCGTGTTGTCCGCCGGCACGGGGTCGACGACGGCCTGAGCGACCTCGGCGGCGAACTCCGATACGTTGTAGAGCTTGCCTGCCGACTCACGGCGCTCGGCGATGGCGCCGGGGTTCGCGCGCTCGAGCAGGGTCGCGGTGATCGTGCCCTCGATCATGTCGCCGGAAACGACCGTGAAGCCGATCCCCTTCTCGGCGAGGCCAGGGATCAGCTCGCGCAGCGCATCCTCGCCCGCGCGCTTGGACAGCGCGACGGGCTCGTACTCGGGCATGGTCGGCGTCGTGCGGATGAAGTGGGCCTGGTGGCTGGTGACGAACACGACGCGGGAGCCCTCGCCCATGAGGGGCGTGGCTGCGTTCAGCACGTTCAGCTGCGCGTCACGGTTGAGGGTCAGGGCGTAGTCCTCTGCCATGCCCGACTCCATGCCGCCGGAGGCGTTCAGCACGAGAACGTCGAGGCGCCCGAACTCGGCCTTCACCGCGTCGAACATGCTCGCGACGGATGCCGGGTCGGTGAGGTCGGCGCCCACGACGAGCACGCGCCGGCCGAGCTCGCGCAGCTCGTTCGCGAGCTTCTCCGCGCGGGGCGCCTTGTTGCGGTAGTTGATGACGACGTCAGCACCTGCCTCCGCGAGGTAGCGGACGGTGTCGGCGCCGATGCCCCGCGACGAGCCGGTGACAAGGGCGACCTTGCCGTCGAGGGAACCTGCGGGAAGAACGTCGGTCACGGTGACTCCTCATGATGCGCGAATCGCCGTGATCGCACGGCTCACTCACATTACCAAGCGACCCCTTCGTCGCGCGGGGATCGCATCCTCCCTGCGTGATAGGTTGACCGCAAAGGAGGCCGCATGGACAACTTCGCAACCTTCGTGACGTTCATCGACCAATGGGCCTGGATCGGGTGGCTGGTCCTGATCGCCGTGTTCCTCGTGATCGAGATGCTGTCGCTCGACTTCACGTTCCTCATGCTGAGCTTCGGCGGCGCGGTCGGTCTCGTCACCGATCTCGTCGGGCTGCCCGTGTGGGCGCAGGTGATCGTCGCCGCCGCGGCGGCCGCCCTCTTCATCCTCTTCCTCCGGCCGCCGCTCCTGCGGCGTCTGCGGCGCGGGGAGGATCCGACCAAGTCCAACGTCGACGCGCTGATCGACCTCCGCGGCATCGCGCTGCACGAGATCACCCAGGTCTCCGGTCAGGTCAAGCTGAGCAACGGCGACACCTGGACCGCTCGCACCGCCGGCACCATGCCGATCCCGCAGGGCGCGACCGTCGCCATCAGCGAGATCAACGGCGCCACCGCCATCGTCCGTCCCGTCAACGACTAGGAGAACCAGTGGACGACTCATCGCTCATCCCGACCGCGATCGGCTGGATCCTCGCGATCGCCGTCCTCATCTTCGTGGTGGTGACCATCGCCCGGTCCATCCGCATCATCCCGCAGGCCACGGCCGGCGTGGTGGAGCGTCTCGGGCGGTACCACAAGACCCTCATGCCCGGTCTGAACATCCTCGTGCCGTTCATCGACCGGCTGCGCCCGCTCATCGACATGCGCGAGCAGGTCGTGTCGTTCCCGCCGCAGCCGGTGATCACCGAGGACAACCTCGTCGTCTCCATCGACACGGTCGTCTACTTCCAGGTGACGGATGCTCGCGCCGCGACCTATGAGATCGCCAACTACCTCGGGGCGGTCGAGCAGCTCACCACGACCACGCTCCGCAACGTGGTCGGCGGCCTGAACCTCGAGGAGGCGCTCACCAGCCGCGACAACATCAACGGCCAGCTGCGCGTCGTCCTCGACGAGGCGACCGGCAAGTGGGGCATCCGCGTCGGCCGCGTCGAGCTGAAGGCGATCGACCCGCCCGTCTCCATCCAGGACTCGATGGAGAAGCAGATGCGCGCCGAGCGCGACCGTCGCGCGGCGATCCTCACGGCCGAGGGCTCGAAGCAGTCGCAGATCCTCGAGGCCGAGGGGCAGCGCCAGGCGGCGATCCTCCAGGCCGAGGGCGACAAGCAGGCCGCGGTGCTCCGGGCGCAGGGTGAGGCCGAGGCGATCCAGAACGTCTTCAGTGCCATCCACCAGGGGCAGCCGGACGACAAGCTCCTCGCCTACCAGTACCTGCAGATGCTCCCGAAGATCAGCGAGAGCCAGTCGAGCAAGCTGTGGATCATCCCCAGCGAGCTCACGGAGGCGCTCAAGGGAATCGGCAGCGCGTTCACGCCGAAGCCGGGGCAGACACCGAACAGCACTCCTGGCGCGTGACGCACCCGTACTTCGACACGGCACGGCACCCTCGGGTCCTCGCTCACCGCGGTCTGGTGACCGCAGCGGGCGAGGACTCCGGTGTCTGGGAGAATTCGGCCGCCGCGTTCGCGGCCGCCCACGCCGCCGGGGTCGAGTACATCGAGACCGACTGCCGTGTCACCGCCGACGGCGACGTGGTGCTGTTCCACGACGACACGCTGACACGCCTGACCGGTGACTCTCGCCGCGTCTCCGCGGTGCGCACCAGGGAGTTGCGGGAGATGTTCTCCGCGCACGGCGGGCTGCTGACCGCCGCGGAGGCCCTCGACGCCTTCCCCGGCATCCGCTTCAACATCGATGTGAAGACGGATGCCGCGGCCGGCCCGCTGGGCGCCATCGTGGCGCCGTACGCCGAGCGGGTGCTCGTCACGAGCTTCTCCGACACCCGCCGCCGCACGGCACTGGCCTCCGCCCTCGGCGCGGGCGCCGAGGTGCGTCCTGCCACGTCGGGCGGCAGCGGCACCATCGCCTCGCTCCGCGCGCTCTCGGCCGCCCGCCTCTCCCCCGCCCGCGCCCTCCGGGGGATCGACGCGGTGCAGATCCCCGAATTCCAGGGCCGCCTGCGCGTCCTCACACCCGCCCTCCTCCGCGCCGCCCAGCGCCATGGCGTCGAGGTTCACGTCTGGACGGTGAACGACCCCGCGGACATGACCCGCCTGATCGGGGCGGGCGTCGACGGCATCGTGTCGGACCGTGCCGACCTCGCCCTGACGACCCTCGCGCGCGATTGACCCTTCGCGCTGGGATTCCGCTGTGAATCCTGCCTGGATTCCCCCTCCTCGGATGAAGCGCACAGGCTCGAGCGTTATACCTGACAGCGACGAGAGGACCACACAATGGCAGATCGCAGCCTGCGCGGCATCCGACTCGGCGCCCAGAGCCTACAGAGCGAAGAGGGCGTCGTTTTCATGGAGCGCCGTGAGACCACCTACACCTGTGACGCATGCGGCCACGTCACGAACCTCATGTTCGCGGCGGACGCCGAGCCGCCGCAGACCTGGGAGTGCCGTGCCTGTGGCGCGGACGCCCGCCTGAACGTCGACGGCCAGGCCGTGACGCTCGACACCAGCGATGAGAAGGCCGCCCGCACCCACTGGGACATGCTGATGGAGCGCCGCACGCGCGCCGAGCTCGAGGAGCTCCTGGAGGAGCGCCTCGCCTACATCCGCAGCCGCCGGGGTGCCGGCGAGGACCCCACCCGCGAGAAGATCGGCGCCTAAGGCCGACGACGGGCGCGCCACCACCCGACGATCAGCGCGCCCAGCCCGCCCCACAGCAGCAGCTGCTGCAGCCAGGGGCCGACGACGACACCCGCCGTGAGGCCGGAACGCAGCTCGACATCCTTGAGCAGCGCTCCGGCCTCATCCGCGTCCAGCCGGCTGACCGTCGACCCGTCGGCGCGGATGATCTGACTGGTGCCGACGGTCGAGACGTTGACCACGCTGCGGCCGGTCTCGATGGCGCGCATCCGCGCGAACGCGAGCTGCTGCAGGTTCTCGTCCGTGCCTCGGAAGTCCGCGTTGTTCGTCTGGAACACGAGCACCTGGGCCCCGTCGGCGATGCCGGCGGAGATCACGTCGTCGTAGATCACGTCGAAGCAGATCGCGAGGCCGATCGGCACGCCGTCGACCTCGACCGTCGGCGAGTTCGAGCCCGGCGTGTAGTCACGCTGCAGCAGTCCGATGAGGTCCGGGGCGAGCGCGTTGTAGAACGCGCGATCGGGCACGTACTCGCCGAACGGCACCGGATGCCGCTTGTCGTGGATCTGGCCGGCCTCGTCGTCGGCTGTCCACAGCATCGAGGTGTTGTAGAAGCGGTCATCCCTGGCGGTCGCGGCGTTCGCGAGCAGTGGCGCCCCGATGCGCGCGGAGACGAGGCTCATCCGGCGCGCGATGGTTTCGTACTCGAAGGGATCCGCGTCCAGGGAGCCCTCCGGCCACACCAGCAGGTCCACGTCCTCGCCGTACAGCGGCTCGGTCGCATCGGTCTGCGCCTGGATCACCGCGAACGGCTCCCGTTCGTCGAAGTAGCCCGTCGGGCCGTTGCCCTGCACGGCGGCGATCCGCATGGAACCGGTCGACGACGTCGGGAAGAGCGGCGTGAACAGCAGCACCACGACGACGACCGCCGGTGCGGCGAGGGCAGCCGGGCGGACCCACGCCCGGAGCCGCACGATCTCGCCGATCATCGCCACCAAGAGGACCATGAGGAAGCTCAGGCCGCTGATACCCACCCAGGACGAGAGATGGGCCAGCGGACTCTCCGCCTGAGTCATGCCGAGTCGCGCCCAGGGGAAGCCGCCGTACGGCCAGGAGCCGACGAAGAGCTCGCGACCCACCCAGAGGGCGGCGACGACGGCGGGCAGCCCCAGCAGTCTGCCTGCGCGTCCCGGGAAGGCGCGTGGCATCCACCGGTACGCGAGGGCGATCGGGACCGCCGCCAGCGCCGTGAGTCCGCCTTCGACGACGCTCAGCGCCGCCCACGGGACCGGACCGAGATAACGGGCCGTGAAGGACACCAGTAGACCGAAGAACGGGATGCCGTAGACGGCGCCCACCAGCAGCGCTCCCCCCACCCGGCGGCCGTTGAGCGCCAGAAGCAGAAGGGCGGTCGCGGGGAACGCAAGCCCCCAGATCCCGGTGTCCGGGTAGGCGAGATCCATCAGCAGCGCCGCGCCGCCGGCTGCCAGGACGGCGGCCCAGAGCGGCAGCGGGGCGCGTGGAAGCGGTGGGAGCACGCGCCGTGGGCGTGGGCGCGCAGGAGAATCACGCATCGCCGTCATGCTCACATCGACGAGTAGGCGACGATGCCGCGGCGGACGCCGTCGAGTGCGGTGCGCGCGGTGCGGGCGATCGCGGCATCCTCGGCCACGATGGACAGCTGGTCGAGAAGGTCGATGGTCTGCTTCGCCCAGCGGACGAAGTCCCCCGCGGCCATGTCCGCATCGATGAGGACGCGATCGAGCGTGCCCCCGCGGGCCCAGGAGTGCATCGCACCGGCCAGGCCGGCGGCGAGCGGCTCGCTGCCCGGAAGATGATGCTCCTTCTCGAGGTCGTCGAGCTCTGCCCACAGCGATGCGGTCTTCTCGTACGCGGCCCGGAACGCGCCGCGAGGCAGGCCGCGCTCCCCCGAGTTCGATTCGTCCCTCCGCGGCTCGTAGACGAGACAGCAGGCCATCGCGGCCAGCGAGGGGGCGTCCAGCCCCTTCCAGAGGCCCTGCCGGAGGGACTCGGCGACGAGCAGGTCGCGTTCACCGTAGATGCGGCGCATCGTCCGGCCGGCATCCGTCAGCCTGGTCTCGCCGTCTTCCCGCGTCAGGTAGTCGAGGGTCTCCAGAACCTCGACGACCCTGTCGAAGACGCGTGCGACCGTGCCGGTGCGGTTCTCGATCTGCCGGCGCGTGCGATCGGTCTCGCGCTTGAGCTTCCAGTAGCGCTCGGCCCACCGCGCATGCGACTCCCGGTCGGGGCAGCGATGGCAGCCGTGCCGCTGCATCCGGTTCCGCAGGGACTGGATCTTCTTCAGCCGCTTCTCGCGCGTCGCGCGCGGCGCATGCGAATCCTGGCGGTTCTTCTTCTCCAGGTCGCTGAGCTCGCGGCGGATGGCCGAGTAGTCGGCGAAGTCTCCGTGGTCGCACGCCATCGACTTCTGGTAGCCCGCCAGGGACTCCTCCGCCTCGCGAACCTGCCTGGCGAGCCCGACGACCGAACGATCCGCCTGGAACTGCGCGAACGACGACTCGAGGATCTGCCGCGCCCGCGCCTTCCCGAACAGGTCGATGAGGTTCACCGCCATGTTGTAGGTGGGACGGAAGCTCGAGTTCAGCGGGTAGGTCCGTCGCGAGGCGAGCGCGGCGACCGCCTGCGGATCCATGCCCTCCGTCCACTGCACGACCGCGTGGCCCTCGACGTCGATGCCGCGCCGTCCCGCACGCCCGGTGAGCTGCGTGTACTCGCCGGAGGTGATCGCGACCCTGGCCTCGCCGTTGAACTTCTCCATCTTCTCGAGCACGACCGTCCGCGCCGGCATGTTGATGCCGAGAGCGAGGGTCTCGGTGGCGAACACCACCTTGACGAGCTTGCGCTGGAAGAGCTCCTCCACGACCTCCTTGAAAGCGGGCAGGAGGCCGGCGTGGTGCGCCGCGACCCCGCGCTCGAGGTTCTCCAGCCACTCCCAGTAGCCGAGCACGGCGAGGTCCTCGTCCTGGAGGCTCCGAGTGCGGTTCTCGACGATCGCGCGGATCTCCTGACGCTCCTCGGCGGAGGTCAGCCGGAGCCCGGAGCGGCGGATCTGCTGCACGGCGGCGTCGCAGCCGACGCGGCTGAAGATGAAGAAGATCGCCGGCAGGAGATTCGCCTGCTCGAGCAGGTGGACGACGTCCGGGCGGTCCATGCGCTCGATGCGGCGCACGTTGGCGGAGCGGACAGGTCGTCGCCCTCCCCGCGGCGGGCGCTGTGCCTGACGGCCGGCGTGGCGGTTGCTGCGGTACGCCTGCGCCTCGCGGTTGCTGTCGTAGCTCGAGCCGGTGAACGACCGGATGCGCATGAGCTCCTGGTTCACCCTCGAGGTGGCGAGACCGGCACGGTCGTCGAACAGGGGCAGCAGGTCGTCACGGACGAGGACGTGCTGCTCAAGGGGCACCGGACGCGTCTCGGACACGATCACCTCGGTGTCGCCGCGGACGGTGTCCAGCCAGTCGCCGAACTCCTCGGCGTTCGAGACCGTGGCGCTGAGAGACACGAGCCGCACGTGCTGCGGGAGGTGGATGATCACCTCTTCCCAGACGGCGCCGCGGAAGCGGTCGGCGAGGTAGTGCACCTCGTCCATCACCACGTAGCGGAGGTCGCGGAGCGCCGCGGAATCCGCGTAGATCATGTTCCGGAGCACCTCGGTCGTCATGACCACGATGCGTGCTCCGCCGTTGATGTTCGTGTCGCCGGTGAGGAGTCCCACCTGGTCGGGGCCGTACACGTCGACGAGTTCGCGGAACTTCTGGTTCGAGAGCGCCTTCATCGGCGTCGTGTAGAAGGCCTTGTCGCTCGGCGTCTGCATCGCGAGATGGATGGCGAACTCGCCGACGATCGTCTTGCCTGCACCGGTCGGCGCGGCGACGAGCACGCTGTTCCCCCGCTCCAGTGCGTGACAGCCGGCGACCTGGAACGGGTCGAGGTCGAATCTCTGCCGTGCGGCGAACGCGGCGGTCTCCGGATGCTCGGCGGCGTCCCTGGCTGCGGCGTACCTCTCGGACGGAGAGCTCATGCGGTTTCCGGCAGGAGCCCCGCCGCGGCGTCCTTCTTCCGCTTGCGCCGGTCGAACAGGAGGGACAGACCCGCGGCGGCGAAGAACAGCACGATGAGGATGCCGGCGAGCATCAGCATGCTCACCACGTCGGCGGCCGGCGTGGCCAGCGCGGCGAAGACGGTGGCGATCAGAACGGCGATGCGCCAGCCCTTGAGGATCGCACGGCCGGACATGATGCCCGCGATGTTGAGGGCGACGAGGAAGACCGGAAGGACGAAGGAGACGCCGATCACGATCATCAGCTTGAAGACGAAGTCGTAGTACTCCTGCGCCTTGTAGAAGTTCGTGCCGCCTTCCGGCGTGAAGCCCCACATCAGCTCGATCACATGCGGCATGATGACCATGCCGAGATAGCAGCCGGCGAAGAAGAGCGGCACGGCGGCGGCGACGAACCCGATCGTGTACCTGACCTCTTTGCGGGTGAGGCCGGGCATGATGAAGGCCCAGATCTGCCAGAGCCATACCGGTGCGGAGATGAAGAGGCCGATGGAGAAGGCGATCCGCATGCGCAGATCGAACGCCGACGTCACCGACTCGAAGTTCAGCGCGCTGAAGTCATCCCCGCGCTTCTCCGTGATGATCCGGATGGGCTCGGTGATGAAGTGGATGACGGGGTCGGCGACGATGAACGCGACGACCATGCCCACAAGCAGCGCGAGCGCGGCGAGCATCAGTCGCTTGCGGAGTTCGACAAGATGAGCGCCGAGCGACATCCGCCGATCCCGACCCGGCTTCACATCTGAGGTCGGTTCGATGGGTCCCACGGCCGTCAGGTGCGGGGCGGATTCTCAGAATCGGTGCCCGCATCCTTCGCCGTGGTGGGCTCGGCGGCGACCGACGGAGTGGTCGAGGGCGCCGTGGCGTCCTCCTCCTTCATCGCCTTCATCTCACCCTTGAACACGCGGGCGGACTGGCCGACGCTCTTGGCGAGGGCGGGCAGCTTCGCGGCACCGAACAGAAGAAGGATCACCGCGAGGACGATCAGCAGGTGCCAGCCTTGCATTCCAGCAAACATCTCAAATATCCCGTCTTCTTTGGGTGGTGTCTGAAGTCTACAGCTCAATCGGCGGAGCCGGGGCTGCGATAGAGAGCGAGTCCCGCCGCGGCCCACTCCCGGGTGGCGGCTCGCGCGACACTCGGCTCGAGCACTTCCAGCGCACCGCCGAAGCGCGCGGCGATCCGCTTGATCCCGCGCGGGTCCGCCATGTGCAGGCGGGCGGTCACCACGCCGTCCGCGGTCGACACGTCGTCCGGGGAGAGGAAGGCGCCGAGCAGCGGAGCCAGGCGCTCGGGCACGCGGACGCCGACCTCGCAGTCGTCCGCGATGGTCGAGAAGGCCTCGGGCACCTGATCGCCACGATGGGTGATCGGGATGTCGGTCAGCTGCGGAGCGCTCACGCGATCCAGGTGGAACGTGCGCATCGCCTGGCGCAGATGGCACCAGCCCTGCAGGTACCACTGGGCGTTCGTGATGAGGATCTGCACCGGGTCGACGGTCCGGGTGGTCGGCTCGGCATCCGGCGCCTGATAGGTGAAGGACACCGCGACCCCCTCCTGGACGCCGCGGGCGACGACCTCGCGCACCTCATCGACCGCGCTCGGCGCGACGACCACCTCAGCCGGGGCATCCGCCGCGCCCCGGGAGAGCTTGGAGATGAGTCCGGCGACGAGTCCGGAGTCGGAGACGGCGGGCACGGCGGCCACCATCTGGAGACCGGCGAGGAGGGCGGCGGCCTCACGGGCCGTGAACCGCGGCACCCGGCGGAGGGCGACGTCGTTGGTGATCTCGATCACGTCCTCCTCGTCGAGGAGGTCCCAGTTGATGTCGAACATCTCCTGCGGCTGCTGCCAGTACCCGGAATCGCCGGGAAGGCCGATCACGGTGAGCTTCTCGACCATCGAGCGCATCTCCTCGGGCGTGACGCCGAACTCGGACGCGGCCTCTGCGAGGGACACCTGGCCGTGCTCGAGGAGATACGGCACGAGCGTGAGGTAGAGCCTCACGCGGTCGGCGGCGAGCAGGGGCTTGGGCTGGGCGCTCATCGCTGCTCCTCCCCGTTGGCATCGACCACCGCGCGCAGACGGGCGATGACTGCCTCGCGCAGCGGCTCGGGTTCCACGACCCGCACCTCCGGACCATAGGAGGCGAGCTCGTCGGCGAGGATGTGGAGGTCCACGAAAGGCACCCTGATCCCCTGGGTCGCCGGAGTCGCCCGGCGGCCCAGGCGCAGTGCGGCCTCGGTGCCGGGCGTGACCTCGAGAAGGGCCGAGTTGGCTGCGGCGACCCGATCCAGACCGGCGAGAGCGCGCTCCCCCGCTCCTTCGCGGAGCTCGGGATCGAATGCGGTGGCGGTTACCCGCACGTCCCCGACGATGCGGCTGAGGAGGAACATCCTGTCCTCCTCCACGTCCACGTCGATACCGAAGACGTGCCAGCGCGCCTCGTAGTCCACCAGCGCGAGAGGGCGGATCGTCCGTCTGCGTGGTGCGTCCTCCCCCGGCTTCAGGTAATCGAAGACGACGACTCTGCTCTTCTCGATCGCGTCCTGCAGGGGCGAGAAGGCGGCGTCCTGAGCGGTGATCCGCGGCGCGAAGCCGATGATCGGCTCGTCGCCGTCGATCCCGAGAGCACGGATCTTGCGCACGCCGGCCTGTGCGTCCCGAGAGGCCGATTCGGCGCTCCACACGCTCCCCGCGAGCTGCAGGACGGCGAGCTCGGCCGGGCTGAAGGCGATGTCCGCGGGCAGGTCGTATTCCGCCTGCGGAATACGGTAGCGGGCCTCGCGGAGATCATTGGGGTCCGCCGGGTCGCCGATGGTCTCCACGGGCACGCCGAGCGAGCGGAGCTCTTCCTTGTCCCGCTCGAACATCTTCTCGAGAGCATCCGTGCGGACTCCGGCATCCGCACGCTGGCGGTAGCCCGACACGTTGTCGAGGATCTGCTGCTTGGTGAGCCCGATCTCCGTGGCCATCAGCGCCACGACGAGATTCGTCAGGCGCTCCTCCGCGGGAATCCGGGCAGCGGCCATCACCGGGCGGTCACTGCTCCCAGGATGTCGACGACGTAGGCGGCCGCGGGCACGCCGTCGGCCTCGGGAGTGACCACGAGGATCTGCGAGCCGACCGGCTTGCCGATCAGCGCCTCGGCGACGGCCGGAGCCGTGGTGGCGAGATCCATGCTCGGGTTCGCGCCCCAGGTGGAGGTGATCTCCTTCTTGTCGTCCCAGCCCACCACGGTGAGGTTCACGATCGGGGTCTGGGTCTCCCCCACCGGCTCTCCCTCGCCCTTGATCAGCGTCTGCACGACCTGCTCGGTCGGCGCCGCGCCGTCGGGGATGATCACACCGGGGGTGCCGTCGGCTGCGCGAACGACAGTCGGCACGTTGCGCGCGTCGTTGAACTGCAGTGCTCCCTCGGCCTTCGAGAGGAAGACATCCAGGATGTCGACGACGAAGATGACCGTGTCGTCGGGGTCCACACCGAGCGCGGCCTGCGACTGCTCGCCGAAGTCCTCGGGGGTGAGCGCCGCGACGACGCGGGATCCCTCGGTGGCGCACGGGAGGACGGTGGCGAGCCCGGGCGACTGCGTGGCCCACGACGCGATGTTCGACAGGCTGCCGTTCTCCTCGTCGTAGGACGTCGCGAAGATCTTCTCGCCGGTCTTCCCGCTGTAGATGGAGAGCTCGGCGGTCATCAGCTGCGTGTCCGACACGAGCGGTCGGCCTTCGCCGACGATCGCGTCCGTGAACGACGTGCTCTTGAAGTGAACGGGGGCGAAGACGTCGACGTCCGGCTCACTGCCGAGGTCGCCCTCGATGGTGACGGCATCCGCGACGCCGTGCGCGTCAGCGGTGCGATCGCACGATGCTCCGCCGAAGGTCGGAGCCGCCGTGCATCCGGTCAGAGCGAGGACGGCGAGGCTGAGAGTGGCCAGAACGGCGGACGTTTTACGCACGCGCTCCAGTCTATTCCGTCGTCGAGTCCGATTCGCGCGATGCGGTCGCCAAGCGCGCCCCCTCCGCCGCCCTGGCCGCCTCCCGGGCGCGCTTGCGCAGGTTCTTGTCCGTGATCTCGCGGTCTCCGACGGCGCCCGGGGTCCAGAGCTCCACGTCCTCATCGCCGTAGCTGCTCTTGGAGGCACGGCGCTTCACTGACGGAGCGACCGCTCCCGGAGCCAGACGGCGCGCGGTGAGCAGGAAGCCGGTGTGTGCGACCATGCGGTGGTCGGGACGGACGGCGAGACCCTCGACGTGCCAGCCGCGGACCATCGTCTCGGAGGCATCCGGGTCGGTGAACAGCCCCGTGCCGCGGATGTACTCGGCGACGCGGGAGAGCTGCGTGGCGGTGGCCACGTAGCAGAGCACCACGCCTCCTGGCGTGAGCGCCTCGGCGACGACGTCCATGCACTCCCAGGGCGCGAGCATGTCCAGCACGACGCGGTCGACGGTGCCGGGCTCGAACTGCGCGGGCAGCTCCTCGGCGAGATCGCCGACGACGACGCTCCACGTGTCGGGGGTCGCGCCGAAGAAAGTCTCCACGTTGCCCCGTGCGACCTCTGCGAAATCGTCCCGGCGCTCGAAGGAGACGAGGCGGCCCGCGGGGCCGATCGCGCGCAGCAGCGAGAGCGAGAGCGCGCCCGAGCCGACACCGGCCTCGACGACGACGGCTCCGGGGAAGATGTCGGCCTGCATGACGATCTGCGCGGCGTCCTTCGGGTAGACGATGGCTGCCCCGCGTGGCATCGACATGGCGAAGTCTCGCAGGAGCGGGCGCAGGGCGAGGTAGTCGTGACCGGAGCTGTTGGCGACGACTGACCCGTCAGGAAGTCCGATGAGGTCGCGGTGGAACAGAACGCCGTGATGCGTGTGGAGCTCGCCGTCCTCACGGAGGGTGACGGTGTGCAGACGTCCCTTCGGACCCGTCAGCTGCACCCGGTCGCCTTCCCGGAACGGGCCGCTCGGCCGCTGTGCGCTGGTGTGGGTCATCGGGAGGCTCCTGTCATGGACGTCATGCGGTCGAAGAGGTCGACCAGGTCGGCGGCGCCCCTGTCGGCGAGCGTCGGCCACAGCTCATGGGCGCCGACGTGGTCGAGGGCGACGATGTGCGGCACGCCGAGGACGACGGCGCCGGAGGCGATCCCCGCGCGCAGGCCGGTCGGGGAGTCCTCGAGCACGACGGCATCCGCGATGTCGACGCCCAGCAGCGCAGCGGCCTGCAGATACGGCTCCGGGTGCGGCTTGGCGTTCTCGACGTCATCGCCGGCGACGACCACGTCGAAGGCCTCGAAGTCGATGAGATCCACGACGCCGAGCGCCATCCGGCGCAGCGACATCGTCACCAGGCCGGTGCGGATGCCTGCGCCCTTGAGGTCGAGCAGCAGCTCGCGGGCACCAGGGCGGAACGGGACGCCGTGGGTGCGCAGAGACTCCTGCACGGCATCCGTGAGGTGCGAGACGATGGTCTCGGCGTCCATGTCGACGCCGGCGTTCTGCAGGATGATCGCGCTGTCGATCAGGCCGTTCCCGACCAGCTGCAGTGCGTCCTCGTGGGTCCAGGTGCCGCCGTGGGACTCGACCAGCGCCGTCTCCGCCGCCATCCAGTAGGGCTCGGTGTCGACGAGGGTTCCGTCCATGTCCCAAAGGACCGCGCTGGGCTGTCTGCTCACTGGACCATGTTAGCCGTGGCGCCGCCCGCGCCTCGTCCGCGCGGACTAGCCTGGTGGGATACCGATCCGGCAACCCGAAGGGAGCACACACGATGGATGTTCTCGGTTCGCGCATCATCGTCGCCGCCTTCGACGGCTGGAACGATGCAGGCGAGGCTGCGAGCGGCGCGATCTCCGTGCTCCGCCAGATGACCGACTACGACCTGGTTCACTCGATCGATCCCGAGCTGTACTTCGACTACCAGTACACCCGTCCCGCCACGAAGATGGACGCTGAGGGGAGGCGCCAGCTCACCTGGCCCGAGGCGGGTCTGTGGCGTCCGCGGGACCCTGGGCCGGGCCCGGAGATCTGGCTTCTCACCGGAGTGGAGCCCGCGCGCACCTGGCAGGCGTTCGCCTCCGAGTTCATCGACGTCGCGCTGCGCGACGACGTCACCGGTCTCGTGACGCTCGGCGCGATGCTCTCCGACGTCCCGCACACGCGACCGATCTCGATCTTCGCGTCCAGCCAGAACGAGGCCGTGCGCGAGGCTCATGGCCTGGAGCGCTCGCTCTACGAAGGACCGGTCGGCATCCTCAGCGTGTTCGAGCACTTCGCCGAGGGCGCCGGCATCCCCACCGCGAGCCTGTGGGCCAGCGTGCCGCACTATGTGGCCTCCGCCACACCATCCCCCAAGGTGACGCTCGCGCTGCTCGACCGGCTCGAGGAGCTCACCGGCGTGGACGCGCCCCGTGACCAGCTGCGCACCGAGGCCGCCGCGTGGGAGGCCTCGATCGACGCCGCAGCGGCGGATGACGAGGACATGACGGAGTACATCCGGCAGCTGGAGCGCACCAGGGACACCTGGGACTCGCCCGAGGCCTCCGGAGACGCGATCGCCCAGGCGTTCGAGCGGTATCTGCGCCGTCGCGGCGACGAGCCCGGGGACCGCAAGCGCTGAGCGCCGGGTCCAGGCCGCCTCGGCAGATCGTCAGGCGGGGATCACTCCGGTGCCGAGCAGCACCAGGAGAGCCGTGCCCAGCAGGATGCGGTAGATCACGAAGGGCAGGAAGCTGCGCTTCGAGATCCAGTTCATGAAGAACGCGATCACGCCGAGCGCGACCACGAAGGCGATGCCGGTGGCGGCGAGCGTGTCGCCGAAGGAGAAGAACGCCGGCTCGTCCCAGCTCTTGAACACCTGGTAGAAACCGCTCCCGAACACGGCCGGAATGGCCAGCAGGAAGGCGTAGCGCGCCGCCGCGGCCCGCTCGTAGCCGAGGAAGAGCCCCATCGTGATCGTGCCGCCCGAGCGGGAGACGCCGGGGATGAGGGCCAGCGCCTGCGCGAAGCCGTAGGCGACGCCGTGCGGGTACGTGAGGTCGTCGAGCCTGCGTCGCTTCGCACCGACGTGGTCTGCGATGCCGAGCAGGATTCCGAACACGATGAGCATGATCGCGACGATCCACATCGACCGCAGCACGGTCTCGATCTGGTCCTGGAAGAGCAGCCCGAGGACGACGATCGGGATGCTGCCGATGATGATCATCCAGCCCATCCGCGCGTCGGGATCGTTGCGCGGCGCCTTGCCCGTGAGCGAGCGGAACCACTGCGTGATGATCCGCACGATGTCACGCCAGAAGAACACGACGACCGCGGCCTCCGTGCCGATCTGGGTGATGGCGGTGAAGGCCGCACCGGGGTCCTCCCCCGACGGCAGGAACGTGCCGAGGATGCGCAGGTGCGCGCTGGAGGAGATGGGCAGGAACTCGGTGAGTCCCTGGACGATGCCGAGGATGAGCGCTTCGAGCAGGTGCATGGAGGGCTTTCTGATTCAGGACGCAGATGCGGGAGCGGCGCTCAGTACGTGCGCAGCAGATCGGCCAGCACCCGCTGGCCGAAGACAAGCGATTCTACGGGGACGCGCTCGTCCACTCCGTGGAACATCCCTGTGAAATCCAGGTCAGCCGGGAGTTTCAGCGGGGCGAATCCGTACCCCGTGATGCCGAGGTACGCGAGGGCCTTGTTGTCCGTGCCCGCACCGAGAAGATACGGGATGACCGGGACCCCCGGGTCGTGGCGGCCGAGGCTCGCCACCATCGCCTCGACGAGGTCACCGGAGAAGGGCGTCTCCATGCCGATGTCACGCACGACGATCTCGATCTCGATCTCGTCGCCGACGAGCTGTTGCAGTTCGGCGAGCACGTCGTCCTCGGTGCCGGGGATGACGCGGACGTCGATGAGGGCCTCCGCGCGCTCGGGGATCACGTTGTGCTTGTACCCGGCGGTGAGCATCGTCGGGTTGGTCGTGGTCCGGAACGTGGAGCGCAGGAACGCCTCCGCGGGTCCGGCAGCGGCGGCGAGGGCGTCGGGATCGTCGGCCGAGCGCCCGGTGAGCGTGCTGAGGCCACCCAGGAGAGCCTCTGTCGTGGGCGTGAGATGCAGAGGCCAGCGCGTGCGGCCGATCGTGGCCACGGCCTCGGCGAGCTTCGTGACGGCGTTGTCCTCGTGCAGGCGACTCCCGTGACCGGCGCGGCCCTTCGCGATGAGGCGGATCCAGATCAGGGCCTTCTCCCCGACCTGCAGGAGGTACGCGCGCCGGTCGTCGACCGTGATCGAATAGCCGCCGACCTCGCTGATCGCCTCCGTCGCGCCGGCGAACCACTCCGGACGGTTCTGGACGACGAGCGCGGATCCCTCGACGCCGCCGTTCTCCTCGTCCGCGAAGAACGCGAGCACGAGGTCGCGCTCCGGCTGCTCCCCGGCCCGCAGGATGTCGGCGACGGCGGTGAGGATCATCGCGTTCATGTTCTTCATGTCGACCGCGCCGCGACCCCACAGCATCCCGTCCTGCACGACCCCGCTGAACGGATCGACCGTCCAGTCCTCCGGCATGGCGGGCACGACGTCGAGGTGACCGTGCACGACGAGGGCGGGCTTGTCCCGATTGCGACCGGGAACACGCGCCATCACGTTCGTCCGGCGAGGGATCGGCTCGTAGTACTCGACCTCGAGACCGAGTCCCTCCAGGTAGGCGCCCACATACTCCGCGGCCTCCCGCTCCCCGTTCGCCTTGCCGCCGCCATAGTTCGACGTGTCGAAGCGGATCAGGTCGCTCGCGATGCGGACGACCTCGGGGAGCCAGGGATCGGTCATGGTCCCAGGCTATCGAAGCGGTGTGGCGCGCCCGGGCGGAGCGCTCGGTTTCTGAGACCTGCTTCGCTCGTGCTAATGTAAATCTTCGTTCGGCAACGAACAATCCAACACCTGCGCGGGTGGCGGAATGGTAGACGCGCTAGCTTGAGGTGCTAGTGCCCGATAGGGCGTGGGGGTTCAAGTCCCCCTCCGCGCACAGAACGAAGAAGAGCTCCGGTCCGGAAGGATCGGGGCTCTTCTTCGTTCCGATGCCCTGCGCTTCGCTCCGTTCTGCGCGGGTGACGCGGACCTGCTGATTCGCACCGAGTGAAGTGGTGCCCCGGTCAGCAGATCGGAGCACCACTTCGTCGTTCCGGCGAGTGCGATGCGGCTTCGTGCCGGGCCCTAGACGGCCCCGACGCCGAAGGCCAGACCGAGCGCGTAGGTGATCGCGGCGGCGCCGAAGCCGATCGCCAGCTGACGGAGGGCGCGGCGCAGCGGGGGTCCGCCGGAGAGGATGCCGACCATGGCGCCGGTGCTCAGCAGCGCGATCCCCACGAGCACGAGGGCGACGACGATCGCGGTCGTGCCCTGCAGACCGAAGATCCACGGCAGCACCGGGACGATCGCTCCGGAGGCGAAGAGCAGGAAGCTCGAGATCGCTGCGGTCCAGTCGCTGCCGACGATCTCGTGGTCGTCGCCGTGAACGCGGACCGGGCCCGTCGCCGCCCGCTGCGCGCCGGCGCGGGCCGCCGCGATGATCCGGCGACCGCGGGCGAGGGCCTCGTCCTGATCCATCCCGCGGGCGCGGTAGACCAGGGCGAGCTCGTTCTCATCGATGTCGAGATCTCCGGCGGATGCAGCGGCATCCTCGTTCGCCTCGGTCGCGGCGAGCAGCTCGCGCTGGGAGCGGACAGAGACGAACTCGCCTGCTCCCATGGACAGCGCTCCGGCGAGGAGCCCGGCGACGCCGCTGAACAGCACGAAACCCGGGCTCACTCCGGTGGCGCCGATGCCCAGCACGAGAGCGAGATTGCTGACCAGCCCGTCGTTGGCTCCGAACACGGCCGCACGGAAGGAGCCCGACAGTCGTCGTCGCCCGCGCGCGGCGAGACCGCGGACGACCTCGTAGTGCACCTTCTCGTCGGCGCGCATCGCGGGCGTCGCGTACTGCTCCGCGTCATAGGGAGAGCGGGCCTCCGCGCTCTGCGCGAGTGCGAGCACGAAGATCGAGCCGAAGCGGCCCGCCATCCATCCGAGCAGCCGGGAGCGGATGCCGGCGCGCGGCAGACGCGCGGGTTCCTCGCCGAGTAGGTCGAGCCAGTGCTGCTCGTGACGACGCTCGGCCTCCGCGAGGCTGAGCAAGATCTCGCGCTCCTCCCCTGTGCGCCGGTCCGCGAGCTTCTGGTAGACGAATCCCTCGGCGCGCTCCTCCACGAGATAGCGCGCCCAGCGGCGGCGGTCGGCGGCAGTGGGCTCGGCGGCTGCGGGGGCTGTCATGATCCTCCAGGTCGATGCGTGCCCGAGTTCGGGGCAACCGTTCCACGCTATCCGCGGGTCATGTCCGGTCTCGAACTGAGACGAGGTTTGACAGCATTTCGGGCCTCCGAAGTGCGCGGTCAAGGCACCTTCCCGGACGTTCTGAAGCCCGGTTGTCGAGCTCGCCCCACCCTGCCGTGGAGCGAGCGAAGGGAGCCCGGTTCCGGTCGTTGAGCGAGCGAAGCGAGTCGAAACGCCCCTTCCGACGTACGACACTAGGGTGCGGATGCTGCGGATGCATCAGGTGCGCAGCACCGCTCTTCGGGGTGGTTTCACCGGGACGGAGTGTCGCGGGGTGCGCCATCGCTGTTGCGGGTCCCACCACTCCGGACCCCGGATCTGCGGCAGGCCGCCGTTCATCCGGATCTCCCACCCGGAATGCTCCAGGGAGCGGTGATGCCACCAGCACAGCGGCACCCCGTTGTCGGTATGAGTGGGACCGCCTTTCGCGTGTTCGTGGACGTGATGGATCTCACACCACGACGCCGGGACATGACAGCCCGGAATCAGGCACTCCTGGTCGCGGGCGACGATCGCGCGCCGCTGATGCACCGTGAACACCCGATCGGTCGTCGAGATCCCCACGATCCGGCCCTCGTCGAACAACACCCGCTGAACCGCACCCGTACACGCCGTGTGCGTGGCGACGCCGAGCGAGACGGGGGTGTCGGCGCCCGGGATCGTGGCCCAGCCGGTGCCGGTGGCGAGGTCCTTCGCTTCCACATGCACCACCAGGGTCGGGGCCGCACCACCGAGCGTGGGCATGTCGTCGTGGCGGGCGGCGATGCCCACGGCGGCGGCGAGAGCGTCGTGGCGCTTCTGCCCGGGCGTGCGGGCATCGATCAGGTTCCGCGGATCGGTATTGAACCTGTCCTCCCCCGCACCAGTACCCTCGCCGCCATCGGCACCATAACCGTCAGGATCGGTGCCGTCATCGTCCGAAGCGGGCTCGAATCGCACCCCCGGTGCCGGTGCTCCCCCGACCTTCGGGTTGTTGTACGCGTCGGCGATCAGCTGCCACGCCGCAGCGACCTCCGGAGTCAGATTCCCGCGCACCGGATGCACCCCATTGCGCAACCGGCCCACCGTGAAGCACCGGCGCGACTGCGCCTCCAAGTCAGAAGGCTCCGCCCCGTCGGGATCCAACCCCACCGCGAGAGCACTCGCGAACATCTTCAAGTCCTCCGCCGACGCCCGCGGACCCGGGCCGGGCGCATCACCATCTGCATCTGCATCTGCAACGTCTTCGACATCGGCGCTTACGCTTGCCCCGGCCGAGTCAGCCTCCGCGCCGTCGGCGTCCACATCGGGGAGGTTCTCACCGCGTGCGAAGGCGGCGAGGTTCGCATCCGCCCACAGGCGCTCCTCCAGGCTGATCCGATCCCGCGCCGCCTCCAACGGCCCCACCGCGGCCAGCAGACCGGTCACGCCGACGGCGCCGTCTAGGAGTGCTTCCCGCATGGCGGGCCAGCGGGCCGGCTTCCGCTCCCCCGACACCAGGCTCACATCCCGAGCGACCGCGTCCGCGGCACGGACGATCCTCCCCGCCGTCGGCGCATCGACCAGGGTGGCGCGGCGGAGAAGTTCGTTCATGCCGCGACATCCGAACCGGTGACCGAACTCCACATCCGCCGTCGCCACCGCCTCCACGATGCCGGCGTCCGCCAGCCGGGAGACCTCACCGAGACCGACGAGCAGCGCCGCACGGTCGGCATCCGACAGCCCCGCGACCGTGTCCGCGGACAGCAGCTCGCGCAGGTCGGAAGCGACCTGAGCGATGGTGTCTGCGGGGCTGTTCATACCTCAATTCTGCCGAGGGCCACCGACATTGAGAGGCCGGTTTCCCCCAGGTCTGAGATACTTTCCGACCGATTCTCGGGTCGTGTTTCGGAAGGGGCGTTTCGACTCGCTCCGCTCGCTCAACGACCGATGGACTCGCTCCGCTCGCTCAACGACCGGTGGGCTGGCGCTCGCTCGACGATCGGGCAGGTTACGAGCGCCTCAATCCGCCGCGCACAGCAAGCGCCGGAAAGCACGGCGCCTCAGGAGCGGACGCGCTTGCGGAGAACGTCGATGCGCGACTGCAGCTGGGTCACGGTCGCCTGGGCCACAGCAGGGCCGCCGCAGATGCGTCGCAGCTCGGCGTGCACCGAGCCGTGCGGCTCCCCGGACTGGCGTGCATACAGGCCGACGAGACTGTTCAGCAGCTGCCGCTGCTCACGCAGCGTGCGATGCAGAGGTGCCGGCAGGGTGGTCGTCTCGGTCGGATCGGCCGTCGCCTCGCGGGCCTCGCGCAGACGCGACTGGCGCGCCTGACGCTGCATGAGCAGCTCGTGCACATGCTCGGGCTCGAGGAGGCCTGGGAACCCGATGAACTCCTCTTCCTCCGGGGTGCCGGGCTCGGCGAGCTGACCGAACTCCTTGCCGTCGAAGACGACCCGGTCGAAGTGCGCGACGGAGGAGATCGCCTGATAGCTGAACTCCTGGGTGAGGGCGTCGGAGGCCTCGTCCTCGCGATTCGCGCTCTCGAGCAGCGAGTCGTCCAGGCCGTCCTCGTCCTTCGACTGCCGGTCGAGGGCATGATCGCGCTGCTTCTCCAGCTCGTTGGCCAGGCCCATGAGCACCGGCACGTTCGGCAGGAAGACGCTCGCTGCCTCGCCACGCCGTCGGGCGCGCACGAACCGGCCGATGGCCTGCGCGAAGAAGAGCGGTGTCGATGAGGAGGTCGCGTAGACCCCCACCGCAAGCCGAGGTACGTCGACGCCCTCGGACACCATGCGCACGGCGACCATCCAGCGCCGGTCTCCGGCGCTGAACTTCTCGATCCGCTCCGAGGCGGAGGCGTCGTCGGAGAGGACGACGGTCGGCTGCTGACCGGTGATGCTGTGCAGGATCTTCGCGTAGGCGCGGGCGACGGTCTGATCCGTGGCGAGGACCAGTCCCCCAGCATCCGGGATGTGATGGCGGATCTCGGTGAGCCGCCGGTCCGCCGCCGAGAGGACGGCAGGCATCCACGACCCCTCCGGGTCGAGCGCCGTGCGCCAGGCCTGGGAGTTGACGTCCTTGGTGTTGTCCTGCCCGAGGTGCGCTTCGAGCTCGTCGCCGGCGCTGGTGCGCCAGCGCATCTTCCCGGCGTACATGTGGAAGAGCACGGGACGGACGACGCCGTCGGCCAGTGCACGCCCGTAGCCGTAGGCGTAGTCGGTGCTGGAGACGCGCGCTCCGGACTCGTCCGGCAGGTACTCGACGAACGGGATGGGCGCGGTGTCGCTGCGGAACGGCGTTCCCGACAGCAGCAGCCGCCGCTTGGCCGGCCCGTACGCGTCGCGGATCGCGTCGCCCCAGCTCAGCGCATCGCCGCCGTGGTGCACCTCGTCGAGGATCACCAGGGTCTTCGCGTCCTCGGTGAGGTGACGGTGCACGGAGGACTTCGCTGCGACCTGGGCGTAGGTCACGACCACGCCGTGGTAGTGCCGCGCGGGCGCCCAGTGGCTGTTCTTGAAACGCGGATCGAGCCGGATGTGCACACGCGCCGCGGCATCCGCCCACTGGGTCTTCAGGTGCTCGGTGGGCGCGACCACGATGACGCGGTTGACCTCGCCCATCCGGAGGAGTTCCACGGCGAGCGTCAGTGCGAAGGTCGTCTTGCCTGCGCCGGGCGTCGCGGCGACGAGGAAGTCGCGCTGATCGGCCTGGAAGTACTGGTCCAGCGCTTCCTGCTGCCACGCCCGCAGTTTGCTCGCCGTTCCCCACGGGGCGCGCTGAGGAAAGGAGGGAGAAAGCATCGAATCAACGATAAACGGTGCCGGGGACACCGTCGTGCGCCGGCAGCCGGGTAGGCTCGGTCACTGCGCCGCCACGATCAATGGCCGGCGCGCGTTCGCGAAGGAGAGCTGGATGACCGACCAGGATTCGACTCGGACCCCGTACGTGGCGAACGAGACCCCGCACCCGTGGCGGCGTTTCGTCGCCGTCGGCGACTCGTTCACCGAGGGAATCGGCGATCCCGATCCGTCGGTGCCCGGCCGTCACCGAGGCTGGGCGGACCGCGTGGCGGCCGTGCTCTCCCAGCAGGTGGACGACTTCGCGTACGCGAACCTCGCCGTGCGCGGAAAGCTGATCGCACAGATCGTCCAGGATCAGATCGAACCGGCGGTGGCCCTGCGCCCCGATCTGGTCTCCATCTGCGCCGGCGGCAACGACGTCATCCGCCCCGGCACCGATCCCGACGCCATCGCCCAGCAGCTGGAGGATGCCGTCGCGCGCCTCTCCTCCACCGGCGCCGCCGTCGTGCTCTTCACCGGCATCGACACCGGCTTCACCCCCGTGTTCCGCCCGTTCCGCGGCAAGGTCGCCATCTACAACGAGAACGTCCGCGCGATCGCCGACCGGTACGACTGCATCGTCGCCGACCAGTGGGCGCTGAAGGTCGTGCAGGACATGCGCTTCTTCGACGACGACCGGCTGCACTACAACGCGCTCGGACACCACGAGGTCGCGCGCATGGTGCTCCGCGCACTGAACGTCCCCAACGACCTCGAGGCCATGCAGCCGGAGCCGCTTCCGGTGCGCACCTGGCGTGAGGCCCGCGCCGAGGATCTCGGCTGGGCCCGCGAGCATCTCGTCCCCTGGGTGCTGCGACGTCTGCGCCATCAGTCATCCGGGGACAATGTCGCGGCGAAGCGTCCGGAGCCTGCTCCGGTCGTACTCCCCGACAGGGACTGACGCCACTCAGACCCTGAGCGCCCAGAGCGCCACCGCGGCTGCCGCGGCGACGTTCAGCGAGTCCACGTCTCCGGACATCGGGATCGTCACGGTCCGATCGGCCGAAGCCAGCGCCTCCGCCGACAGGCCGTCGCCCTCCGATCCCATCATCAGCGCGACCCGCTCCGGTCGGTGCGCCACGTACTCGTCGAGAGACACCGCGTCCTCGCTGAGCGCGAGGGCGGCGAGCTCGATGCCGACGTCGTGGAGATCCGTCACCGCCTGATCCCAGGACTCGATGCGCGTCCACGGCACCTGGAACACCGTCCCCATGCTCACGCGCACGCTCCGCCGGTAGAGCGGGTCGGCGCACCGCGGCGAGACGAGCACGGCATCCGCTCCCAGGCCCGCGGCCGCGCGGAACGCCGCTCCCACGTTGGTGTGGTCGCCGATCCCCTCGAGGATCAGCACGGTCCGCGCGCCGTCGACGACATCCGGCACCGACGGGAGTGGGGGACGGTGCATGGAGGCCAGCGCCCCGCGGTGGACGGCGAAGCCCGCCACGGACTCGGCGACCTCGTCGGGGACGACATAGACCGGCACGTCGAGATCGCGCACGATCTCCTGGACACCGTCGGCCCAGCGTCTCTGCACCATCACCGATCGCGGCCGGTGTCCAGCCGCGACGGCTCGGGCGATCACCTTGGCCGACTCCGCGATGTACAGGCCGCCCGCGGGTTCCGCGACGGCCCGCAGCGCCGTGTCCGTGAGTCCCCGGTAGTCGTCGAGGCGGGGGTCGTCGGCATCGGAGACGGGCAGCAGTTCCACGCCTCCACTCTGCCACCCGGATCCCGCCGGGCATTGCCGTGACGGTCGAGCCGCCCTAGCGTGGACCTCGACGGAGGGGGCGTATGACCGGCACGGAATCGCAGCGCGTCAGGATGCTGCTGTGGTGGCCGGGCCTGGCGGGGGTGCTGTTCGCCGCCGGGATGATCGTGCTGCTCTGGATCGGGCGTGCGGATGCCGCCACCGCCGCCGACATCCTCACCGCCGCCGCGTTCGTGTACCTCGGCTCCGCCGCGCTCGGCCATCGCGGGGCCGCCTGGCCGCTGTTCGGGCTCACCTTCGTGCTGATCGGCATCGGACTCGCCGTCCGGCCGTTCCCCGCCTTCCTCGTGATGGTGCTGCTCGGCGCCGTCCTCGCGGTCTACGGCGTGATCCGCGGACGCCTCCGGCCGGCGGACGGTCTGCCGCTGCAGGCGGCGGCGATGACGGCTGTCCTGCTGCTCGTCCTGCTCGCGGGGGTCCTGGACGGGCCGTGGCCGGGGATCCTCGCCGGCGTCGGGCTCTTCGCGCACGCACTGTGGGACGTCAGGCACCTCCGCACCCGCCGCGTGGTCGCGCCGTCGATGGCGGAGTTCTGCGCGGCACTCGATCTGGTCCTCGCCGCCGGCGTGGTCGCCGTCAGTCTGCGCTGACCCTGAGCGCGCGGCGTCATCCGCCCGCGGCCACGTCGTAGACTCCCATCGAGGAGGTCCTGTGAGCGCATCGAGCATCGCCGAGCTGTCGGCATCCGTCGACCGGGCCGCGGAGCTCCTGCGGGGCCGCCGGATCGCCCTCCTCACGGGGGCCGGGATCTCCACCGACTCCGGCATCCCCGCGTACCGCGGTGAGGGGGCTCGCACCCGCAGCGATCCGATGACGATCCAGCGCTACCTCTCCGATGAGGCGGCGCGCCGCAGGTACTGGGTGGGCGGACATCTCGGCTGGCGGGCGTTCGCCCAGGCCGAGCCGAATGCCGGGCACCTCGCCCTCGCCGCGATGGAGGCCGCCGGCGCCGTCTCCGGCGTCATCACGCAGAACGTCGACGGCCTGCACCTCCGCGCGGGCAGCTCGCATGTGATCGAGGTGCACGGCACGATGCGCCGCGTCCTCTGCCTGCACTGCGGTCAGGTGTTCGACCGTCGCGACATCGCCACGCAGATCGAGGCGGCCAACCCGTGGATCACCGTGCCCGAGAACGTCGCGCTCGCCCCCGACGGCGACGTCCTCCCCGAGAGCACCGACGGCTTCATCGTCCCCGTGTGCACGGTCTGCGAGGGGATGCTCAAGCCGGACGTCGTGTTCTTCGGCGAGTACGTGCCACCGGACCGGTTCCGCGCCGCGGAGTCGCTGCTGCGTTCGAGCACCGCGATGATCGTCGCGGGCTCCTCCCTCGTCGTGAACTCCGGGGTCCGCCTCGTCGAGCGCGCGCGACGGCGCAGCATCCCCCTGATCATCATCAACCGCGAGCCCACCCGCGCCGACGCCTGGGCGGACCTCACGCTCGCGGCCGGCACCGGCGAGGTGCTCCCCGCACTCCAGGAGCGTCTGACGTGACCCTGCTCACCCTCGTCCGCCACGGCCAGACCGACTGGAACCTCGACAAGAGGATCCAGGGCACCACCGACATCCCGCTCAACGAGACCGGACGGGCGGACGCCCGTGCCGCGGCGGCGCTCCTCGCCGATGGCACGCATCACGCGATCTACGCGAGCCCGCTGCTCCGCGCCCGCGAGACCGCGGAGATCATCGCCTCCGACCTCGGCCTCGACGCCCCGCAGCTCGTCCCCGACGTGCGCGAACGGGAGTTCGGGGACGGCGAGGGGATGCTGGTCACCGAGTACATCGCCACCTATGGCGACTGGTTCTCCCCCGTGCCGCGGGCGGAGACGATGGAGCAGGTCGCCGACAGGGCGCTGCGCGCCCTCGAGCGGATCGCACGCGACGCCCGGCGCCGATCGGCGCCGCGTGCGGAGTCCGTCGTCGTGGTCACCCACGGCGGCGTCATCCGGTCGCTCATCAACCGCGCGTCCAGCGGGACGCTCCCCCGCGAGGGCGAGCAGCTCCGCAACGGCTCCGTGCACCGCTTCGAGGCGTCGCCCGGATCGCTGCGCCTGCTGGAGACGGCCGTCCTGGTCTGATCAGCTCGCGCGGGCGATCACCGAGCGCGCGTGCCGGAGCACCGGCTCGTCGATCATCCGTCCCTCGAAGCGGAACACGCCGCGCTCCCCCTCCGCGGCCGCGAGCACCGCGTGAGCCCAGGCGACCTCCGCGTCCGCCGGCCGGTAGGCCTCGCGGATCACCGCGACCTGCTTCGGATGGATGCAGGCGGTGGCGCGGAACCCGGAGGCGGCGGCGTCCTCCACCTCGGCCCTCAGTCCTTCGAGATCGTCGATCGCGATGTGCACGGCGTCGATCGCGGCCTTGCCGTGCGCACCGGCCTCGAGCAGCACCCGCGATCGGGCGTAACGGGCGACGTCACGGTAACCGCCGTCGGGCCGTCGGCTCGAAGTCCCGCCGAGCGAGGCGACGAGGTCCTCAGCGCCCCACATCATCGCCACGACCTGCGGATGCGCCGCGATCCCCGGCGCCGCATGGATGCCGCGAGCGGTCTCGCACAGCGCGAGGAGCGAGAAGCGCGCGTCGAACGCCCGCAGGTCGTCGGCGCTCTCGGTCTTCGCGACCATCACCGTGCGGAAGTCGGTCTGCGAGAGCGTCGCGATGTCCGAGAGGAACTCCGCGCTGCCGGGCGCGTTGACCCGCACGATGACCCGTTCCGGATCGACCTCAGCGTCGATGAGGTTGCCGCGCGCGGCGGCCTTCGCCGCGGGGAGCACGGCGTCCTCGAGGTCGAGGATCACGGCGTCCGCCTTCTCGAGGGCGCCCTGGAAGCGCTCCGGCCGGTCGGCGGGGCAGAACAGCAGCGAGGGACCGAGGTCGAAGGTCACGCGTCGGATCCTTCCGGGAGGCGGTGCACGAGCACCGTGCGGGTGGCGGTGGCGACGACGGTGCCGTCCTGGTTCCGCCCGGTGTGCGCGATCGTCACGATCCCCTGGCCGGGTCGTGAGGACGAGATCCGCTTCGAGACCACGACGCTCTCCGTGTACAGGGTGTCGCCTGCGAAGAGCGGATGCGGGAACGAGATGTCGCCGAGCCCCAGCTGCGCGACGAGCGTGCCCTGAGTGAGCTGCGCGACGGAGGATCCGACCATCGTCGACAGGGTCCACATCGAGTTCATCAGCCGGTCGCCGAACTCCTGCGTGGCGGCGAAGGCCGCGTCCAGGTGCAGCGCCTGCGTGTTCATCGTCAGCGTCGTGAACAGCACGTTGTCGGCCTCGGTCGCGGTGCGACCAGGACGGTGCAGATAGCGGGCCTCCTCCACGAACTCCTCGTAGTAGAGCCCGCGCTGGATGATCTCCTGCGCGCTCATCGTTCCTCCTGCTGCCACGCTACCCGGCGAGGCCCAGCGCCCGCGCGATGACGAGCAGCTGCACCTCCGTGGTGCCCTCCCCGATCTCGAGGATCTTCGAGTCCCGGTAGTGCCGGGCGACGGGGAACTCGTTCATGAAGCCGTTGCCGCCGAAGATCTGCGTGGCGTCGCGGGCGTTGTCCATCGCCGCCTCCCCGGAGACGAGCTTGGCGATGGCGGCCGCCTCTGCGAACGGCTTGCCGGCGTCGCGGAGACGGGCGGCGTGGTGCCAGGCGAGCCGGGCGGCGTGCACGCGCGCCCGCATCCGCGCGAGCGTGAACTGGGCGTTCTGACGCGTGCTGAGGGCGCTGCCGAAGATGGTGCGGCTCTTCGCGTACTCGACCGAGGCCTCCAGGCAGCCTTCCGCCGCTCCGGTGGCGAGGGCCGCGATCGCGATGCGGCCCTCGTCGAGGATGCTGAGGAAGTTGCGGAAGCCGCTCCCCCGCTCCCCGAGAAGGTTCGCAGCCGGCACCCGTGCGCCCGCGAAGGTGAGCGGGTGCGTGTCGGAGGCGTTCCAGCCCACCTTGTCGTACGGTGCCTCCACGGTGAAGCCGGGCGTCCCGTTCGGGACGATGATCGTCGAGATCTCCTTGCGCCCGCCCTCGTTGCCGGTGACCGCGGTGACCGTGACGAACCGCGTGATCGGCGTTCCGGAGTTGGTGATGAACTGCTTCGAGCCGTCGATCACCCACTCGTCGCCGTCGAGGCGGGCCGTCGTGCGGGTGGCGCCGGCGTCGCTGCCGGCCTCCGGCTCGGTGAGGCCGAAGCCGGCGAGGGCACGCCCGGCGAGGAGGTCTGGCAGCAGCTCCTGCTTCTGCTCCTCGGTGCCGAAGCGGAAGATCGGCATGGCGCCGAGGCTCACCCCCGCCTCCAGGGTGATCGCGATCGACTGGTCGACGCGTCCGAGGGCCTCGATGGCGATGCCCAGGGCCATGTAGTCCCCGCCCTGGCCGCCGTACTCCTCGGGGAACGGCAGACCGAACAGGCCCAGCTCGCCCATCTGCGCCACCACGTCCATGGGCAGGGTGTGCGTGCGGTCGGCCTCGTACGACTGCGGCGCGACGACCGTCTCGGCGAACTCCCGCACCATGGCGGCGAGCTCGCGCTCCTCCTCGGTCAGATCTTCCATCATCGGTCCTCCTCCGTCGTCCCGGGTTCGGGGGCGGTGCTCACGCGCGCGACCGGCTGGTCGCGACGCACCTGGTCGCCGAGGGCGACCAGGAGGTGGACGGTGCCGTCGTGCGGCGCCGTCACCGGGTGCTCCATCTTCATCGCCTCGATCGAGACGAGAGGGTCGCCTGCGGTCACGACCGTGCCGTCGGCGACGTGCACTGCGACCACGCCGCCGGGCATCGGGGCGCGCGCCTCCGGATCGGTGGCGGCCGCGGCACGCTCCAGGGCGGCGAGGCGGCGCAGCATCCGCTGCCGGCGATCGAGCGGCATGAGGCGCGCCGTGCGCCCCTCGGCGGTCACCCAGATCGCACCGTCCGCGCCGGCGGCGGCCACCGCGGCGCCCTCGGCCCTCGCCGGGGCGTCGAGGATCTCGCCGTCCTCGGTGAGGAAGGCGAGCGTCGAGGCGCCGGCATCCGCGAGCGCCGACCAGGCGCCTCCCGCGCGGAGGGGATCCGGCGCGCGGCGGCGATCGCGCCCCGCCTCGGCACCGGCAGCCGCGAGCATCGCCGATGTCGGCGCCGGCGCCGCGAAGGGCAGCAGGGTCTCGATGAGTCCGGTGTCGAGGTCCCCAGCGATCACGCGGCGGTCCTGGCAGAGCGCCCGGAGGAAGGCGATGTTCGTCTCCACGCCCAGCACGACGGTCCTGCCCAGCGCAGCGTCGAGCCGCTCCAGTGCGGTCGCACGGTCCTCCGCCACGGCGATGACCTTGGCGATCATGGGGTCGTAGAACCCGGAGACCTCGCTGCCCGTCTCGACCGCGGAATCCACGCGCACGCCGGCGGGGGCGTCGAACAGGAGGACCCGGCCGGTCGACGGGAGGAAGCCGCGCTCCGGCGATTCGGCGTAGATGCGCGCCTCGACGGCGTGTCCGCGCAGCGGCGGTGCGGGCGGCAGCGGCAGGCCGGCGGCGACGCGCAGCTGCAGCTCCACGAGGTCGAGGCCGGTGACCTCCTCCGTGACCGGATGCTCGACCTGCAGGCGCGTGTTCATCTCGATGAAGAACACCTCGTCGGGGGCGTCCGCGTCGATGAGGAACTCGACGGTGCCTGCGCCGACGTAGTCCACGCTCTCCGCGGCCTGGACGGCCGCGTCCAGCAGCAGCGCGCGCGTGCGCTCGGGAACGCCGGCTGAGGGCGCCTCCTCGACGACCTTCTGGTGGCGGCGCTGCAGCGTGCACTCGCGCTCGCCCAGTGCGATCACGGTGCCGTGCACGTCTCCGAACACCTGCACCTCGATGTGCCGTGGCCGGCGGATCAGCCGCTCCAGGATGAGCGAGTCGTCACCGAATGCGGCCGCCGCGACGCGTCGTGCGGATGCCAGCGCAGACGAGAGCCCTCCAGGGCCGGAGACGACCTCCATGCCCTTGCCCCCGCCGCCCGCACTGGGCTTCACCAGCAGCGGGAACCCGACGGACGCCGCCTCCTCGGCGATCTCGAGATCGGAGAGGCCCTTCGCGTCGAACCCGGGAACGACGGGCACGCCGTGCCTGATCACGTGTTCGCGGGCCTTGGCCTTGTCCCCCATGATCTGCAGCGCCTCGACCGAGGGGCCGACGAACGCGATGCCGCTCTCGGCGCACGCCTCGGCAAGCCCGACGCTCTCGGAGAGGAAGCCGTATCCGGGGTGGATGGCCTGCGCACCGGTCACCCTGGCCGCCGCGATGACGGCATCGATGTCGAGGTACGACTCCGCAGCCGGGGCCGCGCCGATGCGGACGGCGGCATCCGCCTCCGCGACATGCGGGGCGCCGGCATCCGCGTCGCTGTAGACGGCGACGCTGCGGATGCCGAGGCGGCGCAATGTGCGGATGATGCGGCGGGCGATCTCGCCGCGGTTGGCGACGAGGACTGTGTCGAAAGTGCTCTCGGTCATGGCGATCACATCCGGAAGACGCCGAAGCGCGGCTCGGGCAGCGGGCTGCGGGCGACGACGTCCAGGGCGAGACCGAGGACGTCACGGGTCTCCGCGGGATCGATGATGCCGTCGTCCCACAGGCGGGCGGTCGCGTAGTACGGCTCGCCCTGGTGCTCGTACTGCTCGCGGATCGGCGCCTCGAACGCGCCGCGCTCCTCCGCGCTCCAGCTCTCTCCGCGCGCGGTCAGCTGATCCTCCTTGACGGTGGCGAGCACCGAGGCGGCCTGAGCGCCGCCCATCACGGAGATACGGCTGGCCGGCCAGGTCCACAGGAAGCGCGGCGAATAGGCTCGTCCGCACATCGAGTAGTTCCCTGCGCCGAAGGAGCCGCCGATGATGACCGTGAGCTTCGGCACGCGCGTGCTCGCGACGGCGGTCACCATCTTGGCGCCGTCCTTCGCGATGCCTCCCGCCTCCGCATCCGACCCCACCATGAAGCCGGTGATGTTCTGCAGGAACAGCAGCGGGATGCCGCGCTGGTCGCAGAGCTCGATGAAATGCGCCCCCTTGAGGGCCGATTCGCTGAACAGCACGCCGTTGTTCGCGACGATGCCCACGGGGTGGCCGTGCAGGCGAGCGAATCCCGTGACGAGCGTCGTGCCGTACTCGGCCTTGAACTCGCGGAAGGTGTCGCCGTCGACGAGCCGGGCGATCACCTCGCGCACGTCGTAGCCGGCGTTCACGTCGACGGGGACGACGTCGTACAGCGAGGAGAGCTCGGCCGGCGCCCTTCCTTCCTGGACGTCCCACGCCGGCTGCGGGGGCGGAGGCAGGGTGGCGACGATCTCGCGGAGGATCTCGAGGGCGTGCTCGTCGTCTTCGGCGAGATGATCGACGACGCCGCTGCGCCGGGCGTGCAGTTCGCCGCCGCCGAGCTCCTCCGCGGAGACGACCTCCCCGATCGCGGCCTTCACCAGGGGCGGACCCCCGAGGAAGATGGTGCCCTGGTTCCGCACGATGACGGTCTCGTCGCTCATCGCCGGCACGTAGGCCCCTCCTGCCGTGCACGAGCCGAGCACTGCCGCGAGCTGCGGGATGCCCGCTGCCGACATCCGGGCCTGGTTGAAGAAGATGCGGCCGAAGTGGTCCCGGTCGGGGAACACCTCGTCCTGCTTCGGGAGGAAGGCGCCGCCCGAGTCGACGAGGTAGAGGCAGGGCAGCCGGTTCTCCAGCGCGATCTCCTGCGCGCGGAGATGCTTCTTGACGGTCAGCGGATAGTACGTGCCGCCCTTGACGGTCGCGTCGTTGCAGACCACCATCACCTGCCGCCCCTGCACGAGGCCGATGCCGGCGATCACCCCGGCACCCGGCGCCTCTCCCCCGTACAGGCCGTCGGCGGCCAGCGGGGCGATCTCGAGGAACGGACTGCCCTCGTCGAGCAGCCGGGCGACCCGATCGCGCGGGAGGAGCTTGCCGCGGGCGACGTGACGCGCGCGCGAGGCCTCCGGTCCCCCTGCGGCTGCCTTCGCGCGTCGCTCGCGCAGCTCTGCAGCCAGGGACTCCTGGGTTGCGGGCATCGTGATGTCCTCCTCGACCCACGTCATTCGCCGACACGCTCTGGCGCCGCGCCGTGCCTTTCGGTTAGTGTTCACTAACCCGTTCATTCAGGTTAGCGAGGATTAACTGAGATGACAACCCCGCCCACCGCCCGCGACCGTGCGAAGGCGGAGCGCTCCGACGCCATCCTCCGCGAGGCCGCGCAGCTGTTCGCCGCGCGCGGCTACAACGGCGTGAGCCTGGAGGACATCGGCGCGGCCGTCGGCGTCTCCGGTCCGGCGGTGTACCGGCACTTCGCGGGCAAGCAGGCGCTTCTGGGAGCGGTGCTGGTCAAGGTCAGCCAGGAGCTGGTGGCGGGCGGCTCGGCGGTGTCGGAGGCCGCCACGGACACCCGTGCGCGGATGCACGCGCTGATCGCGTTCCACGTCGACTTCGCCCTCGGCAACGCCGAGGTGATCCGCGTGCAGGACCGCGATGTGGCCCATCTCGCCGAGGGCGACCATGCGGAGGTGCGCCGCCTGCAGCGCGCGTACATCGCGCTGTGGATCGACGCTCTCGCGCCGCTCGTCGACGCCTCCGCCGAGGAGCTCCGCCTCCGCGTGCAGGCCTGCTTCGGCCTCATCAACTCCACCCCCCACAGCACGAGGGCCGCGACCAGACGCGCCTCGGCCACCGCGACCGTGCTGGTCGCGATGGCCGAGGCCGCGCTCACCGTCGCTACCTGAGCAGCATCGCCCGTCCCGGCTCCTCAAGGATGTCGGCGACGTCCTTGAGGAACCGCGCACCCTCCGCACCGTCGACGAGGCGGTGATCGAAGGAGAGGCTCAGCGTCATCATCTGGCGGAGCGCGATCTCGCCGCGGTGCTCCCACGGCTGACGGCGCACAGCGCCGACGGCGAGGATCCCGGACTGTCCGGGGGGCAGGATCGGCGTACCCGCGTCGACGCCGAAGACGCCGATGTTCGATATCGAGAAGGTGCCCCCGGCGAGCTCCGCGGGCGAGGTCTTCCCCGCCCGGGCGGTCTCCGCCAGCGTCTTCAGGGCATCGGCGAGCTCCACCAGCGTGAGCCGCTCCGCGTCGCGGATGTTCGGCACGATGAGTCCGCGCTCCGTGGCCGCCGCGATCCCCAGGTCGACGTAGTTGTGCTGGACGATCTCACCGGCCTCCTCGTCCCACCGGGAGTTCAGTCCCGGCGTGCGACCGAGCGCCAGACAGACGGCCTTCGAGATGACCGCGAGCGGGCCGATGCGGTGCTCCGCCAGGGAGCGGTCCTCGCGGAGGCTCTCGAGCAGGTCCATCGTCGCCGTGACGTCGACCGTGTGGAAGACGGTCACGTGGGGTGCCGTGAACGCGCTCTGCACCATCGCCGCCGCCGTGTGCTTGCGCACGCCGCGGATGGGGATGCGCAGTTCGCGCTCGTCACCGTGCAGGGACGCCGCGGTCGAGGGCACCGACACGGTGGCAGGAGCGCTCTCCGCCTCCGCGCGGATGCCCGCGCGCTGCGCATACTCGTCGATGTCGTCGCGGGTGATCACGCGGTCGCCCACGGTCGCCGCCACCAGCACCAGGTCGACTCCGAGCCTCTTGGCGTAGGCGCGCACCGGAGGCGTCGAACGGGGCCGTTCGATCACGGTGTCGACGCTCGCGGTCGGCGTCGCATCGTGCGGCGCGGCCTCGAGGACCGCGGTGTCAGCCGCGGGCGCCGGGGCCGCGGCGCGCCGCGCGCGCCGCGCGGGACGTCCTGCCGTCGTCGGGGCGGCGCCATAGCCGACGAGGTTCGGCTGCGCCTTCTCCTCCGCCGGCGCGGCCGGGTGATCCTCGGCCCCCTCGACGTCGAAGGCGATGAGCGGTGCGCCGACGGCGACGGTCTCCCCCGCCTCCGCGTGCAGCGTCGACACCGTGCCCTCGTAGGGGGACGGCAGTTCGACGATGGCCTTCGCGGTCTCCACCTCGGCGAGGGTCTGGTTCAGCGCGACGGTGTCACCGGGGGCGACGAGCCACTGCACCACCTCCGCCTCGGTGAGACCCTCACCCAGGTCGGGAAGCCGGAACTCGGCGATCATGCTTCCGCTCCCGTCAGGCTGTTCGGCCGGTCCAGGACGCGATCGACGGCATCCAGCAGGCGATCGAGGTCGGGGAGGTGATACTTCTCCAGTTTCGCCGGCGGATAGGGCACGTCGTGGCCTGTCACGCGGAGCGGAGCGGACTCGAGATACTCGAAGCAGCGCTCGGTGATGCTCGCGATCACCTCGGCGGCGACGCCGGCCTCGCGCGAGGCCTCGTGGGCGACGACGACCCGGCCGGTCTTGCGCACGGACGCCGCGACGGAGTCGTAGTCCACCGGCGAGAGCGAGCGCAGGTCGATGACCTCGAGCGAGATCCCCTCGTCCTCCGCGGCCTCCGCCGCCTGAAGGGCGGTCGAGACCATCGCGCCGTACGTGATGAGCGTGGCATCGGTGCCGGGGCGCACGACACGCGCGAGGCCCATCGGCGGAGCATCCGCCAGCGGCGCCTCCAGGTCAACCTCGCCCTTGTGGTGGTAGAGGCGCTTGGGTTCGAAGAAGATGACGGGATCGTCGCTGGCGATCGCCTGCCGCAGGCTGCGGTACGCGTCCTCCGGGTTCGACACCGCGATGACGCGCAGCCCGGCCGTGTGCACGAAGTAGGCCTCCGGCGACTCGGAGTGGTGCTCGGCCGCGCCGATGCCGCCGGCCCACGGGATGCGGATCGTGATCGGCATCCTGACCCGCCCCTGGGTGCGGTAATGGAGCTTGGCGACCTGGGAGACGATCTGGTCGAAGGCGGGGTACACGAAGCCGTCGAACTGGATCTCCACGACCGGCCGGTAACCGCGGAACGCGAGTCCGACGGCCATGCCGACGATGCCGGATTCGGCGAGCGGGGTGTCGATGACGCGCGTGGCGCCGAACTCGTCCAGCAGCCCGTCGGTGATGCGGAAGACGCCGCCGAGCCTGCCGATGTCCTCGCCGAGGAGCACCACCTTCTCGTCGTCTTTCATCGCCTGACGAAGGCCGGCCCCGAGGGCCTTCCCGAGAGTGAGCTCGGTCATGATCACGCCTCGCCTTCGAAGGTCGCGAGGTACGCGGCGTACTCGCTGCGCTGGCGCTCGAGCCCGGTGTGCGGCTCGGCGTAGACGCCGTCGAACACCGCGAGCGGCGGGCGCGTCGTCATGCCGAGGCAGGCGGCGCGCATCTCCTTCGCCACCGCATCCGCCGCCGCCTGCGTCTCGGCGAACTGCTCCTCACCGAGCTCGCCGAGGGACTTCAGGTGCGCCTCGAGGCGGGCGATCGGGTCGCGGCGGCGCCAGGCCTCCAGCTCCCCCTCCTGCCGGTAGCGGGTGGGATCGTCCGCGGTCGTGTGCGGGCCCATGCGGTACGTGACGGCCTCGATGTAGGCGGGCCCCTTGCCCGAGCGGGCGTGGTCCAGGGCCCAGCGCATCGCCGCCATGCAGGCGAGGACGTCGTTCCCGTCGACGCGGAGGCTCGGGATGCCGAAGCCCGGAGCACGGCCGGCGATCGGGTACTGCGACTGCACCGACACCGGCTCCGAGATGGCCCAGTGGTTGTTCTGGCAGACGAACACGACGGGAGCACGGTAGGACGAGGCGAAGATCATCGCCTCGTTCACGTCGCCCTGGCTCGTCGCGCCGTCGCCGAAGTAGGCCACGGCGACCTCGTCGGCGCCCTCATGGCTGATGCCGAGCGCGTAGCCGACGGCATGCAGCGTCTGCGCTCCGATGATGATCTGCAGCGGTGCGACGCGCAGGGCGGTCGAATCGTGCCCCGCACCCTCCTCGCCTCGCCACATGCGCACGTAGTCGCCGGGCTGTGCACCGCGCGCGTAGATCACGCCGGTCTCCCGGTAGCTCGGGAAGACGTAGTCCTGCGGGGCCAGCGCGCGGGCGGTGCCGATCTGGGTGGCCTCCTGCCCCTGGCACGGAGCCCAGAGGCCCAGCTGACCCTGGCGCTGCAGAGCGACGCCCTCGGCGTCGATGCGCCGGAGGATCACCATGTCACGGTGGAGCGCACGCAGCTGCGCGGCATCCACGTCGGCCACATAGGCGTCCAGCTGAGGGTTCGCGATGCGGGTTCCGTCGGGCGTCAGGATGCGCTCGGAGAGCTCCAGATCCTGTGCGGTGTCGGCGATCGGCGTGATCTGCGGTGACATCATCGTCCTCCTCATTCGTGGCCGCCCTTGTGGGGCATGCACGCGTTGCGCCGGCGTCCTCACCGGCTGATTCGAGCGTACGTCTGCTGCACACCTCGCTCAAGCATTACCGCACGCTCTGAGCATGTTGCTCAATAAGCAGGGGTCCACCCCTGCTACTCTTTGGCACTATGCCTGGACTTGACCGCATCGATCTGGAGCTTCTCGCGGCCCTCGCCGACGATCCGCGCATCACGATCGTCGCCCTGGCCGAGAATCTCGGCCTCAGCCGCAACACGATCCAGGCGCGGATGGCGCGTCTGGAGCAGACCGGCGTGTTCCTCTCCTACGAGCGCGCCTTCTCCCCCGACGTCCTCGGCTTCCCCCTGCAGGCCTTCGTGAGCATCGGCGTGCGGCAGACGGAGCTGCCCCGGATCATCAACGAGCTCGCGCGGATTCCGGAGGTCGTCCAGGCGCACGGGCTCAGCGGATCGGTCGACCTCCTCGCACGGGTGGCCTGTCGCGACGCGCGCCACCTCTTCGACACGGACGCGCGGATCCTCTCGATCGACGGCGTCGAGAGGACGGAGACCTCGCTCGCCATGGGCGAGGTCATCCCCTTCCGGGTCGCAGGACTCATCGGCCTCGCGCGACGGGAAGCCTGAGGAACCGGCGGATCGCGCCGGCGGCCTCCGCCGGCGTCTCGTAGTGGATCAGGTGCCCCACGTCCGCGATCTCGACGAGTTCGGCGTCGGGGAACAGCGTCGCGAGCGTGCGCTCCGCCTCGATCGGCGTGATGTCGTCACGCTGAGCAGCGATGAGCAGCGTCGGGACGCGGATCGCGGAAGCGGAATGGGTGACATCGCTGGACACGCTGGCCACGAAGGCGTCGCGGAGCACGTCCCGGTCGGAGAAGCGCGAGAAGTACGTGTCGTGCTGGTCGTGTATGAACCGCCGCAGAGCGCGGTCCTTCGTCTTGGCCATCGTGATGCTCATCACCCGGACGATCAGGCGGTTGCGCAGCAGAGCGGTGCCGAGAGGCTCGGGCAGGCGCGCGCCGAGGGCGTAGTACAGCACGGCGAGGCGCGTCATGATCCCCTTGGGTCCCTCGAGAGCCGGCGCCCCGATGGGGTTGATCAGGATGAGCCGAGGAGTGTCCAGTCCGGCGGCGACGGCCGCCGACGTGACGATCGAGCCGAAGGAGTGGCCGAGGATCACCGCACCGGGTGCGACGGCCGCGGCGAACTCGGTCAGCCAGGCGACGTACTCGTCGAGGTCGTAGGTGCGCCCGTCCACCGGCGCGGTCTCGCCGAACCCCGGGAGGTCGGGCGCGATCACCCTGGCCTCCGGAAGGAAGGCGAGGACGGGCTCGAGTCCGTGGTGCTCGCCGCGGAAGCCGTGCACCGCGATGATCGTCGTCTCCGCCTCGGCGGGACCGTACACCCAGTAGGCGGTGGCGGACCCGCGCACGGTGATCTCCTCGCGCACGACGGGGAGTCGGCTGAGGCGGTCGGCGTATGGCGAGGGGACGGTCATGATCCGAGTCTACGAGCCGTGGCTGGGCGAAGCCCCGTGCGCCTGCCCGGCGATGTCGGCGGGCGCCTCTACGGTGAGGGCATGTCCTCCGGTACCGTCATCCCGTCCTGGCTGACCCGTGTCGGGGTCTTCGATCTGGAGACCACCGGCGTCGACGTGACGGCGGACCGTGTCGTGACGGCGCACGTGGGCGTGCTCGACGTCCACGGCCGCGAGATCGCCGCCAGGGACTGGCTCGCCGATCCGGGGATCGACATCCCCGATGGCGCCACGGCCGTCCACGGGATCACGACCGAGCAGGCGCGTCGCCTCGGGCGCCCGGCCGCCGAGGTGGTCGCCCAGGTCGTCGCGGCGCTCCGATCGCTGCTGCGGCAGGGCGTGCCCGTGGTCGCGTACAACGCCTCCTACGACTTCTCGCTCCTCGCCCACGAGGCGTCCCGCCACGGCATCGAGCCGCTCGTCGACCCGGCTCCCGTCATCGACCCGCTCGTGATCGACAAGGCGTACGACAGATACCGGCCGGGCAAGCGCACGCTCGAGGTGGTGGCCGCGCATTACGCGGTGCCGCTCGACGGCGCGCACGACGCCTCCGCGGATGCCGTCGCCGCCGGGCGGGTGGCCCAGGCCCTCGCCCAGCGCTTCACCCTTCCCGACACGCTCGCGGAGCTCCACACCCGTCAGATCGGCTGGGCGCGGGCACAGGCGGAGAGCCTGACCGAGTACTTCATCCGGATCGGCAGGCTGGAGCCGGAGGAGACTCTGGACGGCACCTGGCCGGTCCGCGCACCCCGGCACGGAGCGGCGCGATGAGGTTCCGCTCTCGCGAGGTCGAGCGCGTCGAGGAGACGTGGAAGCAGTTCGTCCCCTCGGCGGTCCTGCACGACGTGGATCCCCGGCGCTTCCTCTTCGACTGGCACTCGGAGGATCTGGGCGGAGTCAGCCTGGTCCGCTACGACCTCGCCGCGGAGGTGCGCTCGACGGCCGAGCCGGCCGACCAGCTTCTCGCCTGCCGCGTCGACGCCGTCGACGGGCGGATCAGCTCGGCCGGGGCCGAACTCGATCCTGCGCGTCCCTGGCTGACCGACGGCCCGCGCGTCCACGCGCGCTGGGAGCACGGCGCCCGCGTCACCGCGCTGGTGTTCGATCGCACGGCGGTGCAGGAGCACGCCCGCAGGATCAGCGGGGACGACCGGCTCGTGCTGCGCGTGACGGACCTCGCGCCCCGCGATGCGCGATCGGCCGAGGCCTGGGAGCGGATGTTCGCCTATCTCGAGGATGCCTCGGCCACGCTCACCGGCGACGGCGACGCACTCCTGCGCGCTGAGCTCGGCCGTCACGCGGTGGCGATGACGCTGGGGGCCTTCCCGACCACGCTGCAGGACGCCGTGCGCCGGCCGGCCCAGCGGTCCGCCGCTCCCGCGACGGTGCGCCGAGCCCTCGATTTCATCGCGGACAACGCGCACCAGGCGATCACCGTCGAGGACGTGGCCGCCGCGTCGCACATCTCGACGCGCGGGCTCCAGTACGCCTTCCGCCGGGCGCTCGACACGACGCCCGCCGAGTGCCTGCGGAAGGCCCGCCTCGACGGCGCCCACCGGGAGCTGCAGACCGGGAAGCCGGTGCGCATCCCCGACCTGGCCCGCCGCTGGGGGTTCGCGCATCCTTCACGCTTCGCGGCCGCGTATCGCGACGTCTACGGGGTGTCCCCTTCCGTGACCGCGCAGCGCCATCGGCGATGATGACACGACGCGAACAGTCTGTTCGCACGACCCGCGCGTCGCGGCTCATCGGAGGGTCCCGGCCTTCGACGCGCCGTAGGTTTCCGATCATGGGTTCTCTGTTCTACGGCGCGTCCGAGCCGATCCAGATCGACGACCGCGCACTGGCGCACCTGAAGGTCGTGGTGGCCACGAAGCTGCGGCGGAACGAGAGCTTCACGCTGTCGTGGCGTCACCCCGACGGGCAGCCTCAGGGACGCTCCACGATCTGGTTGCATCCGTCGATCCCGCTGCGCTTCGTGTTCCAGGAACCCGAGCCCCCGGATCTCAGCCGCCGCTGGATCGAGGATCTCGCGCACTCCGCCAACTCCAGCGGCGGGATCACCCTGATCGATGAGCACCTGGAGCCCGTCGAGCCGGACTGACCGCGCAGGTCAGCCCGGCTCGAGTCTCAGACCACCTCGTCGTCGACGACGGTGCCTCGACGTCCTCGACGGGTCGACAGCATGATGATCCCCACGAGGAACGCCACCGCCCCGGCGCCCATGAGGATGTAGCCGATCATGTCGACGTTGACCCCTTCGATCTGCAGGTCGAGGGCGAACACGAGGATCGCCCCGATCACGAACAACACGATTCCGGTGCCGATGGTCATGGTGATGCCTCCTTCTCGGCGCTCTGCCGACTGACCACGAGGATCGCGCCCCGGCATCGACTCTGAGAAGGGGCTTGACACCGACGGGAGCGTCAGCCCGGGGCTTCTAGGCGTTCGACAGCACCGCGGCTCGTGCCGGCGGGAGGTGGCGGCGGGTCGCGCGGGCGCGGCGATGGAACCGCTCGACGTCCTCGAGCGCCTCCGCCGCGTCGGTGTAGAACCGGGCCAGCGGCAGTGATCGCATCCACGCGACCTCCACCTCCGACGGAGCGAGTTCGTAGACGCAGGCGACGTTCCTGCGCGCGTCGTGCTCGCCGTAGCGGTGATCGAGGATCAGCCAGTCGGAATCCGTGATCCTCTTCAGCTCGAACCGGGGATCGGGCATCGTCGACATCTCAACACTCCAATCGATCAGAACAAACCGGTCCGACGTTCGGAGCCCTGGACGGGCGGACCCGTCGGACATCGATTCGATTGTAGGAAGGCGGGCGGCGCTCTGCAATCGAGCGGATCCGCACGTGTCGAGTAGGGCGGGCGGGACTTGAACCCGCGATCGTTGGGTTATGAGCCCACTGCCTTAACCAGCTTGGCCACCGCCCCGTGCGTGCTCCAGCCTAGCGTCCGCCCGGGTCAGACCGGTGCCGCAGCGGAGTGCGTCTGCACATGGCCCAGATACACGTCCGCGTTGGTGATGAGCCCGGCGCGCTCCTCCTCGCTGAGCTCGCGTCGCACCTTCGCCGGAACGCCGGCGACGAGCGAGCCGTCGGGTATCTCGGTCCCCCCGAGCACGACGGCACCTCCGGCGATGAGGCAGCCGGCACCGATGACGGCACCGCTGAGGACGACAGCCCCCATCCCGATCAGCGAGCCGTCGCCGATCGTGCACCCGTGCACGACGGCGTTGTGCCCGATCGAGACCTTGGCGCCCACGACGACCGGGTGGCCGGCGTCGACATGGACCGAGACGTTGTCCTGCACGTTGCTGCCCGCACCGATGACGATGCCGGCCGAGTCGCCGCGCAGCACCGCGTTGTACCAGACGCTCGCGCCGGCGGCGAGGGAGACGTCGCCGACGATGCGGGCGCCTTCCGCGACGAAGCATCCGTCGGCGAGCGACGGAACGCGGTCGGCGAGGGCGAGGACGGATGCTCCAGGCGCGATGCTCATGAGGCGAGACTACCCTTCGGCGGGCCGCTTTCCCGCGTGATTCCGGGGCGGTAAGCCCAGCCTTGTCTTGCTTGCGGAATGTCTGGGGCTGAGTAGCGTTGTCTTCAGCACGTACGAGAAGAACCTTCCGGAGGAGCACAGATGAGCAAGGCACAGACCGTCCCCACCACCGCCAGCGACCCGACCGTGGCGGCCGCTGCAGCGCAGTTCCTCTCCCCGGTCGTCCTCGGGCTCGAGGCACTGACGGTCAACGGCAAGCAGGCGCACTGGCACGTCCGCGGCGCCAACTTCGTCGGCGTCCACGAGCTGCTCGACACGATCGTCGCCCACGCCGGCGACTTCGCCGACACCGCCGCGGAGCGCATCGTCGCCCTCGGCCTGCCGATCGACGCGCGCCTGAGCACCGTCGCCGAGAAGGCCGGCGCGACCTCGGTCCCCGCCGGCTTCACGCAGTCGGACGAGCTCGTCCGCGCCGTGATCTCCGACATCGACGCGATCCTCGTCGACGTGAAGGCCGCCATCGACGGCCTCGACGAGGTCGACCTCACCAGCCAGGACGTCGCGATCGAGATCATGCGCGGCCTCGAGAAGGACCGCTGGTTCCTCGTGTCGCACATCGCGGCCTGAGCAGCGGCCTGGCTTCGCTGCACGGCAAAGCTCCCCGGACCGATCGGTCCGGGGAGCTTTGCCGTGTCGGCGCCGGATCACCTCCGGCCGCTCATCGCCTCCTTGAGCGCCGCCGTGTAGTAGGGCGCGAGCGTGTCGACGAATGTCACGGTGAGGTGGTCCTGGTCGCGATAGACATCCGCGCCGCCCACCACCGGGTAGCAGGTGTCGTCGTCGCAGAAGACGTCCGTGAAATCGAGGAGCGTCACGCCGTCCGCTGAGGCGGCGGCCTCGCGCAGCGGGTCTTCCTCCACGAGGAGATCGGCACGGGGGCCGCTGCACTCGGCCTGATCGCGGGTCCGCAGGCACTTGTTCGGGTCCGTCTCCCACACGGGGTTGTCCACCACGGTCACCACGGGGATGCCGCGCTCGGTCATGGTGGCCCAGGCCTCCTGGTACCCGGCGACGGCGGCGTCGTGCACGGACTCGAACCCGGCCGAGGAGTACGGGGTGTTCGAGATGGCCGCGGTGAAGACCACGTCGAACTCGCTGTCGGCGAGCTTGTCGGCGACTCCCGTCCGCCAGTCGGCGCACGCGGCACCGAAGGAGCCGGGGGTGGAAAGCGGCGTCGTGCTCCAGGGGCAGGCGCCCTTGAAGTAGGTCGTCAGGTGCCAGCCCTCTCGCTCCGCCATGTCCTTGAACGTGCTGAGCAGCTGGTAGGCGTGGCTGTCGCCGATGAGGGCGACACGCGGGGCGTCAGCAGCGTCCGATCCGAACTCGCACGACACGGGTCGTGAGTCGTTCAGCTGGATGAAGCACTGCTCGTCGGTCGGGCGGTCGACGCCGGCGAAGCCGGGGGCGGGCAGGATGCCGTCCGCCTCCTCCCCCGCGCAGGCGGGGTCGAGCACGGCGCCGGCGCCGAAGCAGCTGGGCGGATCCTCTCGGAGGTCCTGGATCGCCTGGATGCCCTGTTGGTAGGCGGAGGCGTTGACCGCCCACGCGCCGGCGGCCGTGCCGCCGACGATCACCATCGCGACCAGCGCGGCCCAGAGGCTGACGCGCGGCGGGCGCGAGGTGAGCACCTTCCACGAGCGGACCGGGTCCTCGACGAACCTCTTGGTGAGCCAGGCGAGCACGAAGCAGAGTCCGAGGAGGGCGACGCGGTGGTAGATCGTGAGTCCCCAGAACGGCACGGAGGGGGCGATGATGATGAGCGGCCAGTGCCAGAGGTACAGGCTGTAGGAGATGTCACCGGTGAAGCGCATCGGCCGGACCGCCAGAATCCTGGTCGGATACCACCAGCGATCGTCGTTGGACGCGGCGATGACCGCCGCCGCGCCGAGCGTCGGCACCAGCGCCATGTAGCCGGGGAACGGAGTCTGACCGTCGAAGCGGAACGCGGTGTAGAGGAGCGCGAGGACGCCGCCCCAGCCGAGGATGAAGCTGAGCACCGCGTTCCGGACCCGCAGCAGCGGCACGAGGGCGATGAGCGCGCCCACGCCGAACTGCCACATCCGGCCGAACGTGACGAAGTAGGCAGGGGCCGGGTTCGTGAGGGTGAAGACGACGCAGAAGATGAAGGAGGCGACGGAGACGATGCCGATCGCGACGGCGGCGGCCTTCAGGCGGTCGCCGCGCAGCCGCTTCACCGCGACCCAGGCGGCGAGGAGCATGATCAGCGGCCAGAGGACGTAGAACTGCTCCTCGAGCGAGAGCGACCAGTAGTGCTGCACGGTCGTCGGGTCGCCGGAGTGGGCGAGGTAGTCGGCGGAGTTCACCGCGAGGTACCAGTTCTCGACGTAGAAGGTCGAGGCGATGATCTCTTTGACCTCGGCGGGAAGCGCCGAGGTCGGCGTGAGGTACGGTGACGCCGCGACCAGCGCGCAGAAGAGCAGCACGAGCAGCGATGCCGGGAGCAGGCGCCGTGCCCGGCGAGCCCAGAACTGCCCGAGCTTGACGGTGCCGGTGGAGACGAGCTCCCTCGCGAGGTGCGAGGTGATCAGGAAGCCGGAGATGACGAAGAAGACGTCGACCCCGACGTACCCGCCGCTGAGCCGGCCCGGCCAGAAGTGGTACAGCACGACGAAGAGCACCGCGATCGCACGCAGGCCCTGCACGTGCGGGATGAACCGGGACGGCGCCGCGTGCTCCGGCGAACGATCGCGTCGCAGGGCTGCACGGGAGGAGGTGACGGCTTCGGAATGCACCCTACGACCCTAGCGCGGAGTCGTCTGGGGGCCTGTCTCACCGGCCTCGACGACAGGTGTCATGCCGCGTGCGTGATCCGGCCGCCGAGGACGGTCGCGTCGACCGGCATGGTTCGCAGCCGCGCTCCGCTCGTCGACTGCGGGTCCAGACCGCAGAGGACGATGTCCGCCGCAGCGCCGGGCCGGATCGCCGTGCGGACGCTGGCGCTGAGCGCCTGATCGACGCTGAGCCGCTCCTCCGGGTGCCACGGCGCCCGGTCGTCGTCGGTGCGGGTCACGGCGGCGGAGATCGCGTGCCAGGGATCGAGTTCCGCGACCGGCGCGTCCGAGCCGAAGCGAAGCCCGACGCCCGCGTCGCGCAGTGCGGCCAGGGGGTAGCCGATGGCGGTCTGCCCCGCCCAGTGACGGCCGACGAGATCGCGGTCGTCGAGGGCGTGCTGCGGCTGGACGCTGGCGATCACCCCGAGGCGGGCGAAGCGCGCCAGGTCCGCGTGGCGAACGAGCTGGGCGTGCTCGACGGTCCCTGACGCTCCGGTCGCGGTGAAGGCGTCGAGGGCGGCCGTCACGGCCCGATCCCCGATGGCGTGCACGGCGACGGAGAGGCCGGCCCCGGTCGCGATCGTGAGCAGGGCGACGAGATCGGCGGGCGGCACGGTGAGCACCCCGAAGTTCGACGGATCACCGGGATAGTGGTGGGAGCAGGCCGCGGTGCGCGTCCCCAGGGAGCCGTCCGTGATGATCTTGAGCGATCCGACATGGATCAGTCCGCGCGCCGGCCTGGGCGCATCCGGCTCCTCGCGGAGATCGCCTGTGCGCAGGCCCGCCGCGATCGCACGCTCCAGGTCGAACGGGTAGACGGAGAACTCGACGCGGTGCGCGTCGAAGCCGGCGGCCACTCGGCGCGGCCACGCGTCCGCGTTCCACGCCATGTCGAAGTCGACCAGACCCGTGACCCCGCGAGCCGCCGCCCGCTCACCGGCCAGGCGCACCGCGCGATCGCCGTGCTCCGGGTCGGCGGCGTTCAGCCGCCGCGAGATCTCGAACGCATCCTCTTCGCGGAGCATCCCGTCGACGCTGTCGAATCCCTCCCGCCGCAGCGCTGCGGAGTTCAGCCAGGTGCTGTGCACGTCTGCGTTGATGAGATAGGCGGGCGTCTCCCCCGTCACTGCGTCGAGCATCTCCAGCGAGGGGGCGTCGGGCCACAGTGCGTCTCGGAACCCGGCCCCCACCAGCCTGCCGTCCGGCAGCGGGCGCGCAGCCCCCATGATGGCCGCCGCCTCCGCGGCCGAGCTCGCGGCGCCGAGCCGCTCCCGCTCTGCGGACAGCGCCCACTGCACGGTGTGCACGTGGTTGTCCCAGAGTCCGGGGATCACCCAGCCGCCGTCGGCGTCGAGCACCTCTCCCGCGCTGCGGAGCACGCCGGTGGGTGCGATGTCCGCGATCCTGCCGTCCTCGATGACGATGTCCACGGGGTCCTCGTCGACGAGGAACTCCCGCCCAGGGCCGGCGACGCGCGCGGCCCTGATCATCGCGATCTGCGCGCCCACAGCCGTCATCGGGCCGCCCCCGTGCGGGCATCCTGCGCGCGACGCATCTCGTGGGCCAGCGCCGGCTGCGCGTACGGGCCGTCGCCCTCGAGCTCGGCGATGACGGTCTCGATCGTCTCGGCCGGCTTGTTCTGGCTGAGCTTGCGCTTGGCGACGACGCGCGTGGGTGTGAGCCGGAAGCCGACCGTGCCGGCTGCGAGGCGCTCGACGAAGGCGGCGTCGTTCGGACGCTCCCACATGCGGCGCGGATCCGGCATCCGGCGCTCGAATCGATCGACGAGGCGGTCGAGGACGGTCAGGTTCTCCTCGGCCGTGAGGATCTCGGGCACGCCGGCGAGGTGGACGGCGGTGTAGTTCCAGGTCGGCACCGCCGGCACGTCTCCGTACCAGCCGGGCGAGATGTACCCGTGCGGCCCCTGGAAGACGACCAGCAGCTCGCGCTCGCCCATGCCGTGGATGAGGTCGTCAGGACGCCCGACATGACCGACGACGGTGAGGTCGTCGCGCTCTTCGTCCAGCAGCACGGCGTAGTGCGAGGCGACCATGCCCTCGGGGCCGTCGCTGGCGATCGTGGCCCACGGATTCGCGTTGATGACGCGGCGCATCTCGGCGACGTCCGCGAGCGTGAAGCTGGGGTTCTGGCGCATCCCTTCAGCCTACGGCCGCACGGTCAGGCCTGGCAGCGCGGGCACCAGTACAGCTTGCGTGCCCCGATCTCCTCCAGTGCGATCTCGGTGCCGCACACGCGGCAGGGCAGGCCCGCGCGGTGGTAGACCCAGTGCCGGTCGTCCCGGCTCGCCATCGCTGCGCGGTACTGCTCCGGCGACAGATCGTCCATCGTCATCATCTGCCCGGTCTCCACGCCGATGGCGAGCAGCCGCACCCAGTCGCGCCAGAGCGCCCGGACGACGTCCTCGGGGACGTCACGTCCCGGCGTGTGCGGGTTGAGCCGCTGACGGTAGAGCATCTCAGCGCGGTACACGTTGCCGATTCCGCTGACGACGGCCTGATCCATGAGGAGCAGGGCGATGACCGTCTGCTTCTTGCGCACGGTGCGGACGAAGCGCTCCTCGTTCTCCACCGGATCCCCGACCAGCGGGTCGGGGCCGAGCTTCGCCACGGTGGCGAGCATCTCCTCCGGAGTCTGCAGCACGCAGGCGGTGGGACCGCGGAGGTCGGCGGCGGTGATGTCGGTCATCAGGCGCAGCCGCACCTGCCCGACGATCGGCGGCGGCCACTCCATGCCCTCATCGGCGAGACCCTTCGTCTGCTCCGACATGCGCACGTGCACGCGGGTGCGCCGCGGGGCGCCGATCGATGCGAGCGAGTTCTCCCCCGCGTCATCGAGGATCGGCTCGTCGAGGACGGTGCCGCGCTGGTTGGTCTGCCCCATCCGGCCGTTCGCGGAGGCGATCGTCGGGTCGACGAGGATCTCTCCCGCGAAGTCCCACGCGCCGTACAGTCCCAGGTGCACGCGGAGCCAGACGTCGCCCTCGGCCTCGAGGAACATCTGCTTCCCCACGGCCTGGACGCTGACCGCCTCGCGACCGTCCAGGACCGCGGCCCCCTCGGCGAACCGCCCCTGCGGGCTGGACGCGATCAGCGTCTTCCCGACGAAGTTCCGGTCGAACTGGCGCGCGATCCGATGGACGGAGTGCCCCTCGGGCATCTCAGGCCCGCGGGTCCGGCAGGAGCGATCCGTCCCGCTCGAAATCGGCGATCTGTCCGATCCGGCGCACGTGCCGCTCGTCGCCCGAGAAGGGCGTCGCGATGAACGTGTCGATGAAGGTCGCGACCTCGTCGAAGGTGTGCTGGCGGGCGCCGATCGAGATCACGTTGGCGTCGTTGTGCTCGCGGGCGAGCTCGGCGGTGGAGACGTTCCAGACGAGGGCGGCGCGGATGCCCTGCACCTTGTTCGCCGCGATCTGCTCGCCGTTGCCGGAGCCGCCGAAGACGACGCCGAGGGCCTCGACGCCCGCCGCCTGGTCGGCGACCACCGCCTGCGCGGCGCGGATGCAGAAGGCGGGGTAGTCGTCCACCGCGTCGTACTCGATCGGCCCGTGGTCGACGACCTCGTGCCCGGCGGCGCGGAGGTGCTCCTGCAGCTGCGTCGAGAAGTCGAGACCGGCGTGATCGGTGGCGATGTGGATGCGCATGGGTTCCATCCTATTGAGGGCGTCGGACGCGGAATCCCGCGATTACGGGGCGATCCCGGCAGCCGCGGGCTTGAACCCGGCGCGGATGTTCTCGCAGCATCCGGGACGGCAGACGTCGAAGCTTCCGCCGAGACCGGTGACGGCCTTGCGCGCCTCGAGCGGACGCCCCTCGAGGCGCTCCTCGATGAGGTCGACGATGCCGGCGACGAAGGCGGGCGACACGCCGGGTGTCGGCGTGCGGACGAAGCGGAGCCCCGCCTCCTCCGCGGCCTCGGCCGCCTCGGTGTCGAGGTCCCAGAGCACCTCCATGTGGTCGCTCATGAAGCCCACGGGCACCACGGCGACGGCCTGGCGTCCGCGACCGGGCAGCTCGCCGATGACGTCGCAGACGTCGGGCTCGAGCCAGGGCTGGGAGGCGGGACCGGAGCGGGACTGGTAGACGAGCTCCCATGGCACCTCCCTGGCGGCGGGGAGCGTCTGCGCGACCCGGTCCATCACCCAGGCCGCGACGGCCTCGTGCTGAGCGGCGTAGCCGCCGCCGGGACCCCAGTCGATGTCGCGGGCCCCTGAGCGCTCCGCGTCGGCGGTGGGGATGCTGTGCGTGGAGAACAGGATCTGGATGCCGGCCGGGGCGACGCCGTCGCCGAGGAAGCCCTCGATCGCCTCGCGCACGCCGGTCTCGAACGCCTCGACGAAACCGGGGTGGTCGTAGAACGGCCGGATCTTGTCGATCGCCACCGTGTCGCCGAGCGCCGTGGCCTCGAGGACGCGGGCGAAGTCCTCCCGGTACTGACGGCAGCTGGAGAACGAGCTGTAGGCGCTGGTCGCGAAGGCCAGCAGAGTCGTGTCGCCGTTCGCGGCGGCCTCCTGCACCGCGTCCTCGAGGTAGGGGGTCCAGTTGCGGTTGCCCCAGTAGACGGGCAGGTCGTGGCCGCGACGGGCCAGCTCGTCCTCCAGCGCCGCCTTGAGCGCCCTGTTCTGCGCGTTGATCGGGCTGACGCCGCCGAAGTGCCGGTAGTGGTGGGCGACCTCCTCGAGGCGCTCATCGGGGATCCCGCGCCCGCGGGTCACGTTGCGCAGGAACGGGATCACGTCATCCTGCCCCTCCGGCCCGCCGAAGCCGGCCAGCAGGATGCCGTCGTAGGCGACCGGCTGGGTGACGATGGGAGCGCCTCCTGCCGCGGCAGGAGAGGCGAAGGGGACGACATTCGGATCGATCGCAGTCACCCCTCCATCCTTCCATCCCGGAGCCTATGAGATTCCCGGAACGGCGGAATGCCGCACCTGGCGTAGGCTGTCATGGTTGCCGCGGGCGCCAACTGCGCCACGATTGCGGTCACATCCCCTCACCCCTGGGAGTAGAGCTGTGCCTGGAGAGAACCTCACCCGCATCGAAGCGCAGGAGCGCCGCGACGTCATCGACACGCAGTCGTACGAAGTCGCCCTCGATCTGACGAAGGGTGCCGAGGTCTTCGGTTCTCGCAGCGTCGTCCGCTTCACGGCGACGCCCGAGAGCTTCACCTTCATCGACCTGATCGCCCGCGAGGTCCGCGAGATCTCCCTCAACGGCGAGCAGCTGGACCCCAGCGAGGTCTACGCCGACGCGCGCATCGCGCTGTCGAACCTGCAGGCCGAGAACGTGCTCGTGGTCGACGCCGACTGCGTCTACACGAACACCGGCGAGGGACTGCACCGTTTCGTCGATCCCGTCGACGGCGAGGTCTACCTGTACTCGCAGTTCGAGGTGCCCGATTCCCGCCGCGTGTTCGCGGTCTTCGAGCAGCCCGACCTGAAGGCGACGTTCCAGTTCACCGTCACCGCGCCCGCCGCGTGGAAGGTCGTGTCCAACTCCCCCACGCCCGAGCCGATCGTCCACGACGACAAGTCGGTCGCCACCTGGGGCTTCGAGCCCACCCCGCGCATCTCCTCGTACATCACGGCCCTCGTCGCGGGCCCCTACGAGGCCACCTTCTCTGAGCTGACCAGCGCGTCCGGCCAGGTGGTCCCGCTCGGGGTCTACGGCCGCAAGAGCCTGTGGCAGCACCTCGACGCCGACTACATCTTCGACAAGACCCGCGAGGGCTTCGCCTACTTCGAGTCGAAGTTCGGCGTCCCCTATCCGTTCGCGAAGTACGACCAGCTGTTCGTGCCGGAGTTCAACGCCGGCGCCATGGAGAACGCGGGCGCGGTCACCTTCACCGAGACGTACGTCTTCCGCAGCAAGGTGACGGATGCCGTCAAGGAGCGGCGCGTCGTCACGATCCTGCACGAGCTCGCCCACATGTGGTTCGGCGACCTCGTCACCATGAAGTGGTGGAACGACCTCTGGCTGAACGAGTCGTTCGCCGAGTGGGCGTCGACCATCGCGACCGCCGAGGCCACCGAGTGGACCGAGGCGTGGACGACGTTCAACGCGATGGAGAAGACCTGGGCCTACCGCCAGGACCAGCTGCCCTCCACGCACCCGATCGTCGCCGAGATCAACGACCTCGAAGACGTCCAGGTCAACTTCGACGGCATCACCTACGCCAAGGGCGGCTCCGTCCTCAAGCAGCTCGCCGCCTGGGTGGGCATCGAGGCGTTCTTCGCCGGCGTCTCCCAGTACTTCCAGAAGCACTCCTGGGGCAACACCGAGCTCAGCGACCTGCTCGTCGAGCTCGAGGCCACCAGCGGCCGCGACCTCGGCACCTGGTCGAAGAAGTGGCTGGAGACCGCGGGCGTCAACACGCTGGAGCCGGTCATCGCGGAGGACGCCGACGGCACGATCTCGCGCTTCGCCGTGACGCAGACCGCCCCGGCCGACTACCCGACCATCCGTCCGCACCGCCTCGGCATCGGCTTCTACACGCTGCAGGACGGCGCGCTGGTCCGCTCGCACTACGCCGAGGTCGACGTCGACGGAGATCGCACCGAGATCCCCGAGCTGCACGGCCTCAAGCGCCCCGACCTCGTCCTCCTCAACGACAACGATCTCGCGTACGCGAAGATCCGCCTGGACGAGCGCTCGCTCGCCACCGCCATCGCGCACCTCGCCGACATCAGCGACCCGCTGGCCCGCTCCCTCGTCTGGGGCGCCGCATGGGACCAGACCCGCGATGCGGAGAGCAAGGCGTCCGACTACATCGACCTGGTCCTCGGCAACATCGGCCGCGAGAGCGAGTCCACCACCGTGCGCACGACGCTCGCGCAGCTGCGCACCGCCGCGACGCTCTACGTCGCCCCGGAGCGCCGTCTGGAGGCGCGCCAGAAGGTCGCGGACGGGCTGTGGGCCCTCGCCGAGGGCGCGGAGGGGGGCAGCGACAGCCAGCTGCAGTTCGTCACCGCCTTCGCCGGCTCCCTCGTGACCCCGGAGCACGCGGGCATCGTCGGACGCCTGCGCTCGGGTGAGAGCACGCTGCCCGGCCTGGAGATCGATGCCGACCTCAGCTGGCAGCTGCTCGTCGGCCTCGCCACGATCGGCGCGACGGATGCCGCCACGATCGACGCCGCGCTCGCGGCTGACAACACCGCCAAGGGTGCGGAGTTCGCCGCGCAGGCACGGGCGGCGCTGCCCGATCTCGAGTCGAAGAAGGCCGCCTGGGCATCCCTGATCGAGCGCGACGATGCCCCGAACACGATCGTGCGCTCCGCGGCGCTCGGCTTCGTGCACCCTGCGGGCGTCGAGGTCCTCGGCGAGTTCGTGCCCTCGTACTTCGACATGCTGCTGCCGATCTGGGAGTCGCGCACGTACCAGATCGCGCAGTACCTGATCGTCGGGCTGTTCCCGACCGCGCTGGCGAACGCCGCGCTGCGCGACGCGACCCGCGCCTGGCTGTCCGCGCACCAGGATGCCGCACCCGCCCTCCGCCGTCTCGTGATGGAGAACCTCGCCGACGTCGAGCGCTCCCTCGCCGCGCAGTCTCGCGACGCCGACGACTGACGCTCCGGCTCTCTCACGTTCAGGCCTCTGCCGCGGCGCGTCCAGCCCGCGCAGAGGCCTGATCGTTACTATCTGAAGTGATGCTGCCCTTCGAAACGACCCCGCCGCCTGACCCGACCGACCCCAGCACCTGGGCGAAGGTGCTGAAGGTGCTCATGGACGTCGGCGGGAGCCTGCTCACCGTCGCCATCATCATCGCCAGCTGCGTGGCAGCGGCGTTCGTGCTCCGGTTCGTCATCCGACGGGTCGTGCACCGGATCGTCGACAGCGCCAAGTCGAAGGCATCCGTCGACGACACGCAGGCCCTCGAGCGCTCCCCGCTCGCCGACATGCGACTCGTGCAGCGCACGCGCACGCTCGGCACCATCCTGCAGAACATCGTGAACGTGATGCTCGTCGTCATCGCAGTGGTGCTGGTGATCAACTTCCTGGCCCCGAGCCTGCTCGGCTCGCTCACGCTCCTCACCGCCGCCGTCGGCGCGGGTCTCGGCTTCGGGGCGCAGAACATCGTCAAAGATGTGCTGAACGGCATGTTCATCGTCGCGGAGGACCAGATCGGCATCGGCGATGTGGTCGACCTCGGCCTCGCCACCGGCGTGGTCGAGTACGTCAGCGTCCGGATCACGCAGGTCCGCGACGTGAACGGCACGCTCTGGTACGTGCGCAACGGCGAGGTGCTGCGGATCGGCAACATGTCGCAGGGCTGGGCCCGCGCCATCATCGACCTCGGCGTGCCGGCCGACTCCGATCTGGAGCTCGTCGAGCAGACGATGCTGGAGACGGCGCAGGGGCTCGCCAAGGACCCGAAGTGGCGCACCCGCATCGTGGAGAAGCCCGAGCTGTGGGGGCTGGAGTCGATCGGCGGCGACGCACTGGTCGTCCGCATCGTCATCAAGGCGCGCGCCAACGCCAAGGACGACGTCGCGCAGGAGCTCCGGCGCCGGCTGCGCGCCGCGCTGATCGAGAAGGAGATCGCGGTGCCGAGCCTGGTGGACGTCGTCCCGACGGGTCTCGACGGCGCCCGGCGGGTGCGCGGCGCCAACCCGCCGAAGACCCGCCCGAATGCGATCACCGGCGTGCCGCCGGTGCCCGAGCGCGGGATCTGGCGGCGCAAGAAGACCACCGGCGAGGGAGACGCGAAGTGACCTTCTACGACGAGGTCGGCGGCATGGCCACCTTCGAGCGCATCGTGAGCGTGTTCTACCGCGAGGTGGCGCTCGATCCCGTGCTGAAGCCGATGTACCCCGAGGAGGACCTCGGGCCGGCGGCGGAGCGCCTCACGCTGTTCCTCGCCCAGTACTGGGGCGGCCCCACGACCTACGGCGAGACCCGCGGGCACCCGCGTCTGCGCATGCGCCACATGCCGTTCCACGTGGACCCCGACGCCCGGGATCGTTGGCTGCGTCACATGCGCACCGCCGTGGATGAGGCGCAGTTGTCGCCCCTGCACGAATCGACGCTCTGGGACTACCTCGAGCGCGCCGCCTATGCCATGGTGAACACATTCGAACCGTCCGGCATCGGCGCGGCAGCCGACGGACGGCCGCCGCTCGAGACCCGCACACGTCAGGATTCCACGGAGAGCACATGACGACCACGCCCCTGTCCGCAGACGTCCTGGTGATCGGGTGGGGGCTGGCCGGGCTGGTCGCGGCGGCGGAGGCGCTGGATGCCGGCCGCCGCGTCGTCATCGTCGACCAGGAGCCGCGCACGAACCTCGGCGGGCAAGCCTGGTGGTCGTTCGGCGGGCTCTTCCTCATCGATTCCCCCGAGCAGCGCCGGATGGGCATCCGGGACTCCCTGGCGCTCGCGACTCAGGACTGGTTCGGCAACGCCGGCTTCGACCGCCCCGAGGACCACTGGCCGCGACGCTGGGCCGAGGCGTACCTCGACTTCGCCTCCGGCGAGAAGCGCGCCTGGCTGCGCGAACGCGGCGTCGGGTTCTTCCCCGTGGTCGGCTGGGCCGAGCGCGGCGGCTACGGGGCGCTCGGGCCGGGCAACTCGGTGCCGCGCTTCCACATCACCTGGGGCACCGGTCCTGGGGTCGTCGCTCCCTTCGCCGCCGCCGTCGAGCAGGGTGAGAGAGAAGGTCGGGCGACGATCCTCCCCCGTCACCGCGTCACCGAGCTCCTCGTCACCGGCGGCACGGTCACGGGGGCGCGCGGCGGCATACTGGCGTCCAGCGGCGCCGCACGCGGTGAGGAGTCCTCGCGCGACGTCATCGGCGATTTCGAGATCGTCGCGGGTGCGACGATCGTCGCCTCCGGGGGCATCGGCGGCAACCACGATCTGGTGCGCGCATTCTGGCCGGATCGGCTCGGCACGCCGCCCGAGCACATGCTCACCGGCGTCCCCGCCTACGTGGACGGCTCGATGCAGGCCGTCAGCTCCGCCGCCGGGGCGCGCCTGATCAACGGCGATCGGATGTGGCACTACGTGGAGGGCATCCGGAACTGGAATCCGGTGTGGCCGGCGCACGGCATCCGGATCCTGCCCGGTCCGTCGTCGCTCTGGTTCGACGCCACTGGCCACCGGCTTCCCGTGCCCCTCTTCCCCGGGTTCGACACGCTGGGCACCCTCGCCCATCTGCGCTCGACGGGGCATGACCACTCATGGTTCGTCACCTCACGTCAGATCGTCGAGAAGGAGTTCGCACTCTCCGGAAGCGAGCAGAATCCCGACCTCACCGGCAAGGACATCCCGCTGCTGCTGAAGTCCCGGCTGGCGAAGGGACCGACAGGTCCTGTGCAGGCGTTCCTCGATGAGGGCGAGGACTTCATCGTCGAGAACGACCTCGAGACGCTTCTCGAGCAGATGCGCCGGCATCCGGGCGGTGAGCTCCTGGACATCGATCGCGTCCGCCGGGAGGTGGTCGCCCGCGATCGGGAGATCGACAACGAGTTCGCGAAGGACGCCCAGATCGGGATGCTGCGCTCGATGCGCGGATACCGGGGCGATCGGCTGATCCGCACCGCGGCCCCGCATCGGCTGCAGGACCCGGCTGCCGGTCCGCTCGTCGCCGTGCAGCTCCACGTCCTCACGCGGAAGTCCCTCGGCGGCATCAACACCGACCTCGACGGGCGCGCGCTGGATGCCGGCGGCGCAGTCATCCCGGGGCTCTACGCCGCGGGAGAGGCGAGCGGCTTCGGCGGCGGGGGCCTGCACGGCTACCGCGCGCTCGAGGGCACGTTCCTCGGCGGCTGCCTGTTCTCCGGACGGCAGGCCGGCAGGGCCGCCGCCGGCTGAGGGCTACTCCGCCGAGCCCGTTCCGCGCACGGCCGTGAGCCCGGTGGCGACGGGGCCGCGCGCGAGGACGTGCCCACGGCGGAACGGCAGACGGGTCCAGCGGCCGGAGCGCAGCACCGGGACCTCCTCCTCGCCCGAGATGAAGCCGAAGGCGTCAGCGGCGAAGGCCACACCGCGCGGAAGACCGCCGAGGTCCTCGTCGGGCTCCCCCCAGATGGCGGCGCGGAGGGCTCGCACGGCCTCCTCCCCCGCCCCTGGCGCCGCGCCGCGGGCGACGGCGCTGATGCCCCACTGCGCGCGCTGCGCGATGAGGGATGCCGGCAGCGTCGCGGTCTGCTCCCACGCTCCCCGCGGCGGGGCGACGCCGGCCCAGGCCGGAGAGAGCCCCGTCTCCGGGAGCGCGAGCGCGCGGTCGTCGTCTGTGGTCCCGAGCGAGCCGACGACGACGTCGCACTCGAGCTCGGGGTCCGCGTGCACGATCCGCATCGCGAGCACCGTCGGCGTGTGATCGAAGAGACCGTGCGGGGCGAGTGCGGCGGCCGTGAGCGCGAGGACCCCGCGCGCCGCCTGCAGCCGGACCCCCTCGTCGCCGATCCGGGACGCCCTGCCGAAGAAGGTCAGGACGTCCTTGGACGTGTCGGCGTCGGCGAGGAGCAGGTGATGCGGCACGCCCTCTAAACTAGCAATGCCAGCGGCGGACGCAGTCGCGGGAAGGAACTCATGCGCCCCACCGAGCCAGATGACCACGCCGTCCGCACCGTCCGGCAGCTGCTCGACGTGCTCGATCTGGACGCGACGCAGGCTCGCACGACCGAGGACATCTTCACCGGGTCGTCGCACCCGATGCCGTCCGGCCGGATCTACGGCGGTCAGGTGCTGGCGCAGACCCTGCTGGCCGCGGAGCGGACGCTCCCGGAGGATCGCGCCGTCCACTCGATGCACGGCTACTTCCTCCGCCCCGGCGACGCCACGCAGGGCCTCACGATCGCCGTCGACCGCATCCATGACGGACGCTCGTTCTCGACGCGCCGTTCGCAGGCGTATCAGAACGGCGTGCCGATCTTCTCGATGATCGCGTCCTTCCAGGACGCGGACCCGGGACTGGAGCACGCCGTGCCCATGCCGGAGGACGTCCCCTCCCCCGAATCTCTGCTCTCCGACGAAGACCGGGTCGACGGGCTGCCGCCGGGAACCAGCAGGATGCTCAGCGACCGCGCCGCCGACATCCGTCATGTCGAGGCGCCGCTGTTCCTGCCGAGCGACGAGAAGCGCGTGCCGCACCAGTGCGTGTGGATGCGGATGCGCGCCCCGCTGCCGGACGACCCTCGACTGCACCGCGCCGCGCTCGCCTACCTGAGCGACATGACGATCCAGGAGTCGATCCTGCGCGCACATGGCGTGTACTGGGCGCTGCCCGGCCTCAAGGTCGCGAGCCTCGACCACGCGATGTGGTGGCATCGGCCGGCCCGCGTCGACGAGTGGCTGCTGTACGTGCAGGAGTCGCCGAACGCGCGCGGCGGGCGGGGCCTCGCGAACGGGCGGATCTACACGCGGGACGGAGAGCTCGTGGCCACAGTGGCGCAGGAGATCATGATCCGAGTGCCGGACGCGCAGTCCTGACTGACTGACTGACTGGCGGGTCGGGACCCCCGGGGGAGGTAGGGCCCGACCCGCCAGAGCTTGCGGGGCGGCTCAGGTCGAGCCGTCGTCATCCAGGATTGTGACCAGGCCCCGGGAGCGCTTGAGGTTCACGGTGCTGGACCCGAGGAGGCGCACGGCGAACGTCTCGGTGCCCTCTGCGACGGCGTCGCCGATCACGGTGAATGTGAGGGTCGCCGTGGTCTGTCCCTCCGCGAACGTGATCACTCCGGAGGTGGGTCCCGTGACGTCGGACCCGAAGTTCGCAGTGGATCCGGGGTCGGATGTCCACCCGACCGAGAGCACGCCCTCTCCCGAGGAGCGCGTGACCGTCAGGGTGACCGTCTTCGTCGTCCCCGCGCGACCCTCCGTCACCGTCGCGTCCGACATCGACACGGACTGCGGCGCCGGCGGAGACCCGGCGTAGGCGTCGTCATCCGTCTTCATCCGGTACTCGTCGACCGAGGCGACCACGCCCGCGCCGAGCCCGAACACGCCCTGCCGGCCGTCGCCGAGCGGTGAGTTGTACGCGAACGACGCGAGCACCTGGCCGTTCAGGGTCACGGTGACGACGGTCGCCTTCAGCACCACGTTGAGCGTGTACTCCGAGCCGGCCGCGATCGCGCGGGCGATCACCGCGTCGACGATGCGGGCGCCGCGGGCGACGTGCCCGATCAGCACCCGCTGACCCGCGGCGTCGAGGGCGACGAACTTGTGGTCGGATGCGGAGTACCAGTCGAACACGAATCCCGTGACGCCGAGCGCGCGCAGGCGCGCCTCGAGCTCCACATAGCTCGTCGCGTCGAAGCCCGGGACCGCGGTCTGCCCTTCCGGCACGACGCCGATCAGGGAGATCGCCGTGCCGGTGGCATCCGCCGTTCCGGCGTAGCGTCCGTCCGGGGTGGTGGTCCAGGTGCCCGTCTGCTGCTCGGCCCGGGTCTGCGGTGTCCCGTCGAAGTACTCGGTGCGATCGACGGTGATGGCCGGTGCGATGACGGTGAGGGCGATGTTGTCGAACCAGCCGCGCGCCTGATCGGAGCCGAAACCCGCGAGACCCTTGTTCAGGGCGACCTGGTCGCCGTTCAGCATCCGCGGCGGGAATGTGTACGAGAGCGCGTTCTTCCCGTTGATCGTCACGGTCACGACGAGTCCGTTCACCACGACGTTCAGGTCGTAGTACGTGCCGGCCTTCACCCCGCCGGGGACGGCTCCCTGGGCGAGCGCCGCCCAGCCCCAGCTGGCGCGGTGCCCGATGACCACCTTGTTCGTGGACTGGTCGATGCCGGCGAACTTGAAGTCCATCGGGCCGAAGTAGTCGAACACCACGTAGGCGTTCGCCTTCCACCCTCCGGTGGGCTTGTCCATCGAGATCTTGGCCGAGAGCTCGTAGTACACGCTCTTGTACGCGTCGGAGTACCAGACCGCGATGGCGTCGCCGCTGTTCGAGGCGGCCGTGACCTTGAGCACGCCCTGCTGCACCGTGAACACACCCGAGTCGGTCGCGAAGCCCTGCAGCGTGCCGTCGTTGAAGTCCGAGCCACGGAGCGTGTCCCTGCGCCCGCCCGGGATGTTGCCCGCCTGCGGGTCGGTCGGCCCGCCGGTCTGCGTCTGCCAGTGGTTGTGATCGTGCTGGGTGATGAGCCCCAGCTCGCCGTAGGGCTCGCCGTTGCGCGCCTTTTCCGTGCCCTCGTCGCTCCACCGCGTCAGGTCGACGCCCTGGCTGCGGCTGAGTGCGTACAGGAACTCGGGCAGCTGCGGCTCGACCTGGCGGCTCACCGTCGCGATGCCGAACGGGGAGAACGGCACGACGTAGGAGTTGAACTCGCCGACCCAGTCGATGAGGCGGTCGCCGCCGGTGTTGCCGATGAGGATGTCGAGGCCGGCGCCGCCGTAGACGCGGTCCTGGAAGCTCGAGTTGACGCCGTCGGGCGTGTTGTTGAGCCAGGTGTCACCGGTCTGGGTGCAGGTGCCGTTCGGCTGCATGGTGATGCATCCGGAATGCAGGTCGTCGTCGGCGTTGTGGAGGTCGTTGCCCCAGCCGCCCCAGAGCGTGTCCTGCCCGGTGCCGCCGACGAGCCAGTCGTTGCCGAGGTCGCCGAAGATCACGTCGTTCCCGTCGGAGCGCTGCGTGCTCGTCGTCGCGGTGCAGTTGCCCTGGTTGTCGACCGCGATGCACGCGGTGACGTGGTCTCCGGTGAGGTCCTCGTTGTTGAGGAAGAACTGGTGCGGGAAGAGTGCGCGGTCGGGGCTGCCGGTGCAGGTGTGGCCGCTGGGCGAGGTGGACGTGCAGCGCCACACCGAGCCGGCCCCGTCGAACAGGATCGCCCGCCGCGGGTCGTACTCGTCGTACAGGTAGAACTCGCCGAGGCGCAGCTCGTTGTGGTTGTTCGCGTGCCAGGGGTTGGTGTCGGCGCCGAAGTGCAGCACGTCTCCCGGGTTCCACGGGTGGGCGAAGTCGATGTACTCGATGCCGATCGGGTCGCCGTCGGCGTCGAAGTGCTGCGCGTAGCCGCCGGTGCCGCCGACGCCGATCGCCTCGGCGCCGCTGATCGCGTCGTCGCCGGCGCCGCCGTGGATCCAGTCGCCGCCCCAGCCGCCGAAGATGATGTCGTCGGAGTTGTTGGCGTCGTAGGTCGGCTGGTTGGCGACGTGCTGCTGGCTCTGGTTCGTGTCGGGGCCGAGGTTGTACACGGTGAGATCCACGCTCTTCACGAGCGCGCCTGCGACGTTGATGGTGGCCGTCTGCACCTGACCCGGTGTGTAGATGTACTCGCCGAGCACGTCGCCCTGGCTGGTCTTCGTGTCCGGGTCCACGGTGCGCAGGCGCAGGATGCCGTACAGCGGCTCGGCGTACTCGGCGCATACGGCGGTCGACGCCACCGAGCATCCGGTGTTGCGGCTGGTGAAGATGCGCCCGTCGTCGCCGAGGATGCCGTCGGATCCGGTGCCGCCGGAGATCCAGTCGTTGCCCCAGCCGCCGATGATGTCGTCGTTCTGGGCGTCGCCGAAGACGATGTCGTGGTCGGCACCGCCGTAGACGGTGTCGTCTCCGGTCTCGCCGTGCACCTCGTCGCGCCCGCCGGTCTGCGCGCCGCCGCCGTTCGGGAACACGGTGTTCCGCCAGGTCCCGGTCGCCGTGTCGAGCACGAGCGAGCAGGTCGGCTGGGTCGGCGAGCCGTTGCAGTCGGAGCCGACGCCGAGGCCGAAGTTCTGCGGCAGGTAGTCGGGACCGCCGACGGTGTAGTCGAGGAGGTGCACGCCGCGGACGACGATCCGCTGGGCGCCGGCCGCCGTCCCGCCGTAGGTGTCGTACACGAACGTGACGTAGTTCGGGCCCGTCGTCGGCGGCACGTTCGGCGAGCCGACGTTGGCGTTGCCGTTGACGTCGTTGCCGTTGGTGCCGACGATGCGGATGATCCGGCCGTTGTCGCCGACGATCGTGTCGGCGTCGCGAGCGTCCATGTTCGCCGTCGTCGTCGCGTCGGCGAGCGAGCCGCCGGTGACCGGGGTGCTGGCGAGGCTGCCGGCTCCGGTCGTCTGGTCGGCGATGCCGATCCGGGTGCCGGCGCCGCCGAACAGGATGTCGGCGCCGCGGTCGTGACCGGGGAGGTACGGGAGCGCCGGGGTCGCGAGACCGTCGGGGCGCTCGTCCGCCGTGTCCAGGCTGAAGAAGTCGCTCGAGCCGCCGACGATGTCATCCTGGCCGAGCCCGCCGAAGGCCACGTCGTTCCCCGCACCGCCCTCGATGTAGTCCTCGCCGTCCGTGCCGGCTTCGACGGCGGCGACGACCACGAGGATGCCGGTGTAGTCGCAGACCAGGGACACGCCGGGGGTGCCGACGCAGCCGAGCGGAGTGCGCGAGGCGCCGACGCGCACCGCCTGGGCGTGGTCGTCGATCCAGCGGCGGTGAGCGCGGTCGATGTCGCCGTCGCCCTGCAGCACGTCGTCGCCGAGCTGCCCGAACAGCAGGTCGTTCGCCTGTCCGCCGGCGAGGTGGTCGTTGCCCCACGTCCCCGCCCACTTGGTGCCGGTGTCGGCGGCGACGTCGTGGAACAGGTTCGTCACGTCGTACTCGGCCCACCACGGTGCGCCGTCGGGGTCGCGATAGGGCCGCGGTGCGCCGTCGACGAGCAGCTGACCGGAGTTGTTCTCGGTGGGCACGGGGTGCAGGCCGTTGCAGAGGTTCCCCGCCGCCGTGATGTCGCTGCGGCTGTAGAGCAGCGTGCCGCACAGCGTCTGGAAGCGGCCGCTCAGCCAGTCGGAGCGGTCGAACCAGACGGCGTCGCCGAAGAGGATGTCGTCGGCCTCGTCGCCGTCGGCCATGTCGTGGCCGGCCCCGCCGATCAGCACATCACGACCGAGGCCGCCGAAGATCACGTCCTCCCCGCCCTTGTCGAGGTTCACGCTCCGGATGCGGATGAGCGTGGAGAGCGCGGTGGTCTGGATCTTCTGCAGCCGTGCATCGGGCTCGTTCGGGTCCGCCACGTCCTGGTCGATCGCGCCGTGGTCGCCGAACACGATGTCGTCGTAGGCGCTCTCCGGCTGCGTGCCCGCGTTCACGGCGAACGTGCCGAGACCGACTCCGCCGGCGCCGTCGCCGTGGAGCACGTCGTGACCCGCGACCAGCAGGTCGTCCACGATGCCGGTGACACCGCCGGCGACCGGGGTGAGCGTCGTGCCGTTGGGGATGAAGCCGGCACCGGTGACGGTCGGAAGCGGGCTGCCGTTGATCGTCGCGATGTCGAGCGCCCGGGTGAGGATGTCGACGTTCACGCCCGAGTCGCCGTAGATGTGGTCGACGCCGCGCTGACCGCGGATCTCGTCGTCTCCCGAGCCGCCGGCGAGGTGATCCCCGGCCTGGCTGCCGATGAGGAGATCGTCGCCGAGGCCGCCGTAGGCCGTGATCCCGACCGACGGCAGCGATGCCGGGGCGAGTTCGGCGAAGAGGCCGGACGCGTCGATGATGTCGTCGCCGCTGAGGTCGTACGGGTTCGCGAGTCCGAAGATCCACTCGTCGTCCTCGTTCTCACCGTCCGGGATGTGTGTGAACGGGTCGAAGGGCTTGGGACCGAACTCCATGCCGAGGTTGTCGCCGGGCGTGCCCGAGTACCAGACGCCGTCCTGCGAGGTGTCGCCGTACAGCACGAGCGGCGAGCCGGGACCGGCGGTGTGCGCCGGGTCGCAGGCGACGGGGTCGTCCTCGGCGCCGTCGAGGTCGGCGTCGATCCGGAACAGCAGGGCGGCGCGGTTGCAGACGGTGAGGATGTCGCCGCCGATGGCGATGCCCGCCGACTCGCGGTACTCGTCCCAGGCGGTGACGGTGAGGCTCACCGCGTGCCAGACGGCGATGCCCGCCGCGTTCATGTGCATGCTGGGCGCCCAGGCGGTGTTCGCGAATGTCATGACGTTCCCGGAGAGCGCCGAGATCGTGAAGGGACCTGCGAAGCCGCTGACGCGCACCTGCATGCCGACCTTGTAGCCCGCCGCCGCCCAGCTGCCGCCGTCGGTGCGGGTCAGGCTGGAGGTGCGGATCACGACCGGCGTCGTGACCTCGATCTTCACCGGGGTCGCGGCACGCACATCGGTGAGGAGCGCGCTGCCCAGAGGCAGGGCGACCGGCGGGACCGGGGCGATGTTCGGGCCGCCGAGGATCATGATCGAGCCCTTGCCACAGCCGGGGAACGGGTCGGCGTACGGGCACTGCTCGAACGGCAGGTCCTGGAAGCCGAGGATCATCCGGGTGAAGTTCTCACCGACGAGCTGCACGTGCTGGTAGGCGTGCAGGTACGGGTCGCCGGCGTAGTAGCCGCTGCCGGGCAGGAGCCCGTTGAAGGCCCAGTTCAGCCCGTCGAGGCGGGTGAGCACGAGGGACGCGCCCGGGAACGCGGTGCTCTGCGCCGCGGTGGGCGCGGTGCGCGTCATCTCGAACACGGTCCTGATCGGCGTGTTGCCGCCGCCGTGGACGGTCGTGAGGCCGCCGTGCGGGCCCGGCACGAACACGTTCTGCGGCGTGGGCGCCCCGATGCTCGGGAGGACGTCGCCGCGGTCGAGTGTGAGCGTGGTGGCCGTGACCCCGACGAGGCGCCACTGGCCCGTCACATTCGCGATCCGCACGAGCTGCCCGACCACGAAGCCGTCGGCGATCCAGCTGCCGCTGGAGCGGGTGACGGTGCCGCCGGCCGTTCCTCCGGCGATCGTGACGGGGACGGTGATCGTCACCGGGACGTCCTGCGCGATGACGGTCCGCAGCGCGGTGCCGGCGGTCGCCGATCCGGAGAGCAGCTGGAGGTACATCACGGTGTTGTCGGTGGTGTCCATCGGGTCGTCGTCGCCGAAGCCCACGACCCGGAACAGGCCGGTCATGCCGCTGATGGTGACGGGCTGCCCGACGAGGAAGCCCTGAGCCTTCCAGTCGAACGGCGCCGAGCGCGAGAGGCGGTGCGTGGCGCCGAACGGGCCGGCGGTGGCGGCGAGGACGACGGTCCCCGTCAGCTTGACCGGCACGTCGGGCTGCAGCGTGCCCTGCACATCGAGGCGGTCGTTGCCGGAGCCGAGGAGGAGGTTGACCACCTCGATCGTGCTCCTGCCGCCGTCGGTGAGGTACTCGCCGTCGACGAAGGAGACGGAGCCGAAGCTGATGCCGCCGGGGAACACCTGGGGCTCGCCGAAAGTCTCGCCCTGGGCGCCGCCGTAGCTCGCCCCGAAGTCGAGGTCCTTCGCCATTCCCAGACCCCGGATCGTCGTCGAAGTCATCACGCCCCAGTTGTGGGCGACGCTGCCGTCGCCGTACACGTTGAGCACGTCGATCTGCTTCGACTCGGGGGCCTGGGTGGCGATGGCGAACAGCGGGCCGTCCTGCTCCCCCGGCAGCTTCAGGCCGAGCTCCAGGGAGCGGTCGGCGCCGGTGACGCCGCCCTCGACCGCGAGCGGTCCGCGCAGGCGGGTCAGCAGGTGCTGCGAGGCCGGGAAGTTCTTCACGCCCTGGCGGACGATCGGCTGGTAGTAGCCGAGGTCGGCCTCCAGCTCGACGCGCTGGTCGAGGTACCAGTCGGCCGCGGTGAACGTCGCCTGGGCGGCGATGCGGACGACGCTGAAGTGCGAGCCCAGGAGCGTGCTGAGGTCGTCGTAGGACACCGGCCGGAACTCGAGCTGCTGGTCGTGCGCGAGGTTCGTGCCGCGGATGTTCTGGATCTTCGCCCGGACGCAGTGTCCGAAGTCGTCGCAGATCTCGACCCACTGCCCCTCGAGGAAGCCGTCGGCGAGCCAGCCGCCGCCGGCGCGAGTGAGCCGGTGGTGCGACAGCAGGTCGTCGCCGGTCGCGGTGCCGAGGGTCGCCGTGCCGTCCCAGATGCCGCGACGGGTGAGCGCGTTGATCGAGGTGCCGGTGGCGGAGCCGCCGCAGCCGATGAGCGGGACGGTGACCGTGAACGACTTGCCGTCGGGCGCCACGGCGAGGACCGTGTAGTAGCCGATCGCGGGGGTGGTGCATGCGGCGAAGCGCACGCGCATCCCGGCGGCGAGGCCGTCCTCGAGGAAGCTGCCGGTGTCGCTGCCGTTCGCCCGGGTGACGGTGCTGCCGGCGAAGAGGAGGTTGCCGAGGAACACCCGCGAGGGGATGTCGCCGCCGATGGCCACGTACTGGGCGGGGCTGATCGCGACGCCGTTGATGGAGACCACGTCGACGAGCCCGTCGGGCGTGATGACCACGTGCACGTCTCCGTTGGGCGCCGTGGTGAGCCGGATGTCGTAGCCGTCGCGCAGCCCCGGAACGCTGCAGGTGGCGTCGCCGCACTTGACGATCACGGTGTCGGTGCCGGTCGGGATGGTGACGACCTGCGCCGTCTCGTCGTCGTAGACGAGGACGTCGCTGCGCTGGCTTCCGGACCGGAGGTTCGGGAAGCGGTACGCGTTCGTCGCGAACTCCTGGCCCCATGTGATCACGGCCGTGGTGGGATCGCCCGGCTCCGGGTTGTTCCGCGCCTGCAGGGTGAGCAGCACCGGGTCGTCCCAGTTGGTGGAGTCGAACGTCAGCAGGTACCAGGTGCCGAGCAGGGCGTCGGTGACCTTCGTCCAGCGGCTGGCGCCGAGGCCGGGGTCGACGATCTGCAGGATGCGCTGCGAGTCGGCATCCATCGTGATCTTCACGGTGATCGTGAGGGCGCCGGGGTCCTTGGCGAGCTGGACCAGCACCTGGTCGGTGCGCTGGGTGGTGGTGCTGCCCTCGATCACGATGCCGCGGTCGTCCAGCACGCAGGTCGCGTGGTTCGCGGTGCACGACGCCGACGGGGTGACGTGAGTCACGTAGACGCCGGGGGTGTCGTCGTCGTAGACGCGCACGTTCACCTGGCGGACGGCCGCACCGTGGAACTCGGCGTCGGCGATCGGGTCGGCGGCGATGACCGAGTGCTGCACGACGACGGTGCGGTCGCCCTCGGAGCGCAGGTCGTCGTAGGCGCGGACGTACACGCGCTGCGGCATGTTCCAGTTGCCGGAGGTGAAGGTGAGGACGACGGCCCGTCCGGCCTCGTCGACGAGGACGCCGTTGCGGAGGTAGTGACGCTGGAAGTGCGCCGCGGTGAGGCACTGGTCGCCGTACGGGAAGGTGTCCACGCAGACCCAGACGGTGTCCGCGACGCCGTCGGTCAGTCCGAAACCGGTCGGGTTGTCGAACGTGTCGCGCGCCTCCTCGTCGGGCGAGAGTGCGGCGGACACGGTGACGTACACGTTCGACGTCGGCGCGTGGCTGAGCTCGACGGTGTAGAAGTCGCGCTCCGTGATCGGTCCGCTCGTCGTCCCCTCGCGCACGCTCGTCGAGGTGCCGGACTCCTTGATGACGACGACGCCGGACTCCGGGGTGGCGAGGTTGTACGGCACTCCGTCGACGACGATGCCGTCGTAGCGCGGGTCGTCGGAGAGCACGATGTGGTCGACGGCGCCGGAGATTCCCTCGAGCTCCCGGGTGACGATGTCGGCGGTGACGTCGCCGGCCACCGAGATCTGGTCGGAGCCGAGGCCGCCGATGACCCGGTACGCGACGCCGAAGGCCGTGGAGAGGACGAAGAACTGGTCGTCGCCCTCGAGGCCGTCGATCTCCAGCACCTCGATCGTGGTGTACTTCACGTTGAGGCCGGCGCCGTAGATGGCGCGGTCGGTGATCGCGAAGTCGTCGGCGAACTCGGTTCCGAGCACGACGAGCTTGTCGAATCCGGTGCCGCCGTCGACGTTCACCGGGGCGTTGACGTTGTACTGCACCTCGTCCTCGCCGCCGCCGGCGCGGATGTCGAGCGGGCGGTTCGTGGAGAAGCCGAGGCCGATCACCGGCACGGCCACGCCGTTCGCGTCGAGCGGGATGACGTCGTCCTGCCACATGGTGTGGTCGAGGTCGACATTGCTGCCGGGTGCGTGGTTGTAGGTGATGTGGGCGTCGGCGTTGTTGCAGACGTCGTCGCCGTTGTTGTCGTAGCGGATGTAGCCGCCCGCGAGCACGCACTGCCCGTCGTCGGCGCCGTCGGCGGCATCCTGCGGGAACGCGCCGCCGGCGGGCCGGTAGTCGACGTCGCTGAGACCGCAGCCGGCGATGTTGTCGGCGTTCGTGTCGCAGACCGCGGCGATCGCGAAGGCCCGGACGATGAACAGGTCGTTGTCGTCGTCGCCGTTGAGCTGCACCTCCGCCTGGTTCGCGTAGACGATGAAGCGGTCGTTCCCGGTGCCGCCGGTGGCGAGCAGCGGTGCGTGCGCCCCCGGGCTCAGCCAGCCGCGGGTCGTGGGCACGAGCGACGGGAAGGTGTCGGCGGAGAGCAGCGCTCCCCCGTCCGGCTCCGGCTGGCTGTCGCGCTGCGTGCCGAAGATCTGCCCGATCTGGAAGGTGTCGTTGCCGGCGCCGCCGTCGAGCGTCATGGTGGCCTGGGTGTCGTCGACGTAGAAGGCGTCGTTGCCGCCGAGTCCGAAGACGGTGATGCGTCCGTTGAGCGCGCGGTCGTACGTGATGCGCTGGACGAGGGCGCTGGGCTCGTTCCCCTGGATCCTGTCGCGGTAGAGGCCGATGCCGCCGTCGGCGTTGCCGTTGCCGGCGAGCAGGGCGATGAAGGCCGGGTGATCGGCCTGTTCCGTCGGCGTCGCGCAGGTGGCGGGGACTCCGGCGTTCAGGGCGAACGGCGATTCGTTGTCGATGCAGGTGAGAGCCCGCAGCAGCCAGATGTCGTCGGTGGCACCGGCGGGGCCGTTGTAGCCTGCGGCGGCGTTGTCGTAGCCGTAGACGTCCAGCTCGTCGACGCCGTCGCTCGCGGGGCCGCTGTCGAGCACGTTGATGACGTAGTTGCGCACGCTGCCGTGGCTGCCGCTCGTGTAGACCGCGTAGTGGTCGGTCTCGCCCTGTCCGTCGAGGTTGAGGGTGTGCCCGGCGCCGGTGCCGGACTGCATGCCGGTCGGGCTGGTGACGACGTTCATCGACTGGAGATACCAGACGGTGATCTCGTCCTCGCCGTCGGCGGTGTTCGAGGTCAGGTCCGCGTTGCCGTGGACGAGGGTCTTCGAGCCGAGGAAGATGTAGCCCGCGCTCCCCCACGTGGTCTTCGCGCCGGGCTGGCTGACGTCCAGGCCCGACGGGTCTCCGAACTGGATGACGTCGACGTCGCTGCCGCCCCAGATGTTGGTCTGGCGGCCGGCCACCGGGTTGGCCGCGGACGGGGCGCAGGCTCCCATCGGCTCGTCGCCGGGGCCGCCGGTGGTGACCACGCAGTCGGCGATGAGGCGACCGCGGAGGATCATCGAGGTGCCGTGTTCGGTGCCGACGCCGCCGGTGTCGGCGTTGCCGAAGTCGCCGCGGATGTCGATGGACAGGTTCGCGAGGATCTGGCTGTTCTGGTGCAGGGTGACGTCGTCGCCGACGCGGAGCTCCACGCTGCCGGTCTCGGCGAAGATCGTGCCGTTCGGGATGACGCGCGGTGCGTCGATGTCGGAGTTCGGTCCGCGGGTGTTCGATTCGGCGAACCGGGCCGTGCCGCTGTGGATGAGGTAGAGGTCCTCGTCGAGCGCGCCGGTCTCGCGGACGGTGAGACGGATGTTCCCGGTGAGCGAGTGCGCGAGCACGAGGCGGAGGTACGAGTCCGTCTCCGTGTAGTAGATGCCGCCGGTGGCCTCGAGGGCGACGTCGTCGCCGGCGGTCGCCAGTGCGGGGTCGGATGCCCCGGTGACGGGGTTGTTGCCGCAGTTGAGGTAGGTGCAACCGAACGGGGGCGCGCGGCCGGAGTCGACCATGACGTCCTTGGACTGGAGGCCGATGGAGCCGCCGTTGGCGTCCATGTCGACGGTGTCGCCGCGGACGTTGTCCTCCGTGTCGTCGACCTTGGCGTTGAGGATCGAGCCGCTCTGGGTCCGCAGCGACACGTTGCCGGTGACGACGGCGGTGCTGCCGGCTGTGAAGACCTCCCAGATCGGCATGTCGCCGACGATCTCGTCGAGGTGGATCCCGGGTGTCTGCGTGTCGTCCGCGTCGACGTCGTAGGCGCGCAGCACGCCGTCCGCGACGCTGTCCCACGTGGTGTCGAGCACGGAGGTGTCGATCTCGATGAAGTCGCCCGGTGTGCCGATGCCGCCGACGCCCCCGGCGGTGCCGGCGTACAGGGTGATGTTGACGCCCGTGATGTCGATGGTGGGCCGCCCGTCGGCGTCGACGAAGCGCTGCGGCGAGTAGAGGGTCACGTCCCCCTGCGAGGAGTGGATGTGGCCGAGGAAGAAGTCGCCGGCGAGCTCGGCGGCGGTGATGTCCCCGTTGGTGGAGAGGAACACCTGCGGCACGTCGATGCCGATGCCGTCGTCGTCGTCGAAGACGGGCGCCGGGTACGGCAGCACGGCGTCGCCGTCGAGGTACGCGACGAAGTGCACGGTGGTCGTGGCCGCGCCCAGGGCGTAGTCGAGGGTGCTCGGGTTGCGCGTGTCGCAGGCGCGCTGGGGCGCGGTCGCGAAGTCGGCGGCGCTCGTGTAGTCGCGGCTGGGCACATGGCACACCGAGATGTCGTCTCCGGCCCGCAGGTCGCCGTACGCCGCTCCGGCGTCGCCGAACGTGTAGGTGCTGTCGGTGCGGGTGCGGGTCGCGACGCCGAACGCGCGGAGGATCGCGGCGTAGTCGACGACGGGGACGTCGGGACGGAAGTGGTACTGGAAGGTCTGCGGCCAGCCGGCGATCGCGCTGCCGGATGCCGGCTCCCCGCGGCCGTTGTCCGGTGTGTACAGGTAGACCTTCAGTCCGTTGACGCTCGGCGCGTCGGCACCCTGGATGCTGTCGTTCACGACGACGTCGACGTCGTCCCCGGCGATGATGCGATCGATCTGCCAGGCGAGAGATGCCGCGGCCACCGCGAGGCCGCGCTCGTTGGCCGTGATGTCGAGAACCAGGTCGATCGCGGCATCCGCCTGCAGCTGGATCTCGAAGAGGCACGGGACAGGGTTCGCGCCGCAGTACTCGGGGTCGATGTGACGGAACCGGACGAGTTCCACCGCCATGGGGGCGCGGGTGACGCCGGGGCCCGCCTGGCGGCCGATGGAGCCGGTGTCGGAGTCGATCTGGAACCGGTTGGTGCGCACGAGCTCGTAGTCGGTGTCGGCGCCGGGGGTCGCGAAGACCGAGACCAGGTTCGCGTCGACGCCGGTCGACTCGATGCCGTCGAGGTCGAGGGCGCTGTCGACGAGGATCGAGCCGCGGACGTTGCGGATCTCGGTGAGGCCGATCGGGTTCTCGATGTCGCCGTCGAGCCAGATGTCGGATGCCGTGCCGCCCGCGACGTTCAGGATCTCCACGTGCGTCGGGGCGAACTTGTGCACGATGTCGAAGTCGAAGGTCTGCGGACCGCCCTCGGCGGTGATCGCGGTGCGCAGCCAGGCACCGGCGCCGACGAGCATCAGGGTGACGTTCGGATCGACCGCGGGCTCGGCGACGGTGAGGTTGAACGCACCGGCGACGTCCGGAACGGAGCCGACCGAGACCTCCATCACCGGGTTCGTCTCGAGGAGCACGACGTCGATGTCGTTGATCACGAAGCGGCGGCTCGATGCGTTCTGCAGCAGGACGGAGTCCCAGGTGTGCTTGATCTGCACCTCGCCGGCGTTGCCGAGGATCTGGCTGTTCGGCCCGAGCGCGCCGACGTCGTTCGCCTGGAAGTGGATCTTCCCGCCCTCGTCGTAGATGAGGTCGCCGACGACGATCCAGGAGCCGGAGGCGATGGTGTCGCCGACGGCGAGCAGCGCGGTGTAGGCGTTCGCGACCGGGTCGTAGCCGCGGACGTGGACGTTGCGTGTCTTCGCGACGATGGTGCCGTTCTCGTCGACGACGAGCACCGGGTTCGGCTCCCCGAGCAGGATGACGGTCGCCTCCCAGAGGAAGCTCCGCGCGGCGCTGGTCGTGCCGTTGTGCTCCTCGCTGCCGCCGTCGAACAGCCCGCCGTCGGAGTCGGGGTCGCGGTTGTACGCGCCGCCCGAGGCGACCTGGAACGCCTCCACCCACAGCAGGGCGGTGCGGATGACGCTCGCGTCCTCGGCGGACACCCGCGCGCTGGAGTGGTAGTCGATGTGCGACCGGGCGTCGGTGTCGCCGCCGCCGCAGGAGCAGTCGGCGCGGGCGACGGCGTCGAGGTCGGTGTTCACGTGCATCGCCCGCAGGTCCGCCCGGTCGGACGTGGTGAGCTCGGCCCCGCCGCGCAGGATGACCTCGGTGAGGTCCTTGATGATGACGGTCGCGCCGGCGTCGCTGTCGGCGCCGAGGGCCGTGGCGTCGGCATCGGACCGCGCGTAGCCGCGGTACTTGGAGACGATCGCCGCGTCGTCGATGATCGCGCCGTCGGCGATCTGCACGCGGTGCCCCAGTCCCTGGTGAGCCCAGAGGTAGGCGTTCCCGGCGAAGAGGCGGGCGGTGCCGAGGAGCTCGACGACGATGACGCTGGTGACGTGGATGCCGTTGGCCGTGGTGTCGTTGGCGTCGGCATCCGCACCGAGGCCGCCGGTGTCGGCGCCGGCCGTGACGGACAGGCCGATGCCGTGCCGCGCCTCGACGAGCAGGGTGCGGAAGGCGTACACCCGGCCACCGACCTGCACGACGTTCACGACGTCGTCGTAGAAGCGCGCGTCGCCGTAGGCGAAGCCGAGCGCTCCCCCGCCGTTGGTGGCGGAGCGGCCGTTCGCGTACTCGAACGCGGTCGCCAGGATCGATGCATCCCTCGCCGCGACGATGTTCGCGCCGCCGGCCACCGTCGTCATCACCACGTTGCGGGTGCTGCCGTACGCCTGCGCGTCTCCCACGTCGATGAAGCCGCCGCCGGAGTTCGCCGAGACGAAGGCGGTGTTGACGACGGAGGTGGCGTCGATCTGCACGTCACGGCCGCGGAGGGTGCCGCCCTGGATCTGCGTGCGGACGTCGGCGCTGGCGTCGGAGTAGGACTTCGACAGCCGCACCGAGATCGCGCCGATGCCGAAGCCGGAGCTGGAGGCGGTGGAGACCTCGTCAGTGCCGGAGCCGATGAGCGACTTCGGGCCGCCCACGCCGACCATGGTGCCGTTGCCGCCGCCGGTGAGGTCGATCACGAGGCTGTGCGTCGTGCCGGCACCTGGCACCTGACCGGTGAGCCCGGCCACCACGGTGAGGAAGTGGCTGCCACCGCGGGCGAGGCTGCCGATCGTCGGCACCGAGATCGTGTCGCTGAGGGCGAGGTACACGCCGGTGACGTCGGCCAGCGGACGCGTGCGCAGCTTGATGTGGTCGTCGTCGATCCTGTCGACCCAGTAGGTGCTGTCGGAGGTCGCGATCGGCTCGTGGATCGCGCGGTAGACGCGGTGGGTGCCCGTCGCTCCGGAGCCCGAGATCGCGATCACGTTCGCTGCGTTGGCGGCGTTCGCCAGATCGACGAGCTGCACGGACTGGCCGGTCTGCACGACCACGCGGTACCAGCCGCCGTTGACGAGCCGCCCGCCGACGCAGCCGGTGTGCGCCCCGCTCGAGCCGCCGCTGCAGGCGAGGGCGACGCCGGTGCTGAAGTACCGGACGATCTGGCCGGTCGACAGCCCGTGGGTGCCCGTGTAGATGTTGTTCGCCGAGACGTCGCCGACCGGGTTGCCGTTGCCGTCGCGCGAGATGACGTTCACGCCGTCCTTGACGGTGAGCGCGACGTCCACGCCCTCGGGGAGGAAGGTCTGCTGCGGGGGCGCGACGTAGTGGACGGCGTCGTCGTCCTGCAGTCCGTGGCCGGGGAGGAAGATGGTGTCGTCGCCGTCGTCGACGGCCGTGCCGGGGTCGAACTCGAAGGAGGCGCTGCCGATCGGGCGCAGCTTGATGCGCAGGGCGTCGATCCGGATGACCTCGTAGAGCGTGCCGTTCGTGAGACCGGGGACGACCGCGCCGGTCGAGGTGTACCGCACCCGGTCGCCGGTGGCGAGGTTGTGCGCGAAGCGGAAGATGATGGTGCCCTGGTTCAGGTCGACGGAGGCCTCGCCCGGCTCGGCATCCGCGTCGCCGTCGTCGTCGTTGAACTGCGCGCCGAGCTGGAAGCCGTTCGGGCCGGTGACGATGACGCTGTAGGTGCGCTTGGTGACCAGGCCGTCGATGAGGTCGCCGCCGGCCTCGTAGACGACGCTGTCTCCCGACACGAGGCCGTGCGGGCTCTCGAAGGACACGGTGTCGGTGTTCGTGTCCACGCCGTCTACCGAGCCGTCGTCGAGCTGCGGGGCGAGCTTGCCGTACCGGGAGAAGATCTTCAAGGTGCCACCCGACTGCACGAGACCGCCGGTGACGATCGCCCGGACCGTCGGGTTGGTGATCGAACGCGAGGTGAGGTCCTGCACGCTGATCGCGCCGCCGCCGGTGGAGTCGGTGTTCGAGTCGGCGTCGGTGTGCGACTCCGCGCGGAGTTCGACGTCGCCGGATGCCGCGATGTGTCCGCCTCCGAAGCGGGCCGTGACCGTGGGCTGCACGCGGGCGAGGGCCGTGGACGGATCGACGGAGATGAGTCCGATGGTGGTCGACGCGACCCGGGCGACGGCGCGGTCGGCCGCGGCGGCGATGGTCGTGACGGTGGTGGCGCCGGGGATGCCGAGCGTTCCGGTCACGCCGTCGGCGCCGGCTCCGGTGGTCGTGCCGCCGATCGATCCGTCGATGGCGGCGAGCGTGTAGGCGGAGTTGATCGCCGTCGGGCTGCTGATGTTCACCGAGATGGCGCCGAGGGTGTTCGAGGTGAGGTCGGCCCTCGCGACGTTCGTGGCGGTCGCCGTCACGTTCACGGCTCCGGTCACGGTGATCTGCGCCGTGGAGCCGATCACCGCGGAGGTCTCGGCGCCCAGCTCGATGGCGCCGGTCGACGGGTCGTCGCCGATGTAGGCCTGCGGGAGGCTGTCGGTGACGGCACCGAGCCCGGCGGCGAACGCCGCCGAGGTCGCCGTGGCGGTGCGGTTCGCGATGGCCGAGACGGTGAGGCTGTCGGCATCCGTGACGTCGGCGCCGAAGGCGGCCTTCACCTGGCCCTGCACCTGCGCGATCGGGGCGGCGATGCCGATGCCCACGATGCCGCCGGAGGCGACGTCCGACGTCGTCGTGGCGGTCATGGTGCCGTTCGCCGTGACGACGATCGCGCCGCCGGCGTTCGCGGCACCGCCGCCGACCGTCGCGGTGACGTGCGCGGCCAGCACGCTGGCCTCGCTGATCGAGCCGGCGCCGGCGAAGCCGATGCCGACGGCGAGCACGTCGGTGACGGCCGTCGCGATGATCGTCCCGGTGGCGAGGACGCTGAGGTCGTCGGCGGCGGCGACCCCGCCGTCGAGGGTGGCGGTGACCGCGCCCGATGCCTTGGCCACGGACCCGGCGATCGCGATGGTGCCGAAGAGGGCACCGGAGTCGATCTCGCTCTTCGCGTCGGCGAGGGCGTGCAGGCCGAAGGTCTTCGCCTCGATGAGGATGTCGCCGGTGCTGCTCAGCTGAGCGCCCGACCCGGCGATCGCCTCGATGTCGGCTCCCCCGCCGATCGTCGCGACCGCGACGGCGCCGGCCGCACCGCCGAGGGACAGCGAGGCGACGTAGGTCCGCGCCTTCGCGTGGTTCTCCCCCTCGGCGCGCAGCGTGATCGATGCGGAGCCGTCGACGTCCCCGTCGATGCGGGCGGTCGTGTGGCCGTTGACCTCGGCGAAGGCGAGGAGGACGGCGATCGAGATGGCTCCGACGCTCACGCCCGGCGCGCTGGCGTCGGCGGTGTTGCTGACGTGCGCGGTGACGCTCACCCCTCCGGTGGCCGTGACGGAGGCGCCGGAGCCGAGCTTCGCGTCCGCGTCGCGGTCGTCGACCGCGCGGGCGACGCTGATCCCGACCGCGAGACCGCCGGCGGTGATGTTCAGCGTGCGGGCCTTGACGGCGCGCGTGCCGGTGAGGGAGGCGCCGACGCCGCCGCTCACCGTGCCCACCGGGGCGACCTCGGCGCGCGCGGCGCCGTCGAGGCGGATGATCGCGACCACGCCGCCGATGGCGCCGACGCCGCCGGCGATGCTGACGCCGAGTCCGTCCACGGTCACGTTGTCGGTGGTGGAGGCGGTGAAGCCGCCGACGCTGCCGTCCGCCGCGACGCCCACGGCACCGGTCTCGGCGATGTTGTCGCCGGACACGTTCACGACGGAGACCGAGATGCCGGCGCCGACGAAGCCGACCGCGAAGCCGAGCGACAGGTTGTCGATGGTGCGGTTCGCCACCGACGAGATCGTCAGGCCGCCCGTGGCCTTGCGCACCTGCGCGCCGCCGTCGATGTGCGCGTGCTGGCTGCCGCTGTCGTTGATCACCACGACCTGACCGCTGATGCCGACCAGGCCGGCGCCGCCCGCGACGCCGATGCCGCGGGAGTACTCGTCCATCGCCGCCTTGATGCTGATCGCGCCGCCGGCGGAAAGCCGTGCAGTCGAGCCGATGGCGGCCTCCGTGCTGCTGTCGATGTTGAGCACGAGCACCGAGATGCCGACCCCCACCGCGCCTACGGCGCCGGCTCCGGCCACGCCGAGCACTCGCAGCCAGTCGGAGGCCCAGACGGTGAGGTCGCCGCCGGCGCTGACGGTGCCGTTGATCGTGACGCTGGTGCCGCCCGTCGGGGTCTTGCCGAGCGCGTCGCCGGCGATGTTCGAGTCCGGTGCGGCGGTGGACATGCCGCTGTTCGCGGTGCCGATGTGCGACAGCATCCGCTCGCGCGTCTTCATCGACGCACCGGAGACCTCGCGCCACTTCGCACCGGGAGTGCCGGGAGCGGCCGCGGTGTTGTCGGCGATGTCCTCGGTCGCCGCCCACGTCTTGCCCGCGTGCGTGACGAGCGCACCCTCGTTCCAGGGCTCGGTGCTCACCCAGGCGACGGGGTTCGCGGAGGTGGTGCCGCCGAGTGCCCCGAGGTAGCCGCCGTCGCCCTTGGCGACGTCGCCGCCGGCCATGGCGCTGCCCAGGACGCCGCCCTCCTGCCAGTCGGAGGGGTTGAGGCTCGGCCGGCTGCCGCCGGTGACCCCGTCGTCCCTCGCGGTGTAGTACGCGTCGTCCGACGTGTCGGCGGTGCCCTTGTCGTCGAGGACCTCGTCGCCCTTGTCGTAGACGGCCGTCGACGACCAGGTGCCGCGGCCGAGTGCGGAGGTGGCGGCCAGCCACTGGCCGGGGTTCGCCTCGGGGTTGACGCCGACCGTCGGATTCTCGACCTTCGCCGAGTACCGCTTGCCGTTGTACGTGACGACGTCGCTCATCTTGTAGCTCGTCGCCGCGTTCCAGGCGCCGCGGTCGTTCCCGCCGTCGGCCGCGTGGTACGACCCGCTGACGGTCGTCCCGATGGTCCAGACGGACACCGCTGCGGCGACGCCGACGAAACCGCCGGCAAAGCTCAGGGCGATGGTGGAGACGTCCTTCGACGACAGGGCGAAGACGTCGATCGCGCCGCGAGCCCGCACGTCGGCGGAGGCGCCGATCGTGGACTGGACGGCCATGTTGACCACGCCGATGTCGACGCCGCCGGCGACGCCGACGAGGCCGCCGGCCAGACCGCCGGCGATGGTGAGGCTCTTGAACCGGTCGGTCGCGGCGACGCTGACGCCCTGGGCCGTGGTGGCGCCGGAGAGGTGGTTCACCGCGGAGCCGCCGCCGATCAGCGCCTCGACGCGGACGTCGATGACGGTGACGGCGATGCCACCGGCCACGCCGACCACTCCGCCGCCGATCGCCGGTGCGAGCCCGAACAGCGATTCGCTGGCATCGGCCCGTACCACGACGCCGGAGAAGCTCTTGCGTCCCGCCCCGCCGGCGCCCACGGTGCCGTCGGCGACGAGGCTCACCGGTGCTCCGCCCGCGAGTGCGTCCACGGTGCCGTTCGCGCCGAGGGCCGCGCGGACGAGCTTGTCGATGACGGCCACGCCGACCGCGGCGCCGACGCCGACGTATCCTCCGGCAGCCGCCACGGTGATGAGCACCAGCTTGCTGTCGTCGTTGGCCGAGACGACCACGTTGTTGCCGGCGCGGAGGGTGGCGCCGCTGCCCGTGCAGAGGTACGCCTCGGTGCCGAGCGGGGTGCCCGTGCAGGCGACCGTGTGGACGTTGAGGATCGTGACCGACACGGTGCCGGCGACGCCGACGGTGCCGGCGCCCGCGCCGGCGGCGACGGAGGTGATGGTGTCCTCGCCGTCGGCGGAGACGAAGATGTCGCCGCGAGCGTTCACGTGGGCGCCGGTGCCGATGTAGGCGTAGGTGTCGATGTTCACGACGCGGACGCCGACCGGCACCGCCACGCCGGCCGTGCCGCCGATGCCGACGGCGGCGGCGACGGCGAGCTCGTAGAACTGGTTCGCCGCGGCGACCTTGACCGACTGCGCGCCGCTCGCGCCGGCGACGTTGTCGGAGCATGTGGCGCCGCAGTTGATGCGCGCGCTCGCCGCGATGAACGCCGCCGTCTCCGCGGTGTGCACGGCGATGGTGCCGGCGACCTGGACGCCGGCGGTGCCGCCGATGCCGACGCCGACGCCGAAGGTGCCGATGTCGTCGGAGTTCGAGGCAGTGACCGCGACGCCCTGGAAGGAGGGGGCCGTCTGGGTGATGGTGCGCGGGCCGGACGCCGAGGCGTCGCCGCTCGGAGCCGTGCCCGACTTCACGATGCTGTGCGCCCGTCCGGTGGTGCCGGTGAGCCCGAGGTCGACGACCACGCCGCCCTGCGCGGTCGGCTTGGTGTACAGCCGGAACGCGGAGCCGCCGGCGCCGTAGTAGTAGTACGTCTGGCCGTCCACGAGACCCTGGATCGGCGCGCCGCCGCCGGACGAGTAGACCACCGCGTCGCCGTCGGTTGCGCTGAAGTCGTAGGGCAGCGTGATCGTGTTCGCGCCGGCGTCCACGGCGGACTGCGGGTCGAAGCGGGGCGAGTAGTCCTCCTGGACGTTGGCCTCGGCGGCCTTGAAGAAGCGCTGGTTGTTGCTCACGCCCTGCGAGGTGAGCGTGATCGGCGCGCCGTTCTTGGAGAGCGAGAGCTGGAAGGAGTCGCCGGAGACTCCGACGATCCAGTAGAGCCCGCGGTGGGTGAGACCGCCGATGCCGACGCAGGCGGCGTCGTCGGTGTCGCAGCCGACGTCGTACTGCACCTGGTCGCCGTTCACGAAGTTGTGCCCCGGCACAGTCACCCGACCGCTGCCGGTGTCGACCTGGCTCGGCGCGAACCGGAGATCCACGGTCATGACGGAGTACGCGCCGGAGGCGACGTTCACGGGGCTGAGCCCCTTCGCCGCGACGTCGGCGCCGCTGCCGATCCAGGCGCGGGTCGTCTTGGTGGTCACCGGGACGGAGACGGATGCTCCCACCCCGGCGCTGCCGCCGACGGAGATGTTGCCGGCGATGACGTTGAGCTTCATGCGCTCGTCGGCGGAGACCCGCACGCTGCCGTCGACGATCATGTCGGCATCCGCGCCGATCCACGCCTCGGTCGTGATGTCGATCACGGAGACGCCCGCGTTCACGTTGACCGCCGCGCTGCCGCCGAAGCCGCCGCCGACCGAGAGCGAGGTGATCGTCTCTCTGGACACGGCGTCGACGGTGAGGTTCCCGGTGCCGCGGACGAAGACGCCTGTTCCGGTCCAGGCGCGCGTGACCTTGGTGATCACCTCGACGTCGACGCCGGCGCCGACGCCCGCGGTGCCGCCGACGGTGAGCATGCCCGCGAGGGCGAAGACGGTCGTGGTGTCCTGCGCCTTCACCGCGACGTGCGTCGTGCCGGTCTCGATGTCGGCGTTCGCCTCGATGTGCGCGGTGGTGGTGTCGCTGAGTACGTCGACGAGGGCCGCACCGGCCACCCCGGCGGAGTTGCCTCCGGCGCCGGCGACGGCGATGAGGGTGAGCGAACCGCTCTGGACGGCCTGGACGAGCAGCCCGGTGCCACCGGCCCGGATGACGGCCGAGGAGCCGATCACCGCGTCCACGACGCTGTCGCGGACGATGACCGTGGCGCCGGCGCCGACGCCCGCTCCTCCGCCGCCGATCGCGATGTTCCCGGCGGAGCCGGCGAGCGTCGCGGTCTTCGCCGCGTCGACCTGCACGCCGCCCGAGCCCCGTACGACCGCCGAGGAGCCGATGGCGGCGCGCACGGCGGGGTTCGAGCCGCCCTGGTTCGAGACGAACACGAGCACCGCGCCGCTCACCGCGGTCGAGCTGCCGGTGCCCGCGCCGGCGACCGACATGAGGAACCATTCCTCGCCCGACGTCGCCGCGACGCGGATCAGTCCGCCGGCGCGGACGTCCGCTCCGTCGCCGATCGAGGCCTGTGCGTTCTGGTTCACGATCACGATGAGGCCGGTGAATCCGACGCTCGTGGAGCTCAGGCTGATCGACACGGCCCCGGCGATGTCGACGACGTGGATGTCGTCGGTCGCGCTCACGGTCACGGTCTGCCCTGCGCCGCCGATCGCGCCGGTCTGGTTGATCTGGGCGTTCGCGCCGATCCAGGCGCGGGTGTCGAAGGAGAGGATCTCGATGACGAAGGCGCCGGCGACCGCGGTGCCGCTGCTGCCCGCGCCGCCCGCGACGGCGACGGAGGTGAGGGTCAGCCAGTCGATCTTGTCCTTCAGCGGCGTCTCCGGGGCGAAGGGGGTGAGCGTGGTCCGCGCCGTCACGGCGGTCGCGCCGGGGGCGTCGGCCGCCGCGGACGACTCGATGTGCGCGAGCGTCGTCACCTCGAGCCAGTTGACGACGATCGCGCCGCCGACGACGGTGCCGCTGCCGGTGGAGAAGGCGCCGGCGACGGCGATGTTCTGCATGCCGAGCTCGGCGACCGCGTCGACCGTGATGCCGCCCGACGTCGTCGCGAGGTCGGCGCCGCTGCCGACGACGGCCTCGGTGTCGATGAGGAGGATCTGGACGCCGGCGGATGCGGCGACCCCTGCGGTGTTCTTTCCGCCGGCGGCCGCGATGCCCCAGGTGATGTAGTCGGTGCGCTGACCGGAGGGCGTCCGGGCCTGCACGGTGATGCCGGTCGCCGCGGAGACGGTCGCGCCCGCCCCGATCTCGGCCTTGGCCGTGGTGTCGGCGACCGTGAGGCCGACGGCGGCGGCGACCCCGGTGTCGTTCTGCAGGTCGATCGCCGAGCCCATCGCGCGCCCGGCGCCGCTGCCGCCGAGGACCGCGCGGACGACCACCTGACCGGTCGTGGCCGTGACGGTGCGGTTCGCCGCAATGCGCGCCGTGCTGGTCGCCACGATCCAGTTGACCGCGATCGCGGCGGCGACGCCGGTGCCTCCGCCGGAGCTGCCGGATTCCCCGCTCGCCTGCCCGTTGGCGCCGGTCGCTCCGTTGGAGCCGTTCGTGCCGCCGTTGGACGACGGCATCCCGGCCGTGGAGTCCTTGGTGCCCTGGGTGTTCGGGTTGTCGGCGCCGTTCACCTGGCTGTTGGACTTGCTGTCCGCGGAGTCGTCGCTGTCGCTCGAGCCCTTCGCGCTCGCCGTGGCCTTCGCCTCGGCGACGATGGTGACGGTGGCGAGCACCTGCACGCTGGTGCCCTGCACGTTCCTGGCGATCTCGGCGAGCGTGTCGAGGTCGACGACGGCATTGATCGCGACGTCCGCGCCGACCGCGGTGCTCTTGCCCGCGGCATCCGCCGTGCTCTCGGTCAGGACCCACAGGGTCCTGGTCGCTGTCACGAGCACGGCACCGGTGCCGGCGTAGCCCGTGCCAGAGGTGCCGATCCGTGCTGTCACGTCGTCGTCGACGCTGACGACCAGCGCGACCACAGGGGTGACGGCCGTGCCGCCTTCGGTGCCGCCCTCGGCCTTCGTGCTCATGTCGCGGAGGCCGATGGCCCGGACCGTCAGGCCGGTGCCGCCGGTGAGCATGGCGCCGTTCTGCACCTCTGCCCGCACGTCGCTGGTGTCGATCACCTGGAGGACGAAGGATGCCCCGACGCCGGTGGCCGATCCGACCTCGGCGCGGCTGGTCGCCTGTGCGGCGTCGCGCTCGTTGCTGTGCGCGGTGACGGATGCCGCCGCGGAGGTGAGGGTCACGGAGGCGCCCGTGGCGACGAGGGCCTCGGTCGTGTTGTCGAGGACGTTGATCGCGAGCGCTCCCGCGACGCCGACGCTGGTGGCCTTGCTGGCGCCGGCCCGCGCGGTCGAGGTGACCTCGTGCTCGAAGAGGCGGAACAGGTTGTCGAGCGCCGGGCTCGCCGGCAGCTGGTCGCCGGAGCCGACCGTGACCGATCCCTGCAGGATCCACTGGTGCTGGTCGTTGCGCTTGTAGAACCCGACGGCGTTCGCGCCGTCCTGCGCGGTGAGCTGGAACCAGGTGTCCTTCTCGATCTCGTCCTTCGGAAGCTCCGACTTCTCGTTGACCGAGTCCTCGGTGACGAAGACCCAGCTGCCGCTGTCGCGCTTCCAGATGCTGCCGGCCGGGTGGCCGTCCTTCGCCGTCTTGAGCAGGTAGTACTGGCCGTCCGACGCGCCGCCGGGAAGGGTGTCGACGGTGCCGGTGAGGCTCACGTCGGTGTCGAGGTTCCAGTCGGAGCCGTCGAACTTGTAGAGGCCGTCGTTCCCGCCCCCGTCGCTCGTGCGGACGAAGGAGAGATCGTCCTTGGACGGGCCTGGCAGCTGCTTGCCCGATTCGACGACCTCCCAGTCGCTGCCGTTCCAGCGCCGCACCACGTCGTCGGTGTCGCCGGCGAGCATCCCGGCCGTCACGCTCAGACCGGTCGCGGTGATCGTCGACGCCCCTGTGGTGGCGCGGACGACGATCCCGACGACCTGCACGGCCACGCCGGCGCCGATGCCGACGGACCCGTCGGTGGCGGAATCGCCGGAGGCCTCGGCCGAGGAGTCGGTGTCTCCGCGCGCTTCGAGCGTCACGACCCCGCCGGTGTCGACCGTGATCCCGTCGGCGAAGAAGGCGCGCACCGCGGTGGCGACCACGTTGATGGCGATGGCGCCGGCGATCGAGACGCTGCTGCCGCCGTTCTCGCTGGACGCGGCCTTCGGCGTGGAGCTGGTGGAAGAGCCGCCGCCGGCGTTCTGCTGCTTGCTCTCGTTCGCTTTGCCGAGGTTGGAATCGGCCTTCTGGTTGACGTCCTTGCCGCCGCCGTCTGCGCCTTCGGAGGGCGACGCTCCCTTGGTGGCGGCTTCGGCCTCGGTCTCGATGTCCGCGCGCTGATGGGCGGTGAACGAGACGGCTCCTGTGACGTCGAGGCTGCGAGCGGTGGCGGCTTCGGCGACGATGTCGTCGAGCACGGCCAGGGCGAGCGAGACGCCGATGCCGGCGGAGCTGCCGGCGACCGTCGACCCCTTGGCGGTGGTGGTCGCGGCCACGTTCTGAGTGGCGGAGGCAGTGATGCTCGAGGCGGTGAGCGCGGTGCTCGAGGCGCCGAGCGTGGCGCTGGTGCGGATGGATGCGACGACGATCGCGACGGCGGGGACGATCGTGACGGTGCCCGACTTGCCTCCGGCCTCTGCCTGGGTCGTCAGCGTCACATCGTGGGTCGCGGTGAGCGTGAGTGCTCCGGCTCCCGTGAGCGGAGGCCCGCGGGTCGGGTCGAGGACCTGGGAGATGCCCGCGAACACGCGGTGGGTCGGCAGGTTGAGGGCGAGGGAGGCGCCGAGGCCGACCGTTGCGCCACCCGACTGCGTGGCCTTCGCGGACGCCTTGTCGACGCTCTTCGAGCTCGCCGTGATCGTGACCGCCCCGCCGCCGACGATGGCGATGCCGGGCAGTGGTCCGGGACCGGGCAGCGGTCCGGGTGTCGGGTCGCCGAGGACCGCTGCGCTCGTGTCCTCCTCGACGAGGTTGAGCGCGAACGCGCCGGCCACGCCGAGCGTGCCGCTGGTGTTTCCTGCTCCGGCCTCAGCGGTGGCCTCGAAGGAGTGCGTGACGTCGGCGGCGACCTGCTTGACCGTCGCGCTGATGACGAGTCCTGCCGCCTGCACGGAGGCCCCGATGCCGATGCCGGCCTGGTTGATGAGGCGGACCTTGTTGACGGCGAGGGCCGCGCCGATGCCGACCGAGCTGGAGTTCGTGGCTGTGCCCTTGGCGCTCGCCGAGGCGTCCGTGTTGCTCTTCGCGAGGAACGAGGCGATGCCCGTGGTGGTGAGCGACTGCCCGGCGGCGAGCATCGCGAAGGTCGCGGAGCGGACGAGGTTGAAGGCGAGTGCCGCGGCGACGCTGACCGTGGTGCCGTCCTCGTTCTGCGCCTTCGGCGTGGTCGATCCGCCGCCCGCTCCCCCGGTCGTGCGCCCGGCCGCATTGCCGAGCTTGTCGTTCGACTTCGTGTTGGCGTCCTTGCCGGTGCTGTCCTTGCCGGTGCCGCCGGACTCCCCCGGGGCTCCTTCGGCACTCGCCTCCGCCTTCGTCAGGGTGGTCGAGGTGTTCTCCGCCGTGATCGTCACTGCTCCCTGGGCGGTGAGCCCGCGGTCGATCGTGGCGCTCGCCTCGTGGTCGGCCGAGGTCAGCGCGAACGCGATGGTGGCGGCGAGCGTGGATCCGGCGCCCGCTCCGGTCGCACCCGTCGCGGTGGTCGTCGCCTTGGCGCTCTGCACGGCGGTCGCGGTCACCGCGCCGGCGACGACCACGGCGGGACCCGCGAGGAGTGCGGCGACGGTCTTGACGTTGTGGATGGCGATGCTCGCGACGCCTGTGAGCGACGCCGTGCTGCCGCCGCCCGCGCCGCCGATGGTCTCGGTGGTCGCGTCGTCGATGCCGGTGGCGGTCGCCGTGAAGGCGGAGAGGGCGGTCGGCGAGGCGCCTGCGGCGAGGCCTGCCTCGACGGTGGTGCGGATGAGGCTGAGGGCGACGGAGGCGCCGGCCCCCACGGCGGTGCCGTTGGACCCGCGGCCGGACTGCTTGGCGGTCGCCTTCGCGGTGCTCCTGTGGCTGCCACGGGCCGTGGTGGTGACGGCACTGTCGCCGAAGGAGCCGGTGCCGCGCACCTGCGCGGAGGTGCGCGCGTCCTTCTTGACGAGGGCGAAGGATCCGGCGATGGATGCCGAGCCGCCGCTGTTCTTGCCGGACACGGCCGTGGCCGTGTAGCTGGAGTCGCCGGCCGAGGGTTCGGAGGCGGCGATGACGAGGCCGCCCGCGGCGTCGATGCTCGCATTCTGGACGTAGGCCTCGGTGAGGAGGTCCGCGACGATGATGCCGACGCCGATGCCGAGGCCGAGCCCGCTGCCACCTGCGGAGCCGGATCCGTCGGTCGTTCCGCCGTCGCCGTCGGAGATGACGGTGTTCTTCGCGCGAGCGGTGACCGACTGCGCCCCCGTGGTCACGACGCCGGCGCCGGTGATGTGCGCGCGGGTGTCATTGTCGAGCACGACGACCGCGATGGCTCCGGCGACATCGATCGCACCGTCGCTCGTGGAGGACTGGCCGTTGCCGCGACCCGAGCTGTTCGCGCCCTGGTTGTTCTGCGTGGCGCCGCCCTTGCCCGCCTTGGCCCGGGCGGTGACGGTGGAGACCTGGTCCGCGAGGATCGAGAGGGACGCCGCCGTCGAGCCGGTGATGTTCGTGGAGTCGATGCCGGCCTCGGTGTTCTGCTCCAGATACACCACGGCGACGCCGGCGCCGCTCGCTGCGTTGCTCGCGTCGCCGGTCGAGGTGAGGGTGGCGACGTTCGACGCAGCGAGTCCGAGGGCTCCCCCGATCGCGGCGCGGGCGGTGCCGGTGATCCGGCTCACCGCGTCGGACCAGACGGTGATCACGGCGACCGCCGCGTCGTACTCGTTCGCCGAGTTGCCCTGCTGCTTCGAGGCGTCGACCTGCGGGGTCGTGCTCGCCGTCACCGTGGAGGCGGCGGAGATGCTCGCCGCGCCGTCGACGTCGAGCACTGCGCTCTCCCGGACTGTCGCCGTCGCCGTGGAGAACACGATCGCTGCGTCGCCGTACTGCTTGACGAGGTCGAACGGTCCGACCACCGAGGTCGCGGTGGCGGTGAGATCGCCGCCGACGTCCAGGTGGGAGGTGCCGCGCACGTCCACAGCGGCCGCGGAGTTCACCAGCACGGCGTAAGCCGTCGCCGCCGACGCGTCGGGCACGACCGTGGCCGAGGCGGTCATCGTGACGTTCCCGGTGGTCGTGATCGTGCTGTCGTCTATGATCACCTCGGCCGTCGCGTCGTGGTCGAGGCAGCCGAGGATGCTGAAGTCGTCGAAGTCGGTGCAGTCGGCCACGTTGAGCGGCACGCCGTCGGTGTTGCTCTCGGCGGCCGTGAGGGTCACGGACCCTGCCGTGACCTGCGCGCCGTCGAGGAGGATCGATTCGAAGATGATCACGAGCGCGGCGTTCAGCAGGGCGATCACCCCGCTGACGACGATGCTGTCGTGGCCGTCCCCGCCCTCGATGCGCAGCATCTCGCCGTCGAGGTTCGGCGCGAGGAAGCTCACCTGCTCGAACGCATCGCCGCCGGTCGACCGGAGCAGCAGCCGACCGCTGTCGTCGGGGTCGAGCAGGAGCTCGGCCTGGTTGTCGCCGGAAGTCAGCGTCAGGGTCTTGTCCCCCGGCGAGTTGTCCACGACCGGTTCGATGTTCGTGTAGGTCACGACCGTGCCGCCGTATCGGAGGGTTCCGCTGGAGGCGTCGGCCGCCTGCGAGACGAATCCCCCCGCGCCCAGGGTGGCCAGCGAGTCGAAGCCGCCAGCGCCGTCGAACAGGATCGGGATGCCGGGATCGGTGCCGCCGAAGTCGATGGTCAGCGTGTCGTCCGCGCCGGTTCCGAAGATGCGGATCTCCGAGATCTCGGCGAGCGAACGGACGATGCCGTCGATGCTCACCGTGCCGTCGGCGTGGAACACCAGCCGCGAATGCGACGACGCCATCGTGAGTGTCCACGGCGCCGGGGCGGCGGATGCTTCCGCCGGGGAGTCGCCGGCGGAAGCGGGTTCCGACACGGCGGGAGCAGCTGCGGGATCCGTCACGGACTCCGGTTCCGGAGCGGCAGGTGCCGGCTCAGCGGGCGCGGTGTCGGCAGGCGCAGGGTCCGCAGGCGCAGGGTCCGCAGGTGCGGGGTCCGCGGGTGCAGGATCTGCCGGAGCCGGCTCGCTCGGGGTGGGTTCGGCCGGGGCCGGTTCGCTCGGCTCCGGCGCGGGTTCCGCCGGCGGTGTCGTCGGCTCGATGACCTCGAGCGGGCGGGAGCCGAGGGACGCGAGCTGGCCGACCACGGTCTCGGGCGCGGCATCCGCGCTGTCCGGTCCGATGGCGGAGCTGATGTGCACGACGATCCCCGGGTCCGCAGCGACGTCTGCGGCCGGCAGCGGCAGCGCCGCCGGTTGCGGCGAGGCCGGCTCGACGACCGGTGAGGCCGTGAAGATCGAGAGGGCGGAGGCCCGGGCGGAGTAGGGCGCACCGAACGGGATCGCCATGCTCACGGCGACGGCGATCGCCGTCGCAAACGTGATCATGCCGAACGCCGCGCTCGATGAACGCTTCGCTCCGACTTTCCGAACCATGACGCGCCTGTCGCTCGTAGGACGAACCTGACAACAACGCGCCGGTGCACACTCTCCCGCGTGGCGGTTCCCCCGAACCCCGGCGACAAACCCGTCCGGCCGTCCGGCGTCGCCCCCAGGGCTCCGTCCGTGGACCGAACGACGCAAAACTAGACCCGCGGTGACGGATTCGTCAATACGTTGCGGAGAATTCCCCTGCGGTGTGAATCCATGCCCTCATCGGCATGGTGATATCCGCGATTTGACGCGGATCTCCGGCCCGGGTGTCACGCACATTCTTCGGGGAGCATCCGCGCCGATGGGCGTGTCAGCGGCGATCGAAGGCGATCGGCTCGCCCGCATACGGTTCCCAGACCTCGCGCATCTCGGGCGTGAGCCGGGTCGGGCGGCCGGTCGCGGCGTCGACCAGGACGATCACCGCCGCAGATCGCGCGTACAGCGTCCGCCCGTCGCTCTCCGGGTGGTTGTAGACCTCGTAGCAGACCTCGAGGCTCGATCCGCCGAGCTTGCCGAACCACATCTGCACCTCGAGCGGGCGCCGCTGGTACGGCACGGGGGCGAGGTACTCGATCTCCTGGCGGGCGATGAGCGTGAGCACGCCCTGATCGATGCCCGAGTCGAGGACCGCGGTCGGCGGTGCCTCCTCCCCGGGGCCGGCACGCCAGAACGCGCGCACGCGCGCCTCCTCGAGCAGCTTGAGCATCGAGGTGTTGTTGACGTGATTGAACGCGTCCAGGTCGCCCCACCGCAGGTGGATGGGGATGTGGAGGCGCGGCCCCGGGTCGGCGACGGACATCTCGGGCTCAGTCGCGCGTGAGCTTGCGGTGCGTGGAGCGGTGCGGCTTCGCGGCATCCGGGCCGAGGCGCTCGATCTTGTTCTGCTCGTACGCCTCGAAGTTGCCCTCGAACCAGTACCACTGGTCGGGATTCTCGTCGGTGCCCTCGTAGGCGAGGATGTGCGTCGCGATGCGGTCGAGGAACCACCGGTCGTGGGTGATGACCACGGCGCAGCCGGGGAACTCGAGCAGCGCGTTCTCGAGCGAGCTGAGGGTCTCGACATCGAGGTCGTTGGTCGGCTCGTCGAGGAGGAGCAGGTTTCCTCCCTCCTTGAGCGTCAGCGCGAGGTTCAGACGGTTGCGCTCACCACCGGAGAGGACACCGGCCTTCTTCTGCTGATCCGGGCCCTTGAAGCCGAACTTCGACACGTAGGCGCGCGAGGGGATCTCGGTCTTGCCGACGGTGATGAAGTCGAGACCGTCGGAGACGACCTCCCACAGCGTCTTGTCGGGGTCGATGTTGGCGCGGGACTGGTCGACGTAGCTGATCTTGACCGTCTCGCCGATCTTCAGGTCACCGCCGTCGAGCGGCTCGAGCCCGACGATCGTCTTGAACAGCGTCGTCTTGCCGACGCCGTTCGGGCCGATCACGCCGACGATGCCGTTCGGCGGCAGGCTGAAGCTGAGACCGTCGATGAGCGAGCGCCCGTCGAAGCCCTTCTGCAGCTTCTTGGCCTCGATCACGACATTGCCCAGACGAGGACCGGCGGGGATCGTGATCTCCTCGAAGTCGAGCTTCCGGGTCCGCTCCGCCTCTGCGGCCATCTCCTCGTAGCGGGCGAGACGCGCCTTCGACTTGGTCTGGCGGCCCTTGGCGCTGGAGCGCACCCACTCCAGCTCCTCCTTGAGGCGCTTGGCGAGCTTCGCGTCCTTCTTGCCCTGGATGTCGAGGCGCTCCGCCTTCTTCTCCAGATAGGTCGAGTAGTTGCCCTCGTAGCCGATCAGCCGCCCGCGGTCGACCTCGGCGATCCACTCGGCCACGTGGTCGAGGAAGTACCGGTCGTGGGTGATCGCGATGACGGCGCCCTTGTACGCCTGCAGGTGCTGCTCGAGCCAGAGCACGCTCTCGGCGTCGAGGTGGTTGGTGGGCTCGTCGAGGAGCAGCAGGTCGGGCTTCTGCAGCAGCAGCTTCGCGAGAGCGACGCGACGCTTCTCACCACCGGAGAGCGGGCCGATCGCCGCGTCGCCGGGCGGCGTGCGCAGAGCGTCCATGGCCTGGTCGAGCTGGGAGTCGAGGTCCCACCCGTCGGCGGCGTCGATCTCCTCCTGCAGCGACCCCATCTCAGCGAGCAGCGCGTCGAAGTCGGCATCCGGGTCGGCCATCAGCGCGGAGATCTCGTTGAAGCGGTCGAGCTTCGCCTTGATGGCGATCCCGTCCTGGATGTTCTCCAGGACGGTCTTCGACTCGTCGAGCTCGGGTTCCTGCATGAGGATGCCGACGGTGTAGCCCGGGGACAGCTTCGCCTCGCCGTTGGACGGAGTGTCGAGGCCGGCCATGATCTTCAGGATCGTGGACTTTCCGGCGCCGTTGGGGCCGACCATGCCGATCTTCGCACCCGGGAGGAATGCCATCGTGACATCGTCCAGGATGAGCTTCTCGCCCACCGCCTTGCGCGCACGGACCATCGAGTAGATGTACTCAGCCACCGAAAAAGCTCCTTCTGTAGGCGTCGAGATCGACACTCCAGCCTACCGGCTCCCGGCTGAGCGACTTCTCCTCACCAGTCGATGGTGCGGGTGCTGCCGACGAGGCAGCGCCCTTTCGCGAGCTGCGGCATCACGGCGGTGACGGGTGCGCCCGTCGACGGGCCGACCTGACCGATCAGGCACTCCGTCTCCCCCCAGCGCACGGAGAACTGCAGGCTTTCCACCGGGTTGCCGACCGTCGTCGTGTCCGGGGTCACCTGCATGGCCGTCTTGTCGAAGCCCGCGGCCACGAGCGCGTCGATGTACGCACGGCCCGACGTGCGCTGATCCGAGTTCCAGACGGCGGAGGCGACCGAGGAGAAGAGCGGGAGGTTGTCCGCGGCGGAGCCGTCGGCGACGTACTCCGGCACCCCACCGGCCGGCCCATCGGTCATCGACGGCGACGGCGACGGCGAGGATGACGAGGGAGTCGGGATCGGCGAACCGGACGGGGCGCCGCCGTCCGTCGGCGCGCACGCCGCGAGCGCGAAGGCCAGCGCGGCAACCGCCGCGGCGAGGGCGGCGCGCGGAGCGGAGGAGGCCGGTCGTCGGAGCACGCACCGAGTCTATGTCCCGCCTCCTCCGCGTCCCGCTCTCATGCCCGGACGTCGCGTCTGTGCATCACGGGTCAGAACGGCACCGTCTCGGCCTGCTCCACCTCCTCGACGGCATCCGTCTGCACGGCCCACGAGGTGTCCAGGGGACGTTCGTCGACTGCGTCGGGCGCGGCGTCGACCTCGCCGCCACCGACGGCGGCACGCGCCTGCTCGGGGGCGCTCGCACGGGAGGCGCGGAGATAGGCGGTCGTCCCCCAGCGCAGGTCGTGCCCGATCGCATCGGCGTCGATGTCGACGCTGGTCCCGAGCTTCCCGCCCGCCTCCCAGTTGCGGATCCTCAGGCGGCCCGTGACGATCACGCTGTCGCCGGTGCGCAGCGACGCCTTGGCGTGCTCGCCGAGCTGGCGGAACGCCGCCACGGAGTACCAGTTGGTGCCGGCGTCCACCCACGCCTGGGTCGCGTTGTCGAACCGGCGGTGCGTGCTCGCCAGACGGAAGTTCGTCACCGGGATGCCTCCGGCGGTCTGACTCTGGACCGGATCTGTGGCCACCTTGCCGACGATCGTCAGCGTGTCGATCATGTTCGTCTCTTCTCTGTGTGCCGGGACGCTCGCCCGGATCGATCAAGGATGCGCTCCCGCCTGGAGTGCTCGACGCGCCGGAACCGGGGCATGGGAAGAGATCGTCCGCGGACAGCTTCTGTGCAGGAGAAGTCCTGGCCGCGACCGCGTGTTGGATGCAGGGCGCAATGTCGGAGGTCGCTCATATGTTCGAACCAGGAAGGAGATACCGATGTCCGACAGCCTGACCACGTCACTGCCCGAGGTTCCGTACGCGACTCCTCGGCTCTCATCCCCCCGCGAGCATCTGGTGCGCGCGGCCGATCACCTCTGGCGCGTGCAGGACCGCACCGGGCGCGTGCTCGGCCACCTTCGGATCGCTGCCGATCCGCTCGGCCTGCGCTATCGAGCCGAGCGCCTGCAGCTCGCCACGGGGACGTTCCGCCTCATCGGCGAGTTCTGGCGAGCCGACGATGCGGTGGCCGCGCTGCGCAACGGGTGACGCAACGATGCCGAGCACGGGAGAGCGGCTCAAGACGGCGCAGGCGTGGCATCGTCATCAGAACTTCATCCGCATGATCGCGCATCTGCAGGGGCATCCGTGCGTGGATTGCGGCGAGGGCGACCCTGTCGTCCTCGACTTCGATCACCTTCCCGGGGTCGAGAAACGGTTCGAGATCGCAAGAGCGGTCAACTCCTCGACCAGGGCCTGGCCGGCGATCCTTCGCGAGATCGGGAAATGCGAGGTCGTCTGTGCCAACTGCCACCGCCGACGGACTGCGGCGCGGGCCGGCCACCGCAGGCATCTGCTGAGTCAGGGTCTCCCCGTCGACGCGCCCGAGCACGTGGGCGGTCGAAGGCGGGTACCGCACGGAGGCGGTGCCAAGGGACGCCGCGGATGCCGTTGCGAAGCCTGCTTGGAACGAAGGAACGCGTATGCGCGTGAGTGGCGCGCGAGATCCAAAGCCGTCGCCCCCGACCCGGAAAGAACGAAGCGAGCCGACCTGAAGAATTGGGTAGGCTGAAGTTCTGACCCCCAGTAGCTCAGCGGATAGAGCATCGATCTTCTAAGTCGCCGGTCGCACGTTCGAATCGTGCCTGGGGGGCCACCTGCTTCCTGCCGCCGAAAGGCGATGTCGAGGCCGCCGATAGGATGGCCGCATGGTATCTGCGTCCGAGAACGATCGACTCGTCTGGATCGACTGCGAGATGACCGGCCTCGACCTCGCCGTCGACGAGCTGGTCGAGATCGCGGTGGTCATCACCGACTTCGAGCTCAACCCGATCGATCCCGGATTCCAGGTCGTGATCCGTCCGAGCGCCGCGGCACTCGAGAACATGAACGACTTCGTCGCGAAGATGCACGAGACCTCCGGTCTGATCACGGAGATCCCCGACGGCGTGTCCCTGGAGGAGGCCGAAGCTCAGACGCTCGCCTACATCCGCCGCTTCGTGCCGCTGGAGCGCAAGGCTCCGCTCGCCGGGAACACGATCGGCACGGACCGGATGTTCCTCGCCAAGTACATGCCCCAGGTCGACCAGTGGCTGCACTACCGCAACGTCGACGTCTCGAGCATCAAGGAACTGGCCCGCCGCTGGTACCCCCGCGTGTTCTTCCACGCGCCTCTCAAGGACGGCGGCCACCGCGCCCTGGCCGACATCCTGGAGTCGATCCGCGAGCTCCGCTACTACCGCCAGGCGGTGTTCGTCGACGAGCCGGGACCCTCCAGCGACGAGGCCCGGGACATCGCCGCCCGCACCGTGTCGGAGTTTGCCCCAAACGTGTAATACAATCGTGGGGTTGCCTGTTTCGGCGGGCACATACATGGTGGGTATAGCTCAGTTGGTAGAGCGCCTGGTTGTGGTCCAGGAGGTCGCGGGTTCAAGCCCCGTTACTCACCCGGATGAAGGGCCCGAGTCGGAAGACTCGGGCCCTTCTGCATTCTCCGCACAATTGCCTGCGCACTCCGGGAATACCCCACCGGGGTATTAGGTTGGTCCCAGTGAATCCACGAAGGGACCCGTCATCATGAGCACGAACCCTGAAGCGGCATCGACCGCTCACGCCGGCGGCGACGCGTCGGCACAGCATCATGCACATGCTGGACACGACCGGCAGGCCGTCGACACGCCCGACCTGCACGCCGGTCACCAGATGCACGCCACGCACGACGGCCACGCCGGTCACGAGATGCACGCCACACACGACGGCCATACCGCTCACCGCGACCACGCAGACCACTCCGGGCACGCAGACCACTCCGGCCACGGTGACCACTCCGGGCACACCGAGCGCTTCCGCCGGCTGTTCTGGATCATGCTCGTCCTCGCAGTCCCGGTCGTGGCCGCATCGCCGATGTTCGCGATGATCCTCGGGTACGAGGTGCCCGCCTGGGCGGGCTGGGTCGCGCCGGTTCTCGGCACCGTCATGTACGTCTGGGGTGGCGCGCCGTTCCTCACCGGGGCGGTGAGCGAGTTGCGTGCGCGCAAGCCCGGGATGATGCTCCTCATCGGCCTCGCGATCACGGTCGCCTTCCTCGCCTCCTGGGGGGCCAGCCTCGGGATGCTGCACCACGAGCTCGAGTTCTGGTGGGAGCTCGCGCTGCTGATCGTCATCATGCTGCTCGGCCATTGGCTGGAGATGCGGTCCCTCGCCCGGACGACGTCCGCGCTCGACTCCCTGGCCGCGCTCCTGCCCGACGAAGCCGAGCGCCTCGACGGCGACGACGTCGTGACCGTGTCCCCCGCAGACCTGCGCCTCGGCGATGTGGTCGTGATCCGCCCGGGCGGGCGCCTCCCGGCCGACGGGATCGTCGTGCAGGGAAGCGCGAGCATCGACGAGTCGATGATCACGGGCGAATCGAAGCCGGTGCGCCGCGAGGCGGGCGATCACGTCGTCGCCGGCACCGTGGCGACGGACTCCGGCCTCCGTGTCGAGATCACCGCCGTGGGCGCGGACACCGCGCTCGCCGGCATCCAGAAGCTCGTGGCGGATGCCCAGGCCTCGTCCTCCCGCGCCCAGCGGATCGCCGACCGCGCCGCCGCCTGGCTCTTCTGGTTCGCCCTCGGCGCCGCCGTCATCACGGCGATCATCTGGTCGCTCGTCGGGATGCCGGATGAAGGCGTGATCCGGACGATCACCGTCCTCGTCATCGCCTGCCCCCATGCCCTCGGGCTGGCGATCCCGCTCGTCGTCTCGATCGCGACGGAGAAGGCCGCACGCGCCGGGGTCCTCGTCAAGGATCGGCTGGCTCTCGAGACGATGCGCACGGTCGACGCCGTGCTCTTCGACAAGACGGGCACGCTGACCAAGGGCGCACCTGCTGTGACCGCCGTGGAACCGGCGAGCGGGTTCACCGCCGAGGACGTCCTCCGGCTCGCCGCCGCCGCAGAGCACGACTCCGAGCATCCGCTCGCGAAGGCGATCGTGAACGCGGCAGCCGAAGACGAGCTCGACGTCCTCTCTGCGACGGACTTCACCTCCTCCCCCGCTGTGGGCGTCAGCGCCACGGTCGGCGGGCGGACGGTGCAGGTCGGCGGCCCGCACCTGCTCGCCGAGGCGGGAGCCGTCGAGCTCCCGGTCGCCGATGCCTGGCGCGCCGAGGGTGCGATCATCCTGCACGTCCTCGTGGACGGCGTCGTGGCCGGCGCCCTGCGCCTCGCCGACGAGATCAGGCCGGAGTCCACCGAGGCGGTCCGTGCGCTGCATGCGCGCGGCATCCAGGTCGTGATGATCACCGGAGATGCACAGGCCGTCGCGGAGCACGTCGCCGCAGAGCTCGGCATCGACCGGGTGTTCGCCGGGGTTCGCCCCGAGGACAAGGCCTCCAAGGTGAGGGAGCTGCAGGCGGAGGGCCGGAAGGTCGCGATGGTCGGCGACGGCGTCAACGACGCCCCGGCGCTGGCTCAGGCCGACGTCGGTCTCGCGATCGGCGCCGGAACCGACGTCGCCATCGCCTCCGCGGGAGTGATCCTCGCCGGCGACGACCCGAGGACGGTCCTCTCCGTGATCGCACTGTCGCACGCCAGCTACCGGAAGATGACGCAGAACCTGTGGTGGGCCGCGGGATACAACCTGATCTCGGTCCCGCTCGCGGCGGGCGTGCTCGCCCCGTTCGGGTTCGTGCTGCCGATGTCGGTCGGAGCGGTCCTGATGTCCCTGTCGACGATCGTCGTGGCGCTGAACGCGCAGCTGCTGCGCCGGATCGACCTGCGGCCGGAGAGCGTCACCGGCTGACCGCGGACGGTGCGGGGCGAGCCCTAGAATTGCGAGGTGTCGCTCGCTGTCTGGTTCTCGCTCCTCACCGCCTGCGTCGTCATCAGCTTCACGCCCGGCGCCGGGGCCATCAACACGATGTCGAACGCGCTGACGCAGGGATGGCGCCGATCGATCTGGGGCATCGCCGGCCAGCAGCTCGCCCTCATCGTCCACGTCGTCATCGTGGCGGCCGGGGTCGGTCTGATCGTCTCCCGCTCCGAACTCCTGTTCAACGTCATCCGCTATGCCGGCGCCGCGTACCTCGTGTATCTCGGCATCCGGCTGATCCTCGCGAAGCCGAACCTCGCCGGCGACGATCTGGAGGGTGCGGACGACACCCGCGAGAGCCACTGGTCGATGATCCGGCGCGGCTTCTGGGTCAACCTGCTCAACCCGAAGGCGATCGTCTTCTTCCTGGCCTTCATCCCGCAGTTCATCCGGCTCGATCAGCCTCAGCTCCCGCAGTACCTCACCCTCGTCCTGACCGTCATCGTCGTCGACGTGCTCGTGATGTGGGGGTTCTTCGCTGCGGCTGCACGCCCGTTCCGCCGCCTCACCCGATCCGTCCGCGGTCAGCGCACGCTCAACACGGTCTTCGGCGTCCTCTTCATCGCCGTGGCCGGTCTCCTCGTTCTCCTGCACTGAGCGCCCATGGCGCGCCGCCGATCCCGGTGGGATCATCGGGACATGGACCGCGCCGAGCTCCGAGCACTCCAGGCCCCGCTGCGAGAGCGCTACGCGGCCGATCCTCGTTCCGCGATCGTGCCGCTGTCCGCCGAGGGCGACTGGCGCGACGACGGGATCACGACGACCGTCGAGAGCTGGGCGGGCCCGATCCGCGCGGGACTCCACCCGGCCACCGGCGGCACCGGCGCCGACGCGTGCTCAGCCGACCTGCTGCTGCAGGCCGTGCTCGCCTGCGCCGGCGTCACTCTCCGCAGCGTCGCCACGGCGATGGACCTCGACATCCGCGGCGCCCGGCTCACCGCACGTGGCAGTTTCGATGTGCGGGGCACGCTCGGCGTCGAGCGTTCGGCGCCTGTGGGTGTGTCGGCGATCGAGGTGCTCGCGGAAGTCGACGGCGATCTCGACGACGCCTCCCTCGCACGTCTCGGCGCTTCCGCCGAGCGCTACTGCGTCGTCGGTCAGAGCCTGCGCGAACCTGTGCGCATCACTGTCCGCCGCGCCGCTCCCGTCGTCGGATGATCCTCCGCACGCCGCCGGCAATAGGCTGGGGAACGATGGAGATGGATGCCGACGCCTTCGAGGCACTCGTGGTGGACGAGCTCGATCGACTGCCCGATGAGATGGTCGACGGACTCGACAACGTCGTCTTCGTGGTCGAGGACCGCCCCGAGGACGGCAGTCTCGACCTGTTCGGGCTCTACGACGGACTCGCCTTGACGGAGCGCGGGCAGTACGGGATGGGCGAGCTCCCCGACCGGATCATCGTGTACCGCGAACCGCATCTCGCGGCCGCCGACACGGAGGGCGAACTGCGGGACGAGGTCCACACGACGCTTGTGCACGAGATCGCGCACTTCTTCGGGATCGACGACGAGCAGCTCCACGAGCTGGGGTGGGCATGAGCACGCCGTTCGCGCATCCGGACATCCAAGAGGACACCGACCTCGCGGCGGCTCCGCTCGAGCCGTGGGAGGTCGTCGTGTGGAACGACCCCGTCAACCTGATGAGCTATGTCGTCCGCGTGTTCCGCACGTACTTCGGCTATTCGCTCGAGCGCGCCACGCAGCTCATGCTCGCCGTGCACCATGAGGGTCACGCCATCGTCGCCACCGGCCCGCGCGAGACGATGGAGGTCCACGCGCAGGCCATGCACGATTTCGGTCTCTGGGCGACCGTGCGCAAGGTCTCCGCATGACCGGCGGGAGCGTTCGCCTCCGGATGGCGGTGATCGAGGCCTCGCAGCTCGGGCGACTCGTCGACGACCTGCGCGACCTGGTCGGCGCAGAGCGTGATGTGGACGATCCGGCCGTCGCCCGGCTCACCCCGGACGCGTACCCGGGCGACGCCGGCGCCTCTCAGACGTTCCAGGAGACGACCCGGTCGGACCTGCTGGACCGGCGATCGGCCGACGCCGCCGTCGTGGCCGCAGGACTCGCGGGCCTTCGCGCCGATCTGTCGGCGATCAGCGAGCAGGAGGCGTTCGCCGAGCACGAGGTGACGATCGGCTCCGATCAGGTCGACGCGTGGCTGCGCACGCTGACTGCCCTGCGGCTCGTGATCGCCGAGCGCATCGGGATCGTCGACGAAGAGGAGAACCGCGCCGACGACGCCCGCTACGGCGTCTACGACTGGCTCGCCTACCGGCTGGAGTCGCTGGTCGAGGCCGCCGACGAGCTGCTCTGAGCGGCCCGGCGGTCAGGGGATCTCTACCGTCCTCGTCGCCAGGCTCCGCGGATCGTCACGCTCGATGTGCCGCCGCTCCTGCGCCGCCCACCGCTCCCAGTGCGGTCGATAGGTGTCGCCGTCGCGCGCGAGGGCCCTCACCTTGCGGACGCTCTCCGCCGATTCGACCCAGATCCGCACGTCCGCGAGCGCCGCCGTCGCCGGAGTGAGGATGCCGCTGCCCTCGACGATCACGCCGAGCGCCGGATCGACGGCATGGCTCTCCGCCTCGGTGCTCCGTTCCCAGTCCCACCGCCGCCATGTTCCGAGCAGCCCTCGACCGTGGGGCCGGAGGATCCATTCCAGTGCCCGGTCCACGCCGGCATCCAGCCCGTCCCAGCCGGGATAGAGGGAGTCCAGGGCGATGAGCTGCGGCCGCCCTGAGACCGGCCACGCCGCCGCGACACGGCGTGCGAGAGAGCTCTTGCCCGCTCCGCTGCAGCCGTCGATGAGGACGACGGGGTTCGCTGCGGCGAGGGCGCGGATGTCCTCGGTGATCAGGCTCGCAGCGCGCCCGAGGGCCGCCGCGATCGGATCGTCACTTCTTGAGCGCACGGATGACGCGCGAGAGGGCCCGGCCGGCGATCCAGACGAACGGGGCCGCCACCACGAGCAGCGTGACGATGTTCGGCTCGAACCTCAGCCCCTCCTCGCGACGCACGTACACGCCGAGCGGCACGGCGATGCCGCCCCCGGTTCCGCCCTCGCCGCCTTCGGCGTTGCCGCCGGCGAAGCCGCTGAGGGTGAGCGCCACCGGCGTGATGCTGACGCCGTCGACGTCCTGCGGCTCTCCGTACGCGCTCTTCACCCCGAACGAGGCGGCCTGCTTCCCGAGTTCCAGTGCGATGTTCGGCATGAACACCACGCTAGCCGACGAACACCTCGGCCGCGTCACCTCTCGACGCCGTGCGCCTTCGGATGCTGTGCAGCCCCGCGGCCGTCTTCGCGGCCCAGATGCCGGGCCCTCGTGATCGTGGCGGAGCCGAAGCGGGCTCGCGCGTCGTCCATGGCGCCCTCGACCCTGCGCCAGTCCTCGTCGTCGTCCCAGAGCCCCGGCGCACCGCCACCGGCAGGACGCAGCTTCTCGGCGCGCACGCCGACCAGACGGATGGGATCGTGCCGGTCGATCTGCTCGAAGAGCGCCTGTGCGGCTTCGCCGATGCGCTGCCCGACCGCCGTCGGCTCGGAGAGCGTCTGCGAGCGGCTGAGGGTGCGGAAGTCGTCGAAGCGGATCTTGATGGCGACCGTCGACGTCTCCCACTGCGCCCGCCGCAACCGCGCGGCGACCCGGTCGGCGAGCCGCAGGAGCTCGGCGCGGAGGAAGACGCGGTCGGTGATGTCTTCGTCGAAGGTCTCCTCGTGGCCGACGCTCTTCTCGACGCGATCCGTCTCGACGGCCCTGGCGTCCTCCCCGCGGGCGAGCTGGGCGAGACGGGCGCTGAGAGCCGGCCCGACGGCGCGGTCGAGCATCTCGGCAGACGTCGCCCTGATGTCCCGGATCGTGCGGATGCCCCGAGCTTCGAGCGCCTCGGCGGCCTTCGGACCGACACCCCACATCGCCCGCACCGGCCGGGACGCGAGGAAGTCCAGCGTGTCCGCCTCGGCGACGATGAGCATCCCGTCGGGCTTGGCGAGCGTGGAGGCCATCTTCGCGACGTGCTTCGTGGCGGCCACGCCGACGCTGCAGGTGATGCCGACCTCCGCGCTGACCCGTTCCCGCACCAGCTGGGCGATCCGTCCGGGACTCCCCCACAGCCGGCGCACCCCGCGCACGTCGAGGAACGCCTCGTCCACCGACAGCGGCTCGACGAGCGGAGTGAACGACTCGAAGATCGCCATCACGTCGCGCGAGACCTCCTGGTACCGGTGGAAGTGCGGCGGGACGATGCGGGCGTTCGGGCACAGCCTCAGCGCCTGCCCGACCGGCATGGCGGCGCGAACGCCGAAGCGGCGAGCCTCGTACGACGCGCTGGCGACGACAGACCGACCGTCGGGTGCGCCGATGATCAGCGGAAGACCCCGCAGGCTCGGGTCGTCGAGCACCTCGACGGCCGCGTAGAAGGCGTCCATGTCGACGTGCAGGATGCGGGTGCCGGTGTCATCGGCGCCGGCGGGCGAGACGACGCGCCCTCTGCCGTCACCGTGTCCCATACGACCATTGTCCCCCGGACGTCGGACACGCGGTCTCACCGACGCGGTCGTCACGATGCGCCGAGACCCCGTGCAGCCGTCGAGACCCCCTGCTGCAGGCGGCGGCAGCGAGAGGTTTCGACGAGAGCACGGGGTCTCGACGGAGAGGGTGCTACTGCGCGGCGCGCTCCAGCACGAGCTCGCGGACGCGGGCGGCGTCAGCCTGGCCCTTCATGGCCTTCATCACGGCGCCGATGACGGCGCCGGCTGCCTGGACCTTTCCGTCCTTGATCTTGGCCAGCACGTCGGGCTGGGCAGCGAGGGCCTCGTCGATCGCGGCGATCAGGGCGCCGTCATCCGACACCACGGCCAGGCCGCGCGTGTCGACGACCTCCTGCGGGGTGCCCTCGCCGGCGATGACGCCCTCGAGCACCTGGCGCGCCAGCTTGTCGGTGAGGGTCCCGGCATCGACGAGCTGCTGCAGGGCGGCGACGTTCTCCGGGCTGATCAGCTCGGCGGCATCCTTCTCCTGCTGGTTCGCGAGTCGCGTGATCTCGCCCGTCCACCACTTGCGCGCGGACGCGGGCGCCGCGCCGGCGGCGATCGTCGCCTCGACGACGTCGAGCAGCCCGCCGTTGCGCACGTCCTGGAACTCGAGGTCGGTGAAGCCCCACTCCGCCATCAGGCGACGGCGGCGGGCGACCGGCTGCTCAGGCAGCGCGGCGCGGAGCTCCTCGACCAGCTCGCGGCTCGGCTCGACGGGGAGCAGATCGGGCTCGGGGAAGTAGCGGTAGTCGTCGGCATCCGACTTCGGACGCCCCGGCGAGGTGGTGCCGGTGTCCTCGTGCCAGTGCCGGGTCTCCTGCGTGATGGTGCCGCCGTCGGCGAGGATCTGCGCCTGGCGCTGGATCTCGTAGCGGACGGCGCGCTCGACGGAGCGCATCGAGTTGACGTTCTTCGTCTCGGTGCGGGTGCCCAGCTTCTCCTCGCCACGGCGACGGAGGGACACGTTCGCATCGCAGCGCAGGTTGCCGCGCTCCAGGCGCGCCTCGGAGATGCCCAGGCTGCGCACGATGTCCCGGATGGTCTGCACGTACGCCTTGGCGACCTCGGGAGCGCGGTGCTCGGTGCCGAAGATCGTCTTGGTGACGATCTCGACGAGCGGAACCCCGGCGCGGTTGTAATCCACGAGCGAATACTCGGCACCCTGGATGCGACCCGTCGAGCCGCCCATGTGTGTGAGCTTTCCGGCGTCCTCCTCCATGTGCGCGCGCTCGATCGGCACCTGCACGAGAGTGCCGTCCTCGAGCTCGACCTCGACCGAGCCCTCGAAGGCGATCGGCTCGTCGTACTGGGAGATCTGGTAGTTCTTGCCGAGATCCGGGTAGAAGTAGTTCTTCCGCGCGAACCGGCTCGACTCGGCGATCGAGCAGCCGAGAGCCAGGCCCAGGCTGATCGACGAGCGGATCGCCGTCTCGTTCACGACCGGCAGCGAACCGGGCAGGCCGAGGTCCACCGGGGCGATGAGCGTGTTCGGCTCAGCCGCGTGGTAGGCCTCGTTCGCCGGGTTCGGCGCGTCCGAGAACATCTTCGTGTTGGTGTTGAGCTCGACGTGCACCTCGAAGCCGAGAACCGGCTCGAACAGCTCGAGCGCCTTGTCGAAGTCCATGAGCTTGGCGGCGGCCATCAGCGGGTCCCTCCCACGAGCTGGGGCGCGCGGGTGAGCAACGGGGCTCCCCACGAGTCGAGCAGCACGGCCTCCAGCGCCGCGCCCACCTGGTACAGACGGGCATCCTCCCGGGCCGGGGCGATGAACTGGATGCCGACCGGCAGGCCGTCCTCCTCGGCGAGGCCGCTGGGGATGGAGATGCCGGGGACGCCGGCGAGGTTCACCGGGATCGTCGTGATGTCGTTGAGGTACATCTGCAGCGGGTCGTCGAGCTTCTCACCGAGCTTGAACGCCGTGGTCGGCGCCGACGGGGTGGCGATGACGTCGACCTCGGCGAACGCGTTCGCGAAGTCCTGCTGGATGAGCGTGCGGACCTTCTGCGCGCTGCCGTAGTAGGCGTCGTAGTAGCCGGCGGACAGCGCGTAGGTGCCGAGGATGATGCGGCGCTTGACCTCGTCGCCGAAGCCGGCGTCGCGGGTCGCCGACATGACGTCCTCGACGGTGGCGCCGCCCTCCGGGGTGACCCGCATGCCGAAGCGCACGGAGTCGAACTTCGCGAGGTTGCTCGACGCCTCCGCCGGCAGGATCAGATAGTAGGCGGCGACGCCGTACTCGAAGTGCGGAGCGCCGATCTCGACGATCTCCGCGCCCTGTGCCTCCATCTGCGCGAGCGCGCTGCGGAAGGACGCCGCCACGCCGGGCTGGAAGCCGCTGTCGGGCAGCTCGCGGATGACGCCGACCTTCAGGCCCTTCAGCACGTCTCCGCGTGCGCCCTCACGGGCTGCTGCGGCGAAGGACGGCCACGTGTCGGTGAGCGAGGTGGAGTCCTTCGGGTCGTGACCGCCGATGGCGTCGTGCAGCAGCGCCGAGTCGAGCACGGTGCGGGACACGGGGCCGACCTGGTCGAGGCTCGAGGCGAGTGCGATCGCACCGTAGCGGCTGACGCCGCCGTAGGTCGGCTTCACGCCGACGGTGCCGGTGACGTGCGCGGGCTGGCGGATGGAGCCGCCGGTGTCCGAGCCGAGCGCGATGGGGGCCTCGAAGGCGGCCACGGCGGCCGCCGAGCCGCCCCCGGAGCCGCCCGGGATCCGGTCCAGGTCCCACGGGTTGCGGGTCGGACCGTACGCCGAGTGCTCCGTGGAGGAGCCCATGGCGAACTCGTCCATGTTGGTCTTGCCGAGCGGGATGAGACCCGCGGCGCGCGAGCGAGCCACGACCGTCGCGTCGTACGGAGAGCGGTAGCCCTCGAGGATGCGGGAGCCGCTCGTCGTGGGCTGGTCGGTGGTGACCAAGACGTCCTTGATGGCGAGGGGCACGCCGGCGATCGGGCCGAGCTGCTCCCCCGCGGCGCGGCGGGCATCGATGTCGGCGGCGGCCGCGATGGCGCCCTCGTTGACGTGCAGGAAGGCGTGCACGTCGCCGTCCACGGCGGCGATGCGGTCGAGGTGCGCCTGCGTCGCCTCGACACTGGAGATCTCGCGCGTCGCGAGCTTCTCGGCGAGCTCGGCGGCGTTCAGGCGGATGATGTCGCTCACTGCTCTTCTCCCAGGATCGCGGTGACGCGGAACCGGCCGTCCGCCTGGTCCGGCGCGTTCTGGAGCACCTGCTCGTGCGTGAGCGTCTGTCCGACCACATCGGGTCGGAAGACGTTGCTCAGCGGGATCGGGTGGCTCGTGGCGGCGATGTCGGCGGTCGCGACCTCGGACACCTTGGCGATGTTGTCGACGATGGCGTCGAGCTGGCCCGTGAGCCGCGTCACCTCGTCGTCGTTCAGCTGGATGCGCGCGAGCACGCCGAGATGGCGCACAAGATCAGGGGTGATTTCAGACACGCCCCAAGTCTAGTTGCCGCGTCCGCGGCTCCCGTGCCGGTCGCGGAGGCCCGCATATGCTGGGCGAGTGAGCACGTTCCAGCCCCCTCGTCCGTGGGTCGCCAGCTACGCCGCCGGTGTCCCCGAGGACCTCGCACCCGTCTCCGGATCCCTGATCGACATCGTGGCGGCATCCGCCCGCGATTATCCGGATGCTCCGGCCCTGCAGTTCTTCGGCCGGGAGACGACCTACGCGCGGCTCCAGGACGCGATCGATCGCGCGGCCACCGGGCTCCGCGACCTCGGCGTCCGTGCGGGCGACCCGGTCGCGATCGTGCTTCCCAACTGCCCGCAGCACATCGTCGCGTTCTACGCGGTGCTGCGCCTCGGTGCCGTCGTGGTCGAGCACAACCCGCTCTACACGCCGCGCGAGCTGCGCAAGCAGTTCGAGGACCACGGAGCGAAGCACGCCATCGTGTGGAACAAGGTCGTCTCCACCGTGCAGGAGTTCCCCGTGGATCTCGCCGTGACGAACCTCGTCTCGGTCGACGTGACGCGGGCGATGCCCTTCCTCACCCGGGTCGCCCTGCGGCTGCCGGTCGAGAAGGCGAGGGAGTCGCGCGCGGCACTGACGGAGAAGGTCCGCGGGACGATCCCCTGGGAGTCGCTCGTCGGTTCCGCGCCGCTCCCGCCGTCGCATCCGAAGCCCGCCACGGACGACCTCGCGATCATCCAGTACACCTCCGGCACGACCGGCACGCCGAAGGGCGCCTCACTCACGCATCGGAACCTGCTCGCGAACGCCGCGCAGGCGCAGGCCTGGGTGCCGTCCATCCAGCGCGGCAAGGGCTGCGTGGTCTACGCGGTGCTGCCGATGTTCCACGCCTACGGACTCACGCTGTGCCTCACCTTCGCGATGTCGATGGGTGCACGACTCGTGCTGTTCCCGAAGTTCGACCCTGACCTGGTGCTCGACGTCGTCGAGAAGCATCCGGCGACGTTCCTGCCTCTGGTGCCTCCGATCGCCGACCGCCTGCTCGCCGCTGCGAAGACGAAGGGCGTCTCCCTCGACGGCATCGAGGTGGCGATCTCCGGAGCGATGGCTCTGCCGCACGAGCTCGTGGTCCCCTTCGAGGAGGCCACTCACGGCTACCTCGTCGAGGGCTACGGCCTCAGCGAGTGCTCCCCCGTGCTCATGGCGAACCCGGTCGCCGGCAACCGCGTGCCCGGCACGGTCGGACTTCCGCTTCCGGGGACCGAGTGCCGTGTGATCGATCCGGAGAACCCGACCGTCGACGTGCCTGCGGGATCCGCCGGTGAACTGGTCGTCCGCGGTCCTCAGGTGTTCTCCGGCTACTACGGCAAGCCCGAGGAGACGGAGGCGGTCTTCGCCGACGGGTGGTTCCGCACGGGTGACATCGTCACGATCGACGAGGGCGGCTTCGTCCGCATCGTCGACCGCATCAAGGAGCTCATCATCACCGGCGGGTTCAACGTCGCGCCGACCGAGGTCGAGAACGCCCTGCGCCAGCATCCGCAGGTGTCGGATGCCGCCGTCGTCGGCCTCCCGAGCGAGCACTCCGGCGAGGAGGTCGTCGCGGCGATCGTCGTCGACAGCGGCGAGGAGGTGGACGTCGAGGCGATCCGCGAGTTCGCGCGCGGCATCCTCACCCCGTACAAGGTGCCGCGCCGGGTCTTCGTCGTCGACGAGCTGCCGAAGTCCCTCATCGGGAAGGTGCTCCGCCGCCAGGTCAAGGAGAGGCTCGTCGCCCTCACCGGCGGCGCCTGAGGGCACCCTCCCAGGCGCGGAATCACGCCGCACGCTACCCTTGGTCAGTGACTGAAGAAGACGCTGTGCCCACCGACGCCCCCTCGACCCCCGGATTCGAGGCGCTCGGGATCACCGGGCCGGTCCTCAAAGCCATCAAGGATCTCGGCTACGAGACTCCCTCGCCCATCCAGGCCGCGACGATCCCGACGCTCCTGGCCGGCCGCGACGTCGTCGGCATGGCGCAGACCGGCACCGGCAAGACCGCGGCGTTCGCTCTGCCGGTCCTCGAGCGTCTCGATGTCGCCCAGAAGAGCCCGCAGGCCCTCGTCCTCGCCCCGACCCGCGAGCTCGCGCTCCAGGTCTGCGAGGCCTTCGAGGCGTACGCGACGAAGATGAAGGGCGTGCACGTCCTCCCCGTCTACGGCGGCCAGGGCTACGGCGTCCAGCTGTCCGCGCTCCGCCGCGGCGTGCACGTGATCGTCGGCACGCCGGGCCGCATCATGGACCACCTCGCCAAGGGCACTCTCGACCTGTCCGAGCTGCAGTACCTCGTGCTCGACGAGGCCGACGAGATGCTGAAGATGGGCTTCGCGGAGGATGTCGAGCAGATCCTCGCGCAGACCCCCGAGGAGAAGCAGGTCGCGCTGTTCTCGGCGACGATGCCGCCGCAGATCCGCAGGCTCGCCCAGCAGTACCTTCGCGATCCCGAAGAGATCACGATCAAGTCCAAGACGGCGACGAACACGAACATCACCCAGCGCTACCTCGTCGTCTCGTACGCGCAGAAGGTCGACGCCCTCACCCGCATCCTCGAGGTCGAGAACTTTGACGGCATGATCGTGTTCGTCCGCACGAAGAACGAGACCGAGACGCTCGCCGAGAAGCTCCGCGCCCGCGGCTACTCCGCCGCCGCGATCAACGGCGACGTCCCGCAGGTGCAGCGCGAGCGGAGCGTGAACCAGCTCAAGGACGGCAAGCTCGACATCCTCGTCGCCACCGACGTCGCCGCCCGCGGCCTGGACGTCGAGCGGATCAGCCACGTCGTCAACTTCGACATCCCCACGGACACCGAGTCGTACGTGCACCGCATCGGCCGAACCGGACGCGCGGGCCGCACCGGCGACGCGATCAGCTTCATCACCCCGCGGGAGCGGTACCTGCTGAAGTCGATCGAGAAGGCCACGCGGCAGCAGCCGACCCAGATGCAGCTGCCGAGCACGGAGGACGTGAACACGACCCGTCTGGCGCGCTTCGACGATGCGATCACCAGCGCGCTCGGCGAGGCGGAGCGGATCGAGAAGTTCCGCGACATCATCGCCCACTACGTGCGCAACCACGACGTACCCGAGGCCGACGTCGCCGCAGCGCTGGCCGTCGTCGCCCAGGGCGACACCCCGCTGCTCCTCGACCCCGCCGACGACCCGCTCGCGAAGGCCGTCGAGAACGACAACCGCCCGCCGCGCGAGCGCACGACCCGTGAGCCGCGCGAGCCGCGCACCGAGCGCCGGGGCCGCGGCGACTACGCTGCGTACCGCATCGAGGTCGGACGCCGGCATCGCGTCGAGCCGCGGCAGATCGTCGGCGCCCTGGCGAACGAGGGCGGCCTCGGCCGCGACGACTTCGGCGCGATCAACATCCGCCCGGACTTCTCGATCGTCGAGCTGCCCGCGAATCTCGACGCCGCCGTGCTCGAGAAGCTGCGTGACACCCGCATCTCCGGCAGGCTCATCGAGATCAAGCCGGACCGCGGCCCGCGCGGCGGCGGCGCACGTCGCGACGGCGACCGGGATGCCGGCGGCCGCTACGAGCGCCGCGACCGGCCTTCGTACGGCTCACGCGACGACCGCCCCTCCCGGGGCGATCGCGATGACAAGCCCTTCCGCAAGCCGCGGCACAAGGGCTGATCCGCCTTCTGACATGTCCTCGGATGCCGCGGCCGGCGCGCCGCGGCATCCGAGGATCCGCTGGCGTGTCATCGGCCGGCTCCGAAGGCGTGCGCGCGCTAGCGTGGTCGGATGCTGAACATCAGATGGGCGACGGTCGCCGATGCGCGCGGCGTGGCCGTCGTGCACGTGGACGCCTGGCGCGCTGCCTATGCGGGACTCATCGACCAGGCCGTGCTCGACGCTCAGAGCGTCGAGAAGCGCACCGCGATGTGGGGAACCTGGATCGAGAAGTCCCTGGCCGGCGAATCCACGGACGCCTACGGTCCGGTGCCGCACCGGCTGCTCGTCGCCGAGTCGGACGGTCGCATCGTCGGCTGGGCGGGTTTCGGCGGAGGCCGGGACGCGGAGACAACGCATCTGGGCGAGCTCGCCGGACTGTACGCGCATCCCTCGGCCTGGTCGCAGGGCGTCGGTCACGCATTGCTGACGCGCGTGGAGGACGAGCTCCGCGCCGAGGGCTGGACGGCCGCGTACCTCTGGGTGCTGCACGGCAACGAACGCGCGATCCGGTTCTACGAGTCCCACGGCTGGGCGGCTGATGGCGGCGAGAAGTTCGGCGAGGGCGGGAGCGTGCAGGGCCTGCACGAGCTGCGCCACGTGCGCGAGCTGTGAGCGGCGAGTCATGACATCGACGCGCGTGCGCATCACCGGCGTCGTCCAGGGAGTCGGGTTCCGCTGGTTCACCCGCGCGCACGCGGAGGCGCGCGGTGTCTCGGGCTGGGTGCGCAACCGCCGCGACGGATCGGTCGAGGCCGAGCTTCACGGTGCGGCGGAGGACGTGGAAGCCGTCCTCCGCCTGCTTCGGACGGGACCCCCGAATGCGGCCGTGAGCCGGATTGATTCCGAGGATCTCCCCCCGTCCGACTCGCCTCCGACAGGATTCGAGATTCGCGCGAGCGAATGACGGTCACGGTCCCGTGACCGGGTCGGCCACGTCATCGCCCTGACGGCGAGGTCGCCTGCCCAGAACGGACGGACATGCTGTCGCGTCGTGCCGGTCAGGCGTCCAGCGCCTCCGGTCCGTCCGTGACGAGGATGTGGAACTGCGCCGCGTCCAGGATGCGGATGCCGAGCTCCTCGGCCTTCGCGAGCTTCGAGCCCGCCCCGGGGCCCGCCGCGACGAAGTCGGTCTTCTTCGAGACGCTCGACGCCGCCTTGCCACCGGCCTTGATGATCGCCTCCTGCGCGCCGTCCCTCGTGTAGCCGTCGAGGGAGCCGGTCGCCACGACGGTGAGGCCGTCGAGCACTCCGCCCTCGACGACGGCGGCCCCCGGACCGGGGTGCCCCGGCGTCGACCACTGCACTCCGGCCTCAGCCCACCGGCGCACGATCTCCTGGTGCCAGTCGACCTCGAACCAGTCCAGCAGCGAATCGGCGATGATGCCGCCCACGCCCTCGACGGCCGCGAGCTCGTCCCGCGAAGCCGCTCGGATCGCATCCAGTGACCCGAACCACTGCGCCAGGGCGCGCGCCGCCACCGGGCCGACATGACGGATGTTCAAGGAGACCAGAAGCCGCCAGAGCTCCTTGGTCTTCGCCTTCTCCAGCTCGGCGAGCAGCGTCAGCGCCTGCGACGAAGGCTGCGGCCCCTCGAGACCCGCCTTCCTCTCCGCCGCCGTGGGGTTGCGGCGGAACGGCGCCCGCATCTTGGCGATGCCGTCCTCATCCTCCCTGGGCAGTCCGGTCTCAGCGTCCTTCACCACCAGTTCGATCGGCACCAGCTGCTCGAGGGTCAATGCGAACAGGCCGGCCTCGGTCTCCAGGGGCGGGATCGCCGGGGAGGTCGGCTGGGTGAGCGCTGCGGCGGTGACCTCGCCGAGGGCCTCCACGTCGAGGGCGCCTCTCGACCCGATGTGCTCGACCCGGCCGCGCACCTGTGCGGGGCAGGACCGCGCGTTCGGGCAGCGCAGATCGATGTCACCCTCCTTCATCGGGCGCAGCGGCGTCCCGCACTCCGGGCAGCCGACCGGCATGACGAACTCGCGCTCCGTCCCGTCGCGCTTCTCCACGACCGGTCCCAGCACCTCCGGGATGACATCGCCGGCCTTGCGCAGCACGACGGTGTCGCCGATCAGCACGCCCTTGGCCTTGACCACGTCCTTGTTGTGCAGGGTCGCCTGCCGGACCACGGATCCGGCGACGTGCGCCGGCGCCATCACGGCGAACGGCGTCGCCCGCCCTGTGCGTCCGACGGAGACGACGATGTCGAGCAGCTTCGTCTGCACCTCCTCGGGCGGGTACTTGTAGGCGATCGCCCAGCGCGGCGCCCGGCTGGTCATGCCCAGCTCATCGTGCAGCGCAAGCTCGTCGACCTTGACCACGATGCCGTCGAGTTCGTGCTCGATGTCGTGCCGGTGCTCTCCGTAGTGCTCGACGAATCCGACGACGCCGTCGATGGTGGCGCAGACTCTCGTGTGCGGGCTCGTCGGAAGGCCCCAGCCGGCGAGCAGCTCGTAGACCTCGCTCTGCGCGGCCACGGGCGGGTCGTCCCATGCGCCGATGCCGTGCACATACATGGAGAGAGACTCGATGCGCAGCAGGCCGGCCTCGAGCTCGAGACCGTCCTTCTTGTCGATCTGCTGCCTCAGGCCGCCGCTGGCCGCGTTCCGGGGGTTGGCGAACGCGGGGAAGCGGCGTGCGGCGGCCGCACGGGCCTTCTCCTCGTCGAAGGGCTTCTTCGCCCCCGGGCGGGCTTCCCAGCGGGCGAGGGCGTCGGCATACGCGCGGTCGCGGAAGGCCGCCTGCGCAGCGTTCAGCCGCTCGAAAGCGGCGACCGGGATGAACACCTCGCCGCGCACCTCGACGATCGGCGGATGCCCCTCGCCGGCGAGCCGCTGCGGTATCTCCGGGAGACGCAGCGCATTCTCCGTGACGATCTCGCCGACGCGACCGTCTCCGCGGGTGGCAGCCGAGGTGAGCCGGCCGTTCTCGTAGCGCAAGCTGATCGCGAGACCGTCGATCTTCAGCTCCGTGAGCCACGCCACGTCGCGGCCTGCCGCGGCACGGGTCTTGGCCGCCCACTCGCGGAGCTCCTCGATCGAGAAGACGTTGTCGAGGCTGAGCATCCGCTCGGCGTGCTCGATCGTGGCGAGTCCTGTCGCCTGGGCGGCGCCCACCATCTGCGTCGGCGAGTCCTGCCCCTGCAGCTCGGGGTGCAGGCGCTCGAGCTCCTCGAGGCGCCGCATCCAGCCGTCGTAGGTGGCGTCGTCGACGACGGAGGTGTCGCGTCCGTAGTACGCGTCCTTCGCCTCGAGGATGAGCGTGGTCAGCTCTTCGGCTTCGATTCGGGCGGCTTCGAGCGAGATGTCGTCAGGCACCCCGACAGTCTACGAGCGGGGGCCGACACGCCACGGCGTCTAGGCGTCGACCGGTACCGCCGACACCGTCCGGTCGATCGTGAACTGGCCCAGCACCCTGGTGCCGACATAGAGCACTGCCGTCTGGCCCGGGGCGACACCGTCCAGCGGCGCGTCCGGGACGACCCGGACGCCGTCGGACGTCACGAAGGCCTGCGCGGCGACCGGCTCGGCATGAGCGCGGATCTGCACATCGCAGGAGAAGGCGCTCTCGGCCGGCGGCGCGCCGGCCCAGCTGAACCGCTCCCCCGAGATCTCGCCGATCGCGAGGGCCTCCTTCGGGCCGACGACGACCGTGTTCGACACCGGACGCACTTCGAGGACGAACCGCGGCTTGCCGTCGGCGGCGGGGACACCGAGCTTCAGGCCGCGACGCTGCCCCACTGTGAACGCGTGCGCTCCCTCATGCGAGCCGACCACGGCACCGCTGCGGTCGACGATGTCCCCGGTCGCCGTCCCCACCTTCTCCGCGAGCCAGCCGCGCGTGTCACCGTCGGGGATGAAGCAGATGTCGTGGCTGTCCGGCTTCTGCGCGACGCTGAGACCCCGCCTCTCGGCCTCCGCGCGGACGACCGCCTTCGAAGGGGTCGTCCCCAGCGGGAAGTACGTGTGCGCCAGCTGCTCCGCGGTCAGTACGCCGAGCACGTACGACTGATCCTTCGCGTTGTCGGCGGCGCGGTGCAGCTCCAGCCCCACGGCGGTGGGGACGAGGGTCGCGTAGTGACCGGTGCACACGGCGTCGAAGCCGAGCTCCAGGGCGCGCTCGAGGAGAGCCGCGAACTTGATCTTCTCGTTGCAGCGCATGCACGGGTTCGGAGTGCGCCCGGCCTGGTACTCGGAGACGAAATCCGCGATCACATCGTCTCGGAAGCGCTCTGAGAAGTCCCAGACGTAGAAAGGGATGCCGAGCACGTCCGCCGCACGCCGCGCATCCAGCGCGTCCTCGATCGTGCAGCAGCCGCGGCTGCCTGTCCGCAGCGTGCCTCCGGCGCGGGAGAGCGCGAGGTGGACGCCGACGACGTCGTGCCCCGCCTCCACGGCCCTGGCTGCCGCGACGGCGGAGTCCACTCCGCCGCTCATCGCCGCAAGAATCCGCATGGTCCCCAGTCTACGAGGGCGCGCCTGTGCCGGCCCCGGATGCGCGGGCGAACGCATCGCCGATCACGGCGAGCACGGCGTCGACATCCGCAGCGGTGGACGTACGGCCCAGGGAGAAGCGGAGAACGCTCCGGGCGTCCTGCTCGCTCCGGCCCATCGCCATCACCACATGAGACGGCTCCGCCACCCCCGCCTGGCACGCCGACCCGGTGGAGGCGGCGATGCCGGCGACGTCCAGCAGGAAGAGCAGGCTCTCCCCCACCGCACCCGGGAACAGCAGGTGCGCGTTGCCGGGGAGACGGCGCACGGGGTCGCCGAGCAGCTCCGCCGACGGCACGCGCTCGCGGATGCCGTCGATGAGGCGATCGCGCAGCTCCCGCAGCCGTGCGCTCTCGGCCTCCCGCTCCCCCTCGGCGAGTTCCAGCGCGGTCGCGAAGGCCGCAGCACCCGGTACGTCCTGTGTGCCCGCGCGAAGCCCGCGCTGCTGGGCACCGCCGCGGAGCAGCGGCGCGATCCGCGCGGATCGCGCGACGACGAGAGCGCCGACGCCGACCGGGGCGCCGATCTTGTGACCGGCGACGCTCATCGCGACGAGGCCGCCGCTCGAGGGTGCCTCGCCGCGCAGGGCACGGAACGACAGCGGCAGATGACCGAGCGCGGCCACCGCGTCGAGGTGCAGCGGCGTCGCGGCTTCTGCCGCCGCCGCGGCGAGCGATGCCGCGTCGTTCACCGTCCCCGACTCGTTGTTGGCGATGAGCGCGGTCGCAAGGGCGGCACCCGGCAGCTGTGCGGCGAACGCCGCCGGACGGATACCGGCCGACGACGAGACCGCCACCCGGCGGAGTACCGCGCCGTCGGCGACGAGCGACTCCACCGTGTCCACGGTCGCGTGGTGCTCGGCGTCGGGGAGCACGACGGCATCTGCGCCTTCCGGACGCCCCCGCCACAGGCCCTGCAGCGCGAGGTTGATCGACTCGGTGCCGCCGGAGGTGAGCACGACTTCGATGGGGTCGCAGTCGAGCACGGCGGCGATGCGCTCGCGCGACTCCTCCAGGAGGCGGCGCGCATCCTGCCCTGCGCCGTGCGTCGACGACGCGTTCCCGACCGTCTCCGACGCCGCGATCCAGGCCGCGCGCGCCTCGGGTCGAAGGGGCGTCGTCGCCGCGTGATCGAGGTAGTGCCGCATCCCTCTACTCTCCCCTACTTCGGGGCGAGTGGCACATGGAACTGAGTGCGCATTGACCTGGGACCGGGGTGCGGACCTCTAATGTGTACTCATGCCCGATATCCGAGACTTCACCGTGCCCGGCGGTACAGCGCTCGACGACCTCGGCGTCCGTCTCCACGACGGCGTCGGAACCCTCCGCGTCTGGTCCCAGCATGCCTCCTCCGTCGAGCTCGTCATCTTCGATGCGACCGACCTCGACTGGGTCACCGACTCGGCGCCGCTCATGCGGCGTCCCGGCGGCGTCTGGGAGGTCACGACGGACCTGCTCCAGCCCGGCACGCGCTATGCGATCCGGGTCGGCGGACCGCACGGACCGGGGAACACGTTCAACCCGGAGACCCTTCTCCTCGATCCGTACGCGCGCGGACTCGCGCAGGGCGACGGGTACGAGGAGTGGCGGTCGGTCGTGATCGTGGACGGGTTCGACTGGGGCGACTCCCGCAAGCCTCGGACGCCGCTCGACCGCACGGTGATCTACGAGGGCCACCTGAAGGGGCTCACCAAGCGTCATCCCGACGTGCCCCCTGCGCTGCACGGCACGTACGCGGGCCTCGCGCATCCCGCGATGATCGACTACTTCCGCGGTCTCGGCATCACCGCCGTCGAGCTCCTTCCCGTGCACGCGTTCGTCCCCGAGCCGCGGCTGCTCCAGCTCGGGCTGACGAACTACTGGGGCTACAACACCCTCAACTTCTTCACTCCGCACACGGCGTACGCCACGGAGGCCGCCCGCAAGGGCGGACCGGAGGCGGTTCTCGCCGAGTTCAAGGGCATGGTCCGGCTGCTGCACGAGGCGGGTCTCGAGGTCATCCTCGACGTCGTCTACAACCACACCGCCGAGGAGGGCATCGGCGGTCCCCGCTGGAGCCTGCGCGGCATCGACAACGCCTCGTACTACCGGCAGGACGCCTCCGGCGCGTACATCGACACGACGGGGTGCGGCAACACCCTGAACACGTCGACGGATGCCGGAGCGCGTCTCGTGCTCGACTCGCTGCGCTACTGGGCCGAGGACATGCAGATCGACGGCTTCCGCTTCGACCTCGCGACGGCCATCGCCCGTGACGCGGCGCACACGTTCACCCCGGAGCATCCCCTCATCACCGCGATCTCGAACGACCCGGTGCTCAAGGAGACGAAGCTCATCGCCGAGCCGTGGGATGTCGGCCTCGGCGGCTGGCAGACCGGGAACTTCCCGTCCGGATGGCACGAGTGGAACGACCGCTACCGGGATCGGGTCCGCAACTTCTGGCTCAGCGACGTCGACTACGCCCGGCGCGCATCCGCACCCGTGGGCGTCGGCGGCTTCGCGACCCGGCTCGCCGGGTCGTCCAACACGTTCTCCGAGGAGCGCGGACCGCTGGCCAGCATCAACTTCGTCACCGCGCACGACGGGTTCACGATGCACGACCTCGTCTCGTACGACGTCAAGCACAACGAGTCCAACGGCGAGCACAACCGGGACGGCGCGGACATGAACCGCTCGTTCAACCACGGGATCGAGGGGCCGACCGACGACCCGTCGATCCTCGCGGCGCGACGCAAGGCGATGCGGAACCTCCTGGGCACTCTCCTGCTCTCCGCCGGCATCCCGATGCTCACGGCCGGGGACGAGGTCGGACGCACGCAGCGCGGCAACAACAACGCGTACGCGCAGGACTCGGCGATGACCTGGCTGGCCTGGGACGAGGAGCCCTGGCAGGAGGACCTGCGCGCCCACGTCACGCGGCTGATCCGCCTCCGCGCGGAGAACCCGGCGCTGCGGCCGAGCCGGTACGCGCGCCTCGGCGAGCACATCCCCAACGCCTCCGTCATGGACTGGTTCGACCAGAACGGCGAGACGATGGAGAGCGAGCAGTGGACCGACCCCGGCAACCGCACCCTCCAGTACGTCGCGGCCTCCACCCCCGACAAGGAGGACTTCAACCGCATCCTCCTCATCGTGCACGGCACGGAGTCGCCGATCGACGTCCGCCTGCCGGAGGAGCTCGAGGGGGCGACGCGCTTCGTGTCGCTCTGGTCGAGCGCGGAGGAGCGTCCGTCGGAGGCGGAGGAGATCTTCGCGCCGGGCGATGTGCTGCCGATCCCCGGCACCTCGATGAGGCTGTTCCGGGTCGAATGAGATCGCGGGCGACGCGCCCTGTCATGTCGCTACCCGCGGTCCAGCCGTAGCGGTACATTCAGGGTGTGGCAGCACGTACGAGCACCAGGCCCGCGGCTCTCCGGAGCCCTTCCCAGATCCCGCTGCGCCCGTTCGGCGCCGCCTCTCTCGATGAGAGCCTCCGCACTCCGCGGATACCGCTCGTCGGCGGCACGCCGTCGGTGCCCGGCGGCTTCCCGCCCAAGGCGTTCGTCGGCGAGGTGGTCCCGTTCAGCGTCGTCTCCTTCCGCGAGGGGCACGACATCATCGGCGTCCAGCTGAGGCTCTCCTCCCCCGACGGCGAGGAGAGCCTGCATCGCCTGCGTCCCCTGAAGGACGGCACCGATCGCTGGGCCGGAGAGGTCGCCCTCGACGTCCAGGGATCGTGGTCCTTCCGCTTCGAGGCCTTCTCCGACGACTTCGCCACCTGGGCGCACGCCGCGGAACTCAAGGTCGCCGCGGGCGTGGACGTCGCCGTCATGGCCGCTCTCGGCGCCGAGCTGCTCACCCGAGCGGCCGCCGAGAAGGACCGTCCGGCCGCACAGCGCAAGCGCCTCACCGCCCTCGCCGCATCCCTCGGCGACGGCGATGCCGCCACCACGCTCGCCCTCTCCACCGATACCGAGCTGGCGCAGATCTTCGCGGACCGGCCGCTCACGTCGCTGCGCTCCGCCACCGCCCCGCACACCCTCCTCGTCGAGCGCGAGGCCGCCGGGGTCGGCGCCTGGTACGAGTTCTTCCCCCGCTCCGAGGGCGCCAAGCGCCTCAAGGACGGCAGCATCAAGACCGGCACCTTCCGCACGGCGGCCAAGCGCCTCCCCGGCGTCGCCGCCATGGGATTCGACGTCATCTACCTCGTGCCGATCCACCCGATCGGCACGACGAACCGCAAGGGCCGCAACAACACGCTCACCGCCGAACCGGGAGATCCCGGCTCTCCCTACGCCATCGGCTCGGCGGAAGGCGGCCACGACGCCATCCACCCCGATCTCGGCAAGCCCGCGGACTTCCGCGCCTTCGTCCGGGCAGCGCAGAAGGAGGGACTGGAGGTCGCACTCGACCTCGCCCTGCAGGCGTCCCCCGACCACCCCTGGGTCGCGGAGCATCCGGAGTGGTTCACCACGCTCCCCGACGGCACGATCGCCTATGCGGAGAACCCGCCGAAGAAGTACCAGGACATCTACCCCCTGAACTTCGACAACGACCCCGAAGGCATCTATCAGGAGATGCTGCGCGTCGTGATGCACTGGGTGGGCCAGGGCGTGAAGATCTTCCGGGTCGACAACCCGCACACAAAGCCCCTGCAGTTCTGGGAGTGGCTCATCGCGACGGTCAACGCTTCTGACCCCGACGTGATCTTCCTCGCCGAGGCCTTCACGAGGCCCGCGGTGATGCGGGCCCTCGCCGCCGTCGGATTCCAGCAGAGCTACAGCTACTTCACGTGGCGGAACACCAAGGCGGAGCTCGAGGAGTTCCTCACCACGGTCTCGCAGGAGACCAGCGACTACATGCGTCCGAACCTCTTCGTGAACACCCACGACATCCTCACCGAGTACCTGCAGTTCGGCGGAAGGGCCGCGTACAGGATCCGGGCGTGCATCGCCGCGACCGCAGCGCCCGTATACGGCGTGTACGCCGGTTACGAGCTGTTCGAGAACGTCGCGCGACCGGGCTCCGAGGAGAACATCGACAACGAGAAGTACGAGTACAAGGTGCGCGACTGGGAGGGCGCCGAAGCTCGCGGTGACTCCCTCGCCCCGCTGCTGCGCACGCTGAACGCGATCAGGGCTGCGCACCCGGCGCTGCGCCAGCTGCGGAACCTCTCGGTGCACTGGAGCGACGACGACGCCGTGCTCGTATACAGCAAGCACCTGGACGCCGCGTTCACGGGGACGGGCGAGCCCGACACGGTCATCGTCGTCGCCAACGTCGATCCGCACTCCGTCCGCGAGACCACGGTCCATCTGGACACGACCGTCTGGGGCATCGCCCCCGGCGAGAGCTTCGAGGTCGAAGACCTCATCACCGGTGCTGTCTGGACCTGGACAGACCACAACTACGTGCGACTCGACGCCTTCTCGGAGCCGGTGCACATCCTGAAGGTGAGGAAGCGAGCATGAGCTACGTGGAAGACGTGACGGCATCCGCCGACTGGGCTGCGGTGGCAGCGGCCTCGCACCACGACCCGCACTCGGTGCTCGGCGCGCATCCCTTCAAGGACGCTGCTGACCGCACCGTGACGGTCATCCGCGCGCGCCGTCCTCTCGCGGCATCCGTCGAGGCCGTGTTCGGAGACGACAGCCGGCTCGAGCTCGAACACGTCGCGCACGGGATCTGGGAGGGCCAGCACGACGGCTCACCGGTGCCCTACCGCATCGCGACCTCCTACGACGAGGGCGGCGAGAGCATCTCCGGCGACCCGTACCGCCACCTGCCGACACTCGGTGACATCGACCTGCACCTCATCGCCGAGGGCCGGCACGAACAGCTGTGGCGGGTGCTCGGCGCGCACCCGCGCGCGCTCCAGGGCGACACCGGGGTCGCCTTCTCCGTCTGGGCGCCGAACGCCACCGCCGTGCGCGTGGTCGGCGACCACAACGAGTGGAACGGCGAGAGCCATGCGATGCGCTCCATGGGCGTCAGCGGCATCTGGGAGCTGTTCATCCCCGACCTCGAGCCCGGCGCCAAGTACAAGTACGAGATCCGCACCCGCGCCGGCGACTGGATCCTCAAGGCCGACCCGATGGCTCAGGCCGCGCAGGTCCCTCCGGAGACGGCCTCGGTGGTCACCTCCTCGTCGTACACCTGGTCGGACGGCGCATGGATGACGCGACGCGCGGCGACGCACGCCGTCGCGCAGCCGCTCTCCATCTACGAGGTGCACCTCGGTTCATGGCGCGGCGGACTCGGCTACCGGGACGCCGCCGAACCGCTCATCGCGCACGTGACCGAGGCCGGGTTCACCCACGTCGAGTTCATGCCCCTCGCCGAGCATCCCTTCGGCGGCTCCTGGGGCTATCAGGTCAGCGGCTACTACGCTCCGACCAGCCGTTTCGGCAGCCCAGACGATCTCCGCTACCTCATCGACCGCCTGCACCGCGCCGGCATCGGCGTCATCATGGACTGGGTCCCGGGGCATTTCCCGAAGGACGCGTTCGCGCTCGCACGGTTCGACGGCCAGGCGCTCTACGAGCACCCCGATCCGCGACGCGGCGAGCATCAGGACTGGGGCACCCTGATCTTCGACTACGGCCGCCCCGAGGTCCGCGGCTTCCTCGTCGCGAACGCCCTCTACTGGCTGAACGAGTTCCATGTCGACGGGCTGCGAGTGGATGCCGTCGCCTCCATGCTCTACCTCGACTATTCGCGCAAGGACGGCGAATGGGAGCCGAACGTCCATGGCGGGCGTGAGAACCTCGAGGCCATCCGCTTCCTGCAGGAGGTCAACGCGACCGCGTATCGTCTGCACCCGGGCATCCTGATGATCGCCGAGGAGTCGACGGCGTTCCCCGGGGTCACCGCGCCGACCGACCACGCGGGACTCGGGTTCGGTTTCAAATGGAACATGGGGTGGATGAACGACTCCCTGCAGTACATCGAGCGTGACCCGATGTACCGCTCGCACCACGAGGGCGAGATGACGTTCTCCTTCGTGTACGCGTTCGGGGAGAACTACCTGCTGCCCATCAGTCATGACGAGGTCGTGCACGGCAAGGGCAGTCTCCTCGCGAAGATGCCTGGCGATCACTGGCACAAGCTGGCGAACATGCGGGCCTACCTCGCGTACATGTGGGGACACCCCGGCAAGAAGCTGCTCTTCATGGGGCAGGAGTTCGGCCAGCTCGCGGAGTGGTCCGAGTCCCGAGAGCTGGACTGGTGGCTGCTCGATCAGCCCTCGCACGCTCAGCTGCAGGGCTTCGTCGGCGCCCTCAACCGCACCTACCGGGCGCAGGCCCCGCTGTGGGAGCGGGACAACGACGGCTCCTCCTTCTCCCGTCTCGGAGCGCCCAGCTGGGATCCGACGGTCATCGCCTTCGAGCGTCGTGACGCTCACGGGGGCCGGCTGGTCGTCGTGAGCAACTTCGCCGGCGTCGAACACGGCGGCTACCGTCTCGAGCTGCCGCGCGAGGGCGTCTGGAACGAGATCCTGAACTCGGATGCCGCCGACTTCGGCGGCCGCGGATCGGGCAACTTCGGCCTGGTGGTCGCGCGGGCCGAGGACGGCGGTCGCCCGGTCGCCACGATCACCCTGCCGGCGCTGTCGACCATCTGGCTCCGCTACCAGGGAGAGCCGCACGTGCCGACCGTGAACCACGGCTGAACGGACGAGGGGCTCCCGCGCGACGGATCGCCGTGCGGGAGCCCCTCGTCGTCAGACGTTCCGCATCAGAAGAGCAGCGACGACAGCCGGTTCCGGGCCGTGACGACGCGAGGGTCGGCTGCGCCGATGAGGCCGAACAGCTCCACGAGTCGTTCGCGCACGGGGGTGCGCTGGTCGGCGGGGAGCTGTGCGAACAGGTCGAGAAGGCGACCGAACGCGTCCTCCACGTGCCCGCCGGCGAGGTCGAGGTCGGCCACGTCGAACTGGGCCTGCACATCCTGCGGAGCGGCGGCGGCAGCGGCACGCGCGGCCTGCAGGTCGAGTCCCTGCACCCGGTGCAGCAGGCGCACCTGTCCGAGACCTGCGATCGCGTCCTCGTCGCGAGGGTTCTCGGCGAGAGCCTTCTCGTATGCGGCGATGGCCGCCGCGTAGTCGCCGCGCTCGATCGCGCTGAACGCCTCCGCGTGCAGCGGGGGCAGCGGCGGCTCTTCCGCGGCCGCGGGGGCTTCTCCCCCGTCGGCGATCGAGAGCGTCCCGGTGACGCCGTTCTGCGCGGCCAGCTGGAGCAGCTGCGCGAACACCTCGCGCACCTGCTGCTCGGGCACCGCGCCGGTGAACATCGGCACCGGCTGGCCGGCGATCAGTGCCACGACCATCGGGATCGACTGTGCGCGGAAGCCCTGCGCGAGCTGGGGGTTCGCGTCGACGTCGACCTTGGCGAGAAGCACACGCCCCTCGAGCTCACGCGTCACCTTCTCGATGATCGGGCTCAGCTGCTTGCACGGACCGCACCACTCGGCCCACAGGTCGACGACCACCGGTACCGTGCGGGAGATCTCGAGGATCTGGCCGAACGAGTCGTCGGTGGCGTCGACCACCACATCGGAGATGCCCGGAGCCTGCGAAGCCGGGGCGCCGGGCGCCGGAGCAGGCGGGCGGTTGCGCAGCGTGGACAGGTCGACCGCTCCTCGGAGGGCGGCGGGAGAGATCTCACTCACTTGATCACCTCGACGGAGAGAAGGTCCTGGTGCACCGCCAGGAGTCGGATCTGCTCGGTCGACCCCTGGGCGGGCACCGAGAAGAACAGCTGGAAGGAGTAATTCGTCTGGTAGCCCTTGGCCGATTCGGCGGTTCCGGTGAGCGCCTTGGCCTGCGGGTTCGCGTCACCGAGTCGGATGACCGCGTCCGCCGAGGTGGGCGTGACCGTCTCCGTGTCGATGACCGACACCGCGACGATCGCTCCGCTGTCCAGTGTCGTCATGGACACGGGCGGCGCGTCCGACGGGATCATGTCGAACGCCGTCGCGGAGGTCTCCGCCGCGTTGTTGTCGATGAGGTTCTGCTTCACGGCGTTCCGGCTGTCGCGGATCGAGGTCGCCAGGTTCTGGGACAGTTCGTCGAACTGCCCGGAGAACGGGCTCTGGTCGCCGGCGTCGACGACGTCCGCGAACGCCGCGGCCAGGTCGCCGGGCGGGACGCTGAGGAACGCGGACTCGGCAGGGACGAGAGAGGTGCCGAGCCAGGCGGCGGCGACGTCGGGGAACACGGCCTCGGCCGACATCTCGGCGATCTCCGTGACCTTGTAAGTGGACCAGGGGTCCTGCTGCGTCATGGTCAGGAGCACCGGGGGCACGGTGTCGTCGGAGGCGTTCTTGGAGAGCATCAGGACAGTGCGCGGCCAGCGGTCTGTCGCCTCCGGGAGGACGACCTCGACCTCATCCGTCGGGATCGTGGCCGGCGGTGCGGTCTCCGGAAGCGCGGTGCGCAGTGCGTACTCGGTGGTGCGCGCGGCCAGCGCCGCGCCGTCGAGACGCGTCTTGGCCAGTTCGAGATCCATCGCCGCGTCGGCATCCGCCAGCGTCGTGGAGACCTCCTGGAGGATCCGGGTCGCCTGCGCCTCGGTGACGGCCGGCGGCTTCTGATTCTCCGGCGCGATCACCGTCGGGCTCGGCGAGGGCGTCGGCGAGCCCTGGCCGAACTGGGGCCAGGAATCGGCCGAGCAGCCGGCGGCGAGCAGCGCCGTGAGGCCGAGCGCCGGGAGCGCGAGCATCCGACGGCGGCGCGCCGAACCTGCCGTGCGCATCTCCGCCTTCGGTCCGGTCGCCTTCGCGTCGTCCGCGTCCGTCGCCCCCTCTTCAGAGCGCGGGGAATCCGCAGCGGGTGCCTCGATCGCCTCGCGTTCAGCAGGCGGGAGCGCGCCGACGTCGATCGGCTCGGTGACCGGAAGCGGCCCCGGCCCCTTGCGCCGGGGGCCGCGTCCGCGACGCTGATGACGGATCGCGAGCACGTAGAGGACGAGTCCGGCCGCCAGCACGATGGCTCCGAGCACCATCAGGGGGCCGGCGAGCGGTGTGGAGGTGTCGAGCGGCCAGGAGACCTGGATGTCCTCCGGGGCGTCTGCTGTGCCGTCGCGGGCCACGATGATGCTCATGCCCTCGGGGATCTGGATGTTGTCGGCGATGAGCGCATCCGTGTCGCTGAACGAGTCGAGCCACAGGTCGGAGCCGACCGGATTCCGGCCGGCCGGCTGGGCCGCGGCATCCTCCGCGCCATCAGCGGCGGGGGTCTCCGTCGGCGCCGGGGTCGGCTCCGTCTCCGTCGCCTCGTCGGAGCCCTCCGGCTTGACCAGCTCCACGTCCAGGTCGCCGTCCTTGCCGACGGTGACGCTGTTGTACTCGGAGTCCGACAGCCACGCCTTCATGTCGGGGGTGCGCCCGTAGGCGGCGAAGAGCTCGCCGTCACCCCGGATGAGCAGGGTCTGCGCTCCCGGGTGCGCGCGGAGGACGTCGCCGTCGAGGAGCACGAACGGTGCCGCCTCCTCGACCTCGACAGCCGTCTGCTGGGAGGAAGGGCCCATGAAGACGGTCCGCTGTGCGATGCCCGCACCGATCAGAACCGTGGCCAGCACGAAGGCCACGACGGCCCATACGAAACGCACGAATAGTCTCCTCACGCGGCTCCGGCACGCGCCGGGGCCGCAACACTCGACATTTCAGACTAGCGAAAGGACCTGTGTGTTGCCCACGAGCCCCGCCCGGCCGCACGCCACGGCACGTCGCCGTCATGCGTCCGCGGGGATCGATAGCCTGGGAGCGTCCGCATTCCCGAGGAGCCCCGATGAAGATCCACAACCCGTTCCGCACCGCCCTGGTGGCGACGCTCGGCGTGGGTCTGGGGATCCTGCTCATCGGGAGCCTGCAGAGCCTGTCGACCGTGCTCCTGTATGTCGGGACAGCTCTCTTCCTGAGCCTCGGCCTCGATCCGCTGGTCTCGTTCCTCGAACGCAGGCGGCTGCCGCGCTGGCTCGCGGTGCTCGTGACGATCCTCGGCGTCCTCAGCGCGTTCGCGGGTGTCGTGCTGATCGTGATCCCTGTGCTCGTCGACCAGATCTCCCAGCTCGTGGAGCAGATCACCGCGCTCGTCAGCCGCCCGACGCTGCTCGCCGATCTCGAGAAGACGATCACGAGCGTCTTCCCGAACCTGGATGTCGAGCGCGTGCTCGTCGAGGCCCAGGAGTGGCTGATCGGCAATCTGGGCGACATCACCAACCGCGTCATCGACGCGAGCGTGTCCGTCGTCGGCGGGCTCTTCGGCGCCTTCATCGTGCTCATCCTCACGATCTACCTGACCGCCTCGACGCCGTCGCTCAAGCGCGCCGTCTACCAGCTGGTGCCGGCGTCCAAGCGGGGGCGCTTCGTCGACCTCGCCGAGCAGATCACCGACTCCGTCGGCTACTACGTCATGGGACAGGTCACGCTCGGCGCCATCAACGGCGTGCTCAGCATGATCTACCTGTCGATCATCCAGGCTCCGTTCACGGCGGTGCTCGCCGTCGTCGCGTTCTTCTTCTCGCTGATCCCGCTGGTCGGCACTCTCACCGGATCGACGATCATCGTGCTCGCCTGCCTGATCCCCGGTGTGGGGTCATCGCCGCAGATCGCCCTCGCCGCCGCGATCTACTATCTCGTCTACATGCAGATCGAGGCGTACGTCATCTCCCCGCGCATCATGAGCCGTGCCGTGTCGGTCCCCGGCGCCGTGGTCGTCGTGGCGGCCCTGGCCGGCGGAAGCCTGCTCGGACTGCTCGGCGCGCTCATCGCGATCCCGGTCGCGGCGAGCATCCTCATCATCTACCGGCAGGTGCTGATCCCGCGCATGAACGAGCTCTAGGGCCGGGGCCACTGCGTCGGCAGCGGCAGCGCGGCGGGATTCACCGCGGCGACGATCTCGGTGAGCACCCGGCGCGTCTGGCTCTCCCCCACCCACAGATGCTTTCCGCCGTCCACGGCGATCAGACGTGCGTGCGGAATGGCGGCGAAGCGCTCGCGGGCCTCGTCGGGGCGCAGGTAGTCGTCCAGCTCGGGAACGAGGATGACCACCTCGCGGTCCGTCCCGGCCCACGCCGCGACCTCGGAGGCGGTCGCCCGGTGCAGCGGCGGCGAGAGCAGGATGATGCCCTCGATGTCGTGATCGCGGCCGTACTTCAGGGCCAGCTCCGTGCCGAAGGACCAGCCCACGAGCCATGGACGGGGCAGACGGCGATCGTGGACGAAGTCCATCGCCGCCGCCACGTCGAACTGCTCCGAGGCGCCGCCGTCGAAGGCCCCGCCGCTGGTGCCGCGCGGAGAGGTCGTCCCGCGGGTGTTGAAGCGGAGGACGGCGAGATCCGCCAGCGCGGGGAGCCGGGCTGCCGCCTTGCGGATGATGTGCGAATCCATGAACCCGCCGGCTGTGGGCAGCGGATGCAGGGTGACGAGGGTCGCGACCGGAGCAGTGGCCGCCGGAAGGGCGAGCTCGCCGACCAGGGTCAGATCATCGGCTGTCTCGAGTTCGATGTCCTCACGACGAGCGGGCAGCTCGAGCGGCCCCCGGATCTCCATGCTCACGCGATCCTCCAACAGTGTGTGTGCCAGTGCCGTCGAGCGGCGAGGTCTGCGGCGTCGCCCAGAACGCCGTCGGCACGCCAGGCGACCAGGTGCGCCGTGCCGGGCTCGATTCCCCGACCGCACCCGGGGCAGCTGTACTCCTTCTGAGCCTGTGCCGCCGAGACAGGCTGCACGGTCCATTCGGTGCCGCGCCGGATCTCCGTGCGCTTCCAGGACGCGAGGAGCCTGTCGAGGGAGTCGTCGGTGTCAGGGCGCGCCGGATGCCGTCTGCGTGAGCGGGGCATGACGCCGGCTCACCACCAGTGGTTCTTCGACCAGAACGCCTGAGCGCCCGCCCAGCTGCCGTAACGGCCCGTCGCGTAGCCGTTGGCCCAGCGCAGGTTGTCGACGGGGTCGTAGCCGTTGCCGGGGACCTTGCTGCACGGCAGCGCCTGGACGAGTCCGCAGGCTCCCGAGGACGAGTTCGTCGCGTTCGGGTTCCAGCCGCTCTCGCGCGAGACGATGTAGTCGACGTAGCCCCAGTCCGACTCCGCGATGCCGGCAGCGGCCATCCACTCCGCGGGCGCGCCGCCGCCGGTGTAGAACAGGGGTCCGCCGCCGCCGGAGCCCGAGTTCGAGGCGGGCTCGGGCGTAGGGGTCGGCTTGGGTGTGACGTACACCGAGAAGGTGCCGCGCGTGACGGGGGCGATGGCTGCGCCCTCGTTCGTGACCGTCAGGTTCTGCGTGTCGCTGAGCGCGGCGGCGTACGCGGACTCCGGGGCCGGCGGCTCCTCCTGCTCCGCGAGCGCGACGCCGGTCGGAGCGACCATGGCGGCGGCGAATCCGACGACCGCGAGCGCGCTCACGGTCGCGACGATGCCACGACGAACCGTGCCCTTGCGGGCCGACAGGGCCGCGGAGGCAGGCACAGGAGCGATGTCTCTTCGTTCGATGATCATGTCGTTTCGGGAGTTCACGATGTCTGACAGTCTACGCACACGTCCCTGGGACGGCGATGGGAGCCGTCAGCGCACCGCCAGGATGACATCGACGGTGGCGTCCAGGAGCGCATCGACCTGCTCCTCGCGGTAACCGCCCCGCTGCATCCGGAACGCAGCGGATCGCAGCTGCTCCGCGGTGAGCGGCTCTCCGTCGCGAAGGTAGCGGACGATCCGGGTCGCGACGTGATCGACCTCGTCGACGCGATAGCCGAAGGTGAGGAAGCCCGTGCGCGCGAACCGCTGGCGCTGCGGACGCGCGAGGTGGTCGAGGATCTCCTGCGCCTCCTCCCGCGCCTGCCGCACCCACGCTCCGGCACCCTGCGTGCGCACGACGCGCTCCCTGGCGCGTCCGGCCAGAGCATCCTCCACGCGTCCGAGAGCCGCATCGACTTCCGCAACGACGTAGCCGCCCTTGACCAGCGGGAACGAGGCGACCCGGACGTCTGCGGCGGTGAGCTCTCCGTCGCCTTCGAACGCCGTGCGGGCGGCGGCGAGGAACGTGTCGACTGCCGCCCGGTGGTAGCCGAGGGTGCGTCCGCCGGCGAGCGAGAAGGCCGGGCGCGCGGCCGGTTCGGAATCCACGACGTCAGAGGCCATCACAGCACCGCCCAGGGAGAGAGAAGGAAATACAGGCACAGCGCCGGGATCGTCGAGGGCAGGATGCTGTCGAGCCGGTCCAGGAGCCCGCCGTGACCGGGGAGCCAGGAGCTCATGTCCTTGATGCCGAGGTCGCGCTTGAGCATCGATTCGCCGAGGTCGCCGAGGGTCGCCGAGAGGAGGATGGCGACGCCGAAGATGACGCCGGCCCACCACGGGATCTCGAGGAGGAACAGGGCGAGCAGCACTCCGGCGGTGATCGACGCGACGACCGCGCCGCCGAAGCCCTCCCAGGTCTTCTTGGGGCTGATCCGCGGGGCCATCGGGTGGCGCCCGAAGGCGAGACCGGCGGCGTAGGCACCGGTGTCCGCGACGACCGCCACGACGATGAAGGCCAGCACCCACCACTGGCCGCCCTCCTGCTTGAGCAGGATCAGGGCGACCGCGGCGAGGAACGGCACGTAGACCTGCACGAAGCCGCCGATGACGGCATCCGCGAGCACGTCGCCATAGGTCCGGCCGTCCTTGGCGATCATCTGCGCCATGAGCCGCCAGACGATCACGAAGGCCACGGCGAAGAACAGCAGCACCCAGACCAGCCACACCTCGACGAAGTACGCCGAGACGACGAGGAGGCCCGCAGCGACGAGCTGCGGCACCACGTCGATGTTCCTGCCCGATGCGCGCAGCGCCAGGGCGAGTTCGTACACGCCCAGCAGGGCCGCCGCGAGGGCGAAGGGAACGAACAGCATCTTGATGAACAGCAGCGACGCGAGCAGTGCGGCGCCGAAGGCCAGGCCGATCGCGGTCGCGACGATCAGGTCTCGGCCCGTGCGCTGCTTGATGCGCTCGTTCGCCTGATCGAGCTGATCCTTCGCGTGCGTCACGTGGCTGCCCAGCTCGTCGCGCGCCGCGCGCCACTGCTCCCGGATCGCGGTGTGATCGCCCGTGTCCAGACGGAAGTGATGAGCCCGATGCGCCTCATCCGCCGATCCCTCCGCGGGAGCGGCCTCCGCCGGCAACGGGGGCCGCGGGGGGATGCTGGAGGAATCGAAGTCCGGGAAGGCCGCGCCTGCCGGCGGGGCGCCGTTCTCCGGTGTCCCTGAATCGCGCGCTTCGCGGCGCGTCTGAGGCGTGCCGGAATCGTCGTCTGTGCGGTCGTCGGACATGCCGCCTACACCTCGAGGAGCTCGGCCTCTTTGCGCTTGAGTGCGTCGTCGATGAGGTCGACGTGCTGGCGCGTGAGGGCGTCGAGCTCCTTCTCGCCGCGGGCGATCTCGTCTTCGCCGAGCTCGCTCTTGAGAGCGTCGAGCTCGTCCTTCGCCTTGCGGCGGATGCCGCGGACGTGCACCTTGGCGTCCTCGCCCTTGGACTTGACGAGCTTCACGTACTCCTTGCGGCGGTCAGCGGTGAGCTCCGGCATCGTGACGCGCACGATGTTGCCGTCGTTGGTCGGGTTCGCGCCGAGGTTGGGCATGTCGCGGATGGCCTGCTCGATCGCCTTCAGCGCCGACTTGTCATAGGGCGTGATGATCAGCGAGCGGGCCTCGGGGTTGGCCAGCGAGGCGAGCTGCGCGAGCGGGGTCGGCGTGCCGTAGTAGTCCACCAGGACCTTCTGGAACATCTGAGGGTTCGCCCGCCCGGTGCGGACCGTGGCGAAGTCCTCCTTGGCGGCTTCGACCGCCCGCGTCATGCGAGAGGTGGTTTCAGCGAGGACATCCGCGATCACGGTGACTCCTATCGTCGGGGTGTTCAGAAAATTCTATCGGGCGCGACCCGGGTCGCCGTGGAGCGGCGCTCAGGCGGTGACGAGGGTGCCGATGGGTTCGCCCAGGAGCGCCCGGGTCACGTTCCCCGCCGGCTCCATGCCGAACACCCGCATGTCCATGTTGTTGTCCATGCAGAGGCTGAACGCGGTGGAGTCGACGACCTTCAGGCCGCGCTGCAGCGCGTCACGGTAGGTGACGCTCTCGATGCGCTCGGCATCGGCGTGCTTGTTCGGGTCGGCGGTGTAGATCGCGTCGACGCCGTTCTTCGCGACGAGGACCTCCTGGGCGCCGATCTCGAGAGCGCGCTGCGCCGCAACCGTGTCGGTGGAGAAGTACGGGAGCCCCGCGCCGGCGCCGAAGATCACGACCCGGCCCTTCTCCATGTGGCGCTCCGCGCGGAGCGGGATGTACGGCTCGGCGACCTGCGTCATCGAGATCGCGGACTGCACCCGGGTGGGGGCGCCTGCCTGCTCGAGGAAGTCTTGGAGCGCGAGGGCGTTCATCACGGTGCCGAGCATGCCCATGTAGTCGGCCCGGCCGCGGTCCATGCCTCGCTGGCTGAGCTCGGCGCCGCGGAAGAAGTTCCCGCCGCCCACGACGACCGCGATCTCGACGCGGTCGACCGCTGCCGCGATGTCGCGGGCGATCTGGCTGACGACGTCGGGGTTCACGCCCAGCTGGCCGGCGCCGAATGCCTCACCGGAGAGCTTGAGAAGGACGCGGCGGCGTCCCGTGCGTTCGGTCATGGATGTGGTCCTCTCGTCCCGATTCAAGATAGTGCCTTCTGGGCATGAAGAAGGGGTCCGGATCGAGTCGATCCGAACCCCCTCATGAACTGCTACGCGCCGACCTTGAAGCGCGCGAAGTCCGTCACGATGATACCGGCGTCCTTCGCCACCTGGGCGACGGAGAGCTTGTTGTCCTTCGCGTAGTCCTGCTCGAGCAGGGCGACCTGCTTGATGAACGCGGCGACGCGGCCCTCGACGATCTTCGGCAGGGCGGCCTCGGGCTTGCCCTCGTTGCGGGAGATCTCGGTGACGATCTCGCGCTCCTTCTCGACGGCCTCAGCCGGGACGTCCTCACGGGAGAGGTACGACGGGTTGGCGAACGAGATGTGCTGCGCGATGCTGCGAGCGGTGTCGGCGTCGTCACCCGAGTAGGCGACGACGACGCCGATCTGCGGCGGCAGGTCCTTGCTCGTGCGGTGGAGGTAGACCTCGACCTTGTCACCGGTGACGGTGCGGACGCGACGCAGCTCGACCTTCTCGCCGATGATCGCCGCCTCCTCGGAGATGACGGTCTCGACGTTCTTGTCGCCGGCCTGCGCAGCCAGTGCGGCCTCGACCGAGTCCGCCTTCACGGCGGCGACGGCGTCGGCGACCTTGTCGGCCAGCGCGATGAAGCGCTCGTTCTTCGCGACGAAGTCGGTCTCGCACGCGAGCTCGACGAGCGTCACGGCGCCGTCCTGCTCGCGAGCGACGATGAGGCCCTCGCTGGTCGAGCGGTCCGCGCGCTTCGCGTTGCCCTTGGCGCCCTTCAGGCGCAGGATCTCGGTGGCCTTCTCGACGTCGCCGTCGGCCTCCTCGAGCGCCTTCTTGGTGTCGACCATTCCCGTTCCGAGCTGCTCACGCAGCGCCTTGAGGTCGGCGATGGTGAAGTTGGCCATGTGTGGTGGCTCCTTGCTTCGTGATGTGTGAGTGCGTTGTGTACGCGGGGATTACTTGGCGTCGGCCTCGACCGGAGCCTCGACGACCTCGGCCTCGACAGCCTCGGTCTCGACGACCTCGGCGGCGGGAGCCTCAGCGGCCTCCTCGACCGGAGCCTCGAGGAGCTCGCGCTCCCACTCGGCGAGGGGCTCGGCGTCGCCGGCCTCGGGGTTGTGCTTCTGCTGCAGGCCCTCGGCGGCTGCATCCGCGATGATGCGGGTGAGCAGGGAGACGGAGCGGATCGCGTCGTCGTTGCCGGGGATCGGGTACTGGAAGTCGTCCGGGTCCGCGTTGGTGTCGAGGATGCCGATCACCGGGATGCCGAGCTTCTTCGCCTCGTCGATGGCGAGGTGCTCGCGCTTGGCGTCGACGACCCAGAGGGCGGACGGGGTCTTGGTGAGGTTGCGGATGCCGCCGAGCGACTTGTGCAGCTTGTCGAGCTCGCGCTTCTTGAGGAGGAGCTCCTTCTTGGTGAAGCCCGATGCCGCCGGGTTCTCGTAGTCGAGCTCCTCGAGCTCCTTCATGCGGGCGAGACGCTTCGCGATGGTGGAGAAGTTGGTGAGGAGGCCGCCGAGCCAGCGCTGGTTGACGTAGGGCTGGCCGACACGGGTGGCCTGCTCGGCGAGGATCTCCTGCGCCTGCTTCTTGGTGCCGACGAAGAGGATGGTGCCGCCGTGCGCGACGGTCTCCTTGACGAAGTCGTAGGCCTTGTCGATGTAGCCCAGCGACTGCTGCAGGTCGATGATGTGGATGCCGCTGCGCTCCGTGAGGATGAAGCGCTTCACCTTCGGGTTCCACCGGCGGGTCTGGTGTCCGAAGTGCACGCCGCTGTCGAGCAGCTGGCGGATGGTGACCACAGCCATGGTCGTCTCCTTGTTCTGGCGCGTTCAGCGCCGTTGAGGTTGTCAAGCCGATCGGGCGATCGGACTTCCTGGTGCCCGGCACACTCCCGCCGACCCTTGCGAGTCGGACCTGTGGGAGTGGATGCCGCGACCTCCGCATCTGCGGACATCGCTCTGGGCACGCGTAGTCACCCCGATTTCGAGGTGCTCCCCCAGCATACAGGATGCCGCCGCGCGACTTCTCCTGCACCACGGGTCAGCGTTTCGGCTTCTCCCCCGTTCGCGCCTCCGGGGCAGAGCCGGCACTCCGGGTGCTCCCGGACACGCGAGTGTGAAGACATGCTCCTCGGACCGCGCCTCGCCGCCGTTGCCGCGCTGGCGGCTCTGCTGCTTCTCGCACCGGCAGCCGGCCTGGCCGTCGCGTCACCCTCCGGCGCCGGGTCCGCAGACGGGCATCCGTCGTGGAGCTGGCCGCTGCCGGGCCCGCGAGAGATCGTCGAACCGTACCGGGCTCCCGCGCACGAGTACGGTCCCGGCCACCGCGGCATGGACATCGCCGCCGCCCACGGAGCCGAGGTGCACGCCCCGGCCGCCGGGATCGTCGCCTTCCGCGGCACCGTGGTGGACCGTCCGCTGCTGACCGTGGAGCATCCCGGCGGATACGTCACGACGTTCGAGCCGCTGCTCTCGTCGCTGTCGCCCGGCGACGCGGTCGAGGAGGGCGAAGTGATCGGCACCGTCGACGTCGGCGGTCATGCGCCACCGGGGAGCCTTCATCTCGGAGTGCGTCTCGGCGGAGCGTACATCAACCCGATGCTGCTGTTCGGCGACGTCCCCCGGGCGGTGCTCCTCCCCTGCTGCGCGCCGCTCTGACTCCGGCGCGCGACGCGCCTCGTCAGGCGCGGGGATGCGCCAGGCGATAGGTCGCGGTGAGGCGCTCGGCGGACACGTGCGTGTAGATCTGGGTCGTGCCGAGGCTGGCATGACCGAGTATCTCCTGCACGGCGCGCAGGTCTGCACCCCCGTCGAGCAGGTGTGTCGCCGCCGTGTGCCGGAGGGCGTGCGGCCCCACCGTCTCGGCGCCGACGTAGGGCGCGAGGACTTCCGCGACGAGCTCGTACACGGCCCGTGGTCCGATCCTTCCGCCGCGGGCGCCGAGGAAGAGCGCCGGAACCGACTTCGTCGCCCGGGCGGTGAGCACGGGCCTGCCTCGGCTCAGATAGGCGCCGATGGCGTTGCGGGCCGGCGCTCCGAAGGGGACGACCCGTTCCTTGGATCCCTTGCCGAGCACACGCGCGGTGCAGCGGTCGAGATCGACGTCGTCGATGTCGAGGCCGCACAGCTCGGAGACCCGGATGCCGGCGCCGTAGAGCGTCTCGAGGATCGCGTGATCGCGCAGGGCGCTCGGCTCGCCGCCGGACGCCGCGACGCGCTGCTGCTCCAGCAGCGCCGCCATCGCGTCCTGGGAGGCGACGACAGGGAGCGTGCGACCGCGCTTGGGCGCCATGAGACGCAGACTCGGATCGTGGGCGACGAGCCCCTGCTCGTGCGCCCATCCGAAGAACGACCGTGCGGCTGCAGCGCGTCGTGCGAGCGTCGATCGGGCGTCGCCCCGCTGGGTCGCATGCCAGAGCCAGTCACGGAGCGCCTCCAGGTCGACCGCTGTCAGCTCGGGGGCGCGGAGCGAGACGCCGAGGTCTCGCAGATCCGATCGATACGCCCGCACCGTCGCCGGCGAGAGCCGTCGCACCTGCAGCAGGTGCTCGGCGAACGCGTCCACGGCCGCGGTGAAGTCCATGGAGCAAGCATGCCCGGAGGCCCCCCGATGACCTCGCCGCCTCGCCGCGCGACACCGGGAGCGGCTCAGCCCAGCCGCTCGCGTGCGCTCACACGGCGCCAGCCCGTGTCGCCGCGCTGAACGACGCCGTCGAGCTCGAGAAGCCCGAGGAGGGCGCTGACCGTGTCCGGCGCGAGTCCGCTCCGTCGCGCGATCTCCTGGGCCGGCAGCCCGGTGCGCGTGCTCAGCGCGTCGAGGAGGCGCAGCTGATCCGGGTCGGCTCCCTGCTCGCCGGCCGGAGCGTGCTGGTCGCCGGCCCAGAGCTCCCGGATCTCCGCCGTCGTCGTCACGCAGCGCGCGTCGTACTCCCGCAGCAGCCGGTGACAGCCGGCGGAGGTGGCCGAGGTGACCGGCCCTGGCACCGCTCCGAGCGGGCGCCCCAGTGCCGCCGCGTGCCCTGCCGTGTTCAGGGAGCCGCTGCGCCATCCGGCCTCCACGACGACGGTGGCGTCGCTGAGCGCGGCGATGAGTCTGTTCCTGGAGAGGAACCTCCATTTGGTGGGCGCCGCCCCGCAGGGCACCTCGCTCACCACGGCTCCGCGCTCGGCGATGCGGTGCAGCAGCTGCCGGTGCCCCTGCGGATAGGCCCGGTCGACGCCGCCGGCCAGGAAGGCGACGGTGGCGCCCTGCACACTGAGGGCCGCGCGGTGGGCAGCGCCGTCGATGCCGTAGGCGCCTCCGGAGACGATCACGGCGCCGGTCGCGGCGAGGTCGCCGGCGAACTCGGAGGCGAGCAGCTCGCCGTAGCCGCTCGCCGCCCTGGCACCGACGATCGCGACCCGGGGCGTGGCGGTCAGGAGACCGGCGTCTCCGCGGACCCACAGCAGCGACGGAGCGTGCGGGCCGAGGTCGTCGACGGCTGCCGGCCAGCCCGCATCCCCCGGCAGCAGCAGCGAGGCGCCGACTTCGTCGGCTCCGCTCATCGCCTCGCGCACCGCCCGGGGTGCGGCGCGCGGACGCCAGCGCGCGAGCGCCTCCTTCAGCGCACGACCGCCGGGCTGCGCGGGCGCGGAGCGCGCAGCGCCACCGAAGGCGAACCGCATCGCCTCCGCTGCTCCGAGCTCGGTGATGAGCGCGCCCGCGACTCCGTCACCGGGCTCTGCCACGACGCTCCATGCGACGCGGGCGATCACCTCGGCGATGTCTGCGGGTCCGTCGCCGCGGAGCCGGCGCATCGCCGCGATCACCTCGGGGTCGGCCAGCAGCTCCTCCATCATGCGGAGAGTCCCTTCTTCAGATAGAGCGCTCGGCCGATCTCATCGCGGCCAGGACGCTCACGCTCGGCGAGATCCGCCATCGTCCACGCCACCCTCAGCACGCGGTCGTATCCGCGCAGCGTGAGGGCGCCTCGTTCGAGCGCGCGATCCAGCGGCGCCCGCGCACCGGGCTCCAGGCGGAGCGAGCCCTGACGCAGCCACGTACCCGGGATCTCGCCGTTCCGCCGCCACGGCGTCCCGCGCCAGCGCTCGGCCGCGCGCTCCCTGGCGGCGCCGACCCGGGCACGCGCCTCAGCGGTCGTGGTCTCTGCCCTGATCCCGGCGGTCGCCGTGGACGCCGCCACGCGGGCGACCTGCAGCTCGATGTCGATGCGGTCGCGCAGCGGCCCGGAGAGGCGCGCAGAGTAGCGGCGGATCGCCAGAGAGGGGCACACGCATTCGGCCCCGCGCACGCCGTAGTTCCCGCAGGGGCACGGGTTCATCGCCATCAGCAGCTGGAACCGTGCCGGGAAGCTCGCGATGAATCCGGCACGGTGCACCTCGATCGCTCCCGATTCCAGGGGCTGCCGCAGGGCGTCCAGCGCGACGCGGGAGAACTCGGCCGCCTCGTCGAGGAACAGCACGCCGCGGTGCGCGCGGACGATCGACCCCGGACGGGCCGCGCGCGACCCGCCGCCGACCAGCGCGGCCACGGAGGCGCTGTGGTGCGGCGCCTCGAGCGGTGGCAGCGGATCGAGCCGCGTCACCGGTTCGCCGGTCAGCGAGCGGATCGAGGCGACCTCGAGCGCCTCCTCTTCCGTCAGCGGCGGAAGGATCCCCGGCAGGCGCCGGGCGAGCATCGTCTTGCCTGCACCGGGCGGTCCGCTCAGCAGCATGTGGTGCCCGCCGGCCGCGGCGACGATGAGGGCGTCCACCGCGTCCTGCTGGCCGACCACGTCCGCCAGATCGAGGGGCTCGGTCACGTCGACGACGGGCGGTGCCCCGCTCGCCGGCTCCACCTCGGGTACGTCGACCTCCGCGCCGTGCCACACCGCGACCTCGGCGAGGCTCGATGCCGCCCTGACCTCGATCCCGGGGACGAGGCGCGCCTCTGCCGCGTTGGCGTGCGGCACGATCACGGAATCGAAGCCGGCCCGCGCCGCGGCGAAGACCGCGGGCAGCACGCCGGGCACCGGCCGGATGCGGCCGTCGAGGCCGAGCTCCCCGATGTGCACGGTGTGCGCGATCGAGCGCCGCTGCAGGGAGCCGCCGGCAGCAAGCGTGGCGACCGCCACGCTGAGGTCGAAGCCCGAGCCGTGCTTCGGCAGGCTCGCCGGCGACAGGTTCACGGTGAGCCGCCTCCGCGGAAGATCCAGCCCCGCGTTCTTGCATGCGTTGTGCACCCGCTGCACGGCCTCGCCGAGCGACTTGTCGGGAAGCCCGATGATCTTGAACTCGGGCGTCTGGTTCGACAGATCCGCCTCGACCTCCACGAGGTGACCGTCGACGCCCGTGAGCGCCACCGCCCACGTCCGTGCCGTCCTCACGTCAGGTCCACGAGGTGCTCGAGGGTGCCGGCATCCGGATCGGCGCCGATGATCCCGATCGCATCGAGCCGCAGCATCCGCCCGTTCGCGAGGTGCGGGTTCGTCGCGATCCACGCCTGCGCGAGCTGCCAGAGGCGCCGGCGCTTGCGCCCGTCCACCGCCTCGAAGGGATGCCCGAACGCGGCCGTCCGGCGCGTCTTCACCTCGATCACGACGAGCATGCCGCCGCGACGCGCCACGATGTCGATCTCGCCCTGGGGGCATCGCCAGTTGCGATCGAGGATCTCGTAGCCCTGCGCGGTCAGATGCCGCACGGCGCGCTCTTCGCCTGCCCTGCCGAGGATGTCCTTCGCTGCCATGACGACAGCCTGCCGATCGGCATCGACGCTCTCGGCCCCGCGGGGAGAAGATCCCCGGCGGTTCAGGAAGAGTGGTCAGTGCACCACGTCGGTGCAGAAGAGGTCACTCGCCGTCGAGGGAGAGCTCCTGCGGCAGCTCGAACTCGCGACGCTGCAGCTCCTCCACGTTGACGTCCTTGAACGTCAGCACGCGCACGGCCTTGACGAAGCGGTCTGCGCGGTAGATGTCCCACACCCAGACGTCGCTCATCGAGATCTCGAAGTAGAAGTCGTGCTCGGTGTCGCGGCGGACCACGTTGACCTCATTGGCGAGGTAGAACCGGCGCTCCGTCTCGACGACGTACTGGAACTGCGCCACGACATCCCGGTACTCCCGGAAAAGGGCCAGCTCGAGCTCGCGGTCGTAGTCGTCGAATGCTTCCTCATCCATGATTCATCCATCCTAGGGCGGCCGCGGGCCGCCGCCGCACCGCCGCCTCAGAACAGGGTCGGGGCCGCATCCGCGATGGCCCAGGATGCGCGATGGTACGGGGAGAGACCGAACGCCCTGATCGCCTCCCGGTGCTCGGGGCTCGCGTACCCCTTGTTCCGGTCCCACTGGTAGCCGGGGTGGTCCGCGTGCAGCTCGGCCATGTGCGTGTCTCGCGCGACCTTGGCGATCACGGAGGCGGCCGAGACGGAGGCGCAGTCCCGATCGGCCTTCACCACCGAGCGCACCCGCAACGGCACCGGGTGCACCTTCGATACGTAGTCGTGGTTGCCGTCGAGGAGGATCAGGGCGTCCTCGACCGATGCCCCCTGCTCGACGACGCTCTGCACGGCGCGGGATGCGGCGAGCCCGAGGGCCCGCATGATGCCGACCTCATCGATCTCTGCGGCGCTCGCCCAGCCCACGCCGGAGGCCTGCACCCAGGCGGCCGCCCGCGCGGCGACATCGGGACGACGCTTCTCTGTGACGAGCTTCGAGTCCCTGAGCCCCTCCGGAACCCGTCTGCGGGCGCCCGCGGCATCCATCACGGCCGCGCCGACCGCCACCGGCCCTGCCAGCGCTCCCCTGCCCACCTCGTCGAGCGAGATGATCAGACCGCACTCCCCGAGGAGCCTGCGCTCCAGGGTCAGCTTCGGTGCGACGACGGTCATTCCGGCTCCGGCACGCCGTTGAAGATGTCGTGGTGGCCGTCGATGGCGCCCATGCGGTCGAACGGCCAGGTCGTCAGGAACGCCTTGCCCACGACGTTGCCGATCGGCACGAATCCGCCGCTCGGCAGATCCTGGTGCGCGCGGGAGTCGCGCGAACGGTCGCGGTTGTCGCCGAGCAGCCACAGCGAGTTCTCCGGGACGACGACGTCGAACGGCTCATTGGAGGCCGCGGTGTCCCCCTCCGGGAGGTTCAGGTACGACATCTCGTCGATCGGCGCGTCGTTGATGGTGATCTGCCCGAGAGCGTTGCAGCACACGACGTGATCCCCGGGGAGACCGATGACCCGCTTGACGAGATGATCCTGCGAGTCGGAAGCCGAGATGCCGACGAGGTTGAGCACCCAGTCCACGGCCTGGACCAGCGGAGGTGCCGCCGGGGACTGCAACTGGCCGTCGAGCCAGCCGCCCGGGTCCTTGAAGACGACCACGTCTCCACGCTCGTAAGCGGTCCAGCGCGGCGTCAGCTCGTCGACGAGGATGCGGTCGTTGATGAGGAGCGTGCGCTCCATGGAAGCCGAGGGGATGTAGAACGACCGCACGACGAACGTCTTCACCACGAAGGAGACCAGAGCCGCGATGATGACGATGATGAGCACGTCCCGCAGGAAGACGAGCAGGCCCCGCCGCCGTCTGGCCGCGCGTCGGGAGGTGGGCGCGGGGTGAGTCGTCATCAAGCTTCCTTCGCAGTCTCGCACCGCTCTGAGACGGCACTACCTAGGTTCGCACACCGCGGGGAGAACACAGCACCCCGGAACATCGTGTCCCGGGGTGCTGTGGAGAATCTGCGCGTCAGTGGTTGTCGCGCTTCTCCTTGATCTTCGCCTTCTTGCCACGGAGCTGGCGGAGGTAGTAGAGCTTCGCGCGACGCACGTCACCGCGGGTGACGACCTCGATGTGGTCGATCACCGGCGAGTGCACCGGGAAGGTGCGCTCGACGCCCACCTGGAAGCTGATCTTGCGGACCGTGAAGGTCTCACGCACGCCGTCGCCCGAGCGGCCGATGACGACGCCCTTGAAGACCTGGATACGGGAGCGGTTGCCCTCGGTGATGTTCACGTGCACGTTGACCGTGTCACCGGGGTTGAAGACAGGGATGTCCGAACGGAGCGAAGCCGCGTCGACGGCGTCGAGGATCTGCATGATCGTCTCTCTCTGCACTCGCCTCAGGTCGGATGCATGATGCTGGAAGGAATAAGAACGGGTGTGCACCGTACGGCGCCGAAGCGTCCGCGGGCTCCCCTGAGGCAGAGCCGGTCACGGCACAAGGAACCATTCTGCCACGGATGCGGCGCCCGGCCAAAACGCCGCGCGCCCGGCGCTCAGTCCTTCGGCCGGCCTTCTCGCACGACGATCACGTCATGGGCCCTGGTGGGTGCTGCGGGCCCGTCCGTCGCGGGGATCGTCGACCAGGAGATCGTCTCGCGGATCCGCGCGCCCGACCCCTTCGCCTCGTTCCACAGCTGCCACAGCTGCAGCCAGATGAGCGCGATGCCGACCACGATCGCCCCGGTCAGGAGCCACCCGAAGGCACCGTCGACGAAGAAGCCGACTGCGACCGTCAGGCCGTGCCACAGCGTGAACCCGGAGACGTCCCACCAGGACACCGCGCGCTCGACGCGCACCGAGGGGCGCGACCGCGTGAGCAGCGTGAGCAGCAGCTGTCCGGCGAAGACCGACGGAACCGCGATGAACAGCACCCAGAGGATCGCCCAGCCGCCCTGGAACACGCCCCAGCCGACCAGCAGCCAGAGCGGCAGCACGAAGGCCGCCGGGATCAGCCAGCGGAAGAACGCCTGACGCAACCACATGCTGCGATCGTACGACGGCCGGCCGTCGCCGATCCCGGTGTTCGCTGAGAGCGCGCGGACGCAGGCCCCTCCGGCATCGGGGAGAATGGATGCCGACGAGAGGACACCCGATGATCGAACTGCGCACCCCTGCCGAGATCGACGAGATGCGCGCCGCCGGCCGTTTCGTGGCCGAGACCCTGGCGACCCTCCGGGAGGAGACCAAGGTCGGGACCAACCTCCTCGCCATCGACCGCCGTGCGCACGACCTGATCCGCAGGGCCGGTGCCGAGTCCTGCTACATCGACTACCACCCCTCGTTCGGCGCGAGCCCCTTCGGCAAGGTCATCTGCACCTCCGTCAACGACGCCGTGCTGCACGGCCTCCCCTTCGACTACGCGCTGCGCGACGGCGACCTGGTCTCCCTCGACTTCGCCGTCTCCGTCGACGGATGGGTGGCGGACTCCGCCGTCTCCTTCGTCGTCGGCACTCCTCGCGACGAGGACCTCCGCCTGATCGACACGACGGAGCGCGCACTGGACGCCGCCATCGCCGCGGCCGTCGTCGGCAACCGGATCGGCGACATCTCCGCCGCCATCGCGGAGGTCTCCCACGGCGAGGGGTATTCCATCAACACCGACTTCGGCGGACACGGCGTCGGGCGCATCATGCACGGCGATCCGCACGTGCCGAACGACGGCCGAGCCGGACGCGGTTTCCCCCTGCGCGCGGGCCTCGTCTTCGCACTGGAGCCGTGGCTGCTCGCCACCACCGATGAGCTCGTCACGGACCCGGACGGCTGGACTCTGCGCAGCGCCGACGGCTCCCGCGGGGCGCACTCCGAGCACACGGTCGCCGTCACGGCGGACGGCCCGATCATCCTCACCGACCGCTCGTTCCTCGGCGTCGACTGAGCGCACGGCTGCGGCGAGAGCTCAGCGGAGTTCCTCGAAGACCGTGATCTGCAGGTCCGCGGGCGCTTCGAGCCTGGCGTTGAGCGACTCCCACGGGGTGCGAGTCGGTGGCGCCACCACCTCCGCTCCTGCCGCCGCCATCTCCGCGGTCGTCGCGGCCGCGTCCGCGACCTCGAACGCCACCCGGAGGCGCGGGCTCACTCGGCGCCCGACCTCCACCTCATCGATCAGCTCGACCTGTTCCGGCGTGCTCAGCTCGAGTGTCGCGCGTCCGACGTCCAGGATCGTCACCCGTGCTCCGTCTCCGCTGTCGACGAACAGCTCTTCGGGAGCGCCGAGCACGTCACGATAGAAGGCCACCGCCTCCTCGTAGTCCGCCGCTTCGACCACGAGCCGCATCTGCAGCACACGTCTTTCCATGGGAGTCCTCCTCGGTCCGTCCGGTGATGACCGGGAAGATCGTCAGCTGGACGCGGTCGACTGGCGTAGATGTCGAACGTGCGGCTGACGGTCATGATGCTCCCTGCGAAGGGACGGATGCGCTCCGATCGTAGGGCGCCGGCGCTCCGCTGTCGACGTCTGCCGCCGCGCCCTCGGCGCCGAGCTCGTGACGTGTCAGCCGAGCGGGCGCGCCCGCTCCCAGCCCGCGACGGGGCCGTCCACGATCCGGAAGAGCGGATGCGCCTCCGGCGCGGTCAGCTCGCCCCAGCGGCTCAGACGCCCGGGGTCCCGCACGGCGAGCTTGCCCGACAGGTGCGCCCACTCCAGCGCCAACTGGCCGGTCGTCACATCGATCGCGTCGGCACCCGCGCCGGAAAGGTCGACGCGAGTGCGATCGAAGCGGTACCCCCTGGCATCCGCCTCGTCCGCGACCGCGTGCAGGTACGACGCGACCGCGGCGAGCGGGTCAGCGGATGCTCGGAACCGCTCCAGCTGCGGATGCCTGTCGTACCCCCGTGTGCGACCTGCCAGCACTGCCTGGGCCAGCAGCGTCTCCCGCCAGCAGGCGAGCAGGCCCTGACGGTCGAGGTACTGCGGATGGAGCGACCAGATCCTCATGCGCGGCGGTAGAGGTACACGTCGGTGACGAGCGGCAGCTCGAACTCGGCACGGCCGGCGGTCTCGGGGTCCCCGTCGAGGATGCGCTCGATCTCCGCGGTCAGCGCGGCCCTGGTCTCGTCGTCTGCGACGAGGAAGGTGCTCACCGTCCCCCAGCGCGCCAGATAGTCCGCGCGGGAGATCCGCTCGCTCCAGCCGAACTCCTCCCTGGCCTCGAACTCGAATCCGGGCAGCTCGTCCGCGGCGCTGTCCGTCGTCCCGTCGGATTCGCCGAAGGCGGGGTGTGCGATACGGTGAGCGGCGCGGTCCCAGGCGCATGCGGCATCCGAGTGGTTCCAGAGAAGCGCGAGCGTCCCTCCGGGCGCGAGCACGCGTGCGATCTCGGCGCAGGCGGGTTCGCGATCGAACCAGTGGAACGCCTGAGCGACTGCGACCGCGTCCACCGCCCCATCCGGCAGCGGGATCGTCTCGGCGCTTCCCTCGAGCGCCTCGACCTCCGGAAGCTTCGCGCGCAGGACGTCGAGCATGGCGGCCGACGGCTCGACGGCGATGACCCGATCGGCGCGGCCGACGAGCTGCTCGGTGAACTTGCCTGTACCGGCGCCGAGATCGAGCACGGTCGCGATACGCGTCGGGATCACGTGCTCAGCGACCGCCGGCGGGAACCCGGGACGGAAGCGATCGTAGTCCGCTCCGGTCTTCTCGAATGACTTCGCCAGCACCTCATCGACCATGTCTCGACGCTACCAGCGCGCCGGGGGCCCGAGTCTCAGGCGTCGGCGTCGGCCGCGCGGAGGAGATCCGGTCGACGCCGGCGGGTGCGCTCGAGCTGCTGCTCCCGACGCCAGGCCGCGATCGCACCGTGGTTTCCGCTGAGCAGGACGTCGGGAACGGCGCGCTCACGCCACACGGAGGGTTTCGTGTAGGACGGGTACTCGAGCAGGCCGTCCTCGTGCGATTCCTCCACGAGACTGTCAGGGTTGCCGACCACGCCGGGGATGAGCCGGCCGATCGCCTCGACCATCGCCATCGTGGCGACCTCTCCCCCGTTCAGCACATAGTCGCCGAGACTGATGAGGCGCACCTCGCCGAGCGACGCCGCGTATTCGAAGACGCGCTCGTCGATGCCCTCGTAGCGACCGCAGCCGAACACGAGATGATCCCGCACGGAGAGCTCCCTGGCGGTCTTCTGCGTGAAGACCTCCCCCGCAGGGGAGGGGAAGATGATCGTCGGGTGCTCGGAACCGGCGGTCACCTCGTCGAGGGCGAGTCCCCACGGCTCCGGCTTCATCACCATCCCGGCGCCGCCGCCGTACGGTGTGTCGTCGACGGTGCGATGGCGGTCATGGGTCCAGTCGCGCAGGTCTCGCACCGAGAGGTCGAGGATGCCGGCATCCTGTGCCTTCCCCAGCAGGGACAGCGTCAGGCCGTCGAAGTACGAAGGGAAGATGGAGAGGACGTCGATGCGCACGGGGGAACCGTATCAGCGGTCACTCGGCCGCGTCGGCGCTCGGAGCCTCTTCGGCCGACACGGCGTCGTCCTCTGCATCCGGGAGCTCCTCGAAGAGCCCGGGCGGAGGAGTCACGATGACCCGGCCGGCGGCGACGTCGACGGTCGGCACGATCGCCTGCACGAACGGGACCATGACCTCCTGGTCTCCCGACTTGACGATCAGCAGATCCTGCGCCGGGAAGTGGTCGACCCGGACCACCCGGCCGACGACGGTGTCGTCGCGCACGACGTCGAGCCCGACGAGCTGGTGGTCGAACCACGCGTCGTCCTCGACCTCGTCGACGTCCTGGTCGATCCAGAGGATCGCGCGCACCAGGCTCTCGGCGGCGGTGCGGTCGTCGACGTCCTTGAGGAACACCACGGGGTTGCCGTTCATGACCCGGTACTCACGCACCGTCACGGTCTTGCCGTGCCACGGAGATGCCTCGGGCACCTGCAGCGTGAACTCGGCCCCGGGGACGAACCGTCGCTCCGGGTTGTCGGTGTACAGCTCCAGCTTCAGCGCGCCCTTCAGGCCGTGCGCCTTGACGAGGCGCCCCACGCGCAGCTGGTTCTTGCCCTGGTTGCGGTCTTTCGCGACCACGTCAGTCGTCCGCGACGTCGACGCGGACGCGACGCCCATCCGCCAGGGCGGAGATGAGCGTGCGCAGTGCCTTCGCGGTGCGGCCGCCGCGCCCGATCACGCGTCCACGGTCGTCGGGGTGCACGCGCACCTCGAGGAGATCGCCTCGCGGCGAGGTGGAGGCGTTGATGCGCACATCCTCGGGGTGATCGACGATCCCCTTGACGATGTGTTCGAGCGCGGCGGCGAGCACGACGGATTACTCGGCGTCGGCGGCGGGAGCCTCAGCGGCCTCCGCGTCGGCCTCGACGGCGGCGGGAGCCTCCTCAGCGGGAGCCTCCTCCTTCTTCTCCGCCTTGGGCTTGATGACCGACTTCTTGGCAGCGTCGATCTCGAAGACGGCCTTCTCGCCGGCGACCTTGAGGGTGGACTTCGCGTCCTTGTCGCCCTTGAACTTGCCCCAGTCACCCGTGATCTTGAGGATGGCGGTGACCTGCTCGGTCGGCTGCGCGCCGACGGACAGCCAGTACTGCGCCCGCTCGGAGTCGACCTCGATGAACGAGGGCTCCTCGGTGGGGTGGTACTTGCCGATCTCCTCGATCACGCGACCGTCGCGCTTGGTGCGCGAGTCGGCGACGACGATGCGGTAGTAAGGCGCGCGGATCTTGCCCATGCGCTTGAGACGAATCTTGACAGCCACGATTCTCCTGAATGGTGTGGAAGGAAGTGAACCGGTCGCCTGGAGAGTGGGGTGCACACCCGGCGGAAGCTCTGAAAGGAGGATGAGTGCTGGATAGAGGGTCGAGCACGTCGTCCGACCCTCTATTCTGCCAGATGCCCGCGCCAGGAGCGAAACGCGGCGACACGGTGCTTGCCGTGTCGCGGATGCTGCGTGCCAGACTGTGCACGTGAACCTGGATTTCGCCCGCTCGGACCGCTCCACCGTCGGCCTGGAGTGGGAGATCATGCTCGCCGATCCCGCCACCGGCGACCTGGTCGGCCGTGCCCCGGAGCTGCTCGCCGCCCTCGAGGAGGAGAGCGCCGATGAGCGTCACACCGTCACCGGCGAGCTGCTGACGAACACCATCGAGGTGACGAGCGGGATAGGCTCCTCCGTCGCGCAGGCCGTCGACGACGTCGCCAGGGCGATCGCCGCCGTCCGCTCCGCCACCGAGCCGGCGGGGATCGAGCTGCTCTCTGCCGGCAGCCACCCGTTCGCGCAGTGGTACGACCAGCGGGTCACGGACAAGACCCGGTACCACACCCTCATCGAGCGCACCCAGTGGTGGGGGCGCAACATGATGATCTGGGGCATCCACGTGCACATCGGCGTCGAAGACCGCCGCAAGGTGTTCCCCATCATCAACGCGCTCGCGGGCTTCCTCCCTCACCTGCAGTCGCTCGCGGCCTCCAGCCCGTTCTGGGCGGGAGAGCGCACCGGCTACGCCTCGAACCGCGCCCTCGTCTTCCAGCAGCTCCCCACCGCGGGGCTCCCCTGGCCACTGCACGACTGGTCGGAGTTCGAGTCCTACCTCGACGACATGGTCCGCACCGGGGTGATGGCCGACGCCTCCGAGGTCCGATGGGACATCCGGCCCGCGCCGCGCTGGGGGACGATCGAGGTCCGCGCGTGCGACGGGATGTCGACGCTGCCCGAGCTCGCGGCGGTCGCCTCCCTCGTGCAGGTGCTCGTGGAGCAGTTCTCCAGGGACCTGGATGAAGGGCGCGCGCTCCCGGAGCTGCCGGCGTGGTTCCACCGGGAGAACAAGTGGCGCGCTGCGCGCTACGGACTCGATGCGAGGGTGATCGTGGACGCCGCCGGCACCCAGCGCCCGGTGCGCGCGCACCTTGCCGAGACGCTCGAGAAGCTCGCCCCGGTCGCGGTCGACCTCGGCTGCGCCGCCGAGTTCGCCAGCGTGACGACGATCCTCGACGCGGGAGCGAGCTACGCCAGGCAGCTGGCCGTGGCAGACGCCGCCGGTGGCGATCTCTCCGCGGTGGTGCAGCATCTCATCCGCGAGTTCCGCTCCGGCCCCGAGACGTCGACCGCAGCCTCGTGAGCTCAGTCCTCGACGAGACGACGGGCGAGTCCCTCGTCGAGGACCACGTCCGTGATGAGGTCCGCGGCGATCGCTGCCCGCAGGCTGGCGAGCTTCGGGACGCCGGAGACGACGCAGACGCGCCGCGGCACCCGACGCAGACGGTCGAGTCCCGGACCGGTCGCCCTGGCATTGACCCTGATGTCCCGCCACGATCCGTCCGCACGGAAGAAGACGGTCGCGACATCGCCGATCGCGTGATCCTCCCGGAGGCTGCGGTAGTCGTCGCGCCCCAGGTACCCGCCGACGTACACGCGGCTGGGCACCTCCGCGGCAGGTGAGCCGAGGCTGAACACCGCGAGGTCCATCTTCGCCTGCAGATCGAGCACGCGCAGGGTGCTGCGCTCCCGCCACATCGCCTCCCTCGTCGACGGATCGTCGAAGAACGCGGGGACCGGGAACTGCTGCACCTGCGCGCCGAAGGCGCTGCCGAACCGCTGCAGGATGTCGCTGGAGTACTCGACGCCGCTGGTCTGCGTGTTCCCCGCGCCGTTGAGCTGCACGAATGTCGTGTTGTGCGTCTCCTTCTGGGTGAGCCCCCGGCTGACCGCGCTGATGGTCGATCCCCACGCGATGCCGATGATCATGTTCGAGTCCACGAATTGCGACAGCAGACGGCCGGCGGTCAGCGCGACGCGTTCCAGCCGCTCGACCTCGCTCACGATCTCGGGGATCGGGACGACGTGCGCCACGACGTGGTGGCGGTCCCTGATGCGCTGCTCGAGCATGCCGAGCCGCTCGAGGGGCGAGTTGATACGGATGTCGACCAGACCGCTCTCCCGCGCGAAGCTCAGCAGGCGGGAGACGGAGGATCGCGACGTGCCGAGCTCCTGCGCGATGACCTCCATCGTCTTGTCCTGCATGTAGTAGAGCTGGGCCGCAGTGAGCGCGGCGATCAGCTTGGCGTCGCGAGTTCTCGCGTCTGGATGTGTCACCGATGCCTCCTCGCCCTCGATCCTTGCACATATGTGCACTCCGCTTGCGCGCACCGCGCGTCGGGTCGAAGCTGGGGGCAAGCAGAGAAGAGAGGTCGAAGATGATCGAGTCGACACACTCATCGCCGGAGCGCGCGGAGGTCCGCGCCGTCCGCGAGTCCGGGCGCACGAGCGTCCTTGTCATCGGTGCCGGGATCAACGGCATCTCGACATTCCGCGATCTTGCTCTCCAGGGCGTCGACGTCGTCCTGGTCGAGCGCGGGGACTTCGCCTCCGGCGCATCGTCGGCATCGAGCCACATGATCCACGGCGGCATCCGCTACCTGGAGAACGGCGAGTTCCGCCTGGTCCGCGAGTCCGTCGAGGAGCGCAACGGCCTGCTGAAGATCGCACCCCACTACGTGAAGCCGCTGCAGACGACGATTCCGATCTACTCCACGTTCTCGGGGATCCTCTCCGCTCCCCTGCGCTTCCTGACGCACCGCAGCGGCAAGCCCCAGGAGCGCGGCGCCTTCCTCATCAAGGTCGGCCTCACCATCTACGACACGTTCTCGCGCGACGGCGGCACGGTGCCGCGTCACCGATTCCTCGGCCGGAAGCGCTCGCTCGCCGAACTGCCGGCGCTCGACCCGAACATCAAGTACACGGCGACCTACTACGACGCCTCCATGCACGATCCGGAGCGCCTCGCGCTCGACGTGCTCCAGGACGGCAGGGCCGCTCATCCCGGCGCCATCGCCCTCAACTACGTCGAGGCCGTCGCCCGAGACGGCGACAAGGTCATCCTGCGCGACCGCGAGAGCGGCACGGAGTTCGCCGTCACGGCCGACGTCGTCGTGAACGCCTCCGGCCCGTGGACCGACCTCACCAACGACGCACTCGGCGCCGACACCCGCTTCATGGGCGGCACCAAGGGATCGCACATCGTCCTGGACCACCCGGAGCTCCTGGAGGCCACCCGCGGCCGCGAGATCTTCTTCGAGCACTCCGACGGGCGCATCGTCCTCATCTACCCGCTCAAGGGACGCGTGCTGGTCGGCACCACGGACATCGACGCCGACCCTCGTGAGGTGCCGGTGTGCACCGAGGAGGAGATCGACTACTTCTTCGACCTCATCCACCACGTCTTCCCCCAGATCGCCGTATCGCGCGATCAGATCGTCTACAACTTCTCCGGCATCCGTCCGCTCCCCCGTCATGAGGACACCGCGCCGGGCTTCGTCTCGCGCGACTACCGCATCGAGGTCGACGAGAAGGGCGCCGTCCCGCTCGTCAGCCTGGTCGGCGGCAAGTGGACCACGTTCCGCGCCCTCGGCGAGTCCCTCTCCGACGTGGTGCTCGGCCTCATCGGCCGCACCCGTACCGTGTCCACGGCCGGCCGCGCGATCGGAGGGGGCCGTGACTTCCCGCGGACCGAGAAGGCTCGTCGCATCTGGATCCAGGAGAACCTGGCGGGCGCCGGCGACCGGGCCGAGCACCTCCTCGCCCGGTACGGCACTCGCGCAGCGCAGGTCTGGGATTTCGTCGAGCAGGGCGCGGACGCCCCGCTCGCCGGCGGCGACCTGTCCACGCGCGAGCTCGAGTGGATGGTGCGCAACGAGCTGGTCGCGCGGCTGCAGGACGTCGTCCTCCGCCGCACGAGCCTCGCCTTCACCGGCCATGTCGACGCCGGCGTCCTCGAGGAGATCGCCGACGCCCTCGCCCCTCTTCTCGGCTGGGACAGCCACCGCCACGACGCCGAGCTCGAGCAGACCCGGCTTCTGCTCAACGAGCGCCACGGACTTCACATCCCGTCCCGCACCCGCGGCTGACGGGAATCCGCCCGCCGCCCTCCTCGCGGCGTATCTCCCACAACTGTGCCGGGGCAGAGGGGTCCCGGCACGTAAGAAAGGTCAATGAAGACATGACTGAAGTGAACCTCGGTCTCTACTTCCTGTCGGAGTTCGTCGGCACAGCGATGCTGCTCCTCCTCGGTGGCGGCGTCGTCGCCAACGTCGTTCTCACGAAGAACAAGGGCTTCGGCGGCGGCTTCCTGATGGTCAACTGGGGATGGGGCCTGGCGGTCTTCGCCGGTGTGCTCGTCTCCGCCTACTCCGGCGCGATCCTCAACCCTGCCGTCGGCATCGGCCTGCTGGTCGCCGGCAAGATCGACTTCTCCCAGTTCGCCGTCGCCACCGGCGCGGAGCTGCTGGGTGCGATCGTCGGCGCGATCCTGGTCTGGCTCGCGTACAAGCAGCACTTCGACGAGGAGCCCGAGGCGGCCAACAAGCTCGGCGTCTTCTCGACCGGTCCCGCGATCCGCTCCTACGGCTGGAATCTCGTCACCGAGATCATCGGCACCTTCGTCCTCGTCTTCGTGATCTTCGCGTTCGCGGACTACGGCGACATCGAGATCGGCACGCCCGGCGGACTCGGCCCGCTCACCGCGCTGCCCGTCGCCCTCCTCGTGGTCGGCATCGGCGCCTCGCTCGGTGGTCCGACCGGCTACGCGATCAACCCCGCCCGTGACCTCGGTCCGCGCATCGCCCACGCGATCCTGCCGATCAAGGGCAAGGGCTCCAGCGACTGGTCCTACTCGTGGGTCCCCGTCGTCGGCCCGCTCATCGGCGGCGCCCTCGCAGCCCTGGCGGCGCCCGTCCTGCTGAACCTCGCCTGAACCGCCACCTGAATTCAAAGGAGAAAACAATGGCCGACTACATCATCGCCATCGATCAGGGAACCACCTCCAGTCGCGCGATCATCTTCGACAAGAAGGGCAGCATCGTCGCGACCGGTCAGAAGGAGCACGAGCAGATCCTGCCGCAGGCGGGATGGGTCGAGCATGACGCGTCGGAGATCTGGCGCAACGTCCAGGAGGTCATCGGCCTGGCCCTCAGCCGCGCCGACCTCACCCGTCACGACATCGCCGCGGTCGGCATCACCAACCAGCGCGAGACCGCGGTGGTCTGGGACAAGACCACCGGCGAGCCCGTGTACAACGCGATCGTCTGGCAGGACACCCGCACGCAGCCCATCGTCGACCGTCTCGCGGCCGACGGCGGCGTCGAGCGCTTCAAGCCCGTCGTCGGCCTGCCGCTGGCGACGTACTTCTCGGGCACCAAGATCGCGTGGATCCTCGAGAACGTCGAGGGCGCCCGTGAGAAGGCCGAGGCGGGCGACCTGCTCTTCGGCACCACGGACTGCTGGGTGCTGTGGAACCTCACCGGCGGCGTCGACGGCGGCGTGCACGCCACGGACGTGACCAACGCCTCGCGGACCATGTTCATGGACCTGGAGACGCTCGAGTGGCGCGACGACATCCTCGAGGCGTTCGGCGTGCCGCGTTCGATGATGCCGGAGATCCGCTCCTCCTCCGAGGTGTACGGCGCCGCCGAGGACTCCTCGCTGCTTCGCGAGACGCCGATCGCCGGCATCCTGGGCGACCAGCAGGCCGCGACCTTCGGGCAGGCCGCGTTCAACGCCGGTGAGAGCAAGAACACCTACGGCACCGGTTGCTTCCTCATCTTCAACACGGGCGAGGACATCGTCCACTCGAAGAACGGGCTGCTCACCACCGTCGGCTACAAGCTCGGCGACGGACCGACGCACTACGCCCTCGAGGGCTCCATCGCCGTCACCGGATCGCTGATCCAGTGGCTGCGCGACCAGCTCGGCATCATCAGCTCCGCACCCGAGGTCGAGGAGCTGGCGAAGCAGGTCGAGGACAACGGCGGCGTGTACATCGTCCCCGCGTTCTCCGGTCTGTTCGCCCCGTACTGGCGTCCCGACGCCCGCGGCGCGATCGTCGGCCTCACCCGCTACGCGAACAAGAACCACATCGCGCGCGCCGCGCTGGAGGCCGTGGCCTTCCAAACCCGCGACGTGCTCGACGCGGTCAACGCGGACGCCGGCGTGGATCTCACCGAGCTCAAGGTCGACGGCGGCATGGTCGCGAACGACGCGCTCATGCAGTTCCAGGCCGACGTGCTCGGCGTGCCGGTCGTCCGCCCGGTCGTCGCGGAGACGACGGCGCTCGGTGCAGCCTACGCGGCCGGCCTCGCCGTCGGGTTCTGGAACGGTCTGGACGACCTGTCCGCGAACTGGCAGGAGGACAAGCGCTGGGAGCCGTCGATGGACGCCGCCGAGCGCGACCGCCAGCTGCGCCTGTGGCGCAAGGCCGTCACGAAGTCGATGGACTGGGTCGACGACGACGTGAAGTGATCCTGCATCGCTGACGAGGCGGGCCCGGAGCTGAGCTCCGGGCCCGCCTTCGTCGTCTCAGCGGTCGTCCACGGCTTCGTGCCCGAGGGCGTCGCTGATGTCGCGGCCCGCGTGCACGACGTGCTCGGCGACCTCCCTCAGCTTCGTCACGGGGAGCTCGAACTCCAGCGCCGAGACGCTCACGCCGCCGATGGCGATCCCCGCGGCGTTCAGCACGGGAACGCCCACGCACCGGAGTCCTGGTTCGTTCTCCCCGTTGTCGATCGCCCATCCTCGCTGGCGGGTCGACTGCAGATCCTCCAGCAGCGAGGGCAGCGAGGTGTGCGTCGAATCGGTGACGCCGCGCATGCCGGTGCGCTTCACGATCTCGGCGACTCGGGCGTCGGGCAGCGTGGCGAGGAAGGCCTTGCCGATCGAGGTGGAGTACAGCGGCACCAGTCCCCCGACCCGGGAGAGCATCCGGTACGAACCCAGGCCGTCGAGTTTCGCCGCGTACATGACGCTGTCGCCCTTGATCAGCCCGAAGTGCACGGTCATGCCCGTGGCCCTGCGCAGCTCTTCCAGCGCCGGGCGCGCGACGCGGCCGATCTCGCCGTCCTCGCGGAGCAGTCCGGCCAGCGCGTGCATGCGCCGTCCCGGAACGTAGCGCTTGTCCGCATCCTGGTAGGCCCATCCGGTGGCGACGAGCTCTCCGAGCACCCGATGCGCGGTGCTCACGGAGAGGTCCGTCGCCTTCGCCAGATCGGACAGCCGATCGGCCGTCATCATCGCCTCGAGCATGTTCAGCCCCTTCGCGAGGGCCGACGGCGGCGGCTGGCGGTCCGGCATTCCCCTCCCCTTCCGTGACCTCAGCGGATCTGAGAGAGCGTCACATGATCCATGTCATCGTACGCGGCGTTCTCACCCGCCGTCGCCCACACGAAGCTGTACGGCCCTGTGCCCGCTCCGAAGTGCACCGACCAGCTCGGCGAGGCGACGAGGGCGCGGTCCTCGAGCACGACGTGCCTCGTCTCCTCGGGCAGGCCGAGGAAGTGGAAGACGCGGTCATCCTCGTCGAGGTCGAAGTACAGGTAGCACTCGGTGCGGCGGTCGTGCGTGTGCGGCGGCATCGTGTTCCAGGTGCTTCCGCTGTGCACGGTCGTGAACCCGAACGCGATGTTGGCGCTCGCGGTCCTCCCCTCGATGATGCACTGGTGCAGCGTGCGGTGGTTCGACCTCTCGGGGGCGCCGATCTCGACGATGTTCATCTGCTCGCGCCCGATCTTCACGTGCGGCAGGGACGTGTGCGCCACGGCCGTGAAGACGTAGAAGACGGCCGGATGATCCGGATCCTCCGAGCTGAACGCGACATCCGCCCCTCCGCGTCCGAGGTACGCCGCCTCCTTGTTCGCCAGCTCGAGGGTCTGCCCGTCGACGGTGACGGCCCCGGGTCCGCCGATGTTCAGCACCCCCGCCTCTCGCCGCTGCAGCACGTGCGCGGCACGCACCTGATCGACGTGGGGGAAGCCGAGCGGCTCCGCGAGCGGGACGATCCCGAACGCGAGGATGCGGTCGTGGTGCAGGTACACGCCGCGGCACTCGCCCTCGGCGAAGAGTCCGTCGTCGACGAAGGCCTCCCGCAGGGCGGCGGTGTCCATCTGCCGCACGGCCGAGGGGCTGTGCGCGTAGCGGGTCTCCACGGTCATGATCGCTGTGTCCTCTCCTCGGCGGGGGTCGTTCCGTCGTGCGTCTCGCGCCAGGCCGCGAGCGCCTCCATCATCAGGCCCTGGCCCCAGGGCTGCGGGCGGTCGTCTCGGATGACCGAGTAGCCGAACGGGATGAGCTGCAGGATCGTGCCCGCGCTCACGCGCGTAAGCAGCCCCGAGTCCACGTACGCGGCCGTGCCGAGGACGGCGCGCTCCCCCGCCTCGAACAGCGTCGCGTGAAGCTCGGCACCGAGCACCTCCGGCCCGAGGAGCCGCGCGGTGCGCAGCAGCGCGGCCCCGAGCCCGGCGGCGGCGGACGTCTCCAGGAGCCCGCGGACCTCCGGCGGGGAATCCACGAGCACGTCCCACACCCCGTGCTCCGGCTGGAGGGCGGCGACGGCGCGCAGCAGGGCGACGAGGCGCTCCCGCACCCGATCGTCGCCGGTGGCGGCGAGCAGATCGGCGCCGGCCAGGGCGAACCATGCGTTGGCTCGTCCCCAATGGCAGTCGATCCGCACACCGCCGTTGGTTCCGTGCACCAGCAGTCGGTTCGACGGATGCTGCAGCAGCTCGGCGTGCGCCAGCCACTGGGTCAGCGCCTCCTGCTCGTACTCCGGGCGCCCCAGAACCCCGCCGACCCGCAGGAGGAACTGCCCGGCCATGTACACGGTGTCCGCCCAGACGCCGCCGGGCCAGTGCTCCAGGGCGCCGTTCGGCGCCCTGGTCGCCTCCGGCGCCGACCGGTACCAGTCCAGGCACGCCTCGATGAGGCCGAGCCGTTCGTCGCGGGGATCGTCGCGCTGGAGCTCGCACAGCACGGCCCCGGGTGCGAGGTTGTTCACGTGCTCGATCACCGGTGCGGCGGCCAGGTAGGGCGCCTCGAACGACGAGACCCAGGCGGGTGGCGCCTCGCCTCGGGCACCGGCCAGCCGGAACCCGGCGAGCAGGCACACGCCCTCACCCCAGAACCAGCGGCTCACGCCCTGCTCCCCCGTCGCGCGCAGCAGCGACTCCTCGAGCTCGTCCTGGCGCGCCAGGAACTGCGCGCGTGTCAGCGGGGCCAGCGGCCTCTCCGCCAGGTCCGCCGAGGACAGGTCTTCACCGGCCATGTGCTGCCGACACCTCCTTCGCGAGCGTGATCGCCCGCTCCATCTCGAGCACCAGTCGCTCTCCGTTCCACTCGACGTTCGCCTCGGCCTGGCCGAAGGCCAGCGTCACCGCGGGGTTCTGCAGATGCGGCTCGACCTCCACGCCGCCGTCGGCGAACCCCGCCGGGGCGCCGTCGATCAGGAACGGTCCGTCGAAGGTGAGCTCCAGAGAGCGGCCTTCCTCCCGCGTCCAGCTCACACCGGGATCCTCCGGGCCGAGCGGGTTCCACTCGATGCTGCTCGCCGTGAGGCGATCCGCCCAGTCCCGGAACGATCCGTCGGCGGCCGCGCGGCCGACGACCGCGATCCAGGCGGCGCCGCCGGCTCGCGGGAGCCATTCCTGCTGAGCGGTGTCCCCCGCGAGCACGGGGCGCAGTCCGCCTTCGGCGGCGACCGCGACGTAGCCGTCACCGCACCGCCCGAGAATCCACTCCCCGCGGAGCTCGAACTCGTCGAACTGCTCGACAGGGAACCACAGGTGCGTGCTCCGGCGCGGATCGGTCGTCGTGAAGCGCTGCACGTGCATGAGCGCGTCCCTGTGCTGCTGGACCCGGCCCAGCACCCGGTGACCCGCCCAGCCGTTGGGCCGCGCGGCGGATCCCGTGTCGGCGTTCGCAGGGTGCGTCACGAACACCTGCAGCTCGCGGCCGAGGGTCGCACCCCAGAGATGCTCCTGCAGGCCGGGGAGACCCGAGCGGTAGTCCTGCACGCTGGCGAGCATCACATCGGGAGTCCGGTGCACGCGCAGGTCCGAGCGGTAGGGACGGGCGAGCAGATCCCGCTCGAAGGCGAGATCGCCGCGGTACACCTGGCGCCCCTCCCACTCCTCCGGCTGGGTGCGGGCGAGCTCCCTCACCACGGCGGGGATCTCGTACCGGCGCGCCAGCGCCATCGCCGTCACCGGGAGCACGGCGTCGTTGAGCGTGCCCACGCCGCCGATCAGGCGCAGCATCGGCGACGTCTCCTCGTACCGGCTGCTGCGCAGCGTGTGCACGTAGGATCGTCCGTGCGCTGCCCCGTGCACGCCCCGCCACGAGTTGGATGCGAGGGTGACGAGCGTCTTGTCGAGCAGTGTCGTCGCCGGCTTCGTCAGCCGGTCGTCCGCGGCCAGCTCGATGAGCGCCGTGAGGGCATAGGAGTCGATCGCCAGGTACGCGTTCGAGTCGAACTCGCTGTAGCCGCCCTGCAGCTTGCGGGCGATCCAGGCGGCCGCTCGCGCGCGCCCCTCGTCCGCGTGCTCCCGTCCTGACCGGCCGTCGACGGCGAACACCTCGTCGGCGAAGGCCTCGCCCGCCAGCGTCTGCGCCACATGCCACACGAACTGGTGGTTCTCCGTGAAGTAGCACATGGCGTCGAGGCCCGGCTGGGTGATCCAGTACTTCATGCCGGTGATGTCATGGCGGACCTCGTCGCGCAGCCCGTCCTCCCAGTTCTCCGCAGGGATCCAGTGCCACGCGAAGAGAAGGGCGATCACCTCGAAGTCCGCGCAGTCGCCCCGGGTGACGACACGGTGCCGGGCGGACACGAGGTCGGCGGCGGTGACTCGCGTCGCGGCATCCAGGGCGGCTCGGGCGAGCACACCGGCCACCCCGACCTCCCGCACGTCTTCGCCCGCCGCGCCGACGTGAGCGAGGACCTCGGCACGCCAGGTCGTCGGATCGCCCTCGCTCACCGTGCGGCTGTCCTGCGGCAGCAGCGCCACCTTCAGTCGCACGGTCTGCGGGCAGCGCACGTCGTCCACGCCCACCTCGACGATCGATTCGCCGGTCGAGAGCATCGACGCGCCGGCGGAGCGCGCGACGTCGGCGCCCTCGTCCTCCTCCTCCTCCGCGCCGGACAGCGAGTAGAACACCCGGCCGTCCGCGTCCGAGGTCACCCGCTGCCAGGCCCCCTCGCCGACGCGGATGCGCAGCGGAACGCCGCGCGGGGCCTGCAGCACGGCGGTGTGCTCCTCCTGCGCCCAGCTCGTCGAGGCGATGCGGGAGAGCACTCCGTCAGCGAGGCGCGCGACGGTCTCATCCGCAGCCGGAGAAGGGATGACCACGCGCACCGGCAACCCGATGACCCGCAGTCTCGCCACATGACGCACCTCGCGGAACGCCACCTGCCACGTCGCCAGGTGCACCGTCGTGGTCCGCGAGTGCAGCCGGAGCCGGATGCTGTGGGTCTCGGGCTCCATGTACGACACGGTGTCGCCGCGCAGCACGATCTCGCCGTCCACCCAGAGCACGAACGGACCGGTCGTGCTGAGCTCGAAGGTGCGCCATTCCGCCTGATCGACCTCCAGCACCGTGGCGGCGATCGACGCACGGTACTCCGGGGTGAAGCAGAACGCCGACCAGTCGGCGTATCCGTCCCAGCCCGTGCGCACGCGACGCCAGGCTCCCTCGAAGCGCTCTCCGAACGCGGTCCAGCCGATGGCGGCCCCCTCGGAGATCTCCGGCAGCTCCTGCCCGTCGTCCGTGCGGTGCGCCGCGAGCAGCCGCTCCTTGAACGGGCCGACGTCCGGCCCCTGGGTGAGCACCCATCGGCCGTCGGACGCGGAGGGCAGTCCGTCCGAGAACCGCCGCTCCTCACCCCACGGGTCTCCGGTCGCGACCAGGAAGGCCTCGAGGTCGTCGCAGGGGCGTGCCCAGGCCGGGGAGGCCAGCCAGTCCCGGACGGTGCCGTCGGGGTCCGTCGTGTGAACAGTTCGTCCTGAAGGGGGTAGGGGGTGAGACATCGGTCCTTCTCGTCGGGTGGTGCTTTCGGGGGGCTACTTGATGCCGGTGTTGGCGATTCCGGTGGCGATCTGCTTCTGGAAGATCAGGAAGATGACCAGCACGGGGATCGTCGCGACGACCCCCATGGCGAGGATCAGGTTGAACGGCACGGTCAGCTCGGCGTTGAAGCGGGCGAGCGCGACCGGCAGCGTGTACACCGACTCGCTCTGCGCGACGACGAGCGGCCACAGGAAGTCGCTCCAGCGCCACATCACCGAGAAGATCGCGACGACCGCGAGGGCCGGCTTGCACAGCGGCAGCACGATCTGCACGAAGGTGCGGAACTCGCCCGAGCCGTCGACGCGCGCCGCCTCGATCAGCTCGTCGGGGATCGACAGCATGTACTGGCGCAGGAGGAACACGCCGGTCGGGGTCGCCGCGGCCGGGATGATCATGCCCCACAGCGTGTTCACCAGGCCGAGCGACGCGACGACCTGGTAGACGGGGATCAGGATCACCTGGAGCGGGATCATGATGGTGGCGAGCGTCAGGATGAACAGGAAGTTCTTCCCCCGGAAGTTGTACTTCGCCAGCGCGTACGCCGCCATCGCGTTGATGACGAGGGTGATCGCGGTCGCCGCGACGGTGACGATCACGCTGTTCGTGAGGTACTGCAGGAAGTTGAACCTGCTCAGCGCCTCCGCGTAGTTGTCGAGCCCCCAGGATGCCGGCAGGAACGTCGGCGGGCGCTGCGCGAGCTCGGTCGGCGTCTTGAACGATCCGAGGAACATCCACACGAGCGGCACCAGGCACGCGAGGGCGCCGGCGGTGAGGACGACGACGCGGAGCGCGTCGGAGACGCGCACCCTGCCCTCGCCGATCGAGGTCCAGGTGCGCTTCGGCGGGGAGGGGACCACGATGGTCCGTGTCTCGCTCATACCGCCTCCCTCCTTCGGCTGATCAGCCAGTTGACGATGGTGAGTGAGAACACGACGAGGAACAGCAGCACGCCGCCCGCGGTCGCGACGCCGTAGCGGATGGGCGACTGGAATCCGTTCTCGTAGATGTACTGGACCATCAGGGTGGTGGCGCCGACAGGCCCGCCGCCGGTGAGCGTCCAGATGAAGTCGAAGGACTGGAATCCGTGGATGGTGCCGAGCACGACGACCACGACGAGGCTCGGCTGCAGGAGCGGGACCGTGATCACACGGAACTGCTCCCACCAGTTCGCCCCGTCCATCCGCGCGGCCTCATAGAGCGCGGGATCGATGGCCTGCAGCCCCGCGAGCAGGATGAGCATGTAGAAACCCACCTGCATCCAGATGCCGACGAGCACGATCGACACCATGGCCCAGCCGCTGTCGACGAGCCACGGCACCGGAGGGATGCCGACGGCGCCCAAGGCGATGTTCACGAGGCCGTTCTGGCGCTCGAGCATCCAGTTCCAGATCAGGCCGACGACGACCGGCGACACGAGCACCGGGATGAAGAAGACGGCGCGGAAGAACGTCTTGCCTCGGTTCTGCGCATTGACGAGCGCGGCGACCGCCAGGGCGATGGCGGTGCCCAGCACGACGAACGCGATCGCGAAGACCGCCGTGTTTCGCGCGACGTCCCAGAACTCCGCGTCCGTGAGGATCTTCCGATAGTTGTCGGTCCCGACGGGGCGGAAGGTGCGGCCGTTGTTCGATTCGTACAGCGACATGTTGAAGCCGTTGAGCGCCGGGTAGATCGTGAACACGGCGAAGATCGCCATGTTCGGGATCAGGAACAGATAGGGCGCCCACTTCATCCCCCATCCCCCGCCCGTCCATCGCTTGCGCGATGGACGGGCGGGGGCGACTGCGGCGCTCATCAGCCCAGCTCCTCGACAAGGCCGTCGATCTTGCCGCTCAGCCCGGTGAGCGCCGTCTTGAGGTCCTCGGTGCCGCCGACCACTCGCGTCAGGGCCTCGACCAGTTCGGTGGCGGATGCGGAGAACGCGGGGTTCGCCGTCGCCTCGAATCCGCTCTCCGGGGTGAGCAGGAGATCGGCGAGGAACACGTCCATCGCCTCCTGGGCGACCTCGTCCGGGTAGGTGACGCCGCTCTCGGAGAGGTCGGCGCGCGTCGGGAGGGCGCCGGCCACCGTCACGAAGGTCTCCTGGTTCTCCGCCGTGTTCATGAAGCGCACGAACTCCGCGGCCAGAGCCGGGTTCTCGGACTGCTTGAACGCCGCCATGAACTTGCCGCCGGGGAACCCGCCGCACTCCGTTGCACAGGGGTCGGGCGCGACGGCCCAGTCGAAGGTCGCGTTCTTCGCGAACTGCGCGACCTGCCAGTTGCCGGACAGGTAGATCGGGGTCTCCCCGGCGAGGAAGATCTCGTTCGCCCCCTCGTAGCGCGACCCGGAGCCGAGCCAGAAGTCGGCCGGCATGTCGCCGTCCGCCATCATGTCGACGAGCGGCGTCAGCGCCTCCTCCGCCTTGTCGATGTCCAGGGCGTTGCCGTCCTCGTCGAGCAGCTGGGTGCCGTACTGGCTGAGGATCGTGGAGAGCCGGTGACCGGACTTGTCCATCGCGAACGCGTACGGCACTCCGGTGGCCTCCTTGACCTCCTTGGCGGCATCGAGCATCTCCTCCCAGGTCCACTCGGAGGGGATGTCGACGCCTGCCTCCTCGAAGAGGTCGGTGTTGATGAACGGGCCGTTCATGGTGAGGTCGCTCGGCACGGCGATCATCTCTCCGTCATCGTTGCGCACCGCCTTCGTCGGACCGTCGAGGAACTCGTCGCCGTACCCCTCGCCGAGGTACGGGTCGAGCACGAGGAGATCGTCGCGGAAGTCGGTCAGGCTGGTGAGCCGGACGACGTCAGGGGCGTTGCCTCCGGAGAGGCGGTTCAGCGTCGAGGTCACCATGTCGGCGTACGGGAGGATCTCGAGGTCCACGGTGACGTCGTACTCCTCCTCGAAGTCGGCGATGAGCTGGCGCGTGGCCTCCTCATCGGGGCCGTCGGTGAAGTACATGTACGTCAGGGACAACCCGGCGAAATCCTCCGGGTTCATGGTCTGGACGGTCTGCGGCGAGTCGTCCTCCAGCTGACCGGGCGCACAACCCGCCACGAGAAGGGCGGATGCTCCGAGTGCGAGCGCCATGGCTGCTCGCTTTCGCATGTGTACCAACGGATCCTCCTTGATCAGAATCGGGTGGGCCGGACGGACACCCGTGACAACGGATCCATTGTGACCTAGAATTCAGTTGTATAGGAACCCTTTCCCACTCAACGGAAAAGATCGGAGTCACCCTCCATGACCTGCACAGAGCTGTGGAGCACCCATCCGGATGATCTCGGCGCCCTCGACGGCGAATCCCTGCGCCGCCGGTTCGTCGTCTCGGATCTCTTCGGCGAGGGGGCGTTCTCGTTCACCTATGCGCACGACGATCGGATCCTCCTCGGAGGCATCCGCCTCACGGGGGGCTCGGCCCCGCTCGACGCGCCGGAGCTGCTCGCGGCGGACTTCCTGCTCGAGCGCAGGGAGGCCGCGCTCGTCGGGCTGGAGGGCGAACTGCGCGTCTCCTCCTCCGCGGGGGACTTCGTCCTCCGGCGTCACGACGTGCTCTACCTGCCGCTGGGCACGCGCGACATCGAGGTCGCCGGCGACGGAGTGCTGTACCTGGTCTCAGCTCCCGCGCACGCCCCTGGCGAGGCGGCGATCGCGACCCGCGACGGCGTCGAGGCCCTGCGTCTCGGGTCACCGGAGGGCGCGAACGACCGCACGATCCGCAAGTACGTCCACGCTGACGGCATCCGGTCGAACCAGCTGGTGCTCGGCATCACCACCCTGGAGCCGGGCTCTGTGTGGAACACCATGCCGGCCCACGTGCACAGCCGCCGCACCGAGGTCTACCTCTACGACGGCCTGGAGGCGAACCCGCTCGTGCACCTGATGGGAAGGCCGGATGACACGCGGCATCTCATCCTCCACGATCGGGACGCGGTGGTCTCGCCCCCCTGGTCGATCCACTCCGGGTCGGCGACGGGCGCCTACAGTTTCGTCTGGGCGATGGCGGGCGAGAACGTCGACTACGGGGACGTCGCCCCCGTGTCCCCGGAGCTGCTGAAGTGATCGGGCACGACCTCGCGGCGCCGCTGCGTGGCCGGCGCGCCGTGATCACCGGAGCGGGCTCCGGCATCGGCCTCGCCTGTGCCAGGGCCCTCGCGGAGCGCGGCGCGCAGCTGGTGCTCGTCGGCCGCTCTTCCGTCCGGGGCGGTGCCGCGTGCTTGCGCGACGAGGGGCACGACGTCGAGGTCGTCGAGTGCGACCTCGCCGATGTCGACGCGGCGTACCGGGTGGGCGCGGAACTGGCGGCACGCGGAGACATCGATCTCCTGGTGAACAACGCCGGCATCATCCATCGGGAGCCGGCGGTCGATCACGCTCGCAGCGATTGGCAGCGGGTACTCGACGTCAACCTCAACTCGGGCTGGGCGCTCGCGCAGGCCCTCGGCGGCTCGATGGTCGAGCGGGGCTTCGGTCGGATCGTGACCATCGCGTCGCTGCTGTCGTTCCAGGGCGGCATCAACGTCGTCTCCTACGCCGCGAGCAAGCACGCCGTCGTCGGCATGACGAAGACCCTTGCGAACGAGTGGGCGCGCCACGGCGTGACGGTGAACTGCGTGGCTCCGGGTTACATCAGCACGGAGAACACCGCCCCTCTCCGTGCCGACGACTCCAGGGAACGGGAGATCCGGGAGCGGATCCCCGCCGGTCGCTGGGGGGAGCCGAGCGACATCGGCGGCGCCGTCGCCTTCCTCTGCGGTCCCGACGCCGCGTACATCAACGGTCACGTGCTGGTCGTCGACGGAGGCTGGCTCGCACGCTGATTCGCGCCGTCCGCGACGCGCACGGCCGGGTCACCGGAGCGCGAAGCACCCCACGACCGGGCGCACCGACAGACGGCGCCGCACCTCGATGGGGTGCGGCGCCGTCTGCGCGATGACGGGCTACGACCCGAGGGATGCCGTCGCCGGTGCGCTGCGGTGCGCGTCCGCACCGACCGCGACGAGCTGGAACCGCCGGCCGGCGGACAGGTCGACCGCCTCGGCGAAGAAGACGTCTCGGTGCACACGGCCGAGCCACGTGGTCGAACCGCTCCCGACCTGAAGGACGTCGTACCCGGCGGCATCCTGCTGCAGCTTCCATTCGAACGCGAGGTGCCGTCGGCCGCCGCCCGCCTCGCCGGCGTCGGTGACCGCGAACCCCGCCGGCTTCGCGGGCTTGAGCGGCTTGCCCGCTTCGCGCAGCGACACACGGCCCAGGCGTCCGTCGCCGCTGGTGCGGAGCGAGATGCGAGCGATCCGCCGGCCACGCACGGCGATGTCCGCACTCCACCGGGCCCAGGAGGTCTCGCCCGCGCGCTCGAGCGGATGCCATTCGATGCTCTCCGGCGACTCCTTCCAGGTGATCCCGAGCTCCGCCGCGCCGAGATCCTGCGCCCTGACATCGACCGCCATGTCGCCGGACGTCGTGAGGTCGGTCTTGAACAGGTGGAGCACGCCGTCACCGTGCAGCGCCAGGCTGTGGCCGCTGCCGTAGCTGACCGACTCGTCGAGGGCGACGGAGAGCCCGCCTTCCGTCCAGTACTGCCAGGTGAGGGCACGATCAGCACAGCCCATGTTGTCCCAGCCGCCGTCGCGCACCTTCACGCCGTCGAGGAAGAACGCGGAGCCGACGCCGACGTTGAAGTCCGTCGTGATCGGAAGGTCTCCGTACGGGGAGCGCTCCGCGATCCAGTGTGCGATGCCGTCCCACTGCCGGTAGTTCAGCACGTCGGTACGGTACGGAGGCCTGCGCGGTTCGAGCCGTCCGGAGCTCGCCGGGTTCCCGGTCGGACCCGACCAGAACCTCTGCTCCAGATCCCTGCTCGCCGCGCGCCCCTCTGCAGTGGCCGTCTCGCCGCGCCAGGAGGCATCCATCCAGATCTGACTGTCGACGAACAGGGCCACGGACGTCGGAGCGGGGCGCCCCGGACCCGCCACGCTGCCGAAGTCCTCCTCGGGCCGGAATCCGCCCTTCTGATGCTCGACCCCTGCGAAGCCGACTCTGCGGGCGTCGTACCCGGCGGCGGCGGCCGCAGCGGCACTGGCCGTGAGATCAGGATCGGCGCCTCCGTCCTCGGCCTGCCACCAGTAGTTCAGGAAGATGGAGTCGAACATCGGCGCATCCGCGGTGCCCAGCCACCGCAGGTTGTCAGCGCTGAGGCGATTCTCGTACGTGACGTATCCCTCGTCGAAGTTCGCCGAATCGTACCCCTGCAGGTAGAAGTCGGGATCGGCGCGCTTGATGTAGCGCAGGAAGTCTTTGAACCTCGTGATCTGCTCGGGCGTGACCGTGGCCTCCTGATTGATGAACAGGCCGTCGAACCCGAAATACCTCCGCACCTCGATCAGCTTGTCCGCCACGGGGAACGATCCGTCGCCGCGCTGCACGAGGAACGCGTCGAAGTCGAGCGGACGCGGCCAGAACCATCCGCCGATGGACAGCGCGCCGTTCTTGTGCGCCGCCTCCGTCCACCCTGGATTCGGGATGTCGATGACGCCGTACGGTCGATCGGGCACGCGCTTGCCGTCCACGAGCTGGATGGGCTCGGAGCCCTTGACCTGCCCATGCCAGGTGCCCCAGATGTCGATGTAGGACCAGTAGCGCTGAGTGTAGACCTGGGCTTCCAGGCCGATCGGCTGATTGTGGCCCTCGTAGACGCTGCCGGCATCGTCGATGGTGAGCGTGGACAGCTGCACCTCGGGATCCAGGTCCGGGTGCGCCTGGGTGGCGGCGAACGGAGCGATGCGGGGAGCACGCGGGATCAGGCAGCGGAGATGACGCGCCCACGGGGTGCTGGCGGGATCGAATTCGAGCAGATCGTCGGCGGCCCATCCGAAGGTGTAGGGCCCCGGTGGAGTGCCTCCGGATGCCGGCACGGGGGCGGAGCTCGCCGCAGCCGGGACGCGAAGGCCACTCGCGTTCGCTGCGGCTGCGGGGCTGCCCACCAGCAGAGTGGCGAGCCCGACTCCGCCAACGGTCAGGAAGGTTCTGCGACTGATCTCGGTCATGATGCTCCTCGTCTGCGCTTCGTTGCGATCACGGCGGACCGAGGGAGGTGGACTGTTCTTCGTCCTGCGGCGGACCGTCGTGGTCGTTAACTATAGCGATTTAGCGAGGCGTGGCAAGGAAAGCCGGACATCGCTCCCGTGCGTCGGACCGATGTCCCGCGGGCCGCGGGGGTCAGTTCTTGCCGAAGAGCTTCTGGATCTCGGCGAGGTCGGCCTCGCTCGGCGCCTTCTGGCCGCCGAGTCCGAAACCGGAGCCGGCCGGGTTCGCGCTGGGGGTGAGTCCGGCGTTCTGCGCCGCGCGCTTGGCGGGGTTCCCCGAGCGGGAAGCACCCTTCGACTTGCCCTTCTTGCCGCGCTTCGACGACGCGCCGGGCCGCCCCATGCCGGGCACCGGGCCCATTCCCGGGATGTTGGGGGTGCCGCCGCGGGCGACCGTCTTCATCATCTTCGCGGCCTGCTCGAAGCGCTGCACGAGCTGGTTCACGTCGGTGACCGTCATCCCCGAGCCGCGCGCGATGCGCAGGCGACGCGAGCCGTTGAGGATCTTCGGGTTGCGGCGCTCGCCGGGCGTCATCGAGCGGATGATCGCCTCGGTGCGGTCGATCTCGCGCTCGTCGAAGTCCTCGAGCTGCTGCTTCATCTGGCCCATGCCCGGGAGCATCCCGAGCATCTTCTTCATCGAGCCCATCTTCTTCATCTGCTGAAGCTGGTCGAGGAAGTCCTCGAGGGTGAAGGCCTCGTTCGCGAGCTTCTCGGCCATTTTCATGGCCTCTTCCTCGTCGAAGGCCTGCTGCGCCTGCTCGATGAGGGTGAGGATGTCGCCGAGATCGAGGATCCGGCTCGCCATGCGGTCCGGGTGGAACGGCTCGAGATCCTCGAGGCGCTCCCCTGTCGACGCGAAGATGATCGGGCGGCCGGTCACAGAGGCGACCGAGAGCGCCGCACCGCCGCGGGCGTCGCCGTCGAGCTTCGACAGGACGACCCCGGTGAAGTCGACGCCCTCCTGGAAGGCCTTGGCCGTGTTCACGGCATCCTGGCCGATCATGGCGTCGATGACGAACAGCACCTCGTCCGGGTCCGTCGCCCTGCGGATGTCGGCGGCCTGCTTCATCAGCTCGGCGTCGACGCCGAGACGCCCCGCGGTGTCGATGATGACGACGTCGTGCTGGTGGCGTCGGGCGTGCTCGACGCCGTCCCGGGAGACCTTCACAGGATCCCCGACGCCGTTCCCGGGTTCGGGTGCGTAGACGGTGGCTCCCGCCTGCTCGGCGACCACCTGGAGCTGGTTCACGGCATTCGGGCGCTGGAGGTCGGCGGCCACGAGGAGCGGCGTGTGTCCCTCGCCCTCAAGCTGCTTCGCGAGCTTGCCGGCGAAGGTCGTCTTGCCGGAGCCCTGAAGACCCGCGAGCATGATGACCGTCGGTGCCGTCTTGGCGAACTGGAGCCGACGCTGCTCGCCGCCGAGGATCTTGATGAGCTCCTCGTTGACGATCTGCACGACCTGCTGCGCGGGGTTCAGCGCCTTGTTGACCTCGTCGCCGAGCGCGCGCTCGCGCACGCTCGCGGTGAACTCCTTGACGACGGAGAGGGCGACGTCGGCGTCCAGCAGTGCGCGACGGATCTCGCGCACGGTGCCGTCGACGTCGGCGGCGGTGAGCTTTCCCTTCGTGCGGAGGTTGCGGAAGGTCTCGGTGAGCCGATCGGAGAGCGTGCCAAACGTAGCCATGGTGCTGTCGATTCTACGCGAGTCGACCTGCGCGATTCGGCCTGCGCCGGGAGTCCGGCGCTCGTCCGAGACCGTGGTAGCTTTCCTCTGACCACACGGGTGCCCACGCATGGGCTGAGATCAGGCTGACGCGGCCTGCGACCGTCGAACCTGTCCGGGTAATGCCGGCGAAGGAAGTGAGCCTGATATGGGTACGTCCACTGCATCCCATTCCCTGTCCTACATCGAGGACCCGGGGTCCGGCATCCGGGTGCCGATCACCGAGATCTCGCAGGAGGACTCGCCGGACGGCGAGAAGAACCCGCCGCTGCGGGTGTACCGCACGGCGGGACCAGGCAGCGATCCGCTGCGCGGGCTGCCACCGCTCCGGGAGCCATGGGTCCGCGGGCGTGGCGACACCGAGCCGTACTCCGGGCGCGAGCGGAACCTGCTCGACGACGGCCGCGCCGCTGTCCGGCGCGGCGCCGCCTCGGCGGAGTGGAAGGGCGCACGCCCGGTGCCACGCCGGGCCATCGCAGGACGCACCGTCACCCAGATGCATTACGCGCGCCGCGGCGAGATCACGCCGGAGATGCGGTTCGTCGCCCTCCGCGAGGACTGCGACGTCGAGCTGGTCCGCAGCGAGCTCGCAGCGGGTCGCGCGATCATCCCCAGCAACATCAACCACCCCGAGTCCGAGCCGATGATCATCGGCCGCGCGTTCCTCGTCAAGATCAACGCGAACATCGGCAACTCAGCCGTCACGAGCTCCATCGCCGAGGAGGTCGACAAGCTTCAGTGGGCTACCCGCTGGGGCGCCGACACCGTCATGGACCTCTCCACCGGCGACGACATCCACACGACCCGGGAGTGGATCATCCGCAACTCCCCCGTGCCGATCGGCACCGTCCCGATCTACCAGGCGCTGGAGAAGGTCGACGGACAGGCGGAGCGCCTGTCCTGGGAGGTGTTCCGCGACACCGTCATCGAGCAGTGCGAGCAGGGCGTCGACTACATGACCGTCCACGCCGGCGTCCTGCTGCGCTACGTGCCGCTCACGGCCGACCGCGTCACCGGCATCGTCTCGCGCGGCGGCTCCATCATGGCCGGATGGTGCCTCGCGCACCACGAGGAGAACTTCCTCTACACGCACTTCGACGAGCTGTGCGAGATCTTCGCCCGCTACGACGTCGCCTTCTCGCTGGGCGACGGACTGCGCCCCGGCTCGACGGCCGACGCCAACGACGCCGCGCAGTTCGCCGAGCTCGACACCCTCGCCGAACTCACGCAGCGGGCCTGGGAGCACGACGTGCAGGTGATGGTCGAGGGCCCGGGTCATGTGCCGCTGCACCTCGTGCGCGAGAACGTGGAGAGGCAGCAGGAGCTGTGCAAGGGTGCGCCATTCTACACGCTCGGCCCCCTCGTCACCGACATCGCGCCCGGCTACGACCACATCACCTCGGCCATCGGCGCGACCGAGATCGCCCGGTACGGCACGGCCATGCTCTGCTACGTGACGCCGAAGGAGCACCTGGGGCTTCCCGACAGGGACGACGTGAAGACGGGCGTGATCACCTACAAGATCGCCGCCCACGCCGCCGACCTCGCCAAGGGGCACCCGGGCGCCCGGGATCGCGACGACGCGCTGTCGAAGGCGCGCTTCGAGTTCCGCTGGCGCGATCAGTTCGCGCTGTCCCTTGATCCGGACACGGCAGAGGCGTTCCACGACGAGACGCTGCCCGCCGAGCCTGCGAAGACCGCCCACTTCTGCTCGATGTGCGGGCCGAAGTTCTGCTCCATGCGGATCAGCCAGGACATCCGGCGGGACTTCGGTTCCGCAGAGGCCCAGGCGGCCATCGCCGGAGCGAACGCCGGGATGCGGGAGAAGAGCAGGGAGTTCCGGGAGACCGGGTCCCAGGTCTATCTGCCCGCACCGCGCGTCGTCGTAGCCCCCGCCGACTGAGACACGGGCTCCGCGCCGAGAGCGGCGCGGAGCTCCTCCTTCGCCCGCTGATGGCGACCGCGAGCGGTGGATGCCGGGATGCCGAGAAGCTCGGCCGCCTGCACCGCCGAACGTCCGCGACTACGTCCAGCGCAGGTCGTCGATTCCGCGCAGTGCCTCGTCGAGGGTGCTCTCCGGCGGGCCGAACCCCGCACCCCGCTCCGCCCAGACACGGAGCGAGGAGAACAGGGCGGCGGCGTGCGCGGCCCCCACGATGTCCGCATGGATGACGCTCATGCCCGCCGCGCGCGCGGCCTCCGAGATCGCCGAGGCGAGTCTGACCTGACGCACCCCGGTATCCCGCACCAGTTCGTCGTCGAGGCCCATCGCCGTCCGGTTGCGCAGGGCGAGAGCCAGAGGATCGGGCGCGAAGTCCCGGACGATCGCGCGGAGGATGGCTCGGACGGTCCCCGCGTCGCCGTCCCGGCCGAGAGCGGTGAGAGCATCCGCCGCCGTCGCGATCCGCGCGTCGAGCCCCGACCACAGCACATCGCTCTTCGACGAGAAGTAGTTGAAGAAGCTGGACCGGCTGACCCCCGCGCGCTGCGTGATGTCGGCGACCGAGGTCGCGTCGTAGCCGCGCTCGAGGAAGAGCTCGCACGCCGCCTCGGACAGCGTCTCCCGCGAGGACGCCTTGGGGCGGCCGGCTCTGCTCGTGCTCATCCCCTCACGGTACCGCGCCTCATCGGAAAGACCCGACGGCGGCCCTGACGGGGTATTGTTATACGGCGTCCAATTACTGATTGAGAGGGCCTGCGAGCATGCTCGACATCCTCAACGCCGGCATCGCACCGGCATTCGTCCCCTACACCGAAGGATGGGACCTGCAGCGCAGCATCCACGCAGAGGTGGTCGCCGGAACCCGGCCGGACACGCTGATCCTGCTGGAGCACGAGGCCGTCTACACGGCGGGCAAGCGCACCGAGCCGCATGAGCGACCACAGGACGGCACGCCGGTCATCGACGTGGACCGCGGCGGGAAGATCACCTGGCACGGCCCCGGACAGCTCGTCGGCTACCCGATCGTCCGGCTGCCGGAGCCGATGGACGTCGTCGCGCACGTGCGCCGTCTGGAGCGGCTGCTCATCGATGTGCTCCGCCCGCTCGGCGTCGACGGGTATCAGGTCGAGGGGCGCAGCGGCGTCTGGGTCCGTCGCCCTCTCTCCGAGGACAAGGTCGCGGCGATCGGCGTGCGCGTGCAGCAGGGCGTCGCCATGCACGGCTTCGCGATCAACTGCAACAACACGCTGGCGGGCTTCCGCGGCATCATCCCCTGCGGGATCACGGATGCCGGCGTCACGACGGTGAGCGAGATCATCGGCGCCGACATCTCCCCCGCCGACATCCTCGCCGGCGTGATCAACGCCTTCACCGACGAGTACGCATCCGCCGAGTACGCAGGAGCCCCCGCATGACCGCCGCACCCGAGGGACGCAAGCTCCTCCGCCTCGAGATCCGCAACGCCGAGACCCCCATCGAGCGCAAGCCGGAGTGGATCAAGACGAAGGCGAAGATGGGGCCGGAGTATACGGCCCTGCACTCGCTCGTGAAGAGCGAGGACCTGCACACGGTCTGCCAGGAGGCCGGCTGCCCGAACATCTTCGAGTGCTGGGAGGACCGCGAGGCGACCTTCCTCATCGGCGGCTCGCAGTGCACGCGCCGCTGCGACTTCTGCCAGATCGACACCGGCAAGCCCGCGGACTACGACACCGACGAGCCGCGCCGCGTGGCGGAGAGCGTCGTGCGGATGAACCTCCGCTACGCCACCGTCACCTGCGTCGCCCGCGACGACCTGCCCGACGGCGGCGCCTGGCTGAACGCCGAGACGGTCCGCCAGATCCACGCCATGAACCCCAACACGGGCGTCGAGCTGCTCGCCACCGACTTCAACGGCGACCCCGCGCTGCTCGGCGAGGTCTTCGAGGCCCGCCCCGAGGTCTTCGCGCACAACGTCGAGACGGTCCCGCGCATCTTCAAGCGCATCCGCCCGGCCTTCCGCTACGAGCGCTCCCTCGACGTGATCACGCAGGCTCGGGACGCCGGACTCATCACCAAGTCCAACCTCATCCTCGGAATGGGCGAGGAGCCCGAGGAGGTCGTCCAGGCGCTGCACGACCTGCACGACGCGGGCTGCGACATCATCACGATCACGCAGTATCTGCGCCCCTCCCCGCGCCACCTGCCCGTGGCGCGCTGGGTGAAGCCGGACGAGTTCGTCGAGTTCAAGGAGGAGGCCGAGCGCATCGGCTTCCTCGGCGTGCTCGCCGGTCCCCTGGTGCGCTCGTCGTACCGTGCCGGACGCCTGTGGGCGCAGTCGATGATCTCCAAGGGACGTGAGATCCCGCCGCACCTCGCGCACATCGCGGAGAGCGCCGACCTGGGCTTCGCTCAGGCGGTCTGAGGCCGCTGCCCTGTTCGCGAGAACAGGCGATCGCACGAGAACAGGCGGATCCGTCTCGGATCCGCCTGTTCTCGCGTGTACGCCTGTTGTGGCGGGGCCGGATGCCGTGCCGGCGGGCTCAGTCGGCGCTCATCACCGACTGCACGCCGCCGTCGGAACCGAGGTTCACGAGGAGGACGTCGTCGGTGGAGCCGGAGTCGAGCGCATACTCGAGCACCGCGAACGGCTCGGACCCGCCGTGCTCGTCGGCGAGGATCGTCATGCTCATCAGGCGCAGCGAGCGGATGATGTCCACCGCGGCGTCGCCGCTCACGTCGACGAGCACATCGGCGAGCTCGTCACCATAGGCCTCCTGCTGCTGCAGGATGTACTCGGTCACCTCGCTGGTGCGGTCGTCCACTTCGGAGAGCATCCCGCGGCGCGCTGCGGCGTCGACGCTCTCGAGGCCGGAGATGAGGGATGCGGCGATGTCGAGGGCCTCTGGAGAGACGTCCTCCTGATCCGGAGCCGTGAGATCGACGGTGACGGCCTGGTCGCCGAGCTCGACCGTCTCAGACCAGAAGATCGACCCGTCGGGGCCCGACGAGAGGAGTCCGAAGTAGTCGTGTTCGATCGCCATAACGCTATGAAACCAGCCTCTCGCCTGCTCCGGTAGTCCTGTCCTCAGCCGACCAGCGACCGCACGAAGACGTGGGGGGTGAAACCGGTCAGGTCGTCGATCCCCTCGCCCTGTCCGAGCAGCTTGACGGGGATGCCGGTGCGCTCCTGGACTGCGAGGACGAAGCCGCCCTTGGCGGATCCGTCGAGCTTCGTGAGCACGAGCCCGGTGACGCCGGCGTGCTCGAGGAAGGCCTCCGCCTGCATCACGCCGTTCTGCCCCGTGGTCGCATCGAGCACGAGCAGCACCTCGCTGATCGGCGCCTGCTTCTCGATGACGCGGCGGATCTTGGACAGCTCATCCATCAGCCCGCCCTTGGTGTGCAGGCGCCCCGCGGTGTCGATGATCGCGATCTCGATGCCCTCGCGCTGGGCGTACTCGATGGTCTGGTACGCGACGGATGCCGGATCCTGGCCCTCCTGCTGGGGGCGGACGATCGCCGCTCCCCCGCGCTGGGCCCAGGTGGCGAGCTGGTCGACGGCGGCCGCACGGAAGGTGTCTGCGGCGCCGACCACGACGCTGCGCTGGTAGCCGCGGAGGAACTTCGTGAACTTCCCGATGGTCGTCGTCTTGCCGACGCCGTTCACCCCGACGACGAGCACGACAGCGGGGCGCTCTGTGAGCTTCAGGGTGGTGTCGAACTTCGCGAAGTGCTCCTCGAGCGTCTCGCGGAGCATCCGCTGCAGGTCCTGCGGATCCGTCGTGCGGAACCGCTCCACCTTCTCGCGCAGCTCATCGACGATGCGCTCGCTGATGTCGGGGCCGAAGTCGGCGGTGATGAGCGCCGTCTCCAGGTCCTCCCACGTCGTCTCGTCGATCGTGGGCTTGACGAACATCCCGCGCAGCGCACGGGTGAGGGACCAGGACTTCTCCGCCATGACACCAGCCTACGGGCACCGGCCCGGCGCGCCTCTCAGCTGGCTGCCGCGGCGCGGTCGCCGACCCGCTGCCCGACGACGGCGGAGACGCCGTCCTGGCGCATGGAGACGCCGTAGAGGGCGTCGGCGATCTCCATGGTGCGCTTCTGGTGCGTGATGACGAGCAGCTGGGAGCTCTCGCGGAGCTGCTCGAACACGGTCAGGAGCCGGCCGAGGTTGGCGTCGTCGAGCGCCGCCTCCACCTCGTCGAGGATGTAGAAGGGGCTCGGCCGCGCCTTGAAGATCGCGACGAGCAGGGCGACCGCCGCCAGCGACCTCTCGCCGCCGGACAGCAGCGAGAGGCGTTCGATCTTCTTCCCGACCGGCCTGACCGACACCTCGATGCCGGTCGTCAGCATGTTGTCGGGATCTGTGAGCGAGATGCTGCCCGACCCGCCGGGGAAGAGAAGCGGGAACACCTGCCCGAAGGCCTCCTTCGTGTCCTCGAACGCGCTCGCGAAGATCGTCTGCATGCGCTCGTCGAGGTCGGCGATGATCGTCAGGAGGTCCTGCCGCGTCTGCGTGAGATCGGCGAGCTGCTCGGTGAGGAACGCATGCCGCTGCTCGAGTGCGGCGAACTCCTCGAGGGCGAGAGGGTTGACGCGTCCCAGCTGGGCGAGCTTGCGCTCGGCATCCGCGAGCCGGCGCTGCTGGATGCGCCGGTCGAACGGGATCGCGGTGTCCTCCGTCGACTCGCCATCCGGCGCCTCCGCACCGGGATCCCGCGGGACCAGCTGGTCCGGGCCATATTCCGCAACGAGAATATCTTCGTCGAGGGCGAGCTCGGAGGCGACGCGCTCGAGGAGGCTGTGCAGATGGAGCTTCTTCTCGTGGATCTGGAGCTCGAGGCCGTGCACGCTCTCCGTGAGCCCGGCGAGCCGCTCGCGCAGAGAGGTCTCCTGCGCGCGCAGCGCGGTGAGCTCCTGGTTCTGCGCAGAGCGCGCGGCCTCGGCCTCGGCGAGGGCGACCCGCGCCTCGGTCACGGATCGGTCCAGGGAGTCGAGGATGCGCGGCAGCTCCTCGGCGACACCGGATGCCGACTCCCGCTGCGCACGCCGGATCACCGCCCGCCGTGCCGCCTCGGCGGCGGCATCCCGCTCCTGCTCGCGCTGACGCTCGAGGCTCACGACCCTGGCCTGCGCGGCCCGCACGCGCTCGCGGAGGGTCTCCACCTCGAGCCGCGCCCTGACCTCCCCCTCGCGCGCCTGCTCGAGCGCTTCGAGGAGGCCGTCGCGAGCGGACGCGTCCAGCACAGGGCGCGGGGCGGAGACCGCCTCGTCGAGCTCGGCCTTCGCCGCCTGCGCCTTCTCCTCGGCATCCGTCACAGCCGCCTGGGCCTGGGCGAGTCCTGCTTCGAGCCGCTCGCATTCCGCGGCCGCGGACTCGTGCCGCACGGTGATGCGGTTCACCTGCTCGGCATGGGTCGCGAGCGCGGCATCGTGCTCGCGCAGGGCGCGCAGGGCGTCCTTGGCGTGCCGTCTCGTGGTCTCGACGGCCTCGTTCGCATCCTCCCTGGCCTCGCGGAGCGAGTCCACGACGACCTGGATCTCTGCGAGCCGCTCGTTCGCGGCGTCGCGCTCGGCGGCCAGTTCCAGCCGCGACCTCTCCCCGCCTGAACCCGTTCGCAGCGTCTGCGCGGTGACGACGTCCCCAGCGCGGGTGACGATCGTGGTCGTCGTGTCCCCCGCGACATCGAGAGCCGCGCGTGCCGACCGGGCCGCAGAGAGGTCGTCGGCGACGAGCACGTGCGAGAGGATGCCGAGCACGCCGTCGGGCGCACTGACCGTCTCCACCGCCGGGGTGACTCCCGGGAGTGACGGCAGCTCGACGGCGGGGCGCGGCGCGTCGGCGATGACGAACTCAACGACTCCGCGATGCTCGTCGGCTGACTCGGCGGCGAGCAGGAACGCGTCCGAAGGGGCGTCGACGAGCACACCCTCGGCGAGCGGGCCGAGCACGGCGGCGACAGCCGCCTCGAAGCCCGCGCGCACCTGCACGGCATCCCCGACGAGCCCGCGGACTCCGGGACCGCCCGTCTTCACGATCTCCGCAGCGCCTCCGGAGATCGCGAGGGCGCTGCCGAGGGCTGCGGCCTTCGCGGTGAGCGCATCGACCTCGCGCTCCGCGGCGTGCAACCGCTCGCGCAGGGTCTCCCGCTCGGCTTCGGCGGCCGTCGCGGCGCGCTGCGCGCTCTCGTATGCGGCGGAGTGCTCGGCTGCCGTGCCCTCCGGCGCCTCCGCGACCTCGATGAGCTCGAGCGCCTCCGCGGCCTCCCTCCGGCGGGACTCGGCAGCGTCCAGCGCGTTCTGCTGCCGCAGAACCGCTCCGCGCACGGCGGCGAGGGCGGAGGCCGCCGCGTCCGCGGCGCCGCGCAGCGACGTGAGCCGCATGTCGTACTCGGAGACCAGTGCGCTCTGCTCCGCGATGTCGACGTCGAGGGTGTCCAGCTCGGCGCGGGCGTGCACGACCTCGCGGCTCGCCGCCACCGCCGCGTCCTGGGCGTCTCCGAGGCCTGCGGAGATCTCGGTGATCTCGTCCTTCGCCTCGTCGATCGTGGCCTGGGTGACGGTCACGGCGGTGACCGCGGCGTCGTCCTCCTCGGATCCCAGCAGCGCGAGGCGCTGGTTCGCGAGCGTGTACAGGCCGCGCATCCGCTCCTGCACCTGCTCGAGCCCGAAGGCGACGCTGCGAGCCTGGTCGACCGCCGCGGAGTTCTGCGCCTGCTCGAGGCGGGCGATGTTCGCCCTGACGGCCTCGGCCTGATCCGAGAGCACCAGACGCTCGGTGTGGCGCTCCTGCTCCGTACGCGTGTGGTCGGCCAGCGCGGCGCGCAGCGCGACGACGTCATCGGCGAAGAGGCGGGCCTTCGCATCGCGGACCACTGCGGCGATCGTCTGCGCCTCGCGCGCGATCTCGGCCTGACGTCCGAGCGGCTTCAGCTGACGCCGGATCTCCCCGGCGAGATCGCTCAGCCGGGTGAGGTTGGTCTCCATCGCATCCAGCTTGCGGAGGGTCTTCTCCTTGCGCCGCCGGTGCTTGAGGATTCCTGCGGCCTCCTCGATGAAGCCCCGGCGGTCCTCGGGCGATGCCTGGAGCACGGTGTCCAGCCGCCCCTGGCCGACGATGACGTGCATCTCGCGACCGAGACCGGAGTCGCTGAGGAGCTCCTGCACGTCGAGGAGGCGGCAGCTCTCGCCGTTGATCGCGTACTCGCTGGACCCGTTGCGGAACAGCGTGCGGCTGATCGTGACCTCGGCGTACTCGATCGGGAGCGCGCCGTCGCCGTTGTCGATGGTGAGCTGCACCTCGGCGCGTCCGAGCGGACCGCGCGTCGAGGTGCCGGCGAAGATGACGTCCTCCATCTTGCCGCCGCGGAGCGTCTTCGCGCCCTGCTCCCCCATCACCCAGGCGAGGGCGTCGACGACGTTGGACTTGCCGGATCCGTTGGGTCCGACGATGCAGGTGACGCCGGGTTCGAAGACGAAGCTCGTGGGCTGCGCGAAGGACTTGAACCCCTTGAGGGTCAGGCTCTTCAGATGCATGCGGCCACCGTTCGTCCGGGTCGAATCACCTCGCTACGCTACCGGAATCCCTGGCCAGGACCGGCATCCCGCGCGGGCACCGGATGAACCCGCACACGCCGCGACACGCCGTGCGACACGCCCGGTGCTTGACGAGCCTGAGAATCCTTCGCTACGGTAACCACCGGATCGCCACACGAAAGGAGGTTACCGATGATGATTCAGCTCAACGCACAGGCCACTGGCCTCGCCGCGCCAGCGCACTCCGCGCCGCGCCGCGCTCACTCGGTGACCGCCGGCGACCGCCTCGGCGCGATCTCGTAGCAGCGCAACCGGAGGACTCTGCCCGTTGCCCGGGCTTCCTCTCCGTCGCCTCTCCGCGCCCCACCCTCTGATCCGTCTCGGATCACGGATCACCGCCGACCCCGGCGCACGCCGCTCCTGCGGCATCCGGGTTCCGCTCACTCAACCGCGTCCCGCCGTCGGCCCTCCTGGTCCGACTCGGCGCTTCTCGCACCCATCCACAGAACCCATCGAAGGAATCACCGTGAACACCACGCTGTACCGCAGCACCGTCCACCCGCCCGATACGCAGGACCAGCAGGTCCTCCAGATCCCCGCCCCCGGCGAACTGCGCGAGCTCGCTCTCGCTGATCGCCTCTCCCTCCGGATCGGCGTCTGGCTGCTCCAGAGGGCTCAGCGCCCTCGCGCCGAGCGCCGCCGCACCGCCGACATCGGGGACGCGATCGCCCGCCTCGAGCGCGACCGCACGCCCGCCGAGGCGTGGGCCCTGCTCACGTACGATCTGCAGCGCCAGCTGCGCTGATCGGAGTCACCATGAGCAATCCGCTCTCCGCAGGTGCGACCCTGCATCCGCTCGTGCTTCCCGCTCGGGCGGATGCAGCGGACGCCGGCGAGTTCCGCGAGCTCGCCGGCGTCCGCAACGCCGTCTACCGGGAGACCACCGGCCGGGACGAGCGGCCTCACCCTTCGAACGACCAACCATCCCACCGAGAAGGACCTGTCATGACCACCGTCGCTCTGACGATCACCCCGCTCATCGTCCCCGAGACGCTCGATGCGCCCGACGCCGCCGAGTTCCGCGCCTACGGCGAGCTGAACCGCCGGATCTGCGAGGAGGAGGTCGGTCTCCCCGATCTCGCCCCGGATGCGGCGCAGATGCTTCCCGCCTGGCACGACGGCACCGACACGGTGAACACCGGGTTCGTCGCCCGTCACGGCGCCGACATCGTCGGCATGGTGACCGTGTCCTACGCACAGGAGGAGGATGCGCACGCCGCGGAGGTGGACCTGCTCGTCCCGAGCGAGCACTGGGGGCGCGGCATCGAGGAGGAGCTCCTCGCTCTCGCGGAGCGCGAGGCGCTCCAGCACGGTCGCCGCGTCGTGCAGCTCTGGTCCCTGCACCGTCCCGAGGAGGGCGAGCGGATGCTGGTCCCCCGCACAGGCTGGGGGCGCATTCCGGCCACCCGCCTCTCCGACCTCCTCGAGAGCAGGAGCTTCACGCTCGAGCAGGTCGAGCGCAACAGCGAGTTCGATCTGCGCGCCGATGCCGAGCCGGTGCGTGCCATGCTGGCGGGCGCGCTCGCCGCGGCCGGCGAGGACTACCGGATCGTCGAGTGGATGATGCCGACGCCGCCGGAGCTCCGTGCGGGCTACGCTGCGGTGCTCGCCCGGCTCTCGACCGACGCGCCGAGCGGCGACATGGACTTCGTCGCCGAGCAGTGGGACGCGGACCGCGTGGTGCGCCGTGAGGCCCGCATCACCGGCGCAGGTCAGGCCGTCTCGGTGGTCGCCGTCGAGCACGTGCCCACCGGCACGCTGGTGGCGTACAACGAGCTGCTCATCGGCGCCGACCGCGCCGGCGTCACCCACCAGTTCGGCACCCTCGTCGCGAAGGATCATCGCGGGCACCGGCTCGGCACCGTCGTGAAGTGCGCGAACCTGCTCCGCTGGCGGGACCTGATGCCGCAGTCGCGGGTCGTCTCCACGTTCAACGCGGAGGAGAACCGCCCCATGCTCGACATCAACGAGGCGGTCGGATTCGTTCCCGTGTCGTACGCGGGCGCGTGGCAGAAGAAGCTCTGAGAGTCATCCGATCGGTGTAGTCGGCCGGCGCGGGATCATCCGCCCGGCCGATGCACCGGCCGCGAGGCGACCGGGAGGCTGGGATCATGAACGATTCCGTGCTCGAAGCCCATGCCCTCACGAAGACCTACGGCAGCACCCGCGCCCTCGCCGGTGTCGACGTCACGATCCGGCGCGGCGAGTCGGTGGCGATCATGGGCGCGTCCGGATCGGGAAAGACCACCCTCCTGCACGTGCTCGCGGGGATCATCACCCCGGATGCCGGGTCCGTCACGTTCCGCCCCTCCGCAGGCGCCCCGGTGGAGGTCACCGCGCTCGGCGAGTCGGCTCGATCGCGGCTGCGCCGCGAGCGCTTCGGCTTCGTCTTCCAGCAGGGGCTGCTGATCCCTGAGCTCACCGCCGTCGAGAACGTGGCGCTGGCCTCGATGATCAACGGCGTGAGAAGAGCGGATGCCGTGCAGCACGCGGCATCCTGGCTGGCGGCCCTCGGGCTGGCCGGCATGGAGGACCGCCGCATCGGCGAGCTGTCTGGCGGCCAGGCGCAGCGCGTCGCGATCGCCCGCGCGCAGGCAACCGGGGCCGAGCTCGTCTTCGCCGACGAGCCGACCGGCGCGCTCGACTCGCACACCTCGGGCGAGGTGATGGACGCGCTCCTCTGGTCCACCACCGGTCAGGGACGCACTCTGCTGGTCGTCACGCACGACCCCGAGGTGGCCGCACGCTGCTCGCGAGTCGTCGCCGTCCGCGACGGCCGGATCGTGTCCTCGGCGGTGGCCGCATGAACCCGCGGGTCCTCGCCCTGCTCCTTCGTCCCGCACCGGGACAGAACAGCGTCCTCGCGCTCCCGATCGTCGCCTTCGGCGTCGTCACCGCGCTCGTGCTCACCGCGATCGGCGGCGCGCAGTCGTTCTGGACCTGGAGCGATGAGTATGCTCCGCTCTACCAGGCGCTGGCCGCGATCGCCCTCGTGCTCCTCCTCGTGCCCCTGGCCGGTCTCGGCGGCGCGGCGGCCCGGCTCTCCGCACGCCGGCGCGACGAGCGCCTCTCCACCCTGCGGCTCCTCGGCGTCACACCGCTCGGCGTCGGCGTCGCCACGGTCGTCGAGTCGGCGCTCGTCGCCGGGATCGGCGCCGTGGCCGGCGTATTCGGATACCTCGCCGTCAGTCCGCTGATCGGGCTCATCCCGTTCCGGGGCGAGCCGCTCGGGCTGCAGGCCGTGCTGCTGTCGCCGCTCTCCCTCCTCGCCGTCGTCCTGGGGGTGCTGCTCGTCGCGGCAGGCAGCGCGGCTCTCGGCCTGCGCCGTGTCGTGATCTCCCCCCTCGGCGTGCGCATGCGCTCCACGGTCTCGACCGTGCACTGGCTCCGCGCGGTCATCGCGGTCGGTGTCATCGCGGTGTCCTTCGTGCTCATCAAGGTGTTCCCGTCGATCGGCGGTCTCGTCACGACGATCGTCGTCCTCGCCGCCGTCTTCGGCGCATCTCTCGCGGTGCTCAACCTCGTCGGCCCGTGGGTGCTGAAGGTCTCGGCCTCCCGCCAGCTCCGTCGCGCCGAGCGTCCCGATCGCCTGCTCGCGGCCCGCATGGTGCTGGACTCCCCCAAGGCCGCCTGGCGTCAGGTCGGGGGGATCGCGATGGCGAGCTTCATGGCCGTGTTCGCCGGAACCGGGGTATCGCTCATGAACGTGATGAGCACGTCGGATGCGGCGTCCGCCGATCTCATCCTCGTCGCCGACATGCGCACCGGGCTCGTCATCACGCTCATCGCCTCGTTCCTCATGGTCGCCGTCTCGGTCGGCGTGAACCAGGCCTCCGCGATCCTGGACGAGCGCGAGCTTCACCGCAGCCTGCACCACCTCGGGATGCCGGTGGAGACCGTCGACAGGGCGCGCCGCCGCGCGATCATGTCGCCGCTCCTGGTCACCGCGATCGGGTCCGCGCTGTGCGCGGCGGTGCTCGTGTTCCCGCTGCTCGGCATCGCGCTGATCACCGCGCCGATCTCGATCATGACGATCGTGCTCGTCGTGGGGGCCGGCATCGGCGTGGTCTGGCTGAGCACCACCGCCACGCGTCCGCTGCTGGTGCGCTCCTTCCAGCCTGCGTGAGCCGCCTGGTCAGCTCGGCCGGGCGCTCCGCGCCGGGCTGACCCGGACGTGGATGCTCTTCATCAGGGGCTGATCGCTCTGCGCGCTGTAGTCGGCGGGGCCGATCAGGACGTTCATCTCCGGCATGTAGCCCGCCGCACTCCCCCGCGGGGTGTTGTACGCGAGGGCACGGTACTGACGGAGCTCGCGCAGCGAACCGTCCTTCGATGTGGAGACGATGTCCACGAGATCGCCCTGGGCGATCCCCCGGTCCTTCATGTCCTCCGCGTTCATGAAGATCAGCTCTCGCAGGTTCTTCACCCCGCGATAGCGGTCGTTGTTGGAGTAGATGGTGGTGTTCCACTGGTCGTGCGAGCGCATCGTCTGCAGCACCAGCATGTCCTCCGACGGCGGCCGCACGTCGTAGAGCGGTGCCCCGGAGAACTCCGCTCTGCCGCTCGGGGTGCGGAAGTCGAGTTCGCGCGCGGGCTGCGGGATCCTGAACCCGTTCGGCTGCCTGATGAGGTCGTTGAAACCCTCGAATCCGGGCAGCACCTCGGCCATCACGTCGCGGATGGCGTCGTAGTCGGCGACGTACGACTCCCAGGGCAGAGGGCTGTCCGGCATCGTGGCTCTGGCCATGCGCGCGATGATGTCCGGCTCGGACAGCAGGTGCTCGGATGCCGGCTTCTTCTTGCCCACCGAGAGATGGACCATGCTCATCGCGTCCTCGACCGTCTGCCCCTGCAGTCCCGACGCCTGTTCGTCTGCTTCGGTGCGACCGAGGCACGGCAGGATCAGCGCCTTCTTCCCGTGCACCAGGTGACTCCGGTTCAGCTTCGTGCTCACCTGCACGGTGAGACGGCACCGGGTCATGGCCTGCGCCGTGTGCACGGGGTCGGGGACGGCCGAGACGAAGTTGCCGCCCAGCGCGACGAACACCTTGACCGCTCCTTCATGCATCGCGCGGATGCTGGCGACCGTGTCCAGACCCGGCGTCCGCGGAGACGTGATCCCGAGCACGGCGTCGAGCCGGTCGAGCAGCCAAGCCGGTGCGTGGTGATCGATGCCGCAGGTCCTGTTGCCCTGCACGTTGCTGTGCCCCCGCACCGGCGCGGGCCCCGCACCGGGACGCCCGATGTTGCCGCGCAGCAGCAGCACGTTCGTGAACTCGCGCACCATGTCGACCGCGTGCTCCTGCTGACTCACGCCCAGGCACCAGCTGATGATCGCCTTGTCCGCCTTGAGGTACAGTTCACCGGCGTGCCGCAGCTGCTCCTCGGTGAGGCCCGACTGGACCACGAGCTCCTGCCAGGAGGTCGCCTCCACGAGGGCGCGGTACTCGGCGAAGCCCTGCGTGTAGCTCTCGATGAAGCCGGAGTCGAGCACCCCGGGGTCGGTCTCCGCCGCCTCGAACACGACCTTCGCGACGGCGCGCATCAGCGCCATGTCCCCACCCGGCCGCACCTGCAGATCGAGCGTCCCGGTCGCGTGAGTCTTGAACAGCGCCATGTCGACGAAGTCGTGCGGCACGATCGTGCGCCGGGATGCCGCCTCGACCAGCGGATTGACGTGCACGACCTGTGCACCGTTCTTCACCGCGTTCGAGAGCGCCGTGAGCATCCGCGGGGCGTTCGACGCCGCGTTCACCCCGATCAGGAAGAGGAGGTCGGTCTGCTCCCAGTCCTCGAGGGTCGTCGTGCCCTTGCCGGTGCCGATGGAGGCCTTGAGCGCGCGGCCGGATGCCTCGTGGCACATGTTCGAGCAGTCCGGCATGTTATTCGTGCCGTACTCGCGCATCATCAGCTGATAAAGGAAGGAGGCTTCGTTGCTGAGACGGCCTGACGTGTAGAAGGTCGCCTCATCGGGGCTGTCGAGCCCCCGCAGCTCTTCGCCGATGAGGGCGAACGCGTCGTCCCAGCTGATCGGCGCGTATCGATCGGTCTCCGGATCGTATGCCATCGGCTCTGTGAGGCGTCCGGCGTTCTCGAGGTCGAAGTCGGTCCACTCCGAGAGCTCGGTGACGGTGTGCTGCGAGAAGAATCCGCTGCCGACTCGCTTGTGCGTCATCTCCCACGTGACGTGCTTCATGCCGTTCTCGCAGATGTCGAGCTGCAGGCCCTGCTGATCGTCCGGCCACGCGCATCCCGGGCAGTCGAAGCCCTTGATCGGGTGGTTCATCTTGAGCATCGCGAGTGCGCCTGTCACAGGCGCCTGCGATCGCAGCAGCACCTGACCGACGGAGAGCGCGGCGCCCCATCCGGCCGCCGGGTGATGGTAGTCGCCCCAGGACCAGGGACGCGTCGTGAGAGGCCCGTATCCGCCTTGACGGGGCACGTCCGGCATCAATCCGAGCGCCGCACCCTGCTTCGTGTCGTCATCCAGATCCGTCATGATCCTGCTCCCTCCACCTGGAGCGCGGAATCCTCCGACGCTCCCGTCGCGATCGTCACCCTGTGCGGATGCGCATAGACGTTCATCGAACGCCCTCGCAGGAATCCCACGAGGGTGAGCCCGCGAGCCTCCGCCAGCTCGGCGGCCAGCGACGACGGCGCCGAGACGGCGGCGAGGACGGGGATGCCCGCCATCGCCGCCTTCTGCACCAGTTCGAAGCTCGCCCGCCCGGAGACCTGAAGCACGGTGCCGCGCAGCGGAAGGCGATCGTTCAGCACGGCCCAGCCGACGACCTTGTCGACCGCGTTGTGCCGGCCGACGTCCTCGCGGAGCACGAGCATCTCCCCGCTCCACGCGTCGAAGAGGGCTGCGGCGTGCAGGCCGCCGGTCTTGTCGAAGGCATCCTGGTTCGCACGGAGCATCCCGGGGAAGGCGGCGAGTCGTTCGGCGTCCACGGGGGTGTCGTCGACAGAGAGGTCATACGCCGACACGGTCTCGACCGCTTCGATGCTCGCCTTGCCGCACACTCCGCAGGAGCTCGTCGTGTAGAACGAGCGGGCGAGATCCGCAGAGGGCGGACGGACGCCGGGAGCGAGCGCCACGTCGAGGACGTTGTAGGTGTTCTCCGCGCCTCCGGTGCCCGGCCCGCCGCAGTGGATCGCCGTCCGGAAATCCGATCCCGTGGAGATGACGCCCTCGGAGACGAGGAATCCCGCCGCCAGTTCGACATCGTGGCCGGGAGTGCGCATCGTCACGGCGAGCGGCGCTCCGAGGACGCGGATCTCCAGCGGCTCCTCGACGGCGAGCGTGTCCGGCATCCGTCGCGCCTCGCCGTCGAGCGCGATCTTCAGCACCGGCCGTCGTGTCGTGATGCGTCCCACGGCTCCGAGCGTACTCCTCACTGCGCCGCGCGGCCGCCACTGCTAGCCTCTCGCTGATCGAGGAGGTCCTCCGATGTCCGAACGCCGCGTGCCCATCGCGCCCCAACAGGTCGACGCACCCCTCACTCGCGCCGCCGTGTTCCTCGTCGTCACGGTCGCCGACGACGCGATCGGCACGATCCGCGCAGCCCTCGCCGGCATCGACGATGTCGTCAAGTCCGTCGGCTTCCGCGACCTCGGCGCCCGTCTCTCCTGCACGGTCGGGATCGGCAGCAGAGTGTGGACGGCTCTCACCGGTCACCCCCTGCCGGCAGAGCTGCGACCGTTCCGCGAGGTCTCAGGCCCCGCGCACACCGCGGTGTCCACTCCGGGAGACCTGCTCTTCCACATCCGCTCCGAACGGCAGGACCTGTGCTTCGAACTGGAACGGCTGCTGCTCGAGTCCCTCGGAACCGGCATCCGCACGGAGGACGAGGTCGCGGGGTTCCGGTACTTCGACGCCCGCGATCTGCTCGGGTTCGTCGACGGCTCGGCGAACCCGATCGGTCCCGACCTCCCCGCGGCCACCCTGGTCGGTGAGGAGGACGAGGCGTTCGCCGGCGGCAGCTATGTCGTCGTTCAGAAGTACCTGCACGACCTGTCCGCCTGGCAGAGGCTGAGCACCGAGCAGCAGGAGGCGATCATCGGGCATCGCAAGGCGGACAACCTCGAGCTGGACGACGCTCCGGATGGCGTGCAGAAGGCGCACAAGACCCTCGCCACCATCAGCGACAAGAGCGGGGAGCACGACATCCTCCGCGACAACATGCCGTTCGGCAGCCCTGCCGCCGGGGAGTTCGGCACCTACTTCATCGGCTACACCCGGCACCTGTGGGTCATCGAGCGGATGCTGGAACGGATGTTCCTCGGCGATCCGCCCGGCCTGCACGACCGCCTGCTCGACTTCTCGATCGCGAAGACGGGAACGACGTTCTTCGCGCCGTCTGCGACGTTCCTCGCCGGCCTCGGCTGAAGCCGCGGGTCAGCGCGCGCGCCGCTGGCAGCGCGGGCAGTAGTGGCTGGAGCGATTCATGAACGCCACGCGGCGGATGCTGCCGCCGCAGCGCGGGCACGGCTCGCCTCCGCGCCCGTAGGCGTTGAGGGAATGCGCGAAATAGCCGGCCTGGCCGTTCACGTTCACATACTGGGCGTCGAAACTCGTGCCGCCCTCAGCGAGCGCCTTGGCGAGCACCGCCCGCACCTCGGCGAGCAGCCGGCGGACCGCCTGCGTGGAGAGAGCGCTCGCAGGGGTCTCCGGATGGATGCGGGCCGCCCACAGCGACTCGTCCGCGTAGATGTTGCCCACGCCGCTGATCACGCCCTGATCGAGCAGCACCCTCTTGATGGCGCTGCTTCGGCGCCCGAGCGCCGCGCGGAACGCGTCGTCGTCGAACGCGGGGTCGATGGGGTCCCTGGCGATGTGCGCGACCTGTGACGGGATCTGCGAATCCCCATCGGCGATGAGCGCGTCCACCGCCAGTGACCCGAACGTGCGCTGATCCGAGAACACGACGGCGAGCTCGCCGTGGGCCGGATGCTCGAGATGGATGCGGATGCGCTCGTGTCGTTCGGCGACGGCATCCGGGGTCCGGAGCAGCATCTGCCCGCTCATGCCCAGGTGCGCGATGAGGGCGGCGTCGCCGGTGTCGAGCGGAAGCCAGAGGAACTTGCCCCGCCGCTCGGCGGCGGCGAACCTCCGTCCTTCGAGACGGGCCGCGAAATCGGCCGCACCGGCCGGATGCCGGGTGAGGGCTCGCTCGTCGAACACGCTGACGGCGCTGATCCGGGAGCCGATCGCCGCCGGCGCGAGTCCGGCGCGCACGACCTCGACCTCGGGCAGCTCAGGCACGGTCGCTGAGCACGCGCCAGGCGCTGAGTGCCGCCGCCATCTCCGCGGTCTTCTTGCTGCTGCCGTTGCCGGACATGCTCACATCGCCGACGACGACCGTGGCGGTGAAGCGGCGGTCGTGGTCGGGACCGCTCGCCTCGACGGAGTACTGCGGCGGGGTGGCGCCGACGCGCGCGGCCAGCTCCTGCAGGCTCGTCTTCGGGTCCATCGCGGCGCCGTAGCGCTCGGGGTCGGCGAGCAGCGGCTCCGTGAGCCGCAGCACCAGCTTCGTCGCGGCCTCGGGTCCCGCGGACAGATACGTCGCGCCGATCACGGCCTCCATGGTGTCCGCGAGGATCGAGTCCTTGTCGCGACCGCCGGTCTGCTCCTCCCCGCGCCCGAGCAGAAGGTGGCTGCCGAGATCGATGCCTCGGGCGACCTCGGCGAGGGCGACCGTCGACACGACGCTCGCGCGCCGCTTCGCCAGTTCGCCCTCGTCGAGCTCAGGATGCGTGGTGAAGAGCATCACCGTGACAGCCTGCCCCAGCACCGAGTCGCCGAGGAACTCGAGACGCTCGTTGTGCGGGATCCCGCCGTGCTCGTACGCGTAGGAACGGTGGGTGAGGGCCAACTCAAGAAGCTCCGCGTCGATCTCGACGCGGAGCTTGCCCGAGAGCCCCTTCCCGCCCAGAGGGACCTCCGTCACGATGTTTCGAGACTCAGACGTCCGCGACCTTGCGGCCCTTGTACTCCAGGAAGAGCTCGGTGCCCTGCGAGTCGGTGACGACCTTCGCCTGGTGCGGGCGGCTGTAGACGACCTTGCCGTTCTCGATGGTCTTGACGAGCGTGGGGGCCTCCGCCTTCCACTGCGCGCGACGCGAGCGGGTGTTGGAACGGGAGACCTTGCGCTTCGGGGGGTTACCAGCCATGACTAGCTCTCTTCTTTCTCGGCGGCACGGCTCTCTGCCGTGCCGTCTTGGTCTGTGATCTGCTGGAGCGCACTCCATCGAGGATCGATGGGAGCGGCCTGCTCCGTCCCGGTGCTCACGGTCAGCCTCTCACCCGTTCTCGGGTCGAGACCCGGGCAGTCCGGCTGACACACCGGCTGAAATGGAAGCGACAATACGGCCGCATCCCTGACGAGAGTTTCAAGATCCACGTGGTCGTCTTGAACCTCGAAGTCAGTTTCTTCCTCACCAGGATACGCGAAAAGCTCCTGGAACTCGACTTCGACAGGCCGGGTGATGTCGGTGAGGCATCGTCCGCACACTCCGCTGTACTCGGCATCCGCCGTTCCGGAGACGAGGATGCCCTCGTGAACGGACTCCAGACGGACGTCGAGATCCACCTCGGAACCGGGTTCGTAGGCGACGATGCCCTCGCCCCACTGATCGGTCAGGGTGACCGTGAACTGATGCTCGCGCATCTCGCCCGGCCGTCGGACGATGTCGCGGACGGGGAGGACGAAGGGGCCGCTCATTCGGGTTCTCACCCGGCCATGCTACCGGCTCCTGCTGTGGCCGGACCGAGTGCGCGCCTCGGCGGAGGCACGGTCAGAGGCCGCGCGCACCCGTGTCGAGGAACGCCGCGACCGCCGGAGGCACGAACGGCGAGACGTCCCCGCCGAGGCCGGCGACCTGGCGGACGAGCGAGCTGGACACCATCGCGTGCGACGGGTCGGGCAGCAGGAACACCGTCTCGATGTCGGCGAGATGGCGGTTCACGATCGCCATCGGCGACTCGTAGGCCACGTCGATCTGGGATCGGATGCCCTTCACCAGCACGCCGGCGTTCACGTCGCGCGCGTAGTCGACGAGCAGGCCCATGCTCCAGGAGCCGACGACGATGTCGCCCTCCATGCCGTCCTCGGCGATGGACTGCTCCAGCAGCGCGAGGCGCTGCGCGATCGGGAGCATCGCCTCCTTGCCGGGGTTGTGCACGACGAGGACGTGGAGCTCGTCGTACAGCCGGGCGGCCCGGCGGATGACATCGAGATGACCCAGGGTCGGCGGATCGAAGGAACCCGGCACGACGGCGATCCGGCTGCTCATGGATCCAGCCTAGGGCACGCCGCGACCGTGTCAGTTCTTCGCGAGCGCGGCGCGGTCGTCGTCGCTCACGCGCCGCGAGATCGCCGCGCGCAGCCCGGGGTGGGCGGACAGGTCGGGATCCGCTGCGAGGATGCCCTCGGCGAGCTCTCTGGCGCGCACGATGAGTCCGGAGTCCTTCACGACCCGGAGGAGCTTGAGGGAGGACCGCACGCCGGCCTGCGCCGCACCGAGGACGTCGCCCTCTCCGCGGAGCTCCAGATCCACCTCCGCGAGTGCGAAGCCGTCGAGCGTGGAGGCCACGGCGTCGACCCGCTCACGGGCCACCGAGCCGGCCTCGGCCTCGGTCACCAGCAGGCACAGCCCTGGCACACCGCCGCGTCCGACGCGTCCGCGCAGCTGGTGGAGCTGAGAGACCCCGAAGCGGTCGGCGTCGAGGACGATCATCGTCGACGCGTTGGGCACGTCGACGCCCACTTCGATGACGGTCGTGGCGAGCAGCAGGTCGATGTCGCCCCGCGCGAACGCCTGCATCACGGCGTCCTTCTCGTCCGAGGGCATGCGTCCGTGCAGCACCGCGCGCCGCAGCCCGCCCAGAGTCGGATGGGTGGAGAGAGCCTCGTCGAGCTGCACGACGCCCCAGCGCGGTCCGGCTGCACCCTCCGGCTGGGGCGGCTGGTCCCCGGCCTCCGCGGTCTTCTTCGTCGTGTCGATCGCCGCGCACACCGCGAACACCTGACGACCCTGGGCGATCTCCTCGGCCGCGCGCTCCCACACCCGGTTGAACCAGCCGGGGTGCTCGGCCAGGGGTGCGACGAACGACTGGATGCCCGCGCGGCCGGCGGGCATGGTGCGGATCACCGAGGTGTCGAGATCGCCGAACACGGTCATGGCGACCGTGCGCGGGATCGGCGTGGCGGTGAGGACCAGTGCATGCGGGCTCGATCCCTTCGCACGGAGCGCCTCGCGCTGCTCGACGCCGAACCGGTGCTGCTCATCGACCACGACCAGTCCCAGGTCCGCGAACGTGGTCTTCTCCCCCAGCAGCGCGTGGGTGCCGACGACGATGAGGGCCTGCCCGGAGGCCACCCGCAGCGCAGCCTTGCGCCGCTCCGCCGCCGTCATCTGCCCGGTGAGCAGGGTGGGCATCACGAGCGGCGCGAGGTCAGGACCGAGCATCTTCGCGATCGACCGCAGATGCTGCGCCGCGAGGACCTCTGTCGGAGCGATCAGCGCGGCCTGTCCCCCGGACTCGGCCACCTGCAGCATCGCCCGCAGGGCGACCAGGGTCTTGCCGGAGCCGACCTCGCCCTGGACGAGCCTGTTCATCGGCCAGGAGCCGACGAGATCCGCGGCGATCTGCGCGCCGACGCTCTGCTGGTCGGGTGTGAGCGTGTACGGCAGGGACGCGTCGAAGCGCTCGAGCAGTCCCCCGGGCGCGGCCGGACGAGACGTCGCCGCGAGGGCTCGCACCTCCTCGCGCTGCTGCAGGAGCGCGGTCTGAAGGGTGAGCGCCTCATGCATCCGCAGGGTGCGGACGGCGGGGTCGATGTCGTTGCGGGTGCGCGGACGGTGGATGCGCTCGATCGCCTCCCTCGCCCCGAGGAGCTCCTCCTTCGCCCTGACGTCGGCGGAGAGCGGATCGGGGACCTCGGACAGCCCGTCGAGGACCCGTCCGACGAACTTCGCGATCTGCCAGGTCTGGATGCTCGAGGTCGCCGGGTAGATGGGGATGAGCTCGGCCGCACGGGCGTCGGCGCGGCGGCGGGCCGCGTCCTCGTCGTCGAACAGCTCGTACTCCGGATGCGCGAACTGCGTCACGCCGTTGAACTCGCCGACCTTGCCGGAGAAGACGCCGCGGCGGCCCACGGCGAGCTGGTCGGCGCGCCACTGGGCCGCGCCGAGGTTCTTCGCGAAGAAGGTGAGGGACATCCGACCGATGCCGTCGCCGATGACGACGTCGACCATCGCCCCGCGACGGTTGCGCATCACCCGCGCGCTCGACGACAGCACCTCCGCCACGATGGTGACGGTCTCCCCGAGCGGCAGCTCGCGGATCGGCGTCAGCTCCCCCGGGTCGGCGTATCGCCGCGGGTAGTGCGAGAGGAGGTCGCCGACCGTGGACATGCCGAAGGCACGGTTCAGCGTCTTCGCCGGAGCGTCTCCGAGGGCCTCCTCGAGAGTCGAGTCGAGCGTGAGCGGCATGCCTCCGACCCTATCCGCCGCATCCGACACCGCTGCTCATGCGATGGCTCTGGCCACCGCATCGAAGGCACGGATGGTCCAGAGCAGCTTCTCGCCGTCCTGCGGCGTCGGCCAGCTCGACAGCTTCGCCGCGACGACCCCGGCGGCGCGGTTGATGTAGACCATCTGACCGTGGATGCCCAGGGCGAGCGCGACGTCGGAGCCCTCGTACGGGAACCAGAAGCCGTTGCGGTACATGCCGCCGGGCATGAGCGTCGGCTCCGGTGCGTTCGCGAACGCCCCGCGCGAGTCCGCGCCTCCGGCGAAGGTGTCGGCCACCCACGCGGGGGGCAGCACCTGCCGGCCGTCGAGCGCCGCGCCGTCGCGGAGGTAGAGAAGGCCGAACCGGGCCAGGTCGCGCAGCGCGGCGGAGACGCCGCCGTCGAACATCCCGGCGCCGACGGAGTCGATCCCCACGTGCGCGCCGAACTCGGCGCCCATCTCCTGCCACAGGCGGCGCGACATCACCTCGGCGGCGTGCACGCCGGTCGCTCCCTCGATGACGAACGAGAGGGCGTCGGTCTCGCAGGACTTGTACTCGAAGCGGCCCCCGTGCTCGTGCTCCGCGTCCAGACTCGCCAGCAGCTCGAGGAGCGTGCCGGGGACGTCGGCGCGACGACGGGGAGCCCAGCCGATCGCCTGCTCGAGGAGTCGCACCTCGGCGTCGGCATCCAGGTAGTCCTCCGAGAAGCGCACGCCGGTGCGCATGTCGAGGAGGTGCCGGACGGTCGCGCCGTCATAGCCGGACCCGGTCAGCGCGGGCACGTAGGCGGTGACGGCGGCCTCGGGGTCGAGGACGCCGTCGCCGACGAGGATGCCCGCGGTCGTCGTCGTCAGCGACTTGCTCACCGACATCAGCAGGTGCGCCGTCGCCGGCTGCATCGTGTTGAAGTACCGCTCCCCCATCACCGCGCCGTCGCGGGTGACGATCCAACCGTCGGTGTGGGTCGTCGCCATCACGTCGTCGAACGACGCCGATCGCGTCTCCCACGGGTGCGCGACGGGTATCAGGGACAGGTCGGCAGGCACCGCCGGCATGGGCGTGACCCGCTCTCCGCGCGCGATCGGATGCACCGGCAGGAAGTCGGCGATGTGCTGCATCGACCACTCCAGATACGGTGCACGCTGCCACTCGTCGAGCGGGGGCGGAGCCCCCACTGCGACGACGGCAGGCGCGACGGAAGGGTCGATGCCGGCGATTTCGGGTTCGGCGTCAGCTTCGAAGATCATCGAGGCGAGTATCGCACAGGTCAGGCCTTCGAACCGTGCTCGGCGACCTCCACGACCTCGGCCGGCGGCAGCGGCGTCGCCGCGTACATCGCCCGCACCGAGTCGATGAGGTGCTTCGCCCGGATCGTCAGCTCGCCCGCCGGAGTCTGCAGGCGCCCCTTCGTGACGAGGATGCCGAGGTCGGCGCCCTTCCAGCGGTAGTCGCCCGGTCCGTAGATCCGCAGGTAGAACGCTTCGGATTCGCTGTGCAGCAGGTGCCAGTCGAGGTCGCCCTGGGAGAACACGAGCCGTCCCTGCAGGTCGTACACGTAACGGCCGGTCGGCGGAGCGACGTCGATGTGCTCCACGGTGTCCACGGTGTGCTTGATCACCATGTGGCTCCACACGTCTGCCGCAGCGAGCTCCTCCCAGCGCTCGTTGATCTCGTCCACATCGAGGGTGAACTCGACGCCCGCGAACTCGAGCAGGTGGAACACGAACAGCGGCACGTCGGCATAGGCGCCCGCCGTCACGTTGGTGATCGCCGAGGCCCCGGAGATGCGCGGGTTCAGCTCGCCGAGGTACACCTCGCCGGTGTCGGTGTCGAGGAGCACGTCGACCTCGAAGAAGCCGCGATACCCCTCCTGCCCGAGCCGGTCGCCGAGACGGCGCACGAGCTGGGTGGCGCGGTGACGGGCATCCGTCTCCAGGACGCCGGGGAACATCTCGTTGCCCGACCAGCCGCCGCGGTAGGGCGTGAGCGCGCCGTGGCCGGTGATCTCGGTCATGAACGGGCCGACGATCGTGCCGTGCCGCGTGAGGACCGCCTCGACGGCGATCGGGCGGTTGTTGATCCGCTTCATGATCTTCACCTCGACGCCGCGCAGGTCGTCGGCGATCCGGTCGTACCCGGACTCGTCGGTCACGAAGAACGTGGTCTTGCCGGAATCGCCGTAGGCGGTCTGGATCACGAGGTCGGTGCCGAGCCCCGCCTTCTCCGCCGCCGCCACGACATCCGCCCAGGAGTCGACGGTCGTGATGATGTTGGGCACGCTCGCCACGCCGACCGAGTCGGCGATCCTCGTCGTCACCATCTTCGAGTCCAGGTGCTCGCGGAGCTTCGCCGGGGGGAGTATCAGCTCGAAGCCGAGCTCCTCGCAGATCGCCTCGGTCTCCTCGTCGAAGAACACCATCGCTATCCGCGGCCGTTCGCCGGCGGGCGTGAGGCGCGCGATGTGAGCCCGGACCTCGTGGTGGCGCAGCAGCCAGTTGTTGATCTCCTCGCCGCTCTGGAAATCGACGTACGGCTTGTCGATCGGGCTGAACACGCGCGGATGCGCACCCTGCCAGCTGTCGTAGTAGGCGATGTAGGAGAAGCCGCGGACCCAGCGGTCGAGGCCGAGGAGATTGAACGCGGAGGCTCCGACGAAGAACACCGGCGTCCGGTTCGTGCGGAAGTAGTGACGGATCTCGGACATGTTCCGCAGGGCGTGAGTGATCGCTGGCGGCTCCAGCACGACCCCCTGCTCCCCGGAGAGATCCTCGGCGTCGAGGGTCGGCTCGGCGGTCGGCAGCGGCCCCGTGACCAGATCCACGGGCGGAACGGTCTCGCGCTTCGAACCCGGCTTCGCGCGACTCGCCGTTGTCTTGCGTGCGGTGGTGGTGCGCTTCGCCGGGGTCTTACGGGGTGTTGCCATTGTGATCCTCCTCGATCAGGGCAGGGCGGTGCTCTTGTCGGGGGTGTGACGATCATGCCAGGTCGCAACCCCGCCGACAATCCCGAACCTACTCTTGTTTCTCGTGTTTCCGTCGACCTTCGCTGCCGTATCGTGAACGGGTGACCAGGATCATCGCCGGGAGGGCCCGAGGAGCGCGACTCGAGGTCCCTGGTTCCGGCACCAGGCCGACGAGCGACCGGGTGCGCGAGTCGCTGTTCGGCGCGCTGGAGTCCGCGGACGCGATCGCCGGCGCGCGCGTGCTCGACCTCTACGCCGGCTCCGGCGCTCTCGGCCTGGAGGCGCTCAGCCGCGGCGGAGGATCCGCCGACCTCGTCGAGCGGGGCCGTCCGGCGGCCGCGATCGTTCGCCGCAATGCGGCGATCGTGGCGAAGGCGAGCGGGCTGCCCCCGGCACGCGTGCACGAGAGTCCCGTCCGCGCGTTCCTGCAGCGCGCAGCGGGGCCGTTCGACCTGGTGTTCTCCGACCCGCCCTACGACCTCGAGGATGAGGCGATGACGGGCGACCTCATCGCGCTCGCTCCGCTCCTCTCCCCCGACGCGATCGTCGTCGTCGAGCGCGCCCGCCGCGCGACGCCTCCGGACTTCGCAGCAGCCGGGCTGGAGCTCTTCCGGGAGAAGACCTACGGCGACACAACCCTCTGGTGGGGTGAGCCGGCCTCCGAGGCCGAGGAGTCTCAGCCCGCGGCCGAATCCCAGTCCCGGTAGGGGTCCCATCCGGAGACGTCCACAGGGGCGTCGTCGCAGAGGAGATCCTCATCGCCGCGAGCCCTCGCCGCGCCTATGACCCGGAATCCCGGCGGCAGCACACCCGGGGGGAAGGCGGCGAGCAGCGCGTGGTCCTCGCCGCCTGCCAGCGCCCGCCCAGGCGCCTCACCCAGCGCCGCCCTGTCGAGGGCGATCGTGACGCCGGATGCCGCCGCCATCCGCCGCGCATCGAGGGCGAGTCCGTCCGAGATGTCCATCATCGCCGTCGCCCCTGCGACGGCCGCGAACGGACCGAGCCCGATGGGAGGAGCAGGACGGAGCTGTGCGGCCACCGCCGCGCTCTCTCCGGGTGCGAGAAGGGCCGGATCGACGGGGATCGGCGTCTCGCCGTCGCGGAAGCGCCCGAACAGCACAGCCAGGCCGTGCGCGGCGTTGCCGAGCTCACCGGCGACGGCGATCACGTCGCCGGGTGCGGCACCCGCCCTGGTCACCGGGGCGCGCCCCTCGAGATCGCCGAGTGCCGTCACCGCCACGGTGAGGACGTCGGACACGGTGAGGTCGCCGCCCACCACGGAGCATCCGGGCGCCAGCGCCTCGCAGGCCTCCCGGAAGCCGTCTGCCAGGCTCTCGACGAAGGAGAGCCGGAGATCGCGCGGCACGGCGAGGGCGACGAGCAGCGCCGTCGGCCGCGCTCCCATGGCCGCCACGTCCGCGAGGTTCACCGCTGCGGCCTTCCAGCCGAGGTCGTAGCCGCTCGACCAGGCGAGCCGGAAGTCCGGGCCGTGCACGAGCGTGTCCGTCGTCGCGACAACGGAACCGGACGGCGCGGCGACCACGGCCGCGTCGTCGCCCGGGCCGATCAGCGCATGCGTCGCCGGGACCGTCCGGGCCAGGATCGCCCGCAGGATCGTCCCCTCGGAGAGGTCGCCGAGGCGCGGGTCATCGTCGTCGGGTCGGGAGGGCATGCTGTCAAAGGTAGCCTGGAACCATGCCCCGTTCTCGCCGCTTCGCCGTCGCCACGGGGGCCGTGGCCCTCGCCTGGGTCCTGTCCGGCTGCTCGACGACGATCCACCTCGAGCCAGCGGCCGACGCGAACGATCCGCACTGCGCGGCGGTGTCGGTGCTGCTGCCCGACGCCATCGGCGATCTCGACCGCGTATGGACCGACGCGCAGGCCACCGGCGCCTGGGGCGAGCCGACGGTCGTGCTGCGGTGCGGCGTCGAACCACCGGCTCCCCAGACGCTGGAGTGCGTCACCCTCGGCGGCGTCGACTGGCTCGTCCTCGATCAGGAGGACGAGCGTCAGCGCCTGGTCTCGTTCGGCCGCGACCCCGCCGTCGAGATCAGCATCCGCCGCGGCGAGGAGATCGACTTCGCGACGGTCGTGGAGAGCATCTCCACCAGCATCCAGTCGGGCCTGCTGCCGGCCACGATGACCTGCAGCGACCGGCCGGGCTGACCGGCGCACGGCTTCCGCCGAGCGCCGGTCGTCGCGGTCAGCGGCGCAGACCGGCCTCGATCAGCTCGGAGATGAGGTCTCCGTAGCCGAGCCCGGACGCGACCCAGCACTTCGGGAACATCGAGATCGGCGTGAAGCCGGGCATCGTGTTCAGCTCGTTGACGACCAGCTCGCCGGACGCGGTGAGGAACATGTCGACCCGTGCGAGACCGCGGCCGTCGACGGCTTCGAACGCACGGACCCCCGCATCCTGGATCGCGGCGATCTCGGCATCCGTGAGCTCGGCCGGGCAGACGACGTCCACGCCGTCGCCGCCGAGATACTTGCCCTCGAAGTCGTAGAAGCCCCGGGAGGTGAGCACGATCTCGCCGGGGAGCGAGGCGCGGATGCCGTCGGCGCCCTCGAGCACGGCGACTTCGATCTCGCGCCCGGCGACCCCGGTCTCGATGAGCACCTTGTCGTCCTCGGCGAACGCCACGGCGAGGGCGGCGTCGAGCTCGGACGGGTCCTCCACCTTGGAGACGCCGACGCTGGATCCGGCGCGGGCCGGCTTCACGAACAGCGGCAGTCCGAGCGCCGCGGCCGAAGCACGCACACCCTCGGCATCCGCCGCCCACTGCCGCGCCCTGACCGTGACCCAGGGGGCGACGGCGATGCCGGCGGCCTGCAGAGCGATCTTCATGAAGTGCTTGTCCATGCAGATCGCGGAATCGAGCACGCCGCCGCCGGCGTAGGGAACCTCGAGCGTGTCGAAGTACCCCTGGATGGTGCCGTCCTCGCCGTGCGGTCCGTGCAGGATCGGCAGCACGATGTCGATCTCTCCGAACACGTCGATCTCCCCGTCCGCGCGCACGACGCGCAGCGTGCGGTCGCCGCCCGGCTCGGGCCAGAGCACGCGGGTGCCGTTGTCGACGACCTCGGGCAGGTGCGCGGCGTCCAGCGGGAACTTCGCGGGGTCGTCCTCCTCGAGGACGAAGGCACCCTCACGGGTGATCCCCACCGGGATCACCGCGTAGCGGTCGCGATCAATCGCGCCGAGCACCCCGCCCGCCGTTGCGGAGCTGATCGAATGCTCGCTGGAACGCCCGCCGAAGAGGACCACCACCGTCTGCTTGTCCATAGTTGGTCCTCTCCCCCTGCGGGGTGTCGTCGTCCGTCGTCAGGTGGGGTGCGATGTCGCGCGGGTTCATCTTCCCGTCGAGCACCATCTTCACCTGTTCGACGATGGGCATGTCCACCTCGGACTCGCGGGCGAGCTGCAGCACCGGGGCGACGGAAGCGAGCCCCTCCGCGGTCTGCTGCATCTGCTTCACGACATCCTGGAAGCTGTAGCCCTGGCCGAGCAGGCGCCCGGCCGTGTTGTTGCGGCTCAGCGGAGACTGGCACGTCGCGATCAGGTCGCCGAGCCCCGCGAGTCCCTGCAGCGTCTCCGGGTGCGCGCCGTTGGCCACCGCGAAGTCGGTCATCTCCACGAGACCGCGGGTGATGATCGACGCCTTCGTGTTCTCGCCGTAGCCGACGCCGTCGACGATGCCGATGGCCACCGCGATGAGGTTCTTCAGGACGCCGCCGAACTCCGTGCCGATCACGTCGGTGTTCACGAAGGTGCGGAAGTAGCGGTTGCGTGCCGCTCGCGCGATCTCCTCCGCCGTCTCCAGGCTGCGCGAGGAGATCACGGCGGCCGTCGGCTGCTCGCGGGCGATCTCCAGCGCCAGGTTCGGTCCTGAGGCCACAGCGATGCGCTCCGGATCGCAGCGCAGCTCCTGCTCGATCACCTGGCTCATCCGCAGGCCCGTGGATCGCTCGACGCCCTTCATGAGGCTGACGATCTTCGCGTCGTTCTCCGCGAGCAGCGGACGCAGTGCCTTCAGGTTCTCACGCAGCGACTGGCTCGGCACCGACAGGTAGACCTGTTCGACGCCTTCGAGCGCGTGCGCGAGCTCGTGCGTCGCCGCCATGGTCCGCGGCAGGTTGATGCCGGGCAGGTAGCGGGAGTTGCGCTTGGCCTCGTCGATCTCGTGCGCGAGCTCCGCACGGCGCGCCCACATGGTGACCTGGGCGCCGCCGTCGGCGAGGATCTTCCCGAAGGTGGTGCCCCAGCTTCCGGCGCCGATCACGGCGACGCGGGGACCAGCGGGAACGGCTCTCTTAGTCAAGGCGGCCCGTCTCCTTCTGTCCGTGTGATGCAGGGTTCCAGCGCTCCGCAGGGGCCTTCTCGTCGCGGATCTGCTCGAGCAGCGCGGTGATCGCGGCCATCAGCCGCTTCGTCGCCTCGCTCAGCACGGCGGGCTCGTTGCCCCGCCCGCGGAGGTCGGAGAGGTCCACCGGATCGCCGATGACGACGTCGATCGGCTTGCGCAGCGGCCAGAGGCTGATCCCCTTCTGATAGCGGCCCATGATCGCCTGGGTGCCCCACTGCGCCATCGGGATGAGCGGGATGTCGTCGGCAAGCGCCAGGCGCACCGCGCCGGACTTGCCGCGCATCGGCCACAGGTCGGGATCGCGGGTGAGCGTCCCCTCCGGGTAGACGATGACACCGCGGCCGTGCTCGACGAGCTCTTCGGACTGCTTGAGCGTCTGCTTCGCGGCCGACGCCGATGACGATCGGGCGACGGGGATCATGCCGGTCGACCGGAGGATCCAGCCGACGACCGGGATCCGGAACAGGCTGTCCTTCGCCATGAACCGCGGCGCGCGTCCCAGCCGCCACACGGCGACCGCGACGATCAGCGGGTCGAACTCGGAGTAGTGGTTCGGCGCGAGGACGTACGCCCCCTCGGCAGGGAGCTTCTCGCGTCCGGTGATGCGGATCTTCGCGAGCAGCGAGATCAGCGGCACGACGATCGCCGCGAGCGGCCAGAACAGGCTGGGCCGCCGCGTCTCGGACCGGGAACCCATCGGGGTCACCGGATGACGTCGAAGTCGGCGCCGAGGGCGTCGAGCTTGGCGAGGAACTTCTCGTAGCCGCGGCTGAGGATGTCCACGCCGGAGACCCTCGACTCGCCCTCTGCGGTGAGCGCCGCGATGACGTGGCTGTACCCGCCTCGCAGGTCGGGGACGACGATGTCGGCACCGTGCAGCGGAGTGGGTCCGGTGATGACGGCCGCCTGCTCCAGCTCTCGCCGGGGGACGCGCCGCGGTCCGTCCTGCAGGCCGTGCGGATGCACGACGATGTCCGCCCCCATCTTGACGAGCGCGTCGGTGAACCCCATCCGGTTCTCGTACACGGTCTCGTGCACGACCGAGCGACCGTTCGCCTGGGTGAGCGCCACGACGAGAGGCTGCTGCCAGTCGGTCATGAATCCGGGGTGGACGTCAGTCTCGACGACGACCGGCTGCAGCTCGCCGGCGCGACGGAAGAGGATGCCGTCCTCCTGGATGTCGAACCATCCGCCGGCCTTGCGGAACACGTTGAGGAAGGTGAGCATCTCCTGCTGCTTCGCTCCGCCGACGAAGATCTCGCCATCGGTGGCCAGCGCCGCAGACGCCCAGGAGGCGGCCTCGTTGCGGTCGAAGATCGACCGGTGGTCGTAACCCCGCAGGTGCTCGACGCCCTCGATGAGGATGACGCGGTTGGGCTCGTAGGAGATGATCGCGCCCATCTTCTGCAGCACCGCGATGAGATCCATGATCTCCGGCTCGATGGCCGCGTTGCGCAGCTCCGTCGTGCCCTCGGCGCGGACGGCGGTGAGCAGCACCTGCTCGGTCGCGCCGACGCTGGGGTACGGGAGGTGGATGTTCGCGCCGTGCAGACGCCCGTGGGGCGTGGAGAGACGGATGCCGCTGGGCAGCTTCTCCACGACCGCGCCGAACTTGCGCAGGGCGTCCAGGTGGAAGTCGATGGGACGGTCGCCGATGCGGCATCCGCCGAGGTCGGGGATGAAGGCCTGGCCGAGGCGGTGCAGGAGCGGTCCGCAGAAGAGGATCGGGATGCGCGACGCGCCGGCGTGGGCGTCGATCTCCTCGAAGTGCGCCGATTCCACTCCGCTCGGGTCGAACACGAGAGAGCCGGGCTCATCGCCCGGCGCGACCTGCACGCCGTGCACCTCGAGCAGGGAGCGCACCACGGCGACGTCGCTCAGATCGGGCACGTCGCGCAGCGTGCTCGCCGTCTCACCGAGAAGGGTCGCGACCATGGCCTTGGTGGCGAGGTTCTTCGCGCCCTTGACATCGACGCGTCCGCGCAGCGGGCGGCCTCCTCGAATGGCGAGGACGTCTCCGGTGAGAGCGGGAGCTCCGTCCGGGAGAGCGTCGCGCACGGGTGTCGTCATTCGGAGCCTCACTTCATCACACGGTAATCGGGGGCGGGTCGCCCCTGGCTCCCCCGCCCCCTCCGTGTCACTGAACGGGGAGGGTCCGGGGCCGCCACGACTCGCGGCGGGCCTCGAACTGCGCGATCCTGTCTTCGTTGCGCAGCGTGAGCCCGATGTCGTCGAGCCCTTCGAGGAGCCGCCACCTAGTGTAATCGTCGATCCCGATGTCGGCCTGGACGTCGCCGATGGACGCGGTGCGGTCCTCCAGGTTCACGGTGATCTGCGCCCCGGGATTCCGGTCGATCTCGGCCCAGATGCGCTCGAGATCCTCGTCGGAGATCGTCGCGGCCAGGAGTCCCTGCTTGCCGGAGTTGCCGCGGAAGATGTCCGCGAAACGGGGGCTCAGGACGACCTTGAAGCCGAAGTCGCGCAGCGCCCAGACGGCGTGCTCGCGGCTGGACCCTGTGCCGAAGTCGGGGCCGGCGACGAGCACGGAGGCTCCCTGGAACGGCGCCTGGTTCAGCACGAACTCGGGGTCCTGCCGCCACGCGTGGAAGAGCGCGTCGTCGAAGCCGGTCTTGGTGACCCGCTTCAGGAACACGGCGGGGATGATCTGGTCGGTGTCGACGTTGGACCGCTTCAGCGGGGCCGCGATGCCGGTGTGGGTGGTGAACTTCTCCATGATCAGACCTCCGCCGTCTCGTTCAGGTCGCTCGGGCTGGACAGGGTGCCGCGGATCGCGGTCGCCGCGGCGACCAGCGGCGACACGAGGTGGGTGCGCCCTCCCTTGCCCTGACGGCCCTCGAAGTTGCGGTTCGAGGTGGATGCGCACCTCTCCCCCGGCGCTAGCTGGTCGGGGTTCATGCCCAGGCACATCGAGCATCCGGCGAAGCGCCACTCGGCGCCGAAGTCCTTGATGATCTTGTCCAGCCCCTCGGCCTCGGCCTCGAGCCGCACTCGCGCGGAACCCGGGACGACCATGACGCGGACGCCGTCGGCCTTCTTCCTGCCCTCGATGATCGACGCGAAGGCGCGGAGATCCTCGATGCGGCTGTTGGTGCACGAGCCCATGAACACCGCGTCCACCGGCACCTCCTTGAGAGGCGTGCCCGGTTTGAGGTCCATGTACTCCAGCGCCCGCTCGGCCGCCGCCCGCTCGTTCGGGTCGGCGATCTCGGCAGGGTCCGGGACGGATGCCGACAGCGAACTGCCCTGACCGGGGTTGGTTCCCCAGGTCACGAACGGCTCGAGCTCGTCGGCGTCGATGAAGACCTCGGCGTCGAACACCGCGCCCTCGTCGGTGGGGAGCGTGCGCCAGTAGGCGACCGCATCCTCCCAGTCCTGGCCCTTCGGGGCGTGCGGCTTGCCCTCGACGTACGCGAAGGTGGTCTCGTCGGGGGCCACCATGCCGGCACGGGCGCCGGCCTCGATCGACATGTTGCAGATCGTCATCCGCCCCTCCATCGACAGCGCACGAATGGCGCTGCCGCGGTACTCCAGGACGTATCCCTGCCCGCCGCCGGTGCCGATCTTCGCGATCACCGCGAGGATGATGTCCTTCGCGGTCACGCCGGGCTTGAGCGTGCCCTCGACGTTGATGGCCATGGTCTTGAAGGGCTTCAGCGGCAGCGTCTGCGTGGCCATGACGTGCTCGACCTCGCTGGTGCCGATGCCGAACGCCATCGCGCCGAACGCGCCGTGCGTCGAGGTGTGCGAGTCTCCGCAGACGACGGTGATGCCCGGCATCGTCAGGCCGAGCTGCGGGCCGACGACATGGACGATGCCCTGCTCGGCGTCGCCGAGCGAGTGCAGGCGGACGCCGAACTCCTCGGCGTTCTTCCGCAGCGTGTCGATCTGGGTCCGGCTGGTGAGATCCGCGATCGGCTTGTCGATGTCCCACGTCGGAGTGTTGTGGTCTTCGGTCGCGATCGTGAGGTCGAGTCGACGCAGCGGCCGACCCTCCGCACGGAGGCCGTCGAAGGCCTGCGGGCTGGTCACCTCGTGCACGAGATGCAGATCGATGTAGATGAGGTCGGGCTGCCCGTCCTCTCCCTTCACGACCAGATGGTCGTCCCAGACCTTCTCGGCGAGGGTGCGGGGGCGTGCAACGGCGGCGTCGGATGCAGGGGTGTTCATTGAGGTTCTCCTGAAGCTGGCGGTTCGGCCCACGATGGACTCCGCGACGAGGAGGGGCTCAGAACGAGGTCTCGTCGCGGCCGCTAAGAAGGAGCACGATCCGCATGACGTCAGGCTACCACCGCTCGGACGCCGGTCCGTGCGGTGTGACGACAGCGGCGGACGGAGCGGATCGGACCGCGCCGGCCGCCGCCGGTCTCACTCGCTGATCGCGGCCTTCTTCTCCGCGCGCTTCTCGCGAGAGGAGGCGACGAGGCTGGCGATGGTGGCCACCGCCATCGAGGCGAGGATGACGCCGAGGGAGACCATGTTGTCGATGTCCGGCACCCACTCGACGTGGTGGCCGCCGTTGATGAACGGCAGCTCGTTGACGTGCAGGGCGTGCAGGATCAGCTTCACGCCGATGAAGCCGAGGATCACGGCGATTCCGTAGTGCAGGTAGCGCAGGCGGTCGAGCAGATCGCCGAGCAGGAAGTACAGCTGGCGCAGGCCCATCAGCGCGAAGATGTTCGCCGCGAAGACGAGGAACGGGTTGGTGGTGATGTCGAAGATCGCGGGGATCGAGTCGATCGCGAAGGTCAGGTCTGTGACGCCGATCGTGATGAACACGATGATCATCGGGGTCCACATGCGCTTGCCGTCGACGGTGGTGCGCACCCTGGCGCCGTCATAGCCGTCGCTGATGTCGATGCGGCGACGCAGCACGCGGACGATGAAGGCCTCGCGCTGCACCTCCTCGTCGTGCTCGCCGTCGGGCATCGCCTGCTTGATCGCCGTGTAGATGAGGAAGGCGCCGAAGACGTAGAAGATCGGCGAGAAGTTCTCGATCACCGCGACGCCGATGAGGATGAACGCACCGCGGAGCACGAGCGCGATGATGATGCCGACCATCAGCACCTGCTGCTGCAGACGCCGCGGCACCGCGAACTGCGCCATGATCAGCACGAAGACGAACAGGTTGTCGATCGACAGGCTGTACTCCAGAGCCCAGCCGGTGATGAAGTCGCCGGCGTTGCGCCAGCCGGCCACGTTGCCGAGCAGCACGGCGAACAGCAGGGCGAGGCCGACGTAGAAGGCCACCCAGAGCGTCGACTCCTTGGTCGACGGGATGTGCGGGCGGAGCTTGATGAGGAGGAGGTCGGCGATGAGGATGATCGTCATCACGACCATCGAGGTGATCTCGAACCAGACGGGGATGTCCAAGGGCGCACTGCACCTTTCGGGAGGGGTCGGAAAGAAGCCGAAAGTCTCTCCCCCGCACTGAGTGCGTCGCGCGTCCGGAGCAGCTCTTTCGGTGCTCGTGATGACGTTCCGCGCGGATCCGGGATACTCCCTCTCGCAGGAGCCATCGTACCGGAGTCGGCGGCGCGTGGTGAAACCGCGGCCCCGACGTCATCTGAGACGATGGGGCGATCGCCGACACTTCCTGGTGAGAGACACCGAACGGAAACAGGATGCCCGTGCAGACGAGTGATCAGAGATGGGCGGCACAGGCCGCGTCAGGCGACGAGAACGCCTTCCGCGAGCTGTACCGCGCGCACGTCCGGCCGGTCTACTGGATCGCCCACGGCATCCTCGGCTCCGCCGCCGATGCCGAGGATGTGACGCAGGAGACCTTCGTGGCCGCGTGGCGGAAGCTGCCCGGCTTCGAGCTGCAGGGCGAGTCGATCCTGCCGTGGCTGGCGACGATCTGCCGCTTCCAGGCCGCGAACCGCCTGCGCCGGCGCCTTCGGGACCGGGCGCACACGACGGATGCGCCGGACGAGAGCCTGCCGTCGACCGTGAGCGTCGAGGAGCAGGTGATCACCGCCGCCCTGGCGGAGCGCATCGCCGCCGCCGTCGGGAACCTGAGCGAGCTGGACCGGGAGATCTTCCGGCTGTGCGCCACGGAGGGCTACGCCTACCAGGCCGCCGCCGAGGAGCTCGGCGTCAGCCACGCCGTCGTCCGGAACCGTCTCTCCCGAGTCCGCACCCAGCTGCGCGGTGCCGTGAAGGAAGCGAGCGACGCATGAACGACCACATCCCCACTGAAGAGCTGCCCGATCTGTCCGAGACGACGATCGCCCGCATCGAGAGCGCCGTCTTCGCCGAGATCGAGGGCGAGCGCTCCCCCCGGCGTCCGGCGGCCGACCGGTCCCGCGCGCGCCGTCGCCGCTGGCTCACCGGCGCCGGCATCGCGGCCGCGTTCGCGGTCGGTGTCCTGGTCACGCCCCCGATCCTCAGCGCCGTCGGCGGTTCCGCGTCGATCACCGCGGACGGGAGCGGCGGCGGCGCTGTCGACGAGTCCGCTCCGATGACCGGCGCCACGTCGCCCGACCGCAGCGCCGAGGTGGCGCCCGGTGCGGCGGACTCCGCCGAATCCCTGGTCCAGACCGTCTCCCCCGAGGCCGGGCGCGAGATCATCGCCACGGCGAACGCGACCGTGCAGGTGAAGGACGTCGCGAAGGCCGCCGACGCCATCGCCGCGCTCGCGGAGGCGCACGACGGCTACGTGGAGAGCACGGAGGTCGGCAAGGCGACGGCGGTCGACGACACCTCGATGCCGGTGCCCCCGGACTCCGGCTACGGGTGGATCGGCATCCGCGTGCCGTCCGACGAACTCACCGCCGTGATCGACGAGCTCGGGAAGACCGGCGAGGTGCTGTCCTCGTCGATCTCGAAGCAGGATGTCACCTCCACCGCCATCGATCTGCGGGCGCGGGTGGATTCACTGAAGGCCTCCGTGCAGCGGCTCACCGAGCTGATGTCCCAATCGGGAACGGTGTCCGAGCTCATCGAGGCTGAGGTCGCCCTCACCGATCGCCAGGCGCAGCTGGAATCCTATGAGCAGCAGCTCGCCGCTCTGGAGGATCAGGTCGCGATGTCCTCGCTGCAGGTCCAGCTCACGAAGGCCACCGCGCCGACCACGGCCGACCCCGCCGGATTCGGCGACGGGCTGCTGGCGGGCTGGAACGGCCTGGTCGTCTCGCTGAACGCCCTCGTGATCGCGTTCGGGTTCATCCTCCCCTGGGTCGCCGTCGCCGCTCTCGTGGTGCTCATCGTCTGGCTGATCCGCCGCGTACGGCGGAACCGCCGGACGGCAACCGCCGCCGACGGCGACTGAGAGCCGCACGGAAGGCCGCTCCGGAGCATCCGGAGCGGCCTCTTCGGCGTGCGACGCCGGGGACGACGAAGGCCCCCGGAGAATCGGGGGCCTTCGTCGTGTTGTGTGACCCCAGCGGGATTCGAACCCGCGTTACCGCCGTGAGAGGGCGGCGTACTAGGCCGCTATACGATGGGGCCGTCTGCGCTTTTCGTTTCCTCAGCGCGACAACTGTTCAAGTATGACATGCGGTTTCTTCGCTCGCCAAATCGACGCCGGGACCACGGAATCCCGGGCGTGGCGCGGCATCCGCACAGGGTTTGCCCAGGGAGGCGCGAAGGAGTTGACTCGTCCCATGCGCGTCACGAAGTTCGAACATGCCTGTCTCCGCATCGACGAGACCGACGAGACCCTCGTCATCGATCCGGGCTCATTCACGTCCCCTCTGGACGATCTCGGAGATCTCGTCGCGATCGTCATCACGCACGAGCATCCGGATCACTGGACGCCCGAGCACCTCGACCGGCTGCTGCGTGCCGCACCCGGGACGCCCATCTATGCTCCGGCGGGTGTCGCCCGTGCAGCGAAGGGCTATGACATCACGGTGGTGGCTCCGGGCGACACTGTCGAGGCCGGCGACTTCACGCTCCGCTTCTTCGGCGGCGTGCACGCCGCCATCCATTCCTCCATCCCCGTGATCGAGAACGTGGGAGTCCTCGTCAACGACGAGCTCTACTACCCTGGCGATTCCTACGCCGTCCCCGAAGGAGTGGAGGTGCGGACTCTCGCAGCACCGCTGGGCGCACCGTGGCTGAAGATCGGCGAGGCGATGGACTACGTCCTCGCCGTGAAGCCGCGGCGCGCGTTCGGGACGCACGACATGACGCTGTCGGTGATCGGCAAGGGCATGCATCGCCAGCGCCTGCAGTGGGCGACCGTGCAGGGCGGCGGAGAGTTCTTCGTGCTCGAGCCAGGCGAAGCCCTCGACCTCTGATGCGGCGCCTCCTGCCCGCCCCGACCGACCGGCTGCGCTTCCGCGAGATGAGCACGGACGACCTCGACGCCATGGCCGCGCTGCTCGGCGATCCCGAGGTGATGGCGTTCTACCCGGCGCCGAAGACGCGTGAGGAGAGCCGCGCCTGGATCGAGGGGAATCGGGAGCGCTATGCCGAGCACGGGCACGGACTGTGGATCGTCGAGACGCATGACGGCGGCTTCGTCGGCGACTGCGGCATCACCTGGCAGGCGGTGAACGGCTCCCCCGTGCTCGAGGTCGGGTATCACGTCCGCCGCGACCTGCAGGGGCGCGGCTTCGCCACCGAGGCTGCCGGGGCGTGCCTCGCACTCGTCAAGCAGGAACTCTCCCCCACGCTGCTCACCGCCATCGTCCATCCTGAGAACCTCGCATCGCGTCGCGTCGCGGAGAAGCTCGGAATGACGCACATCGACGACGACCGCGCCCATCCGTGGATCGTGCGCACCGTGATGGGGATCACGGTGCAGCCGGCCTAGTTCCGCGCTGCGCGCACCCGCAGGTCCCTCGCGAGGTGGTCGCGCTGCTCCACCACGACGCGACGGAGCGCGGCCGGCGCATCCTCATGGGCCTCCAGCCAGGCGTCGACGAGGTCGAGCGATTCCGTCGCCGGGAACAGCCCGACCACGAGGCGCCTCGCCAGTTCGATGCTGCGGGTGAGCCAGGCGTCGAGGATGCGGTCGAAGTACTCCTCGTCGAATCCCGCGACGAGGTCGCGCCGGCCTCCGGCACGGAAACCCGCGATCTCGGCGTCGAGGTGATCGTTGCTCAGGGAGAGCTCGCTCCAGGCGGCCTCCCACGCGGCGGCACGGACGCCGGCATCCGGTCGCGAGGCCAGGGCCCGGCGCGCAGCCGTCCGACCGTCACCGGTGTCGTCGCGCTCCAGCTCCGCTGTCACGTCGGCGGCGTCCGCATGCCCGGTCGTGATCAGCGCGGTGAGCAGCTGCCAGCGCAGATCGGGGTCGACGGTGAGCCCCTCGGGCACGACGCCGTCGAGCATGCCCCGGATCTCGGTGTGGCGGAGGTCGTCGAAGGCGGATGCCGTCGCGAGCGCCCTGGCCCAGGAGAGCTGTGCATCGCTGCCGGCGCCGGCCTGCTGCAGCGACTGCCAGGTCGTCTCGGTCCAGGCGCGCTGCGCCTCCTCGCGATCATGGTCGGCGACGTAATGACGGAGCGCGAAGATCGCGTGCGGCAGGATGCCTGCCAGCAGGCCGATGCTGGGTTCCTCGGGGGCGTGCGTGCGCACGATCGAGAGGTAGCGCACGGCGTCGAGATCACCGTCCCTGGTCGCATTCCACAGCGAGGACCACACGAGGGCGCGCGCAAGCGGGTCCTCGATCACGGAGAGGGACTCCTCGACCGTCGCCAATGACCGCTCGTCCAGGCGAGCCTTCGCGTAGGTCAGGTCGTCGTCGTTGAGCAGCACGAGGTCGGCATCCGGGAGGTCGATCGGCGTCCGCTCGTCGACGATGTCCAGCTCGATCCGGTCGCGGCGCACGATGCGGCCGTCGACCCGGTCGTAGAGGCCGATCCGGAGGCGGTGCGGGCGCGGATCGGTCTGTACGAGGAACAGACCGCCGTCGGCATCCCTCTCCGTCCGGAGCGTGGACATGCCGGAGGTCTCCAGCCAGGCCCTCGACCACCCGCTCATGTCCCGCCCGGAGACCGCGCTGAGCTGCACGAGGAAGTCCTCGAGCGTCGTGTTGCCGAACGCGTTGGCGGCGAAGTAGCGTCGTGCGCCCTCGAAGAAGGCGTCATCGCCGACGAAGGCGACGAGCTGCTTCAGCACCGCCGCACCCTTGGCGTAGGTGATGCCGTCGAAGTTCAGCTTCGCAGCCTCGAGGTCGGTGATGTCGGCGACGATCGGATGCGTGGTGGGCAGCTGGTCCTGCTGGTACGCCCAGGTCTTGCGGTTCGCGGCGAACTTGACCCACGCGTCGTGGAAGCGGGTGGCGACGGCGGAGGCGTGGGAGCCCATGTAGTCCGCGAAGGACTCCTTGAGCCAGAGATCGTCCCACCACTTCATCGTGACGAGGTCGCCGAACCACATGTGCGCCATCTCGTGCAGGATCGTGTTGGCCCGTGAGGCCCGCTGAGCGTCGGTGGCCGCGCCGCGGGAGAGGTAGGCCTCTGTGAAGGTCACCAGGCCGGGATTCTCCATCGCTCCGATGTTGTACTCGGGGACGAAGATCTGGTCGTATTTGCCCCATGGGTACGGGTACGCGAAGGCATCGGTGAAGAAGTCGAGTCCCTGCCGGGTGACCTCGAGGATCTCGTCGGATTCCAGATGCTCGGCGATCGAGCGCCGCGTGAAGACACCGAGGGCGATGCGCTGGTCGTCACGCCGCCACTCCCCGTCCACCCGCGCGTAGGGCCCCGCGGCGATCGCGGTGATGTAACCGGAGAGGGGCAGGGTGGGCGCGAACTCGACCCGCTGCACCCCGACGCCGAGATCGGTCTTCGCGGGCGCCTGGTTGGACAGGACCTCCCAGCCGGCCGGCGCGTCGACGACGAAGGTGTACGCCGCCTTCATGTCCGGCTGTTCGAAGCAGGCCATGACGCGGCGCGAATCGGCCGGCTCGTAATGCGTGTACAGGTAGGTCTCGTCGTCGACGGGGTCGTGGAAGCGGTGCAGCCCCTCGCCGGAACGGCTGTAGGCGCCGACGGCCTCGACCCGCACGGTGTTCGACGCGGTGAGCCCGCTCAGCGAGATCCGCGCGCCGTCGTAGGCGACGTCCTGCTCGATGCCGTTGAGCACGACGCGGTCGACGCGCTCGCCGATGAAGTCCAGCCAGGTCTCCGCCGTGTCCGCGTCGAACTCGAGGGTCGTGACGCTCGGGAACCCGGTCCGGGCCCGTTCGGGAGCGCCGGTGAGGTCGAGCTCGACGCGGATGCTGCGGACGGACACCGCTGCGGATCGCGCCGCGGTCTCCTCCCGGGTGAGGTTGGCTGTGTCCATCCCTCCATCCTGGCATCAGGCGCCGAGAAGCCTGCGGATCGCGGTCTCCGGTGTCACGTCGAGATCGAGCGTCCTCCCCCGCGCGTACTGGCGGAACACCCGCGGGTCGATGTAGCTCCCGCGGGCGACCGCGGTCGTGTTGCCCAGCGCCGACGCCGTCGCCTGCACGGCCAGGCGCTCAGCGCGACGCCGTTCCGCCTTCGTGTCGAGCACGCCGATCCGGGCGAGGGCGTCCGCGGCGAGGATCGTGCCGTGGAGGGTGCGGAAGTCCTTCGCCGTGAAGGCCGCTCCGGTGATCTCGCGCAGATGCGCGTTCACCTCGGCGGAGGTCAGCCGCACGCGGCGGCGTCCCCTCCGGTACGCGAGCAGCGCCGCGCGGGGCGACCCGACCGCGAAGTCCGCGAGAGCGTCGGCGAGCAGTGCGTCGGTGATGTCGATCGACGCGGTGCGGCCGCTCTTGGCGGGGAAGCGGAGCGCGACGTGCTCGCCGTCCACGCTGACGTCCCGGCGCCGCAAGGTGGTGAGACCGCGGCTGCCGTGGCGGACGAGGTAGCGCTCGGAGCCGATGCGCAGCGCCGCGTCGTCGAGAAGGCGGAAGGCGACCGCCAGGGCGCGCTCACGCGTGAGCCCAGGCTCCTGCAGGGCGCGGGTGACCCGCCTGCGGGCCGCAGGGAGCGCCTCGGCGAGGCGCAGCGCCCGGGTGAACTTGCGCCGGTCTCTGCGGGCGCGCCAGAGCGGATGGTAGAGGTACTGCCGGCGACCGGCCTGATCGGTGCCCACCGCCTGGATATGAGCGAGGGGGTCGGCGGCGATCCAGACGTCCTCCCATGCCGGGGGGATCGCCAGGTCCCGGATGCGCTCCCTGTCCGCTTCGGGCACGGGCGCGCCGGACTCGTCGAGGTATCTGTACCCGGACCCTGCGCGGACTCTGCGGAAGCCGGAGTCCTCCCCGGGCATCACGCGGATCAGTCCAGCCATCTCCCCCGCCTTTCTCGGTGAACGGCACGAGGATGCCGCCTACGCCCCTCCTGATCAAACCCGTGGCATCTGTCGCCGGGCCGTGCTAACCGCGGAGGCCGGGGCGACTCCTAGACGGCTTTCCGCGGAAGTTCAACCCCCTCGGTCCGACCGCCGTGAGTGCCTAGCGTGGGGCGGGCACATCGAGAGAAGAGAACGGAGAACATCATGAGCACCATCACCGCCGATGTCGACGTGGACGTGCCGGTCCGAACGGCTTACGAGCAGTGGACCCAGTTCGAGTCCTTCCCGCATTACCTCAGCGCGGTCGAGGACGTCACCCAGATCGATGACACCCTCACCCACTGGGTGGTGAACGTCGGCGGCGCCCGTCGGGAGTTCGACGCGCGGATCGTCGACCAGGTCCCCGACGATCACATCAGCTGGCGCAGCGTCGACGAGGCGCACGCCGGCAGGGTCTCCTTCCGTCCGACGGATGCCGGGGCCCATGTCGAGCTGAGCATGGAGTGGGAACCGACGGGATTCGTCGAGAAGGCGGGCGCCGCGCTTCAGCTGGACGGCATGGCCGTCAAGCGCGACCTCCTGAGGTTCAAGGAGTTCATCGAGGAGAGGCGGACCCCGACCGGAGCCTGGCGTGGTGAGGTCCACGGCGGCGTCACCCACCCGGAGGCGCAGGGACCGGCGCTCCCCGGGGCGGGAGCGACGACTCCCGGAGCAGGGGGTACGCCCCTCGGAACGGAGCAGACCAGTCACGGAGCCGGGGGGACGACCCTCGGACCCGACGAGACCACCCGCGCAGGGGGCGGGACGGGTACCGACGAGACGAGCACCGGAGCAGGAGGGACGACACTCGGCCCGGATGAGCCGACCGTTCGGCGGGACACCGTCCGAGGCGACGACCCCGATCTGAGCGTCTGAGCCGGCCGGCCCGCCCGGCGTTCCCCCTTCTCGCCGGGCGAGCGCTCAGGTCGTCTCGGACACGGGCGATGCCGACGGCACGGCGCCGTTCGCCGCCGCCGGCACCGAACGCTCCAGGACGAGCGCCAGCACCCCCACGGCGAGGCTGCCCGCCACCATGAGGCCGATGAACCAGGCGTCCAGCTGCTCGCCGAGCAGCACGCCGGCGACCAGGGGGCCGGTGATCGCGCCGCCCTGGAACGCGGCCGAATTGATCGCGTTGTATCGCCCGCGGGTGCGGTCGGTCGCCAGGTCGTTGTAGATCGCCGGAACCGTCGGCTGCAGCATCGTCTCCCCGAAGGCGAACACGCCCATGTACGCGATCACGCCGATCGCCGCGGCGAGCGTGCCGGGCAGGAAGCCGGTCGCACCGAGGATCACCCAGGAGAGCGCCCAGATCAGCGCCATCACCTGCATGACGCGGGTGCGCCTCCTGCCGGTGATGAGCCTCAGGACGGCGAACTGGAGGAGCACGATCACCGCGGTGTTGACGGCGAATGCGATGCCGACGACCTGAGTCGAGACGACGGCCACCTGCCGCGCGAATGCCGGGAAGCCCGCCTCCATCTGCCCGTAGCCGATGAAGACCGCGAGGAAGGTGAGCAGCGTCAGCCACAGCACCGCCGGCCGTCGCAGGATCTCGCGATAGCCCCCTGCCTCCGTCTCGGTGGCGTCGTCGTCAGGGTCGGGCTGCGTGCGGACATGCCGCAGCGGCCCGAGCAGCAGCGCCAGGGGGACGAGCGCGGTCGCGGCATCGATGAGGAAGATCGCCGTGAAAGTGCCGGGGTCGTGCACGTTCACGAAGAACCCGCCGATCACACCGCCGATGCCGATGCCGAGGTTCACGAGCGCGAAGTTCACCCCGAAGTACTGCTGCCGCACCTCCCCGTCGACGACGGTCGCGATCAGCGCGTTGAAACCGGGCCACGAGACACCGAAGTTGACGCCGATCAGCATCACCGCCACCGCGGCGACCGCCGGATGGGTCGCGAACGCGAGGAGCGTGCAGCCGGCGATCATCGCGACGATCCCCGTGATCATCACCCGGCGCGCGCCGTAGCGATCGATGAGCGTGCCTCCCGGCCCGGTGACGGCGAGCCCCGTGATGGCGATGAGGCTCATCAGAGCGCCCGAGAGGCCGAGCTCGAAGCCGCGCACCTCGTGCAGGTAGATGATCGTGAACGGCAGCGTCATACCGCGCCCGAATGTCTGGATCGCCACGGTCGACAGCAGCCAGCGCCCCTCGGTGGGCAGCGCACTCCAGAACGTCCTCATACCGGTCACCAGAGCATTCTTCCGGATGCCACGGACATCCGGGCCTCGCCGCGGTTTCCCGCGCGCATTGCCGGAGGTCGCGGGCGTCTGAGATCATCTCGACTATGCCGATGTCACTCGACGAGTTCCGCGCGTCCCTCCTGCGAGCCGACGTGCGGGAGTCGCTCGGCATCCGCCTCGCCGACGACGAGGCGCAGCGCGTCCACGACGACGCGACGGCCTCGCGGAACTGGTACGAGTACTGGCTCGCCACCCAGCCCGCGCCGCCCGCCGCCGCGGCTCCGGCGCCCGCCGCGCACACGGCTCCGGCCGCGTACGCGGCGCCGGGCGATGCCGTCGGCCACCGGGTTCCGATTCCCTCCTATCCGGGAGACGCCCAGCCGACCGCGCCTCTGTACGCGGCTGCTCCTCCGCCCGCCTACGACCCGGCAGCGGCACCGCCGCCGTACGGCTTCGTGGGCGCCCAGGAGCCGCAGCCGTATCCGTATGGCATCCCCGCCGCAGACGCGGTCGCCGCGGGCCCGCGCAGGCGCAATGCCGGGCTCTGGGTGGCGCTCTCGGTCATCGGGGCCCTGATCCTCATCGCGATCGTCGTCGTGGTCGCGGCATTCGCGACCGCACGGCACTGGACCAAGATCGATGTGCCCGAGCAGCCGGAGACCTTCCACACCGAGGAGTACGAGACCGGCCGCTACGACGTGACGATGGACACGGTGAACCCGTGCTGGGTCGACCAGGACTGGACCGACTGCACCAACCTCATGGTCGCGACGTACAACGGCGCCTGCGTGGACGTGCAGCTCACCGCGGACGCCGCGGCGCTCTGCGACGAGTACAGCGCCGCCATCGAGGAGATGAAGGCTCAGGACGGGGACGGCTACACCGTGGCCTCCCTCGGCTCGTTCGGCAACCTCCACAGAGCCGCCGAGACGGCCACGCGGGAGGTCTCCAACAACGACGGACGCCCCGCCGTCACGCACGAGGCCGTCTGCTACCTCGGCTTCATCGGCGAGTGCCGCTGACGCATCGCCTCCCCGCCTCAGAAGAACCCCTTGCCCGCGCGGCGACCTCGCGGGACAGTGGAATGAGCGACACCGCATCTACCCGGAGGTGAGGACCATGAAGGCGAAGGTCGGCGACCACCTGCTCGTGGAAGGACGCACCGACACTCAGCATCGCCGCGAGGCGGAGGTGCTGGAGGTGCGCGGCGAAGACGGCGCTCCGCCCTATCTCGTGCGGTGGACCGATGGCCACGAAGGCCTGGTGTTCCCCGGATCCGACACGCACATCCAGCACGCGGAGTAGGCGGGTCAGAGGTACGGCAGGAAGGATGCCGGCACGCTGACGTTGCCCGGGATGCCGGTGAACAGCGGTGCGACCTGCGCTGCGGTGTAGCCGGCGATCCCGCATCCGACAGGTGTCAGCAGGAACCGCAGCTCGGGGTGAGCCCTCGCGTAGGCGACGAAGGCGCCGGCGTCGGCTGCCAGCGCCCCGAGGCCGCTCATCGTGTCGATGGCGTAACTCTGGCCGTGATGCCCGTGGCCTTCGCCCCAGACCGCGCCGAATCGCTCGTGCGCGATGCGTGCCGCACCGCCGCCGTGGAGGCCGCCGCTGTTGGAGCCGAAGACGAAGACCTCGTCCGGCTCGAGCTGCGTGATCCGCTCAGGTGTGATCTCCATGCCGGAACGATACGCCGGGCCGCGCTGAGGAGGCGGCCCCACGACACCTGACGCGAGGCCGCCGCTAATCCCGGGGGATCTCGATCGCGCCCGTGCCGGTGAAGTTCACGAAGGTGCGCTCCCCGGTCTGGACGATCGTGAGCAGGACCTGCCCGCACGCCGCGCAGCGGGCGACGGTCCCGGCCGCGCTGCGGAACACGATCATCGTGGCGATCTCGCCGACGCTGCCGCAGCCGTTGCATCGCGCCCGCGCGGTGGTCGCGTCGAAGGCGAGCAGGTCAGCCAGGGCTCCCGCGAGCAGATTCCCGTCGAAGTGCTGCATCAGGTTCCTCCGTAGCGCTCGGTGCGGATCGCGCGCGCATCGTGCCCCAGTTCGACGAGCCAGGACGCGACCCGTTCGACGAAGGCGGTGGCCCCGCACACGTAGACGAGGGGGTCGGCCTCGGGAGCGAGCGTCGTCGCGGCGACGCGCTCGCGGGTGATGCGGCCGACCGGCGCGTCACTGCCGGCAGGCGCGCGCCGCGTGTAGATGTAGTCGGCGGCGAACGGTGCGGGTCCCGCGGCTGCCGCCGCGAGCTCCTCCGCGAAGAACACGTCCTCGGGGGTGCGCACCGAGTACAGCAGCCGGAACGGCGTGGCGTCGCCGGCGTCGACGTGCGCCTGCGCGATCGCGTAGAGCGGGACGACCCCGGATCCGCCGGCGATGAGCTGCACCGGCCGGCCGGCCGAGCCGTCGACGGGAGCGCGCCAGACGAAGTAGGCGCCGAGCGGGCCGTGCACCTCCAGCTGATCCCCCTTCCTCAGCTCGTCGATGAGGAACGGCGACACCTCGCCGTCGGGAACGCGGGCGACGGCGAGGACGACCTGCGATTCCCCGCCCGCGGAGGCGATCGAGTACGACCGGGTCGCCGTGTAGCCGTCCGGGGCGGTGAGCCGGACGTCGAGATGCTGGCCCGGGAGGTTCCCCGGCCACCCTGCGACGTCGAGTCGGATGCGCGCGGCGGTCGGTGTCTCCCGCCGGGTCTCGACGACCTCGGCCGTGTACCACGCGGTGCGCGGGAGGACGCGCTGCGTCACATCGCTCACCAGTAGCGCTCCTCCTTCCAGGGATCCCCGTGCAGGTGGTACCCGTTCTGCTCCCAGAACCCCGGTTCGTCGTCGGGCAGCAGCTCGAGCCCGCGGATCCACTTCGCGCTCTTCCAGAAGTAGAGGTGCGGCACGAGCAGCCGGGCAGGTCCCCCGTGCTCGGGATCGAGAGGCTCGCCCTCGAACTCGAAGGCGATCCACGCTCTGCCGTCCAGGAGATCCTCGAGGGGAACGTTGGTGGTGTAGCCGCCGTAGCTGTGCGCCATCGCGTACTCGTCCTGCGTGTCGACGTCCGCGAGGAGGGTGTCGACGGAGACGCCCCGCCAGCGGGTGCCGAGCTTGGACCAGTGCGTGACGCAGTGGATGTCCACGACCACATCCTCGATCTCGAGCTGCTGGAACTCGTCCCAGCTCCACCGCCGCTCGCCCGCCGCACTGTGGACGGAGAACTCCCACTCGTCGGTGGAGATCTGTGGCGTCGGGCCGGCCGAGAGCACCGGGAAGTCGTGCACGAGCGTCTGACCCGGTGGCAGCCGGTCGTCCTGATCGCGGCGCCGGCCGGTGAAGCCTCGGGTGATGAACGACATCGCGAACCCCTCTCCAGGGAAGGCACTACGGCCTGAACACGCTCATACTGTCACTCGCGAACGCCTGCCGCCACCACGATTCTCGTCAAGCCGCCGTTCGAGGGACGCCACAGTCGATGATTCAGCGCCCGGCCGGCCGGGCGGCCGGCCTCATCGCGCCGGAAACGACAAAACCCCTGCTCATGCAGGGGTTCTCGTCTGGCTGGGGTACCTGGACTCGAACCAAGAACAACTGAACCAGAATCAGCCGTGTTGCCAATTACACCATACCCCAAGGGCGAAACCGGAGCCTCGCACCGAGATTCAAGCTTACCCGAGGCCGCGCTGATCGCCAAAACGGCGGCGCGGCCCCGGGCGCGTCGTCAGCCCGCCAGCTGCGCCGACAGCGCGCGCAGGCGACGCAGCGACTCGTCCTTGCCGAGGAGCTCCATCGACTCGAACAGCGGCGGCGAGACGCGGCGGCCGGTGATGGCGACGCGCGGCGGGCCGTAGGCGACGCGGGGCTTCAGCTCGAGGCCGTCGATGAGCGCGGACGCGAGAGCATCCTGGATCGCGGCCGGCGTGAAGTCGGCGACCGGCTCGAGAGCCGCGACGCAGGCGTCGAGCACCTCGCCGGCGTTGGCCGGAAGCCCCTTGAGCGCGTCCGCGTCGTAGGAGACCTCGTCGGCGAACAGGAAGCCGAGCATGCCGGGCGCCTCGCCGAGCAGCTGCACGCGCTCCTGGATCAGCGGGGCGGCGCGGAAGGCGAGCACGAGCTGCTCGTGGGTGGGCTCGTCGAACAGCCCGGCGGCGGCCAGGTACGGCACGATGCGCTCGGCGAAGTCCTTCTCGTCGAGCATCCGGATGTGGTCGCCGTTGATGGACTCGGCCTTCTTCTGATCGAAGCGGGCCGGGTTCGGGTTCACGTTGACGATGTCGAAGGCTGCGGTGAACTCCTCCAGCGAGAAGACGTCGCGGTCGGGGCCGATCGACCAGCCGAGCAGGGCGAGGTAGTTCAGCAGGCCCTCGTGGATGAATCCGCGGTCGCGATGCAGGAACAGGTCGGCCTGCGGGTCGCGCTTGGAGAGCTTCTTGTTGCCGGTCTCCCCCAGCACGAGCGGCATGTGCGCGAAGCGGGGCACGAAGGTCGTGACGCCGGCATCGATGAGAGCCGCGTACAGTGCGAGCTGGCGCGCGGTGGAGGGCATCAGGTCCTCGCCGCGGAGCACGTGGGTGATTCCCATGAGCGCGTCGTCGACCGGGTTCACGAACGTGTACAGCGGCACGCCGTTCGGGCGCACGACCACGAAGTCGGGGAAGGAGCCGGCGGGGAAGGTGACCTCGCCGCGGATGAGGTCGACGTAGGTGAGGTCCTCGTCCGGCACGCGAAGGCGCAGCGCGGGCTGGCGTCCCTCCGCACGGAAGGCGGCCTTCTGCTCCTCGGTGAGGTCGCGGTCGAAGTTGTCGTAGCCGAGCTGCTTCGCGCGGCCGTTCGCCTCGTTGCGGGCGTCGATCTCCTCGGCCGTGGAGTAGCTCTCGTAGAGCGCCCCGGTGGCGACGAGCTTGTCGATCACCCCGCGGTAGATGTCGTGACGCTGCGACTGACGGTACGGCTCGTGCGGGCCGCCGACCTCGACGCCCTCGTCCCAGTCGATCTTGAGCCAGGTGAGCGCGTCGACGAGCTGGCGGAAGCTCTCCTCGCTGTCACGAGCGGCGTCGGTGTCCTCGATGCGGAACACCATCTTGCCGCCGGTGTGGCGGGCGTACGCCCAGTTGTACAGGGCGGTGCGCACCATGCCGACGTGCGGCAGGCCGGTCGGAGAGGGGCAGAAGCGGACGCGGACGTCGGCACCGCTTGCGGTCGTGGTGAGGGGGTGAGGAGTAGCCATAGCCTTCCAATCCTACGGGCAGCGCCCCCGTCGCCGTGCGGGTGCCGGATGCTCAGCGGGCGCGGCCGACGGCGATCGCCGCCGTGTGCGACAGCGGGACCGGGCCGCCGGTCGATCGCGTGGCGCAGACCCGCTCGAAGGCCTCCCGGAACCGGGCGCGGTCGTCGGGGTCGAGACCGCCGTAGAACAGGCCGGCGCCGCCGACCCCGCCTTCCGCCGACGCCCACAGCGCCGACGGCTCGGCCCGCCAGGTCCAGGTGAGCTCCGACACCTCCGGGTTCTGCCAGCCGGCGTCGCGCAGCATCCGCTCGAATCCGTCGGCCGTGCGCTCGAAGTCCTTCTCGGGTGGCAGCCTCTCCCCCGTCACCGGGGTCAGCCCCGCCAGCTCGCAGACCTCGACCCAGAGCCAGGACGGCGACGTGGTCCAGATCGTCGCGGCGACGAGCCCGGCCGAGACCCGGGCGAGTCCGCGCGCCGACGCACGCGGATCGGCGACGTGGTTGAGGACGAAGTTCGCGACGACCGCGTCGAAGCTCGACGCGACGAACGGCAGATCCGGCAGGGCCCCGTCGACGACGCGGAGTCCCGGATGCTCCCGCTCGGCGACCGCCCGCATGGTCGGCTCCGGCTCGCACGCCGTCGTGGCCCATCCCGCGTCGGCGAAGGCCGCCGCGAGCAGCCCCGTCCCTGCTCCGACGTCGAGCAGGCTGCGGTCCTCTGGCGCTCCGAGTGCGGAGAGGAGAGCATCGGCGGTACCCGCGCACAGGCCCGCGTAGGACGCCGCGTACGCCTCGCCGCGCCCGCCCCAGTCCTTCAACGGGCTCCGCCGCTGCGGGCCAGCGGAGACAACGCGATGATCGCGACCACGAGGACGGATGCCGCGATGCCGAGCCCCGCGTACTGGAAGTTGGAGAGGATGACACCGGCGAGCACCGCGCCGGCGGCGGCCGAGAGGCTCATCAGGGAGTCGCTGCGCCCCTGCCGGCGGGTCCTCAGCTCCGGGGCGCTTGCCTCGGTGAGCAGAGCCGCGCCGGCCACGGTGGCTCCGCTCCAGCCCAGACCGAGCAGGATGAGGGCGACCATGACACCCCACGGCTCGGTCCCGGCGAACACGGCGAAGCCGAGGGCCCCGGCGAGGAGCACCTGGCCGAGGAGGACGACGCGCAGGCGGCCCCAGCGGTCGGCGAGGATGCCGAACAGCGGGGAGAGCGCATACATGCCGCCGACGTGCAGGGCGATCGTCACGCCGACGAGCGCCGACACGTCGGCGGGCGACGGTGCCGTGCCGTGCGCACCGTGCGCCATGTGCGAGAGGTGCACGGGAGTCATCGCCATCACGGAGGCCATCACGACGTGGGAACCGGCGACGGCGAAGATCGCGTAGCGGGCGACCGCCGGCCGGTCAGCCACCGTCGCACCGGTCGTGGCGGCGGCGGCCTGCGCGAGCTTCTGTGCGGCGAGGAGCGGGTCGGGCCGCAGCGCGACGACGTACAGCAGCAGCGCCGCGCACTGGGCGACGAAGGAGAACGCGTAGGAGCCGGTCTGCGGCGGCATCCCGATGGCGGCTCCCACGATCTCGCCCGGGCCCAGGAGGAGGGGCCCGGCGACGCCGCCGATCGTCGTCGCCCACACCACGATCGACAGGTCGCGGCCGCGGTGCGCGGGCGCGGCGAGATCCGTGGCGGCGAAGCGCGACTGCAGGTTCCCTGCGTTGCCGGCGCCGATCATGAGGATGCCGGCGAGCAGGAGCGGGAAGACGCGCACGGAGGCGGCGAGGATCACCACCCCGATGCCGACGAGTGCGAAGAGGTTGCCGAGGGTCAGCGCGCGACGCCGGCCGACGCGGGCGGCCAGGCGAGCGAGCGGGATGGCGCACAGCGCCGCGCCGAGGGTGACGGACGCCGTCGCCAGCCCGGAGAGGGCGTCGCTGCCGGAGATGTCGGCGGCGAGGAGAGCCCCGAGCGAGACGGTCGCGCCGAAGGCGATGCCGCCGAGCACCTGACCGATGGAGAGGATGAGGACGGTGCGTCGCTGGACGGCCGCCTGCTGCGCGGTGCTGAGCGCGACGGTCACGACGCGGGCTGCGCGTCGCGCACGGCGCTGCGGAGGATGCCGAGACCGGTGATCTCCACCTCGACGGTGTCGCCCGCCTCGAACGTGCCGACGCCCGCGGGGGTGCCGGTGAGGATCACGTCTCCGGGGAGCAGGGTGAACACCGCGGAGGCGTACTCGATGATGGTCGCGACGGAGTGGATCATGTCGGTGAGCGGGGCGTGCTGGCGCACCTCGCCGTTCACGCGGGTCTCGATCGTGGCGGATGCCGGATCGAAGTCGGTCTCGATGACGGGTCCCAGCGGGCAGAACGTGTCGAAGCCCTTGGCCCGCGACCACTGGCCGTCCTTGCGCTGCAGGTCGCGCGCGGTCACGTCGTTGCCGATCGTGTACCCGAGCACGTGGCTGAGAGCATCCGCCGCCTTGACGTTCTTGGCGATCTTCCCGATGACGACGGCGAGCTCGCCCTCGTACTCGGTCCGCTCCGACAGCGCCGGCCGCACGATGGCGTCGCCGGGGCCGATCACCGCGGTGTTCGGCTTCAGGAACAGCAGCGGCTCCTCGGGGGCCACTCCCCCCATCTCGGCGGCGTGGTCGTGGTAGTTCTTGCCCACGCAGACGATCTTGGAGCGCGGGATCACCGGGGCGAGCAGTACGGCGTCCGCGAGCGGCACCCGCGCGCCCGTCGTCTCGTACCCTGCGAACATCGGGTCACCGGCGAGCACGACCAGGTCGGACTCGTCGACGATCCCGTACATGATGGCGTCGTCGTGGCTGAATCGGGCGATCTTCACCCGTCCAGCCTATGCCCGTCTGCGCAGTTCCCGCCGAGACCCCCACCTGCCGGCGAGACCCCGTCCTGTCGACGTCGGCAGGACGGGGTCTCGGCGAGAGGACGGGGTCTCGGCGCTCGGCATCACCCCGGCGGGTGGATGCCGAAAGCATGGAGCCTCGCACCCAGCGCATCCGGGGTGCGGATGTGCGCGCTCCCCCAGCGGGCGAATCCCCACCCGGTGACTCCGCGGATGTCGTCCTCCCTCTGCTTCTCCAGGAGCACGGCATCCGAGGGAGTCTCTGCTCGGCGAAGATCGGACTCCAGGTACTTGCCTTCACCGTCGAACTCGCCGAACTTCCGCGCACCTCGGAACCCGAAATCGAGGAAGTACTCGTCCCCGCCGGCGCCGATGACGGGCACCTGCAGCTCTGGTGCTCTGTATCCCAGTCGGAACAGCTGCAGCCGGCTCACGCTCTCGCCGGGAAGCTGCGCCCTGCCGTCGGCGAAACCGGCGACCCAGCGAGCCTGACGGATGCCGCGGAGCCCGGGCTTCTCCAGTCGTGCGAGGTCCTCTCTCCACGTCGCCGCCGCATCGGGGTCCTGCCTATGACGATCGACCGCGACCTGGCCGAGCGCTGCGTCAGCCGCAGCGAGCGCAAGGTCGCAGCTGCCCCTCCTCGCCAGATCGAAGACCGTTCGCGTGAGCGATGTGCACAGCAGCCCGTGCCGGACGACGATGTCGTCTTCACGCACGTCGAGGTCGTGACGGACGACGCCGGACACGGTCCGAGTGTGCCGAGTGCCGCGGATCAGAGTGTGGACCGAGTCCGGGCTGTGCCGGTACAGCGGAAGCTCCCACAGAACGGCAGCCGACACTCCGACATAGACGCGACTCTGCGGCGCCTGGGCCGCCCGGTCGACGGCGATCACCCGGAGCAGCTGGCGGCCCTCGCCCCACAGGTCGTCCCAGTCCGTCTTGGTGACGTAGGAGCCGCGGTGAAGTCGCTTCAGCGCTCCCGATCGCAGGGCATCCGCGAGCTGGCGCTCCGTGACCCCGGTGTCGAGGATGTCGCTGCGCGATCGCAGCATCCTGGACGCTTCGGAGAATGAGATCCGTCGTGGCATCCGCTCATCGTGGCGCGTCGATACCCCTGGGTGTCGTCATCCACACGTTCCCGCCCCGATCTTCCCGATCGGCGCACCTGTGCAGGATCAGTGTCGCCCGCCCCTCCGTACCCCGCCGAGACCCCGTGCTATCGCCGAGACCCCGCCCTATCTGCGCAGACAACTGGGGGTCTGGGCGACAGGACGGGGTCTCGGCGGAAGGAAAGAAGGAAAGACGAGAGTCAGGCGTCCAGGCGGAGGAGCCAGCCGTGCCGGTCCTCGCGACGCCCGTACTGGATGTCGGTGAGCTCCTCGCGCAGCGACAGGGCGAGCTCGCCGAGCGGCTGCTCGTCCTCGAAGCCCTCACCGACGAGCGCGCCGATCGGGGTGACCACGGCGGCGGTGCCGCACGCGAACACCTCGACGATGTCGCCGGAGGCGACGCCCTCGCGCCACTCGTCGATCGAGATCGGACGCTTCTCGACGGTGTAGCCGCGGTCGGCCGCGAGCTGCAGCAGCGAGTCGCGCGTGATGCCCTCGAGGATGCTGTCGGACTCGGGGGTGACGACGCGGCCGTCCTTGAAGACGAACACGACGTTCATGCCGCCGAGCTCCTCGACGTTGCGGTGCTCGTTGAGGAACACGACCTGGTCGCAGCCCCTGGCGCTGGCCTCCGCCTGCGGGAGGAGGCTCGAGGCGTAGTTGCCGCCGGTCTTGGCCTTGCCCGTGCCGCCCTTTCCTGCGCGCGCGTAGTCCTCCGACAGCCAGATGCGCACCGGCTTCACGCCGCCGTGGAAGTAGGCGCCGGCGGGGCTGGCGATCACGTAGTAGGCGACCTTCTGCGCCGCGCGGACGCCGAGGAAGGCCTCCTTGGCGAACATGAACGGACGCAGGTACAGGCTCTGGTCGGCGCCGGACGGCACCCAGCGGCCGTCGACGGCGATGAGCTCGCGCAGCGACTGGATGAAGTACTCGGTCGGCAGCTCGGGCAGCGCGAGACGGCGGGCGCTCGCCTGCAGACGGGCCGCGTTGCGGTCCGGGCGGAAGGTGTGGATCGAGCCGTCCGCGTGCCGGTAGGCCTTGATGCCCTCGAAGATCTCCTGCGCGTAGTGCAGGACGGATGCCGCCGGGTCGAGCGGGATCGGACCGTACGGCTGCACGCGCGGACGGTGCCAGCCGCCGTTCACCGACCAGCAGATGTCGACCATGTGATCGGTGAACACGACGCCGAACCCGGGGCTCTCCAGCACCTCGGCGACCCGGGCGGGCGATGCCGCGTTCAGGTTCTTCGTCACGGCGAACTCCAGCGGAGCCACGGTCGCCTGCGCATCGATGGTCGTCATCTCGTCTTTCCGTTCCTCGTGGGTGGGCGCATCCTCGCGCCGTCTCAGCCTACGCCTGTCGATCAGAGGCGTGCAGTGATCGCGGAGCCGATCTCCGCCGTGGTTCGCGCGCCCTCGCGGGCGGCGATGTCCGCCTCGACGGCGGCACTGACCCGTGCCGACTCGGCGCTGAGGCCGAGGTGGTCGAGGAGCAGCGCGATCGAGAGGATCGCCGCCGTCGGGTCGGCCTTCTGCTGTCCGGCGATGTCCGGCGCCGAGCCGTGCACCGGTTCGAACATCGACGGGAACGCGCCGTCGGGGTTGATGTTCCCGGATGCCGCGAGGCCGATGCCGCCGGTGACCGCGCCGGCCAGGTCGGTGAGGATGTCGCCGAAGAGGTTGTCGGTCACGATCACGTCGAAGCGCGAGGGGTCGGTGACGAGGAAGATCGTCGCCGCATCCACGTGCAGGTAGTCCACTGCGACGTCAGGGTGCTCGGCCGCGACCTCGTTCACGATGCGCTGCCAGATCGCACCCGCGTGCACGAGCACGTTGGTCTTGTGCACGAGGGTGACCTTCTTGCGACGGCGCTCTGCGAGGTCGAAGGCGTAGCGGACGACGCGCTCGACGCCGAAGGCGGTGTTCACGCTCGTCTCGTTCGCGACCTCGTGCGGGGTTCCCTTGCGGATGGCCCCGCCGTTGCCGACGTACGGGCCTTCGGTGCCCTCGCGCACGACGACGAAGTCGATCTCGCCCGGGTTCGCGAGAGGGCCTGGTGCGCCGGCGAACAGCTTCGACGGGCGCAGGTTCACGTAGTGGTCGAGCGTGAAGCGGAGCTTCAGCAGGAGGCCGCGCTCGATGTTCGCATCCTTCAGCCGGGGGTCGCCCGGCTGACCGCCGACGGCGCCGAGGAGGATCGCGTCGTGCGCGGAGATCGCCGCCAGATCCTCGTCGGTGAGCGTGTCGCCGGTCTCGAGGTAGCGGGCCGCGCCGAGCGAGAAGCGGGACTTCTCGAAGGTCACGCCGCTTCCGGCCGTGACGGCGTCGAGCACCTTCTCGGCCTCGGCGATGACCTCGGGGCCGATGCCGTCACCGGGGATGACGGCCAGCTTCACGACACGCGACATGACACTCCTTGCATCGGGATGGACCGGCCGCGCTCCGACGGCGTCGGGCGGGCCGGTCCTCCCAGCGTACTGGTCAGTGCGCGGGTGCCTTGCGCAGTGTGACGGCCGCGATCGCCCCTGCCGTCACGACGAGTCCGGCGCCGATCAGCGAGGTCACGAGGACTCCGGAGCCGAAGGCGGCGGCGGCGGCCTGCCACAGCGCGTCGCCGAGCTCCGCGGGGAGCTTCTGAGCGGCCGTGTAGGCACCGGCCAGGGTCTCCCGCGCGGCGTGCGCCGCATCCGCGGGCAGGCCGTCCGGGAGGACGAGGGCGCCGCGGTAGAAGGCCGTGATGATGCCGCCGAGGATCGCGGTGCCGAGCACGGCGCCGAGCTCGTACGCCGTCTCGGAGACCGCGCTGGCGGCGCCGGCCTTCTCCGCGGGGGCACTGGACAGGATGAGCTCGTTCGACACGGTCTCCGCCGCGCCGATGCCGATCGCGAGGACCACGAACGCGAGCACGAGCGGCGCGATGCCGTGATCGGCCGCCGCGAACGCCACGATGAGGTACCCCGCCACCGAGAAGACGAGGGCCGCGGGCACCAGCACCGCCGGGCGCACCCGACGAGAGATCGGGACGACGAGCAGGCCGGCGACGATCATCGCCAGCATGCCGGGCGCGAGGGCGAAGCCGGCGGTCATCGGAGTGAGCCCCAGCACCAGCTGGACGTGCTGCGACACGAAGTACAGGAAGCCGACGAGGGCGACGACGCTGAGCAGGTTGACCAGGATCGCGCCGGAGAACGAGCCCCTGCGGAACAGCGCCATGTCGAGCATCGGGATGTCGGCGCGCAGCTGGCGGCGCACGAACAGCGCGCCCATCACGAGGCCGAGCACGGCCCAGCCCGCTGCCGAGAGGGACGGCCCCTCGGTCGCGAGGGACTTGATCGCGTAGACGACCGGGATCATCGCCGCCATCGACAGGAGGATGCTGATCGCGTCGATGCGGCCGGGGTTCGGGTCGCGGCTCTCCGGGACCAGGAGCGGCGCCCCGATGAGCAGCGGGATGAGCACGGGCACCGCGATGAGGAACACCGATCCCCAGGCGAAGTGCTCGAGGAGCGCGCCCCCGACGATCGGGCCGAGAGCCGATCCGGCGGAGAAGCCGGCTGCCCAGACGGCGATCGCGAGGCGGCGCTGGTCGCGGTTGCGGAAGATCGAGCGCAGCAGCGAGAGCGTCGACGGCATGAGCATGGCGCCGAAGAAGCCGAGCAGCGCCCGGGCGGCGATGAGGAGGCCGGCGGTCGGGGCGAACGCCGCGAGTGCGGAGACGGCCGCGAATCCGGTCGCGCCGATGAGCAGCAGCCGGCGGCGGCCGAACCGGTCGCCGAGGGTTCCCATCGTGACGAGGAGCCCGGCGAGCACGAGAGGGTACACGTCGATGATCCACAGCTGCTCGGCGCCCGACGGCGAGAGCGCCATCGAGATCTCGGGGAGCGCGAAGCTCAGGACCGTGTTGTCGACCGACACCAGGAGCACCGGCAGCATGAGCACGACGAGTGCCGCCCAGCCGCGGGCCCCGACACGGGGAGCATCCGCCTGGACGTCGTCGCCGACGACGGGGATCGACGCAGTGCGCGTCATGGAACACCTCTCAGGATCATGGCGGCTCCATTACTGAACCGTCCAGCTGGTATAGTAACAGATGTCCGACAGCTCCCCTTCCGAACAGAGGACCGCATGCCCCGACCTCCCCTCGCCCGCGAGCGCGTCCTCGACGCCTTCGAGTCGATCGTGATCGCCGACGGTGAACGGACCGCGACTCTCGAGGCCACGGCCAGGGCCGCAGGGGTGTCCAAGGGCGGGCTGCTCTACCACTTCAAGTCGAAGGACGAGCTGGTCGCCGGCCTGCTCGACCGCCTGGAGAGGCTCAACGACGCGGACCTCGAGCGGATGGCCTCTGCAGAGGAGGGGCCCGTCGCCTACTACGTCCGGACCTCTGTGATGGAGGATGACGCGCTCGACCGTGCGCTCATCGCAGCCTCCCGGCTCGCGCAGGGCGGATCGCTGCCTGCCGCGGACGCCCTCCGCCGGACGCGACGCCGCTGGGAGGACGCGATCCGTCCGCACGTGCGCGACTCCGCGAGCGTCGACCTCGTGATGCTGCTCAGCGACGGCCTCTACTTCAACAACTCGCTCGACGTGCACGGGCCCGACCGCCTCGTGCCGAGCGGCGCCGACCTCCGGGCCCTCACCGACCTCGTGCTGCGCGCCACCGCACCGTGACCGCGAATGCGAAGAGGGCGGGACGCGTGCGCGTCCCGCCCTCTTCGCTTGCGTCGCTCAGACCTCGGTGATCTCGATCTGACGGAACAGGTCGGCGTCGATCGCGGTGCGGACGTCGTCGAGCAGTTCGTCGGGCACCGGCGAGTCCAGGGTCAGCACGCTGAGGGCCTGGTCTCCCGCTGCGAGACGGCCGATCTGCATGCCCGCGATGTTGATGCCCGCCTCGCCGAACTTCTGGCCGTACACGGCCACGATGCCGGGACGGTCGGTGTAGAGCATCACGACGTGGTGCTTCTCGATCGGCAGCTCGAGCGCGTGGTCGTTGATCCCGACGAGCTTCTCGGTCTGCTTCGGACCGGTGAGCGTGCCGGAGACGGCGAGCTGGCTGCCGTCGGAGAGCGCACCGCGCAGCGTGATGACGTTGCGGTACTCGTCGCTGACGTCGTCCTTGAGCAGGCGGACGGCGATGCCCCGCTGCTCGGCCAGCAGCGGCGCGTTCACGTACGACACGGTCTCGCTGACGATGTTCGTGAAGACGCCCTTGAGCGCTGCGAGCTTCAGCACGCTCACGTCGTAGTCGTTGAGCTCGCCGTGCACCTCGACGTCGAGGCTGGTGAGCGGCGAGGTGGCGAGGGCTGAGAAGATCTGGCCGAGCTTCTCGACGAGTGCGATGCCGGGGCGCACGTACGGGTCGATGACGCCGCCGGCGACGTTGACGGCATCCGGGACCAGGTCGCCGCCGAGGGCGAGGCGCACGGAGCGGGCGACCGACACGCCGGCCTTCTCCTGGGCCTCGTCGGTGCTGGCCCCGAGGTGCGGGGTGACGACCACGTTCGGCAGGTCGAGCAGCGCCTGAGCGGTGCCGCCCTCTGCCGGGGGCTCGGAGGTGAACACGTCGAGCCCGGCACCGGCGATCTCGCCGGCGACGAGGGCCTCGTGCAGTGCGGCCTCGTCGATCAGGCCGCCGCGCGCGACGTTCACGACGAAGGCGGTCGGCTTCATGGCCTTGAACTGCTCGGCGCCGAGCATCCCGGTGGTCTCCGGGGTCTTCGGCATGTGGATCGTGATGAAGTCGGACTCGGCGACGAGCTCGTCGAGTGAGAGGAGCTGCACGCCGAGCTGCTGGGCGCGCGCGGAGGTGACGTAGGGGTCGTAGGCGACGACGCGCATGTCGAAGGCCGCGAGGCGCGCCGCGACGAGGGCGCCGATCCGGCCGAGGCCGATGATGCCGACCGTCTTCTCGAAGAGCTCCGCCCCGGTGAAGGAGCTGCGCTTCCACTGACCGCCCGCGAGCGAGGCGTGCGCGGCGGGGATCCGGCGGGCGAGGCTGAGGATGTGGCCGACGGTGAGCTCGGCGGCGGAGACGATGTTCGAGGTGGGCGCGTTGACGACCATGACGCCGGCCGTGGTGGCCGCCTTGATGTCGACGTTGTCGAGGCCGACGCCGGCACGGGCGACGACCTTGAGCTTCGGGGCGTGGCTCAGCGCCTCCTCGTCGATGCGGGTCGCCGAGCGGATCAGCACGGCGTCCGCGTCGGCCAGCGCCGAGAAGAGCGCCTCGCGGTCGGTGCCGTCGACGTTGCGGACGTCGAAGTCGGGGCCCAGGGCCTCGATCGTGGCGGGAGAGAGTACTTCGGCGATGAGCACGACGGGCTTCGGCACAGTGGATCCTTCAGGGCAGCGCGACAGGCGGGAGGGGCCGATGCGCCGCACACCGTCGGGGGCGCGATCACGTCAACTGTACCCGAGGGCTCCGGATGCTCCGTGCCGTGTGACGGCCCGCGTCAGGCAGCGATGGTGACCAGCTCGTCCATGTTCAGGACGCTGTATCCGATGAGGCTCAGCCAGAACACCGCGACGACGCCGAGGCCGGCCAGCAGCACGAGCCCCAGTTCTCCTGCGTTCCGCCGACGCCCGATCGCGTACGCGAAGGCGAACACGATCGCGGGGAAGAGCACACCGAAGATCAGCGTGACCCAGCCGATGCCGGTGAGACCGGCCCGCGCCATCCCGATGAGATGCGCGACCGCGTTCCAGACGGCGTAGGCGTAGAAGAGCCCGGCCAGCCCGACGATGAGCCCGACCAGCCAGCGCGGCGATCCGGCCGGTGCGGGTGCGGAGTGCTCCTCGGTCATGATCCGATCACCCCCACGGTGACGAAGGGCCAGGGTACGAGCAGGACGACACCGAGCAGCAGCACGGTGACGCGCAGCCAGGCGGCCCTGCCCCGGGTGAGCACCCAGCCGGCGAGGAACCAGAGCGCCGGCGCGGCGACGGCGAGCACGAACCAGGGCACGTACATGGCGTCTGCGACGATGAGGTTCGCGAGAGGCTTCAGGCGCAGCCCGCCGACGACCCAGCCGATGCTGTACAGCAGGTAGATGCCGCCGACGACCCCGAGGATCAGGAGCATGGCTGTGCTCAGCGGAGGCCGCTCCCCCGCCTCGGCGGGCGCCGTGACCGTGCCGTCCTGCTCGAGCCTGCCCACGGCCTCGCTGCCTTTGCCGACGGCATTCCAGCCGGTCGGCAGCGCGGCGTCCTTCGGCGGCACGGCCTCATCGCCCTCCCAGTTCAGGGCGTCGTCGGAATCGGAGCTCATGCCCCCAGCGTAGGACACCCGGTCCACTAGGCTCTCGGTTGACTGAGCCGCGGACGCGCGCCAGGGGGAAGGAATCTCAAGATGGCTGAACAGAACAGCGGCCCATCGGCATCCGGGGCGGCAGAACCGCCCGCGAACTGGAAGCCCACGCCGGAGGCCAAGTCGAAGGCGACGACGTTCCGCTGGATCGCCGCCGTGCTGTGGGCCGTGGCCATCGCGGCCGAGGCGGTGGGCATCTTCTGGCTGCTGCGTCAGCGCGAGTTCGTCGGCGAGGACGGCACGCTCGTGCGCGACCCCGACACGGGTCTCCTCGAAGAGCAGGGTGTGACGGCGACGTTCCCGCAGTGGGCCTTCATCACGCTACTGGTTCTCCTCGTCGTGATCGCCGCCCTGTCGATCACCGGATCGTTCCTGTGGAAGAAGGCGAACCGCCTCGACCCCGCGCGCCGGTCCGACACGTTCCGCTTCTTCGTGCAGAACCAGCTTGGCGCGATCATCGCGATCATCGCTTTCGTGCCGCTGATCATCCTCATCTTCCTGAACAAGGACATGGACAAGGGTCAGAAGACGACCGCCGGCATCGTCGGCATCGTGCTCGCGGCTCTCGCCGTCGTCCTCGGCATCGACTTCAACCCGCCGTCCGTGGAGAAGTACACCGCCGACCAGTCCACGGTGATCCAGCTGCTCGGCAAGGACGAGGTGGTCTGGGTCGCCGGCGGCGGCGTCTACCACGTCTGCGACGAGGTTCCCGACATCCAGACCGGCAGCGAGAAGGTCACCGGCACGACGGCGGAGGCGGTCGCCGCAGGCAAGACCCGCCTCACGCTCGAGTTCGCCTCCGAGCTGAAGACCTGCGGCCTGGCCGTGCCGGAGAACTCGGCGGAGATCGTGGAGGCGCTCCGCGCCATCCGCGACGGCTCGACCGACACGGTGCTCCCGGCCCCGCTCTGGGCGGACCCGTCGGACGCTCCGATCGAGATCGAGGACGCGGAGACCGAGGAGGCGCCGGCGGAGTGACCCGCCCCGCGTGAATGACGAGGCCCGGTGCGTGAGCACCGGGCCTCGTCCGTGTCTTCCAGGATCAGATCCCGACCGCGGTGAGCACCGCGACGGGCTCTCCGCGCAGCCCGGCCGGGATCTCGGCGACGCGGATGCCGTGAGCATCGGCGTCCGTGCGCACCGGCGTCCCGTCGGCCCAGCGCACCGGGACGTCGCCGAACTCGACCGGCAGTGCGATCTCGCCTGCCTCCGGGTCCATCGCATGCAGGTGAACGGCGTCCGCCGAGCGCGTGTACCGGCGGGGCGCTCCCGTCTCCTCCCCCATCCGGATCCATGGACGCGTGCCGTAGACCGCGTCGCCGTTGGTGCGGAGCCACGCGCCCAGGTCGCGCATCGCGTCGCGCTGGAGCTCGGGGATGGAGCCGTCCGCGGCGGGTCCGACGTTGATGAGCAGATTGCCGTTCTTCGCCACCACGTCGACGAGCAGACGCACCAGCTCCGCGCCGGAGAGCGAGTGCCGCGCATCCTCGTCCTGGTTGTAGCCGAAGGAGTATCCGAGACCTCTCGTCGATTCCCAGGGCTGCGGGATGATGTCCGGGATGTGCGTGTACTCGCGGGTGAGGAAGCCGTGGTACGGGACGCCCCAGCGGTCGTTCACCACCCCGTCCGGCACCGCGTCGAAGTAGCGCGACAGGAGCGCGGCGACGCCGTGGTCCTCCCGCCCCTTGCCTGCATCCGGCCACTCGATGTCGTTCCAGAGAAGGTCCGGGGAGAACCTCGCGACGAGCTCGTCGAGCTGCGCCGCGGAGTACCGGGCGAAGTGCTCGTCGTTGCGACGGTGGCGGAACAGGTCCGTGTCCGACTCGATCGGCGGGAAGTCGCTCACATGCCAGTCGAGCGCGCCCGAGTAGTACACGCCGAACCTCGCGCCGGCACGCCGGGTGGCATCGTGGAACTCCGCGACGAGATCACGACGCGGCCCGCGCGCGACCGCGTTGAAGCCGGTCGTCTCCGTGCCCCAGAGGCAGAAGCCCTCGTGGTGCTTCGTCGTCGGCACGATGTACCGGGCGCCGGCGTCGACCAGCTCCCCGACGAAGGCGTCGGCGTCGAAGGCCGCGGCGTCCCAGCGGTCCGCGAGGTCCTCGTAGGAGACGCCGGGGCCGTACACCCGCTGGTGACGCTCCCAGGTCGGGCTGCCCGGGATGCGCACGGTGTTGCCGTACCACTCCGCGTACTGGTGCCAGGCGTACGCATCCTCAGTCGGGATGTCGACGCCCTCGCCGTGCTGCACGGCCCACGCCGGCACGGAGTAGAGGCCCCAGTGCACGAAGAAGCCGAGCTTCGCGTCGCGGTACCAGTCGGGCACGCCGTGACTCGGATAGACAGGGGCGTCGGCACCGAGATCCGGGCCGGTGCGCTTCTCGAAGTTCATCATGCGCGGATCCTCCCCTCGCCGCGACGCACGACCGTCGCCGTCAGTGCCGGCTCTCCCGACGGATCGAACGGATACACCCCGGGGCTCAGGCGGCGATGGCCGAGGCGCAGCAGGTCCTGGTCCACTCCGCCGGGCGTCAGGGCCAGCGTCCAGTCCGCCGCGAGGTCGTACAGCTCGGGCTCCAGGTAGCCGATCTTCACGACGACGATGTCCGCGGTCGTCGGCTCCAGGCCGAGCATCCGGAGATCATGGAGGTGGTGGAACGGCTTGCGCCGCTCTGTGATGATCGCGTGCAGCCCGCCGACGGCGATCACGACCTGAGTGCCGGCGTCGGGGTCCCCCTCTTTCACCGAGTACACGGTTCCGGTGATCGTGACGGGACCGTGCGGCCCGGCGTCCACCTTCGCGCCTGCCGACAGCGTCACCGTCGCGCCCACACCCGCGGAGACCGCCTGCGCGACGGCATCCGCATCGAAGATCGAGGCGACGAGTGTGGTGCGCGAGCCGTCGGTGAGCTCGGGGCGCTGGAGCAGCTGCGCGAGAGTCCACGTGACGTCGCCCGCTCCTCCGGCGGTCGGGTTGTCTCCGGAGTCGGAGATCAGGTACGGACGCCGCGCCGTCGGCGCCAGCGCCTTGCCGAGAGCCTCGTCGAGCGAGCCCGTCTCGGCCACGAACTCGAAGTCCTCGCGGGCGTCCCAGAACCTCCGTGCGATGCGCTCCGCCTCGCGGGCGATGAGGGTGCAGTCGTCGCCGGTGACGACGACGCAGGCCTGGCACCGCGGCTCGTCCGCCCACGCGTAGCCGATCCACACAGAGGCATCGACGACCCCGGGGAGTGCCTCGATGCCGGGCAGTGCCGCGTAGATGCCGCGAGCCGGCTCGAGGCGCGTGCTCGTCTTCTCTCCGGGGAGCAGCACCGGCACCGGAACCCAGGCGGTGAAGGGGCGGCGCGCAAGCGGATCGGCGCCGTGCGGGCCGCGGAGCCGTGCGAGCAGGTTCCAGACCGCCCGCTCCTTGGTGTTCAGCCAGTCCTCGTGCGGCGCCATCCGATAGCAGGTGAGCAGGTCGACGGCGTCACGCAGGGTCTCCGAGACGTTGCCGTGGAGGTCCATCGATGTGGACACGAGGGTGTCCGGTCCCAGGGCCTCGCGCACGGCGAGGGCGAGGTCGCCCTCGGCATCCTCCATCCCGACGACGCTCATCGCGCCGTGGATGTCGAAGAAGAATCCGTCGAACGGTCCCTCTGCGCGGATGCCGTCCACGATGGCCTGCTTCATGCGACGGTATGTCTCCGGATCGACCGCGCCGCCGGGCAGCGAGCGTCCGTGCGTGAGCGGCACCCAGTCGGCGGCCTCCGCGAGCTCGCGCCCCTCATCGAGGAACGGGTAGTAGGCGCGCAGCTCCGCCCCGGTGCGGATCGTGAACGCCTCGTCGCCGGAGATGTGCGGCGAGAACGTGCTCGACTCGATGGAGATGCCGCCGATGCCGATGCGCGGCCTCGTCAGCCCGCCGTCCGCGACGGGCGGAAGGGCTCCCATCCAGAGCTCGCTGGCCTCCGGGCGTTCGGTCACGTGCCGCTCCTCTTCCTGTTCCCGTGCTTCGGTGGTCGTCATCAGCGCGCTCCCGCCGGCGTCAGCGCACGGCGCACGGACTCGATGGCGCCGAGGGCGACGGCATCCGTCCCGCGGGTCGCCGGGGTGATCCGCAGCGGCAGACCGGAGACCGGAGCGTCGGTGCGCAGGGTCTCCTCGATCGCCGGCTCGAGAAGGTCCCAGGCCTCGGCCACTCCCCCGCCCACGATCGCTCGCGGCAGGTCGAGGAGAGTGGCCGCGCTCGCACACGCGAGCGCGACGGCGCGGCCGGCCGCGCGGAACACGGCGGTGGCGTCGGCGTCGCCGCTGCGCGCCAGGTTCGCGACCGCACGGGCATCCAGGACGGCACCGCCCGCGCGGCTCGCATAGCGCAGCCCGATGGAGGTGCCGGAAGCGAGCGTCTCCAGGTGACCGGTCTGACCGCACGTGCACACCAGATCGCTGTAGCCGGGAGTGTGCCCGATCTCGCCCGCGGCCCCGTTGGGTCCATGACGGAGCTCTCCCGCGATGATCACGGCGCCGCCTACACCGGTGCCGAGCATGATGCCGAGCACGTCCTGCTCCGCACGGTACGCGCCGGCGACCTCGCCGAGGAGGAAGGCGTTCACGTCGTTCTCGACGCTCACCGGAACCGAGAGGCGGGACGCGAGCTCCTCGGCGAGCGGGAAGCCCGCCCAGCCGGCGAAGGTCGCCGAGGCGGCGCGCACGGCGCCGGTCTCATGATCGATCACCCCGGCCGCGCCGACGCCGGCGGCGACGAGCGTCGCGCGCGCACGCCCGGCGAGGTCTCGCGCGAGCCCTGCGGCGGCATCCGCCATCGCCGCGCCGCCCTCGCTCGCCGGTGCGGGCACGCTGCCGCGGGCGAGCACGACGCCCTGGCCGTCGACGAGCAGCCCGGCGATCTTCGTCCCGCCGATGTCGATCCCGACGATGCCCTCTGCGGGCAGGGCCGTCCCCTGATTCCGAGCGTCCATGCTCACCGCCCGCCGAGCCCGGCCATCGCGATGCCCTTGACCAGGTGCTTCTGCAGCGCGATCACGAGCACGGTCGTCGGGATCATCGAGATGATCGCCGCAGCCATCTGCAGATCCCACCGTGTTCCGGTCAGACCCGAGAAGCTGGCGAGGCCGACGGGCAGCGTGCCGTGCGCGTTGTAGTCGACGGTCACGATCAGCGGCCACAGGTAGCTGTTCCAGAACGACAGGAACGTGAAGACCGAGAGCACGGCGACGGCGGACTTCGCGAGCGGGAGGATGATCTGCACGAACGAGCGCACGGGTCCGGCGCCGTCGACGCGGGCCGCCTCCTCGAGTTCGTAGGGGATGCCGCGGAAGAACTGCCGCATGAGGAACGTGCCGAACGCGGTGAAGGCGAACGGAAGGATCAGCGCCTGGTAGGTGTCGACCCAGTCGAACCACTGCATGACCTGGAACATCGGGATCACCAGGACCTCCGCGGGCACCATGAGCGTCGCGAGGAACAGGACGAACACCGCGTCGCGTCCCTTCCAGCGCAGCCGTCCGAAGGCGTAGCCGGCGGTCGTCGACACGAAGAGCACCACCAGGGTGCCGGCGATCGCCACGAAGAAGGAGTTCCCGATGTAGGTGAGGAACGGCCCGTACGCGAAGACGTCGAGGAAGTTCGACCAGCGCACCTCCGAGGCGATCAGCGTCGGCGGCATCGTGAACATCTCGGAGTTGGGCTTCAGTGCCGAGAAGAAGGCGTAGACGATGGGTGAGACGAACACCGCCGCGGCGAGGTAGACGAGGACGTGCGCGATCACCAGACGGGTGCGCTCCGCGGCGGTGAGCGGGGCGCGGGTGCGGCTGCGCCGCTCGACCTCGACATGCCCGCCGTGCTCGTCGTCGAGGACCACGGATGCCGTGGACAGGTCAGTGCTCATAGTGCACCCACTTCTTCTGCGCGCCGAACTGCAGGGCGGTGATGACGATGATGAGGGCGAAGAGGATCCAGGCCCCGGCGGCGGCGAGGCCGAGCTCCTGGAACTTGAATCCCTGGTTGTAGATGAACTGCACCAGCGGCTGCGTGGCGTTGCCGGGGCCGCCACCGGTGAGCAGCTGCGGCTGCGCGAACACCTGCAGCGAGGTGATCATGGTCATGATCGTCGAGAAGAAGATCGCCGGGGAGATCATCGGGACGACGACGCCGAGCTGCATCCGCAGCCCGCTGGCGCCGTCGATGCGCGCGGCCTCGATCACCGACTCGGGCAGCTGCTCGAGTGCGGCGGAGAAGATCAGCATGTTGTAGCCGACGCCCTGCCAGACGCTCATCACGACGACCATGATCATCGCCCACTGCGGGTCGGCGAGGAAGTTCGGCAGCGTGATGCCGAACCAGCTCTGCGAGGCGCCGTTGAACAGCCCCTGCGGCTGGAGGAGCATCTTCCACACCAGGACGTTCGCGACCATCGGCGTCACGACGGGGATGAAGAAGAGCACGCGGAGGGCCCCGCGACCGCGGATGCGCGGTCCCAGCGCCATCGCGAGGATGAGCGAGAGGATCACGTTCAGCGGGACGTAGAGGATCGTGAACACCGCGGTGTTCCGCAGCGCCGGCCAGAAGTCGGGGCTGGAGGCGAACAGGCGGAGGTAGTTGTCGAATCCGATGAAGGTCTTCTCGCCGAACGTCGGCCAGTCGAAGAAGCTCATCACGATGGAGAGCACGACGGGCACGACGGTGAACACGGCGAGGCCCGCCAGGGCGGGGGTTGCGAACCCCAGCGCCTGACGGCCCTCGGCCTTGGCGAGAGACCCCCGACGTCGCGCGTTGGTGGTCATCACTCGTCTTCCTGCGTCTCTTACTTGCCGAACTGCTGCTGGGCGGAGGCGAGGACGTTCGCCATGGTCTCCTGCCCGTTGTAGACGCTCACGAGCTGCGGCTGGACGTACGTGCCCACCTTCGCCCAGTCATCGCTCACGTACTGCCCCTGGACGTTCTCGAAGGCCGCGGTGAAGACCTCCTCGACCTGCGCGCGGTACTTCTCGTCGATGGACTCGAAGTACAGCGGCTGGCTCTCGGCACGGGCCGGGTAGCTGCGCCCGGAGGAGGCGATGTAGTCCTGTGCATCGGCGCTGAGCAGCGAGCCGAGCACCTTCAGAGCAGCCTCCTTGTTCTCGCAGGTCTTCGAGATGCCGAAACCGGAGCCGAGGATGAGGCTCAGCGACTCGCCGTCCTCGGAGGGCAGCGGGGCCATGCCGGCGGTGAATCCGGACTCGTTGTTCAGGTAGCTGACCGCGTTCCAGGTGCCGTCGACGGCCATCGCGGCATTGCCGCTGGAGTACTGGTTCTCGCCCCAGCCGCCGTCGGATGCCGACGCGACGGGAAGCGCGACCTTCTGCTCGGTGACGAGGCCGGCGTACCAGGTGGCCGCGTCGACGAACTTCTCGTCGTCGATCTGCAGCGTGCCGTCCTCCGTCACCGGCTGCTGGCCGGCCTTGGCGATCGGGAGCGCCTGCCACTGGAAGTCGCCCATGCCGACCGCGAAGCCGGACTTGCCGTCGCGGGTCGCGGACTTGGCGGTGGCCTCGAAGTCCTCGAAGGTCCAACCGGCGGCGGGAGTCTCGGCCCCGGCGGCGGCGAGCTGGTCTGCGTTGTAGTACACCAGCATCGTGGCGACGTCGAACGGCAGGCCGTACAGGGTGCCCTTGTTCTTGAGGATCTCCGTCGCGCCCGGAGCGAAGTCGCTCTCCGCGAGGCCCGCGGTCTCGAGGTCGTCCGCGGTGAGCTCGGCGAAGCCGTCGGTGTAACTGGCGAGCATGCCGCTGTTCATCCCGGTGACGCAGGCCATGTTGCCGGATGCCATGTTCGTTGTGAGCTTCGTGAAGAAGTCGCCCCACGGCGCCGTGCGCAGCTCGATCTTCAGGTCGGGGTTCTGCTCCTCGGCGACCTCGATCTGCGCCTCCAGCGCCTTGGTGTCGTCGGCGGAGCCCGCCCACATGTCGACGACGATCGTGTCGTCTCCCCCGGAGCCTGCGGAACCTGTCGATCCGGCGCAGCCGGTCATGGCGACCGCGACGCCGGCGACGGCGACGACGGCTCCCACACGCATCTTCTTCATTGAATGACTCCTCGCGGGTTCGGGAAGGTTATTTCGCCGATCGAAATAACCTTGTACGCTTTCGTATGAAGTCACCGTGTCACAGTTCTCATCCGGATGCAACACGAACATCCGATGTTTGGGGTCACAGTTTCATCACCCACCGTCAAAGTACGCAAGGATGTCAGACGATGAGCAGCGAGTCAGATGCAACCACCCGACGAATCCTCGACCTCATCTCGTCCGGTCGAGCCCGGTCCCGTCGTGTGCTGGCCGAGGAGCTGCGCCTTGCACCCTCGACCGTCGGAACTCGCGTGCAGACCCTGATCGACGCCGGCATCGTCGAGGAGATCGGCGACGGCGCTTCGAGCGGAGGGCGCCGCCCGCGACTGCTGCGTCTGGCTGGAGATGGCGGAAAGATCCTCACCGCGACGATCGGATGGCACCGCGCCCGTGTCGGCGTGCACGATCTCACCGGGGCACTCGAGCGCGTGGAGCAGATCGCGATCGACCTCGCCGATGGGCCCCTCGCGACGCTCGGACGTGTCACGGAGCTCTTCGACCGTCTGGTCGGCTCATCGAGCATCCTGGCCATCGGCATCGGGCTCCGGGGACCCGTCGGCCCGCCTGAAGAGGAGAGCCGGCAGTTCCGCATGTCGATCTGGCCGGACTTCCGGGTCGACCGGCACTTCGCGGACCGATACGGGGTGCCGGTGAGCATCGACAACGATGCCAACTTCACCGCGCTGGGCGAGCACATCACCCACTTCGGGCAGTCGAAGCACAGCATCACCGTCCTGGCGGGGAGCGCCATCGGCAGCGGCGTCATCGTCGACGGCAGCATCCACAAGGGCGCGACAGGTGTGGAAGGCGACATCGGGCACACCAGGGTCGCACAGGGCATGGACATCCCCTGCGCCTGCGGCAACACCGGCTGCCTGGAGACGGTCGCCAGCGGCGAGGGCATCGCCCGCCAGCTGGCCGACCGCGGTTACCCTGAGGTGCGCTCCACGGTGGAGATGCTCGGCCTCGCAAGGGCGAAGAACCCCGATGCGATCACCCTGATCAGAGCCGCAGGGACGCAGCTCGGGATGGTGCTGTCCAGTGTCGTCAACTTCTTCAACCCGCACGCCGTCTTCGTGACCGGCGAGCTCACCGAGTTCGAGCCGTTCATCGCCGCCGTGCGCAGCAGCATCTATGAGGGCTGCCTCCCGATCGCCACGCAGAGCCTGCGGATCGAGCGGGCGGCGACCGGCCGCGACGGGGTGCTCCATGGCGCGGCGTGGTCCGCCCGCCAGGCTCTCTCCCTCAGCCGCCGCTGACGGGGCTCACTCCCCTGCCAGCGTGAGCTCGATCACGGGGACCAGCACATCGGGACGCCGCACAGGGAGGTGGACGGTGAGGGTGCCTGCCGCCTCTCCCGCCGGGGTCATGTTCGAGGCGACCTGCTCCGGGTCGGCGTCCGTCGTGCGGAGCCAGGAGCCGTCGTTCAGCAGGCGCGCGTAGCTCACCCGGCCGGCGAGATGCGGAAGGTGCACGTGGCCGAGCGGCCAGGTGAACAGGTGCAGGTAGAGGCGGTCGCCGCGGCGCGTGTACACGCCCTCCCGCGGCGGCTCGAAGGGGGCGTGACCGGCTCCGACGACGGCCGCGCTGTGCAGCCGCATCCACTCGCCGATCTCGCCGAGGGTGGCTTCGTCCCTGGGGGCGATCGCACCCCGCCCGTCCGGTCCGATGTTGAGCAGCATGTTGCCGTCCATGGACACCGAGTCCGCGAGCATCTGCACGAGCAGGGTCGCCGGCTTCTGATCGGTGTTGTCCCGGTCGTATCCCCACGAGCCGTTCAGCGTCTGGCACGCCTCCCACGCCACGGGAGCGCCGTCCAGGGTGAGCGGCGAGGTCGGCTGGTACTGCTCGGGCGTGACGAAATCGGCGGGGATGCCGAGGCGGTCGTTCACGAGCATCCCCGGCTGGAGTTCCCGGCACATCGCGAGCAGCGATTCCGAATCCCAGTCCTCCGGCCCCTTGCCCTGCCAGCCGTCCTTCTGCTCCGGGTAGGTGAAGTCGAAGAAGAGATAGTCGATGTCGCCGTACCCGGTGAGCAGTTCCCGCACCTGTCCGTGGAGGTAGGCGCGATAGCGGGCCATGTCCCGTCCGTCGTTCAGTGCGGCGGCCTCGTCATCGTCGCGGCGCGGATGGTTCCAGTCGACCGTGAAGTCCGGGTGGTGCCAGTCGATGAGCGAGTGGTAGAGCCCGACCTTCAGCCCCTCGGCCCGGACGGCGTCGACGAACTCGCGGACGAGATCGCGACCGCACGCCGTCGTCGCGGTGAAGTCGGTGTGGGCGGAGTCCCAGAGGCAGAAGCCCTCGTGGTGCTTCGTGGTGAGCACCACGTAGCCCATGCCCGTCTCCCGCGCCCGTCGCGCGATCGCGCGCGCGTCGAACAGATCAGGCTCGAAGTGATCGAAGTACTGCCGGTAGTCGGCATCCGTGAGCCGCTCGTAGTTCTGCACCCACTCATGCCGGGCGGCGCCGCTGTAGAGGCCGAAGTGCACGAACATCCCGAAGCGGGCGCGGTCGAACCAGTCCTGTCGCATACCCCCATTCTACTCACAGACATCGGATGTCTACGGGTCGCACAGGCACGCGAAGAGGGCGCCCCCTCAGGGGGACGCCCTCTTCCTGCGAGCGGATCAGCGCGCAGCGCTGCCGTCACGTGGTCGGATCAGCGCGCAGCGCTGCCGTCGACGTAGTCCTCGTCCTGCTGCTTCCAGGCGAACAGAGCGCGCAGCTCCTTGCCGGTCGCCTCGATGGGGTGCGACTCCTCCTGGGCGCGGAGCGAGAGGAACTCCTCGGCGCCGTTGTCCTGGTCGTCGATGAAGCGCTTGGCGAAGGCCCCCGACTGGATGTCGTCGAGCACGGCCTTCATCGAGGCCTTGACCTCCGGCGTGACCACGCGCGGGCCGGAGACGTAGTCGCCGTACTCGGCCGTGTCGGAGACCGACCAGCGCTGCTTGGCGATGCCGCCCTCCCACATGAGGTCGACGATGAGCTTCAGCTCGTGGAGCACCTCGAAGTACGCGATCTGCGGCTGGTAGCCCGCCTCGACGAGGGTCTCGAAGCCGGCCTGCACGAGGTGGCTGACGCCACCGCAGAGCACGGCCTGCTCGCCGAACAGGTCGGTCTCGGTCTCCTCGGTGAAGGTCGTCTTGATGACGCCGGCACGGGTGCCGCCGATCGCCTTCGCGTAGGAGAGGGCGGTCGCCCAGGCGGTGCCGGAGGCGTCGCGCTCGACGGCGATGATGTCCGGAATGCCGCGGCCCGCGACGAACTCACGACGAACGGTGTGACCGGGAGCCTTCGGCGCGACCAGGATCACGTCGACGCCCTCGGGAGCGTCGATGTAGCCGAAGCGGATGTTGAAGCCGTGCGCGAAGGCGAGGGTCTTGCCCGCCGTGAGGTTCGGGGCGATCGACTCGCTGTAGATCGTGCGCTGGTGCTGGTCCGGCGCGAGGATCATGATGAGGTCGGCCCACTGGGTCGCGTCGGCGACGGTCTTCACCGGGAAGCCGGCCTCCTCCGCCTTGGCGGCGGACTTCGAGCCCTCCTTGAGGGCGATCGCGACCTCGACGCCCGAGTCGCGCAGGTTCTGCGCGTGGGCGTGTCCCTGAGAGCCGTAGCCGACGATCGCGACCTTCTTGCCCTGGATGATGGACAGATCGGCGTCTGCGTCGTAGAAGATCTCGGTGCTCACTTGTTGTTTCTCCTTGATTGTGGTTCGTGAAGTTCTCTGGGGGATCGGGCGTTTCGTCTCGCTTCGCTCGCTCGACGACCGATCAGTGGGTTCAGCCGCGCAGGACGCGCTCTGTGATGCTCTTGCCGCCACGGCCGATCGCGAGGAGTCCGGACTGGGCGATCTCCTTGATGCCGAAGGGCTCGAGCGCCTTCAGCATCGCCTCGACCTTGCCCTTGTCGCCGGTGACCTCCACCACGAGCGCGTCCGGTGCGTAGTCCACGACCGAGGCGCGGAACAGGTTCACGACCTCGATCACGTTGGAGCGGGTCGCGTTGTCGGTGCGCACCTTGACGAGCATGTGGTCGCGCTGCACAGAGTTCGACGGATCGAGCTCGACGATCTTGATGACGTTGATCAGCTTGTTCAGCTGCTTGGTCACCTGCTCCAGCGGGAGGTCCTCGACGTCGACGACGACGGTGATCCGCGAGATGCCGGGCACCTCGGTGACGCCCACCGCGAGGGAGTCGATGTTGAAGCCGCGACGGGCGAAGAGGCCGGCGACGCGGGTCAGGAGGCCGGGGGTGTTCTCCACCAGCAGGCTCAGCACGTGAGTCGACATGGTCAGTCCTCCTCGTCTTCGAAAGCGGGTGCGTGGTCGCGGGCGTACTGGACGTAGCTGTTGCTCACGCCCTGCGGCACCATCGGCCACACCATGGAGTCGGCGCTGACGACGAAGTCGATCACCACGGGACGATCGTTCGTCTCGAGGGCGAGCTTGATTGCCGCATCCACCTCCTCCTCCTTCTCCACCCGGATCGCGAGGCAGCCGTAGGCCTCGGAGAGCTTGACGAAGTCCGGGATGCGCGCGGTGCCGTGTCCGGTGTTCAGGTCGGTGTTCGAATGCCGGCCGTCGTAGAACAGCGTCTGCCACTGGCGGACCATGCCCAGCGAGGAGTTGTTGATGATGGCGACCTTGATGGGGATGTCGTTGATCGTGCAGGTCGCGAGCTCCTGGTTGGTCATCTGGAAGCAGCCGTCGCCGTCGATCGCCCACACCGGGCGGTCGGGCTCGGCGACCTTGGCGCCCATCGCAGCGGGCACCGAGTACCCCATGGTGCCGGCTCCGCCGGAGTTCAGCCACGCGTTCGGGCGCTCGTACTTGATGAACTGCGCCGCCCACATCTGGTGCTGCCCCACGCCGGCGGCATAGATGCCCTCCGGGCCGGTCAGCTCGCCGATGCGCTGGATCACGTACTGCGGGGCCAGAAGGCCGTCGGTCGTGGGCGCGTACCCGAGCGGGAACTCCTTGCGGAGGCCGTCGAGGTACGACCACCACTCCTCGATGTCCGGCTTGGTGTTGCCGGTGGCACTGCGGAAGGCGGTCTCGAGGTCGATCAGGACGTCGCGCACATCCCCCACGATCGGGACATCGGCGGTGCGGATCTTGGAGATCTCCGCGGGATCGATGTCGACGTGCACGACCTTGGCGTGCGGAGCGAACAGCGCGGCCTTGCCGGTGACGCGGTCGTCGAACCGCGCGCCGAGGGACACGAGCAGGTCGGCCTCCTGCAGGGCGAGCACCGCGGGAACCGTGCCGTGCATGCCCGGCATGCCGAGGTGCTGCGGGTGCGAGTCGGGGAAGGCGCCACGGGCCATCAGCGTGGTGACGACCGGCGCACCGGTCGCCTCGGCGAGCTCCAGGAGCTCCGCCGACGCCCGGCCGCGGATCACGCCGCCGCCCACGTACAGCACCGGCTTCTTGGCCTCGGCGAGCAGGGCCGCGGCGGCCTGGATCTGCTTGCCGTGCGCCTTGGTCACCGGGCGGTAGCCGGGCAGGTCGATCTTCGGCGGCCAGACGAACGGCGCGGTCGCCTGCTGGGCGTCCTTGGTGATGTCGACGAGCACCGGGCCGGGGCGGCCCGTGGAAGCGATCTCGTACGCCGCGGCGATCGCACGCGGGATCTCCGCCGCGTCCTTCACGAGGAAAGAGTGCTTGGTGATCGGCATCGTGATGCCGACGATGTCGGCCTCCTGGAACGCGTCCGTGCCCATCAGCGTCGAGAACACCTGGCCGGTGATCGCGAGCAGCGGCACGGAGTCCATGTATGCGTCCGCGATCGCGGTGACGAGGTTCGTGGCACCGGGGCCGGAGGTGGCGATGCAGACGCCCACCTTGCCGGATGCCGACGCGTAGCCCTCGGCCGCGTGACCGGAGCCCTGCTCGTGACGGACGAGGATGTGTCGCAGGCTCGCTGCCGACATCAGCGGGTCGTAGACGGGCAGGATGGCGCCGCCGGGGAGACCGAAGACGTCGGTCACGCCGAGGAGCTCGAGCGAGCGGACGACGGCCTCCGCTCCGGTGAGCTCGGGAGCGGCGGTCTGGCGGGCGGGCGGCCTCGGCACGGCCGAGACGGAGTCAGCAGTCATGTCTTTCCTTCTGGGTGGTCTGTGGGCGGCGCGTCGGATGCCGAGGGGCACGACGCGAGTCAGCCGGTCGTCGCGCCTTCTGCGGCAGAGCGCACGAGACGTGAGTACTTGGCAAGAACGCCACGGGTATAGCGCGGGGGAAGCGGCTCCCAGCCAGAGCGGCGGGAGGCGAGCTCCGCCTCGTCGACGAGTAGGTCGAGAGAGCGAGCTGCGATATCGACCCGTATCAGATCACCATCGCGCACGAAGGCGATGGGACCTGCGTCCACCGCTTCGGGTGCTATGTGGCCGATGCACAGGCCGGTTGTGCCGCCTGAGAATCGTCCGTCTGTCAAGAGTAGTACATCTTTTCCGAGCCCCGCGCCCTTGATGGCCGCGGTGATCGCCAGCATCTCGCGCATGCCAGGGCCGCCCTTGGGGCCCTCGTAGCGGATCACGATCACGGTGCCGGGCTCGATGGTCCCCTCGGCGACGGCGTCCATCGCGGCGCGCTCGCGCTCGAACACGCGCGCAGGGCCTTCGAACACCGCGGCGTCGAAGCCTGCGGTCTTCACGACCGCGCCCTCCGGGGCGAGCGATCCGTGCAGGATCGTGAGGCCGCCGGTCGCGTGGATCGGGTTGTCGAAGGTGTGGATGACCGTGCCGTCGATCGGCTGCGGGTCGAGCTCGGCGAGGTTCTCGGCGAGGGTCCTGCCGGTCACGGTGAGCGCGTCGCCGTGCAGGAGTCCCTCGTCGAGCATCGCCTTCATGATCACCGGGATGCCGCCGTGACGGTCGACGTCGTTCATGACGTACTTGCCGAAGGGCTTCATGTCCGCGACGTGCGGCACCCTGTCGCCGATGCGGTTGAAGTCGTGCAGGCTGAGCTCGACCTCGGCTTCGCGGGCGATCGCGAGCAGGTGCAGCACGACGTTCGTGGAGCCGCCGAGCGCCATCGCCAGGGCGATCGCGTTCTCGAACGCCTCCTTGGTGAGGATGTCGCGGGTGGTGATCCCCTGCCGGAGGAGGTTGACCACGGCCTCGCCGGAGCGGTGCGCGAAGTAGTCGCGACGGCGGTCGGCCGCGGGCGGTGCTGCGGAGCCGGGGAGGCTGAGTCCCAGCGCCTCGGCGACCGATGCCATGGTGTTCGCCGTGTACATTCCGCCGCAGGCGCCCTCGCCGGGCGCGATCGCGCACTCGATGCGCTTGAGGTCCTCCTCGCTTATGAGGCCGGCACGGCAGGCGCCGACCGCCTCGAACGAGTCGATGATCGTGACGTCCTTCTCGGTGCCGTCGGAGAGCTTGACCCAGCCCGGGGCGATGGAGCCTGCGTAGAGGAACACGCTGGAGAGGTCGAGGCGGGCACTGGCCATGAGCATGCCGGGGATCGACTTGTCGCAGCCGGCGAGGAGGACCGATCCGTCCAGGCGCTCCGCCATCATCACGGTCTCGACGGAGTCGGCGATCACCTCGCGGGACACGAGCGAGAAATGCATGCCCTCGTGGCCCATCGAGATGCCGTCGGACACGGAGATGGTGCCGAACTGCAGCGGGTAGCCACCGCCGGCGTGCACGCCCTCCTTGGCGCCCTGTGCGAGCCGGTCGAGACTCAGGTTGCAGGGGGTGATCTCGTTCCAGCTGGAGGCGATGCCGATCTGCGGCTTCTCCCAGTCGGCGTCGCCCATGCCGACGGCGCGGAGCATGCCGCGGGAGGTGGTCGCCTCGATGCCGTCGGTGACGACGCGGCTGCGGGGCTTGATGTCGATGTCTGCGGACGCGTTCGCGGCGTTATCGAGCGAGGACATGACGGCAGTCTATTCCCGACGCGCGGCGCGTTCGTCCGCCAGCTGCTCCAGAAGCGCGGCGATCTGTTGTGGACTGTCCACACGGAGCGTCGCGGCGGTCTCCCCCGGGCCCACTCGCACGCCGAGGTCACCGTCGGAGAGCACGCGCATCGCGTCCTCATCCGTCACGTCGTCGCCGGCGAACAGGATGCCGGTGGCGTCGAAGCGCTCACGGAGCGCCTGCATGGCGGCATCCTTGCCCTCGGCCCGTGAGGAGAATTCGAGCACGCGGTTGCCCGCGCGCCGCCGCCAGTGCGGCAGCTGCTCGGCGACGAGGGCGTCGATCGCCGCGAACACCTGCTCCTCGATCTCGGGGGACGCCGCGCGGGTGTGCACTCCCATCCCGAAGGTCTTCTGCTCGAGCTCCACCCCCTCGTAGCGGTCGATGATCGGCCGGGCGGCGACCCACAGGGCCTCGCGCTCGGCATCCTCCGCGGCTTCCCCGCGCGCGTCGGCGTCGCCGCTGCCGGGATACCAGTACTGCGCTCCGTGCGACCCCGCGAGGACGATCGGCGAATCGTCCGTGTGCTCCGTGATCACGCGGAGGTCGTCCATGCTGCGCCCCGACACGTAGGCGACGACGGTGTCCGGGAGCGCGGTGAGGCGCTCCACCTGCACGACGACCTCCGGCAGCGCGCGAGCAGACATCGGGTCCGTCACGAACGGCGAGGCCGTGCCGTCGAAGTCGAGTGCGACCACCAGCCGCGGCGTGGCGGCGATCGCGCTCAGCGCGGCGTCAGCGGTTCCGGGGGTCCACGATCGGGTCATGCGATCAGCGCTCGCGGACGTCGGCGAGGGCGGCGAGGAAGGAGGAGGACCACGTGTTCACGTCGTTCTCGAGCACACGACGCCGCAGCGCCCGCATCCGTCGTCCCTGCTCGGCCGCGGGCATCTCGACGGCGGTCATGATGGCGTCCTTCAGCCCTTCGATGTCGTGCGGGTTCACCCGCACCGCCTGACGGAGCTCATCGGCGGCACCGGTGAACTCGCTGAGCACGAGCACGCCACGGTTGTCCGCGCGGGTGGCGATGTACTCCTTGGCGACGAGATTCATCCCGTCGCGCAGCGCGGTGACGAGCATGACGTCGGCGGCGAGATACAGCGCGACCATCTCCTCCCTGGGGTAGCCCTGGTGCAGGTACCTGATCGCGGTGTGGCCCATCGTGTCGGTGTCGCCGTTGATCCGGCCGACCGCGAGCTCGATCTCGTCTCGCAGGTGCACGTAGGCGTCCACGCGCTCGCGGCTGGGGCTGGCCACCTGGACGAGAGTGACGTCCTCGACGTGCAGCCGCCCCTCGGCGAGGAGCTCGCCGTACGCCTTGATCCGGTGCCCGATCCCCTTGGTGTAGTCGAGCCTGTCGACGCCGAGGAGGATGCGGGACGGGTTCCCCAGGCTCGCCCTGATCTCGGCGGCGCGGGCCCTGACATCAGGACGCGCCGCGAGCTCGAGATAGGGGGCGGTGTCGATCGAGATCGGGAAGGCCCGGGCGACGGCTGTGCGGACGGCGCCGTCTTCTCCGGCCGGCACGGCCACCGTCGGCCCCTTCACCTCGTAGCGGAGCCGGCGGCGGACCGCCGTGAGGAAGTACGTCGCGTCCTGCACGCGCTGGAACCCGATGACGTCGGCTCCGAGCAGCCCGCGCAGCACGTGATCGCGCCACGGCAGCTGCGCGTACAGGCCGTGCGCGGGGAACGGGATGTGATGGAAGTAGCCGATGGTCACATCCGGCCGGAGCTCGCGCACCATCTGCGGCACCAGCTGCAGCTGATAGTCGTGCACCCAGACCGTGCCGTCCGGCGCGGCCGCCGCCGCCGCGGCCTGCGCGAACCGGCGGTTCACCGTGACGTACGCATCCCACCACTCCCGGTGATACTGCGGGGGCGCGATCACGTCGTGGTAGAGCGGCCAGATCGTGTCGTTCGAGAACCCCTCGTAGTAGTCCGCGACCTCCTGCTCGCTGAGCGGGACGGGGACGAGCTGGATGCCGTCGGCCTCGAACGGCTCGAGTTCCAGATCCGCCTGTCCCGGCCAGCCGACCCACGCACCGTGCATGCTCTGCATCATCGGCTCGAGCGCGGCGACCAGGCCACCTGGCGAGGTCCGCCAGCTCTCCTCCCCGTCGGGGCCGACGATCCGGTCGACCGGCAGCCTGTTGGCGACGACGACGAACTCTGCGACGGTCATGGGGGCTCCTCACGCCTGCGATCGGTCACCCCAGGCTATCGAGGATGCTCAGCCGCGGGCGGAACGCGGCCGGACGGCGGAGAGACGCCAGTTCGCCAGACCGGCTGCGAAGGCGACGCATGCCGCGATCACGGGCAGCAGGAGCGCCGTCGGCGTGCCGGCCGATTCGGCGAGCTCCCCGGTGACCGCGGCGCCGATCGACTGCCCGACCACGATGCCGGAGCCCAGCATGGTCATGACCGTGGCGGACCTGCCGAGCGGTGCCCTGGCGGCGCCGAAGCTGTACTGGGTCACCAGCGTCGGGCCGATGCCCACGCCCATGATCGCGAGCGCCACGATCATGAGCCCCACGGAGTCCACGACGAGCAGCAGCACGCTCCCGGCGAGGAGGATGCCGGCGAACGCGAGCCAGCGGGCGCGCAGGGAGAACCGCGGCGGGAGCCAGGCGACGCCGAGCGCGAGCACCGCCGAGCCGACGCCCATCACCCCGTAGAGCAGACCGGCCTGCTCCGGCACGCCGCGGTCGGCCATGAAGGACGTGAGAGCGGTGAGCATCGTGCCGAAGAACAGCCCGACGCCGACGACGCCGAGCACGACCACCAGCAGCGCGGGGGCGAACAGCTCGGATGCGGCGGAGGGCGCCGTGCCGTCGGCGGAGCGGTGGATGGAGATGGCGCGGGCTGAGGGGTGCAGGGCGAACGCCCCCACGAACGCGACGGTGAGCACGGCGGCGCAGGCCAGCGGCGCCCACGGGGCGATCGCCGAGGCGAGGACGCCGACGAGGAACGGCCCGAAGACGAACACGGTCTCGTCTGCGGCCGACTCGTAGGCCATGGTGCCGGAGATGGTCCGCGGGCGCACCGCCTCCGGCATCCGCTCGGTGATCATCGTCACCAGCCGGGAGCGGGACATCGGTGCGACCTGCGGCGCCGTGGCTCCGATGCCGAACGCGGAGAGCAGCACGAAGGGGTCCGCGGCCGCGCCGTAGACGACGACCGTGAACAGCACGAGCATGGCGCCGTTCGCGACTGCGAGCACGGCCAGGACGGTGCGCTGGCCGAACCGGTCAGCCGCGGCGCCGAGGAGGGGGCCGAAGCAGGCGGTGCCGACGCCGACGGCCGCGGAGGTGAGTCCGCCGAGCGACAGCGAGCCGCGCGCCGAGACGACGACGGTGAGGACGCCGACGACCATCATGGCGAACGGCAGTCGCGCGACGAACGCGATCAGGAAGTAGGGCAGGCCGGCGATCCGGAGCAGGGTCTGCTCGGCCGGCGCAGGTGTCTGCGATGGTGCGTGTGTCATGGCTCTCGCGCGTCCGCGGACGCGGGTTCGGGTGCCGCCGCTGTCCGCCGGGATGCCGACGGCCGGTAGTTACACAGCTTCCGGGCGCTGTGCGCCCGGAATCGATTCTATCCGCCCGTCACACCATCCGCGGCATTCAGCTTCATAGGTTAGGCTCACCTTGCAAGGAGTAGCCCGTGCTTCCCGTCACCCCCCTTCCCGCAGTCGATCTGCTGCGCGGCGCCACAGACGCGCCCGCGCTGTTCGGCGACCGCGAGACCATCACCTACGGCGAGCTCCGCCGCCGTATCGACGGCCTCGCGGAGGTGCTCGGCACCACCCGGCGTCTCGTCATGGTCGAGGCGCGCAGCAGCGTCGAGGCCGTCGCCGCCTATCTCGCGGCCCTCTGCGGCGGGCACCCCGTGCTCCTCGTGCCGGCGGGCGACGACGAGCCGTCCGTCCGCACGCGGAGGGCGCTGCAGGAGCGCTTCGACCCCGACGTGGTGTTCTCCGGCGGTGCGCTCCGAGAGCGCCGGCCCGGGACCGCCCACGAGCTGCATCCCGACCTCGCGCTGCTGATGAGCACGTCCGGGTCGACCGGATCGCCGAAGCTCGTCCGCCTCTCCGCGACGAACCTCGTCTCCAACGCCGCGGCGATCGCCGAGTACCTCGGACTCACCTCCTCTGACCGCGCCGCGACCACCCTGCCTCTGCACTACTGCTACGGGCTCAGCGTGCTGCACAGCCACCTCCTCGTCGGCGCCGCGCTCGTGCTCAGCGAGGACTCGGTGTCCGACGACGGGTTCTGGTCCCGCGCCGCCGAGGGCGGCATCACCGGGTTCGCCGGGGTCCCGTACACCTTCGACCTTCTGGATGCCGTCGGCGGCGCAAGCCGCCTGCCGCACACGGTCCGCTACGTCACCCAGGCGGGCGGCAGGCTCGCCCCCGAGCGCGTGCGAGGCTACGCCGCGGCGGGCGAGACCCTCGGCTTCGACTTCTTCACCATGTACGGTCAGACCGAGGCGACGGCGCGGATGTCGTATCTGCCCCCGCGGGACGCGATCAGCGGCGCCGGATCGATCGGACGCCCTGTTCCCGGCGGCGCGTTCCGCATCGACAGCCCAGACGACTCCGGTGCCGGCGAGCTCGTGTACTCCGGCGACAACGTCATGATGGGCTACGCGGAGTCCCCGGAGGATCTGTCGCGCGGCCGCGACATCGAGGAGCTCCGCACCGGAGATCTCGCCAGGATGCGCCCCGACGGCTATGTCGAGATCGTCGGCCGGCTCAACCGGTTCGTGAAGATCTACGGGCTCCGGATCGACCTCGACGGCGTGCAGCGGGAACTCGAGGCCGAGAGGATCCCGGCGCGCGTCGCCGCCGACGGCGAGGAGCTCCTCGTCTTCGTGCGCGACGCCCGCTCCGTGACGCAGGCGGCTGCGGCGGTCGCCCGGCGCATCGGCATCCCCCGACGCCACGTCCGCGTGCACCTGGTCGACGCCTTCCCGGTGACCTCCTCCGGAAAGCCGGACAACGCGGCGCTCCTCGCGCACCACCGGGCTGCCTCACAGACGCAGCCCGCCCCGGGCTCCGACCAGGGGCACGGCGTCACGCCTGAGCGGGTGCGGGCCGTGCTCGCACTGTGCACGGACACCCCGCAGGCGACCGTCGACGACAGCTTCGCCGATCTGGGCGGGGACTCTCTGAGCTACGTGGAGACATCCGTGCGTCTCGAGGAGCTCCTGGGCCCGCTCCCCCGGGACTGGCCCTCGCGCTCCCCGCGCGACCTCGCCGCCCCGGCCGCGCACGAACCCACCCGGAGCCCGGCACGCTCCCGCCGGACGCGTGCGCTGGAGACCCCGGTCCTGCTCCGCGCGCTCGCGATCGTGCTCATCGTCGGAACCCACGCCGACCTTTTCCTCGCCGACGGGTTCTCGCTCAAGGGCGGCGCGCACCTGCTGCTCGTCGTCGCCGGGTACAACCTGGTCCGCTTCGCGCTCGCCCCGCAGGGGTCGCGTCCACGGCGCCTGCTCGGTGTCGCGGCGCAGGTCGCCGTCCCGGCGGTGCTGTGGATCTCGGCCGTCGCGCTGCTGAGCGGCAAGTACGCGCCGGCCACCGCCCTGCTGCTGAACAACACCGTCCCGTCGGATGGGCGGTGGAACGAGCAATGGCAGTTCTGGTTCCTCGAAGCGTTCGTGTGGACGGCGATCGCGCTGGCCGTCGCCTTCGGCATCCGCGCCGTCGACAGGCTGGAGCGCGGCGCCCCCTGGGCGTTCGCCCTGTCCGTGCTCGCGGGCGCGGTGACGCTGCGGTTCGCGCTGATCGGCGTCGAGGCGCACCACGTCGAGCGCTACGCCCTGCCCACGGTGCTGTGGTGCCTCGCCCTGGGCTGGGCGATCGCCCGCGCCGACACCGGGCCCCGGCGGGTCGTCGTGAGTATCGCCTCCGCGCTGCTCATCGCCGGCTTCTTCGGTGAGCCGCTGCGCGAGGGGATCGTGCTGGCGGGGGTGCTCGCGCTGATCTGGATCCCCTCCGTGCGCGTGCCCGCCGTCATCCACCCGGCGCTCACGCTGATCGCCTCGGCATCCTTCTTCGTCTACCTGACCCACTGGGTCGTGTACCCGCCGTTCGAGGCGGGCGCTCCCCTGGCCGGGACCGTGCTCTCCTTCGTCGTCGGCATCGCGGCCTGGGCCGTGCACCGATGGGTCGCAGCCTCAGCCCGCCGGCTCGCAGGCGCCCGGCGCGAGAGCGCTCAGCGCCCGTCCGGCGCGTAGAACACGCCTCCGCCGTCGACGACGAGCCCCACGGCGTCCCCATCCCTGGTCACCAGCGCGCGGTGCGTCGGCACGGGCAGCCAGAACCGCACGGCCTCGCCTCCGTCGACGACCAGGCGCAGCTCGGACCGCGCTCCGGTGGCCCGGCGCGCCGTGATCGTCGCGTCGACCCGCCCGGCGCCGGCCGGCGTCGACATCACCTGCTCGGGCCGGATCATCACGACGCCCTCGGATGCCGGGCCGGCGAAGTCATGCCGCAGGGCGATCGTGCCGAGCGCGCAGCGCACCTCACCCTGACCGGTCCGCCGGGCAGGCAGCTCCAGGGCGGCGCCGAGGAATCTCGCGACCTCCAGATCGACCGGGGCATCGAAGACGGCCGCCGGCTCCCCCGACTGGGCGAGCACTCCGCGCCCGACGACGCCGATGAGGTCGCCGAACGAGAGCGCCTCGTCCTGATCGTGCGTGACGAGCACGCTGGTGACGCCCGCGCGCTCGAGGATGTCGATCGTCGCCTCCCTGGTCTGGCTCCGCAGGGCCGTGTCCAGGGCGCTGAAAGGCTCGTCGAGAAGCAGGACGCGCGGTGCCGGGGCGAGCGCCCTGGCGAGAGCCGCACGCTGCTGCTGGCCGCCGGACAGCTCGTGCGGGGCACGCTCGGCGAGGGCCGGATCGAGGGAGGTGAGCTCCATCATCTCGCGGACCCGTGCGGCCCTGTCGGCGCTCCGCGGGAGCCCGAACGCGATGTTGCGCGCGATGGACAGGTGCGGGAAGAGCGCGCCGTCCTGGGGGACGTAGCCGATGCCCCGGCGGTGAGCCGGCACGACCGTGCGCTCGTCGGCGAGCACCGTGTCGCCCAGGCGGATGCTCCCGGCATCCGGCCGCTCGAATCCCGCGATCATCCGCAGGAGCGTGCTCTTACCGCTGCCGGACGGTCCGACGAGGGCCATCCGGGAACCCGGCGGGACGTCGAGCGTCACGCCGGACAGCACGGGGACCGCGCCGAAGGACTTTCCGACATCGGCGAGACGAAGGTTCATGCGCTCCTCCGTGAGGTGGCCTCAGAGAACATCAGATGGACCGCGGGCACCGAGAGGATGACCAGGGCGAGGGCGAAGGGGGCCGCGGCGATGTACTCCACGTTGGAGGCGGCGGACCAGAAGGCGGTGGCCACGGTGGCCGTGCCCGTCGGGGCGAGCAGGAGCGTGGCGGTGAGCTCGTTCGCCGCGCCGATCGCGACGAGCGCGGCGCCGCTCGCCATCGCCGGCACGAGCAGCGGGAGGGTGATGCGCAGCCGCGCCCGGGTCGGCGACGCGCCGAGGGAGCGGGCGGCCTCCTCCCAGCCGGGCGGGATCTGCGCGAGCCCGGCCCTGACGGGGACGAGGCTGCGGGGCAGGAAGAGGATGACGTAGGCGGCGACCACGGTGACCGCCGTCTGGTAGACCGCCGGGACCAGCCGCAGCGCCGCGGCCACGAGGGCCAGGGCGACGATGATGGCGGGGAGGCTTCCGGCGAGGTAGAACGACCCTTCGAGCACGCGGCTCAGGCGCCCGCGGTGCCGGACCGCCAGCCAGGCGATCGGAAGCGCGAGGGCCGTGCACGCGAGCGCGCCGGCCACGGCGTACGCCACCGTCTGCGCGATCGGCGCCCACACGGGCGCCCAGTCCGCGGCATCGGTGAGCAGGAGCCAGCGCACGACCGTCGACAGCGGGACGACCAGGGATGCCGTGACCACGACGACGAGCGCCGCGACAGCCGGAGCCGTCCCGGCCCCGAGACCGACGCGACGTGCCACTCGCGTGCCTCCGAGGGAGAAGTACTCCGCGCGTCCGCGCAGGCGGGACTCCCCGGCGACGAGGATGAGGCACAGCGCGGTGAGCACCGCCCCCATCGAGGCGGCGTTCGCGCCGCCGAAGTTCGCGCGGTACGCGTCCATGATCGCCGTGGTGAAGGTGTCGAACTGCAGGAAGGCGTAAGCGCCGTACTCGGCGAGCAGGTGGAGCGACACAACGAGTCCGCCGCCGAGCGTGGCGATGCGCAGCTGCGGGAGGATCACTCGGAAGAAGACCCTCCATGATCCGTGGCCGAGAGAGCGGGCCGTCTCCTCGAGGGCGGGGTCGAGTCCGCGCAGCGCGGCGACGGCAGGCAGGTAGATCAGCGGCGCGTACGCGCAGGCGGAGATCAGCACGGCGCCCCACAGCCCGGAGATCGACGGGGCGAGCGTCGCCCAGCCGTAGCTCGTCACGAAGGCGGGGATCGCGAGCGGCGCCGCGAGGGCGACCGCGAAGAAGCGGCGCAGCGGCAGGGTCGTGCGCTCCACGAGCCAGGCGCCGCCGACGCCCACGACGACGGATGCCGTCACCCCGAGCACGACGAGCAGCACGGTGTTGACGAGGAGCTCGGCGATCCGCGGCCGCCACAGGAGGGCGCCGAGCTGCTCGGCGCCCGTCCCCGCCGTCGACACGACGACATAGCCGACCGGGATCAGGGCGAGGAGCGCGGCGACCGCGACCACGGCCACGAGGCCGAAGGGAACCGGGCGCCGTCGAGGCGGGAGGATCCGCGTCGGCGCGGACCCCTGCGGCGCGATCTGCTGGGTCAGAGCAGCCCTGCCTGCGTCATCAGCTCGATCACCTTCGGGCTGTTCAGCGCCGACGGGTCGATCTCGACAGCGCCCAGGGTCTCCAGCGCCGGCAGCGGATCGCGCGCGGGGATGCCGCTCGCGACCGGGTACTCGTAGCTGTAGCCCTCGCCGAGGATCGTCTGGCCCTGCTCCCCGACGAGCCATGCGAGGAACTCCTGCGCCTCCCCGGCGCGCGTGCTGGAGGCGAGGATGCCGCCACCCGAGATGCTCACGAAGGCGCCGGCGTCCTGTGGGGCGAACCGGTGCAGGGCGGTGTTCTCGGTGTTCTCTCCCGTGTCGGCCTGGTCGCGGTACCAGTAGTAGTGGTAGATGATGCCCATCGGCACCTCGCCGGCGTTCACCGCCTTCATCGTGACGATGTTGTTGCGGTAGATCTTGGCGTTCTCCTTCATGCCCTCGAGCCACGCCTCGGCGGCATCCTCTCCCTCGACCTCGAGGATCGCGGAGACGATCGCCTGGAAGTCGGCGCCGCCGGGTGCGCCGCCCCACTGGCCCTTCCACTTCGGGTCTTGCAGCTCCATGATCGAGGCCGGGAGCTCGTCCTCGGAGATGAGGTCGGGGTTGTAGACCAGCACGGTGTCGCGGGCGGCGATTCCGACCCAGTCGCCGCTGCCGGGGCGGAAGGACGCCGGGACAGCCTCCAGGGTCGCCTCGTCGACAGGGGCGAAGAGACCGGCCTCCTCGACGAGCGACATCGCCGGGGAGTTCTCGGTGAGGAAGACGTCGGCGGGCGAGGCCTCGCCCTCGACGACGATCTGGTTGGCGAGCTCGCTGTCGCCGCCGTTGCGGATGGAGACCTCGATGCCGGTCTCCTCCGTGAACGCCTTCGTCCACTCCTCCGTCAGCTGCTCGTGCTGCGCGTTGTAGATGACGAGCGCCTCGTCATCGGCTGACGGCTTCTCTGCGGCCGGGGCGCAGCCGGCCAGAGCGGCGGCGGCGGTCGCCGCGGTGGCGAGCGCGAGCAGGCGGAACGGGACCTTCGACATGCGGGTTCCTCTCAGAAGGTAAGGCTCGCCTATGCTATCCGAGTCGCCGGGTGCTCCGCTCGGCCCGTGACTGCCGGTGACCGGCGCGCGGGTCTCGAGGGCGGGAGTCGGCTTGTAGGGTGGTCGGACCCGCCGAGTCCGAGGAGGCCCCGTGTCCATGTCCCCGAGCACCTCGATCGTCGCCCTCCCCGGCCGCTCCGCCCGCGCCGGTTCCGCGAAGACGTCGCCGGTGCGGGAGCTGCTCGCGCTCACCGAGCGTCCCGAGGTGATCTCCTTCGCGGGCGGCCTCCCGGCGCCGGAGCTGTTCGATCTCGACGGCATCCGCGCGGCCTACGACGAGGTCCTGCGCACGCCCGCCGTGCTCCAGTACTCGACCTCGGAGGGGAACCACGCCCTTCGGGAGGAGGTCGCGCGGCAGTACACGGCCGATGGACTGCCGACCGCCGCCTCCGACCTCATCGTCACGACCGGTTCGCAGCAGGGACTCGGGCTGCTCTCCACGGCGCTCCTCGACCCCGGCGACGCGATCCTCGTCGAGGAGCCGTGCTATCTCGCCGCGCTGCAGACGTTCGCGCTCGCCGGCGCCCGGGTCATCGGGGTGCCCTACACCGGTGACGAGCTCGACCTCGACGCTCTGGAGCGGCTCGCCGCCGAGCACGGCCCGAGGTTCTTCTACACGGTGCCGACCTTCCAGAACCCGACCGGACGGACCCACGACCTGGCGGCACGGGAGCGCATCGCGGACGCCGCCCAGCGCCACGGGTTCCGGATCGTCGAGGACGAGCCCTACCGGCAGTTGCGCTACTCGGGAGCGCCGCTCCCCTCGCTCGCGACGCTCGCCCCCGATCACGTGCTGAGCCTGGGCAGCTTCTCGAAGGTGATCGCTCCCGGCCTCCGCATCGGATGGGTGCGCACGACCGCCGACATCCGGCCGACCGTGACGATCGCCAAGCAGGCCGCGGATCTGCACACCTCGACCATCGACCAGGCGGCGGCCGCCCAATACCTGACGTCCGGACGTGCGTCCCATGCCCTCGACCGGATCCGCGGCGCCTACGCGGCGCGCCGGGACGCGATGCTGGACGCCCTTCCCCAGGCCCTGCCTGCGGGCAGCGAATGGAACCGGCCGGACGGGGGGATGTTCGTGTGGGCGAGACTCCCGGAGGGGATGGACGCCACCGCCGCGCTCGCGACCGCGCTCTCGCATGACGTGGCGTTCGTCCCCGGTTCCCCCTTCTTCGCCGGGCCGGCCGACGTGAGGGCTCTGCGACTTTCGTTCACGACCTACTCCCCCGAGCGCATCCGCATCGGTCTCTCAAGGCTCGGCGCGGCATTCTCCTCGGCCGGGTAGCGTAAGGGGCATGCGCTACCTCTTCGGGACCGGACTCATCGGAGCGATCACCGCCGGAGCCACGCTGCTGCGCGGCTCTCGCGAGGCGCCGATCACCTGGCGTGCCGTGCTCGCCTGGCTGAGCTGGGGCATCACCCTCGCCCTGGCCATCGGCACGGCGGTCGACGCCCGGCGCGCCGAGCGCGGCCTGCCGGTGGCCGCCGACTCCCCTGTCGCCGCCAAGCTCGCCAAAGAGCGTGCGAAGGCGGAGAAGAGCAGGAAGAAGAAGGTCCACGACATCGCGCGCTGAGCCGCGCCGACGTGCCCTGATTCGCACTGCGCGACGCCCCACCTGACCGGCGCCGCTCCGATGGGGCGTGGACGTCAGATGGGGCGTGGGCGTCAGAACGTCAGCGGGTGAGGATCAGCGCTTCTCCCTGACCGCCGCCGCCGCAGAGTCCGACGGCCGCGGTCCCGCCGCCGCGACGGGCGAGCTCGTGTGCGACGTGCACGACGAGCCTGTTGCCGGAGGCCCCGATCGGATGACCGATCGCGATGCCGCCGCCGTGGATGTTCACGATCCCGCTATCGAGCCCGAGCTCCCGCTGCGATCGTGCCACCACGGCGCCGAAGGCCTCGTTGATCTCGACGAGGTCGAGGTCGGCGGGCGCGATGCCCTGCTTCTCGCAGGCCTTCTCGATCGCGCGTGCCGGCTGCGCCTGCAGCGAGTTGTCGGGGCCGGCGGTCTGTCCGCTCGCACCGACCGTGACGAGCACCGGCCAGCCCTTCGCCTCGGCATTCGCCCGGGTCGTGACGACGACGGCGGAGGCGCCGTCCGAGATCTGCGAGGAGTTGCCGGCCGTGATCGAGCCGCCCTCGGCGAAGGCGGCACGCAGGCCGGCGAGCGACTCGACGGTGGTGTCGGGGCGCACGCCCTCGTCCTTCGTGACCAGCATGGGCTCGCCGCGGCGCTGAGGGACGGACACGGTGACGATCTCCGCGTCGAACACGCCGGACTCCTGCGCCGCGGCCGCGCGCTGATGCGACAGGGCCGCCACGGCATCCTGGTCCTCCCGGGTGAGCTCGTACCGGGCGTTGTGGCGCTCGGTCGACGCGCCCATGCTCTCCCGGTCGTAGGCGTCGGTGAGCCCGTCGTAGGCCATGTGGTCGAGCACCTCGACGGAACCGTAGGTCCAGCCGTCGCGCGAGCCCATGAGCAGGTGCGGAGCACGGGTCATCGACTCCATCCCGGCGGCGACGACGACCTCGGCGTCGCCGGTGCGGATCATCCGGGCGGCGTCGATGATCGCCGTGAGACCGGAGAGGCAGACCTTGTTCACGGAGTGAGCGGGGACATCCCATCCGATGCCTGCGCCGATCGCCGCCTGGCGGGCCGCGTTCTGCCCTGAGCCCGCGGCGAGGACCTGCCCGACGATGACCGCATCGATCTCGGCGGGGTCGATCGCGGCCTGCTCGAGCGCGCCGCGAATGGCGAAGGATCCCAGCTGCGGCGCGGTGAACGACGCGAGCTGGCCCTTCAGCCGCCCCTGCGGAGTGCGGGCGGCGGCGACGATGACGATGTCGGTGGCGGTCATGATCCTTCTGTCCTTCAGTTCTTGAGCTCGTCGGCGACGACGAGAGGCGGCTCTGTGGCGGCGACGACCTCGTCGACGCTCACCCCCGGGGCGGTCTCGATGAGCACGAGCCCCTCATCGGTGACGTCGATGACCGCGAGGTCGGTGATGATGCGATCCACGACGCCTCGCCCCGTGAGCGGCAGCGAGCAGTCGTGGACGATCTTCGCGGAGCCGTCCTTCGCGACGTGCTCCATGAGCACGATCACCCGGCCGGCCCCGTGCACGAGGTCCATGGCGCCGCCCGGGCCCTTCACCATCTTGCCCGGGATCATCCAGTTCGCCAGGTCACCGGTCGCGGACACCTGCATCGCGCCGAGGATCGCCGCGTCGATCTTGCCGCCGCGGATCATCCCGAAGCTCGTCGCCGAGTCGAAGAACGCCGCTCCCGGGAGAGTGGTCACCGTCTCCTTGCCCGCGTTGATGAGATCGGGGTCGACGGCGTCCTCCCGAGGGTAGGGCCCGACGCCGAGGATGCCGTTCTCGGACTGCAGCACGACCGTGACGCCCGCAGGAACGTGGTTCGGCACGAGCGTCGGCAGGCCGATGCCGAGGTTCACGTAGGCGCCGTCCTGCAGTTCGGCGGCGGCGCGGGCGGCCATCTCGTCTCGGGTGAGGGGCATTTCAGGCTCCTTCCGCAGCGACGGTGCGTCGCTCGATGCGCTTGGGGATGTCGGTGCCGACCTCGACGATGCGGTGCACGTAGACGCCGGGGAGGTGGATGCGGTCGGGGTCGAGCTCACCCGGCTCGACGAGCCGCTCGACCTGGGCGATGCACACCCGGCCCGCCATCGCCGCGAGCGGGTTGAAGTTGCGCGCGGCCTTGTTGAAGATCAGGTTGCCGTGCCGGTCGCCGGCTGCCGCGTGCACGAGCGCGAAGTCGGTGGTGATCGCCTCCTCGAGCACGAACTCCTTCGGCTCCCCGTTCACGTCGAAGGTGCGCACGTCCTTCACCGGCGAGGCGACGGCGACGCTCCCATCGGCGTTGTACCGGCGCGGCAGGCCGCCCTCCGCGACCTGCGTGCCGACACCGGTCTGCGTGTAGAACGCCGCGATGCCGGAGCCGCCGGCGCGGAGCTTCTCGGCGAGCGTCCCCTGCGGGGTGAGCTCCAGCTCCAGCTCCCCGGACAGGAACTGCCGCTCGAACTCCTTGTTCTCCCCGACGTAGGAGGAGGTCATCTTGCGGATGCGCTGCGCCCCGAGGAGCACGCCGAGTCCCCAGTCGTCGACCCCGCAGTTGTTGCTGACGACGCTGAGATCCCTGGTGCCCTGAGCCAGGAGCGCCTCGATGAGCGCGATCGGGTTGCCGGAGAGACCGAATCCGCCGACCGCGAGGGAGGCTCCGTCTCCGATGTCCGCGACCGCCTCGGCGGCCGATGCCCATTGCTTGTCGATCACGGATGCTCCTTCGAAGACGTGTCCTGGTCCCAGCATCCGTCTTCCCGCGCCGGAGCGGAAGGCGGTTCTTGCGATGTGGGCGGATCGCCGAGTAGCGTCCACATTATGGAACGTCCTTCCCGGAGCGTGCCCGGCGCTCAGGCGATCGCTCGCGCCGCGCATCTGCTGCGACTCGTGACTGCGTCCGGAGCGGACGGCGCGGGCCTTCAGGAGCTCGCACGCGCGGCGGACCTCTCCCGCTCCACCGCCCATCGCCTGCTGACCGCCCTGCGCGCCGAGGGCCTCGTCGACCGCGACGACGAGGGCGCGCGATGGATGCCGGGACCAGAGCTCTTCCTCATGGGCACAGTGGCCGCTGCGCGCTACGACGTGACCGCTCTCGCCCGCGACATCGTGCGCTCGCTGGCGGTGAAGACCGAGGAGAGCGCGTTCTTCTCGGTGCGCCGCGCCGACGAGACGGTGTGCCTCCTGCGCGAGGAGGGATCGTTCCCGATCCGCTCGTTCGTGCTGAGCGAGGGCGTGCGGTTCCCGCTCGGCGTGGCCAGCGCAGGCCTCGCCATCCTCGCGTTCCTGCCTGACCACGATGTGGATGCTTACCTGGAGCGGCATCCGGAGCTGGAGGGCGACTGGGGCCGCGCGCACGGCGAACGGCCTCTCCGCGCACGGCTGGCCGAGACGAAGGAGCGGGGCTATGCGATCAACCCCGGGTTGATCGTCGAGGGCAGCTGGGGCATCGGGGCCGCCGTGTTCGATCGAGCCGGACGACCGGAATGGGCCCTCAGCCTGACCGGTGTCGGCTTCCGCTTCGGCCCCGATCGGATCGCCGATCTCGGACGCACGCTGCTCGCGCACGCGCATCAGCTGTCGGCGCGGATCGCCAGCGCGCGACGCTGACCCGGCCACTTTACATATCATCGGGTATATACTTGATGGTATGAATCGCGTGGATGTCATCCCTTCACTCGTCCTCTCGGGGTATGCGCTCGCCCGCATCGCCGCGCAGGACGCCGGCAATGACGCGCCCGCGGCGCAGTGGCGCGTGCTGAGCCTGCTCGACACGGCAGGGCCGAAACGCGTGGGCGAGCTCGCGGCGGCGGCCCGCACCACGCAGCCCGGCATGACGCGGCTCATCGGCGGCCTCGAGCACGACGGCCTGGTCCTGCGCTCCCCCGACCCCGCCGACTCCCGAGCCACCGTGGTCGGCATCACGGCCAGGGGCACAGCCGCGCTGAACGCCTGGCGGACGGAGTTCCGCGACACGCTCGCGCCTCGCTTCGCCGACCTGGGCGAAGACGACTGGGCCGTCCTCACCCGCGCGGCAGAGATCCTCGCCGCCCACAGCACAGAATCGACAGGAGCAGCACGTTGAGCACCCCGGCATCATCCGTATGGAAGCAGCCGGCGCAGGTCTGGGCCGTCGCCTTCGCCTGCGTCGTCGCGTTCATGGGCATCGGCCTCGTCGACCCGATCCTCCCTGCGATCGCCGAATCGCTCGAGGCGACCCCGGTCGAGACCGAGCTGCTGTTCACCAGCTATCTCGCCGTGACCGGCCTCGCGATGCTGGTGACCAGCTGGATCTCCAGCCGGATCGGCGCCAAGATGACGCTGCTGATCGGACTCGCCCTCATCGTCGCGTTCGCGCTGCTGTGCGCCCTCAGCGGCAGCGTCGACGCAGTGATCGGGTTCCGTGCCGGCTGGGGTCTCGGCAACGCCCTGTTCATCTCCACGGCTCTCGCGACGATCGTGGGCGCCGCGTCGGGCGGCAGCGGCGCGGCGATCGTCCTGTACGAGGCTGCGCTCGGCCTCGGCATCGCCATCGGGCCTCTTCTCGGCGGCATCCTCGGAGAGCAGAGCTGGCGCGCGCCGTTCTTCGGGGTGGTGGCGCTCATGGCGATCGCCTTCATCGCGGTGCTCCTGCTGCTGCGCGGCCCTGGCGGGAAGCGCGAGCCGGTCGCCTTCTCGGCACCCTTCAAGGCCCTGCGGCAACCGGCGCTCGCGGTTCTGGCTGTCGCGGCCCTGTTCTACAACATCGGGTTCTTCATCCTCCTCGCCTTCTCTCCGTTCCCCCTGGGATTCGGGGCCATGGGCATCGGCTTCACCTTCTTCGGCTGGGGCGTCGCGCTCGCGCTCACGAGCGTGTGGGTCGCGCCTGCGCTCATGCGCCGGATGCCGCGCACGACGATCATCCTCGTCGTGCTCCCCCTGCTCGCCCTCGACCTCATCGTCGCCGGGCTGCTGGTGGCCTCGGCGACCGCGCTGGTCGTCTGCATCGTCGTCGGCGGGCTGCTGCTCGGCGTCATGAACACGGTCCTCACCGAGGCCGTCATGGAGGCCACGGACCTCCCCCGATCCGTCGCCTCGTCGGCCTATTCCGCCGTGCGCTTCCTCGGCGGCGCCGTGGCCCCGCCGCTCGCTGCGGCCCTCTGGCACGGCTTCAACGCCACCGTGCCGTACCTCGTCGCCGCCGTCGCCGTGCTGCTCGCCGCCCTCACCGTGATGCTCGGACGCCGCACGCTGGCTCACATCGACGACCAGCCGGAGGACGCTCTCGCAGAGGATGCCGAGGCGATCCTGCTGGGCGACGCCGCCTGAGCCGACGCGGGCTGCGTTCGATACGGTGGGGCGGTGACCGCTCTTCCCGAACGCAGCCTGCTCGTCAAGCAGCATCTCGCCGAGGCCGGCATCGACACCGAGATCCGCGTACTGCCCGATTCCGCGCGCACGGCCGTCGAGGCCGCCGCGGCGATCGGATGCCCTGTCGCCGCGATAGCGAACAGCCTCGTCTTCCTCGCTGACGGCGACCCGGTGCTCGTGATGACCAGCGGCGGCCACCGCGCCTCTCTCGACACCCTGGCGCGCAGCATCGGCGCCGCGGAGGTCGTCATGGCCCCGGCATCCGTGGTCCGCGAGGCGACAGGACAGGCGATCGGCGGCGTCGCCCCCGCCGGGCATCCCGCTCCCCTACGCACCTACATCGACGAGGCTCTCGAGGAGCACGAGGTGATCTGGGCGGCGGCCGGTCATCCGCACACGGTCATGCCGCTCACCTTCGCGGGCCTGCGGGCGCTCACCGACGGCGAGGTGATCTCGGTCACCTGAGCGTTCGCATTCAGCGCGTCACGTCCCCCAGCAGTCCCATGATCTCCGCCCCCATCTCGACCTGCGTGAGCACGATCCGGAACGAGCCGTCAGGGTCGATGTAGAAGTCAGTACCGAGCCCGCCCGACCATCCGTACCGCCCGGCGTGCGGCCCGTCCGTCTGCATCATCACGCCGAACCCCCAACCGGCGCCCTCCCAAAATCCGGGAAAGAAGCTCTCGGGTGTCTTGACGGCGGGCGGAACCTGGTCGGATCGCATCTGGGCGAGCAAATCCGGCGCGAGGAACTCCTCGTCCTCGTGTCGGCCGCCGGCCGCCAGCATCCGCGCGAACGCGGCGTAGTCCGATGCCGTGCTCACGAGTTCCGAGTGACTGACGTCGAACGGTGCCGGGGCGACGGAGAAGCCGCCGGCCGCGGGCTCGACCTCGACAAGGCCGCCGGTCACGTGGTGGCGATGGGCGGCAGGCAAGCGATGCGCCTTCAGAAGCGGCACGGTGTGCCCGCTGTCGACCATGCCGAGCGGATCGAACAGATCTGAGGCGAGATGCCCGGCGAGGTCGCCGCCGACCAGTCGCGAGAGCAGGATGCCGAGGATGCCGAAGGAGTGGTGATATCGCCAGCCCTCCCCCGGCTGGAAGGCGAGCGGCAGCTCGCCGAGCGCCGCCAGCCAGTCGTCTGCACCGAGCCTCACCGGTTCTTGGCCGGCCTCCGTGCGGTTCGCAGCCATCGCCTCCTGCAGCGGGCCGGGTTCGGTCATCACCCCGTACCCGGACATGTTCGTCAGCAGATGGCGCACAGTGATGGGCGTCTCTGCCGGCACGGTGTCTTCGAGCGGGGATGTCGTCGTGCGGAGGACTCGACGATCCGCCAGCTCAGGCAGCCACGTCTGCACCGGATCGTCGAGGTCGACTCGTCCGGCTTGGACGAGTCGAAGCGCGGCGACAGCGAGCACCGGCTTGGTCATGGACTGGATGCGTACGATCGCGTCCGCCCGGAGATCACCGGCCGTGACGATCTCGATGGCGCCGTCGGGCGCACCATCCACGCCGATGATGCCCGGCGCGGTTCCGCGGCTGACGTGAACCTCGAGGATCTCCTGCAGTGTGGCCATGGAGCACTCCGTCCCGTCAGGTCGGCTTCGGCTTCGGCTTCGGCTTCGGCTTCGGCTTCGGCTTCGGCTTCGGCTTCGGCTTCGGCTTCGGCTTCACCGGAACCCTAGCTCAACGGGTCCGCCTGCTGAACGCGGACGCGAAAAAGCCCCGGACTCTGGCGAGAGAATCCGAGGCTGTTCCGTGCACCCCCAGGGACTTGAACCCTGAACCCACTGATTAAGAGTCAGTTGCTCTGCCGATTGAGCTAGAGGTGCGTGGCCTGGGGAATCCCCCGGCCGAGGAATTACATTACCAGCCGATCGACCCCACGCGAAATCGAGGCCGAGGAAGAGCGACCGCCGCGCGTGTCGCCATGCGTCATGCACTCCGGAGCCCGTCGCTTCCGCCGACTATCCTGGGAGCGTGACCGCCTCCCCCCGCGTCGACGATCTCTCCGACGACCTCGCCCTCGCCCTGCGTCTCGCCGATGCGGCCGATGCCCAATCTCTGCCGCGCTTCGACAGCGCCGACCTCGTCATCTCGACCAAGGCGGACAACTCGCACGTCACCGACGCGGACCTCGCGACCGAGCGCGCGATCCGTGCGGTCCTCGCAGCCGAGCGCCCGCAGGACGGCATCTTCGGCGAGGAGTTCGGCGCCGAGGGCGACACGCATCGCCAGTGGATCATCGACCCGATCGACGGCACCGCGAACTACCTCCGAGGCGTGCCGCTGTGGGGGACGATGATCGCGCTGGCGATCGACGGCGTGCCGCAGGTCGGCGTCGTGAGCATGCCTGCACTCGGGCGCCGCTGGTGGGCTTCCGCCGGCGCCGGCGCCTGGACGGCGACCGACGCCGGTCCCCGACGTCTGCGCACCTCGGCGGTGGAGTCTCTGGACGACGCGAGCGTGAGCTTCCAGAGCATCGCCCAATGGTCGGAGTCCGGACACCTCGATCAGCTGCTCCGGCTCGCGGACCGCGTGTGGCGGGACCGCGCCTACGGCGACGTGTATGCGTACATGCTCCTCGCTGAGGGCCGGGTCGATGCGGTCGCCGAGTTCGGCGTCAAGGAGTACGACATCGCAGCCGCCGTCGCGATCGTTCGGGAGGCCGGCGGCCGGATGACCTCCTTCGACGGCGTTGAGACGATCTCAGCCCGGTCGACGCTCGCCAGCAACGGCATCCTCCACGAGCCTCTGCTCGATCTGCTGCATCCCTGACCCGACCCGACAAGGCCCAGCGATGACCCCCCGCATCACCTCCGCCACGATCGCTCTCCTCCTCGCGCTCTCGCTCACGGCGTGCTCCGGTGCGCCGGAACCTGAGCCGAGACCCACGTCGAAGGCCTCCGAGCCGACGCCGGAGGCCAGCGTTCAACCCGTGGATACGCCGGCGCCCGAACCCACCTCGACGGAGCCGGCGTGCGACACGATCATCTCGGCAGGCACTGTCAAGGCGCTGACCGACGAGGGGTGGACCTTCCAGGAGAAGGAGTTCGTGATCGGCGACGTCACGCTCACCGATGGCCTGCTCTGCTTCTGGGCCGACTACTCGGTGGCCTCCGATCACGGACAGCTCTACGGCTGGTCGGCGATCAGCGCCGACGACGCCACGCGCGCCCAGAGCTCGCTGCTCGCCTCCGGCTGGCGGCGAGAGGACGGCCCCGACGGCATCTACATCACCGAGGACCCCCAGTACGCGATGGGCACCGACGACGCCGGCTACGGCATGACCTATCTCTTCGGCGACGGCTGGGTGAAGTTCGCCGACACGCGACAGAGCCTCCTCCTCATCGACTGGCAGGGCTGACTCCCATCCCCGCGCGCTCCGGTTATGCTGACGGGATTGACGTGCTGGGGAGGGAGCTGTCATGTCGATTCCGCCACCGCCGACGCATCCCGGAGGGGCTGCGTCACCGGAGCCTGAACGACCCGTCACGACGAGGCGCCGGCTCAGTCCGCTCGTCATCGCGCTGATCGCCGGATGCTGCGTGATGCTGGTCGCGACACTCGCGCTCGGCGCGACCACGCTCTCGCTGCTGGGCCCGGCCGCCGCGAGCGCTCCGCCGACGCCGACGCCGACTCCGGAATCGACCGCCGACAGCGGCGGCCGCACGCAGACGGTCCGCGGGATCGAGGTCGTGACCCGGTCGGACATCGAGTTCGGCGATTACGCCATGAGCGACCTGCGCGACGGGGTGTACACCCTCCTCGTCGCGCCGATGTCGTGGAGCGACCAGACGTCGGGCATCGATGCGTCGTTCGACATCACCGCGTACGACGCCGAGGGGCGCATCGTCAACCGCAACCCGGCCAGCACCTACATCCTCCCCGGGCAGGAGGGGTTCTTCCAGGGCATCTTCAACGAGGATCTGTCCGACGTGGTGCGGATCACGGTCGAGCAGACCCGGGTCGAGATCGGCCCGCCCCTGATGACCGGCGGAATCGAGCTGACGTACCCCGACACGCTGGGAAGCGACAGGCGGTTCTATGTCGGCGGCAACCTGACCTCCACGCTCAGCATCGCGCCGATCTCCCCTGATCTCTTCTTCGCCGGCTACGTCGACGGGGAGCTGTTCGGGTACTGCTCCGACATTCCGGACATCCCGGCCGGCGGCGAGTTCGTGTCCACGTGCGAGCTCATACCGGTCACGCGCGACGAGCACCTGCTGGATGACCGCATCCCGAAGGACGCCGAGTTCCGCGCCTACCTCGAGCTCGACCCGATCGCCCACGAGGACTACTGATGAACGACACCTCGCCCCAGGGGAATCGACTGCTGATCGCCCTCTCCATCGCCTTCAGCGTGCTGACTCTCACCACGATCGGCTTCGGCGTGTCGACGGTCGTCCTTCTCAACGGCGCGCACGGCGCCGTCGAGAAGCCCCTCCCCACCCCGACACCGACCGCTGAGGCATCGGGCGAGACCACGACGATCGACGGCTTCGAGATCTCGGCCGCCACCGACTTCACGGTGGAGGAGGTCGCCCTGGCCGTGCAGGCGTACAACGAGCGTGCCAGCGTGTACGCCGTGCTGACCAATGAGAGCGGGGCCGAGGCGGCCTACGCCTTCTTCGACGTCACCTCGTACCGAGAGGACGGCACCATCGTCGAACGGGGCCTCGACATCGTGTACGTCCCGCCCGGCGATTCCAGCATCCTGCAGGCCGAGCTCCCGGAGGACCTGAGCGAAGTCGTCTCCATCGTCATGGAGCAGACCGACATCGAATGGAGCGCCCCGGCGAACGGCGGGGGCGTCGATGTCACATCGATCGCGTCGACGAGTTCGACCGACCACGTGGAGGTTCAGCTAACCTCCGAGCTCGACACGGCCGCAGAGAACATCGACATCTACGTCTTCGCTCATGTGGACGATGAGCTGGTGGGGGTCTGCCACGTGTGGGCGGACATCCCCGCAGCCGACGGCTCGTTCGACGATCTGTGCGACTGGGCGCCGACGCCGATCGACGACCCTGTGATGGGCGACGAGATCCCCGAGGACGCCGTGTTCGACGCCTACGTGAGGCTGGAAGCACCGCGGGATTGAGGTCAGACGCGACGAGGCCCTCGACGGACATCCTGGGACGTCCGTCGAGGGCCTCTCTCCTGCGACAGCGGCATGGTGGAGCTGGGGGGAATCGAACCCCCGTCCAACGCTGAGTCTCCACGCCTTCTCCGGGCGCAGTCTGTGCAGACGTTCTGCTCGGCTCCGACCTTTGTCACAGACACCTAAGTCGACGAGCCCAGCCTGGGAAGAGTCCCACGTGACGTCCAGGCGCCGTCACGCAGCAAGATTCCTAGATGACGCCAGGATCCGTATCGGAATCACATACGGTCTGACGGACTATCGGGCTCGCTTAGGCAGCGAGGGCGAAGTCAGTGCGCTTGGATTCGGCACTTATTGTTTTGCAGGGAGCGTTCACGAGATAACCCTGCATCCTCGGCCCGCTTCTCGTGGATTCACAGGCGCTGTCGAAACCGATCAGCCCCGTGGACCTTCTCTCGAAGGAGCCGCTGTCGCACTGTGGAGTTACCAGACCGGATGCTGTTGCACCCGAGCGTCTCAGACTACAACGTCTGAGAGGCCCGCGCCATTCCGCGCCGCGCCGAGCGCCTGGCGTAGAGTCACCCCATGACCGATGTCACCGTCACCGTCCGCGGCGAGCACGAGGCGCGGATCGCGCCGGAGCGCGCCACCGTCCGCGTCGGCGTGCACGCAGAGGGCCCAGAGCGAGCGGACGTCGTCGACCGCGTGATACGTCTCGCCGAGCCTGTCCGCCTGAGCATCACCGATCGCAAGGATGCCGGCGCGGTGGTCGACTGGAGCAGCAAGCGCCTCTCCGTCCGTGCCGAGCGTCCCTGGAACAACGAGGGCAAGCGGCTCGCGCCGGTGTACTACGCGAGCGTCGACTTCACTGCGACCTTCGCCGAGGCCTCCGAGCTCTCGATCTGGGTGTCGGACATCTCCCCCTGGGACGGCGTCGAGGTCGGCTGGGTGGACTGGCACCTCACCGCCGAGACCCGCGCCGAGGTCGAACGGCAGGTGGCGGCACAGGCCGTCGGCGTCGCCGTGACCCGCGCGCAGGCCTACGCGGGAGCACTCGGGCTGCACGAGGTGAAACCGCTCGAGATCGCCGACGTCGGCCTGATCTCGAGCGGCCAGCCCGCGCCGGGGGCGCCGATGATGATGAAGGCTCGCGGCGCCGCTTTCGGCGCCGACTCGGCGCCCGCTATGGAGTACGAGCCCGAGGAGATCGTCATCTCCGCGACCGTCGAGGCGCGCTTCGTCGCCCGCTGACGCGGGTCGAAGCCCGGCTCAGCTCTCGATCGCGAACGGAGCCAGGTCGGCGGCGAGACGCTCGGAGACACGGGCGTGCACGGCCGTTCCCTCCTCCCGGTGCTCGACCGACAGCAGCATCCCGGTCTCGTGGATCGCCGCCACGAGGTCACCGCGGTCGTACGGGACCACCGCACGGATCTCGACGGCCGGCTTCGGCAGCGCCTCCTCGATCGCGGCCCGGAGTTCGGGGATGCCCTCCCCCGACCGCGACGACACGAAGTGCGCGTTCGGCTCGAGGCCGCGCAGCACGAGCCGCTCGTCCTCGTCGAGGAGGTCCGCCTTGTTGAAGACGACGATCTCTGGCATGTCCCGCACGCCCACGTCGCCCATCACGTCGCGGACGGTCTGCAGCTGACCGGCGGGATCGGGGTGCGAGCCGTCGACGACGTGCAACACGACGTCGGCGTCTCCGACCTCCTCCAGCGTCGAGCGGAACGCCTCCACGAGCTGATGCGGCAGGTTCCGGACGAACCCGACGGTGTCGGTGAGCGTGTAGACGCGGCCGTCGCTCGTCTCGGAGCGACGCACCGTCGCATCGAGCGTCGCGAACAGGGCGTTCTCGACCAGCACGCCGGCGCTGGTCAGGGCGTTGAGCAGGCTCGACTTGCCGGCGTTCGTGTACCCGGCGATCGCCACCGAGGGGATCGTGTTGCGCTTGCGCTCGGCGCGCTTCGCCTCGCGCGCCGGGGCGAAATCGCGGATCTGGCGGCGCAGCAGCGCCATCTTGGTGCGGATGCGGCGGCGATCGAGCTCGATCTTCGTCTCACCGGGACCGCGAGAGCCCATTCCGGCACCGCCGGCGCCGACCTGGCCACCCGCCTGGCGGCTCATCGACTCGCCCCATCCGCGCAGACGCGGGAGGAGGTATTCGAGCTGGGCGAGCTCCACCTGCGCCTTGCCCTCGCGGCTCTTCGCGTGCTGGCTGAAGATGTCGAGGATCACGGTCGTGCGGTCGATGACCTTGACCTTCACGACGTCCTCGAGCGCGCGCCGCTGGCTCGGGGCGAGCTCGGTGTCGGCGATGACCGTGTCGGCGCCGGTCGCGGCGACGATGTCCTTCAGCTCCTGCGCCTTGCCGCGCCCGATGTAGGTCGCGGCATCGGGGTGCGGGCGACGCTGCAGCACACCGTCGAGGACGACGGCACCGGCGGTCTCAGCGAGGGCGGCGAGCTCGCGCAGCGAGTTCTCGGCATCCTCCTGAGCGCCCTGCGGGTACACGCCGACGAGCACGACGTTCTCGAGCCGCAGCTGCCGGTACTCGACCTCGGTGACGTCCTCGAGCTCGGTCGAGAGTCCTGCGACGCGGCGCAGCGCGTGACGGTCCTCCAGGTCCCATTGCGCGCCGTCGGTGGCGGTGTGAGCCGCCGTGGCCTCGTCCTGCAGCGCCTGTGCTGCACCGAAGACGCGCGCCTCGGTCCGCTTCTCGGCGTTCGCGAGCACGCGCTCGACGGCCTCGTCATCGGTGGAGTGTGTGGGTGTCTCCGTCATCCGTCCCTGATCTCTGGGTTTTGTTGCGAGCCTTAACCTTAGCCCGCACTGTCCGGTACGCTCACGGTATGGGGTCCGACCATTACTTCACTGCGGCCCCGGCAAGCCCCGAGAATCTGCGTACGATCCGTGTGTCGCTCGCAGGCCGTGAGCTCGACGTCACCACCGCAGGCGGCGTCTTCAGCCCGGATCGCCTGGATGCCGGAACTGCAGTCCTCCTCGCCAACATGCCGCCAGTGCCGCCCGGGGGCAACCTTCTCGACCTCGGCAGCGGATGGGGACCCATCACGCTCTCCATGGCTCTCGCCGCGCCGCACGCGACGGTCTGGGCCGTCGACGTGAACGAGCGCGCCCTGGACCTCGTGCGACGCAACGCGGAGGCTCTCGGACTCAGCAATGTCAACGCCTCACTCCCCGACGATGTTCCCGACGACGTGACCTTCCGCACGATCCGCTCGAACCCGCCGATCCGGGTGGGCAAGAATGAACTGCACGGCCTCCTCGAGCGGTGGATCCCCCGTCTCGACGAGCGCAGCGACGCCTGGCTCGTCGTGCAGCGCAATCTCGGCGCCGACTCCCTGCAGCGGTGGATCGCCGCCACGTTCCAGCCGGGCTACAGCGTGTTCCGGACCGCCACCGGCAAGGGCTACCGCATCCTGAAGGTGCGCAAGCACGGAACCCCGCCCACCGAGCCTGTCACCGTCGTCTGATCCGCGCGGTCAGGTCGAGGGCGCCATCCCGAGCAGGTCGGGCAGCTTCGCCATATCGGTGAAGACGGTGGTGTCGTCTCCTATGAGCCATCCGGCGGGCGTGAGGCCGCCGGCGTAGCCGTAGGCCCGCATCCCGGCCGCACGCGCCGCCTGCACGCCGAAGCGGCTGTCCTCGATGACGACGCACCGCTCGGCAGGGACGCCGCGCTGCGAAGCCGCGTGCAGGAACAGATCCGGCGCAGGCTTGCCGGATCGGACGTCTTCCGCGCTGAAGATCCGTCCCTCGAACGTCGCCAGCATCCCCGTCAGCGCGAGCGACCGCCGGATCTTGGCGTGCGTTCCGCTCGAGGCGACGCAGATGTCCGTATCGATGCCTCGGAGCGCCTCGATGATCCCCGGGACCGGAGCCAGGTCGCGCTCGAACGCTTCCGTGTACCAGTTCTGATACGGCTCCTCCCAGTCGTCGGCGAGGCTTCTGCCGAGGTGCCCCTCGATCTCCGATCGGAAGTGCTCTGCAGTGCGCCCGACGAACCGGTGCACGATCTCGTCGACGGTGAGCTCCCAGCCGAGTTCGGCGAGCACACGCTGGTCGATCTTCACCGACAGTCTCTCACTGTCGACGAGCACGCCGTCGCAGTCGAAGATCACCAGCTCGATCGCGCGGCCGGCTGCCATCAGGCGAGGTCGACCTCGCCGCTGAACACCAGCTGCGCGGGGCCGGAGAGGGCGACGTGCTCGCCGTCCTCCGCAGGGAACATCCGCACGCCGAGGGTGCCGCCAGGCACTTCGACGCGCCAGTTGTCCGGGGCCTGCTCACCCGCCCAGTAGCGGACGGCAAGCGCCGTCGCGGCCACGCCGGTGCCGCAGCTCAGGGTCTCGCCGACGCCGCGCTCGGAGACGCGCATCCGGACATGGCCGATGCCGTCGCGGACCAGCGGCTCCCCCGGCACGACGAACTCGATGTTCGCGCCCGCCGGGAGCGCGGGCTCCAGCTCCGGCGTGCGATGCAGCTCGAGGGACGCCAGCTCCTGCTCCGACGCGAGCGCGACCACCACGTGCGGGTTGCCCACATCGATGCCGAGCCCGGGGCGCGTGACCGTGAGCCCGTCGGCCTTCACCAGCGGGTCGTCCCCGGAGAGCTTCCAGCGCCCGAGGTCGACCTGATAGCCGGTCTCGCTGCGCGTGACATCACGGACCCCGGCTCGAGTGCCGATGGGGAGCGTGGATCCCGGTTCGATCGTCGCGAGCCCGGCACGCACCAGGTAGTGGGCGAACACGCGGATGCCGTTTCCGCACATCTCCGCGATCGAGCCGTCGGCGTTGCGGTAGTCCATGAACCACTCGGCGTCAGGCTCCTCCGCGAGGGCCGCACCGCCTTCAGGGAGGTTCGCCGATCGGACGACGCGCAGCACGCCGTCGCCGCCGATGCCGAAGTGACGATCGCAGAGCGCGGCGACCTGATCGGGGCTGAGATCCAGCGCGCCGTCGGGGTCGGCGATGATGACGAAGTCGTTGCCGGTGCCGTGCCCCTTGGTGAATGCGACCATGCGTCCAGTCTAGAGAACTCCGGATCGGCGCAGAGTCAGGCGACGCCCTCGGCCGGACTGTCGACGATGAGCCTCTTCCCGCTCATGCCGATGTCGAACCGCTCGTAGCCGACTCGGTCGTAGAAGGCGAAGACGATCTCGTTCCCTGGGCGCACCATCAGTTGGACCTTCGGACAGCCGAGTTCGAGCAGTCGATGTTCCGCTTCTCGTACCAGCGCACTGGCGATCCCCTCGCCGCGACGAGCGGCGGCCGTGGCCAAGTAGTAGAGCCAGCCGCGATGCCCGTCGTACCCCGCCATGACCGAGCCGACGATGCTTCCGCCGTCCGCAGCGACGATCAGCAGGTCCGGCCACACCGCGCGCATCCGATCGATGTCTGCGCGCGGATCGTTCCACGGCCGCGTGAGCCCGGCCTCCTTCCACAGCGCGATGACGGCGTCGATGTCTCCGGCGGCGAAGGTTCTGATCTCCATCCTGAGGACGCTAGCACCGACTAGAGCCGGCCGACGACCCGGTATCGCCCGCACAGGAAGTTCCGGTTGCGGGCGACGTCGAGCAGTTCGAGGTCGAGGGCTCGGGGAAGCAAGGGCGCGCCTGCCCCCAGCGTCACCGGCGCATACTGCACCCAGACCTCGTCGAGCAGGCCGGCGTCGGCGAACTGCCCGGCGAGGTCTCCGCCGCCGACGACCCAGAGGTCACGCCCCTGCGCCGCCTCGGTCATCTCGGCGTGCACGGTCGCGATGTCCTCGCGAGTGAAGCGGATGTCGGCGCCCTCAGGCGCCTCGAGGGCGCGGTGCGTGAACACCCAGGTCGGCTGGGTGTATCCCCAGCGGCCTTCTTCGTGGCGCATCACCCATTCGTAGGTCGAAGCGCCCATCGCCAGAGCTCCGATCGTCTTCTCGAAGGCCGGATAGGCCATCGGACCCTCAGCATCGAAGTCCTGCTTCAGCAGCCAGTCGAGGGAATGATCGGCGGTGGCGATGAAGCCGTCGAGGCTGGACGCGGTGAAGAAGTGAGTGGCCATGGACTCATGCTCGCACCGCCCGCCGACATCGGCTCAGCCGTCGAGCAGCGATCCCACGTCGACCGGATGCTCGAGCCATTCGAGTTCCGGATACCGGCGGAACCAGGACACCTGCCGGCGGGCGTAGCGGCGGGTCAGGGCCTGCGTCTCGGCGATCGCCTCGTCCCGGGTCAGCGTTCCCTCGAGTTCCGCGAGCGCCTGCGCGTACCCGATCGCCCGGCGCGCGGTCACCCCCGTCTCCAGACCGCGGTCGCGGAGCGCTGCGACCTCGTCGACCAGTCCGGCGTCCCACATCCGGTGCACCCGGGCGTCGAGCCGCGCGACGAGCTCCGCGCGCTCGACGTGCAGGCCGATCAGGCGCGTGTCCGGATGCCAGAGCACCGGCGCAGCCGGGAGGGCTGCGCCGTGCGTGCTGCTCCCCTGCTCGATCACCTCGAGAGCGCGGACGATCCTCCGGCCGTTGTGCGGGTCGACTCGTGATGCCGTCTCCGGGTCCACGACGCGGAGACGCTCCAGCAGCGCAGCCGGTCCCGCCGTCTCCAGCTCACGTTCCAGCCGCTCCCTGATCTCCGTGTCGCGCGGCGGGAAGTTGAAGTCGAAGACGACACTGGAGACGTAGAGACCGGATCCTCCGACGAGGATCGCGTCGCCTCCGCGGGCGAGGATGTCGGCCGCCGCACCCCGCGCCAGGGGCTGATACCAGGCGACGGCCGCCTCCTCTGTGACCTCGCGGACGTCGAAGAGATGATGCGGGATGCCGCGCCGTTCCGCCGGGGCGAGCTTTGCGGTGCCGATGTCCATGCCGCGATACAGCTGCATCGCGTCGGCGTTGATGATCTCCGCGGGGTTGCCACGGGCTCGCAGCGCCTCGGCGAGGTCCAGCGCGAGGTCGCTCTTGCCGGTTCCGGTCGCGCCGACGACGGCCCACAGGCGCGGCGTCCGGCCGGTCGTCGCTGCGGTGATGGTCACACGCCGACGCGAAGGGTCGGAAGACCGAGGGAGACGGCTCGCGGCCCGCCGTCCGAGGACGGCGCAGGCACAGCGCAGGACTCCGCCTGCGCCCGATCCCATGCGTCGCCGCCACGGGTCCGGCGGATGCGCAGCGGCTGACCTGTCGGATCGTCGGCGAGGAGGTGGAAAGGCGCCGCATGCGTGACGGTGACGGTCACGGCGTCGCCGGGCCGCGGAATGTCGGAGCCCGGCGTCACTTCGAAGTGGACGAGGCGGTTGTCCTGAGCGCGCCCGGTGAGGCGGTGGGTCTCGGCATCCTTCTTGCCCTCGCCCGTCGACACGATCACCTCGACCTCGCGACCGACCTGCTTCTGGTTCTCCTCCAGGGAGATCCGCTCCTGCAGGGCGATCAGACGGTTGTACCGCTCCTGGACGACCTCCTTGGGAACCTGGTCCGCCATCGTCGCGGCAGGGGTGCCCTCGCGGATCGAGTACTGGAAGGTGAAGGCGCCGGAGAACCGGGACAGCTCGACGACCCGCATGGTGTCCTCGAAGTCCTCGTCGGTCTCGCCGGGGAAGCCGACGATGATGTCGGTGGTGATCGCCGCGTGCGGGATGCGCTCGCGGACGCGATCCAGGATGCCGAGGAAGCGCTCGCTCCGGTACGAGCGGCGCATCGCCTTGAGGATGCGGTCGCTGCCGGACTGGAGCGGCATGTGCAGCTGCGGCATCACGCTCGGGGTCTCCGCCATCGCGTCGATCACATCGTCGGTGAACGCTGCGGGGTGCGGGCTGGTGAAGCGGATGCGCTCGAGTCCTTCGATCTCGCCGGCGGCGCGCAGCAGCTTGCCGAAAGCCTGGCGGTCGCCGAACTCGACGCCGTAGGAGTTCACGTTCTGGCCGAGGAGAGTGACCTCGATGGCCCCGTCCTCCACGAGCAGGCGGATCTCGTTCAGGATGTCGCCGGGGCGACGGTCCTTCTCCTTGCCCCGCAGGCTCGGGACGATGCAGAAGGTGCACGTGTTGTTGCAGCCGACCGAGATCGACACCCAGCCGCTGTGCGCCGAGTCGCGCTTGGTGGGAAGGGTGGACGGGAACACCTCGAGCGATTCGAGGATCTCCAGTTCGGCCTCGCCGTTGTGACGCGCGCGCTCCAGGAGGCCGGGCAGAGAGCCCATGTTGTGCGTGCCGAAGACGACGTCGACCCACGGGGCCTTGTCGAGCACGGCCTGCTTGTCCATCTGGGCCAGGCAACCGCCGACGGCGATCTGCATGCCCTCCTTGCGACGCTTCACCGCGGCGAGGTGACCGAGCGTGCCGTACAGCTTGCCCGCGGCGTTGTCGCGCACGGCGCACGTGTTGATGATCACGACATCGGCTTCGTCGCCCTCGCCGGCGCGCACATAGCCCGCGCTCTCGAGCGACCCGGAGAGGCGCTCGGAGTCGTGCACGTTCATCTGGCACCCGAAGGTGCGCACTTCGTAGGATCGCTGGCGCCCGTCGACGTCGACTGCTGCCGACGAGGCGCTGATGATCGTCGGTTCACTGCGCGGGATAGTCATGATCCTCCCATTGTACGAGCGGCGATCCAGCCCCCGGTGACGAGGAACGCCGATCAGGATCAGTCCGAGTCCACGAAGCGCACGCCGTGAGCCGGTCCGCCGTTCGACACCTCGGAGAGAGCAGTCTTCGCCGCCTTCATCGCGACGGAGCCGTTGTAGCCGCGCCGGGAGAGCTGCCCGACCAGGCGCCGCAGCGCCGTGTCCTCGTCGAGCTTCGACATCGCTCGCGCCTTCGAACGGGCGAACTCCAGGGCACGATCCGCGTCGTCGTCTGGGAGCTCTGCCAGAGCCTCTTCGATGACGTCGCGAGGGATTCCCCGCTGCGCCAGCGAACGCGACAGAGCCACGCGTCCCTGCCCCTTCCGCTCCACGCCGGAGGTGACGAGATGCCAGGCGAGCGTCGCGTCGTCGAGGTACGCGCGCGCGCAGTAGTCCTCGATGACGTCCTCGATCTGCGCACCGTCGAGCCGATGACCGTCGGCTTCGAAACCGCGCAGCACGAGGCGCGCCTCGGAGACCGAGAGCGACTTGGACCGCAGCTTGCGCACCAGGAGATCCTCGGCGGCCTCCCTGAGGCGCGCCGGATCGGGCGCACCGGGCTCCTCGCCTGCTGTGCCGGCGTCTGCGCGCAATGCCCTGAGCCGGGGAGCCGCCCTGTCGCCGGCATCCCTCGCGGCGACTCCCCGTGCGGGATGGCGATCGCTCGGAGTCCCGGCGTCCGAGGTCTCCACGGCATCCCAGGTCGACCGCCACAGACCGCTCTCGCCCGTACGCCGTGGTACGACGTGCTCGGCGTCCAGCCGGCGTGCCGGCGCACCGGAATCGGAAGCCGATGCGTTCCCGCCGAAGAGGGGGATGACGGGGGCGAGGCGCTCGGTCTCGCCCCCGTTCTTCTCAGACACGGTTCACCCCGGTTGCTGAGCGACGTCGACGCATCAGGCCGGGCGGCGCTCGGCGAGCTCGTCGGCAGGAGCAGCCGCAGCGGCCGTGCCGATACTGAGCTTCTGCTTGATCTGCGACTCGATCGCCTCGGCGACGTCGGGGTTGCTGAGGAGGAACGTGCGCGCGTTCTCCTTGCCCTGACCGAGCTGGTCGCCGTCGTAGGTGTACCAGGAGCCGGACTTCTTCACGATGCCGTGCTCGACGCCGAAGTCGATCAGGCTGCCCTCGCGGGAGATGCCGATGCCGTAGAGGATGTCGAACTCGGCCTGCTTGAAGGGCGGCGCCATCTTGTTCTTGACGACCTTCACGCGGGTGCGGTTTCCGACGGCCTCGGCGCCGTCCTTCAGCGTCTCGATACGACGGATGTCGAGTCGCACCGAGGCGTAGAACTTCAGCGCCTTACCACCGGCGGTGGTCTCCGGCGAGCCGAAGAAGACGCCGATCTTCTCACGCAGCTGGTTGATGAAGATGGCGGTGGTCTTCGTCTGGTTCAGTCCACCGGTGAGCTTGCGGAGCGCCTGCGACATGAGGCGCGCCTGCAGACCGACGTGCGAGTCGCCCATCTCGCCCTTGATCTCGGCCTCCGGGACGAGCGCCGCGACGGAGTCGATGACGACGAGGTCGATCGCACCGGAGCGGATCAGCATGTCGGCGATCTCGAGCGCCTGCTCACCCGTGTCGGGCTGCGAGACGAGGAGCTGGTCGATGTCGACGCCGAGCTTGGCGGCGTAGTCGGGGTCGAGGGCGTGCTCGGCATCGACGAAGGCGGCGATGCCTCCGGCGCGCTGCACGTTCGCGATCGCGTGCAGGGTGAGCGTCGTCTTACCGGAGGACTCCGGTCCGTAGATCTCGATGATGCGGCCCCGGGGCAGGCCGCCGATGCCGAGGGCGACGTCGAGGGCGATGGAGCCGGTCGGGATGACCTCGACGGGGGCGCGCTCGTCGCTGCCCAGTCGCATGATCGAGCCCTTGCCGAACTGGCGTTCGATCTGGGCGAGGGCGGAGTCCAGGGCCTTGTCGCGGTCGTCTGGAGAGGGCATGACGTGCTCCTTCGTGTTGTCGGTTCTGCCGCCTGTAGGCTGTCGCGGTCCTCCCGGGTGGGCGGAACTCTCCGACAAGGCGTGTGGCTCTTCGGCCTGTTCTTCACCGTAGGGGGAGCCTCCGACATCGCGTCGTCGGTCCCGCTGACTGTGCAGATCAGGAACGCTGAACCACTTGTGCAGAAGACTACGCCGAAGTCGAACACATCTTCGATGACACGCCGGATGCGGCGTGTCCGAACACGGATATCCTCGAACGGATGCCGCTCAGCGCCGGCGAGGCTCCAGACGTCCGACGCCGTGCCTGCGAGACACGGGAACGTCGGTCTCCGCGCACAGCGCCAGCCAGATGTCGCGAGGCGGCACGCCCGCTTCCAGGGCTTCGGCCGCGGTCCGCCCGCCGATCTCGGTCAGGACGAGATCGCTGACCAGTGCGGCCGCTCGGCCGCCGAACTCCGCGTCGACGGCGCGGAGGAACTCACTGCGTCGCATAGAGCTGCTCGACGCGCGTCAGTGCAGGGAGAGCTCGGGCTCGATGGAGGCCACGAGATCGTCGGGGACGAGGTCCGGGAACACCTGCAGGCCCTCGAGCACGGAGATGCGGTCGCCCACCTCGCGCATGATCGTCGAGATCGGGACATCGAGAGCATCCGCGACGGACGCGAGGATCTCGCTCGACGCCTCCTTCTGGCCGCGCTCCACCTCGCTGAGATAGCCGAGTGCGACGGAAGCCTTGCTCGCCACCTGGCGGAGCGTGCGCCCCTTCTGAAGTCGGAAGTCCCTCAGGACATCGCCGATCTCCTGTCGTACGAGAATCATCGGAACCTCCTCCCAGTTGTTCCCCCCGGGGTCTCCCCCGATGAGATGGCCAGTCTAATACCGACGACCTTCAAAAAATCTACCTCTTCACTCTGTGCTTCCGATGTGAGCACATCCATGACAACGGGGCGCCTCTCCGGACTATTCCCCAATCAGTTCGAGGAGAGTGGCGAGCGCGGCATCCACCGATCGCCTGCGGATCGCCGGACGATCGCCCACGAAGCGGAACGAACGGCAGAGCGCCCCCTCCGGGGTGACCGCGGCGACGTGCACGGTGCCCACGGGCTGTCCATCGGGCGAGTCGGGTCCGGCGATCCCGGTGGTCGACACGCCGGCATCCGCAGGCCGCCCGTCCACGGCCACCGCCGACCGGATGCCGGATGCCATCTGCAGCGCGACCTCCGGGTGCACCGGTCCGTACGCGGCCAGCAGCTCGGCATCCACCCCGAGGAGAGTGTGCTTCACGGGAGTCGCATAGGCGACCACGCCGCCGAGCAGCACAGCCGATGCGCCGGGGACCGAGACCAGATCCGCGCTGACCGCGCCGCCGGTCAGCGACTCCGCGACGCCGAGCGTCCAGCCACGGGCCTCGAGCCCGTGGATCACCGCGGCTGCCGCGCTCACGGCCTGCGGGACCCGCGAACCTGGGCCGCGATGTAGTCGATGCCGCTCGCGACGGTCAGCACGAGCACCGCGATCATGAGGACCGCCGTGATGAGCGTCCACGGCTCCATGCCGATCAGGACGTGCAGCGGCAGCAGCGCCCAGGAGAGCGCGACGCCCTGCACGGCCGTCTTGATCTTGCCCATCCAGGCGGCCGCGACGACGTGCTCCTTCCGGACCATGAGGCGGTGGACCGTGATGCCCCATTCGCGGACGAGCACGATGGCGACCAGCCACCAGTTCAGCTCTCCGAGCACGGCGAGGCCGATGAAGCCGGCCCCGGTGAGCATCTTGTCGGCGATCGGATCCCACAGCTTCCCGAAGTCGCTCACGATGTCGTGGCGGCGCGCGAGGTATCCGTCGACCCAGTCGGTCGAGATCCCGACGATGAAGATGATCGCGGCGGCCCAGCGCAGCGGCTCGCTCTGCAGTCCGTAGGCGCCGCCGAGGAGGAGCAGCACGAAGAAGACGACGGCGAGCGGGATGCGTGCGACCGTGATCGCGTTCGGAAGCTGCCGTGGGATCGCCATCAGTCGCGCCCCGTCAGGCCCCAGGCGTCCTCGTCGCCCTCGGCCTCGACGACGGGAAGGCCGTCGAACTGCGCCTCGACCGGGTCGCGCTCGGTGGCGCCGGGCGACGGCGCCGACGCAGCCGCCGGGACGTCCTCGCCGCGGAGCTTGGCGAGCACCTGCGGCAGCTGCTCGGGTGTGGCGAGCACGTCGCGGGCCTTCGACCCCTCCGAGGGTCCGACCACCTCGCGCGATTCGAGCAGGTCCATCAGGCGACCGGCCTTCGCGAAGCCGACGCGCAGCTTCCGCTGCAGCATCGATGTCGATCCGAACTGCGAGGAGACGATGAGCTCGGCCGCTGCGAGCAGGAGCTCGAGGTCATCGCCGATGTCCTCGTCGACCTCCTTCTTCCGGCTCGGCTCCATCGCCTCCTGCACGTCGGAGCGGTACTCCGGACGCGCCTGGCGGGTGACGTGCTTGACGACGGCGTCGATCTCCTTCTCGTCCACCCAGGCTCCCTGCAGGCGGAACGGCTTCGAGGAGCCCATCGGCGAGAAGAGCGCGTCGCCCTGACCGATGAGCTTGTCGGCGCCGGGGCTGTCCAGGATGACGCGGCTGTCGGTGACGCTGGTCACGGCGAAGGCGAGCCGGGAGGGCACGTTGGCCTTGATCAGGCCGGTGACGACGTCGACGCTCGGACGCTGCGTCGCGAGCACCAGGTGGATTCCGGACGCGCGGGCGAGCTGGGTGATGCGGACGATCGAGTCCTCCACGTCGCGTGGGGCGACCATCATGAGGTCGGCGAGCTCGTCGACGACCACGAGCAGGTACGGGTAGGGCTTGAGCACGCGCTCGCTGCCCACCGGCACCTCCACCTCGCCGGCGCGGACGGCGCGGTTGAAGTCGTCGATGTGACGGAACCCGAACGAGGCGAGGTCGTCGTACCGCATGTCCATCTCCTTCACGACCCACTGCAGCGCCTCGGCCGCCTTCTTCGGGTTCGTGATGATGGGCGTGATGAGGTGCGGCACGCCCGCGTAGCTGGTCAGCTCGACGCGCTTCGGGTCGATGAGGACCATGCGCACGTCGGACGGCCGGGCGCGCATCAGCAGGCTCGTGATCATCGAGTTCACGAAGCTGGACTTTCCGGAGCCGGTGGAGCCGGCGACCAGGAGGTGCGGCATCTTGGCCAGGTTGGCGATCACGATGTTGCCGCCCACGTCCTTGCCGACGCCGATGGTCATCGGGTGTGTGCTCTTCTGCGCCGCCGGGGACCGGAGCACGTCGCCGAGCGCGACCATCTCCTTGTCGGCATTCGGGATCTCGATGCCGATGGCGCTCTTGCCGGGGATCGGCGACAGGATGCGCACGTCGTTCGACGCGACCGCATAGGCGAAGTTGTTGCTCAGCTGCAGGATCTTCTCGACCTTGACGCCGTGCCCGACCTCGACCTCGTACTGGGTCACCGTCGGACCGCGGGAGAACCCGGTGACCTTCGCGTCGACCTTGAACTGCGTCAGCACGCTGGTGATCTGCTCGATGACCTTGTCGGTCGCCTCGGAGCGCGCGACCGGCGGCGGCCCCTCGGTGAGCAGGCCGGGCGACGGGAGGATGTAGGGGGCGACCGGAGCCTGCGGGCCCCGCTCCCCCGGCCCCTCGGTGCCGAAGCCGTCGAGTCCCGGGAGCTCCGGCATCTCGCCGGTGTCGGAGTCGTCGTCGAGAAGCGCGGTGTTCTGCTGCCCCGCCAGCGCGTCCGTGACCGATCGCACGTCGGACAGCACCTCGGTCGCGGCGTCGTACGGGTCCTCCACCACGACCGCCTTGTCGTACGCGGGAGTGGGGTCGGGCGTGGTGAGGAGCGCGGTGATGTCGTCCGAGCCGAGGGTCCCCTCGTCGGGGTCCTCCTCCCGGCCGGTCTTGTTGCGGCGCCACCAGGGCAGGACGTCGGGGTCGTCGACCTTGTCCGATTCGTCGATCGCCGCGGCATCCTTCGCCGGCCGCTCCGGCCGCTCGGCGTCGAACATCCACGCGTAGAGGTCGCCCAGGCGCTGGCCGATGCGGTTCGGCGGCGTCTTCGTGAGGATGAGGACGCTGAGCGCAGCGAGGAGCGCGAGGACGATGCAGGCGCCGACGGGCGTGAGGTAGGACAGCGGCTCGCCGACCATCCATCCGAACAGGCCGCCCGCCTCGCTGATCGCGCGCATGCCCTCCTTCGGCTGCGCGCGTTCGATCACGCCGAGCTTGTCGGGGCGGCCGGCGGCGATGTGGCAGAACCCCGCGAGGGACAGGACGAACAGCCCGAAGCCGATGCCGATGCGGCCGTTGTCGTGCACGGAGGACGGATGCCGGAACAGCCAGCCCGCGAGCAGCAGGAGCAGCACCGGCATGACGAAGGCGACGCGGCCGACCAGGGCGCCGACGGAGAAGGCGCTGATGTTCGCGGCGACCTCGTTGCCGATGAAGAACCATTCGTTGACCGCGCCCGCGACGGCAAGGAGCACGAGCAGGAACGGGAAGCCGTCACGGCGGTCGTCCTTCTCGAGGGTCTCCGGGCCGAACGCGCGGAACAGCCCGCCGACGCCGTGGGCGAGGCCGCCCCAGGCGCGGACGGCCACGGGGGGCTTCTCGACGTCGTCGATGTACTTCTTCGGCGCAGCCTGAGCCTTCGGAGCGGCCTGCCTCTTCGCGCGAGGCGTGGCGCTCTCGGACGCGCGCGCGGACTTCGTGGTGCTCCTGGCCATGCTCACACGTTACGGCCCGGGCCCGACATCGCCCCGTAATGACGCGGCTTTCCGCCGATCCGGCAGGCGCGGGAGGCGGTCTCAGGCGAGGCTGCGGACCATCGTGTCGCGTGCCGGCCCGGTCTGCGCGACGACGAAACCCTCCGAGCGGTAGAGCGCCTGCGCGAAGTTCCCGCGCTCGACGCTGAGGCTGATCCGCGCATGCCCCTGTTCCCTCGCCTCGGCGAGCAGCCGGCGCAGCAGGGTGCGGCCCATGCCGTGCGCCCGCCAGATCGGGAGCACGCCGATCACGAGCTCGGGAACCGCGGTGCCGGCGAAGCCGAACCCCGGCTGGTCGCGCGGCAGCATCCGGTACCAGGCCGCACCCACCGGCCGGCCGCCGTCGTCGACCGCCACGACTCCGGCATCCGCCGGACGCATCCATCCCGCGAGGTACCGACGGTGCTCGTCGGCCGCGAGGATCTCGTGCCTCGCCCTGGCCCCGCCCATGCGCCAGTTGGCCGCCTCGACGACCATGTCGCCGAGGAAGCTCCCGTCCGCCTGCACCGCGGGCCGGATCGAGTACGCCGCCGTCATGGCGATCAGCGTAGAGGCCGCGTATTACGGCCGGATGACGGACGTCTGGGAACGGCGCTCGCGCGCGGTCTACGCCTCGATGACGAGCGGCACGATCATCGGGCGGCGGCGCAGCTTCTGGTTCACCCAGCGTCCGATGGTCCGCCGGACGACCTGCGAGAGGGCATGGGTGTCGCGGACGCCGTTGCCGGAGGCCTCCTTGAGCGCGGCGACGATCTTCGGCACGACGTCGTCGAACACGGCGTCGTCCTCGGCGATGCCCCGGGCGTGGATCTCAGGCCCGGTGATGATCCGGCCGGTGCCGGCATCCACCACGACGATGACGGAGACGAAGCCCTCCTCGCCGAGGATCCTGCGGTCCTTGAGGTCCGCGTCGGTGATCTCGCCGACCGTCGATCCGTCGACGTAGACGAAGCCGAGGTCCAGCTGTCCGACGACGCGCGCGTCTCCGTCCTTGAGGTCGATCACGGTGCCGTTGGAGGCGATGATCGTCCGCTGTTCGGGGATGCCCGTGTCCTGAGCGAGCTTCGCGTTCGCCATCAGGTGCCGGTACTCGCCGTGGACGGGGAGCACGTTCTTCGGCTTGAGGATGTTGTAGCAGTACAGCAGCTCGCCGGCGGCCGCGTGACCGGAGACGTGGACGCGCGCGTTGGCCTTGTGCACGACGTTCGCGCCGAGCTTGGTGAGACCGTCGATGACGCGGTAGACGGCGTTCTCGTTGCCCGGGATCAGGCTGGACGCCAGGATGACCGTGTCGCCCTCGCTGATCTCGATCGCGTGGTCCATGTTCGCCATCCGGCTGAGCACGGCCATCGGCTCGCCCTGCGAACCCGTGGACATGTAGACGACCTGCTCGTCGGGGAGGTCGCGCGCCTTCTTGAAGTCGATGAGGACTCCGTCCGGCACCTTCAGGTAGCCGAGCTGCTCGGCGATGGTCATGTTGCGCACCATGCTGCGTCCGAGGAAGGCCACGCGGCGTCCGTGGGCGTGAGCCGCGTCGATGACCTGCTGCACGCGGTGCACATGGCTGGAGAAGCTGGCGACGATGACGCGGCGCGGCGCCTTCCCGATCACCTGGTCCAGCACCGGGCCGATCGATCGCTCCGTGGGGGTGAACCCGGGGACGTCGGCGTTGGTGGAGTCGACGAGGAAGAGGTCGACGCCCTCCTCGCCGAGGCGGGAGAACGCCCGGAGGTCGGTGATGCGGCCGTCCAGCGGGAGCTGGTCCATCTTGAAGTCGCCGGTGGCGAGCACCATGCCTGCGGGGGTGCGGATCGCGACGGCCAGAGCATCCGGGATCGAGTGGTTCACCGCGACGAACTCGAGATCGAACGGACCGACCTTCTCCTGCTGGCCCTCGCGGACCGTGAGGGTGAAGGCCTTGATCCGGTGCTCCTTGAGCTTCGCCTCGACGAGCGCCAGGGTCAGCCCGGAGCCGATCAGCGGGATGTCGCTCTTCAGGCGCAGCAGGTAGGGCACCGCGCCGATGTGGTCCTCGTGGCCGTGGGTCAGCACGACGCCCACGATGTCGTCGAGACGGTCCTTGATCGGCTCGAAGTCCGGCAGGATCAGGTCGACGCCGGGCTGGTGCTCCTCGGGGAAGAGCACACCGCAGTCCACGATGAGGATCTTGCCCTCGTACTCGAAGATGGTCATGTTCCGGCCGACCTCGCCGAGGCCGCCGAGCGGCGTGACGCGCAGGGTCCCCTCGTCGAGCGCTGCCGGATCTGCGATGGGGATGGACATGCTGTCTCCTCAGTCGGACGCGTCGAGCGTCCGTTCGTTCATGGTGGCGCGGCCGGCCGCGCCGTGCTCAGCGCGTCGTGCCGTGCACCTTCGGAAGTGCGCCGCCGGCGGCCGCGTTGCGGTCGGGGCGGAAGTTGGAGAAGTCGGCGCCGGGGACGTCCTTGACGAGCGCGAGCTCGTCCTCGATGAGGGCGGCCTCCCACTCCTCCGGGCCGACCAGCGGAAGACGCACGCGCGGGCTCGAGATGCGGCCGAGGCCGTGCAGGATGTACTTCGCCGCCACAGTGCCGGGCACGTGGGTCATGGCCGCCCTGACGAGCGGCTCGAGGCGCTTGTGCTCGGCGGTCGCGGTCGCGAGGTCTCCGCGGTTCACCGCGTCCACGATCGTCCGGTACGGCGTGGCGGTGATGTTCGCGGTGACGCCGATGAGGCCGGTGGCCCCGATCGACAGGTGCGGCAGCACGTTCGCGTCGTCGCCCGAGAAGTACATCAGATCGGTCTGGTTGAGCACCCGGCTCACCTCGGAGAAGTCGCCCTTGGCGTCTTTCACGGCGAGGATGTTCGGGTGCTTGGCGAGGCGCAGGATCGTCTCGTACTTGATCGGCACGCCCGTGCGTCCGGGGATGTCGTACAGGATCACCGGGAGGTCCGTGGCGTCGGCGACGAGGCGGAAGTGCGTGAGGATTCCGGCCTGGGTCGGCTTGTTGTAGTACGGCGTGACGATCATGATGCCGTCGGCGCCGAGCTTCTCGCTCGCCTTGTAGAGCTCGATCGCGTGGGCGGTCTCGTTGGACCCGCCGCCGGTGATGATCTTCGCGCGACCCGCGGAGACGGACTTGCCGACCTCGACGAGCTTGAGCTTCTCGGGGTCCGTCAGGGTCGAGGTCTCGCCGGTCGTCCCCGTCACGACGACGCCGTCAGCACCCGCGGTGATGACGTCGTCGATGTGCTTCTCGACGGCGGGCCAGTCGACTTCGCCGTCGGCCGTCATCGGAGTGACGAGCGCGACGAGAACCTGTCCGAAAGGATTGCCCGAGTGCGTCATGCATCCAGCGTATCGGTTCGGATGCCGCTCACGCTGACGGGCGGCCCCGATGGCGTCCGCTCAGACGCGTCCGCGCCGCGCGACGCGCGAGGTGAGCGCCGCGGGGAGGATGCCCGCCATCGCCACGATGACCTTGTAGCGGAACGCGGGGACCGATACGGCCCTCCCGCGCGCGGCGTCGCGCAGCCCCTCGCGCACGACGTCCGCGGCGTTGAGCCACATGATCGACGGAACGCCCTCATGTCCGGGGGCGAGGCCCATCCGCTCGTGGAAGCTCGTGTGGGTGAAGCCGGGGCACACGGCGGTGACCGTCACGCCGTCACGTGCGTACTCGGCGTTCGCCCAGCGGCTGAAGCCGATGATCCAGCTCTTGCAGGCCGAGTACGTCGAGCGGGAGATGAAGCCCGCCACCGAGGCGACGTTGACGATCCGCCCGCCTCTGCCCCGCATCGCCCCCAGTGCCGCGTGCATCAGGCGCATCGGCGCCTCGACGTGCACGCGCAGGTGATGCACCTCGTCGTCGATGTCGTTGTCCGCGAACCGCAGCGGCAGTCCGAAGCCGGCGTTGTTCACGAGCAGATCGATCGGGTCGGTCGTGTCACGGAGGCGAACGGCGACCTTCTCCACCCCGCTCTCGGCGGCGAGGTCGGCGGTCAGCACCTCGACGGCCACGCCGTGCGCGCTCCGCAGCTCCGCGGCGACCTCGTCGAGCGCGGCCGTCGAGCGCGCCACCAGCACGAGGTCGGCGCCGCGGCGGGCGAGCTGGCGCGCGAACTCCGCGCCGAGGCCTGCACTGGCCCCGGTGATCAGCGCGGTGGGCATCTCAGCGCACGTATCCGAGGAAGCGGTAGCGGATGCCGGTGCGGGAGGTCTGCCACTCCCCCTCGTCGACCAGGCGCCAGCCCGCCTTCGACGGGGCGTAGGCGTCGCCGGCGACGTCCAGATCGAGCTCGGTCACCTCGAGGCGGTCGGCATCGCCGATCACCTGCCGGAAGATCTCGGCGCCGCCGATGATCCACACCCGCTCGAGCCCGCGGACGGCGTCCGCGACCGTGGCGGCGCGCCGTGCACCGTCGGCTGCCCAGTCCTGCTGGCGGGTGATGACGATGTTCTCCCGGCCGGCGAGGGGACGGAAGCGGTCTGGCAGCGAGTCCCAGGTCTTGCGCCCCATCACGACGGGCGCGCCGAGCGTGACCTCCTTGAAGTGCGCGAGGTCCTCGGGCACATGCCACGGCATTCCGCCCTCGGCGCCGATGACGCCGCCGTGCGCCTCGGCCCAGATGAGACCGACCGTGGGCATCCCGGGAGCCGCGCTCATACTGCCACCGCCGCGCGGATCGGTGCGTGGTGCTGGTAGTCCTCGACGACGAAGTCCTCGTAGCGGTAGTCCAGGATCGACTCCGGCTTCCGGGCGAAGCGCAGCGTCGGGTAGGGGTACGCCTCGCGGCTCAGCTGCTCCCGCACCTGCTCGACGTGGTTGTCGTAGATGTGGCAGTCGCCGCCGGTCCAGACGAAGTCGCCGGGTTCGAGACCGACCTGCTGCGCGATCATCAGCGTCAGCAGCGCATACGAGGCGATGTTGAACGGCACGCCGAGGAAGAGGTCGGCGCTGCGCTGGTAGAGCTGGCAGGAGAGACGGCCGTCGGCGACGTAGAACTGGAACAGCGCGTGGCACGGGGCGAGGGCCATGTCGGGGATGTCGGCGGGGTTCCAGGCCGACACGATGAGCCGACGCGAGTCGGGGGTCCGCCGGATCTGGTCGATGACCTGCGAGAGCTGGTCGATGCTCTCGCCGTCGGGAGTGGGCCAGCTGCGCCACTGCACGCCGTAGACGGGCCCGAGGTCGCCCTCGGCATCCGCCCATTCGTCCCAGATGGTGACACCGTGCTCCTGGAGCCAGCGCACGTTGGAGTCGCCGCGCAGGAACCAGAGCAGCTCGTAGGCGATCGACTTGAAGTGCACGCGCTTCGTCGTGATGAGGGGGAACCCCTGAGACAGGTCGAAGCGGATCTGGCGGCCGAAGACGCTGGTGGTCCCCGTCCCGGTGCGGTCCGACTTGTGCGTGCCGGTCTCCAGCACGTCGCGGAGCAGGTCTTCATACGGCGTCGGGACGGCTGCGCTCATGTCTGCCAGACTACCCGCCCCGCCACGCGCCGGCGCTTTCCGTCATGCTCGGAAACATCGGCCCCTCCACCCCCGGAGCGGACGTAACCTCGTCCCATGTCGCCCGTCCTGGCCCTCTCCATCGCCGGAGCGCTGCTCGCGCTCGCGGTGGTCGTCGGCCTGCTGCTGCGGCTCCTCGACGGCCGGCGCCGGGGCGGCGGTCACCTCCGGTTCGATCCGGCCGACGCCGACCTGGCGGCCCTGGGCACGAGGGCGACCCTGGTGCAGTTCAGCACCGAGATGTGCGCGCGCTGCCCGCAGGTGCGGCGGATGCTGAGCGGCTTCGCCGCCGGTCACGACGGGCTCGACCACGTCGAGGTCGACCTCACCCACCGCCCCGACCTCTCGGCCCGCTATCACGTGCTGCAGACCCCGACCACCTTCGTCGTCGACGGCACCGGCGCCGTCCGCGCCCGCTTCCACGGCGTGCCGCACCGGCACGCGCTCACCGAGGCCCTCGCCGCCGTCTGAGGCGCGAAGACAGGAGCAGACATGTCCTCTCCCGCCGGAATCGACCCCCGCGGTCCGCGGTTCGCCGCCGCGATCACGGCCGTCCTCGCACTGGTCGCGACGTTCCTCGGCCTGATCGGCACCGCGCCGGCGGCGGCATCCGCCTCGCTCGCGCAGCGCGTGGCCGATCCTGCCTTCCTGCTCTCCGTCGTGATCGCGCTGCTGTTCCTCTGGAGCGCGCTCTCCCCGCGCACCGCACCCTGGGGTGCGCTGTTCCGCAGCGCCGTGCAGCCGCGACTGACTCCCCCGGCCGAGCTCGAGGACCCGCGCCCGCCGCGCTTCTCGCAGGTCGTCGGGCTCGTCGTCGTCGGTGTCGGCCTGGTGCTGCACCTCCTCGGTGTGCCGTGGGCGCTGCCGATCGCGACCGCCGCCGCATTCCTCGCCGCCTTCCTCAACGCCGCCTTCGCGTTCTGCCTGGGCTGCCAGCTCTACCTGCTCCTGCAGCGGGCGGGTCTCCTCGGCCGCACAGCCTCCGCGTCCTGATCGCTGTTCCTTCGCATCCCGCCGCTGGATAGGCTTGCCAGGACGCGACGCTGCCGCCAGGGCAGCGCGAGAACCGGAGGAACAATGACTGTCACCAGCGAAGCCCACAGCACCTGGGCAGGCTCGCTCTTCGAGGGCTCCGGCACCGTCGCCTTCTCCTCCTCCAACCTCGGCACCTTCCCCGTGAACTGGAAGGCGCGCAGCGAGGGCAGCGACACCACCACGACCCCCGAGGAGCTGATCGCCGCCGCGCACGCCTCGTGCTTCAACATGGCGTTCTCCCTGGCGCTGGCCGAGAACGGCACCCCGCCGGAGAGCGTGAACACCACCGCGTCCGTGACGTTCAAGCCCGGCACCGGGATCACCGGCAGCCACCTCAACGTCAACGCCGTGGTTCCCGGGATCACGCCGGAGAGGTTCCAGGAGATCGCGAACGACGCCAAGGCCGGCTGCCCGGTGTCTCAGGCGCTGAGCATCGAGATCACCATCGAGGCCACGCTCGCCTGATCAGCCCTGCGAGAGGCGGATCGCCTCACGGATGCTGGCGCGGGCGTCCTTGCGACGCCCCGCCGCATCCTGCACCACACCCAGACGGTAGCGTGCACGCCAGTCCGCGGGCGCCGCATCGGCCTCCTGCGCATACCGGGCGATCAGCGGATCGGCGTCGGCCTTGGCGATCCGTCCGCTCGGCGTGAGCTCCGTCTCCGCGACCGGCATGCCGCCCTCCGCGTCGAGAGAGCGGCCGAGACGATCGGCGGCGAGGCCGAATCTCAGCTCGCGGTAGAGAGCCCAAGCGCCGATGAGCGGCATCACGATGAGCGCCACCCCGATGCCCACGGCGATCGGCTCGCCCGTCCCGATCATGAGCACGGCCCGCTGCCCGACGACGATGAGGTACAGCGCGAGGCAGGCGCCCATGACGCCGACGCCGATGCGCGACATCATGCGCGGATGCCGATGTCGATCATGTTCTCCAGGCCGATGACGATGCCCGTCGCGTTCAGAGCGTACGGCACGGCGAGGCGGATGCCGGGCGCGTAGGCGAGCGCGGGCACGACCGTGTCGTGCGTGAAGGTCAGGGACTCCCCCGGCCCCGACAGGATGACCTCCTGCTTCGCCACCACGCCGGGACGGCGCAGAGAGTGGATCGGCACGCTGCCGACCTGCTGGCCGCGGGCGCGCTGATCCGCGTGCGGAGCGCTCACCGGCCCCTGCTCCGCGCGCGCCGCGGCGATGAGCTCGGCGGTGCGCACCGCGGTGCCGCTCGGGGAGTCGATCTTGGTGTCGGTGTGCGCCTCGACGATCTCGGCCGAACCGAAGAACGGCGCAGCGGCGGCCGCCAGCGCAGACCCCAGGACCGAGCCCAGGGAGAAGTTCGGGATGAAGACCGCGCCGGTGCCGGCCGCTTCGACGAGCGGACGCACGAGCGCGATCCGCTCCGCCGACCAGCCGGATGTCGCGACGAGCACGTTGATGCCGCGCTCGACTGCCGCGCGGACCACGTCGATGCTGATCTGCGGCGTGCTCGCGTCGACGACGAGGTCGGCGCCCTCGATCTCGGAGAGGTCGTTCGCAGACCCGAGGACGCGGCTCACCTCGAATCCTTCGAGCTCGTCGATCACCGCGTGGATGATCGTACCGAGCTTCCCGGTGCCGCCGACGAGTGCTACCTGCGTGGTCATGGAACCAGTCTATTCAGCAGGCGGAGGCCGAGACGCCGCGAGTCGCCCGCCTCAGACCGGCAGCGCGTCGGGCACGCCGGTGCGCAGCTCCACGGGCAGGTGACCGGTGTCGTTGTGGGTGAGCAGCGTCCAGGGACGCCCCTGCTTCTGCGCGATGACCGTGAGCCCGCAGTGCGCCTGGTTGAGCGTCATCCAGCGCCACTCCGGTGCGCCGAGCACCTCGCGCACGAACCACGAGATCACGAAGTTGTGCGTGATGAGCACCTCGTGCACCTCCCCGGTCTTCCGCACCAGGAACTCGTTCACCGCGTCGGACATCTGCGCCCGCCCTGCCTCGATCTCGGCATCGGTGACGGAGCCGAAGAACGGCTCGAAGGCGGCCGGCGTCTCCTCGGTCATGCCGGTCGGCACGCAGTCGAACAGCAGCGCCGTCGGCTCGGGGTCGACCGAGGGGAGCCGCGCCGAGATCGCACGCGCGGTCTCGTTGGCCCGCAGCAGCGGGGAATGCCAGACGGCGTCCAGCGGGAGGCCGGAGAGGCGGTCGGCAATCAGCTCGGCCTGGCGCTGCCCCCGCGGCGAGAGGGGTCCGTCGGCGAGGCCGTGCTCGGCATCCTGATGTTCACCATGTCTGACCAGATATATGTAGTGCGTCACAACTCGCTCGCTTCATCGCCAGCATCTGCCGGGCTCCCCTCCACCCTATGACAGGTGGACGGCAGGGATGCGACGACGCTCAGTTGCCGGCGCGAGTGAGATCGGCGATCTGGGCACGCGAGAGCGAGACGCCGGCGCCCTGCATGAGCTCGTCGACATGCTCGGTCGCGAAGGTGTTCACGATCGGCGCGGCGATCGTGCGCTGCGCCAGCAGCCAGGCGATCGAGACCGCCGCAACCGGCACGGACAGCTCGCTGGCCACATGGTCGAGCGCACGGAGGATCTTGATGCCCCGGCGGTTGAGGTGTCCGCGGAGCTGCTCGCCGCGCACGCCGGGAGAGGTGAGCGCCTTGCTCCGGTGCCGTCCGGAGAGGAACCCGTGCTCGAGCGCATGCGACGGGGTGACGGCGAGGTTCTGCGCACCGGCGACCAGTCGCAGGTCGCCCTCGAACGGCTGACGGCGGATGAGGTTGTACGGCGCATCGATCACCTCGATGCGCGGATAGCCCGCGGAGGCGAGGATGCGCGCCTCGACGAGACGCTCCGGGGCGAACCCGAAAGCGCCGACGGAGCGGATCTTCCCGGCCTCGACCAGCCACTCCACGGTGGCGAGGGTGTCTTCGAGGTTCGTCGTCGCGTCCAAGGTCGCGTCCAGGTACAGCACGTCGATCCGATCGACGCCGAGTCGCGTGAGCGAGCCCTCGACGGCGCGGACGAGATTCACTGAGCCCAGGCCGGGGTTGTCCGCGTGCGCACCGACCCTGACGCTGAGGACCGTGCGGTCGCGGTGCCCGCGGGAGCGCAGCCACTGGCCGATGATGTGCTCGCTGCGCCCGCCGGAGAAGCCGTCCGCGGTGTGGATGGCGTTGCCGCCGAACTCTACGTAGCGGTCCAGGATGCCATGGCTCGTCTCGAGGTCGACGTTCCAGCCGAACTCCGCGGCGCCGAGCATCAGCGGGAAGGTCTCGAATCCGGTCTCGCCCAGGGACACTCGGATGCTCTCCCCCACGCCGGGGCCGACGATGGGGATGGGGGCCGACGGATGCTCCGCAGCCTCGCTCTGCGCACGCTCAGCCGACGCTCCTGCGCCTACGCCGAACAACCGCATCTCTTCACCCCCGCGTCGATCGGTGCGTCCCGATCCGCGTCACTGCTGCCAACTGCACCCCCCGGTGCGTACTTCGAGGGTAAGGGACATCCGCGAACGGTCCGGCCAATACCGGGAACGGCGCGGAAACTTCCCGTAACAGTTTGGTCACATCGGATACGACGGAACCCGGGCCCGTCCAGTGCGGACGGACCCGGGTTCCGGTGCGAGAGCGCTGATTACTCGGCGACGACTTCCTCGACGGGAGCTGCGTCGGCAGCCGGTGCGTCATCGAGCACGGGCTCGAGCGACAGCTTGCCGCGGTCGTCGATCTTCGTGATCTTCACGAGGATCTTCTGGCCGACCGAGAGCACGTCCTCGACGTTCTCGACGCGCTTGCCACCGGCGAGCTTGCGCACCTCGGTGACGTGCAGCAGACCGTCCTTGCCGGGCAGCAGCGAGATGAACGCACCGAAGGTGGCGATCTTCACGACGGTGCCGAGGAACTGCTCGCCGACCTCGGGGTTGGTCGGGTTGGCGATCGCGTTGACCTGGGCGCGGGCGGCCTCGGCCGACGGACCGTCGGTCGCGCCGATGTAGACGGTGCCGTCCTCCTCGATGGAGATCTGCGCGCCGGTCTCGTCCTGGATCGCGTTGATCGTCTTGCCCTTCGGGCCGATCAGCTCGCCGATCTTGTCGACCGGGATCTGCACGCTGATGACGCGCGGCGCGGTCGGCGCCATCTCGTCGGGAGCGTCGATCGCGGCGTTCAGCACGTTGAGGATCGTCAGACGGGCGTCGCGGGCCTGGGTCAGCGCGCCGGCGAGCACCGACGACGGGATGCCGTCGAGCTTCGTGTCGAGCTGGATGGCCGTGACGAACTCGCTCGTGCCGGCGACCTTGAAGTCCATGTCGCCCAGCGCGTCCTCGGCGCCGAGGATGTCGGTGAGCGCCGCGTAGCGGGTCTCGCCGTCGACCTCGTCGGACACCAGGCCCATCGCGATGCCGGCGACGGGTGCGCGCAGCGGCACACCGGCGTTCAGCAGCGACAGGGTGGATGCGCAGACGGAGCCCATCGAGGTCGAGCCGTTGGAGCCGAGCGCCTCGGACACCTGACGGATCGCGTAGGGGAACTCCTCGCGGCTCGGCAGCACCGGCACGAGGGCGCGCTCGGCGAGGAAGCCGTGCCCGATCTCGCGACGCTTCGGCGAACCGACACGACCGGTCTCACCGGTCGAGTAGGGCGGGAAGTTGTAGTGGTGCATGTAGCGCTTGCTCGTGGTCGGAGACAGCGAGTCGATCTGCTGCTCCATCTTGAGCATGTTCAGCGTGGTGACGCCCATGATCTGGGTCTCGCCGCGCTGGAAGATCGCGGAGCCGTGCACGCGCGGGATGACCTGCACCTCGGCGTCGAGCGGGCGGATGTCCGCCAGGCCGCGTCCGTCGATGCGAGCGCCCTCGGTGAGGATGCGTCCGCGGACGATCTTCTTGGTGACCGACTTGTAGGCGGCGGAGAACTCGATCGGCGCGCCGGCGGGCAGCTCGCCGGCCTCGACGGCGGCGATGAGCTCGGCCTTGACGCGGTCCTTGATCGCGTCGTCGGCGTTCTGGCGCTCGGCCTTGTCGGCGATCTGGTAGACGCCGACGAGCTCGTCGTACGCGCGCCCGGCGACGAAGTCGTAGACCTCTTCGCTGTAGGGCAGGAAGACCGGGTACACGCCCGGCTCCTTCGACGCGGTGGCCGCGAGCTCGGCCTGAGCCTTGACGAGCTGGGCGATGAACGGCTTCGAGGCCTCGAGGCCCTGGGCCACGATCTCCTCGTTCGGCTTGGTGGCGCCGGCCTTGATCAGGTTCCAGCTGCCCTCGGTCGCCTCGGCCTCGACCATCATGATCGCGACGTCCTCGGTGCCGTCGGCCTTGGTCACGACGCGACCGGCGACGACGAGGTCGAAGACGGCCTGCTCGACCTGCTCCACGTTCGGGAACGCGACCCACTGGTCGGCGTGCTCGCCGTGACCCGGGATGAACGCCAGGCGGACGCCGGCGATCGGGCCGGAGAACGGCAGACCCGAGATCTGGGTGGAGGCGGAGGCCGCGTTGATCGCGAGGGCGTCGTAGAACTCGCCCGGAGCGATCGACAGGACGGTGATGACGATCTGGACCTCGTTGCGCAGGCCGTCGACGAACGACGGGCGCAGCGGACGGTCGATCAGGCGGCAGACGAGGATGGCCTCCGTGGAGGGGCGGCCCTCGCGACGGAAGAACGAACCGGGGATCTTGCCGGCGGCGTAGGAGCGCTCCTCGACGTCGACGGTCAGCGGGAAGAAGTCGAAGCCTTCGCGCGGGCTCTTGCTCGCGCTCGTGGCCGAGAGAAGCATGGTCTCGCCGTCCAGGTAGGCGGCGACGGCGCCCTGAGCCTGCTGCGCGAGGCGGCCGGTCTCGAAGCGGACGGTGCGGGTGCCGAAGCGGCCGTTGTCGAGAACGGCCTCGGTGGCGGTGATTTCAGGACCTTCCAAGAGGTCTCTCCTTCTTTGTTTAGACTCGCGAGTCCGTATGACGCGCGAGCGTGTTCAGAAGGAGCGGGACGGCAGGGTTCGGGCGCGCGGGCACTCCCGCGAATCTCGCCTGCGCTGGCCACCAGTAGAAAGCCACCCGACATCGCCTGCCGAGGAACCCACCACAGGGGACCAGCTTCTCCGCCGATCGCTCCGTGAGTCGATGTGAAATTGTCAGGTCGGCACAGGCCGACCCGGATCAGCCTACCAGCGCACCCCGATTACGAGGAGCGGAAGCGGCATCGGGTCTCACCGCACCTCGGCGCCGCTCCGGCTGGGCGTGCGTCCCAGGTAGACGTAGTCCTCGTGCTTGGCGGCGCGGCCGTCGCCGGCGGTGCGTCCGTGCAGACGACGCCAGACCCACGGGAGGGCGTGGCGCCGCCACCAGAGCCCGGCGCTGATCTGCTCGTGCTCGTGCAGAGCCGCATCCAGCGCGCCGAGGGCGTCCGCGTGCGGCACGCCGAGGACCTCCCCGGCCCGGTACGCGAGGAACCGGTGCCCTCGGCTGCTGAGGTGCACGAGATCCTCGCCCCAGTTCGCCCGCTCCCGCAGCGACGGATGCAGGTCGGTGTCGATGAGGATCGCTCCGGTGCGCTCTGCCACGCCGGCGAGCGCCGTCGCGAACTCCGAGAAGCGACGCGTGTAGATCCAGGCCGCGCGACGTCCCGGGAGGAAGGGCGTGACCAGCACGACGTCGGCGCCGATCCCGCGCAGCCGCACGACGGCCTCCTCCACGCGGGCAGCCAGCGACGGGACGTCGACACGGCGCTTCACCAGATCGTTCGCGCCGATGAGGATCGAGGCGAGGTCCGGTCGCAGCTCCAGCGCACGATCCAGCTGGGTTCCGCAGACGTCCGAGACCCGCTTGGAGCGGATCGCGAGGTTGGCGTAACGGAGGCCTCCCCTGGCCGCGAGGAGGAGCGCGAGACGATCTGCCCATCCCCGGAGAGCCCCGTCCGGAGCCGGGTCGCACAGCCCCTCAGTGAGGGAGTCCCCGAGGGCGACGTAACGGTGCCAGCGCCGCGGCCCGACGGCGACGGAGGGCTCGGGGCGGATGCCGCGGCGAGCGCGGAGCATCCCGTCGACGCCGCGGAGCGCCCTGGCCTCCTCGAAATGCTCCAGGAGCTGATCGCAGACGCTCGCCCAGCTCCGCCCCTGCACGGCTTCCCGTCCCGCCTCGCCGAGGGCGCGGCGCTTGCGGGCGTCGCCGGCGAGGTCGGCGACGCGCATCCGGAGATCCTGGAGGTCGCCCGGCCGGTACAGCCAGCCGTCGATCCCCATGCGCACGAGGTCGAGCGGGCCGCCGCGTCCGGTGGCGACGACCGGCACTCCGCTCGCGTGCGCCTCCTGCAGGGTCTGACCGAACGTCTCGCTCTCCCCCGGATGCACGAACAGATCGAACGAGGCCATGGCTGCGGCGAGCGCGTCGCCGTCGAGATGGCCGAGGAACAGCGCGCGCGGCAGCAGCGCCTCCAGGCGTGCTCTGCTCGGACCGCCCCCGACGATCACCAGGCGCGTTCCGGGGATGTCCTGCAGGACGGAGAGGTCCTCCACCTGCTTCTCGGGCGCCAGCCGGCCGACGTAGCCGATCACGACATCGCCGCCCCAGGTCGCGCGGAGCTCCGCACTGCGCCGCGCCGGCTGGAAGCGCTCGGCATCCACGCCCCTGCCCCATCTGCGCAGCCGGTCGACGCCGAGCGCCCGCAGCTGCTGCTCGGACTCGGCGGACGGTGCGAGGGTGAGGGTGGCGCGGCGGTGCAGCCGGGCGATGTGGGCCTGTGCGATCCCCGTCGTCGCCGCGACCCGGTATCGCTCCGTGTACGCGGCGACGTCGGTCTGGTAGGCGGCGACAGACGCCACGCCGAGGCGGTCCGCGGCGAGCACCCCGCGCCACCCGAGTGCGAACGGCGAGGCGAGGTGCACGACGTCGGGGCGGAACCGGCGCATCCCGGCGGCGACGCGATGCGCCGGCGAGGTGCCCACGCGCACGTTCCGGTACCCGGGGAGCGCGATGCTGGGGATCGCCTCGATCGCGGACCCGTGGATCCGCTCGGGGATGCCGGCGGCGTCGGGGGCGATCACGTGCGCCTCGTGACCGCGGCGTTCGAGGTGCCGCAGGATCTGCAAGACGGATCCGGTGACGCCGTTCATGTGCGGAAGGAAGGATTCGGTCACGATCGCGACTCTCACCCCCTCAGGATGACGGCGCCGCGTCACGCCGATCACCGGAATCGGCCGGGTCAACCAGATGTTCACCGGATGCTGGAGTGCCGGTCACCGGCTATCCGTTCTTTGGTTGCCGTTCACCTCCGGCGCGCATGCTGGAGCCGTGCTGACCGACGTGCTCGCCACGCCATGGGCTCTCGCCGTGATGAGCCTCCTGGTGCTCGGCGACGCCTTCTTCGTGGTCGTCCCCGGCGAGATCGCGGTGACGGCGCTGGGGGCGCTGGCGGTCTCCTCCGGCGCTCCCCCGCTCTGGGCCGTGATCGCGTGCGCCGGTGCCGCCGCGGCAGCGGGGGACGCGGCCTGCTACCTGGTCGGGAGGACGGTGGGCACCGAACGCTGGCGCTGGATGCGGACCGCCGCGGTGCGCCGGGCCCTGGAGTGGGCGCGCGGCCGGCTGGACACCGGGACGGCGACCGTGCTGTTCACGGCGCGCTTCGTCCCCTTCGCCCGGCTCGCGATCAATCTCGTCGCCGGTGCATCCAGGATCCATCCGCCGCGCTATCTGGCGCTCGTCTCGGCCGCCGCCGTCGGATGGGCCGCGTACCAGGCCTCGCTCGGCGCGCTCATCGCGGCGATCCTGCCCGGCGGTCCTGCGGTGGCGGTCATCGTGTCGATCGGCGTCGCGCTCGCCCTCGGGGCGTGCATCGACCTGCTGACACGCAGGAGCCGAGGGTGACCGTCCGGCCGCAGTGAGCGTGCCATAGGCTGACGGTCATGAGCACCGAAGAAGGCGCCGCCTCCGCCGAGGAGATGAAGCGCAAGTTCAAGGAAGCGCTCGAGAAGAAGAACGCGCACCACCGCACGGGCGAGGCCCACCTGGACGGCGATTCCGCCGTCCACGGCACGCACGCCCCGCAGACGCGACGCGAGTTCCGACGCAAGAGCGGTTGACCGCACGGATGCGGGGGCCTGTCGCGCCGGCCCCCGCATCCCTCAGCATCCCGCTCAGATCATGCCGGCGCGCTCTCGCGCCCGCTCCTGCTTCGCCGACATCTCGGCGAGGGCGGCGTCCCCCAGCTCCTGGACGCCCTCGACCTGGGGCGCGCTGCCGCCGTGGTCGTCGACGCCGTCGAGCTGCGACTCGTCGAACGGCAGCCGACCGCCGAGCACCTCGCGCACACGGTCCCGGTCGATCTGCCGGGTCCAGGTGCCGATCAGGAGCGTGGCCACGGCGTTCCCGGTGAAGTTGGTCAGCGCGCGCCCCTCGGACATGAACCGGTCGATGCCGACGATCACGCCGACGCCGTCGACGAGGTCGGGACGATAGGCCTGCAGGCCGCCGGCCAGGGTCGCGAGACCGGCGCCGGTGACCCCGGCCGCGCCCTTGCTCGCGATGATCATGAAGACGAGGAGGCCGATCTGCTCGCCGATCGACATCGGCTGCCCCATGCCGGTGGCGATGAACAGCGAGGCCATGGTCAGGTAGATCGCGGTCCCGTCCAGGTTGAAGGAGTATCCGGTGGGGACGGTGATGCCGACGACCGGCTTGGAGACGCCGACATGCTCCATCTTCGCGATGAGCCGGGGCAGCGCGGACTCGGAGGACGAGGTGCCGACGATGAGCAGGTACTCCCGGCCGAGGTAGCGCATCAGGCTGAAGATGTTCACCCGGGTCACCGCCCAGAGCAGACCGCCCAGGACCAGGACGATGAAGACGATGCAGGTGATGTAGAAAGCGACCATGAGGATGCCGAGGCTCCAAATCGCGGCGACGCCCGTCTTCCCGACGACGGCGGCGATGGCGCCGAACGCTCCCAGCGGAGCGAGCCAGAGGATCATGCCGAGGATGCGGAAGACCAGCTTCTGGAGATGCTTGACGGCCTCCATGATGGGCGCGCCGCGCTCGCCGAGCCCCTGCAGCGCGAAGCCGACCAGCAGCGCGATGAACAGCACCTGGAGGACGCTCTCACCGGTGAACGCCGAGAAGAAGGTCGCCGGGATGATGCCCAGCACGAACTCCTGGGTGGTCTTCGCCTCGCCGGCGGCGCTGGTGTCGTAGGTCGCGCCGGCCATGTCGAGCCCGGACCCCGGGTGGATGACGTTCCCCACGAGGAGGCCGATCGCGAGGGCGAAGGTCGACATGATCATGAAGTAGAGCAGCGCGAGCCCGCCGATCCGGCCGACCGTCGCCGCCTTCGCGATCGAGCCGACCCCGACCACGATGGTGCAGAAGATGATCGGGGCGATCATCATCTTGATGAGGGCGACGAAGCCCTTTCCGAGCGCCTCGAAGCCCTGGCCGACCTCGGGCCAGATCAGCCCGACCGCGGCGCCGAGCACCACGGCGATGAGCACCGAGACGTAGAGCCAGGTGTGCCGGTCCCAGGCCTGCTTGCCCCGCCGCCAGTGGAACCCCGGAAGTGTGAACCCTGTCGTGATGGCCATCGTTCCTCCTTGTACATGAACGTCGTCGTGTCATGACGGGCGGCTGCCTCGCCGCCGATGGATCCACGCTCCCCGACTTCCCGGACGGGCGCGATTTGTGGTCGTATTGGTCGTCGGCCCGGTGAGCGCCGGCGCTTGCCTCCGCCGGCGGAGCTTCCGGCGCACGAGAGAGGACCCGGACGCCATGACCAGCACTCCCCGCGCGCGCAGCACCGCCTCGCGCGTCTTCGTGGTGCTGATCGCCGCCTCACTGATGATCGCCGCACTGGTCGCCGCGTTCCTCGTCGTCGAGGCGCAGCGGGCGGTGCGTGCCGAAGCGGAGCGCGTCACGTCGGCCGCCGCCGTGGCGATCGCGAGCGCTCCCGGCGTGGCATCCGCTCTGTCCACAGGGGATCGGGATGCGGCGACCCTGACTCTCGAGCCGTACGCCCTCTCGGTCATCGAGGATGCCGGTCTCGACTTCGTGACGATCATGACGCTCGACGGCATCCGCGTCACGCATCCGGACGGGTCGCAGATCGGTGAGAGGTACCTCGGGACCATCCCCGACGAGCCGCGTCCGCTCACCGAGGTGTTCACCGGCACGCTCGGGCCCTCGGTGCGCACCATCGTGCCGGTGCCGGATGCCGCGGGCGCCGCGGTCGGCTGGGTCGCGGCCGGCGTCACCACGGAGTCCATCACCGACACCCTGCTGCGGCGGCTGCCGCTGTCGCTCGTCATCACCGCGGTGCTCGTGGCGCTCGGGGCGCTCGGCGCCTGGTTCGCCGGCCGGATCACGCGGCGCATCGCGGGAGATCTCCCGCCCGGCCAGGTGCGTGACGCGGTCTCCTCCTACGAATCGATCCGCACGCTCGGCGAGGCTCTGCGCGCCCAGACCCACGAACACGGGAATCGGATGCACACCGCCGTCGCCCTGCTGGAGCTCGGCCGCACGCCGGAGGCCATCGAGATCCTCACCGAGACCTCGCGGCAGAGCCAGTCGCTCGTCGACCAGGTCACCGCCCGGCGCCACGGCGATCCGGCCGTCGGGGCGCTGCTGCTCGGGAAGTCCGCTCAGGCGAAGGAGCGCGGCATCGACTGGCGCCTGCGGATCGATCCGGAGGCCCCGCGCTCCGCGCTCTCGGCGGTCGACAGCGTTTCGGTGCTCGGCAACCTCATCGACAACGCGATGGACGCCGCCGGCGCGGTCGAGGACCGCTGGGTCGAGGTCGTGCTGCGGCGGTCGCCGAGCGGCGGCGTGATCCTGGACGTCGCGGACAGCGGCGCCGGCGTCCCCGCGGCGCTCAGGGAGAAGATCTTCGAGCACGGCTTCTCCACCAAGCCGGCCGGGGCGCAGGGCCGCGGCGTGGGGCTCGCCCTGGTGCGCTCGGTCGTCGCCGAGGCGGGAGGGTCCGTGGAGATCCTCGACGATCCCACGACGTTCCGCGTCACGCTCCCGGCCGCGGGAAGGGGGCGACCGTGATCCGCACGCTGCTCGTCGACGACGACGCGCTGACACTGGAGCTGCACCGCTCGTACCTGGAGCGGCTGGACGGCTTCGAGGTCGCCGGCGAGTGCACCGGCGCCCGCGCCGCCGTCGCCGCCGTGCTGGACCAGCCCGCGACGCGGGCGTTCGACCTCGTGCTGCTGGACATCACGATGCCCGACGGCTCCGGCATCGACGTGCTGCGCACGCTGCGCGCCCGCGCTGCGGCGGTGGACGTCATCGCGATCACCGGCGTGCGCGACGCGGACACCGTCCGCCAGATGGCCGCGCTCGGGGTGTACCAGTACCTCGTCAAGCCGTTCCCGTTCGCGGTGTTCCGGGACCGCCTCACCGCGTACCGGGAGCACAGGGAACAGGCCCGTGCCACCGACGGCGAGGCGACGCAGGCCGAGATCGACGCCCTGCTCGGCCGCGCGACCGGCAGCATCCCGCTCCCGAAGGGGCTGTCCGCCGCCTCGCTCGACCGGGTGGCCGCCGCACTGCGCGCCGCCGGGCCCCTGTCGGCGAGCGAGGCGGCGGAGCATCTGGGCATGTCCCGCGTGGCGGTCCGCCGCTACCTCGAGCATCTCGCCGCCGACGGTGTCATCACCCGGGGCGCCCGCTACGGCGCCCGCGGCCGGCCGGAGACGGAGTACAGCTGGAACCGGCAGACCCCGGCGGGTTGAGTTCAACCGCGCGGCTGGGCGTTCAGCCAATCGGAGAACGCCACGGTGCCGAGATCGGCGTCAGGCTCCGGCAGGACGCTGCCGTCGCGGAGCGCCCGTCCGAACGCGCCGGGCAGCGAGATCTCCGGCATCCAGCCCCGATGCCCTGAATGCACCGCCCACGCCCGCACCATGTCCGCGAGCTGCTCCTCACGCGGCCCAGCGATGTCGCGGACCCGGCCTGCTGGACCGGACTCGGCGAGGTCGACGAGCCGCGTGGCGACCTCGACGATGGAGATCGGCTGTGTGCGCATCCGCGGTGCGAGGTGGATCGGCCCCACAGCCGCATTGCGGAACATCTGTGCGGCGAAGTCGTGGAACTGAGTCGCCCGCTGGATGGTCCACTCCACCTGCCCCGACTGCACGGCCTGCTCCTGCGCGAGCTTGCCCGCGTAGTACCCGTGCGGGGCGCGGTCGACGCCGACGATCGAGAGGGCGAGGTGATGCCCGACGCCGACCCGGCGGCCGGCTGCGAGAAGGTGCGAGGTGGTGCCCGTGAAGAACTCGGTCGACACCCGTGCGCTCTGCGTGGACGTGCTGAGCACGTCGATCACGACATCCGTGCCGTCCAGGGCGTCGTCGAGTCCCTCACCGGAGCGGACGTCCACGCCGTTCCCCCGGCTGAGCACGCGCACCCGGTGCCCGCGCTGCTGCGCGACGCGGACCACCTCCGTTCCGGCGATGCCGGTTCCGCCTGCGACTGCGATCTCCATGACTCTCCATCCGGGACGGTGGGCGTGTGCTGTCGACGCTACCGTGGTCGCCCTGCGGTTCAGCGGGGCAATCGGCCCTCATGCAGAACGCCGTCGGGATCGACGACCGCCCGCAGCGCCCGCAGTCGCCCGAGGTCGTCCGTCGATCCGCAGTCCTCCAGCGTCTTCCCGGGACCGAGGAACGTCGGGATCGTCCGTGCGGCCCTGGCCGGGGTCAGCAGCGCCCGGAATCCGGCCAGGCTCGCATCGCCGAGCTCGACGGGTGCGCCGGGGATCATCGGGGAGAGAGCGTGCAGCAGCCAGCCCGCAGACCGCAGAGAGGCGAGTCCCTGGCGACGGGGCGCGTCCAGTGCGCCGCCGAGCATCCGGATGTCGATGCCCACGATCGGCCACTGCTCGGGAGCGTCGCGGAAGCCGACGAGCGCGTCGATCGTGGCGTCGTCGAGAGCGGAGAGCGCCATCGATGCGCCGCGTCCAGCGGTCGGCTCGGTCGGCTCGTTCGACGCCGCGGCGAGAGCAGCGGGCGAAGTGGCGCCGGCGATCTCCCTGCGCACGGCGCCGGCGCGCCGCACCCGGTCCACGAGTGCGTCTGCGGAGCCGTCGACGGAGAGCGCCTGTACGGTGAGGAAGCTGCGCCCGCGGATCTCCTCGGGCAGCTGCGGCGCGTCGGGCATCCGCATCGAGTTCATGAAGACGTTCAGCGACGAGGGCGCGTCCGCTGCGAGATCGCGCACGGCGCGGATCACCGCCGTCGCGTCGGCCACGTCGAAGGTGAGCCCCCAGCCGTGCAGCGAGGGCGTGCGGACCAGATCGATCTCCAGCGCGGTGACGATGCCGACGATGCCGCCGGCGCCGCGCAGCGCCCACATCAGCTCCGGGTCGCTGTCGTCGTCGACGCGCTCGTGGGTGCCGTCGGCGCGCAGCAGCCAGGCCGCGCGGAGGTTGTCGGAGCCGAGGCCGGCCGTCCGGCTGAACCACGAGTGGCCGCCGCCCAGGGTGTAGCCGGCGACGCTGACCACCGGGCTGGTTCCGGCCGGCGCCGCCCACCCCGTCCCCTCCAGGGCCTGGACGACGGCGCCCCAGCGGACGCCGCTGCCCACGCGCAGGATGCCGGCCTCGGTGTCCACTGCGAGCTCGTCGAACGCCGTCATGCGGATGAGCACGGCACCGGTCAGGTCACCCGAAGCCCCGTGCCCTGAGGGCTGGACGGCGAGGGTCGCACCGGTGTCGCGAGCGGCGTCGAGAAGGACGCGCAGATCGCCGACGCCCGCCGGCGCCGCCACGGCGGCAGGCTGCTGCTCGACGGCGAGGTTCCACGGTCGGCGCGCCCCGTCGAAGGCGTCGTCGGCGGGCAGCAGGAGAGAGCCGGCGAGGGTGGCGCGGGCAGAGTCGAGCGCAGAGACAGGGGGCATGACGCCACCGTACGATGCCCCGCGGACATTGTCGATGGAGTCATGCCCCCTGGTGGGACGGTCTCAGCTCACTCTCCGGCGAGTCCTCCGAGGAGGTGCCCGAACGACTTCCCCTTGCCGAGGTAGGTGTCGGGGTCGAACGGATCTGCGTCCGACACGGGCTCGCGGCGGGCGACGGCCTCGGCGAGCTCGCGAGCGCCGCGCTCGACGCGGGCGCTCAGCGGTGCGACGTCGTCGGCGTTCGCGCCCCAGTCGCTCGACGCCGCGAACACCCCGGTGGACACCGGCTCGGCATGCAGATAGGTGAACAGCGGGCGGATCGCGTAGTCGATCGCCAGCGAGTGCCGTGCCGTGCCGGCGTTGGCGCCGATGAGCACCGGCTTGCCGGTGAGGGCGTCGGGGTCGAGCACGTCGATGAAGGACTTGAAGAGCCCGGCGTAGCTGGTGGAGAAGATCGGCGTCACCGCGATGACCGCGTCGGCGGAGACGACCCTGTTGATCGCCTCCTCCAGCGGCGCCGGCGCGAAGCCGGTGAGCAGGTTGTTCGTGATGTCGTGCGCGAGATCACGCAGCTCGATCACGTCCGCCTGCACGCGGATGCCGCGCTCGAGCAGCGCCTTCGCGGTCTCGGCGACCAGGCGGTCGGCGAGCATCCGGGTGGACGACGGGTTGGACAGGCCGGAGGAGATCACGGCAATGCGGCGCTCGCTCATGTCACGCCTCCTGACGGCCGAGGCCGAACGCGGCGCCGGCCGGGGCCGGTGCATCCTGATACGGGGAGCCCGCGGTGAGGTTGTCGCCGCGGTTCGCACCGGGACGGGCCTCGCGGGCGGGACCGTCGCCGTAGACCGCCTTGACGCGGGCCGCGTGCGTCGGGCCGTCGGGGACGTTCGCCGGTCGACCCTTCGCGAGCTCCTTGCGGAGCACCGGAACGACCTCACCGCCGAGGATGTCGAGCTGCTCGAGCACCGTCTTCAGCGGGAGACCGGCGTGGTCGATGAGGAACAGCTGACGCTGGAAGTCGCCGAAGGTCTCGCGCATCGACGCGTACCGGTCGATGACCTGCTGCGGAGAGCCGACGGTGAGCGGCGTCATCTCGGTGAAGTCCTCCATGCTCGGACCGTGGCCGTACACGGGGGCGTTGTCGAAGTACGGGCGGAACTGCGTGACGGCATCCTGCGACTTCGCCGCCATGAAGACCTGCCCGCCGATGCCGACGACGGCCTCCTCGGGAGTGCCGTGCCCGTAGTGGGCGTAGCGCTGGCGGTACAGCTCGATGAGGCGCTGGTAGTGCTCCTTCGGCCAGAAGATGTTGTTCGCGAAGAATCCGTCGCCGTAGTAGGCGGCCTGCTCCGCGATCTCCGGCGTGCGGATGGAGCCGTGCCAGACGAACGGCGCGACGCCGTCCAGGGGGCGCGGAGTGGCGGTGAAGCCCTGCAGCGGAGTGCGGAACTTGCCCTCCCAGTCCACGACGTCCTCGGTCCAGAGCTTGCGCAGGAGGGCGTAGTTCTCGATCGCGAGAGGGAGTCCCTGGCGGATGTCCTGGCCGAACCAGGGGTACACGGGGCCGGTGTTGCCGCGGCCCAGCATGAGGTCCATCCGGCCGCCGGAGACGTGCTGCAGCATCGCGTACTCCTCGGCGATGCGGACAGGGTCGTTGGTGGTGATCAGCGTCGTCGAGGTCGAGACGATGAGGCGCTCGGTCTGCGCGGCGATGTACGCGAGGAAGGTGGTGGGGCTGGACGACCAGAACGGCGGGTTGTGGTGCTCGCCGATGGCGAAGACGTCGAGACCGACCTCTTCGGCGTGCCTGGCGATCTCGGCGGTGGCCTGGATGCGCTCGCGCTCGCTCGGCGTGATGCCGGTGGTGGGGTCCTGCGTGATGTCGCTGACCGACATGATTCCGAACTGAATGGCCGGCGCGCCTGACTGCTCGCTCATGATTCTCCGTGCTTTCCGAACCGGACGACTCGGCATCCGTTTCTATTCATTTGAATGTATCTGAGTCAACGCGGCGGGAGCAACTTTATTCCCCGGAGTAGCCTGACAGGATGAACAGCGCCGGAGCCGATGCGACGTCCCCCGCCACCGGAGCCGTCGCGCGGCCTCGACGGCGGGTCCCCTTCTGGGACAACGCGCGCTACGCCTGCATCGTCCTCGTGGTCCTCGGCCATGCGATCCAGCGGCTCATCTACGACTCGGACATCTCGTTCGCCTTCTACCTCGCCCTGTACGCGTTCCACATGCCGGCGTTCGCGATCATCTCCGGCTACTTCTCCAAGTCCTCGTCGCCGACGAAGACCCAGATGGCCCGCGTGATCACCGACATCCTGCTGCCCTATGTGATCTTCGAGATCCTCTGGACGCTCACCAAGTGGCTGGTCGAAGGGCAGGCGAACCCGAACATCACCAAGCCGTCGTGGACGCTCTGGTTCCTGCTCGCCCTCGGCATCTTCCGCCTGGTGCTCCCCTACCTCGCTCTCCTGCGATGGCCGCTGCTGTGGACCGTCGCGATCTCGATCGGCGCCGGCTACCTGCCGAACGTCGACAGCACGTTCTCACTCTCGCGCACCCTGGGCCTGCTTCCGTTCTTCACCCTGGGCTGGTGGCTTCGCGAGCACGACATCGTCGCCCGCCTGCGGCTCCTCGACTTCCGCCCCTGGTGGCTCCGCGTGATCGCGGTGGCCGTCCTGGGCGCCGCCGGGTGGGCCGCCTGGAACTGGCTGGAGCTGTGGAAGGCGATCGATCTGCGTCACTGGCTGTTCTACGAGGACTCCTATGCCGACCTCGGCGGCGAGGAGTGGTGGGCCGGCGGGGTGCGCATCGCGCTGATGCTGCTCGCCGTCGTGCTGGCCGCCGCGTTCTTCGCGCTCATCCCGCGCGGGACGCACTGGTGGACCGTCTTCGGCCAGTACACGATGTACGTCTTCCTGCTGCACTCGTTCGTGTTGTACCCCTTCCGTGAGACCGGCATCCTGCGGGACGCGGAGCCGACCTGGATCTGGCTGCCGCTGGTGACGGTCCTCTCGGTGGTCGTCGCGCTCGCGCTCGCGACGAAACCCGTGCGGACCCTGTTCCGGCCACTGGTCGAGCCGCGGCCGAAGTGGCTGTTCGCCGACCCGCAGCTCGCCGGCCGCGAAGGACATCGCAGCGACCCCACCGGATCGCGGCGGCCCCGCTGACTCAGGCCCACCCGCGCCATCTTCATGCACCCGGGGTAACCCTGCGCAACACTCGACCGCGCCGCCGGGATGCCGATCTACCCTCGGGGCATGGCTGAACTCTCGCTCCCCATCCTCGACCTGTCCCAGCTCGACGCCGGCCCCGAGGCCGCCGCACGATTCCGCGAGGACCTCAGGGCGGCGACGCACGACGTGGGGTTCTTCTACCTCACCGGCACCGGCGTCTCCGCTGATCTCGAGGCCCGCCTGCACCGCGCCGCGCTCGACTTCTTCGCCCTCCCCGAGGCCGAGAAGCTGGCGATCGAGAACGTCAACAGCCCGCACTTCCGCGGCTACACGCGCATCGGGGGCGAGCGCACGCAGGGCGAGGTCGACTGGCGCGAGCAGATCGACATCGGCCCGGAGCGCGCGCCGGTCGAGGGCGGACCGGCGTTCAACCGTCTCATCGGGCCGAATCTCTGGCCCGCGGCCCAGCCGGAGCTGCAGGAGATCGTCGCCGAGTGGCACGCCACGCTCTCGGACGTCGCCCGACGGCTGCTCCGGGCGTGGGCCCTCGCGCTCGGAGCCGAGGAGTCGTACTTCGACGAGCACTTCGGTGAGCCGTCGACCCTCATCAAGATCGTGCGCTACCCCGGGACCAGCGCCCCCGAGCCGCAGCAGGGCGTCGGCGCGCACAAGGACTCCGGCGTGCTCACCCTGCTCTGGGTCGAACCGGGCAAGGGCGGCCTCCAGGTCGAGCGGGACGGCAGCTGGGTGGACGCCCCACCCGTCCCCGGCGCGTTCGTCGTGAACATCGGCGAGCTGCTCGAGTACGCGACCGGCGGCTACCTCAAGGCGACAAATCACAGGGTCGTCTCGCCCAAGGCGCCGGACGAGCGCATCTCGATCCCGTTCTTCTTCAACCCCGCCCTCGACAAGCGGCTGCCGCTCATCGACCTGCCCGCGGAGCTGGCGGCCGCGGCGACCGGGGTCACCGAGGACCCGCGCAATCCGATCCACGCCCTCTACGGAGAGAACGCGCTCAAGTCGCGGCTGCGGGCGCACCCGGACGTCGCCGCCATCCACCACCCCGACCTGGTCGGCGCCTGATCGGGGGCTAGTCCCAGGCGAACTCGGCCGCCAGCGCCTCGAGGATCGAGATGCGGGCCTGATCGATGTGGGCGTAGGACTGCGCAGCGGCGACCTCGCCGCGACCGGCGAAGATGGCATCGAGCAGCTGCTGGTGCTCCTCGGCGTGCTCGGTCGCCCTCGTGCTCTGCGTCAGGTGGAAGATCCACTCCATGCGGCCCAGCATCGGCCGGAGGCTCCGCTCCAGGATGCGGTTGCCCGACAGCCGCACGATCTCCAGGTGGAAGGCGAGGTTGGACTCGCCGAGCTCGCCGGCGATCGGCGGCTCGAGCACGCGGTCGAGGATGTCGCGGAGTCGGCCTGGGTCCTCCAGTCCGCCGTGCACGCGCTGCGCCGCCCTTCGCGCCGCGTACGGCTCGATGCAGAGCCGGGCGTCGAAGATCTCCTCGACGTCGGCACGCGTGATCGGCGTCAGCGTGGCCCCGCGGTTCCGAGAGATGAGCACGAACCCCTCGACCTCGAGGCGCTGGAGCGCCTGACGCACCGGGACGCGCGAGACCTCGAAGCGCTCGGAGAGCTCGCGCTCCTTGAGCCACTCCCCCGGCTTGAGATCGCCCGCGATGATCGTGCGCAGCAGATCGCGGTACACGCGATCCGCGACGGGAGCCCCGTCCGCGGTCGTCGTCATCGCGCCCATCGGGGCTCCTTCCTCGGTTCCGGCCGTCGTCAGACGCGCTCCCGCACCGGGAACACCGGCGGGAACAGCTCGTCGGCCGTGCTCTCACGATAGGCGCGACGCGGGTAGGCGGCGCGCATCTTCGCGAACAGCTCCTGGGTGTCGGCACGGACGGCGTCGAGGTCGATGCCGTCGATCAGGCCGTCGCGCATCACGACGCGGCCGGAGACCATGGTCAGGCAGGCGTCACGCGCGGTGCCGTTGAGCACCAGGGTGCGCAGAGGGTCGTCGACCGCCCCGGTGCGGACATCGTCCAGACGGAACGCGGTGAGGTCGGCCTGAGCACCGACCTGGATGCGGCCGAGATCCGGCCGGTGGAGAGCCTTGGCGCCGCCGAGCGTGACCGCGTCGATGTATCCGGCCAGGTCGCCGGCGGAGAGGTCCCGATTCTGCACCTTCGCCACGGACACCCCGGTGTCGATGCCGCGGATGAGGTCCGGCGGGAACGAGTCCGTGCCGAGGGAGATGTTCAGCCCGGCGTCCTTGTACAGCTTGAAGGTCTCCAGCTCCGAGCCGTAGCGCGCGTTGGTGAGCGGACAGTGCACGATCGACACCCCGGCGGCGATGAGACGCGCGAGGTCGCCGCGGTCCTCGCCGTGGACACGGGGGTTGACATCGAGGAAGACGCCATGGGGCACGATGAGACGGTCGTTCAGCAGATCCTGGGACTCGATGAGGTCGAGCGGCGTGCGACCGTGGACGGCGAGGATGTGGTCGCGCTCGAAGTCACCCTGCAGCGCGTGCAGGCGCACGAGCGCATCGCGCTCGGTCGCCGCGGCGGCGGTCGCGGCGAGCAGCTCCGGCGTCAGGGTCTCGATCCGGCCGGGCAGGAACACGGGTGTGAGCAGCGGGTCGCCGAGGGCGGCGAGCTCATCGTGGAAGGCGATGGCGTCGGCGAGGCCGGCTTCCCCCTCCGCCTCATCGAATCGGACGGTCCGCTCGCCCGCGTCCGTGACGACGTTGACGCCCGATCGGTACGACGGGCCGAGGAAGCCCCGCAGGCCTAGCCGGCTCGAGAAGGCGGCCATGGCACGGAAGTCATCGGCGGTCTCGGCCCATCGGGAGTGCACCTCGGAGGCGATCGGCATGTAGCTCGTGATGCCGTGCAGGGCGAGCTGGACGAGGGAGACCTCGCGGATGCGCGCGCGCTCCTCGGCGGTGAACACGTGCTCGCGGCGGTCGAACCAGTCGGCCGACCACTGCAGACGGCGACCGTGCTCGGCGCCCCACCACGAATCCAGGATCAGGTGGTCGACGTCCGTGAGCGCATCGAGGTCGATGAGTCCGGGCATGAGGAGGCTCTCGCCCAGCTCGATGCGGTCGTCGACGTCTGCCGGAGCCTCGGATGCGGGGCCGACGTAGGCGATGACGCCGTCGGCGACGAGGACGGCCGCGTCACGGAGCTCGACGTGCGCGGCGCCGTCGTAGGCGAGCACGTGGTCAGCGGTCAGGAGTGTGCGCAAGAGAGCCTCGATGATCTCGGAACAGTGTTTGGTATCCAAAATCTAGCGAGGTCGGATGCCGGGGGCAAGCGCGTCACCCGCGACAGATCGCCGGAAGATCGCGGAAAAGCAGCGCGATCATCCACGGACACGCTGGCGTGGGCCCGTGTTTGGCAGACCATTTGACATTTCGGTACACCAAACGCGATGAGCTGGTATACAATTCTGAGCACCTGCCGACCCGAACCATCAAGGAAGATCGTGACGGACACCCAGACGCTCCCACCCAAGACCGAGGCGGTCGCCGCAGTGCCGAAGATCGCCACCGGCCGATCGCTGCTCGGCACCGCATGGCTCCGCATCAGGCGGAGCCCCGTCGCCCTCGTCTCGTTCGGCGTCGTGGTCGCGATCATCCTGTTCGCGCTGCTCGCTCCGGTCCTCGTCGCGATCGAGGGGCAGGACCCGTACACGACGAACACCGGCCCCGAGGTCCTGGACAACTTCATGACCCCTGGCCTCCCGCTCCCGGCGTACATGTTCCCCTCTCAGGAGCACTGGCTGGGCGTGGAGCCGGGCCTGGGCCGCGACATCTTCGCACGCATCGCCTACGGCGCCCAGGTCTCCCTGCTGATCGCTCTGCTCTCCACCGTCGTCTCCGTCGTCCTCGGCACGGTGCTGGGAGCCGCCGCCGGGTACTTCGGCGGCAAGGTCGACATGGTGATCAGCCGCATCATCGACCTGTTCCTCGCCTTCCCGCACCTGCTGCTGGTGCTGTCGCTCACGCCGATCCTGCAGTCGCGTCTCCGCGACACCCCGCTCGGGCAGGGCAGCTTCGTCCCCATCGCGTCGCTCGTGCTGATCCTCGGCTTCTTCGGCTGGGCGTACCTCGCCCGGGTCGTTCGCGGGCAGGTGCTCAGCATCCGCGAGCAGGAGTACATCGAGGCGGCGAAGTCGTACGGCGCCTCGCACGCCACGATCATCTTCCGCCAGGTGATCCCGAACGTGCTCGGCGTGGTGCTGGTCTACGGCACCATGATGATCCCCGCGAACATCTCCGCCGAAGCCGCCCTGTCCTTCCTCGGCGTCGGCGTCAAGGACCCCACGCCGTCGTGGGGGCAGATGCTCAACGCCGCGCAGGCCGGCAACTGGTACCTCAGCGACCCGTGGTTCCTGATCGTCCCCGGCACCGCGCTCATCATCACCGTGCTCGCCTTCAACCTCCTCGGCGACGCCGTCCGCGATGCCCTCGACCCCAAGGCATCGCGCCACTGACCCTCCCTTCCGAACACCCACCCTCACCGAAAGAGAACGAGTAATGAGACACCGCAGTCCCCTGCTCGCCGTCGCGACCGTGGCCATCGCCGCCCTGGTCGTCACCGGCTGCACGAGCACCGCCGCACCCGACGGCTCCAAGCCCCAGCCGTCGAACGACCCGTACGCCGCCCACGTCGTCGCACCCGACTTCGACGAGCCCGGCGGCAACGTCAACGTCCTGATGTCGAGCGACTTCCAGACGCTCGACCCGGGCAACAGCAACTACGTGCAGACCGCGAACGTCGGCCAGCTCTACTACCGCACGCTGACCATGGCGAAGGAGACCGCGGGCCAGCCGCCCGAGATCGTCCCCGACCTCGCCACGGACCTCGGCAAGGTCTCCGAGGACGGCCTCACCTGGACCTACACGCTCAAGGACGGCCTCAAGTACGAGGACGGCACCCCGATCGTCGCCGCCGACATCAAGTACGGCATCGAGCGCACGTTCGCCCGCGACGTCTACACTCAGGCTCCGCAGGAGCTGAACGCGGTGCTGGACGCCGACACCTACAAGGGCCCGTACTCGGGCGGCGAACTCGCCGCCGTGGAGGCACCGGACGACAAGACCGTCGTCTTCCACCTCAAGCAGCCGTACCCCGACTTCCCCGCGTTGGCGTCCCGGTCGAACTCGGCCCCGGTGCCCGCCGCCAAGGACACGAAGCTCGACTACACGAACCACCCGATCTCCTCGGGCCCGTACATGATCGAGAGCTACGAGCGCGGCCGCGAGCTGAAGCTCGTCCGCAACCCGCACTGGGATCCGGCGACGGACGAGAACCGTACGGCGCTTCCCGACACCTTCACGTTCTCCCTGTCGACCGCTCAGGCGACGATCTCCCAGCAGCTGCTGAGCGACTCCGACCCGACCGCGATCACGCTGGACACGAACGGTGCGCTGCAGGCGTCCGACACCTCGCGTCTCACCGACCCCGCGATCGCCGAGCGCACGGCATCCGGCCTGCTGGGCTGCACCGACGTGCTGAACTTCAACACCGAGTCGCTCACCGACCCGGACGTGCGCCACGCTCTCGCACTCGCGATCGACCGCGCGGCCATCCAGGTGCAGTACGGCGGCCAGCGCTTCGGCAAGCTCACCAACTCGTACCTCAACGACCAGCAGGTCGGCTGGATCGAGCCGACGATCGACCTCGACCCGGCAGGCAAGCCGAACCTCGACGAGGCCAAGAAGCTGCTCGAGGGCAAGGACGTCCCGGCGACCCTGACCTACGGCTACGCGAACGCCACCGAGCGCTTCAAGAACCTCGGCACCGTGCTGCAGCAGAACTTCAAGGAGCTCGGCATCGAGCTCGAGCTCATCGCGATCCCTTCGCCGAACTACTACACGACGCTCGCCACCGACCAGATGCCCGACATCGCCCGCTCCGGCTGGTGCGGCGGCGCCGCATCCGGTTCGACTCGCACGACGGTCGACCCCAACCTCGGCCCGAGCCTGGACGGCACGACATACGGCTTCAGCAACATCCCGCGGTTCCACGACCCGGAGATCTCCACCGCGATGTACGAGCTGCGCGACACCAACGGCACGTCCGAGGAGCTCAACACCAAGTGGACCGAGCTCTACAACAAGGCGCTGGAGCAGTACCCGATGGTTCCGCTGATCCGCACCTTCACCAACAGCGTCGTCGGCTCGCAGATCCGCAACGCGCAGGTCGGCTACTTCTTCGGAGCGATCGACCTGTCCACCGTCGGCGTCGAGCAGTGACGACTCCGACACACCACTCCTGAAAGGATGGGGCCGGCCGGGAACGGCCGGCCCCAGACGGGACAGCAATGCTCGGATTCATCGTCCGCCGACTGGCCGCCCTGGTCGTCCTCCTCCTCGTCGTCAGCTTCGTGACCTTCGCCCTCTTCCAGGTGGGTCCTGCGGACCCCGCGGCCGCCGCCTGCGGCCAGGAGTGCACGCCGGAGCGCATCGCGGAGGCCAGGGTCGCCCTCGGCATGGACAAGCCCTTCTTCGTGCAGTACTTCACCTACCTGAGCGGCTTCTTCGCCGACCGGCTCATCGGAGCGCCCGGCGCGGAGCAGCTGTGCTCCTGGCCGTGCCTCGGCAAGTCGTTCCAGACCAACGAGAATGTCGCCGACGTGATCGCCCGCGCGCTTCCCTACACGGTCTCGCTCGCCGTCGGCGCCGTCGTCCTCTGGACCATCGCCGGCGTCGGACTCGGACTGTTCGCCGCTCTCCGCAAGGGGAAGGCCGCCGACAAGATCATCGTCGGCATCGCCTCCGTCGGCGTCTCCCTGCCGATCCCGGTCACCGGCCTCATGCTCCTGCTGATCTTCGTGAGCACGCTGCACTGGCTGCCGTTCACCAGCAACCAGATCTACACGCCGTTCGGCCCGGCCGGACCCGCCGCCTGGTTCACGAACTACCTCCTCCCCTGGATCGCGCTGGCCGTGCTGTTCAGCGCCCAGTACATCCGGATCACGCGCAACAACATGATCGAGACCTTCGGCGAGGACTTCATGCGGACCGCCCGCGCGAAGGGGCTCGGCCGGCGCCAGATCACGTTCACGCACGGCGTCCGCGCCGGCATCACCCCGATCATCACGATGCTCGGCCTCGACATCGGCGCACTGCTCGGCGGCGCCGTGCTCACCGAGCAGATCTTCTCGGTGCCGGGACTCGGCTTCACCGCCGTCCGCGCCGCCACATCCGGCGACCTGCCGGTGACCATGGCGATCACGATGCTGGCTGCGTTCTTCATCATCACCGCGAACGTCATCGTCGACCTCGTGTACGCGGCGGTCGACCCGAGAGTGAGGGTCAACTGATGACCACCCCTATCCTCGACATCCGCGACCTGCGAGTGACCTTCCCCACCGACGACGGCCTCGTCCACGCCGTGAACGGCATGGACCTCACCGTGCAGCGCGGAGAGACCGTCGGCATCGTCGGCGAGTCCGGTTCCGGCAAGACCGTCACCAGCCAGACCCTGATGGGGCTGCTCAAGGGCACCAGCGCGAAGGTCTCCGGCCGGATCCTCTTCGAGGGCACCGACCTGGTGCCCCTCAGCGAGAGCGAGATGCGCCCCTACCGCGGTCGGAAGATCGGCATGATCTTCCAGGACCCGCTGTCCGCGATGCACCCGTTCTACACGGTCGGAAAGCAGATCTCCGAGGCATACCGCGTCCACAACAGGGTGAGCGCGAAGGCCGCCAAGGCGCAGGCGATCGAGATGCTCAACCGCGTCGGCATCCCCGACCCGGTGTCGCGATACGACGCCTACCCGCACGAGTTCTCCGGCGGAATGCGTCAGCGCGCGATGATCGCCATGGCGCTCATCTGCGAGCCGGAGCTGCTCATCGCGGACGAGCCGACCACCGCACTGGACGTGACCGTGCAGGCGCAGATCCTGGATCTGATCTCCTCGCTGCAGGCTGAGACCGGCTCAGCGGTGATCTTCGTGACGCACGACCTCGGCGTGGTCGCAGAGGTGTGCAAGCGCGTGGTCGTCATGTACGGCGGGCAGTGCGTGGAGGAGGCCGACGTGCAGGACGCGTTCTTCCGCACCGGCCATCCGTACACCAAGGGCCTGCTCGCCTCGATGCCGTCGATGGCCGATGAGGTGGGGCGACTCACTCCGATCCCCGGATTCCCGCCCTCCCTGCTGAACCTTCCGACCGGATGCCTCTTCGCGGACCGGTGCCCGGTGTCGCACCTCGTCCCCGGAGACCGCTGCCGCACCGAACGGCCGGAGCTCCACAGCGACGGCACCCACCGTTCCCGCTGCCATCTCGCGGAACTTCCCGCCACTCTTCCCACCCCCGTGGAGGCCACCCGATGAGCGCGCCGCTGCTGAGCGTCCAGGACCTCACCAAGCACTTCGCCGTCAGCAAGGGATTCCTCCGGGGCCACTCCCACGTGAAGGCCGTCGACGGCGTCTCCTTCACGCTCGAGCGAGGTTCGACCCTGGGACTGGTCGGTGAGTCCGGGTGCGGCAAGTCGACCACCGGGCGGCTGCTCATGCGCCTGCTGACGCCGACCTCCGGCCGCATCGAGCTCGACGGCGCCGACGTCTCCACGCTGCGCGGCAAGGAGCTCCAGGAGTTCCGCCGCCGCGTGCAGATGGTGTTCCAGAACCCGTCGTCCTCTCTCAACCCCCGCCAGAGCGTCGGCGCCGCGATCGCGGCCCCGATGCAGGCTCAGGGGATCAAGCCGAAGGAGGGCATGAAGAACCGCGTGGCCTCGCTGATGGACCGCGTGGGCCTGCGCCCCGAGCACTACAACCGCTTCCCGCACGAGTTCTCCGGCGGCCAGAAGCAGCGCGTGGGCATCGCCCGCGCACTGGCTCTGGAACCGGATGTCGTCATCTGCGACGAGCCTGTGTCGGCGCTCGACGTGTCGGTGCAGGCGCAGGTCATCAACCTGCTCCAGGACATCCAGGCGGACACCGGGATCTCCTACGTGTTCATCGCGCACGACCTCTCGGTCGTGAAGCACTTCGCGAACGACGTCGCCGTCATGTACCTCGGGAAGATCATGGAGCTCGGCACGCGTGATCAGGTGTTCGGCGATCCGCGTCATCCGTACACCCGGTCGCTGCTGTCCTCGGTGCCCTCCCCCGACCCGAACGCCGACCGCAGCGGGCGGATCCGCCTGACCGGCGACCTTCCGCACCCGTCGAACCCGCCCAGCGGCTGTGTGTTCCGCACACGCTGCCCCGTCCGTCCTCTTCTCAGCGAGGAGAAGCAGAGGATGTGCGTGGAGCGGGTGCCCTCGGGCGCCGTCGCCTGCCACCACCCGTCCGACGCGGCCGCATTCGCGGCCCGCGCCCCCGAAGAGAGGAACTCCCATGCTCATCCGTAACGCCCGCCCGTGGGGTGCCGCCGCCGCCGATGTCGTGATCGCCGACGGTCGCATCTCCGAGATCCGGCCGCACGATGAGTCCGCCGCGCTCCTGGACGGCGATGTCGACGGTCGCGGCCGGCTTCTCCTCCCGTCGTTCAGCGACGTGCACGTGCACCTGGACTCGTCCCGCATCGGGCTGCCGTTCCGCGAGCACACGGGCGCCCCCGGCGTGTGGGCGATGATGATGAACGACCGCCGCAACTGGCGCAACACCGACGTTCCGCACGCCGACATCGTCGCCGGCACCCTCGAGCGGATGATCGCCAGGGGCACGACGCGCGTGCGCTCCTACGCCCAGGTCGACGTCGACTGCAGGCTCGAGAAGTTCGACTCCGTGGTGGCAGCCAAGGAGAGGTTCGCCGATCACGCCGACGTGCAGATCATGACCTTCCCGCAGGCTGGCATCCTCCGCGAGGAGGGCACGGTGGAACTCCTCGAGGAATCCCTTAAGCAGGGCGCCGACGTGATGGGCGGCATCGATCCGTGCATGCTCGACCGCGACCCGGTGAAGCACCTCGACATCGTGTTCGGGCTGGCCGAGAAGTATCAGGTGGAGATCGACATCCACCTCCACGAGCCCGGGGAGCTCGGCGTGTTCAGCACGGATCTCGTCATCGAGCGCACCCGCGCGCTCGGCATGCAGGGCAAGGTCACGATGTCGCACGCCTACGACCTCGGGGCCGTCGACGAGGCGACCAGCCGCCGGCTGATCGACACGTTCGCGGAGCTCGACATCTCGATGGCCACGGTCGCCCCGTCCACCAGCGACCATCTCTCCCTCGTGCAGCTGACTGAGGCCGGAGTCCGGGTGGGACTCGGCGAGGACGGGCAGCGCGACTACTGGAGCCCGTACGGCAACTGCGACATGCTCGACCGCACCTGGCAGCTGGCCTTCGTGAACGGCTTCCGCCGCGACGACCTCGTCGAGCTCGCACTCGCCGTGGGGACGATGGGCGGCGCCAGCATCATGTCCCACTCGTCCCCGCGGCTCACCCGCGTGGGTGACCGACCCGGGGTCGCGGTGGGCGACCGCGCCGATCTCCTCCTCGTCGACGGCGAGACGCCGACGAGCGCCGTCATGGACCGCGGCGATGATCGCACCGTCATCCACGACGGAAGAGTCGTCGCCGACGGTCTCCGTGTCGTCGGGTTCTGATCGGATCGGAGGCGCCGCCCGGGCTCTCGCGCTCGGCGCGGCCCTCCTGGTCGGAGTCAACCTCCGCCCGGCGATCACCTCGGTCTCCGCTCTGCTCGACCAGGCCGCCTCGTCGTTCCACCTGGACGGCGCCGAGCGGAGCCTGCTCGCGACGCTGCCGATCATCGCGTTCGGCCTGACCGCCCCGGTGGGACCGATCCTGGCGCGGCGGCTCGGGACCGCCCGCGCGCTGCTGCTGGCGATGTCGACCCTGGCCGCCGCCCTCATCGCGCGCGTGCTGGCGGACTGGATGCTGCTGCCGGGCACCTTCGTCGTCGGCGCGGCGATCATGATGGCAGCCACCCTGCTGCCGCCCTATCTGAAGTCGCACCAGGCGAGCGGTCTCTGGATCGGCCTGAGCAGCATGTCGTTCGGCGTCGGCGCCGCCCTCGGCGCGAGCCTCGCGGTTCCGCTCGAGAGCATCCTCGGCGGCACCGGTCCCGCTCTGGCGAGCTGGGTCCTGCTCACCGTGCTCGCCGTCGCGGCGCTGCTTCCCGTGGCGCCGCGGGCCGGCGCACAGGGCGGGCGGGCGCCCCGGTTGGGCATCGGACCGAAAGCCCGCGTCACGGTGGGCCTGATGACGGCCGTGTTCTCACTGCAGGCGCTGCTGTACTTCGCGGTGACGACCTGGCTGCCCCTGATGCTCGCCTCGCACGGGGCGGACGCCGCCGAGGCCGGGTGGCTGCTGGCGTGGTTCAGCCTGATCGGCCTGGTCCCCACCCTCGTCGCACCGGTGCTCGCACGTCGCCGGCGCATCCTCACCTGGTTCGGCCCCGGCCTGGGGCTCGCGATGGCCGTCGGCTTCGCCTGGCTCGCGCTGGACCACGGCTCCGACCCGCTCGTCGTGACGCTGCTGGGGGTCGTCCAGAACGCGGGGTTCGGCCTCGCGATGGGACTCCTGGTCAGCCTGGCGGCGGATGAGGCGTCGGCAGGCCTGCTCTCCGCCCTGGCCCAGGGCGTCGGCTACGCCGTCGCCGGCGGCGGAAGCCTCATCCTCGGCGCGATGCGCGAGCTCACCGGAGACTGGACAGCCAGCCTGCTCCTCATGGCGGCCTGCGGGGTCGCGCTCAGCGCCTGCGTCGCGCTGGCGATCCGTCGCCGGCCCGTCTCCCTCGTGGCGTCTGCGCGGCCGACTCCGGAACTGCTGACGGAATGACGAAGGCCGCCCTACACCGTAGGGCGGCCTTCTCAAGAATGTTCTGCGCGATTGAACGCTGGGTTCGCTCTGCCTTATCGGCGAAGTCCGAGGCGCTCGATCAGCGAGCGGTAGCGCTCGATGTCGATGTCCTGGAGGTAGCCGAGCAGACGACGGCGCTGACCGACGAGCAGGAACAGGCCACGACGCGAGTGGTGGTCGTGCTTGTGCTCCTTGAGGTGCTCGGTGAGGTCCTTGATGCGCTGCGTCAGCATTGCGACCTGCACCTCGGGGGATCCGGTGTCACCGGGGTGCGTCGCGTACTCTTCGATGATCGCCTTCTTGACGTCTGCTTCCAGTGCCATAGATTCGATCCCCTCTCTGCTTGTTGCGCGGCGCCCGACGCCTGATGCGTGGGCTCTCTTTATCCGCGGCCGATCGAACGGCAACCTGAAGAGTCTACCAGCCCCCGCACGCCCCGAGCGACACGGCAGGGCGGCCCCTCGGCACCTCGCGCTCCGATACGCTCGAAGGGTGCAGGACAGGGCCCTCGAGTGAACGCGGCGCGCGGCCACCTGATCGATCTCAGCCCTCTCCGGACAAGCCCGGCCTTCGCTCGCATGTGGGTGGGATCGACTCTCGCCGGGATCGGCGGACAGCTCACGATCGTCACGGTCATGCTGCACGTCTTCGCCCTCACCGGCAGCACGTTCGCGGTCTCGATGATCGCAGTGGCCGGCCTCGTCCCCATGATCCTCGCCGGCCTGTACGGCGGCATGCTGGCCGACGCGTTCGACCGCCGGCGCGTCGCGCTGATCGCCGCGACCGTCGCGTTCGTCTCGACCGCCCTCCTGGCCACGCTCACCTGGACGGGACTGGAGACGATCTGGTGGCTGTACGCGCTGAGCATGATCAACTCCGCCGCGAACTCGGTGGGGATGGCCACTCGCACCGCGATCGTGCCGCGGCTCATCCCGCGCGACATGCTGGCCGCGGCATCCGCGCTGAACGGCGTCGCGTTCGGCCTGACCGTCATGGCCGGGCCGGCACTGGCAGGTCTGCTCGTCGCGCTGACCGGGTACGGCTGGACGTACACCATCGACGTGGTGCTCATGCTGTCGATGTTCCTCGGCCTGTGGACGCTGCCGTCGCTTCGCCCGGAGGGCGAGACCGTGCGCCCTGGGCTCGCCTCCCTCACCGACGGGTGGCGCTTCCTGCGCCACGCGGGGAACATCCGGATGCAGTACGTCATCGACGTGATCGCGATGACCTTCGGACAGCCGCTCGCTCTGTTCCCCGCGCTGGGCACCGTGCTGCTGGGTGGCGGCGCCGTCACCACCGGCATCCTGACCGCCGCCGTCGCCGTCGGCACCGTCGGCTCGAGCCTGCTCTCCGGCCGCGTGGTGCAGTACCGGTGGCACGGACGCGGGATCGCCCGCGCAGTGGAGGGCTACGGCGCGACGATCGCGGCGTTCGGGGTCGTCCTGCTGATCGGGGCGCTCTCGAGACCTGCGACGGAGCACACGCCGAACGTCGGTCTCATCGTCGCCGCGTGCATCGCGCTCGCCCTCTCGGGCGCCGCGGACAACGTCAGTTCCATCTACCGCAACACGATGATGCAGGCAGCGGTGCCGGATGCCATGCGCGGGCGGCTGCAGGGGGTCTTCATCGTCGTCGTCGCCGGCGGCCCCCGGGTCGGCGCGCTCTACGCCGGCACCCTGGCCACGCTCACCGCGCTCTGGTTCCCGCCGCTGCTCGGCGGCATCCTCGTGATCGCGCTCGTGGCGGTCCTCGCCAGGCGGAGCCCGCGATTCCACGACTACGACGCGGAGAACCCCGAGCCCTGACGGACCCGGGGTTCTCGAAGACGGAGGGCCTCAGGCCTGCAGAGCGCCCTGCAGGTCGAGGCTGATGGTGACGTCCTTGCCGACGAGCACACCGCCGGTCTCGAGCGCGGCGTTCCACGTCAGCCCGAAGTCCTCGCGGTTGATGACGGTCTTCGCCGAGGCGCCGGCCTTGTAGTTGCCCCACGGATCGGCGCCGAAGCCGCCGAAGTCGAACTCGAAGCTCACCGGCTTGGTGATGCCGCGGATGGTGAGGTCTCCGTCGACGTAGAAGTCGCCTCCCTCGACCCGGGCGCCCGTGGAGACGAACTCCATGGTCGGGAAGTTCTCCGTGTCGAAGAAGTCGGCGGAGCGCAGGTGGTTGTCGCGGCCCTCGTCGTTGGTGTCGATCGAGGTGACGTCGACGCTCGCCTCGACCTTCGCCTCGAGCGGGTTCTCCGGCGCGATGAGGGTGGCGCTCTTGATGCCGAAGGAACCGCGCACCTTCGAGATCATCATGTGGCGGACGCTGAAGGTGACCTCGCTGTGCGAGGGGTCCAGGACCCAGGTGCCGGGACGGTAGCCGGGGATGTCGATGCTGGTCATGTTCTCTCCTCAGAGATCAGGGGGCCGCGGGCTGCGGCTGGCCGTGGCCGCGAGTGCGGCATCAGAGGATCAAACTTACATGCGCCTGAATGTATTCCCAAGAATGAATCATGTGACCGGGATGCAGAAGGCGCCCCGTTCCCGGAGGAACGGGGCGCCCCGCGGCCTGCGGATCGCGTCAGCCGACGGCGACCAGGTCGATGATGAAGATCAGCGTCTTGCCGGAGAGGAAGTGGCCTCCGCCGGCCGGGCCGTACGCGAGGTGCGGCGGGATGACGAGCTCACGGCGGCCGCCGACCTTCATGCCGGGGATGCCGTCCTGCCAGCCCTGGATCAGGCCGCGCAGCGGGAACTGGATGGTCTCGCCGCGTCCCCAGGAGGAGTCGAACTCCTCGCCGGACTCGAACTCGACACCGGCGTAGTGCACGGTCACGGTGTCGCCGGGCTTCGCCTCGGCGCCGTCACCTTCGATGATGTCGCGGATCACGAGCTCCGCGGGAGCGGGGCCGGTCGGGGCGTCGAACTCAGGCTTCGTACGATCAGTCATGACTCCATACAACCCGAGCCCCGCGCCGCGGTCAACGCGGCAGGACCTGCTCACAGCGAACACCTCGCCGCGCATGCGCCGTCGGGTCGGGAGAGCGAGGTCCGGAAAAGTCTTGACACCCGCGGGGGCCTGGTGCACCCTGTTCATAGATCAACTCAGCGCCCGGTAGACTCGCAGGCATCGCCGCAGCACCGGGCGCTGAGTCTTGTTCGTGATGCGGTTCTCAGTAGGCCAGCAGAGCGGCCCGCGCGGCCCGCGTGCGCGCGAGCAGCGCCTGCTCGTCCGCCCCCGCCATCGGGTCGCGACCGGTGATCGCCCGCTGCCGCACGGCCGCGAGCGTCGTCGCGTCCTTGATGAACTCGCGCATCAGCGGGCGGCGGTCTCCGCGAAGCTGCGACGCCCAGTTGAGACCGACCTTGCGGCCGGCGGGAGTGGCCAGCATCGTGACCTCCTCCGGCGTGAACCAGCCTGCTGCGGCGTACTCGCCGAGTCGTGCCCTGGTCAGACGGGCCTCCTCTCGGCGGAGAGCGATGATGCCCAGGATGAAGCCGATGAACAGAGGGACCTGCACCGTGATGTAGAGCTGGAAGAAGTCGGCGAACGTCGCGGACCCGTTCCACAGCGCGTGCAGCAGCATCGCCCCGAGCATCCCGAGGACGCCGTAGCCGAGCGCCGCACCTGCTGAGGAGTGGCGGCGCGCTGCCAGGCCGATGGCGAGTCCGGTGAGCGAGGTGAACATCGCGTGCGCGAACGGCGACAGCAGCGCCCGGACGATGAAGGTCACGGTGAGCTGCGCTCCTCCGCCCTCGATGAGGCTGATCGCGAAGTACTGGATGTTCTCCGTGAACGCGAAACCCGCGCCGACCAGTGCGCCGTACACGACCCCGTCGACGGGGCCGTCGAAGGAGCGTCGTGCGATGAGGAAGACGAGGAAGACGCCGAAGCCCTTCCAGAACTCCTCGACGATCGGCGCCTGCACGACCGCGCCCGCCGCGTCGCCGAGCGGCCCGAAGAGCCAGGTCAGCCCGAGGTCGACGAGCAGGGTGAGGCCGATCGCCGCGATCGCACCCCAGGCCACCGCGAAGAAGACCAGGCTCTTCGGCTCCGGCTCCCAGCGGTCGATCATCCGCACGACGAAGAACACGATCGCGAGCGGGATGAGCGCGAGCACGAGGCCGATGACGGAGGCGAGCGGCCCGAGGAAGAGGCCGAAGTAGGCGATCAGCGCGAAGAGCAGGAAGCCGAGGAAGCCGAAGAGCCAGATCATCGCGACCCGCCCGGTGCGCTTCGGCACCGGCAGCGCCGGGAGTCCCGGTGCGGGAGCGGGCGCAGGCGGGGCCGGGGGCGCATAGCGGGCCGGCTGGGCGAGGACTGACGCGTACGGCTGCTGCGTGAACTGCGCCGGCATGTACGCGGACTGCGCATACTGCTGGGCCGAGTACTGCGGTGCCGGAGGCTGCAATGCCGGCGGATGCTGCGCGGCATGGTGCGGATGCGGAGCGGTCGCCGGCGGGGCCTGATGCTGCGGCGGCGCCGGCGGCGGCGTGTACGGCGATGGCTGGGACGGTCCTCCGGAACTCATAGCGACAGCATATGCGGCACAATCGCGTCGACCGGGCTCTGGCGACTTCCTCCAGCCTTTCGCCCGCGCCACCGGCTACCGTAGAGGTATGCGGTTCGCTCATCTGCGCCGTGCTGACTCACCTGTTGCGAATCTCGCCGTGGTGGAGCATGCCGACGCCATCCTCGTCTCTGATCTCCTGTCCGACGCCCCTGCCAGCCTTCAGCAGCTCATCGAGGGCGGTGACGAGCTCCTCGCAGAGCTGCGCGCGGCCCTCTCCGAGGGCTCCGCGCCGCGGCATCCCCTGGGCGACTGGGAGTACTCCTCCGCCGTCATCGCCCCACCCGCGGTACTCGCCGTCGGCCTCAACTACGCAGCGCACTCGAGCGAGCTGGGCCTGAAGACGGACGCGGCGCCGACCGTCTTCACGCTGTGGCCGAACTCGCTCACCGGGCACGGACAGACGACGTCGTGGCCGCGGGCACTCAGCGAGGCCGTCGACTACGAGGCCGAACTGGGCGTGCTGATCGGCACGCACGCGAAGGACGTCGACGAGGCGGACGCCCTCGGCCACGTGTGGGGCTACACCGTCGTGAACGACATTACCGCCCGCAACATCCAGTTCGCCGAGGCGCAGTGGTCGCGCTGCAAGTCGTTCGACGGCTTCACCCCGACCGGGCCGTTCGCCGTCACCGCCGATGAGATCCCCGACCCGCAGGACCTCCACATCTGGACCGTCGTCGACGGGCACACCGTGCAGGACTCGACCACCGGTCAGATGGTGCGCTCGGTCGCGAAGCTCATCGCCCACCTCTCGCAGTCGCTGACGCTGCTCCCCGGAACGCTGATCTCGACCGGCAGCCCGGGCGGCGCCGGCTACTCCCGCGACCCGCAGATCTTCCTCCGCGACCACTCGACCGTCACGGTCGGCATCGACGGCATCGGCGAGCTCACCACGCACTGCCGCATCCTCGGCTGAGCGCCCGCGGCCCGGACGCGGAAAGAGGCGGATACTGCGACAGCATCCGCCTCTTCCCGCGTTCTGAGACTCAGACCTGCGGCAGGTCCTCGGCCGCCACGACCGGGATCGCCGCGGTGATCGTCTCCAGTCCCGAGAGGCGGGCCGGCGAGAGCTGCTTGGTGACCTCTTCGCGCGACATCAGCCCGGCCTCGACGACGAGGTCGGCGACGTTGCGGTTGGTCAGCAGGGCCGTCTTCGCCAGCGCCGCCGCGGCCGCGTAGCCGATGAACGGGGTCAGGGCGGTGATCACGCCGACCGAGGCGCCGACCATCGCGCCCAGGCGGTCGCGGTTGGCGGTGATGCCGTCGACGCAGTTGACGCGCAGCGTCCACATGGCCTGGCGCATCCACGTGATCGACTGGAAGATCGAGTGCGCGATGACCGGCTCGAAGGCGTTCAGCTGGAGCTGTCCGCCCTCGACGGCCATGGTCACCGTCATGTCCGCGCCGACGACGGCGAACGCCACCTGGTTGACGACCTCGGGAATGACCGGGTTCACCTTGCCCGGCATGATGCTGGAGCCGGCCTGCATGGCGGGCAGGTTGATCTCACCGAGACCCGCCTGCGGACCCGACGAGAGCAGACGCAGGTCGTTGCAGATCTTCGAGAGCTTGATCGCGTTGCGCTTGAGCGACGAGGAGAACGACATGAACGAGCCGGTGTCGCTGGTGGCCTCGACGAGGTCGGTGGCGGTGGCGAGGTCGAGTCCGGAGATCTCGCGCAGGTGCTTGAGCACCGCCGGCGCGTAGTCCGGGTGCGTGGTGATGCCGGTGCCGATCGCGGTCGCGCCCATGTTGATCTCGTACATGAGCCACGCGTTCTCGGTCAGGCGCGTGTGGTCGTAGCCGAGCGTGCTCGCGAAGCCGTGGAACTCCTGGCCGAGGGTCATCGGCACGGCGTCCTGCAGCTGGGTGCGGCCGACCTTGAGGACGTCGTGGAACTCGGCGGCCTTGCGGAGGAACGACTGGCGCAGCAGGTCGAGCTCCTCGAGGAGCGAGCGCAGCGTGAGCGACAGGCCGATCTTCACGGCCGTCGGGTACACGTCGTTCGTGGACTGGCTCCGGTTGGTGTGGTCGATCGGCGAGAGGTACTCGTAGTCGCCCTTCTCGCGGCCGGCCATCTCGAGCGCGATGTTGGTGATGACCTCGTTCGCGTTCATGTTCGTCGAGGTGCCGGCGCCGCCCTGGATGACGCCGACCGTGAACTGGTCGTGGAACTCGCCGTCGATCACGCGCTGCGCGGCGCGGTCGATGAGGTCGGCGCGCTCGGCGTCGAGGACGCCGATCTCCCTGTTGGCGCGGGCGCTGGCCTGCTTGACCATCGCGAGCGCGATGACGAGGTCGGGGTAGACCGAGATGGGTCGCTTCGTGATCGGGAAGTTCGCATCGGCGCGAGCGGTGTGGATCCCCCAGTACGCGTCGGCGGGAATCTCCATGCTCCCCAGGGAATCGGTCTCGGTACGGGTGAGGGCGGGCGCGGCAGAAGCCATGTCACATCCTTGTGGGTGGTGGCGAGTGAGTGGAATGGGGGATGTGAACAGTCTACGCCGTGCGGACTGCGCGTTCTGATCTCAGCGCCCAGGTTTGCGCGAGAACGCCTCGAGCCGCTCCTCCGGAGTGAGCGCCGCCATGCGCCGCAGCCACGCTTCGGAGAAGTAGTCCCCTGTCTCCGCCCCGGTCACAGGGACGACGGTGTGGGTGATGGTGTCAGGATGCACGTGCACGAGCTGGAACGCCTGCGCCGCGTCCATGCCGTTGACCTCGGCCGCCGGGCGCGCGACGTTCATCGTGTAGCAGGTGGCCGAGGCCACGCTCACCGGGATGCCGGCGAAGGTGCCGTGGGCGGAGTAGTGCAGGTGCCCGGCGAGGATGCCGCGGACGTCGGAGCCCCGGACGATCTCCGCCAGCTCGTCCTGATGCCGGAGTTCGAGGATGTCGAACAGGGGCAGGTGGCTCGGCAGCGGAGGATGATGCATCGCGAGGAGCGTCCCGTGCGGCGCCGGCTCGGCCAGCACGCCGGCGAGCCACTCGAGCTGGGCGTCGTCGAGGTCGCCGTGGTGCCAGCCGGGAACGCTCGTGTCCAGAGCGATCAGGCGCAGACCGTGGAGGTCCCACACACCGGTCACCGGATCCTCGGTCGGGGCGAGCCCGAGGAGCTCCGCACGCAGCGCCGGCCGTTCATCGTGGTTCCCCGCGACCCAGACCACCCTGGTGCGCAGCTCCTCCGCCACGGGCTCCAGCGCCTCGCGGAGCCGACGATAGGCGTCCGGCTCCCCGAGGTCCGCGAGGTCGCCCGTCACCACGATCGCGGCCGGGTGCGGATGGACGGCGCGGATCGCCTCGAGCGTGCGCGCGAAGCTGGCCTGCACGTCGTACCGGCCTCCGAGCTTCGCGCCGGCGGCGAGGAAGTGCGGGTCGCTGACGTGGACGAGCACGTGCGAGGCGGGCTGGTGCCGGCCGAAGACGTGTTCTCCGGCGGCGGAGGGCACGGACATGCCCCCAGCCTAGGGGTCACCCCGGACACCGGCCAGCACGTCACCTGTAGTGATGCCGATAGAGTGCGCACATGGCGAAGAACGAGACGAGGAGACGGGCGATCGCGGACGCGGGGCTCGCCGTGCTCGCACGGGAGGGCTCCCGCGGCCTCACCCACCGCGCGGTCGACGAGGCCGCCGGCGTGCCGACCGGGACGACCTCGAACTACTTCCGCAGCCGCGACGCCCTGGTGGCGGGCCTGGTCGACCGCATCGGCGAACGCCTCGCCCCCACCCCCGACGATCTCGAGCGGCGGGCGCAGGGCGATCCCGGCCCCGGGCTCTTCGCCGACTACGTGCGCGACATCGTCCGGCGCCTCACCGATGACCGCGAGGTGACCATCGCGCTCTTCGAGCTCCGGCTGGAGAGCAGCCGGCGTCCCGAGGTCGCCGCGGTGCTCGGCGCATGGCAGCGCGCCGGCCTGGATGCGGATGTCGCCTTCAACGCCGAGGCGGGGCTGCCCGGAGGACGCCGCGAGATCGCGCTGTTCCACTACGCGATCGACGGACTGCTGCTCGATCGGCTGACGACGCCGATCGACCCCGCCACCTCCACCGACGCGGTGATCGACGACCTCGTCGCCGGGCTCCTGCGCTGAATCCCTCGGCCGCCCGGCGGCGGTCACCGCCGAAACGGCGGATGACCGTCAGTGGCCGACGACGATGATGAGGATGCCGGCGATCACAGCGGCGGCGCAGAGCACGAAGCATCCGTAAGCCCCGACCAGCGCCAGGTTCTTCTCCCCCTGGGTGAGGGGGCTCTTCTTGGCCGCTTTCGCCGCCTGCTTCGCCGCTCGCTTGAGCTCCTTCTCGGAGATCACCGTGATCGCGTCGGTGAACTCGGCCGGGCTCACGACGGGGGCCCGCCCGCTGCGCACGAGCAGCCGGAGCCCGAGCGCGTAGAAGGTGACGATGGCGCTCGCGCCGATCAGCGCGGCGAGGAACACCTGGCCGAAGGCGACCCAGTCGATGACGACGTTCACTTCGACTCCTCGCTGCTCTGCACGGCGGCCTCCTGAGCCTTCGCCGGCTTCGACGCCTTGCCTTCGGCCTTCTTCTTCTTCGCCTCGGCCTTCTTCTTCGCTTCGGCCTTCGCCTTCGCCTTGGCCTTCTCGCGCGCCTCCGCCCGGGCCTTCGCCTCGGCCTTTGCCTGTTCGATGCGCTGCTGACGACGTGTGGGCGGCGGGGTGTCCGGAAGCTCCACGGCGAGGCCCGACTCTGCCACGTCGCTCATCGCATTGGCGTGGGTGACCTCGTCGCGTCGCGAGCGCAGGAACAGGCCGATGATCACGGCGAGAGCGAGGACGGCGTCGATCGCGACGCCCCAGTTGCCCAGCCACTGGACGAGCAGGGCGGCGACGGCGCCGACCGCCCCGGCGGCCGGAAGAGTCAGCAGCCAGCCGATCGCGATGCGCCCGGCGGTCGCCCAGCGCACCATCGAGCCGCGGCGGCCGAGACCGGAGCCGATGACGGAGCCGGAGGCGACCTGGGTGGTCGACAGCGCGAAACCGAGGGCGCTGGAGGCGAGGATGGTCGCGGCCGTGGAGCTCTCGGCGGCGAAGCCCTGAGCGGGCTTGACGTCGGTCAGGCCCTTGCCGAGGGTGCGGATGATCCGCCAGCCGCCGAGGTACGTGCCCAGCGCGATGGTGAACGCGCAGGCGACGATCACCCAGAACTCGGGCTCGTGGTGCGCGTCGGACTGCCAGCCGATCGTGATGAGGGCGAGGGTGATGATGCCCATCGTCTTCTGGGCGTCGTTCGTCCCGTGCGCCAGGGCGACCAGGGATGAGGTGAAGATCTGGCCCCACCGGAAGCCGTCGCGGCCGTCCGGCTTGCCGTCATAGCGGCGGGTGATCGAGTACGCGATCTTCGTCGCGACGAATGCGATGATCCCGGCGGTGAGCGGCGCGATGAGCGCGGGAAGGATGATCTTCGACAGCACGACGCCGAAGTCGATCCCCATGAAGCCGACGCCCACGAGCGTGGCGCCGATGAGACCGCCGAACAGCGCGTGCGAGGAGCTCGAGGGCAGGCCGAGCAGCCAGGTGAGCATGTTCCAGGTGATCGCGCCGATGAGTCCGGCGAAGATCAGCGGCAGGAACACCTCGGCGCCCATCTCCCTGATGGCGTCCTCGCGGACGATGCCGCCGGAGACGGTCTTCGCGACCTCGGTCGACAGGAAGGCGCCGACGAGGTTCAGGACGGCGGCGAGGAGCACCGCGGTCTTGGGCTTCAGCGCGCCGGTGGCGATGGGCGTCGCCATCGCGTTCGCGGTGTCGTGAAATCCGTTGGTGAAGTCGAAGAAGAGTGCCAGCGCGATCACCAGCACGACGATGAGGGCTGCGGTTTCCACCGTTCGCTTTCGGTCGTTGAGGAAGAGGGTGAGTGTCGACGTGATCGACGTGATGAACGAAGAGTTCACCGTGGGTTTGACTTCCGTTAACCGGCCCCGGTAAATCCTCCCATCCTCCCGGGAACCGGTCAACTCGACCTGGGCTAGCGTGGAGCGCGTGACTGATGCTCCTCGCGCCGCCCGCCGCTCGACCCTCCGCACGCACCATGGCGACACGTTCGACGATCCCTACGAGTGGCTGCGTGAGAAGGAGTCCCCCGAGGTCGTCGCGCATCTCGAGGCGGAGAACGCCCACACGGATGCCGCGACAGCCCATCTCGAGGGCCTGCGCGAGCAGCTCTTCCAGGAGATCAAGGGCCGCGTGCAGGAGACGGACCTGTCCGTGCCGACCCGGCGCGGCGACTGGTGGTATTACAGCCGCACCGAAGAGGGGTCGCAGTACGGCATCCACTGCCGCACTGCGGCCGCCGCGGGCGACTGGACGCCGCCGGTGCTCCAGCCCGGTGTCCCGGTGCCCGGCGAGATCGTGCTGCTGGACGGCAATGCGGAGGCGGAGGGGCACGAGTTCTTCTCCCTGGGCGCCTTCGACACGTCCGACGACGCGACGCGGCTGCTGTGGTCGACCGACTTCGAAGGCGACGAGCTCTACACGGTGCACGTGCGCGACCTCGTGACGGGCGAGACGCTGGCCGACGAGATCCCGGACACGAGCGGCGCGTTCTTCACACCGGACGGCACCGGCGTCGTCTACACCACCCGCGACGAGGCGTGGAGGCCGGACACGCTGTGGCTGCACCGCATCGGCACCCCCGTCGCCGAGGACGTGAAGCTCTTCCACGAACCCGACGAGCGCTTCTGGCTCGGCGCAGGCATCACCCGGAGCCGGAAGTACCTCGTGATCGGCGTCGGCTCGAGCATCACGAGCGAGGAGTACATCGTCGATCTCGACGGTGACCTCACCGCGGAGCCCCGGCTGGTCTGGCCCCGGCAGGAGGGAGTGGAGTACTCGTTCGAGCATGCGGTGGTCGACGGCGAGGACCGGCTGTACATCCTGCACAACCGCGATGCGCTCGACTTCGAGCTCGTGTCGGTGGCCGCCGCCGACCCGCAGGGCGAGCAGCGCGTGGTGCTGGCCCACGAGCCGGGACGGCGACTGCTCGGCATGGATGCCTTCCGGGACTTCGGCACCGTCGAGTACCGCAGAGAGGGCCTCGAGCGCGTCGCATTGCTCGACTACGCCACGGACTCCCTGGAGGATGTCGCGTTCGACGAGCCGCTCTACTCCGCCGGGGTCAGCGGGAACCCGGAGTGGCACTCCCCCTTCCTCCGCCTCGGCTACGCCTCCTTCGTCACCCCCGGCACGGTCTACGAGCTCGAGCTCGCCACGCGCCGGCTCGTGCTGCGAAAGCAGGTGCCCGTGCTCGGCGGCTACGATCCGGCCGACTACGGGCAGCGACGCGACTGGGCGACGGCGACCGACGGAACCCTGGTGCCGATCTCGCTGGTCTGGAAGCGGTCGTTCGGGGAGCCGGGCTCCGAGGTGCGCCCTCTCCACCTGTACGGGTACGGGTCGTACGAGCACTCGATCGACCCCGGCTTCTCCGTGGCCCGGCTCTCCGAGCTCGACCGCGGCGTCATCTTCGCCGTCGCGCACGTCCGCGGTGGCGGCGAGATGGGCCGGCAGTGGTACGAGGACGGCAAGCTGCTGAAGAAGAGGAACACCTTCACCGACTTCGTGGCCTGCGCCGAGCATCTGGTCGCCGCCGGGGTGACCTCTCCGGACCGCCTCGTCGCCGAAGGCGCCAGCGCGGGCGGACTGCTGATGGGCGCGGTGACGAATCTCGCGCCGTCGCTGTTCGCGGGAGTGCTCGCCGGCGTGCCGTTCGTGGACGCGCTCACGACGATCCTCGACCCCTCGCTGCCGCTCACGGTCATCGAGTGGGACGAATGGGGCGACCCGCTGCACGGCGCGGACGTCTACGAGTACATGAAGTCGTACACGCCGTACGAGAACGTCCGCGACGGCATCCGCTACCCGCGCATCCTCGCGGTCACCTCCCTCAACGACTCGCGCGTGATGTACGTCGAGCCCGCGAAATGGGTCGCGCGGCTGCGCGACGCGGGAGCATCCGACGTCCTGCTGAAGTGCGAGATGGTCGCCGGGCACGGCGGCGTGAGCGGGCGCTACAACTCCTGGAAGGAGCGCGCCTTCGAGCTGGCCTGGATCCTCGACGTCCTCGGACTCGCGGGCTGAGGGCGGAGGCCGCGGCGGGTCTGCGCCTCTGCAGCCCTGCGCCTCTGCGGCTCGCGGGAACAGGCGATCACGCCGCGGCAGGCCTTCCGCGACCACATCCGCCTGCTCGCGCATGATCGCCTGTCCCGGCGCGAGCGGACTCCTTCTGCACCGATGCCCGATCGGAGCGAGTTCGTCGATCTGACGTGCACCGCGTCAGCGCAACCGAAGATACGGGCCATCATCGCGGGATGAAGTCTTTGCGACAGTGGATGCACGAGCACGGCGACGTGGCTCATTCCTCGGTCCTCCGCAGCGCCGGCTACACCGACCATCAGATCCGGGATGCCGTGCAGAAGGGGACGCTGCTCCGGGTGCGCCGTTCGTGGCTCGTGACGCCTGCCTGCTCCCCCGCCGCGTTCGCCGCCGCATCGGTCGGCGGGCGCGTCACATGCGTGACCGCGGCTCGCGAGCTCGGGCTGTGGACGCCGGCGTCGGATGCAAAGCCCGTTCATGTGGCGCTCCCGCACTCGGCGTCGCGCATCCCGCCGATCGGCGTGCTCGTCCATCGCGCCACGGGCCCTGTGCCGACAGCGCGGCGGGCGAGCCGCGAGCCGCTGTTGAACACTCTCTTCCACGTCGCCCGCTGCCTCGCCCCGGTGCAGGCTCTCGCCGTCTGGGAGTCGGCGATCAGGACCGGGCTGACCGACGCGGAGCACCTGCGACGCACCGAGTGGTGCAGCCGCCCTGCGCGTCGGCTCGCGGAGCGCTCGGAGCACTTGTCGGACTCGGGCCTGGAGACCCACTTCGTCGAGCTGATGCGGCAGGTCGGGGTCGCCGTACGACAGCAGGTCTGGATCGACGGTCGGCCCGTCGACGCGCTCATCGGCGACCGGTTGATCGTCCAGCTCGACGGCTTCGCGCATCACCAGGGCAGGGACCGCCGCCGAGACATCGCCGCGGATGCCCGGCTCGTCCTGCTCGGCTTCACCGTGCTGCGGTTCGACTACCACCAGCTCCTGTTCCAGCCGGAGTTCGTGACGCACACCGTGCTCACCGCGATCGCCCAGGGCCTGCACCGCATCCGGTGAGCCGTGCCGCCGACGCAGGCCTTCGAGCAAGAACAGGCGAATGCCTGCGCATTCCGCCTGTTCTCGCGTGGTCGCCTGATGCGAGGCGGCGCAGGTGGCTCCGAACTCAGCCGAAGAGCGTGGCCGCGGCGTCGTAGCGGTAGCGCGGCACCGTGTTCAGCTCGCCGAGCGCCTCCGCGAACGGGACCCGCACGATCTCGGTGCCCTGCATCGCGACCATCTGGCCCCAGGCCCCGTCGACGACGGCATCCGCCGCATGCATGCCGAGGCGCGTGGCGAGCACCCGGTCGAACGCCGACGGCGCACCGCCGCGCTGGATGTGGCCGAGAATGGTCGCCCGCGTCTCGATCCCCGTGATCCGCTCGATCTCGGGGGCGAGCTGGTCGCCGATGCCTCCCAGCCGAGGGCGGTTGAAGGCGTCCAGGCCCTTGTCGCTGTACGCCTCATCCATGCCGAGCAGCTTGAAGCCCTCCGAGACGACGACGAGCGGCGCGCGACCGCGGTCGTGCGCGCTGGTGACGAGTTCGGCGATCTCCTCGAGGGACATCGGCACTTCAGGGATGCAGATGGCGTGCGCTCCGGCAGCCATTCCGGCATGCAGGGCGATCCAGCCGACGTGACGTCCCATGACCTCGGCCACCATGCAGCGCTTGTGCGAGTCGCCGGTGGTGCGCAGGCGGTCCATGGCCTCGGTGGCGATGTTCACCGCGGTGTCGAAGCCGAACGAGTAGTCGGTCGCACGCAGGTCGTTGTCGATCGTCTTCGGGACGCCGACGACGTTGATGCCGTCCTTCGCGAGGCGGTCGGCGGCGGCCAGAGTGCCCTCGCCGCCGATCGCGATGATGCCGTCGATCTTGTGGCCGTACAGCGTCTTGGCGATGTTCTCCGCACCGCCGCGCTCACCCTCGTAGGGGTTGGTCCGGCTGGTGCCGAGGATCGTGCCGCCGACCTTCGAGAGCCCCTTGACCTCGTGCCGGGTGAGCGGGAAGAAGTCGCCGTCGACGACGCCGCGCCAGCCGTCTCGGATGCCGACGAACTCGAGGTCGTAGACCTGGGTGCCTTTCAGCACGATCGCACGGATGACCGCATTGAGTCCGGGACAGTCGCCACCGCTCGTCAGGATGCCGATCTTCATGCTGCCGCCTTCGGTTGTTCGGGTGATGGGGGGATGAGGCGACGCTGCCTGCGATCGACACTAGCGCCCCGACGCCGCACAGCGCCATTCGTGACGCCGAAAACCCGGAATCTTGCGGCCGTTTCGCGACGAATCGGCAGAACTTCGAGAAGCTGGGCCGATCGCCGCGAAAACAGCGGCAAGAACCACGGTTCTTAACGACTGTCAGGAGCCGCTGAGCGCCTCGCGCAGCAGATGCATGAGCGCGGCGAGCTGCACCGGCTCCCCCGCCGTGTCGTCGATCGCCTCGCCGTCGAGCGCACGGGCCGCGAGCCCCTGCTTCTGGTCGATGAGCTCGGCGATCTTGGTGTCGATCGTGTGCGCGGCGATGATCCGCCACGCGGTGACCGGTTCGTCCTGACCGATGCGGTGGACGCGGTCGATCGCCTGCGTCTGCTCCGCAGCGGTCCACGAGAGCTCGGCGAGCACGACGTTCGACGCCGCCTGCATGTTCAGGCCCACGCCCGCCGCGGTGAGCGAGCACACCGCGATGCCGACCGAGGGGTCGCCGTTGAAGGCGTCGATCGCCTGCTGGCGGGCGGTGGAGGTCTGGTCGCCGCGGATCGAGACGGCGCGGATGCCGGCCGAGGCGAAATGCGCCTCCGCCTGGTCCATCACGTCGATGTGCTTCGCGAAGAACACGACCTTGCCGACGGAGCGCTGGAGCTGAGCCGCGTAGTCCGCCGCGAGCTGGGCCTTGGCCTGGCCGATGCGCCGCACCATGGTGAAGACGTTGTCTCCCCCGGTACCCGCGGCCTTCGACTCCTCGAGCTCGTTCTGCGCGACGAGACGGACGATGTCCTCGTCGATCTCGCCGGGGGCGAGTCCGCGATCACCGCGGGCGTCGATGATGCGGCGGTAGCGGGTTGCGAGGCGCTCGCCGAGCTCCCGCTCGGCCTGGCGGATGCTGCGCCCGAACTCGTCGTCCAGCTGCACCGGCAGATCGGCGATGAGCTTGTCCGGCAGATCGGCGGCGACATCCTTCTTCTTGCGGCGCACGATGCCCATCGAGATCACGGCGTCGCGCGCCTCCGGATAGAAGGCCTTGTCCGCCGGAGTGAACCCGGTGGCGTCGAGCTTCTCCATGAGCTCGGGTCCGGGCTTCTCCCCCGTCGTCCAGCCCAGGAAGCGCCAGATCGCGTCGAAGTCCTCGACGTCGTTGATCAGCGGGGTGCCCGTGAGCGCCAGCATCAGCGGCTTGCCTCCGGGGGTGCGCTCGCGCATCCGGGTGGCGAGGGACAGCACGTTCTGCGACCGCTGCGAGTTCAGGTTCTTGATGAAGTGCGCCTCGTCGACGACCATGCCGCGCAGGCCGATCGACGCGAGCCAGGACAGGTGGCGATCGAGGATCTCGTAGTTGACGATGAAGACGTCGGCGAAGGCATCGATGTCGTCGCCGTCGCCCTGGATGACGGTGGCCCGTCGCTGCGGGGTCCACCGCTCGACCTCGCGCGCCCAGTTCATCTTCACGACGTTGGGGACGACCGCGAGCAGCGGGTAGGCGCCCGCTACGGAGGCGGCGAGCACGGACTGGGCCGTCTTGCCGAGGCCGGGCTCGTCGGCGAGGAGGAAGCTGCGGTGACCGCCGCGGACCGCCTCCAGGAAGCGCGACTGGTGCACCATGACCTCGAGGCCCTTGGGCGACACGTGGTCGAACTCGGGCGCGGGCGGCAGGTCCATCGTCGCGGCACCGCCGCCGGCGCCGATCTCGAAGGACTTGTACAGCGGCCCCATCAGCTCCCAGCCGTCCAGGCGGCGACGCGGCGTGCTGGTCGCCCGCGGGGTCAGGTCGGGTGCGAGGAACGGGTTCGCGAGCTGGCGCGCCTCGACGGAGGGCGGGGTCACCTGGCGCTCGGCGATGGCCGCCGGGACGACGGGCGCCTGCACCGGCGCCACGTCGGCGATGATGAGCTCCTCGGGGGCGAGCTCCGCACCGGACTCCAGGAGCCAGTCGCGCCGCATCCGCTTGGCGACGGGAGACGTCGCCTGATCCGCCTCGAGCAGCTGGATCAGGGAGGTGTCGCGCGCCGCCGTCTTGGCGAGGATCGTCGCCACGCCGTCGAGCCGCTTGAGCAGCTCTGCGCGTGCGGCGTCGCCGAGCCCGGCATCCGCCTTCACCCTGGCGCGCTCCTCGCGCACCAGGAAGGCGATCACCTGGAACTTGACCCGGTTGGTCGGGCCGAGCTTCCCCCGCTGGGACTTCGCCTCGATCTCGCGCACCTTGCGCGCGAGGATCGGGATGAGGGGGGCCTCGTCGTCGCGACGAGTCGTCTTCTTGCGCCGCGTGGCGGCGGTTGCCGTGGTCGGCATGCTCCTCCTGAGCGTGAGGGCCGACGCATCCGGCCGGATGCGGTGGCCGTCTCGGTGTCCGCAGGTGGCGTGAGATCGCTCCGAAGTGTCGGTGGCGTCACCAGGACTGTACGAACAGTAGTTCCGGTTGCGGACGATGCGCGATGCACGCACGGGAATCCTCTGCAACCGCTGGCAAGTCTACGCCATCCCCCCGGCAGGACGTCGAGAGTGACACGGAGAGTTCCTCCGGCCTTCAGCCCCGCGCGTCGAGGACGCGGCGCGCGTCGAGGACATCGGCTGCGATCTGGTCCTTGAGCTTCTCGATGCCCTCGAAGGCCACCATGCCCCGCAGGCGCTCTGCGAACTCGACGGTCACATCGTGACCGTACAGCTCCAGTCCGCTCTCACCGAGCACGTGCGCCTCGACCTGGCGCTCCAGCACATCGTCGAACGTCGGATTGGTCCCGACCGAGATGGCTGCCGGATGCCGGATGCCGGTGTCGTGATCGACGAGCCACCCCGCGTAGATGCCGTCGGCGGGGACGAAGGAGTCGACGACGGCCGACAGGTTCGCGGTCGGGAAACCCAGCTCCCGTCCGCGCTTGAGGCCGTGCACGACCTCGCCGCGCACGTCGACAGGCCTGCCGAGCACCTCCGCCGCCGTCGCGACGTCACCCTCCATGAGGAGTTCGCGGATCCAGGTCGAGGAGACCCTGCGATCCGAGCCGGGGAGGAAGACGTCCTCGACGACCTCCACTGTGAAGCCGTGCTGCGATCCCATCTCGCGCAGGAGCTCGGGGGTGCCCGACCCCCCGCGCCCGAAGCGGAAGTCCTCGCCGACCAGCACGCTCGAGACCTCGAGCGCTTCCACGAGGATGTCCACGACGAACTCCTGTGCGCTGCGCGAGGCCAGCTCGGCGTCGAAGGTGAGCAGGAGCGTCGCGTCCAGCTCGAGCTCTCCGAGGAGCTCGAGCTTGCGGTCGGTGGTCACGACGTTCTCCGGGCACCGATCCGGGCGCAGGACGGCCAGCGGATTGCGGTCGAACGTGACGGCGACGGCCCGGGAGCCGGATGCCGCCGCGCGCTCCTTGAGCCGGCGGATGACGGCGCGGTGGCCGGCGTGCACGCCGTCGAACTTGCCGATGGCGACGGCCGAGGGGCCGAAGCCGGCCGGGACCTCCCCTGGGCCGCGGAAGACGATCATGCGGTCACCTCGACGGGTTCGGCCGGAACGTCGGACGGGCGATGAGTGCGAAGCCACCAGATGCCGAACACCGGCAGCACCAGCGGGATGAACAGATAGCCCCGCCCGAACACCGACCACACGGTGTCATGGGAGAACAGCTCGGGCAGCACGAGACTGAGCGCACCGATGACGATCACGCCGGTGAGCTCGAACACGATCGCGACCCAGGCGACCGTGTACCAGCCCCGTCGACGCGCCAGCACGAGGGCCAGCGTCGCGAGGATGTACACGACCGCAGCCACGGCAGACAGCGAGTAGGCGAGCGGGGCCTCGTCGAAGCGACGGACGATCTGCACGAAGCTGCGCCCGGTCGCCGCCAGCGCCATCACCGCGTACACGACGACGAGGACGCGACCGATGCCGGTCATCCGGGAGGAGGGGACGGGAGTGCTCATAGCGTCCTCCATCCTAGTTGCGGCTCGCCGGTCACCGGCCCGCGGTGCGGGCCCGCTCACGCGATCTGGACGGTCCAGATCACCTGCATCCGCCACAGCATGATCGCGATCGCCAGGGCTGCCACGCCCAGGACGACGGTGCTCCAGCGGCTGCGCTCCATGAGCGCCCACAGCACCGCGCCGACGGGCAGCAGCACCGCGGAGACCAGGTACACCCAGAACTCCAGAAGGTCCCCGGTGGGCGGGTTCCCGGTGAGAGGCGCGAGGATCGAGACGATCACCTGCACGAGGAGCAGCGCTTCGACGAGTGCGAGCGCGCCGACCGTGAAATCGCTCGGTCGGCGGCCGAGGAGCCCTGCGGCGAGGCAGAACAGACCCGCCGCCACCGCGACCGCGATCTGCGCGACGGTGAGCCAGAGGATCATCGGACCGCCTCCGGCATGTTCATCGCGCTCTTCAGATCGGATCCGCGCTTCTCGACGATCCCGACGAGGACGCCGTCCTCGTCGATCGCGGCGGCGAGGGCGCCGGCGAGCCGGGCGGCCTGACCGACGAGCCGCTTGCCGTGGCGGAGGTCTCGCGCCTCCTCGGCGGAGACGTCGAGCCGGTCGAGGACCCGCACGGCGGCCTCCGCCGGAGTGAGCACGGTCGCGTCGTCGAGTGCGTCGATGCCGACGGCATCCGCCACGTCGAAGTCGCCCACCCTGGTGCGCCGAAGGGAGGTCAGGTGACCGCCGACCCCGAGACCGGCGCCGAGATCCCGCGCCAGCGACCGGATGTACGTGCCGGAGGAGCAGTCGACGACGACGTCGAGGTCGAGGAAGCCGTCGCCCTGTCGCTGCGCGAGGACGTCGAAGCGCGAGACCGTCACCTCTCTGGCGGCGAGAACGACCTCCTCGCCGGCACGGACGAGATCGTAGGCGCGCTTTCCGTCGACCTTGATCGCGGACACGGAGCTCGGCACCTGTGAGATAGATCCGGTGAGGGCGCGGACGCCGTCCGCGACGCCCTCCGCAGTGACACCGGCCCAGTCCTGCGTCGAGGCGCGGGTGAGGATCGCCCCGTCCGCGTCGTCGGTGCCGGTCGTCTGCCCGAGCCGGATCGTCGCCTCATACGTCTTGTCGGCGCCCACGATGTAGGTGAGCAGGCGCGTCGCTCCCTCGATGCCGATCACGAGAAGTCCCGTCGCCATCGGGTCGAGCGTGCCGGCGTGGCCGACCTTGCGCGTGCCGAACGCGCGACGCGTGCGCGCGACGACGTCATGGCTGGTCAGTCCAGCGGGCTTGTCGACGAGGAGGATGCCGGGCGAGACCATCCCTCAAGCCTACGATGCGGGCGGATGCTCAGCCGCACACCTCGTACGAGGGCTCGCTGCGGGTCGTCACGGTGACATCGGACGCGGTGACGACCCCTTCGCGGAACTCGAAGAACACATGGGCCTCATCGTCGCCGGGGAGCATGATCCAGGTGCCGCCGCCGATCTGAGCAGTGCCCTCCTGGGCGCCCGGGTAGGCGGCGAGAACCTCTTCCTTCGTCGCGCCGAGTCCGAGCCCCTCCGCCGTGACCGGCGCGTCCGCGACCATCGGGATCTCGGCGGTCGTGTACACGGTGATCTCGCTGATCGGCGCGGTGTCGCTCTCCGTGCCCCGAACGAAGAAGATCCCGTGGCTGGCGTCATCCGCGTTCCACCACGCCGTCCACGAGCAGTTGGCCGTGTCGTGCTCCCAGGTGTCGGGCAGCCCGTCGAGCGTCGCCGCGAGATCTCCGCCGATCTCGATCGGCCCCACTCCCTCCGGGCTGATGATCCAGGTGGACGTGTCGTCCGGATCGGGCTCGGGCGCCGTGGTCGGCTTCTCGGTGGGTGTCGCGCTCGGCGACGGGGCCGGCGTCGGGCTCGACGACGGTGCGCCGCCCGTCGAGGCCGGCGCGCAGCCGGCGAGTGCTGCGACGAGGAAACCCGTCGCGATGATGGCGCTGCCTGTCCTGATGTTCATGCGATGCCCCTTGCTCTCCGGTCGGGCGGCATTCGCTTAGGCTGACGAGGTGTCTCCCTCGTCGCCCCCCGCCCCCGCGGGAATGCCGCCTCTCGCGGAATGGTACCGAGGTAACGCCCGGGATCTGCCGTGGAGAAGGGCGACATTCCGTAACGATTTCGGGGCCTGGGGCACGCTGGTCAGCGAATTCATGCTGCAGCAGACGCCGGTGAACCGCGTCATCCCCCATCTGGAGGCGTGGCTGACGCGCTGGCCGACGCCCCGCGCGCTCGCGGCGGCGACCCCGGCCGAGGTGCTCCAGCAGTGGGCGAACCTCGGCTACCCCCGCCGGGCGCTCTGGCTGCACAGGGCTGCCGTGGAGATCACCGAGCTCCACGACGGCATCGTTCCCCGGGACGTCGACGCCCTGCTCGCGCTGTCCGGCATCGGCGACTATACGGCCAGGGCCGTCGCGGTGTTCGCGTACGGAGACCGGCATCCGGTCGTCGACACGAACACTCGCCGGGTGCTGGCGCGCGCAGTGCAGGGTCTGGCCCAGCCCGCCCCGCCGTCGAGGCGCGACCTCGCGCTGATGGAGTCGCTGCTGCCAGCATCCGACGACGAGTCCGCGGTCTTCAACGCCGCGGCGATGGAGCTCGGCGCGACGGTGTGCACGGCACGCGCGCCCCGTTGCGAGGAATGCCCGCTGGTCGCGAGCTGCGCCTGGGTCGCCGAGGGACGCCCTGACACCGGAGACACCCGCCGCCGTCAGGCGGCATACGAGGGCTCGGATCGTCAGGCGCGCGGCGCCGCACTGCGGATGCTTCGCCACGCCGCACCCTCCGGCGTCCCGCTCGCCGCCGTCCTCGCGGACTGGCCGGATCCGCTCCAGCGCGACCGCGCCATCGACTCGCTGATCGCCGACGGACTGGCAGAGGCTGACGGCGAGATGCTGGCGCTCCCCCGCTGACCGGCCGTCACAGATACTGAGCCGTGCGGTGCGCCAGCACCGTGAGCTCGACGCGGCTGCGCACGTCGAGCTTGGCGAACGCACGACCGAGGTGCACCTCGACCGTCCGTACCGAGACGTTCAGCGCCTCGCCGATCTCCCGGTTCGGCGCCCCTCTGGCGGCGAGCATCGCCACCTCCAGCTCGCGCGCGGTCAGCACCGCCTCCCAGGCGCGACGACACGACGTCAAGGGGCTCGCGCTCCGCTCCGTCCCTCCCGCCGCGTCCTCGAGCTTCTCCAGCCGTGCGGAGATCGCGGACGCCCAGGCGTCGGCGCCCGCGACCTCGAACAGACGACGCGCGGTCCGCAGGTGCTCCGCGCCCAGCGCGTGCTCCTCCCGGATCACGGATCGGATGCCGAGCATCGCCTCGACGCGCCCCCGCGCGAAGGGTGACGCGAGCGCGCGTGCGGCCTCGCCGATGCCGGGGCCCTCCACGCGCCACCGCGCATCCGGCGTCGTGGCGACGCGCGCACAGAGCCGCTGGGCGAGGGCGATCTCGGGCGGTCCGATCCGCCGCACCGGCTCCGGGTCGCCGGACATCACGGCGACCTCGTCGAGGTCGGGCACGGCGAAGGCCGGCTGCGGCGCACCGCGATCGGTCCAGAGCTGCAGGAACGAGGACGCCTCGTCGAAAGATCCGCCGAGATACGCCTCGATGCCCCGATCGACGAGCTGGTCGATCCTCGCGGGCGCGGGGAGCGCGGCGGTGAGGGCGAGCGCGAAGGGGCCGAGGCGACCCAGCACGGCCAGGTCCAGCCTGCGGACGAGGACGACGCCGAGTCCGTCGAACGGGAGAGCGATGGGCAGGGAGACCGCGGCGCGCAGCAGGCACCTCCGCGCCTCCCCCAGGTCGCCGCGCCAGACCAGCAGGAGGGCCTCGGCGATCGCGCGGTACGCCTTCACGAGCGGGCTGAACTCGAAGCCGGCCACGAACGGGTCGCTCTCGGACTCGATCCCCGAGTCCGCCAGGGCCAGGTGACGGAGTCCCCGATCGACGTCCCCGCCCATCGCGGCGCGCAGCGCCTGGAGCATCCCGCCGGTCAGCGGCCCCGTGCCAGTGGCATCCTCCTGCTCGCTCTCCCCGGCGATCAGCCAGGCCAGCGCGACGACGGGATCGCGCAGCTCGCGCTCGGCGCCGACCCTGGCACACCCCTCGCGGAGAGCCTCGAGCCACGTGCGCATGCCGCGCCGCTCGCCGCGTTCGGCGCAGAGGACCGCGCCGAACGCCGCAGCGCGCGCCCACGAGTACCAGTCCTCAGGGTCGTCGCTGCGGGGGCGAAGCGATCCCGGTTCGATGTCGGGAACCGCGCCCTGCAGATGCGCTTGAGCGACGATCAGGCCGCCCAGCCCCTGGAGGCGGTAGCGCTCGGCGCCCTCAGGGAACAGGCTGCCGAGCCAGGCCACGGCCTCCGCGGCGTACCCGGCGGCGATCGACGTCACGCCTGCCACCAGCCTCGCCTCGTCGCGGTCGACTCCTGCCGCATGCGCGGCCGCCTCGGCCGAGAGGAGGAGCGCCCGGTCCTGATGCCCCGCCTCCGACAGCTCCCGGGCGATCCTGGTGAGCTCCGGCGCCGCGGCCGGCAGGCCGTGCAGCGACGCCCTGGCTCGATGCCAGTCGGCGCTGACGCGGTCATCGCGGTCGGCGAAGACGGCGGCCAGCCGCCTGTGGACGGCGGACTCGTCGGCCGCAGGCGCCTCGGCACGGAGCCACACGGCGAGGAGCGGGTCGCGGAACCGCACGCGGCCGGCCCTGACCACGAGATGCTCACCGGCGCCGCTCGCGACGATCTCTGCGGCCACCCGCCCGTCGAACGCGATCAGCGGGTCGAGGTCGTCGTCGAGGCGCACCGCCACGGCGAGCAGCAGGTCACGGTCGCGGACGGACAGCTCGAGGCTGTCGTAGCGAACCTCGATCGAGGCGACCATCGGCAGCGGTGAGGGCAGCGGACGCAGCCCCTGACGCTGCGCGAAATCGAGCCGTGCGGCGACGTCGCGGATGGTGATCGGGTCGCCGTTCAGCTCCGCGTGCAGTCGGGCGACCACGTGCGGCGCACAGCTCACGTCCTGCGCGAGCAGTGCTTCCACCGTCGAGGCGAGCACCTCCGGTGCCGCTGCCTGCGCTCCGTGCACACTCCAGACGTCGATGCTGATCCCCCCAGCCGCGAGACGCTTCTCGCTGTGCAGAGATTAGCAAACGGCGACCTCGGAGGGTTCAGTCCTCGATGTCGTCGTCGTGACGATAGGGATCCGCGTCGCCTGCGTGCGACGCAGAGGAGGCCAGCTTCGCGACCTCCGCGTCTCGCTCCTGAGCCTGACGGAGCAGGGCGGAGATGTGGTCGGCGTTCTCCGGCAGCGCGTCCGGGATGAACTCGAGCGTCGGCACGAGACGCGTGCTCAGCTGACGGCCGACCTCGCTGCGCAGCATCCCGGTGGCCGACGTCAGAGCGGCACCGCTCGAGAGCCGCTCCTCTTCGCTGCCGAGCACGGTGTAGAACACCGAGGCGTGCTGAAGGTCGCCGCTCACGCGGACGTCGGTAATCGTGACGAAGCCCAGGCGCGGGTCGCGCAGGCCCTTCTCGAGCCGCTCGGCGAGGATGACGCGGATGCGGTCCGCCAGACGAGCCTGTCGTTCACCAGCCATGATTCTTCTTTCCTCTGAGTCCGTTCGTTGAGCGAGCGAAGCGAGACGAAACGCCCCTCACGGAGCGTTTCGTCTCGTCGCTTCGCTCCTCGCTCAACGACCGGGTACTGATCAGCCGCGCGGCTTCTCGACGAGCTCGGTGGTCTCGATCTCGTCGCCGATCTGGATGTCGTTGTACTTGCCCAGGCCGATACCCGCCTCGTAGTCCGTGCGGACCTCGGTGACGTCGTCCTTGAAGCGGCGCAGCGACTCGATCGCCAGTCCGTCGGCGATGACCACGCCGTCGCGGATGACACGGGCCTTGGCGTTGCGCGTGATCGTTCCCGACCGCACGATGACACCCGCGATGTTGCCGAACTTCGAGGAGCGGAACACCTCGCGGATCTCGGCGACACCCGACTGGACCTCTTCGAACTCCGGCTTGAGCATGCCCTTGAGGGAGTTCTCGATCTCGTCGATCGCGTTGTAGATGACCGAGTAGAACCGGATGTCCACGCCCTCGCGGGAGGCGCGCTCGCGCGCCTTCGTGTCGGGGCGGACGTTGAAGCCCACGATGATCGCGTTGTCGATCGTCGCCAGGTTCACGTCGGACTCGGTGATCGCACCCACACCGCGGTGGATGATGCGCAGCTGCACCGAGTCGTCGACCTCGATCTTGAGCAGCGACTCCTCGAGCGCCTCGACGGCACCGGAGACGTCACCCTTGATGATGAGGTTGAGCGACTCGACCTTGCCCTCTTCCAGAGCACGGGTGAAGTCCTCGAGCGAGATGCGCTTGCGGGCCTTGGCCAGCTGGGCGTTGCGCTCGACGGCCTCGCGCTTCTCGGCGATCTGACGGGCCATGCGGTCCTCGTCGGTGACGATGAACACGTCACCGGCGCGGGGCACGGAGTTCAGACCCTGCACCTGGACCGGACGCGACGGGTAGGCCTCTTCGACCGCCTCGCCGTTCTCGTCTGCCATGGCGCGCACGCGGCCGTAGGCGGTGCCTGCGACGATCGCGTCGCCGACACGGAGCGTTCCGGACTGGATGAGCACCGTCGCGACCGAGCCGCGGCCCTTGTCGAGCTTCGCCTCGATGGCGACTCCTCGAGCGGCCTTGTTCGGGTTCGCGGTGAGGTCGAGGCCGGCGTCCGCGGTGAGCAGGACGGCGTCCAGAAGCTCGGCGATGCCGGTGCCGGCACGGGCCGACACGTCGACGAACATGACGTCGCCGCCGTACTCCTCGGCGACCAGGCCGTACTCGGTGAGCTGCTGGCGCACCTTGGCCGGGTTCGCCTCGGGCTTGTCCACCTTGTTCACCGCGACCACGATCGGCACGTTCGCCGCCTGCGCGTGGTTCAGCGCCTCCACCGTCTGCGGCATGATGCCGTCGTCGGCGGCGACCACGAGGATCGCGAGGTCGGTGACCTGCGCACCACGGGCACGCATGGCGGTGAACGCCTCGTGACCAGGGGTGTCGATGAAGGTGATGGCCCGCTCGATGCCCTCGTGCTCGGTCCAGACCTGGTAGGCGCCGATGTGCTGGGTGATGCCGCCGGCCTCACCCTCGATGACGTTGGTCTGACGGATGGCGTCGAGGAGGCGGGTCTTACCGTGGTCGACGTGACCCATGACGGTGACCACCGGCGGGCGGATCTCCAGGTCCTCGTCGCTCTCGTTCTCCAGCTCGGCCTCGAGGTCGAGACCGAAGCCCTCCAGGAGCTCCTTGTCCTCGTCCTCGGGCGACACCATCTGGATCTTGTAGCCGAGCTCCTCGCCGAGGATCTCGAAGGTGGCCTCGTCGAGGGACTCGGTCGCGGTGGCCATCTCACCCAGGTTGAACAGGATGGTGACGAGCGTTCCGGGCTGGACGGTGTAGCCGTTCAGCGCCTCGAGCTTGTCGGCGAAGTCGGAGATGGAAGCACCACGGCGCAGGCGGATGATCTCGCCGTTGCCCTTGGAGACGTTGACGCCGCCGACGACCGGCGCCGACCGCATCTCGAACTCCTGCCGCTTCGCCCGACGCGACTTGCGCTGCTTGCTCTTGCCGCCACCCTTGCCGAAGGCGCCAGCGGTGCCACCGCCGGGGCCGCGGCCACGGCCGCCGCCACCGCCCGGACGGCCGGCGAAGCCGCCGCCGCCGGGACGAGCGCCGGGACCTGCACCGGGCGCGCCGGCGCCGCCGGGACGACCGGGACCGCCGGGACGCTGCTGGAACGGTGCGCCGGGACGACCGCCCTGACCGCCGCGCGGAGCGCCGGGACGGGGGGAACCGGGACGGGGAGCGCCAGGACGCGGTGCGCCGGGGCGCGGCGCCTGCGGACGCGGGATGTTGCCGGGGGTGGGACGCTGACCCATGCCCTGCGCCGAGGCGAAGGGGTTGTTGCCCGGGCGGGGTCCCGCCGGGCGCTGGCCCATCCCCTGCGAGGAGGAGAACGGGTTGTTTCCGGGGCGCGGGGCACCGGGCTTCGCCGCGGCATTGGCACCGGGCTTCGGCGCGGCGTTGTCACCGGGCTTCGCCCCTGCACCGGCAGAGGGCTTCGGCGCCGCAGGGGCGGCCGGAGCCTGCGCGGCAGGCGCCGGGGTCTCCGCCGGAGCTGCCGGAGCAGCGGGGGCGGGCGCCTCGGCGGCGGGCTTGGGGCCCGGCTTCGGGCCGGGGACGGGCGCGCCGGACTTGGCGGCCGGCTTGGGCGCGCCGGGCTTCGCAGCAGGCGCCGCCGGCTTGGAAGCGGGGGCCGCGGCGTCGGACGCCTTCAGCGAGCCGTCGGCTTCGATGGCGGCGCGCAGCTTGCGCGCGACCGGGGGCTCGATGGTCGAGGACGGGCTCTTGACGAACTCGCCCAGTTCCTTGAGCTTCGCAAGTGCGACCTTGCTGTCGACGCCGAGTTCAGCGGCGATCTCATGTACGCGTGGTTTGGCAGCCACAATTCTCCTGTCTGGGTCGGTCGGCCCAGGCAGGGCAGACCATTAGTCGCGGACGGGTCTCATCTCGAGCCGTTCACTTTGTTTCCATAGCCGTTCAGCCTTTGTTCCGGTGGAAGTACCGTTGGATGGTCTGCGCGTCCTCGGCCTCGGGGAATTCCAGAGCCGGGGACACACGGAGTGCGCGTCCGAAGGCACGGCGCCGCAGTGCGGCATCCATGCACTCCTGCGTCGGATGCACCCACGCGCCGCGTCCCGGCAGGACAGCACGCTCATCGATGACGAGGGTGTTGTCTTGGCTCACCACCCTGAGCAGGGTGGAGCGGGAAGCACGCGTGCGACAGCCGACGCACGTTCGTACGGGATCCATCTTACACCTGCGTTCCGCCCCGGCTCACGCGCGAAGGTAGCGAGTCGGGGTCGAGGGGTCAGTCCAGGACGCTGTCGGGCTGGATGTCGATCTTGGCACCGGTGAGCTTGGCGGCCAGGCGCGCGTTCTGGCCCTCCTTGCCGATCGCGAGCGACAGCTGGTAGTCCGGCACCAGGGCGCGGACGGCCTTCGTGCCCGCGTCGAGGATGAACGCGCTGGTGACCTTGGCAGGCGACAGGGCGTTGGCGACGAAGGCGGCGAGCTCGGGGTCGTGATCGACGATGTCGATCTTCTCCCCCGCGAGCTCCTCCGTGACGGCGCGGACTCGGCGTCCGAGCTCCCCGATGCAGGCGCCCTTGGCGTTGATCGACGGGTCGTTCGCCTTCACCGCGATCTTCGTGCGGTGGCCGGCCTCGCGCGCGAGCGAGACGATCTCGACGAGCCCCGCCGCGATCTCCGGGACCTCCAGCGCGAAGAGCTTGCGGACCAGGCCCGGGTGCGTGCGCGAGACGGTGATCTGCGGACCCTTGAGGCCCTTCGCGACACTGGTGACGTACACGCGCAGGCGTGCGCCGTGGGTGTACTCCTCACCGGGCACCTGCTCCTCGGGAGGAAGGATCGCCTCGACCGATCCGAGGTCGACGTGGATCATCCGCGGGTTCGGTCCCTGCTGGATGACGCCGGCGACGATGTCGCCCTCCTTGCCCTTGAACTCGCCGAGCACGGCGTCGTCGGCGATGTCGCGCAGGCGCTGGCTGATGACCTGCTTCGCGGCGAAGGCGGCGATGCGGCCGAAGTCGTCGGGCGTCGCGTCCTCTTCGCCGATGATCGCGCCCTCTTCGTCCCGGACGACCTGGAGGACGTCGACGTGACCCGTCTTGCGGTCGAGCGCGACGCGGACACCTTCGGGTGCGGGGCCGTCACCTGCGACGTGCTTGTTGTAGGCGGTCAGAATGGCCTGCTCGATGATCGCGACGAGTTCGTCGAAGGGGATCGCCTTCTCCTTCTCGATCCCACGCAGAAGACTCAGTTCGATGTCCATGACGGCTCCCTATTCAGCTCTCGTCGCGCCTGTTCGCACGCGCGACATCCGTACAACGATACCCTGTGCAGCGTGACGAGGTTCGACACGATCGTGATCGGCGCCGGCATCTCCGGTGCGACGGCGGCGCGGATGCTGGCGGATGCCGGGCAGAGGGTGGTCGTGCTGGAGGCGCGCGACCGGGTCGGCGGGCGCATGCACACGGATCGGTCTGCCGGGTTCCCCGTGGACCTCGGCGCGTCCTGGATCCACGGTATCGACGGCTCTCCGCTGTGGGATCTCGTGCAGGCGCTCAGCATCCCGACCCTGGAGTACACCGTCGGCAGCTTCCAGGTCGGCGGGCGCCCGATGGCGCATTTCGACGGCGACGGCAGGCCGATGGATGACGCGGCCGCCGCCCGGTGGGCGGACGACGTCGACGCGGTGGACCGCCTGCTCCTGGAGGAGGTCGCCGTCTCCTCGCCCGGTGACACCTACCTCGATGCGACCGAGCGCGCACTCGACCGCTCCGGGCTGGAGCCGGAGCGCATCGACGAGATCCGGGAGTTCTTCCGGCACCGGGTCGAGGAGCAGTGCGGCGCCTGGATCGGGGACCTCGACGCGCACGGGCTCGACGAGGACGCGATCGACGGCGACGAGGTGATCTTCCCTCGCGGCTACGACGAGCTCCCGCGCCGCATGGCGGCCGGACTGGACATCCGGCTCGGGCACGTGGTGTCCCGCGTGATGAGATCCGCCGAGGGCCTCGTCGTCACCACCGATCACGGGGATCTCCTCGCCGGCCAGGTGGTCGTGACGGTTCCGCTCGGCGTGCTGAAGGCGGAGACGATCGTGTTCGACCCTCCCCTGCCCGAAGAGGTGGCCGGCCCCATCGCGAGACTCGGCATGGGCGTGTTCAACAAGGTCTTCCTGCAGTTCCCCGAGCGCTTCTGGCGAGAGGAGGACTATGTCCTCCGTGCGCTCGGCGAGGCCGGCGAGCACTGGCACTCCTGGTACGACGTCTCGGCCGTCAGCGGACGCCCCACGCTGCTGACCTTCGCGGCCGGCCCCCTCGGCCGCCGGATGCAGACGCTCCCGGACGCGGAGATCGTCGAGAGCGCCGTCGCGGCGCTCCGCCGCCTGTACGGCGACGCGGTCGGCGATCCGGTGGCGCACTGGATCACCCGCTGGGGCGATGACCCGCACTCCGTCGGCTCGTACTCCCACCTCGCCGTCGGGTCGTCGCATCACGACCACGACGCGCTCGCCGGTCCCGTCGACGGAGTGCTGCACTTCGCCGGTGAGGCGACCTGGGGCGAGGAGCCCGCCACCGTCGGCGCCGCGTATTACTCCGGGCACCGCGCCGCCGAGCGGATCCTCGGCAGGCCCGTGGATCTCGGGGCGTTCGCCGCCGGCCTCCTCGCACGCGAGACGGGCGCCCAGGAGTCCTGAGCGCCCGTCTCGGAACGCGGGTCAGGCGCGATACACCTGCACGACCGCCGGCCGCGGCGCACCGGGAACGTCGCCGGGAGCCGTCGAGCCGTAGTCGGGGAACAGCGAGTTCGGCGCCTCGAAGGTGCCGTCCTCACCCGGGTGCTGCACGGCGACGAAGACGAGGCCTTCCTTGTCGTGGATGACCGGGCCGCAGGTCTCGGCGTCGCGCGGGACGGCGAGGAACTGCTGCACGTGCCCGCGCTCGGAGCCCGTGAGCGGGACCTTGAAGAGCCCGTCGTTGCGGCCGATGGTGCTCGGGGCGCCGTCCGTCGAGATCCACAGGTTGCCCTCGGAGTCGAAGGCGACGTTGTCCGGGCAGGAGATCGGCGAGACGAGCTCCTTCGGGAATCCGGCGAAGTACGCGTTCTCGAAGGTGGCGGGGTCGCCGCAGAGCAGCAGGATGCTCCAGCCGAAGGTCGTTCCTGCCTGTCCGGCGGTCTCGGTGAGCTCCACGACGTGGCCGTAGCGGTTGCCGGTGACGGGGTTGACCTCGTCGACGGCGCTGCGCCGGGAGTTGTTGGTGAGCGCCACGTAGACCTTGCCGGTCAGCGGGTTGGGCTGCACGTCCTCGGGGCGGTCCATCTTCGTCGCACCGACGGCGTCCGCGGCGAGGCGGGTGTAGACCAGTACCTGCTCGGTGGTGAAACCGGGCACGACGCTCTTCCCGCCCTGGGTCAGCGGGACCCACGTGCCGGTGCCGTCGAAGGCGCCGTCGGACGGCAGCGCGCCGGTGCCGGTGATCTCCGCTGCCGGCGAGTTGCCGGTGAACTTCGCGACGTAGAGGTCTCCCTCGCTGAGCAGGTTCAGGTTCTTCTTGCGCGAACCGGAGATGCGGTTCTTCGAGACGAACTTGTACAGGTAGTCGTTGCGCTCGTCATCGCCCATGTACGCGACGACGCGGCCGTCCTCGGCGACGTGCACGTTGGCACCCTCGTGCTTGAAGCGTCCCATGGCGGTGTGCTTGCGGGGGGTGGACGTCGGGTCCTGCGGGTCGATCTCGACGATGTACCCGAAGCGGTTCGGCTCGTTGACGTAGTCGGGGTTGTGCGCGTCGAAGCGGGGGTCGTAGGTCTCCCAGCCCGTCGAGGTCGACGTGGTGCTCGAGCCGGAGTAGCGCTTCTGCTCGGCGGTGTCCGCCGCCCAGGCGAAATACCCGTTGAAGTTCTCCTCGCCGGAGAGGATGGTGCCCCACGGCGTGGTGCCACCGGCGCAGTTGCCGAGGGTGCCGTGGACCCAGCGCCCCTCGGGGTCGGCGGCCGTCTTGACGAGGTCGGAACCCGCGGCCGGTCCGGTGAGCTCGAACACCGTCTCGACGGTGATCCGGCGGTTGCGGCGACCGTCCACGACGTACGACCACGGCTCGCCGACCCTGCGGCGGCTGATGTCGACGACCGACATGCCCTGCGCGGCCTTGTAGATGTCTCCGCGGCGGCGGAGCTCGGCGGCATCCGTCGTCGCGGGGAACATGAGGTTCGGGTTGACGTACTCGTGGTTGTTCACGAGGACGCCCGTCTTGCCGCTCGGGTCGGCGACGATGTCGAGGTAGTCGCTGTTGTAGCCGAACTGCTCGGCCTGCGCCTCAGGGGTCTGGCCGGCGAGGTCGAAGGCGGGCGTGCGGGAGAAGAGCGGGTCGCCCCAGCGGATGATGGGCTTCCAGGTGAATCCGTCAGGGACGGTGACGGCGTCGACGTCGGCCGGCACCGAGGCGATCGGGCCGAACGAGAGACCGGCGTTGCCCGGCTTCCCCAGGGAGACGCCGAGATCGCCCGCACCCGCGGCGGCCGGCGCGGAGACGGGCGCCTGGCGGCCGGCGCCGACCGCGATGGCGACGGCGGCAGCCGCACCGAGGCCGAAGAGCGCCCGGCGCGAGAACACGGCAGAGGCGATCGAACGGAAGTCCTCGTTCGCGGAGGTGTTGCACTCCGGGCCGAGACACGCGTTCGCGCACTTGAGCTGGCACGTCACGGCGGAGCGCTTGCCGCGCACATGGTCTGCCATGGGGAGCGGGCGGCGGATGGGATCGGTCAGCGTCATCGGGTCCTCCTCGTCGGGATGCTGCGCAGGTCAGCTTCGTCCCGTCAGGTGACGCGCGCGTGAACGCGGTCTGAACCCTTCGCGATCACCCGGCGGACGGCAGGGCGTTGATCGCGCCGATGAGCCGGAAGAGGCTGCCGACCTTGCGCTGCTCGAGGTGCAGCACGAGACGCGGCAGGTGAAGCGCGTCCCCGTCGGCGACCTCGGGCTGCCGCGGCTCGCTGCGCTCGATGCGGCCTGAGGCGAGCATGCCGCCGAATCGCTCGTTCAGCTCGTCGAGCTCGGCGTCCGTCGGCGGCACTCGCAGCCGCAGCACCAGCGTGTCCCCCACCCAGCGCAGCGAATCGTAGTTGTGCCAGAAGCCGGTGATCTCCGCGGTCGCCTTCTCGACCGAGTCGGTGATCAGCACGCGGTCGAAGTCGCCCGGGGAGATCACGCCGGTCGGGGTGAGATCCTCGTCGATGAATCTCTTCAGCCCCGTCCAGAACGTTCCGCCCTCCTGGTCGAGCAGCACGATCGGCATCGGCTCCGCCTTGCCGGTCTGCTGCAGGGTCAGCAGCTCGAACATCTCGTCGAGCGTGCCGAACCCTCCCGGGAGGCAGATGAAGCCGCGGGACTCCTTCATCAGCATGAGCTTGCGGGTGAAGAAGTACTTCATCGCCACGACGTTGTCCTGCACTGCAGCCACGCCGTTCGCCTTCTCCTCGAACGGGAGGCGGATGGAGACGCCGAGCGACAGCGCCGGCCCTGCGCCCTCCGCGGCCGCCTGCATGATGCCTGGGCCGGCACCGGTGACCACCATCCACCCGTCCGTCGCGAGCGCCGCGGCGACATCGCGGGCCTGACGGTAGAGCGGATCGTCCTGCAGCGTGCGCGCCGACCCGAACACGGTGACCTTGGGCACATCGCGGTACGGCGCGAACAGGCGGAAGGCGTCCCTCATCTCCGCCAGCGCCGCCGACGCGATCTTCAGGTCGAGCCGGTCGGTGCGGTCCTCGCCGAGGAGGATGGCGGTGCGCAGCATCCGCATCACCAGTCGCCGATCCTCGACCACGCCGGCTTCGTCCAGCACGGCGTTGATCTCGGCGCTCAGGGCCTCTGGCAGGGATTCGTCGATCATGTCCCCAGCGTCGCATGCGGCGAGCGCGGGAGCCGCCCCGCAACGCCGCCGGCCGCCGGCGGGCGGCGGCGGGGGCCCCCGGCGGGGGGCGATGCGGTCAGCGTCGCGCGAGGCGCTCGATCGCGTCGGCGAGAGAGACGGCGTCGCGCTCGCCCGTGCTGCGGTCCCACAGCTCGACCTGCCCGTCGGCCGCGCCGCGCCCGACGATGACGATCTTCGGGACGCCGACGAGCTCGGCGTCGCCGAACTTCACACCGGGCGACACCTTGGGACGGTCGTCGTAGAGGACGTCGAGCCCGGCGGCCTCGAGCTGCGCCGAGAGGTCGGCGGCGACATCGAAGGCGACCTGGTCGCGGCCTGCGGCGACGACATGGACGTCGAACGGGGCGACGGACGCCGGCCAGATGAGGCCCTTGTCGTCGTTGTTGAGCTCGGCGATGATCGCGAGGATGCGGGTGACGCCGATGCCGTACGAACCCATTGTGACGGTGACGAGCTTGCCGTTCTCGTCGAGGACCTTCAGCCCGAGCGTCTCTGCGAAGAAGCGGCCCAGCTGGAAGACGTGGCCGATCTCCATCCCGCGGGCGAGCTCCACGGGGCCGGAGCCGTCCGGGGCCGGATCGCCGGGGCGGACGTCCGCGATCTCGGCGATGCCGTCGGCGAAGAAGTCGCGTCCGGCGACGACGGAGTGCGCGTGCTTCTCGTCGATGTTCGCGCCGGTGATCCAGCTGGTGCCCTCGCTGACGCGGGGGTCGACCAGGTAGCGGATGCCGGTGGCCGACTCCTCCCCGAGGACGGCGCCCGTCGGGGACCAGGGCCCGATGTACCCCTTCACCAGGAGGGGATTGTTCTCGAAGTCCTCCGCGGTCGCCGTCTCGACCTCGGCCGGCGCGAACGCGACCTCGGCGCGCTTCTCGTCGACCTCGCGGTCACCCGGGATGCCGACGACGACGAGCTCGCGGGTGCCGTCGAGATGCGTCAGCGCGAGCACGACGTTCTTCAGCGTGTCGGCGGCGGTGAACTCCCCCTCGAGGTTCGCGTTGCAGTGCGCGACCAGCGTCTCGATGGTCGGAGTGTCCGGAGAATCGAAGACGACGGGTGCCGCGTCGGCGTCGAACGGCACCGGCGCCGGAACCGCGGTCGAGAAGGCCTCGACGTTCGCGGCGTACCCACCGGCGCTGCGGACGAAGGTGTCCTCCCCGACCGGGGTCGGGTGCAGGAACTCCTCGCTGCGGGCGCCGCCCATCAGACCGTTGTCGGCGTTGACGATGACGTACTCGAGGCCCAGGCGCTGGAAGATGCGCTCGTAGGCGTCGCGCTGCGCCTGGTAGCTGGCCTCGAGGCCGGCATCCGACGAGTCGAAGGAATAGGCGTCCTTCATCGTGAACTCGCGGCCGCGGAGGAGCCCGGCGCGGGGACGCGCCTCATCGCGGTACTTGTCCTGGATCTGGTAGATCGTGAGCGGCAGGTCCTTGTACGAGGAGTACAGGTCCTTCACGAGCAGGGTGAACATCTCCTCGTGCGTCGGCGCGAGAAGGTAGTCGGCGCCCTTGCGGTCCTGGAGGCGGAAGATGCCGTCGCCATAGGACTCCCAGCGACCGGAGAGCTCGTACGGCTCGCGCGGCAGCAGCGCAGGGAAGTGCACCTCCTGCGCGCCGGCGTTCGACATCTCGTCGCGGATGATCGCCTCGATGCGCGCCTTCACCTTCAGACCCAGCGGCAGCCAGGTGAACACTCCTGGGGCGGCACGGCGGATGTAGCCGGCGCGGACCAGCAGCCGATGGCTGGTGACCTCTGCGTCAGCAGGGTCTTCGCGGAGGGTGCGGAGGAAGAAGTTGGAGAGACGAGTGACCACGGGCCAAGTCTAGTGAACCGCGGTCACCCGTCCCCCGCGGGCTCAGTTGAGCGCGGGCAGCCCCGACGGGATCACGCCACCGGCGTACAGGCTCGCGGCGAGCTCCTGCGTCGCGGTCAGCGCGACGCGCTGCGGGAGCGGCCCGTACGAGATGCGGGCGACGCCGAGCGATTCGTACTCGGTGGCGGTGAGAGCGCCCGGCAGGCCGATCACGCTGACCTTGCCGACGCCGATGCCGTCGACCAGCTGACGGGTGATGTTCGCGTCCAGGATGCCGGGGACGAAGACCGCCGTCGCGCCGGCGTCGATGAAGGCGCGCCCACGCTGGATCGCATCGGCGACGCTCTCCTTCACGGGGCGTCCCCCGCCACGGACGAACGCGTCGGTGCGCGCGTTGAGTGCGAACGGCACGCCCTCGGCCGCCGCGGCCTTGACGATGGCCTCGACCGCGGCCACGGACTCGTCCAGCGGCTTCAGGCGGTCCTCGACGTTCGCGCCGACGACGCCGGCTCCGATGGCGAGGCGGGTGGTCTCCCCCGCGTCCCCATAGCCGTCGTCGAGGTCGGCGGTCACCGGCACATCGACGGATGCCGCGATGCGCCCGACCATGTCGATCATGACATCGCGCGGCGTGCTGCCGTCGGAGTAGCCGAAGGAGGCGGCGATGCCGTGGCCAGCGGTCGCGATGGCCTTGGTCTCCGGGAGCGCGGCCACGGCCTTGGCGGACACGACGTCCCAGACGTTCACGACGCGGAGGATCTCGGGGGCTTCGTAGAGGTCGATGAGGCGCTGGGCCTTGGCTGCAATCGTCATGGATCCACGCTAACCCGCCACGCCGGGAGCGGGGTCGCGCGGGTGTAACACGGCCTGTTCCGCGCCGGGTGGCAAGCATGGTCTGTTTTCTTCGCTGATCTGGGGTGGGAATGTCGGTGGCCCCTGGTTTCATAGGGGTATGACGGCACGGCGGACGCGACCATCGAGCAGGTGGACGCGTTGGGTGCGCTCACGGATTCGATCGTGGAGATGGACCGGACGATCAGCATGCTGCAGGCCGCCCGGGACGGGATGCTCGCCGTCGGCGCCCGTCTCGCCCTGCAGGTCGCGGAGGAGGCCGGGCATGAGGACTTCGGGGACCTGACGACCCGGGCGGTCGCGGCCGAGTTCGCAGCCGCGTTGCGGGTCAGTGACCGGACGGTGCAGCGCCGGATGAGCGAGGCGTCGTTCCTGGTGGAGCGGTTCCCGCGCGTGTGGCAGGCGCAGGGCGCCGGGCGGATCAGCGCCGATCTCGCCCGGTCATCCTCGACGCCGGTGAGCACCTCGACGATCCCGCGGACCGTGACGCGTACGCGGCGCAGATGGTGGGGTTCGCTGCGGCGGAGTCCCCGAACCGGACGGCGCGGATGGCACGCAGGGTCGCGGAGCGCTTCCAGTCGAAACCGGTGGATGACCGACACGAGGGCGCCCGGGAGGACCGGCGCGCCTGGGTGAGAGACCACCCCGACGGGATGGCTGAATTCTCCGTGTTCGGTCCAGCCGCGCTCGTGCACGGCGCCCACGACCGGATCACCGGCATGGCCAAGAGCCTCCAGGGTGCTCCGGATGCCGATGGCCGGGATTCAGTCGCCGGTCCCGACCTGCGCACGATCGATCAGCTGCGCTGCGACCTCGCCCTCGACCTGCTGCTCTCCGGCGCCCGGCCGGGCACGCAACCCCGACGGGCTCCTCTCCCAGATCACCGGGCAGGTGTCGATCACTGTCCCGGTCACCACTCTGATGGGGGCGGGTACGGCCTCGGCGGAGCTGGACGGCCGCACCCCGATCGACACCGCCACTGCGAAACAGCTCGCCGGGGCGGCATCCGGGTGGAATCGCATCCTCACCCACCCGATCACCGGGGGCGATCCTGGCCGTCGACCGGTACCGGCCGTCCGCCGACCTGAAACGCCACCTGCAGGCGCGGGACCAGCGCTGCCGGTTCCCCGGCTGCGGCCAGGCCGCCCGGGACAGCGACCTCGACCACACCACGGATGCCGCCCACGGCGGCCCCACCACGGCATCCAACCTCGGCGTCCTCTGCCGACGCCACCATGTCCTGAAACACCACAGTCCGTGGCAGGTCGAGCACCTCGACAGCGGCGTGTTCGCCTGGACCAGCCCCACCGGCAAGACCCACATCGACCGGCCCCCACCCCTGAACACCGTCACCTTCACCCACGACCAGCCCCCGCCCTTCTGAAGGGCCGTGGTCGCGCGGATCGCTTGTTCGCATCCCGCCGAGGACGAGTCGGCCCGCATAGTGTGGATCCATGCCTCAGCGCCGCTCGCATGTCGCCCCCTCCGCCGCTCAGACAGAACTCGCCGCCGCGCTGGCGACACTGCGGGAGGATCTCGGGACGCCGGTCGAGTTCCCACAGGCGGTGACCGAAGAAGCATCCGCGTCGTCTCCCGCCGAGCCCGAGCTGGACCTGCGCCACATTCCCTTCGCGACCCTTGATCCGCTGGGCTCCCGAGACCTTGACCAGGCATTCCAGCTGGAGCGGGACGGCGAGGGGTACACGGTGAGATATGCGATCGCGGATGTCCCCGCCTTCGTGGCTCCCGGCGGCGCGGTCGACGCCGAGGCGCGCCGACGGGGGCAGACGCTGTACGCGGCCGACGGCAGGATTCCCCTGCATCCGCCCGTCCTGAGCGAGGACCGCGCCTCGCTGCTCCCCGATGTCGACCGGCCGGCTCTGGTCTGGACGTTCGCACTGGACTCGGCCGGCGCCGTGGGTGACTTCCGTCTGGAGCGCGCTCTGATCCGTTCCCGCGCGCGGCTCGACTACAGCACGGTGCAGGCGGAACTCGATCACGGCGAGGACGGACCCGCCGCGCTCCTCCCGGAGATCGGCGCGCTGCGCCTCGAGCAGGAGCGGCTGCGGGGCGGCGCAAGCCTCAACGTGCCGGATGAGGAGGTTGTGCGAGCGCCGGACGGGACGTACGCGATCGTGCGCCGGCATCCGCTGGCCGTCGAGGACTGGAACGCGCAGCTCTCCCTGATGACCGGCATGGCCGCAGCCACGCTGATGCTCGACGCGGGCGTGGGAATCCTGCGTACGATGCCCCAGCCCGACGAGGAGGCGTTCGAGACGTTCCGACATCAGACCGAGGCGCTCGCCCGGCCATGGACGACCGGCCGGTACGGCGACTACCTGCGCGCGCTGGACCGGTCGGATCCGCTCACGCTCCCGGTGCTCGAGGCAGCCGCGACCCTGTTCCGCGGGGCCGGATACCTCGCCTTCGACGGCTCCGCACCCCGGGACGCGGAACAGGCGGCGATCGGAGCACCCTACGCGCATGCGACCGCTCCCCTGCGCCGCCTCGTCGACCGCTGGTCTCTGGCGATCTGCCTCGCCGTGTCCCGGGGCGAGGAGGTGCCCAGCTGGGCACGGGATTCCCTTCCGGAGCTCCCGTCGCTCATGGAGGCCTCCGGACAGCGGGCGTCGAGACTCGACTCGGCGACGATCAACTGCGTCGAAGCTGCGCTGCTCACGCCGCTCGTCGGATCGGAGGTCGAGGCCACGATCATCGACCTCCGCGGCGAGCGCGCCACGATCCAGATCGCCGAGCCGGCGGTGACGGCCTCCGCCCCGGTTCCCGCGGGAGCGGCTCCCGGTTCGGTCGTCCGTCTGAAGGTGCTCCGCGCGGACATCGCACGCGGCGAAGTCGAGTTCGGACCCGTCGCATGAACCCACAAGAAGCTGCGATCGTCGAAAGGTTCATCACCACCGGATACCCGCGTTCTACGATGGCCGTCGTCGCCGGCAGCACGGCGCGCGGTGAACGCACCGGGACGAGCGACATCGATCTCCTGCTCCTGGGGGACCATCTGTTCGACGAAACCGGAAAGACCAGCGAAGCGTCGACGCATTCCTTCGAGGGCGAGATCTTCGAGGTCTTCGCCTACACCCCTGAGGGATTCCGGGAGTGGGCCGAGCGCGGCATCGCACAGCATCGGCCCGTGATCGTGCACATGCTGGTCGAGGGCATCGCCGTGCGGGACGATGGGCGACTCGACGGATTCCGCCGCGACTGGGGTGCTGTCCTCGACGCCGGCCCGTCGCTCGGCGCCACGGAATCGACGTTCCGCCGGTACGTCATCACCGACGTGCTCGACGATCTCAGGGACGCGACCGATCCGCTGGAGCAGCGCGCCGTGGCATCCGTCCTGTTCGAGCGGATCGCCGAGCTCATTCTCCTCACGGAGCATCGCTGGATCGCGACGGGCAAGTGGCTGCCGCGCCGGCTGCGCGCGCTGAGCGCCGACCGCACCGAGCAGCTCAGCGCGCCGCTGCTCGCGGGCGACTACAGCGCCTTCGCTGACCGCGTCGAGGAAGAGCTGGAGCGCGCGGGTGGCCGGGTGCAGGCCGGGTTCGTGCGCTGACCACATCCGCTCACAAGCCGATCTCGAGAATGTGCCACTCGAGTAGTACAATTCGTATCAGTGGCTCGATACATTCACGGGGGTGCGATGTTCCACTTCTTCATCGTCTGGGGTCCGGTCGTCATGGCCGCCGTTCTCGCCGTCCTCATCCGGCTCACGGTTCTGAGACGAGCCCCCCGATTGAGCGCGGCACACGCGACCCTGACCGTGGCCGCAGGCGCGCTGCCTGCCCTCGCCATCGTCGCACCGAGATACACCGCCTTCCAGGGGCCCATCATGGACCTCACGACTCGCGCGGTCCTCCCCCTCGCACTCGGGGTGATCTCCGTCCTCTTCCTCATCGTCCCGCTCCCCACGCGGCGCAGACCGCGGACCGCGCAGCTGACCCGCCGCACGATCCGCGGCTTCCTCCGCCCGGTATGGCCGATCGCGCTCCTCAGCCTCACGGCAACGGTCGCCGCCGTCTCCGTCTCCGCGGGGCTGGCCTCCCGCCCCGACGATCTGGGTCACTACACCTTGTACTGGATCAGGATCGGGACCGAGGGGATGGAGGCAGGAGCCGGGATCTACGGCTGGCACTACTCGCTTCCGTCGCTGGTGACCCTGGTGGTTCTCCTCGCCGTCACGTTCTGCGCCTGGCTGCTGATCCCCCGTCCCGCCTGGCGGGACGACATCGAGCAGGATGCCGCGGAACGGCGCCTCCGAGCAGCGAACATCGGCCGCGTCTCCTGCGCCGCCGTCCTCGCGCACCTCGCCGTCGTCCTGCAGTCGCTGCGCGGCACGGCCACACTGGTCGGTTCCACCCAGACGGAGGAGCTCGGGCTGGTGACCGCCGGCACGTCGTTCGCCGCGATCGGCCCGGCATTGCATTGGGCGAGCGCGATCGCGTTCACTCTGGGGCTCGCGCTCTGGCTGGTCGTCGCCATCTGCCCCGTCCCTGCGTTCGCCCTCCGCCCCTCCGGAGCGCGGACGACATGATCATCACGATCTCCCCTCTCGGCGGGACCGCCGCGGAACAGGTCCACAGCCAGCTTCGCGGCCTCATCACCGCCGGAAAGCTCGCGGCAGACGAACGGCTGCCATCGGTGCGGCAGCTCGCGACGGATCTCGGCATCGCACCCGGCACCGTCGCCAAGGCCTACCGGCAGCTCGAAGAGGAGGGACTCGTCACCTCACGGGTGGGCGCGGGCACACGAGTGAGCAGGACGGCGAGCACCGTCGCCCAGGACGTCGCGGATGCCGCCCGCGGATTCGCATCCGCTGCGCAGCGGTCCGGGCTGACGCGGGCGGACGCCGAACGGGTGCTGCGTGCGATGTGGTGATCGTGGGCTGACGACCCCTCAGCCGGCGGGCACCGCGCTGGTCGTCATGACGAGCAGCTGAGGGTCGCTGAGATCCAGGTTCACCGTGATCGAGGCGAACTCAGACAGCGAGCGCACGTGGGTGCCACCGCAGAGGATCTCGGCCGTGCCCTCCGGGAGCTCGCACCGCCAGCTGCGACGATCCACGATCGTCGGGCCCTGCGTGACGATCGTGCTCGCGGAGCCGTCGGCGACCCATGCGGCCAGCTGCTCGTTGATCGCCCTCTCGCGGTCGGAGAGAGTCGCGGCGAACGTCTCAGTGTCGAAGCCCGCCTTGCGCAGGCTCTTGCCGAGCCGGTACTCGTCGACGGCGCCGTTCTCGTGGATCCGGCTGGACTGGTTGGCCCTCCCCTCGAAGTCCGGGTTGCCCAGCGCGTCGACCCCCGGGTCCTTGCGCCAGAGGTCCGCCACAGCGAGATCGAGTGCGAGCGAGGCGAGGTGGCAGGCGGTGTGACCGCGACTCAGGCCGGCGCGCTTCTCCGCATCGACGGCCAGGGACACGGCAGCCCCCTGAGCGAGCCACTCCGGCGCCTGGCCGTCGAGCCGGTGGCCGACCAGCCAGGTCCAGCCTTCGGCACCCCGCTTCACCGGGATGTCCGAACCGACGGCGAACTCACCGCCTTCCGAGGATGCCGCCATCACGGCCTCGGTCACGACCGCCGACGAGCCGTCGACCGAGATCGTCCCGGAGTCACCGGGCTGATCCGGCCAGGTGTGGTCGACCGGATGGAACGGCGTCGCGTCGACGACGACCACTGCACCCTCGACGGAAGCCTCGATGCGCAGCACGATGCCGTCGCCCTCGAGGGCTCCGTGGGCGAAGGACACGGTCGTGGAGGTGAACATGGGTCTCCCTGGATCGAAGAGCGCGCGTCGCGCGGCTCGGGTTGCGAAGCGTCGCTCAGTGCGACGGCGGGATGGTGAAGCTGGCGAGACGGTCGCCGGACACCACGAGGATGCCGTCGGATTCGCCGTTGAAGACGCGGCTGGACCAGGCGAAGCGGATGCGGGTGGTGTCACCCTCCGTCGAGGCGGAGAGCACGATCATCTTCGCGCCAGCGCCGATCGCATCGCTGTCAGCCCAGGCGCGCACGCCCTCAGGCCCCGCCTTGACGGTGCCCCAGTCGCTCACGAAACCCTCGGGCGTGAACGCCGCCACGAACGCCTCGGTGTCGCCGTCGTTGATCGCGTCGACCATCGCCTGGACAGGCGCGGGAACGTCCGGTGCGGTCATCGTCGTCTCCTCGGTCGTTCTCAGAGGGTCTCGTACTCCCCGACCACGGAAACCCGCACCGTGATCTCGGGGATGGTCAGATCGTCCTTCGGCCCGCCGGCCGCGCCGCGGAGGCCGCCCGCCGCGTGCCCGCTGGTCTCACGCAGGGCGGCGACGCTGTCGACGGACGTGCCGAGTGCAGCGGCGAAATCGTCCGCCTTGGCACGGGCGTCCTGCACCGCGACCGCCCGCAGCTCGCGCGTGGCTCGGGTCTTCGTCGTCTCCGTGAGCGCCCACTCCGTCGACACGGCTGCACCCAGTGCGCTCAGCTGCGCCACGACGTCGGAGACGAGGTCCAGGCGGCCCAGCTTGATGCGGACGGCGCCGCTCGTGACGTGGTCCTGGTGCTTTCCGCCGTCCTTGTCCGTCCATACGCGCACGTTCGTGGTCAGCACGTCGACGGAGTGCCACGTGGCTTCTCCCCCAGCGCGCAGGCGCGTCGCACGATCGGCGAGCTTCGCGTGCAGCGCGGTCCCCGCCGCGATGGATCGATCACGATCGGCATGCGCCATGGCGACGCGGGCCGTCAGGGTCGCACGTTCGGCGAGGATATGGCGCTCGCCGAGACCGTCGACCGAGATCCTCGTCATGCCGTGACGACCTGGGCGGTGCCCAGCGGGGCGTCCGGGCCCATCTCGGCGGCGATCCGGTTCGCCTCCTCGATCAGCGTGGCGACGATGTCCGCCTCGGGCACGGTCTTGATGACCTCGCCCTTCACGAAGATCTGCCCCTTGCCGTTGCCGGAGGCGACGCCGAGGTCGGCCTCGCGGGCCTCGCCCGGGCCGTTCACGACGCAGCCCATGACGGCGACGCGCAGCGGCACAGTCATGTCCTTGAGACCCTCCGTGACGTCCTCGGCGAGCGTGTACACATCCACCTGGGCGCGTCCGCAGGACGGGCAGGACACGATCTCGAGCTTGCGCTCACGCAGGTTCAGCGACTGCAGGATCTGGTGGCCGACCTTGACCTCCTCCGCAGGCGGGGCCGACAGCGAGACGCGGATGGTGTCGCCGATGCCCTCCCCGAGCAGGATGCCGAACGCGGTCGCGCTCTTGATGGTGCCCTGGAATGCAGGGCCCGCCTCGGTCACGCCGAGGTGCAGCGGCCAGTCACCGCGCTCGGCGAGCTGCCGGTACGCCTTCACCATCACGACGGGATCGTTGTGCTTCACGGAGATCTTGAAGTCGTGGAAGTCGTGTTCCTCGAACAGCGATGCCTCCCAGACGGCGCTCTCGACGAGCGCCTCCGGCGTGGCCTTGCCGTACTTCTGCAGCAGGCGGGCGTCGAGCGAGCCGGCGTTCACGCCGATTCGCAGCGAGACTCCGGCATCCTTCGCGGCCTTCGCGATCGCGCCGACCTGGTCGTCGAACTTGCGGATGTTCCCGGGGTTCACGCGCACGGCGGCACAGCCGGCGTCGATCGCCTGGAAGACGTACTTCGGCTGGAAATGGATGTCCGCGATGACCGGGATCTGGCTCTTCTTCGCGATGATGTGCAGCACGTCCGCGTCATCCTGCGAGGGCACGGCGACGCGCACGATCTCGCAGCCGGATGCCGTCAGCTCGGCGATCTGCTGGAGCGTGCCGTTGATGTCGGTGGTCTTCGTGGTCGTCATGGACTGCACGCTGACGGGGGCGTCGCCGCCCACGAGCACCTTGCCCACCTTGATCTGACGGGACTTGCGGCGAGGGGCGAGGACTTCGGGGATCTTCGGCATCCCAAGGTTCACTGCTGGCACCAGACAAGACTACGCGTCCCTCATGGACGCGGGCTGGATGCCGGCAGGAAGAAGCATCGCGTCACGAGCCGGTTCCGGCATGCGACGGTGTGATAGTTTTCACCCCATGCTCGCGAACTTCACCTGGTGGCCCGCCTCCTAGGCGGTGTGTTCGCGTTCCCACGAATCCAGACCGCCTCCGGGGCGGTCTTTTCGTTGAGCCGAGCCGGAGCCCCGCACAGGAGACATCGATGACACTCTCACGCCTCGCCGAGCTCACCGCCGACAGCGACTCGTCGTTCGTGCTGATCGCCCGCGACGGCGCGGACACGGTCGAACTGCTCAGCGGCGACGTCGTCGACGTCGAGCTCCTCGCCGACATCCCCCTGTCGAGCGACGGCGCTCCGCGCGAGGTGTTCGCGATGGTGCCCTACCGGCAGGTGCGCGAGCGCGGCTTCGTCGCCCAGGACGACGGCGCGCCCCTGCGCTGCATCATCGTGGACGAGCACCTGCACCTGCCGACGGCCGAGCTCCTCGACGAGCTCCCCCACGTCTCGGTTCCGCTGCGAGACGAGGGCTTCGACATCGCCGACGAGGAGTACGCCGCCATCGTCGAGACCGTGATCGCCGACGAGATCGGCCGTGGAGAGGGCGCGAACTTCGTCATCCGCCGCGACTTCACCGCCCGCTTCGACGTCGACGACCGCACGGCCGCGCTCACCTGGTTCCGGGCTCTGCTGACGCACGAACGCGGGGCGTACTGGACCTTCGCCGTGTTCACGCCCGGCCACATCGCGGTCGGCGCGAGCCCCGAGGCTCACGTCGTCGCCCGCGAAGGCGTGGTGACGATGAACCCGATCTCCGGCACGTTCCGTCACCCGGCCGGCGGCGCCACGAAGGAGACGCTCGTCGACTTCCTCTCCTCGACCAAGGAGACCGAGGAGCTCTTCATGGTCGTCGACGAGGAGCTCAAGATGATGAGCGCCGTCTGCTCCGACGGCGGCCGCATCACCGGTCCGCACCTCAAGGAGATGTCGCGGCTCACCCACACCGAGTACATGCTCCGCGGGCGTAGCCGACTGGACCCGCGGGACATCCTCCGCGAGACGATGTTCGCGCCCACCGTCACCGGCTCTCCCATGCAGAACGCGTGCGCCGTGATCCGCCGCCACGAGCAGAAGCCGCGCGGCTACTACTCGGGCGTCGCCGCACTGTTCACCCCGAACGCGGAGGGCGGGCATGATCTCGACGCCCCGATCCTCATCCGCACCGTGTACGTGCAGGACGGCGCGCTGAGCGTCCCGGTCGGCGCGACGCTGGTCCGGCACTCCGACCCCCTGGGCGAGGTGTCGGAGACGCACGGCAAGGCGGCCGGGGTCCTGGGAGCGATCGGGGCCATCGACCGGGATCGCGCCGCCGAGGCGCGGACCGATGCGGATGCTCCCGGCGAGCGGCTGCCGCTCGCCGACGACCCGACCGTCGCCGCCCTTCTCGCCTCGCGCAACGGCCGTCTCGCCGACTTCTGGCTGAACCCGCAGGGAGACGACTTCACCGGTCCGTTCGAGGGACGCACCGCCGTCGTCGTCGATGCCGAGGATCGCTTCACGACGATGCTCGCGCACCAGCTCCGCCACCTCGGCCTGGACGTCACCATCGCCCCCTGGAGCGACGCTCCGGAGGAGCTGCTGGATGCCGCCGATCTCGTCGTAGCGGGCCCCGGCCCCGGCGACCCCCGTGACGAGGAGAGCCCGCGGATCGCCCGGATGCGACAGGTCGTCGCACGCCGCCTCGAAACGGGCCGCCCGCTCCTCGCCGTCTGCCTCAGCCACCAGATCCTCGCAGACGGCCTCGGCATCGCCCTGACGCCCCTCGACGCCCCGCACCAGGGCCTGCAGAAGGCGGTTCCCGTGTTCGGGGAGGACGCGTCGATCGGGTTCTACAACACGTTCACCGCGCGGGTGCCCGCAGGCACCGCGCGCGTGGGTGCGGCAGAGGTGTCCGCTGATCCCGCGACCGGAGACGTCTACGCCCTCCGCGGCGAGCGCTTCGCCTCCGTGCAGGGGCACCTGGAGTCGATCCTGTCCCGCGACGGCATCCGCACGCTCGAAAGGCTCGTCACGCACGCCCTGACCTGAGCTGCGCTACTGCAGGATGTCGACCGGATTGAACAGGTCGGCGACGAGCAGCAGTCCGCCCATCGCGATCAGCAGCACCGCCACGACGATCGTCAGCGGCACGAGCTTCGTGGCGTCGACCGGTGCGGGCGGCGGACGCCGGAAGATCCGCGCCCAGGCTCGCTTCAGCCCGTCCCAGAGCGCGACGACGATGTGACCGCCGTCGAGCGGGAGCAGCGGGATGAGGTTGAACACGAACAGCGCGACGTTCAGCGATCCGAGCAGGCCGAGCAGCACCGAGAAACGGTTGAGCACGGGCGCGTCCGTCGCCGCGACCTCGCCGGCGATGCGCCCGACGCCGACGACGCTGAGCGGCCCGTTCGGGTCGCGCTCTCCTCCGGTGACCAGCGACACCCCCACGTCCCAGAGCCGCACCGGCAGCGTGACGATGAGGGAGGCCACCCGGCCCACGTTGTCGGCGGCCACCTGCGGGCCGACGGTGAGAGGCTGCTGGACGAATCCCATCTGCGCGCCCATCCCGACGTAGCCCACCGTCTTCACGATCTGGTCGCCGTCCTCGTCCAGGAGCGGCTGCCCTGAGGCGTCCGTCAGGGTCCGCTCGGCCGCGATCGGCGTGATCTCGAGCGTCTCGTCCTCACCGTCGCGGCGCACGACCAGATCGAGGGTCTCGCCCGGCGCCGCCTGAACGATCGCCGTGGCCTCGGCGAACGTCGACACCTCGCGCCCGTCGATGGAGATCAGCACGTCGCCCGGCTTGATGCCGGCCGCAGCCGCGGGGGATTCCGGATCGTCCGCGGCGCACTCGGTCGCCGTCGACCCGGCGGGAAGCACGCACTGCGTCACGGACGCGATCGTCGTGGTCCCCTGCTGCACGCCGATGCCCGACACGAGCACCGTGAAGATCACCACGGCGAGGATGAGGTTCATCAGCGGCCCGCCGAGCATCACGATCACGCGCTTCCACACCGGGAGCCGATAGAACACGCGGTCTTCGGCACCCTCGGCGATCGTCTCATCGTTGGCGGAGCGGGCGTCCTGGATCAGCGACCGGAAGAGGCCCTTGGCGGGGCCGGAGGTCTTCGAAGCCGGGTACATGCCGGACATCGAGATGAAGCCGCCCAGCGGAAGGAGCTTGAAGCCGTACTCCGTCTCGCCGATCCGCTTCGACCACAGCCGAGGGCCGAAGCCGATCATGTACTGCCCGACCCGCACGCCGAAGAGCTTCGCCGGCAGGAGGTGCCCGACCTCGTGCAGACCGATCGACAGTCCGAGGCCGATCAGCATGAACACGATTCCGGCCAGATACAGCAGTGCTTCCACATGCACACGCTACTGGTCGCAGCCTAGGGATCCGCCGCACACGGCGCGGGACGGATGCGGCGGACCGCATAGGCTGGTTCTCGTGACCTCCCGCCAGCTGCGACTCCTGCGCGCGGCTTCGGCATCCTCGATCGCCACCCTCCTGGCCGCTGTGTCGCACACCCTCGCCGGCGGACCCGCGCCGCACCCGCTGCTGATCCTCGCCGTGGCGGCGCTGCTGGTGCCGCCGGCCGCGCTCCTCATCGGCTCCCGCCCTTCCCGATCGCGGATGGCGCTGACCGTTCTCGTCAGCCAGGCGGCCTTCCATCTCGTGTTCCAGCTGCTGGGCGCCCCTGTCGCGGGCGAGGCCGTGCTCGGCGGGCACGTGCACACGCTCGATCTCACGGCTCTCGGCCCCGCCACCGCCGTCGCGGCCCCGGATGCCGTCATGCTGTGCGGCCACGTCGTCGCGGCAACGCTGACGACGCTGGTCCTCTGGCGGGGCGAGTCCGTCGTCCGCACGATCGCCGGCTGGATGCTCGCGCTGCTGCGGTACGCGGTCGCCCCGGTCCCCGTCGCTCACGAGCGGCCGGCGCCTCCGCGCACCGCGGTGGTCCCGCTGACCGACCCCGTCCTCACCGCGAGCGTCACCCGCCGCGGCCCTCCGCTCACCGCCTGATCGCCGCACCGCCTCGTTCCGGAGGCGCACCACCTTCACCCGCGGGTTCCCGCGCACATCTGCGCGCCCGCACAGAGCAATCAGCACAGAGCAATCAGGAGTTCTCCCATGCGTTCCATCATCCGCACCCGTCGTCCTCGCCGCACCGCCCGGATCACCGCCGGCGTGGTCGGCGGCGTCGTCCTCGCCCTCGCCGTCCCGGCGGTGGCGGGCGCCCACGTCTCCGTGTCCCCCGACGAGCTCGTCGCCGGCGACCACGGCGTCCTCACCTTCTCCTTCGCCCACGGCTGCGAGAGCTCTCCGACGACCTCCCTCCGGGTCACCATGCCGGAAGGCCTCACCTCGGTCGCTCCGACGGCGGACGGCGACTGGAGCATCGACGTCGAGCGAGGCGATGACGGGCTCGTCAGCGCCGTGACCTACACCGCCGTCGCGCCGGTCCCGACCGACCTCCGCGGAGCGGTGGGCATGGCGGTCGGTCTCGACGAGAGCAGCCCCGAGACGCTCGTCTTCCCCGTCGTGCAGACCTGCGTCGAGGGCAGCACCGAGTGGACCCAGCTCGCCGAGGAGGGCGAGGATCCGCACAGCCTGGACGCACCGGCCCCGGTCGTGACCGTCACGGCAGCCGGGGAGCACGGCGGACACGGCGCCGGGGAGGCCGCGGAAGCCGGCGACGCGATCGCGGATGCCGCATCCGACCCCGCGCCGCTGCTCCTCGGGGCCGGCGGCCTCGTCGCCGGTCTCGCCGCGCTGGTCGTGTCCGTCCTCGCCTACCGGCGCCGCGCCTGAATCGGACGGACCCCGGTGCGGCGCCGTCCGTGCCGCACCGGGGTTCGTCCCTGCGGCGTGAGATCATTGAGGCGACATGTCGATTGAACAGCAACCGAGCCTGCCTCCTGTGCTCCGCCCCGCGAACCCGCCCCGGCGTGAGCTGTCCGAACTCGCCTCCCGCTTCGCCCGCGAGATCCGCGGCGACGTGAACGGAGTCGCCGTGTCGGGGATCACCCTCGCCACCGCCGACCTCCGCGCCGGCGAGGCCTTCGTCGCGATCCAGGGCGTCAACCGCCACGGCGCCGAGTTCGCGGTGACCGCCGCGGAGAAGGGCGCCGTCGCGATCATCACCGACGACGCAGGCGCCGCCATCGCCGAGCCCGCCGGCCTTCCGGTGCTCATCGTCGACGACCCCCGAGGCGTCCTCGGCGCCCTCAGCGCCTGGGTCTACGGGACCGGCGGAGACGACCCGCTCCCGCTCCTCTTCGCCACCACCGGCACGAACGGCAAGACCAGCGTCTCCCACCTCCTCGAGGGGATCCTCGACCAGATCGGCGTCGTCACCGGGCTCTCCTCCACCGCCGAGCGGCACATCGCCGGGGAGGTCATCGTCTCCCGCCTCACGACGCCCGAAGCCTCCGAGATGCACGCTCTGCTGGCCCTGATGCGCGAGCGCGACGTCGAGGCCGTGGCCGTCGAGGTCAGCGCGCAGGCCCTCTCCCGGCACCGCGTCGACGGCATCCTGTTCGACGTCGCCGGGTTCACGAACCTCAGCCACGATCACCTCGACGACTACGCCGACATGGAGGAGTACTTCGAGGCGAAGCTTCCGCTGTTCCGCCCCGACCGGGCGCGCCGCGGCGTCGTCTGCCTCGACTCCCCGTCCGGCGCGATCGTGGTCGAGCGCGCCGAGATCCCCGTCGTCACGGTCGGCACGCCGTCCATCGCGGCCGACCCCGACGCGGCGGCCCTCGCCGACTGGGTCGTCCGCATCGACGAGGAGCGCGCGGCCGGCACCACCTTCACGATGACGGGCCCTGCGGGTTCCCTCACGACGACGGTGCCCGTGATCGGGCCGCACATGGCCGCGAACGCGGCCCTCGCGATCGTCATGCTCCTCGAGGGCGGCTACGGCTGGGAGCGCATCGTCACCGCGCTCGAGCGCGACGGCGGCATCCGCGCCTTCCTCCCCGGTCGCACGCAGCTCATCTCCGGCGAGCACGGCCCCGCCGTCTTCGTCGACTTCGGCCACTCCCCCGACGCGTTCGAGAAGACCCTCGCCGCAGTCCGCCGGGTCACACCCGGGAAGGTGCTGATGCTGTTCGGCGCCGACGGCGACCGCGACGCCAGCAAGCGCTACGACATGGCGCGGACCGCCGTCGAGGGCAGCGACATCCTCGTGATCACCGACCACCACCCGCGCTTCGAGGACCCTGACTCGATCAGGGCGACCCTCGTCGCCGGCGCCCGGCAGGCGCGACCGGATGCCGAGATCCACGAGTCCTCCCCGCCGGAGAAGGCGATCGTGGAAGCGATCGGCCTGGTCGGCGAGGGAGACGCGATCCTCTGGGCGGGACCGGGCCACCAGGACTACCGCGACATCCGCGGTGTGCGCACCCCCTACTCGGCACGCGAGCTCGCCCGGCGCGCACTCAAGGCCGCCGGCTGGGACGTCCCCGACTCCCGCTGGCCGGTGCCCTACGCCGACGAGGACTGATCAGGACCGGCGGCGTCTCGCCGCGCACGCTCAGCGAGCGGGAGCGGCGATGAGCTGGTCCGCCTTCCGGCGCGCCCACGCCTCGGCATCCGCCAGCGACTCCACCGTGAGCTTCTCCGGCGGCTCGTGGGCGTCGACCACGCGCGCGATGGTGTCCACGATGCCGAGGAACGAGAGCCGTCCCTCGTGGAACGCGTCGACGGCCTGCTCGTTGGCGGCGTTGTACACGGCGGGGAAGGTCGCGCCGGCACGGCCGACCGCCTTCGCGAGGTCGACGGAGGGGAACGCCTCGTCGTCGAGCGGCTCGAACGTCCAGGACGTCGCGGCCGTCCAGTCCATCGGCCTCCCCACGCCGCCGACGCGGCTCGGCCAGTCCAGGCCGAGCGAGATCGGCAGGCGCATGTCGGGCGGCGAGGCCTGTGCGATGGTCGATCCGTCGATGAACTCGACCATCGAATGCACGATGGACTGCGGATGCACGACCACATCGATGTCGTCGTAGTCGACGCCGAACAGCAGGTGCGCCTCGATGACCTCGAGGCCCTTGTTGACGAGGGTGGCCGAGTTCGTGGTCACCATGCGACCCATGTCCCAGGTCGGGTGCGCGAGAGCCTCCTGGGGAGTGACGTCCGCCATCTCTGCGCGCGAACGCCCGCGGAAAGGCCCTCCGGAAGCCGTCACGATGAGCCGGCGCACCTCGTCGCGGCTTCCGCTGCGGAGCGCCTGCGCGAGAGCGGAGTGCTCCGAGTCGACCGGGACGATCTGGCCGGGCGCGGCAGCGGCGAGCACGAGTTCGCCGCCCACGATCAGCGACTCCTTGTTGGCCAGGGCGAGTGTGCGTCCGGCCTTCAGCGCGGCGAGCGTCGAGCCGAGGCCGATCGATCCGGTGATCGCGTTGAGCACGACGTCGGCCTCGACGTCGTGGACGAGCTGCTCGGCGGCGTCCGCGCCCAGAGCGGTGTCCTCGACGCCGAACTGCGCGGCCTGCTCCGCCAGCATCTCCGCGTTCGAGCCGGCGGCGAGACCGACCAGCTCGAAGCGCCGCGGGTTGGCGCGGATGACGTCGAGCGCCTGGGTGCCGATGGAGCCGGTGGAGCCGAGGACGATGACGCGACGCATGCCGTCAGCCTATGGCACGTCCCCGGCTCACCGGATGCGCTTACTGCTGGGGCTGCTCGAGGGGGGTCGTCGCGAGGATGTCGACGACGAAGACCAGCGTCTCGCCGACCAGATCCGTCTCGTTGATCTCGCCCTCGCCGTACCCGTCCTTCGGCGGCATCACCACGACGACCTGCGAGCCGACCTTCTGGCCTTCGAGCGCCATCTTGAAGCCGGTGACGACACCGGTGGTCTGGAACTGCGCCGGAGCGGCGTCACGGCTCCAGCTGGAGTCGAACTCGCTGCCGTCGGACCACTTGACGCCGCGGTACTGCACGGTCACCAGGTCGCCCGAGGCGACCACGGCACCGTCGCCCTCCTTCAGGGCCGCGACCTTCGTCTCAGCCGGCGCGTCGCCCTCGGGAATCGTGATGGTCGGAGCGCCGGCATCGTCGAGCTCGACGGCGGGCATGCCCTCGGTCGGATCCACGTCCTCGCCGGAGGCGACGGTCGGCAGCTCCTCGATGGTCTCGACGTAGAGGATGCTGGGGTTCGATCCCTCCTGCGTCGAGGGGAGAGTGACCACGACGCTCGATCCGATCGGGATGCACTCGGCGGCGACGGTGAACACGGGCGCCTGGGTCGGGTCGACCATCTGCTGCGAGTTCTGGGTCGACAGCAGGGCGGAGAGCACGCCGTCGGGGCCTCGCTCGGAGGTGCTGAGGACCTCGTTGGTCACCGCGTCGATGAGCTGGTAGCGCAGCGAGACGAGGTCGCCGGGCATGACGTCCTCGCCGTCGCCCTCGACGATCACCGAGCGCTCGGGTTCGGTCAGCTCGGTACCGGCGGGCACCGTCACCTTCGCGTCCGCTCCGGTGCCGTCGACGACGACCGCATCGGAACCGGCGCCGGACTTCAGGTCGGCGAGGCAGGAGCTCTCCGGCGCCGGGGACGAGGTGTCGGTGGGCTCGGGGCTCGCACTGCCGGAGCAGCCGGCGAGGAGCAGGGTCGCCGCAGCGACGGTGGACAGGACGAGGAGCGGACGCTTGCGCACAGTGAGACCTCAGGATCGCGGGCGGGACACCCCATCCTCTCTCATCCGGCTAGGTCCGCGCTGGGAGGCGGAGGGCGCGCCCTGCATTCCCTCGGCGGCATGGGTCCGGGAGTAGTCTTCTCTGATGACCTCTGAGCAGTCCGTGGAGCCCGAATCGTCGCCCGCTGAGACTGCGAAGCCTCGTCGTGCGGGCTTCACCTACGCCCTGGGCCGAAGCCTGATCAGCCCGCTGGCGCGTCTCGTCTACCGTCCCCGAATCGAGGGCCGCGAGAACGTGCCGCAGGACGGCGCGGTGATCTTCGCGAGCAACCACCTGTCCTTCATCGACTCGATCGCGATCCCGGTCGCGGCGCCGCGACCGGTCCATTTCCTGGCGAAGTCGAGCTACTTCGAGGGCACGGGCATGAGCGGATGGCTCAGCAAGACGTTCTTCGAGTCGATCGGCGCGATCCCGGTGCGGCGCGGCGCCGGTCAGGCGGCGCTCGACGCTCTCGATCTGCAGCGCCAGCTGCTCGACGATGGCCTCGCGGTCGCGCTGTACCCCGAAGGCACCAGGTCCACGGACGGCCGGCTGTACAAGGGCCGCACCGGCGTCGCCTTCCTCGCCCTGCAGACCGGAGCGCCGGTGGTTCCCGTCGGGCTGATCGGCACCGACAAGGTGATGCCGGTCGGAGCGAAGATGCCGACCCTCAAGGAGAAGGTCACGGTCCGCTTCGGCGCGCCCCTCGACCTCTCGCCGCACGGTCCCGCGTCCAGCGGGCGTGCTCGCCGCCTGGCGACAGACGAGATCATGGCCGCGATCCACGCGCTCTCCGAGCAGGAGCTCGCGGGCGCCTACAACGAGGCGCCCGCCCAGGGGGCGATCGAGAAGATCAAGCAGGCCCTCCCGCACGAGCGCCGCTGAGGGCCGGCGCGGTCACGCCTGTGCGGTGACCGTCGCCTGATGCCGGACCGGGAAGTTCACCGAGTTCGCGATGAAGCACCACTCGTTCGCCTGCGCGTGCGCTCGTTCGGCCGCCTCGATCATCGACGCATCGGCGACGACCACCTGGGGGCGGAGCACCACCTCGACGAAGGCGCCCCCGCCGGCCCCGTTCTCCCGCATGACGCCCGAGGCGTCGTCCCGGTAGGACACGACGACGACTCCCGCGGTCACGCAGGCATGCAGGTAGGACAGCAGGTGGCACTCGGACAGCGAGGCGAGCAGCAGGTCCTCGGGGTTCCAGCGCGCGGGATCGCCGCGGAACGGCTTGTCCGAGGAGGCGAGGATCTCGGGCTTCCCCTGCACCTCGAGGGTGACGTCGCGACGGTAGTCGCGGTAGCCGCTGGTGCCGGCGCCGGTGTTCCCGGTCCACGTCGACGTGAGCGCGTAACGGTGCTCGCCGAGAGGGGCTCTGTGATCTGCCATGCCGACAGTCTGCCAGCGGTGTCCGACGTCGCGCACCGCGGGGCGGCGACGTCGGGACCGGGGACGCCGGCGGTATTCTTGGCAGGTGCTGGAGACTCTCACCGTTCAGGATGCTGTTGAACTCGCCGTCGTCGAACGGAACGGATTCGTGGAGTCCCGTCATGCGGGCGCTGCCGTCGTGCTCTCCCCGGACGGGGACGTCGTCGCGAGGCACGGCAACGCAGACGCCCTGGTCCTCCCCCGCTCCAGCCTCAAGCCGCTGCAGGCGATCGCCTGCGTCACCGCCGGTGCGGCCCTGGAGGGCGAGCAGCTGGCGATGTCGACGGCGAGTCACACCGGCACCGATCGCCATGCGGCGGTCGTCCGTGACATGCTCACCGAGGGCGGTCTCACCGAGGACCACCTCGGCTGCCCTCCGGCCTGGCCCGGGGACGCGCGCACGCGCGACGAGATGGTGCGCGAGCACGGCGCGAAGGCCAGGATCCGCATGAACTGCTCCGGCAAGCACGCCGCCATGCTCCGCGCCTGCGTGGCGACCGGCTGGCCGACCGACGGATACCTCGATCCCGCGCACCCGCTTCAGGCCCACATCCGCGAGGTGATCGAGCGCCTCACGGGCGAGAAGGTCGCCCACACGGCGATCGACGGCTGCGGCGCGCCTGTGCACGCGCTGACCCTGACAGGCCTCGCCCGCTCGATCCACCGCATCGGAAGCGCCTCCGACCGCTCGCCGTTCGCGCTGCACCGGGTGGCGGGATCGCTCGTGCGTGCCGTCCGCGAGAACCCCTGGGCCATCGAGGGCCCCGGCCGCCCCGACACCATCGCGATCGAGAGGCTCGGGGTCTTCACCAAGCACGGCGCCGAGGGCGTGATGGTGATGGTCGCCCCGAACGGCGCCACGGCCGCGCTGAAGATGCTCGACGGCTCCTCGCGCGCGTCGAGCGTGGTCGCGGCGACTCTCCTCGCCCGTGCCGGCGCCCTGGCCGAGGCCGATGTCGCCGCGCTCGCTGAAGCTCTTCCGCTCGCCGTGCTGGGCGGAGGGAATCCTGTCGGGGTGATCCGCCCCGGCAGCGGAATCTGATGGCCTGAACCCGGGCCGGACGCCTCTCGACGGCGAGAGGGAAAGGACGCATCATGAGGATCTCCGTCCCCACCGAGGTGAAGAACAACGAGTACCGGGTGGCGCTCACACCGGCCGGTGTGCACGATCTGGTCCTCGCCGGGCACGAGGTGCTGGTGCAGTCCGGCGCCGGAGCCGGATCGTCGATGCCCGACGACGAGTACCGCGCCGCCGGCGCCGTTCTCGTGCAGGAGGCGGCGGAGGTCTGGGACCGCGCCGAGCTGCTGCTCAAGGTGAAGGAGCCGATCGAGAGCGAGTACCGGCACTTCCGCGACGACCTCGTGCTGTTCACATATCTGCATCTCGCCGCCGATCGTCCGCTCACCGAGCGGCTCCTCGCCGACGGCGTGACCGCGATCGCGTACGAGACGGTCCAGCTTGCCTCGGGCGGACTGCCGCTCCTTGCTCCGATGAGCGAGGTCGCGGGGCGTCTCGCCCCGATGGTGGGCGCGCACACGCTGATGCGCTCTGAGGGCGGTCTCGGCCTGCTGATGTCCGGCGTTCCGGGCACCCGGCCGGCGACGGTCACCGTGATCGGCGGAGGGGTCGCGGGCGCGAACGCCGCGGTGATGGCGAGCGGCATGGGCGCCGACGTCACCATTTTCGACACGAACATCGCCCGGCTCCGGCTGCTCGACGATCACTTCGCGGGCCGGGTGAAGACCGCCTCGTCGAACCCGATGGACCTGCGGAGCGCAGTGATCGCCTCGGACCTGGTCATCGGCTCCGTGCTGATCCCGGGGGCACGCGCTCCGAAGCTCGTCACCAGCGAGATGGTGGCGCAGATGCGACCGGGCAGCGTGCTGGTCGACATCGCCGTCGATCAGGGCGGATGCTTCGAGGACACGCATCCGACCACCCACGACGACCCGACGTTCGACGTGCACGGCACCGTGTTCTACTGCGTGGCGAACATGCCGGGCGCGGTGCCGAACACCTCCACCTCCGCGCTGACCAATGCGACGCTGCCGTACGTGCGCCAGATCGCCGCTCACGGCTGGCGGGAGGCGCTCGGCGCCGACCCGGCGCTGGCGGCAGGGCTCAACACCTCGGCGGGCGCTGTCGTGAACGAGGGCGTCGCCGCGGCGCACGGGATGAGCAGAGCGACGCTCTCCGACATCCTCTGATCACCGGGGGTCGAGCTCCGGCAGCACCACCCTCCGCGGGCCTTCGGCGCCGAACAGCGACCAGGCGCGCCCTGCGTGCGGATGCGCATACGGAGGCAGTTCGCGGACGCCGGCGAGCTGTCGCAGGTCTGCGGGGTTCTCCGCGCGCACGAGGATCTCTCCCTCCGCGCGCACCCTCTGCCAGAGGCTCCATTGGCGCTGCCACGACTCCGCCTCGCCGACGAGGATCGTCGGCACGCCGTCGCCGACGGCGGGGACGGCATCCGCGGAGACGTGACGCACGTCGCATTCCGGACGCGCGGCTGCGAGGAGCGGGATGACGGCGGACGCGGCCGCGCTCACGACGCCGGCGAGGGGCGCGCGCGGCGACCAGTGGTCGCGGCGCCGGTCCGGCTCATCGACCGCGGCCGTCGTCTCCGCGGCGACCCAGGCGAGCTGCGCCTCGTGCTCGCCGATGATCGCCCGTCCGGGAGGGCGCGCGCGATCGAAGGTGGCGGAGTCGCCGCCCGCCGCCAGGTGCTCGACCCGGCTCGGCATCCGCATCAGCACGCGGCGGGGCAGCGCATCGAGAAGACGACCGACGGGTCCGGTCGCGCGAGCCGCGGTGAAGACGAATGTCGTCCCCTGGTGGCCGCGGAGAATCTGCTCCCAGCGCTGCGCGAGCTGCTGGGCGTGCTCGGCGGGGAGGTCGGCGAGCTGCGCGTCCAGGTCGTCGCACAGCACCAGGCGAGGCTCTGAACCTCGGCGGCCCGAGAGGGAGACGACAGCGTCCCATGCCGCCTCGGCGTCGTGCGGCACCCAGAGCGAATCCGGGCACTGCGCTCGCAGCAGCCGGAGCACGGAGGTCCGTCCGGACCCTGGTGCGCCCAGCACGGCGATCCCGCGGTCGACGCCGACGTCCAGGAGGGCGAGCGGCTGCCGCTGCCGCTCGGGCTCGTCCGTCCGTCCGATCACGATCCTCCCCGCTGGGACGTCGGCATCGATCTCAGCGAGCGGCAGCATCGTCGGAAGCGCGGGGAGCCAGGGGCTCGGTGGAGGCTCCGCAGGGGCCTGGCGGAGACCGATCGCACGCAGATCGCCTGCACCTGTCAACGCCACCCGGGTCGCGATCGGCTCGGCGTCCTGCGGCCGGCGGACGAGGGCGAGTCCTCGCGAGGCGGATCCGCCCGGGATCTCGGACGCGGCATCCGTCCCGATGACGAGCCGGCTGTCCGCCGGGTCGCCGACGCGCAGGCTCACCCTGAGCGGGCAGTTCGCGGCGAGGGCCTCCCGGATCACGCCGGATGCACGCTGCGTCCCGATGATCAGGTGCATGCCGAGCGCACGTCCCCTCGCCGCGATGTCCGTGAACACCGCACCGAGGTCGGGGTGCTCCTGGAGCAGCGCCGCGAACTCGTCGACCACGATCACGAGCCGGGGCAGCCGCGCGTCCTGGACGTCGCGCACGCCGGCCGCCGCCAGCACCGCTTCCCTCCTGCGGAGCTCCGCGGTCAGGCTGGTCACGCCGCGGCGGGCGCCCGCGTCGTCGAGATCGGTGATCACCGCGGCCACCTGCGGCAGCCCGCGCAGCGGGTCGAACGCCGTGCCGCCCTTGAAGTCCGCGAGCACGAACGTGACCCTGTCGGGACCGTGCGCCGACGCGATCGCGGTGACCCACGAGACGAGCAACTCGCTCTTCCCCGTTCCGGTGGTGCCCGTGACGATCGCGTGCGGCCCGTCGTCCACGATGTCGACGACGACGTCCCCGAGCAGGCTGCGACCGATCGCGGCGGGGAGCCCGTGACGCGACGGTGGCTGCGAGAGGTCGCTCAGCGCGACCAGATCAGGGAGCACGTCGAGTTCCTCCCCGCTCGCCGCCCAGGAGCCGGCGACGGCCGTCGCCTGCGCGGCGGAGACGCACTCCGCCGCCAGAGTCAGCATCCCGTGGGGCGTGCGCAGCCCGGCTCGACCGGGCTCTGCCAGTTCGAGCACCGTCGTGACGCCCTCCGGCACCTCGTCCGCCGCATCGACGATCCAGACGACGGCGTCGGCGGAAGGACGCGAGTCACCTCTCATCGCCAGTCCGAGCCGGAAGGCACCTCGACGTGCGGCGCGCGCGTGCGGAAGCTCGCCGAGACTCCAGTCCGCGGCGCGATCGCCGACGAGGGCCAGCTGCCCCGCGCCGAAGCGCAGGCAGAGCTGGAGGACGAGCGCGCGGGCTGCGGCCCTGGCCGTCGGAGCGGGGCCCCGCAGACACACGCCGCCGCCGAGCGGGACGATCACGGGGGCGTCATCGAGGCGCGCGCAGCGCTCCTTGAAGGCACCGGCGCGGTCGCCCTCGCCGTTCGCGCGGATGCCGCTCGGCACCTCGCCGCGCCCCACGACCAGTTCGGTGTGTGCATCCGGGCTCTGCGATCCGCGCAGCGGGGGCTCCGCCAGGGCCGCCGCCGCATCCGGATGGCGGTGCCAGCGTCGCTCCCTCTCCTCCGCCTGATACCGGGCGAGCTGTCCCTCTGCTCTCGCCCACGCCGCCTCGCTCTCCGCCTGATCGTCTCTGCGCGCCCTGCGTCGCGACCGTGCGGCGTCGACGAGCGAGGCCGCGATCATGAGCGGGCCGAGGGCCGCGAAGCACAGCGCGTACAGCGACCCGGTGACGAGCCACAGCACGATCCCGGCGGCGACCGGGACGAGCGCGGCCACGAACGGCACGGGAGGACGCCGCGGCGGCGCAGGGTCGGCGGGAAGGGCGATCGACGGGGAGTCCATGCCGTTCAGTCGACACCGTGGAGCGCTGCGATGGGCGCATTCCACAGGCCCGAGGTCGTTATGCGGTCGGTTCGGCCTCTGTGGAGGAGGGGTCTTCCGCCACCTGCACGACGACGATCGTCACGTTGTCCCGCCCGCCGTTCTCCAGCGCCGCGGCGAGCATCGCGTCGACGGCGGCCGCCGGATCGTCGTGCTCGCGCAGGAAGTGCTGGATGCCGTAGTCCGTGAGCTCCTTGGTGAGACCGTCCGAGCAGATCACGAAGCGGTCGCCGGCGTGCACCTCGAAGCGCACGTAGTCGGGCGCGGTGAGCTCGCTGGCCCCGACGGCCCGCGTGATCACGTTGCTGTACGGGTGGCCCTCCGCCTCCTCGGGACTGATCTTGCCCGCGGTGATGAGCTCCTGCACCACGGAGTGGTCGGTGGTGACCTGCACGAGGCGGTCGTCGCGAAGCAGGTAGACCCGCGAGTCGCCGATGTTGAGCGAGACCCAGTGCGGCTCGTCGTCCTCGAACTCGAGGAAGACTCCGGTGAGAGTCGTGCCGGTGCCCTCGTCGGTGGTCTCCGGATGCTCGGAGATGTCATCGACGGCGGCCTGGAGCGCGGCCTCGATGGCACGGCGCTCCACCTGCCCCTCGGAGACGAGGGACTCCAGCCGGCGAACGGTGCTCTGGCTGGCGATCTCGCCCCCGGCATGGCCGCCCATCCCGTCGGCGACGACGAAGAGCGGGTACTCGGCGAAGAACGCGTCCTGGTTCGTCTCCCGGCGGCGGCCGACGTCGGTCACGCCCGCCCAGGAGAGCGTCAATCGCCGCCCATCGGCGGTGACGCTGTGCGTCTTCGTCGTCGTCTCAGCCACGTGCTGCCTCCGGAATGCCTGCGGCGATTCGGGGGGCCTCAGGATACACACACATCGTAGTGGACTCCCCCATGTTCACGTCCTCGCCCCGGGGTCTTCCGGGAGCGGGAACAGCTCGTCGATGATCGCCAGCTCGGCGGCATCCGGCCGCCAGGCCTCACCCGCCTCGGCGTTCGCCTCGACCTGCGCCGCCGACGTGGCGCCCGCGATCACGCTCGACACGACGGGGTTCGCGAGGAGCCAGCCGAAGGTCGCCTGGAGCATCGTGATGCCGCGCTCGTCGCAGAAGGCGCGGAACGCGTCGAGGGCGTCCCAGGGCGCCCCCTCCCACAGGTGCTGCCTGGTGGACATGATGCGGCTGGTCGCCGGCCCGCCGTCCCTGGTGAACTTGCCCGTCAGGAGGCCGTTGTGCAGGGGGAACCACGGGAAGAAGCCGAGTCCGTATCGCGCGACGGCCGGCAGGACCTCCCTCTCCGCAGCGCGGGCGAGGAGCGAATAGTGGTTCTGCGCCGAGACGAACCGCCCGGTCGAGCGGGCGCGCGACGTGAACTCCGCCTCGGCGATCTGCCATCCCGTGAAGTTGGAGTGGCCGTAGTACCGGATCTTGCCCTCACGGACCAGTTCGTCGAGAGCATCCGTCGTCTCGGCGATCGGGGTCTCCGGGTCGGGGAGGTGCAGCTGGTACAGGTCGATCCAGTCGGTGCGCAGGCGCCGCAGCGACTCCTCCACCGCTCGCCGCACATATCTCCGCGATCCGAGGCCCGCCGGGAAGTCGTACCCCATGTCGCGGGCGTGGCCGAACTTGGTGGCCAGCACGACCCTGTCGCGTCGCCCTTCGAGCGCCTCCCCCATGAGGGTCTCGCTCGCGCCGGCGACCGCGCCGTAGATGTCGGCCGTGTCGAACAGGGTGATGCCGTTGGCGATGGCGGCGTCGATCACCTCGCGCGTCCCGGCCAGGGTCTCGGTCACCGTGCCCGCGCGGCCGAAGTTGTTGCATCCGAGTCCGGTGGGTGAGACGAGAAGACCCGAGGCGCCGACCCGGCGCTGCGACGTGAGCATGTCTCCACGTTAGCGGTAGCGCAGCGCACGGTTCCGCGCGGCACAGCACTGAGCCCCCGACCGGAGTCGGGGGCTCTGTGTCAGGACGTCACGCCGGAGGCTGCGTGGGGTCCGTCGGCGGGACCGGCGGGGCAGCGGGCGGAGCGGAGGGCGCTGCGGGCGGAGCCGCAGGCGGTGCCGGCGGGACCGAGGGCGCCGCAGGCGGTGCAGCCGGCGGTGCCGGAGGCGTCGCCGGCGGGTACGACGGTGCGGCGGCCGGGGCCGCCGGGGGCGCGTAGCCCTGCGGTGCCGGCGGCGCGTAGCCCTGGGGGGCGGGCGGGGCGTAGCCCTGCGGCGCCGCGCCATAGCCCGGTGCGACCGGGGCCTGCGGCTGGACGGGAACGCCGTCCCAGACCGTCTTGTCGGCGAGGAAGCCGTTGGCGGCCCACGGCGCCGGAGCGATGTTCGGGTTCCAGCGCGACTTGTCGAAGGCGTTGACGCCGAACCACACGATGCTCAGCAGGACGTAGAGGACGACCCAGACCGCATCCTTCTGGAGCTTGAGGCCGACCCGCCACGCTGCGATGGCGGACAGGACGCCGAGAGCAAGCGAGAAGATGGCGCCGATCCCGATCCAGCTCAGCAGCAGTGCTCCACCGAGTGCGTACAGCACCAGCCAGGGGCTCAGATCGCCGAGCTTGAAGAAGATCATGAAGTTGTAGACGGGCACCCAGGCACGCCACTTTCCTTGAACGCCGGCCTTCTCGAAGATCTTCATGAGGAAGAGCGAACCGAGAACGTATGCGGCGATCGCGAAGATGAAACTGAACACGAGCATGATGCCGAGGAAGGCGTATGCGCCTGACCCGTCGTCGTAGTAGTTGGGCATGATCCCCTCCGGATCCATTGGAGCTGACGCGCGGTCCGCGTCGCGTCACCCACCCTAGCGGGGTGTCAACGGCACCGGCAACGACACACGCGGGCAGGACCACCCATGCGTCACGGCGCTCATTCGGCGACGACGAGCTCCAGCATCCCGGGCTCTCCCCCGTCGCGCAGGACGATGCCGCGGCGCTCCGCCCACGTCCGCAGAGTGCGGGCGGAGCCGATCCGCGGGCGGTCCTCGGCCAGCGCACGCACGAGTTGACCCTTGGACTTCTTGTTGAAGTGGTTGAGTGCCCTGCCCTGCGCGGTGACGACACGCACGTAGGCCGAAGGGACGGATGCCGGCACCGGGCCGAGGGCGACGTACGCCTCGCTGCGAAGGTCGAGGACGAACGGCGGAGCCGCCTCCGCGATCGCCGCGGTCGTCGGCTGCGCCCAATGACGCCGCAGCGCGGCGACGCCGGGGAGCGAGGTCCCGGCCGCGAGACGGTACACCGGGATCTCGTCGAGCGCGCCGACGGGCCCGAACGGCGCGGAGTGTATCCACGCGTGTGCGCCGAGCCACCGCCGTGAGGCCGCGGACAGGCTCGACGCATCGAGGGCGTCGAAGAGCACGCCCGTGTAGCGGTCCACCGCAGGCATCGTGACCGCCGTGTGCAGCATCCGGTTGTGCGCCACGTCCCCGGCCTGCTTCGCGCTGAGCTTGAGGACGCGCCGCGACGCCTCCTCATCGGCGGCGAGGTCGACGAGCGCGTCGAGCACCTCACGGCGCTGGGCGTGCAGACCCGGGAGAGCCAGGCTCTCCAGGTCGAGGGGACGCCCCGCTCCCCCCTCGCGCTTGGTCTCGGACGGCGGCAGCAGGATCTTCATGTGACCTCGGTGGAACGCCGAAGCGCAAGGCGCCCGATTCACGGGGCCTTGCGCTTCGGGATGAGTTGAATCAGGCGATGAGTGCCGCGTTGCCCGCCACGATGGTCAGGACGTCGCCCTCCATGGAGAGGAAGCCGTCCTGAGCGTTCGCGAGCACCTTGGTGCCATCCGTCTGGGTGATCCGGACCTGACCCTCGGCGAGGATCGCCAGCACCGGCTCGTGGCCGGTCATGAAGCCGATCTCACCCTCGACGGTCTTGGCGACCACGAGGCTCGCCTCTCCCGTCCAGACCTCCGCGTCGGCGGAGACGAGGCTGACGTGCAGCGCCATGGTCAGGCGTTCTCCTTCTGGATCTGCGCCCAGCGCTCTTCGACGTCGGAGATGCCGCCGACGTTGAAGAAGGCCTGCTCGGCGACGTGGTCGAAGTCACCGCGGCAGATCGCGTCGAACGACTCGATGGTCTCCTTGAGCGGCACTGTCGAACCCTCGACACCGGTGAACTTCTTCGCCATGTAGGTGTTCTGCGAGAGGAACTGCTGGATGCGACGGGCGCGGGCCACGACGATCTTGTCTTCCTCGGAGAGCTCGTCGACGCCGAGGATGGCGATGATCTCCTGCAGCTCCTTGTTCTTCTGGAGGATCTGCTTGACCGTGGTGGCGACGCGGTAGTGGTCCTCGCCCAGGTAGCGGGGGTCCATGATGCGCGACGTCGAGGTCAGCGGGTCGATGGCCGGGTACAGACCCTTCGACGCGATCTCACGCGAGAGCTCGGTGGTGGCGTCGAGGTGGGCGAAGGTGGTCGCCGGAGCCGGGTCGGTGTAGTCGTCGGCCGGCACGTAGATCGCCTGCAGGGAGGTGATCGAGTGGCCGCGCGTCGAGGTGATGCGCTCCTGGAGGAGACCCATCTCGTCGGCGAGGTTCGGCTGGTAGCCCACGGCGGAGGGCATGCGGCCCAGCAGCGTGGAGACCTCGGAGCCGGCCTGCGTGAAGCGGAAGATGTTGTCGATGAAGAGCAGCACGTCCTGCTTCTGCACGTCACGGAAGTACTCCGCCATCGTCAGAGCCGAGAGGGCCACGCGCAGACGCGTCCCCGGCGGCTCGTCCATCTGGCCGAAGACGAGGGCGGTCTTGTCGAAGACGCCCGCCTCTTCCATCTCGTGGATGAGGTCGTTGCCCTCACGGGTGCGCTCGCCGACACCGGCGAACACCGACACACCGCCGTGGTCCTGCGCGACGCGCTGGATCATCTCCTGGATGAGGACGGTCTTGCCGACGCCTGCACCACCGAACAGACCGATCTTTCCACCCTGCACGTACGGGGTGAGGAGGTCGATCGACTTGATGCCGGTCTCGAACATGGTGGTCTTCGACTCGAGCTGGTCGAAGTTCGGCGCCTTGCGGTGGATCGGCCAGCGCTCGGTGACCTCGATGGTCTCGCCGGGCTCGCCGTTGAGGACCTCGCCGATCACGTTGAAGACCTTGCCCTTGGTGATGTCACCGACGGGGACGGAGATCGCCTCTCCGGTGTCGCGCACATCCTGGCCGCGGACGATGCCGTCGGTCGGCTTGAGGGCGATGGCGCGGACGAGGTCGTCGCCGAGGTGCTGAGCGACCTCGAGGGTGATCTCGGTGGACTCCTCGCCGATCGTGATCGTGGTCTTCAGCGCGTTGTAGATCTCCGGGATCGAGTCATGCGGGAACTCGATGTCCACAACCGGACCGTTGACGCGTGCGACGCGCCCGACGACCGCGGTCGCGGGCTTGTCAGCCGTAGCGGTGGGGGTCATTTTCGTCTCTCTCCTGATGGTCTATTTGCTCGACGAGAGGGCGTCGGCGCCGCCGACGATCTCTGCGATCTGCTGCGTGATCTCCGCCTGACGCGCGTTGTTGCGCAGGCGGGTGTAGTCGGTGATGAGCTTGTCGGCGTTGTCGCTGGCCGACTTCATCGCCTTCTGCGTCGCGGCCTGCTTGGCGGCGGACGACTGCAGGAGGGCGTTGAAGACGCGGCTCTGGATGTACACCGGCAGGATCGCGTCGAGAACGGTCTCGGCATCCGGCTCGAACTCGTAGAGCGGGTAGACGGTGCTGCCCGCCTCCGAGTCGTCGGCCTCCGCGATCTCCAGCGGAAGCAGGCGCACGGACTCCGGCTCCTGCGTCATCATGCTGACGAAACGGTTGTACACGAGGGTGATCTCGTCGACGCCGCCGGCGTCGCCGCCTCGGGAGAAGGCCTCGAGCAGCGTGGCCGAGATCTCCTCCGCGGTGTGGAACGACGGGGTGTCGGTGTCGCCGGTCCACTCCGCGGCGGCCTCGAGGCGCCGGAACTGGAAGTATCCGACGGCCTTGCGGCCGATCAGGTAGAACACCGGCTCCTTGCCCTGCTCGCGCAGCAGCTCAGCCACCTCGAGACCCTCACGGAGGATCTGCGAGTTGAAGGCGCCTGCGAGACCGCGGTCCGAGGAGAAGATCACGACCGCGGAGCGGCGGATGTTCTCGGGCTCGCGAGTGAGCGGGTGGTCGACATTGGAGTGCGTCGCGACGGCCGACACGGCCCTCGTCACGGCCCGCGCGAAGGGGCTGGACGCCTTGACGCGTGCCATCGCCTTCTGGATGCGCGAAGCCGCGATGAGTTCCATCGCCTTCGTGATCTTCTTGGTCGTCTGAGCAGAAGAGATCTTCTGCTTGTAGACCCTGAGTTGAGCGCCCATGAATCAGTACCTCACGCTTACGCGCGACGACCCTTGACGATCTTCTCCTGGTTGACGTCCTCAGCCTCGGCTGCGGCGTGCTCCTCGTGACCAGGGGCGCCGATGGCGTGGCCCTTGCCGCCCTGGAACTCCAGGATGAAGGCGTCCGTCTGCTTGTCCAGCTCGGCGACCGTGTCGTCGTCGAGGACGTTGGTCTCGCGCAGCGTGTCCAGGACCTTGGTGTTGCGGCGCAGGTAGTCGAGCAGCTCGCGCTCGAAGCGCAGCACGTCCTCGACCTCGATCGTGTCGAGCTTGCCGTTGGTGCCGGCCCAGATCGAGACGACCTGCTCCTCGACGGGGTACGGCGAGTACTGCGGCTGCTTGAGCAGCTCGGTCAGGCGCGCACCACGGGAGAGCTGACGACGCGAGGCGGCGTCGAGGTCGGAGGCGAACATCGCGAAGGCCTCGAGCGAGCGGTACTGCGCGAGCTCGAGCTTCAGCGTTCCGGAGACCTTCTTGATCGACTTGACCTGCGCGTCACCACCGACTCGGGAGACGGAGATACCCACGTCGACCGCCGGACGCTGGTTGGCGTTGAAGAGGTCGGACTGGAGGAAGATCTGGCCGTCGGTGATCGAGATCACGTTGGTCGGGATGTACGCCGAGACGTCGTTCGCCTTGGTCTCGATGATCGGGAGACCCGTCATGGAACCGGCGCCGAGCTCGTCGGACAGCTTCGCGCAGCGCTCGAGCAGACGCGAGTGCAGGTAGAAGACGTCACCCGGGTACGCCTCGCGGCCCGGCGGGCGGCGCAGCAGGAGGGACACGGCACGGTAGGCCTCGGCCTGCTTCGACAGGTCGTCGAAGATGATGAGGACGTGCTTGCCGCCGTACATCCAGTGCTGGCCGATGGCCGAGCCGGTGTAGGGGGCGAGGTACTTGAAGCCCGCGGGGTCGGATGCCGGTGCGGCCACGATCGTGGTGTACTCCAGGGCGCCGGCCTCTTCCAGCGCGCCCTTGACGGAGGCGATGGTCGAGCCCTTCTGGCCGATCGCGACGTAGATGCAGCGCACCTGCTTGTTGACGTCGCCGGACTCCCAGTTGGCCTTCTGGTTGATGATCGTGTCGATCGCGATCGCCGTCTTGCCGGTCTGGCGGTCGCCGATGATCAGCTGACGCTGGCCGCGGCCGACGGGGATCATCGCGTCGATGGCCTTGATGCCGGTCTGCATCGGCTCGTGCACCGACTTGCGCTGCATGACGCCAGGCGCCTGCAGCTCGAGCTCGCGGGAGCTCTCCGTCGCGATGGCGCCGAGGCCGTCGATCGGGTTGCCGAGCGGGTCGACGACGCGGCCGAGGTAGCCGTCGCCGACGGGGACCGAGAGGACCTCACCGGTGCGGGTGACCTCCTGGCCGGCCTCGATGCCGGTGAAGTCGCCGAGGACGACGACGCCGATCTCATGCTCGTCGAGGTTCAGGGCGAGGCCCTTGGTGCCGTCGGCGAAGGTCACGAGCTCGTTCGCCATGACGCCGGGCAGTCCCTCGACGTGCGCGATGCCATCAGCGGCGTCGATGACGGTGCCGACCTCGGTCGCCGCGGCCCCGGTGGGCTCGTAGGCGGCGGCGAAGTCCTTCAGCGCGTCACGGATGACGTCGGGGCTGATCGATAGTTCTGCCATTGTCTTCCCTTTGTATCTGGGTGCGCGGTTCCCCGCGCGAAGTTCGAGTTAGCCCGCGAGCTTCTGGCGAAGGTCTGCGAGTCGGGCGGAGATGCTGCCGTCGATGACGTCATCGGCGATCTGCACGCGCAGGCCGCCGACCACGCTCGGGTCGAGGACCACGTTGAGCGCGACCTGACCGTCGTAGCGACGGGACAGGGCGTCGCTGAGGCGGGTGCGCTGCGCGTCGCTGAGCGGCTTCGCGCTGTGCACGGTGGCCACGACGCGGCCGCGCTGGCCGGACACGATGCGCATCGCCCGGTTCAGCAGCTGGCGCACCCGGCGGTCCCGCGGCTGGCGGACCAGGCTGGAGACGATGAGCGTCACGGGCGCGCTGGCACCGCCGGCGAGCAGGCGCTCGACGAGGGCGCCCTTGGCGTCCTCTCCCCCGAGGCGGCTGCCCAGAGCGAGCTCCAGCTCGGCGTTCGCGGCGATCACGCGGGAGAAGCTGAACAGCTCGCCCTCGATGTCCGCCTGCGGGTCGGCGATGGCAGCGGCGCGGATCGCGAGCTCCTCGATGCCGTCGACGAGCTCGCCGGCGGAGGACCAGCGCTCGGCGACGACGGTCTTCAGAACGCCCTGGGCGCCCTGGGAGAACCCGCCGAACACCGCTGCCACGACGTTCTGCCGTGCTGCGGCCGGAGCCGCCGGGTCGGCGAGCGCGCCGCTCAGCTGGGACGACTCGCTCACGGCGCGCGCGGCGGCGAAGAGCTCCCGCGCGGTGTCGAGGCTGACGCCGGACGCCGCGGCAAGCGCCTGAGTCGATGCCGCGAGTGCCTGAGTGGTCGCGCTGCCCATTACTGAGCCGCCTTCTCGGATGCTTCGAGGTCGGCGAGGAAGCGGTCGACGACAGCCGTCGCACGTGCATCGTCGGAGAGCGTCTCGCCGACCACGCCGCCGGCGAGGTCGATCGCGAGCGTGCCGACCTCGCTGCGCAGCGAGACGAGAGCGGCCTGGCGCTCGGCCTCGATCTGCGTGTGCGCGGTCGCCGTGATGCGAGCGGCCTCGCTGGACGCGGCCTCCTTGGCCTCGGCGACGATCTTCTTGCCGTCCTCACGGGCGGCCTCGCGGATCTCACCGGCCTCGGTGCGTGCCTCGGCCAGCTGACGGGTGTACTCCTCGAGCGCGGCCTCTGCCTGCTTCTGAGCCTCGTCGGCCTTCGCGATGTTGCCCTCGATCGCGGCGGAGCGCGCGTCGAGCAGCGCGTACATCTTGGGCAGTGCGACCTTCCACACGACGCCCAGGATGATGACGAAGCAGATGCCCGACCAGATGATGTCGTACCACGCGGGGATCAGCGGGTTGTGAGCCGCCTCTTCCGCTGCGGACGTGACAAGAGCGTTCAGCATCCTGTCTCCTTAGTCGAGTTCGGCGATCAGTTGGTGAAGATGAAGTACGTCGCGATGCCGATGAAGGCGAGCGCCTCGGTGAAGGCGATACCGATCCACATCAGGACCTGCAGGCGACCGGCCAGCTCGGGCTGACGGGCGACACCCTCGATCGTCTTGCCGACGACGATGCCCACGCCGATGGCCGGGCCGATGGCTGCGAGGCCGTAGCCGACCGTCGCGATGTTGCCGGAGATGTCAGCGAGAACCGTAGTTGCGTCCACGGGTTTTTCCTTTCGTTGGGTGGGAAGGCAGTTGTTGCCGACCCGCTCAGTGCTCTTCTGCGACCGCGAGCTGGATGTAGACCGCGGTGAGGATGGTGAAGACGTAGGCCTGCAGGAAGGCCACGAGGACCTCGAACAGGGTGAAGGCGAAGCCGAAGGCGAGGGTTCCGGCGCCGACGGCGATCCAGCCGCTGCCCAGCGTGAACACGAAGAACTGCGTCGCCGAGAAGAACAGCACCAGCATGAGGTGCCCGACGATCATGTTCATCAGAAGCCGGAGCGTGAGCGTCACGGGACGGATGATGAAGGTCGAGATGATCTCGAGCGGCGTGACGATGATGTAGAGGAACGGCGGCACGCCGGAGGGGAACAGCGAGTTCTTGAAGAAGTTCTTCGGGCTCTTCCTGATGCCGGCGTAGATGAAGGTCACGTAGCTGACGACCGCGAGCAGCAGCGGCACGGCGATGATGCTGGTGCCGGCGATGTTCAGGAACGGGATGATGCCCGTGAGGTTCATGAACAGGATCATGAAGAAGAGCGTCGTGAGGATCGGCAGGAACCGGCGGCCGTCCTTGCGGCCGAGCAGGTCCTCGGCGATGTTCACCCGGACGAAGTCCAGGCCCATCTCGACGACGCTCTGGAAACGACCCGGGACGACCGTCATCTTCCGGGTGCCCAGGACCAGGACGAGGACCACGATGGCCGTCGCGAGGAACTGGATCAGGTGGATGCGGTGGATGACCAGGTCGCCGATCTGGAAGACAGCATCCGGGAAGAACTCATCGATCGACGGTCCGTGGAACTCGCCGCCGTCGGAGGCAAGTCGGGGCATCAGGGTCGCAGCAAGATTGAACAGCGCGGGCTCCAGCTTCGGGGCACCGGTCAGAACCGGGGCGACGATGGTCGGTGTGCTTCACAGCGCAAGCGCTCGCGGACGAGCGGCGGGCACACCCCAACACTATCAGAATCTGAGGGTCTCCTAAGACGCCGGACCGTTGTCAGGAGTACCATTCGCGGCTCCGGGCGCACGGTCCTCCGGCACCTCGGTCGGCAGAGACGCGTCGCTCACGACGGGCAGGCGCATCTTCATCAGCACGACCGCGTCGATGACGAGCGACATCAGCACTCCCGCCACGAGCGACACGAAGAAGACCGTCGGGTGCAGCCAGGGCTGACCGCTCACCAGCACCAGGACCAGGAAGAACACGCCGAGCTTCACCAGCCAGCCGCCGAGCACGATCGCGAAGAACAGCTGCACGTACAGCGGCTCGCCGTACCAGCGGTTCGCCACCAGGATGCTGATCCCGGTGATCGCGAGGAAGAGCGCGGCCAGCAGCACGCCCAGCAGGCCGCTGACCAGCCCCTCCCCCTGCGCCACGGCGAAGCCGATGATCGCGGCCATGACCGCGAGCGCCGCCGTCGCCACCGCCGACCAGATCAGGGTGCGCCGGAGGATCGGCGTGCTGGAAACGGGGCTCGGGCTCATCAGGACTCCACGGATGTCGGGTCGGGTGCGGCGTCCGCCGCGGTCTTGCGGGGGTGGGAGGGGTTCAGCGTGACGAGCAGGCAGGCGACGATGCCGACGACGCCGAAGCCGACGCCGGGGAGATACTGGCCCGGCCAGTCCTCGCGTGCGCCGACGTACATCAGGAGGACGGCGAGGGAGATCACGGCGGTCCACGCGTAGAAGATGAGGACGGCGTCGCGGTCGCGGTGGCCGAGGTCCAGCATCCGGTGGTGCAGATGCTTGCGGTCCGGTGAGAACGGGGACTTGCCCGCGCTCATGCGCCGGAGCACCGCGAGACCGAAGTCGAGCAGCGGCAGCAGCACCACGAGCAGAGGCAGCAGGATCGGGATGAATGCACCGAGGAGACCTGAGCGGCCGATGCGCTCGGGGTCGATCACGGAGGGATCGAGCTGACCGGTGAGGGCGATCGCGGAGGTCGCCATCAGCAGGCCCATCACGAGAGCCCCGGAGTCCCCCATGAACAGCTTGGCCGGGCTCCAGTTCAGCGGGAGGAAGCCGAGGCAGGCGCCGATGAGGACCGCGGCGAGGAACGTGGAGAGGTTGAAGTAGGTGGATGCGCCGGAGTCACGGGTGATGATGTACGAGTAGGCGAAGAAGACGCCGTTCGAGATCAGGCAGACGCCCGCGACCAGCCCGTCCAGTCCGTCGATGAAGTTCACCGCATTCATCACGATGACGATCGCGAACATCGTCATCGTGATGCTGAGCCAGCTCGAGAACACGAGCATGTCGCCGATCGGCAGCGACAGGATCTGCAGTCCCCCGCCGACGGTGATGATGCCGGCGGCGAGGAACTGCGCACCGAGCTTGATCATCCAGTCGAGATCCCACAGGTCGTCGACCACTCCGACGATCGCGATCAGCAGCGAGGCGGCGAGGATCGACCACATCGTCTGCGGCGGCATCCACATGGTGGCGAAGAAGGGGTTCAGCGCCGAGTACCCGATCGCGGCGGCGATGCCGAGGAAGATCGCGACCCCTCCGAGCCGCGGCGTCGGCCTGGTGTGGACGTCGCGCTCGCGGATGGTCGGGTACAGCTTGAAGCGCAGGCTCAGCCTCAGCACCGCCCAGGTGAGCCCGAAGGTGAGGACGGCGGTGATGGCGATCGTGAAGAGGTACTGCTTCACGAATTTCCGTCCGCTTCCCCCTGCTCCTCGGACTCGAGCAGTTCGCCGAGGACCTCCTGCAGCTGCTCGCGGGACACCGCCCCCTGGCGGAGTATCCGGACCACGCCCGCGGGCGACCCGGGGCCGCGCGTCACCAGCGAGGTGGCGTCGACGATGGTCGAGGCGATGCCGTCGCGGCTGAGCCCCCCGTCGAGGTAGACGGCGACGCTGTCACCCAGCATCCGCTCCGCGTCGAGCGCGGAGATCGCGGCGTCCTTGCCGGTGAGGTTCGCACTGGACACGGCCAGCGGACCGGTCTCGGCGAGGAGCTCCAGGGCGACGCGCCCCTCCGGCATCCGCACGGCGACCGTGCCCTCGGTCTCGCCGAGGTCCCACACCAGCGACGGCTGCGCAGGCAGGACGATGGTCAGTCCGCCGGGCCAGAACGCCTCGACGAGACGCTCGACCGGCTCCGGGACCGATTCCGCGAGGGCGGCGAGGGTCTCCTTCGTGCCGATGAGCACGGGCGGCGGCTGGTCGCGTCCGCGGCCCTTGGCGTCGAGCAGCCGCTGGACTGCGGCCGGCGAGAACGCGTCGGCGGCGACGCCGTAGACGGTGTCGGTGGGCATCACGATGAGCTCACCGCGACTGATGGCCTGGCGCGCGTGGCGCATTCCGGCGAGGAGCTGAGCCTCGTCGCCGCAATCGAAGATGGAGGACATGACGATTCGATTCTAGTTGGGGTCTGCCTGGATGCGGGATGGCCGCCGGTTCACGGACGCACGGCGGTGGTCGCCCGGTCGCGCAGGGTCAGATCGCGGTGGGTGGCGGTCGCACGCCAGCCGTCCTCGGCGAGGATGCTGCGGATCTCCTCGCCCTGCAGCTCGCCGTGCTCGATCACGAGGAGGCCGCCCGGGCGGAGCAGCTCGAGGGCGCGCACGCTCAGCACGCGGACGATGTCGAGGCCGTCCTCTCCCCCGTACAGCGCCATCGCCGGGTCGAACAGACGGACCTCCGGGTCCCGCGGGATCGCCGCATCCGGGACGTACGGCGGGTTGGAGATTACGACGGATGCCGTGCCCTCGAGCTCTTCGAAGGCATGCGCGAGATCCTCGTTGACGAGGGTGAGGTTCGCCACCCCTGCCGTGTTGCGCTGCGCCCACGGGAAGGCGTCCGCGGAGAGCTCCGTCGCGTACACCCGCGCGTGCGGCACCTCCGTGGCCATCGCCAGGGCGATCGCTCCGCTCCCTGTGCCCAGATCGATGCCGATCGGCTCGGGCTCCGGCGAGTTCAGCAGCGCGTCGATCGCGAACTGCACGACGGTCTCCGTCTCCGGGCGCGGGACGAAGACGCCGGGCCCTACCGCGAGCTCCAGGTGCCGGAACGGCGCGGTGCCGGTGATGTGCTGAAGCGGCTCGCGCGCGGACCGGCGGACCACGAGAGCGGCGAGGGCGTCCGCAGTCTCCGGGGCGATCGCATCGCCGCGCACGATCGCCGCCTGCACCTCGCCGCGACGCGCGCCGAGGACGTGGCCGGCGAGCAGCTCCGCGTCGACCACGGGGTCTGCGACGCCTGCCTCGGCGAGACGCTGGGCGGCCGCGCGCACGAGAGCCGAGAGGGAGTTGTCGGACATGGTTCCAGCGTAGAGTGCAACCGACGGACATAAAGGCGCCCGGCGGGGGCCGCTCGCCTATGCTGGGGCCGCAGTCACCCCGTACCCAGGAAGGCTCTCCATGCCCGGCATCCACTCCGACATCACCACTGCGTTCGGCAACACTCCCCTGGTCCGCCTGAACAAGGTGACCGAGGGACTCGGCGCGACCGTGCTCGCCAAGCTCGAGTACTTCAACCCCGGCTCCAGCGTGAAGGACCGTCTCGGCATCGCGATCATCAACGCGGCCGAGAAGGACGGCACCCTCTCCGCCGGCGGCACGATCGTCGAGGCGACCAGCGGCAACACCGGCATCGCACTGTCGCTCGTCGGCGCGGCCCGCGGTTACAAGGTGATCCTCACGATGCCCGCGTCGATGTCGAAGGAGCGGCGCGTGCTCCTCAAGGCGTTCGGCGCCGAGCTCGTGCTGACCGACCCGACGCTCGGCATGAAGGGCGCCGTGGCCGAGGCCGAGCGCATCGCGGCGGAGACCCCTGGCGCGATCCTCGCCCACCAGTTCGAGAACGAGGCCAACGCCGAGATCCACCGGGTCACCACGGCCGAGGAGATCTGGCGTGACACCGACGGCGACGTCGACATCTTCGTCGCCGGCATCGGCACGGGCGGCACCATCACCGGCGTCGGTCAGGTCCTGAAGCAGCGCAAGCCCGACGTGAAGGTCATCGCCGTCGAGCCGACCGCGTCGCCGCTGCTCTCCCAGGGCACCCCCGGCCCCGCGAAGATCCAGGGCATCGGCCCGAACTTCGTGCCCCCGATCCTCGACACCGACGTCTTCGACGAGGTCGTCACGGTCGAGTTCGAGGACGCCCTCTCCACCTCCCGCGCGCTGGCCGCCAACGAGGGCCTGCTCGTCGGCATCTCCAGCGGCGCCGCCGCCTGGGCCGCGCTGCAGGTCGCCGCACGTCCGGAGAACGCGGGCAAGAAGATCGTGGTCATCATCCCCGACACGGGTGAGCGCTACCTCTCCACCGCCCTCTTCGAGGACCTGCGCGAGGACTGAGCCGCACGTGAGCATCATCGGCCGAATGCGCGAGGACATCGCGGCGGCGCGCCTCCGGGATCCGGCGGCGCGCTCCGCCGCGGAGGTCGCGCTGCTGTACCCCGGTCTGCATGCCATCTGGGTGCACCGGATCTCGCACGCCCTGTGGCAGCGGCGCCTGCGTCTCGTCGCCCGCGCGACCTCGCAGATCGCACGCTGGCTGACCGGGATCGAGATCCACCCGGGTGCCACGATCGGCCGCCGGTTCTTCATCGACCACGGCATGGGCGTGGTCATCGGCGAGACGGCCGAGGTGGGTGACGACGTGATGCTGTATCACGGCGTCACCCTCGGCGGCCGCACCCGCGACGCGGGCAAGCGCCACCCGACCCTGGGCGACGGGGTCGCCGTGGGCGCCGGCGCGAAGATCCTCGGCCCGATCACGATCGGCGCGGGCTCCGTCGTCGGCGCGAACGCGGTCGTCACGCGGGACGCCCCTGCCGACAGCGTGCTGATCGGCATCCCCGCGAAGGCCCGCACCCGGGTCCCCGGCGAGGACACCAGGGCGCTGCTCACCGCGCCCGACTACTCGATCTGACACACGCGGAACGGCGCCGGCCCCTCGGGGCCGGCGCCGTTCCGCGTCTTCACCGGGCGACGAAGAACGGGATGGCACCCGAGAGGATGCCGACGCCCAGCATGACGAGCGAGACGACGGTCGCCCGCCACAGAACCTTGCGGTGGTGGTCGCCGAGGTTCACGCTCGCGAGGGACACCAGCAGGAGGATCGCCGGCACGAGCGGGCTCTGCAGGTGCACCGGCTGCCCGGTGATCGAGGCGCGGGCCATCTCCACAGGGTCGATGCCGAAGTTCGCCGCGCTCTGCGCGAGCACCGGGAGGATGCCGAAGTAGAACGCGTCGTTCGACATGAAGAACGTGAACGGGATCGACAGCACCCCGGTGATGGGAGCGAGGAACGGACCGAGCGCGGGAGGCAGCACCTCCGTGATCCACGTCGCCATCGCGTCGACCATGCCGGTGCCGGTGAGCACTCCGACCAGGACGCCGGCCGCGATCACCATGGACACGACGCCCACGATGCTCGGGGCGTGGGCGACGATCTCCGAGGCCTGATCCTTGATCGTGCGGAAGTTCACCAGCAGGGCCACGGCGGAGCCGACCATGAAGACGTACGGCAGCGGCAGGAAGTCGAGCACCAGCAGCACCATCACGGCGAGTGTGAGGGCGAAGTTGAACCAGATCAGCGTCGGACGCAGGGTCGGGCGGGTCGGATCGAGCATGGTGTCTGCCATGGCGGTGTCCGCCGGGTCGACGCTCGCGACGGCGACCGGGCTGCGACCGCCCGCGACGACCAGGATGTTCCCTGTGCGCAGCGAGGCGCGGGCTCCCGGCTTCTGGTCCGCTCCGCGGAAGATCCTCGGCACCGTGGAGAGGACGCCGCCGTCGGCGCCGGTGAGCAGTCCGTCGGTGTCGAGGCGTCCGAGACGACGGCGCTCCTGCACGCCCAGCACCCAGGCGAAGCCGAGGGACACCAGCAGCCCGACTCCGAGGGCGGGCAGCATGGGCACGAAGATGTCGGTGGGCTGGAGACCGAGAGCCGTCGCGGCGCGGACGGTCGGGCCGCCCCAGGGCACGATGTTCAGCGTCCCGTTCATCAGGCCCGCCACGCAGGTGAGCACGACGGGGCTCATGCCCAGGCGCAGGTAGATCGGCAGCATCGCCGACGTCGTGATGATGAACGTCGTCGAGCCGTCTCCGTCGAGGGAGACCGCGCCGGCCAGGATCGCCGTGCCGAGGACGACCTTCGCGGGATCGTCGCCGAGCACTCGCGTGATCACGCGGATCAGCGGATCGAACAGGCCGACGTCGATCATGATGCCGAAGAACATGATCGCGAACATCAGGAGGGCGGCGGTCGGCGCCATCTTGGCGATCGAGTCGAGGATCATGTCGCCGAGTCCGAGCCCGGCTCCGGCGAAGAGCCCGAACACGGTGGGCACGATGATGAGCGCGACCATCGGCGTGAGCCTCTTCGTCATGATGAGCGTCATGAACGCGAGGACCATCGTGAAGCCCAGGAGGACGAGCACCCACTCGGGCGGGACGAACGCGACGTCGTACGCGGATGCCTCTTCGGCGGCCGCGGACAGGACGGTGGGCGCGTGATGCATGAGGGGACTCCTTCGTCTTCGCTCCGTCGTCGACGACGGATCCTGACGAGGCTAGGGAATCGCCGAGCCGCTCGGGGACTATCCCGCATTCCAGGCGGTTATGCGCGTAGCGTGAGTTCTGCGCATATTGCGCGAAGGGAGGATCCGTGACAGGGAAGTCCGCCGTCCGGCTGCGCTTCGCGACCCGCGCCCTGCTGCTGCACCTCGCGACCGTCGCACTCGTGGTCGCCCTGTGCACCGGCGTGTACCTCGCCCTCGCCGTGCAGCAGCTTCGGGCGGAGGCCGAGTCGACCGCCCTCGGCATCGCACGCACCGTGGCGGAGGACCCGCAGGTCCGCGCCGAGGTCGCGCGCATCTCGGCCGCGGCAGAGTCCCCCGCGGCCGGCGAGCTCCGTGACGGCGAACTGCAGCGGCTCGCCCTCGACATCGCCGCGCGCACCGGAGCTCTGTTCGTCGTGGTGACCGATGACAACGGCATCCGTCTCGCGCATCCGCTCCCCGCCCGCATCGGGGAGGAGGTCAGCACCCCGTTCGAGGAGGTGCTGGCCGGGAACGAGGTCGTCGACTGGCAGACCGGGACGCTCGGGGAATCGGCCCGCGCGAAGGTCCCGGTGCTCGACGACGCCGGCGCACCGGTCGGCGAGGTGAGCGTGGGGTTCGAGCGTGCGGGGGTCTTCGACGACCTGCCGCCGCTGCTCGCCGTGATCGGGCTGACCGCGGCCGGGGCGCTCGCGCTCGCGCTGCTCGCTTTCCTCCTGCTCCGCCGGCGCTGGGAGCGACTGACCCTCGGCGTGCAGCCGGAGGAGCTCGTCGCCCTCGTGCACAACCAGACCGCCGTGCTCAACGGCGTCGGGGACGGCGTGCTCGCGATCGATGCGGCCGGCGTCGTGCGCGTGAGCAACGACGCGGCCGACCGGATGCTCGGCCTCGAGGCCCCGGTCGGCCGGCCGCTCGCCGCTCTCGACCTCCCCGACGCGGTGCTGGCGACGGCGACCGGCGCCCGTCCCCGGTCGAGCGCGCTCGTCGGCGAGCGGATGCTGTACCTCGACCACCGCCCGGTCATCCGCGACGGGCGCTCCCTCGGCGAGGTGCTCGTCGTCCGCGATCGCACCGACCTCATCGCGCTGACGGAACGGCTGGAGACGGTGCGCGCGATGACTGCGGCGCTGCGCGTGCAGCGGCACGAGTTCGCGAACCGGATGCATGTCGCAGCCGGGCTCATCGATGCCGACCGGATCGTCGACGCGCGCGCCTTCCTCGGCGAGCTGGTCGAGCGCGGCGCCGTCGCCTTCCCCGTCACGGGCCTCGACCTGCTCGCCGATCCGTTCCTGCACTCCTTCCTCGGCGCGAAGGGCATCGAGGCCGCGGAGCGCGGAGTGACGCTGCGGATCGCGGAGGAGTCCCAGCTCCTCGGCGCCGTCGCCGCCGTGGAGGACGTGGCGGCCGTGCTCGGCAACCTCATCGACAACGCGGTGACCGCCGCCGTCGCCGGGGAGAGGATCCCCCGCTGGGTCGAGGTCGCGGTTCTCTGCGACGCCGACGCCCTCGTCGTCACCGTGGCCGATTCCGGTCCCGGTCTCGGACGCCCCGACCCGATCGCGCCCGCGGCGGACGGGGACGACGCCGACGACCGCGTGCACGGACACGGCCTCGGGCTGCCGCTCTCCAGGGAGGTCGCCCGGCGCAGCGGAGGCGACCTCTGGGTCATCGATCCCGGCGGCGACGAGCACGGCGCGGTGTTCGCCGCGCGGATCGGCGGCGCCGTCGACCCGGCAGCGGCGCACGAGCACTCCCCCGCCGATCAGAAGGAGAACCGATGACCGCTCCCCTGCGCGTCCTCATCCTGGACGACGACTTCCGCGTCGCCCAGCTGCATCAGGGCATCGTCGACGATCACCCCGGGTTCGCGACGACGGAGCCCGTACGGTCGATAGCGGCGGCGCGGGACAGCATCCGCCTCCACCGGCCCGACCTGCTCGTCGCCGATGTGTACCTCCCGGATGGCGACGGCATCGGCCTCGTGCGCGACGCCGGGGTCGATGCCATCCTGATCTCCGCCGCGGACGACGCGCCCACGGTGCGGCGAGCCCTCCGTTCCGGGGCTCTCGGGTACCTGGTGAAGCCGTTCGAGCGGCGTGCGCTCACGTCGCTCCTCGACCGGTACGCGCGCTACCGCAATCTGCTCTCCGGCGACCGCCCGGTGCGCCAGGAGGAGGTGAACCGCGCCCTGGCGATCCTGCACGGCGCCGGGGAGCCGGTGTCGCTGTCACGCTCGGCCACGGAGCAGCTCGTGCTCGCCGCGCTCGGCGACGACGAGGCCTCGGCCGCGGAGGTCGGCGAGCGGGCCGGCATCTCACGGGCCACCGCGCAGCGTCATCTCGCCGCTCTCGCGGCACGCTCAATCGTGGAGGTGCGACTGCGCTACGGCGCCACCGGCCGTCCGGAGCACCGGTACGCCGCGCGCCGCTGATCCGGCATGCAGGGAGACCGCGCCGTCAGGACTCGGTGCCGACGGCGGCGAGTCGCGCCTCCTCGTCGGCGGCGATGGCGCTCTCGATGATCGGGTCGAGGGCGCCGTCCATCACCTGGTCGAGGTTGTACGCCTTGAAACCGGTGCGGTGGTCGGCGATCCGGTTCTCCGGGAAGTTGTAGGTGCGGATGCGCTCCGAACGGTCCATCGTGCGGATCTGCGACTTGCGGGCGTCGGACGCCACGGCATCCAGCTCCTCCTGCTGCTTGGCGAGCAGGCGCGCGCGGAGCACGCGCATGGCCGCCTCGCGGTTCTGCAGCTGGGACTTCTCGTTCTGCATCGACACGACGATGCCGGTCGGCACGTGCGTGATGCGCACGGCGGAGTCCGTGGTGTTGACCGACTGACCGCCGGGACCGGAGGAGCGGAACACGTCGATCTTGAGGTCGTTCTGGTCGATCTGGATCTCCTCGGGCTCGTCGACCTCGGGGAACACCAGGACGCCGGTGGTGGAGGTGTGGATCCGCCCCTGGGACTCCGTGGCCGGCACCCGCTGGACGCGGTGCACGCCGCCCTCGTACTTGAGATGCGCCCACACGCCCTGCGCGGGGTCGCTCGACGACCCCTTGATCGCGACCTGCACGTCCTTGTAGCCGCCCAGGTCGGACTCGTTGCGCTCCAGGAGCTCGGTCTTCCAGCCCTTGGACGCGGCGTACTGGACGTACATGCGCAGCAGGTCGGCGGCGAACAGCGCGGACTCGGCGCCGCCCTCCCCCGCCTTGATCTCCATGATCACGTCGCGCGCGTCGTCGGGGTCGCGCGGGATGAGCAGGCGGCGCAGCCTCTCCTGCGCGGCCTGCAGCCCCTCCTCGAGGGCGGGGATCTCCGCCGCGAACGCGTCGTCCTCACGCGCGAGCTCGCGCGCGGCGTCCAGATCGTCGGATGCCGCGACCCACGCCTCGTGGGCGGCGACGATCCTCGACAGCTCGGCGTAGCGGCGGTTGACGCGCTTCGCCCTGGCTGCGTCGGCGTGCACCGCCGGGTCGGAGAGCTCCTCCTGCACCCGGCGGTGCTCGTCGATCAGAGTCTGGACGGACTCGAACACGGCTGCTCCGCTCAGCGGATGTTGTTGTCGTGCCCGTGGCCGCCGGCCGGCAGCGTCGGGATCGACTTCTGCATCTGCACGAGGAACTCGACGTTGGAGTGCGTCTCCTTGAGCTTGCCGAGCACGACCTCGAGGGCCTGCTGCTGGTCGAGGCCCGCGAGGGCTCGACGCAGCTTCCAGGTGATCTTCACCTCGTCGGCGGAGAGCAGCATCTCCTCGCGGCGGGTGCTCGACGCGTTGACGTCGACCGCCGGGAAGATCCGCTTGTCGGCGAGGGCGCGCGAGAGGCGCAGCTCGCTGTTGCCGGTGCCCTTGAACTCCTCGAAGATGACCTCGTCCATCTTCGAGCCGGTCTCGACGAGCGCGGTGGCGAGGATCGTGAGCGATCCGCCGTTCTCGATGTTGCGCGCGGCGCCGAAGAAGCGCTTGGGCGGGTAGAGGGCCGAGGCGTCGACGCCGCCGGTGAGCACGCGGCCGGAGGCCGGGGCGGCGAGGTTGTACGCGCGGCCGAGACGGGTGATCGAGTCGAGCAGCACGACGACGTCGCGCCCCAGCTCGACCAGGCGCTTGGCGCGCTCGATCGCGAGCTCGGCGACCGTGGTGTGGTCCTCGGCGGGGCGATCGAAGGTCGAGGCGATGACCTCGCCCTTGACCGAGCGCTCCATGTCGGTGACCTCTTCGGGGCGCTCGTCGACGAGCACGACCATGAGGTGGACCTCGGGGTTGTTGATCGCGATGGCGTTGGCGATCTGCTGCAGCACGATCGTCTTGCCGGCCTTCGGCGGTGCGACGATGAGGCCGCGCTGGCCCTTGCCGATCGGCGCCACGAGGTCGATGATGCGCTGGGTCAGCTTCTCGGGAGCCGTCTCCAGGCGGAGGCGCTCCTGCGGGTACAGCGGGGTGAGCTTGCCGAACTCGACGCGGGTGGCGGCGTCGTCGACGGAGAGTCCGTTGATCGAGTCGACCTTGACCAGTGCGTTGTACTTCTGGCGGCCCTGCTGCTCGCCCTCACGGGGCTGCTTGATGGCGCCGACGATCGCGTCGCCCTTGCGCAGGTTGTACTTCTTCACCTGGCCGAGCGAGACGTAGACGTCGCTGGGACCGGACAGGTAGCCGGTGGTGCGGACGAAGGCGTAGTTGTCCAGCACGTCGAGGATGCCGGCGATCGGGATGAGGACGTCGTCCTCGCCGATCTCGGTCTCGAACTCGTCGACCGGGGTGCCGCTGCGGCGCTTGTTGCGCTGGCGGCTGCGGCCGTTGCCGCCGTCCTCCTCGGCCGGAGCGTTCTGCTGCTGCTCGCCGTTGCCGCCGTTGCCGTTCTGACCGCGGCCGCGGTTGCGGCTCCGGTTGCGGCTGCGTCCGCGGCCGCCCTGCTCGTCGCCGCCTTCGCCGCCGTCGGCGGAGTCGGCGGAGGACGCCTCAGCCGGCTTCTCAGCGGGGGCCTCAGCCGGCTTCTCGGCAGCAGGCGCCTCGGACTCGGCGGCAGCCGCTGCGGCCTTCGGCGCGCGACGTCCGCGGCCGGTGGTCTTCGGGGCCGGAGCCTCGGCGTCCGAGGAGGGCGCCTCGACGGCCTTCTCGGCCGGGGCCTCTGCAGGCTTGGCGTCGGCCGGGGCCGGCTGCTCGGCGGGCGTCTCCGCCTCGGTCTTCTTCGCGCGGCTGCGGCTGGGGCGCTTCGCCTTAGGTGCGGGCTCGGCGGTCTCCGCCGCCGGGGCGTCCGCCGGGGCGGCGTCCGCGGCCGCGGCGGCCTTCTCGGCCTTCGCCGTCGCAGTGGCGGTGGTCGCACGGCGCGGGGCGCGCTTGCGGGCCGGCGCGGCCTCGGTGGTCGTGTCAGCGCTCACGGCAGCCGCCGGAGCTTCGGCGACCGCAGCCGCCTGATCGTTCTGGGTCTCGGAGAAATTCTCCACGAGTACTCCCTCTTTGGTCTCGGAGACATGAGCGTTGTACGCGCACAACGGGTGCTGCGCGCGATCGCACGGGCCGACGCTCGGCGCCGGCCAGCCATGACACAGGTGTCAGAGGGGTTTGCGTGCGGGTCTTGCAGAGTTGCAATGGGGCCAGATTCACGCAGTTACGTGGAGCCCTCCGCTCGATCCTCCACTGTACCACCACGGACGTCGACGGCGAGCAGGAGCGCCTCCCACGGGGTGTCGGTCGTCGCGTTCGCGACCTCGACGGCATCCTGGCGGCTTCCGGGGCCGTCCGCGAGCACGAGCACGCTGGGACCGGCGCCGGAGACGACCGCTGCGAAGCCCGCCTTGCGCAGCGCCTGCACGAGACGCTGCGTCTCGGGCATGGCCTCCGCGCGGTAGTCCTGGTGCAGCCGGTCGGCCGTCGCGTCGAGCAGCAGCTCCGGGCTCTGCATGAGCGCCGCGATCAGCAGCGCGGAGCGGGAGACGTTGAACACGGCGTCCTCGGTGGAGACCTGCGGCGGCTGCAGGGACCGGGCCTTGGACGTCGACATCGTGTAGGAGGGCACGAGCACGAGCGGGGAGACGCCGCGATGCACGAGCAGCTTCTTGTGCTGCGGTCCGCGCTCGCCCATCCATGCGATCGTCAGGCCGCCGAACAGCGCGGGCGCGACGTTGTCGGGGTGGCCTTCGATCTCGGTGGCGAGACGGAGCAGGTCGTCGTCCGACAGCTCGACGTCACCGGCCAGCAGGCCCTTGGCGGCGAGGATGCCCGCGGTCACCGCGGCACCCGACGAGCCGAGGCCGCGCCCGTGAGGAACGCCGTTCTCGGCGACGATCCGCACGCCCGGCATCGGACGGCCCACGTCGGCGTACACGTGCGCGACGGTGCGGACGATGAGGTTGGACGCGTCGCGGGGGATCTCGTCCGCGCCCGACCCGGAGACCTCGATCTCCAGCTCGCCCGGGGGGAGCTCGGTGACGACGAGGTGGTCGTAGACGCTGAGCGCGAGGCCGAGCGTGTCGAATCCGGGGCCGAGGTTCGCGCTCGTCGCAGGGACGGTGACCTCGACGCTGCGGCCGACCGGCATCGTCACTCGCCTTCCACGCGCAGAACGGAGACCACGCGCTCGACGACGGCGCTGGCGGCCAGCGCGTCCACCGTGGCGCTCAGGGCGCCCTCTGACGCACGGTGCGTGCCGATCACGAGGCGCGCCGTCGGCTCGTCCTCGCCCTCCACGGTCTGCACGACGGTGGCGACCGAGACGCCGCCGTCGCTGAGGATGCCCGCGACCGTGGCGAGCACGCCGGCGGCATCCGACACCTCGAGCGTGATCTGGTACCGGGTGGTGACGTGGCTGATCGGGACGATCGGAAGGTTCGCGCGCGTGGACTCGCCGACGCCGACGCCGCCGGCGATGTGGCGGCGGGCGGCGGAGACGACGTCGCCGAGCACGGCGGAGGCCGTCTGCACGCCGCCGGCGCCTGCACCGTAGAACATCAGAGAGCCGGCCGCCTCGGCCTCGACGAACACGGCGTTGTTCGCGCCGTGCACGGAGGCGAGCGGGTGCGACTGCGGCACCAGGGCCGGGTACACGCGCACGGAGATCGACTCGGCGCCGTCGGCCTCGATGCGCTCGCAGACGGCGAGGAGCTTGATGACGAAGCCCGCCGAACGCGCCTCGGAGATCATCGACGCGGTGATGGACGAGATGCCCTCGCGGTGCACGGCCTCGAGCGGCACGGCGGTGTGGAACGCGAGGCTCGCGAGGATCGCGGCCTTCTGTGCGGCGTCGTAGCCCTCGACATCGGCCGTGGGGTCGGCCTCCGCGTAGCCGAGACGCTGCGCGTCGGCGAGCACCTCGGCGAAGTCGGCGCCCTCGGTGTCCATCCGGTCGAGGATGTAGTTCGTGGTGCCGTTGACGATGCCCATGATCCGCACGACCCGATCTCCGGCGAGCGAGTCGCGCAGGGGGCGGATGATCGGGATCGCGCCCGCGGCGGCGGCCTCGTAGTAGACCGAGGCGCCCACGCGGTCCGCGGCCTCGAACAGCTCGGGACCGTGCGTAGCGAGCAGCGCCTTGTTGGCGGTGACGACGTCGGCGCCGGAGCCGATGGCCTGGAGGATGCTGGTGCGGGCCGGCTCGATGCCGCCGATGAGCTCGATCACGATGTCCGCCCCGAGGATCAGCGACTCGGCGTCGGTGGTGAAGAGCTCCTTCGGCAGCTCGACATCGCGCGGGGCGTCGACGTCGCGCACGGCGATGCCTGCGAGTTCGAGGGACGCGCCTGCACGGTCGGCGAGCTCGTCGCCATGGCGCAGCAGAAGGGCTGCGACCTGGGAGCCGACCGCCCCGGCGCCGAGCAGCGCCACCCGAAGTCGTCGGTACTCAGTCATTCGCCGCTCCTACGTCGCTGGGGGTCATCGGTTCTCCTTCGGAGGTGGTTCATGGATGCCGGCGCCGGATCAGCGGTCACCGTCGTCGGCGGGCGCAGGCTCGATGCCGGCATCCCTCGACAGCACGTCCGCGATGGTCTCGCCGCGGACGATGACCCCGGCCCTGCCGTCGCGGACCGCGACGATGGGAGGACGGGGCACGTGGTTGTAGTTGCTCGACAGCGAGGCGCAGTAGGCGCCGGTCGCCGGGACGGCGAGCAGGTCGCCGGGCACGAGGTCGTCCGGCAGGTACTCGTGGTCGACGACGATGTCGCCGGACTCGCAGTGCTTGCCGACGACCCGGCTGAGCTGCGGCGCGCCGATGCCCGTGCGGGATGCGAGCCGCGCCGAGAACTGCGCTCCGTAGAGGGCGGGGCGGGCGTTGTCGCTCATGCCGCCGTCGACGCTGATGTAGCGGCGGACGACGCCGGCGTCGAGGAGCACATCCTTCGTGGTGCCGACCTCGTAGAGGGTGACCCCTGCGGTGCCGACGATCGCGCGCCCTGGCTCGAAGGAGAGCGCGGGGACCGGGATGCCGCGGGCGGCGCAGCCCTCTGCGACGGCGGCGACGATCTCGGCGGCGAGCGTCTCGATCGGGGTCGGGTCGTCGACGCGCGTGTAGGCGATGCCGAACCCGCCGCCGAGGTTGAGCTGCGGGACCGGTCCGTCCTCGAGGAGCGCGGCGTGGAGTTCGAGCACGCGTTCCGCGGACTCCCGGAAGCCGGCGACGCCGAAGATCTGCGAGCCGATGTGGCAGTGCAGACCGGCGAACTCGAGACCGGGGAGCTCCCTGATGCGCGCGACGGCGGCCTCGGCATCCGGCAGCGGGAAGCCGAACTTCTGGTCCTCGTGCGCCGTCGCGAGAAAGTCGTGGGTCTCCGCGTGCACGCCGCTGATGACGCGGACCAGCACGCGCTGCGTCGCGCCGGTGCGAGCGGTGATCGCGGCGAGCCGCTCGATCTCGATGGCGCTGTCGACGATGATCGTGCCGACGCCGACCTCGACGGCGCGCTCGAGCTCGGCGACCGACTTGTTGTTGCCGTGGAAGCCGATGGATGCCGGCGCCACGCCCGCGGCGAGGGCGACCTCGAGCTCTCCGCCCGTGCACACATCCACACGGAGGCCCTCGTCGACCACCCAGCGGGCGACCGTCGTGCACAGGAACGCCTTGCCGGCGTAGTAGACCTGGGCGGTGGTGCCGTTGTCTCCTGCTGCGGCGTCGAAGGCGAGGCGGAAGGCGCGGGCGCGCGAGCGCACCTCGTCCTCATCGATCACGAGGAGCGGCGTGCCGTAGCTCTGGGCGAGAGCGGTGGCGCGGATGCCGCCGAGCACGAGTCCTCCGTCGGCATCGCGCGAGGCGGATGCCGGCCACACGGCCGCCGCGAGGTCGTTCGCGTCGTCGGGCACGACGAGCCATTCCGGGGCGATCGAGTCGTCAGGGGAAAGCAAGGAGAACCAATCGTGGGGCAGCGGCGCGGGATCGCGCACTCGAGGATTCCCCCGATTCTATGGCACCTGCACCGCGACGCCTGCCACGGTGACAGGGCCGATTCAAGGCCTTGTGCGGCGTCCGCGATGCCCGCATAGGCTGGGCGCGATGAACGCCGAATCCGATGCCGACGCTCCCGCCCGCCAGGCCCCGGTCCCCCGCGCCATCGCGGCGGCGACCCGGTGGGCGCTGGTCCGCAAGCCGGTGCGCGCCGTGCTCCTGTACGTCGAGCGGCGGGGTCCGATGCTCGCGGACAGCGTGACCTACCGCGCCCTGTTCAGCGTGTTCGCCGGGGTGCTGCTCGGGTTCTCGATCGCGGCGCTCTGGCTCGCGGGGAACCCGGTGGCGTGGAAGGCGATCATCGGCGCCGTCCAGTCGGTGATCCCGGGTCTGATCGGCGAGGGCGGCGTCGTGAGGCCTTCGGATCTGCGGGAGCCCGTGTCGCTCTCGATCGCGGGCGCGGTCTCGGTCGTGGCCCTCACGGCGTCGGCGCTCGGGGCGATCGGATCGCTGCGCACCGCGGTGCGCGTGCTGGCCGCGACGGCGCAGGCGGACGTGCTCTGGATCTGGGTGATCCTGCGGAACCTCCTCCTCGCCCTCGGGATCGGTGCCTCCTTCGTGCTCGCCGCGGCGGTCACCTTCGCCGCACGCCTCGGCGTCGACTGGCTGAGCGACGCCATGGGGCTGCCCGAGGACTCGGTGGCGTCGACGGTGACCATCCGAGGGCTGTCGCTCGTCGTCGTGTTCGCCCTGGATGCCGCGCTGATCGCCGGCGTCTTCCTGGTGCTGTCGGGCGTGCGGCCGTCACCGCGCTCGCTCTGGAGCGGTGCGCTGCTCGGTGCGGCCGGTCTCCTCGTGCTGCAGGAGCTGTCGGGCCTCTTCGTCGGCGGCGCGACCAGCAACCCGCTGCTGGCATCGTTCGCCTCGCTGCTCGCACTGCTGATCTGGCTCAACCTGTCCACGCAGGTCATCCTGATCGCCTGCGCGTACATCGTCACCGGCGAGGACGAGCGCCGCGACCGTGTGCGCGCGCGGTTCGGCGCGACCACGTTCGCCGAGCGTCGGGCGCGCAGGGCCGAAGAGGAGGTCGCGGTCGCGACGGCCGAGCTGCGCGCGGCCCGGAAGGCCCTGCGCGACGAGTCCTGACATCAGGCCCGCGGGCAGACGCCCTTCTCGAGGAGGCTCGGGTCGGTGGCGATGGCCCCGTGCACGTCGATGTCGATGACGGCCCGACCGCCGTCGATCGCGAGCCCCGTGAGGGTGAGGCCAGCGGGGAGCTGATCGGCGATGCAGATCCGCTGCGGCTGCGTGAGCCGCTCCCCCAGCGGGCCGAGCAGGTCGGCCACCCGATCGGCCTGCACCTCGGCGCCGGCGATCGTCAGCGACACCGGGGTGAGCTCGAGCTCGCCGTCCACCGCTCCGGGTGTCAGGGTGAGCGCCAGCGGTATCGTCGCGCCGAGCAGCGGGACGGATCCGCTCACCGTCGCGTTCGGCGCCTCGAACGCGACCTCGTCGACGGGCAGGTCGGTGCCGGCGAGGAGGCTCGTGAACTCCGCCTGGTCGATCCGGATCGTCCCCGACGCACCGGCGAGCTCGCCGCCCTGCAGCGGGATGCCGGTCGCGGTCACGTCGGCCGCGCCGGTGACCCCCTCGAGGGTGACGGCGTCGGTGGACAGGTGCAGGCTGTCCAGTTCGCCGGCGATGAGCTGCGGCAGCAGGATGCCGTCCGCCTGCACGTCGAGCTGCTGATCTGCCGGCAGGCCGAGCTGGTCGATCACGATCCCCCGGACGATTCCGGGCAGCACGGCGCGGGCGACGAACTCCGCAGCGACGACGAGGGCGCCGAGCACCAGCAGGAGGACGAGCAGCACCCAGGGCCAGCGCCGCCGGCGACGCCGCGCGGGGGCGACGGCATCCGTCCCCCGGCCCGGGATGACGAGCGTCGGATGCTCGACGGACGCGTCCGGGTACGGGAGGGTGCTGTTGTCGTCGCTCATGCGGCCCCGTGAACCTACATCCGCTCCGGGGCGGACACGCCGAGGAGCTCGAGGCCGTTGCGGAACACCTGACCGGCGGCGTCGTTCAGCCACAGGCGGGTGCGGTGCACGCTCTCGATCGGGTCGTCGCCCTGAGGGATGACCCGGCAGTTGTCGTACCAGCGGTGGTAGAGGCCGGCGAGTTCCTCGAGATAGCGGGCGATGCGGTGCGGCTCGCGCATCTCGGCGGAGAAGGCCACGATGCGCGGGAACTCCTGCAGAGCGCCCAGGAGCGCGGCCTCGGTCTCGTGCGTGAGCGTCTCGGGCGCGAACTCGGAGCGCTCCACCCCGGAGTCGGCCGCGTTGCGCGCCACGTTGTGCGTGCGCGCGTGCGCGTACTGCACGTAGAAGACGGGGTTGTCGTTGGTGCGCTTCTGCAGCAGCTCGGGGTCCAGGGCCAGCGGCGAGTCGGCTGGCGAGCGCTCCAGCGAGTAGCGCAGTGCGTCGGTGCCGAGCCACTCGCGGAGGTCGTCCATCTCGATGATGTTGCCTGCGCGCTTGCTGAGGCGGGCTCCGCCGACCGAGACCAGCTGGCCGATGAGCACCTCGACGTCCTTCTCCGGGTCGTCGCCGGCCGCGCCCGCGAGGGCCTTGAGGCGGTGCACATAGCCGTGGTGGTCGGCTCCGAGCAGGTAGATCTTGTGCTCGAAGCCCCGGTCGCCCTTGTTCAGGTAGTAGGCGGCGTCCGCGGCGAAATAGGTGTACTCGCCGTTGGAGCGGCGGATGACGCGGTCCTTGTCGTCGCCGAAGTCCGTGGTGCGCACCCACACCGCGTCGTCCTGGTCGAACACGTGCCCCTGCTCGCGCAGCCGGTCGACGGCCTGGTCGACGAGGCTGGCCCCGTCGTCGTTCTTGGCGTGCAGGATCCGCTCGGAGAACCACACGTCGAAGTCGACGTTGAACTTCGACAGCGACTGCTGCTGCTCGGCGAGCTGGTACTCGTAGCCGAGCTCGCGCGCGACGAGCTGCTGCTCGTCCGCGGGGAGCTCCAGGAAGTCGGGATGCGCCGCGATCACGCGCGCCGCGAGATCGCCGATGTAGCTGCCCGCATAGCCGCCTTCGGGAGTCGGCTGCCCGTTCGCGGCGGCGACGATCGACGCGGCGAAGCGCTCCATCTGCGCACCGGCGTCGTTGATGTAGAACTCGCGCGCCACGTTCGCGCCCGAGGCGGCGAGCACGCGCGCGATGGCGTCGCCGAGCGCCGCCCAGCGGGTGTGGCCGATGTGCAGCGGACCGGTGGGGTTGGCGCTGACGAACTCGATGTTGATCGAGCGACCGGCCTGGGTGTCGTTGTGCCCGTACGCGTCACCCGCGTCGACGATCGTCTTCGCGAGCGCGCCGGCGGCCGCCGCGTCGAGACGGATGTTGATGAACCCGGGTCCGGCCACCTCAGCGCTCGCGACGCCGTCCACCGCGGCGAGGCCGTCGGCGATCTGCTGGGCGAGCTCGCGCGGGTTCGTCCCCATCTGCTTGGCCAGTCGCATCGCGATGTTCGACGCCCAGTCGCCATGGTCCCGGTTGCGGGGGCGCTCGAAGACGATGTCGGATGCGGCGAGCGCGAGCTGCTCGCCGGGACGTCGTTCCTCGGCGATCGGTGCGAGGACGGCGAGGAGGGCTTCGGCGAGCGTTTCAGGGTTCATAGACTTCCCAGTCTACGGCGCGTCGCGAGCCCCGAATTTGCGTGCGGGCGGACGTGATCTACAGTCATGCCATGAACGCCGCCGTGGGATCCCGCCGCCTGCGCATCACGGGCGCCGGGATCGCCGTCGCCCTCGCCCTCGCCGCCGTCGTGCTCGGCGTGTGGCGGCCCTGGATCCCGCCCGTCACCGCGGCGCCGGCGAGCGCTCCGATCGCCGCCGACGAGGAGTCCGTCACCGTCGCCCCGCAGCCGCTCGTACTGCCGGAGCACCCGACGGTGCTCGTGTTCGGCGACTCCTGGACCTACGGTTCGGCGGCCACCGAGCCGACCCTCGGCTACGCCTATCTGCTCGCGGATCTCCTGGACGGCGAGACCATCGTGAACGGCGTCCGGGGCAGCGGCTATCTCAAGCCGGGTGCGGACGGCCCGGCCTTCGGCGAGCGCATCGCCGCTCTCGACCCCGCACTGGCCCCCGACCTGATCCTCATCCAGGGCTCCATCAACGACCGCGCCCAGGGCGAAGCCGGGTACCGAGAGGCGGTGACCGCGGCGTGGGATGCGCTCGCGGCCAAGTATCCGGAGGCAGGCATCGTGGTGCTCGGACCGGCCCCGCACGAGCTTCCGGTCGGCGCCGGCACCGCGCGCATCGACCGGGATCTCTCCGAGCTCGCCGCCGCCCGCGGCTGGTGGTACATCTCCCCCATCGCCGAGGACTGGATCACCGAGCAGAACTATCTCGACGTCATCGACGTCGAGATCGGACGCAGGCATCCGTCCACCGATGGGCATCGCTACCTCGCCGAGAAGGTGGCCGCCGCGCTGTCCGGACTGGGCGACGCGCCCGTGACCGTCGCCGGGTCGGAGACACCCCCCGAGCAGTGATATCGTCTTTCGGTACGCCTCCGTAGCTCAGGGGATAGAGCGCCGGTTTCCGGTACCGTAGGTCGGGGGTTCGAATCCCTCCGGGGGCACACACATGTGCGAAAGGTCCGCCCAGCTGGGCGGACCTTTTCACGTTCTCCTGGCGCTCTCCCGTCAGCCGCCCCGGACGTCCGGCTGAGGCGGCGCGGCATCCGCGTGCCCGGTCCATCGCGTGCCGTCCCAGTACCGCTGCGCGTCTCGACCCGATGGATCCGGATACCAGCCGGCCACGGCGAGCGCACCCGTTTCGCGCCGCCGCCGTGACAGCGCCACGATGACGATCCCGCCTCCAGCGACGATCGCCGCGAAGATCAGCGCGACCGCCAGGACGATGAGCACGTGCCATCCGACCATTCCTGCGAGCATCCGGTCCCCCTCCCGTCCTGGACCGATTCGACCATGTCCGTTCCCCGGATGCGACGCATTCAGGTTGTGCACAATTGAATTGTGCAATACTCATCACATGCCCGTGACCGATGAGATGGTGTGCTTCTCCCTCTACGCCGCAGCCCGTGCGACCACCCAGGCCTACCGGACGCTGCTCGCGCCGTGGGGCCTGACCTACCCGCAGTACCTCGTGCTCGCGGTGCTCTGGATCGACGGAGAGCAGACGATCGGCTCCCTCGGAGAGGCCATGCAGCTCGACTCCGGCACCCTCTCCCCGCTCGTGCGCCGCCTCGAGCAGGCGGGACTCGTGACGAAGGAGCGCAGTGCCGAGGACGAGCGGGTCGTGACGGTGAGGCTCACGGCGAAGGGGCAGTCCCTCCGCGCCGAGGTCGCCCCCATCCACCACCGGATCACCGAGATCGCCGGCATCCGAGACGAAGGGCGGGTCCGCGAGCTGATCACGGAGCTGCAGGACATCACCGCCCGGCTTCAGCAGACCACCCCCGGCGCCTGAGGCGCCCATCCCCTCACTCCCACAAGGAACGGAAAAACCATGCGCGCACTCATCCACCCCGTGTTCGGCGAGCCCGAGGACGTCCTGAGCCTCGAGGAGCGTCCGCTCCCGGAGCCCGGCCCCGGTCAGGTGCGTCTGCGCACCCTGCTCTCCCCGATCCACAACCACGACCTGTGGACGATCCGCGGCACCTACGGATTCAAGCCCGAGCTCCCCGCGGCCTCCGGCACCGAGGCCGTCGGCATCGTCGACGCGCTCGGCGATGGCGTCGAGAACCTCGTCGTCGGCCAGCGCGTCGCCACCGGCGGCACGTTCGGCGCGTGGGCCGAGTACGTGGTGGCCGGGGCGTCAGGGCTCATCCCCGTCCCCGACGCGCTGTCCGACGAGAGCGCCGCCCAGCTCGTCTCCATGCCGTTCAGCACGATCAGCCTGCTGCACTCCCTCGAGGTGCACGAGGGCGACTGGATCGTGCAGAACGCCGCCAACGGCGCGGTGGGACGGATGCTCGCGCAGCTGGGCGCCGCACGCGGCATCGACGTGCTCGGCCTGGTACGCCGCTCCGCCGGCGTCGACGAGCTCCGCACGCAGGGGGTCGCGAACGTCGTGGCCACCGATCAGGACGACTGGCGCGAGCAGGTGGCCGCCCTCACCGGCGGCGCGCCGATCGTCGCCGGCGTCGACTCCGTCGGCGGATCGGCGGCCGGCGATGTGCTCTCCCTCCTCGCCGAGAACGGCACGCTCGTCGCGTTCGGGGCCATGCAGTCCCCGATCATGGAGATCGCCTCGGGCGACGTCATCTTCAAGCAGGCCACCGTCAAGGGGTTCTGGGGCAGCAAGGTCATCCAGACGATGGATGCCGCCACCCGCGGGACCCTGTTCGCGGAACTCGTGCAGCGCGTGCTCGACGGCACCCTCACCCTGCCCGTGGCCGGCGTGTTCGATGCGGCGGATGCAACCGACGCCGTGCGCGCCAGCGCCGAGCCCGGCCGCGTGGGCAAGGTGCTGCTGAAGTTCTGAGCACGCACGTCGCGCACGAGGGCCACCGGCATCGCGATGTCGGTGGCCCTCCGCATGCTGGGGCCATGGACATCACACTCACGCAGCCTGCAGGGCTCGTCGTCAGCCCCGCGTTCAGCCACGTCGCGGTCGTCCCGCCGGGCGCCACCACCATCTACGTCGGCGGTCAGAACGGCGTCGACGAGAGCGGCGCCGTGGTCTCGGCGGATGCCGGCGAGCAGTCGCTCCGCGCCCTCGAGAACGCCCGCATCGCACTGGAGTCGGCCGGCGCAGGCCTGGACGACGTGATCAGCTGGACGGTGCTCATCCACCAGCAGGCCGATCTGCGCGCGGCCTACGGCGCTGTCGCGTCGAAGCTGGCGCGCGACGGCGCACCTCCCCTGGTCACCGCCGCCGTCGTCGCGGGCCTCGGCGTCCCCGGCGCGCTCATCGAGATCAGCGCGGTCGCCGCCGTCATCCGCGACTGAGCCAACGCTCAGATCCTGCCGCGCACCGGCGTCCGCTCGACCGGATCGCCGTCGTCGGGCATCGTCATCTCCGCACGCACGCCGAGCAGGCGCACCTCGCGGTCGCGGTCGAGCGTCTTCCCCAGCTCGACCGCGGCCGCGATGACCTCGTCGCGATCGGTCGTCGGCGCGGGCAACTTCCGGCCGAAGGTCTTCGTCTCGAACGGCGCGTAGCGCACCTTGAGATGCACCCGCATCACGGGGCGGCTCTCCGCTGCACAGTCGTCGAAGGCATGCCCGGCGAGCTCGCGCAGCGCCTCTTCGACCTCAGCTTCCGTCGTGAGGTTCTGCTGGAAGGTGGTCTCCCTGCTGTGGCTGCGCGCCACCCAGGGCGTGTCGTCCACGACAGCGGGACCCCGCCCCTCACCCAGCTCGCCGTACCAGACGCCCATCCTCGGGCCGAACTCCCCGACGAGCATCTCCCGATCGGCCTCGGCGAGCCGGCGCACGGTGTCGATGCCATGCTCCGCCAATCGCCTGCTGATCTTCGGGCCGACGCCCCACAGGTCACGGGTCGGCTTGTCCCCCATCACCTCGAACCAGTTCTCCGCGGTGAGGCGGAACACGCCGCGAGGCTTGCCGAACTCGGTCGCGATCTTGGCGCGCACCTTGTTGTCCCCGATGCCGACGGAGCAGTGCAGGCCGGTCGCTTCGAGCACGGCTGCCTGGGCGCTCCGCGCCACCGCCTCGGGATCGTCGACGCTGACGCCGAGGAAGCACTCGTCCCAGCCGATGACCTCGAGCACGACGCCGGGGAGGGCACGCAGCGTCGACATCACCTCATGCGATGCCGCCTCGTAGGCATCATGATCCACCGGCAGGAACACCGCGTCCTCCGGTGCCTTGCGCGCGGCGATCTTCAACGGCATCCCCGACCCGATCCCGAACGCCCGCGCCTCGTACGACGCGGTCGACACGACGGCGCGCTCGGTCGGATCCCCGCGGCCGCCCACGATCACCGGCCGCCCGGCGAGCTCCGGCCGCCGCAGCACCTCGACGGCCGCGATGAACTGATCCATGTCCACGTGCAGCACCCAGTCGGCCATGGACCGAGTCTGACCGCTGCGGCGCCGGATGTCACCCCGTCGCCACCGGGGCGATCAGCCGAGGGAGATGCCGACCGCCGTCGCGACGACCGCCAGCAGCGGCAACGTGCCCTGCATCGCCGCCGCCCGCACCTTGGTGCGATCGGACAGCACAAGCACGAGCGCCGCGGCCAGCATCATTCCGGTGCCGGCGAGGACGAGCGTCACGCCCACCGTGGTCGCACCCACGATCACCAGGCCGACGCCGATCAGCGCCGTGAGCGCGAGGAACAGGTTGTAGAAGCCCTGGTTGAAGGCAAGCTGCTTCATGGTGACGGCATCCGCCTCGCTGGCGACGCCGAAGATCCTCCTCGTCTCCGGCTCCGTCCACTTGAGCGACTCCAGCGCGAAGATGAAGACATGGAAGGCCGCAGCGGCGGCGGCGAGGACGAGTCCGGCGATGAGCATGACTCGATTCTCGCATCCGCGGGCGGCCCTCAGACCAGGAAGATCGGCAGCAGGCCCGGGTTGTGCGCGTGCACGAGCACCCCGAACACGACGGCGTCGAACAGCAGGTGCACCGTGACCACGTACGCGAGCGAATGCGTGCGGAGGAAGATGAAGCCCTGCAGCAGCGCGAACGGGATCGTCAGCACCGGCCCCCAGGCCCGATAGCCCAGCTCCCACAGGAAGGAGACGAACACGATCGCCTGCAGCGCGTTCGCGACGCCGTCGGGGAGGTGACGTCGCAGCAGTGCGAACACCGTGCAGATGAAGAACAGCTCGTCCCAGATGCCCACCGCCCCCACACCGACGAACAGGCGCGCGATCAGCTCGGGCGTGTCGACGACGGGCCAGTTCTGGTACACGCCGCTGGTGATGAAATAGAACGGCAGGATCAGCCAGCCCAGCACGAGCACGGCGACCAGCCAGCCCCACTGCAGCCGCCCCCAGCGGCGGTGCGCCCGCCATGGGAACGAGATCCCGCGGTCCTTGTAGAGGAAGCGCGACACCAGGTACGGCACCGCCACGGCGCCGCCGAGGGCGAGCGTGAACCGGAGCATGGCCAGATCGTCGAGCTCGGCGGCCAGCGGGATCGCGCTGACGATCAGCATGCCGAGCGCGATCAGCGACAGGTCGCGGGTCAGCGACGGAGCGGATGCCGTCACCCGGCCGCGCTCGAGCCACCACGCGGCGCCCACGCCCAGGGCGATCAGCGCCCAGCCGATCCAGGGCACCTGCAGGACGAAGAACGCCGGTGCCGCCGCGCACACGATCAGCGCCGGCGCGATCGCCGCGCCTGTCGTGAGGCGGTGTCCGGCTTCGGTCACGCTCGCGGCTTCCGCCGGTACACCAGGTCCCGGATGTCGCGGCCCTTGGCGATGCCCTTCCGCTCGAAGGCGGTCATCACCCGGCCCTCGAAGCGCTCGGCCCACTCGCCGTCGAAGGCGCGCTCGAAGAGCGGCTCGGCGTCGAGGACCTCGCGCATCTGCAGCGCATAGTCCTCCCAGTCGGTGGCGAGCCGCAGCAGACCGCCGTCACGGAGCGCCCGTGCGGCCGTGTCGCCGAAGCCGGGACGCACGAGCCGGCGCTTGGTGTGCTTCTTCTTGTGCCAGGGGTCGGGGAAGAAGATCCAGACCTCGGCCGCTGCGCGCTCCGGCAGGTACGAGGAAAGAACCTCGGGTGCGTTCGCCTCCACCACCCGGAGATTCCGCGCCCCCGCACGGTCGGCGTCGAGCATCGTCCGCGCGAGGCCTGCCCGGAACACCTCCACGGCGAGGAAGTCGACGTCGGGCCGCGTGGAGGCCGCCGCGACGATCGCGTGCCCCTGCCCGGAGCCGATCTCGACGATCAGGTCCGCCGCCCGGCCGTACTCGGCCACCGGGTCGAGCCGCGCCTCCGGGTGCACGGAGGTCCAGGCCACGTCGCGGGGCACGTCCAGCAGGTAATGCGGCGCGAGCTCGGCGAAGGCGCGCTCCTGCGCGTCGGACATCCGGCCGCTGCGGCGCACGAAGGACACCGGCTCGTCACGGAAGGTGCGGGGTTCGGGCATGATCCCAGGGTAGTCGGCGGCGACCGGCTCCCTCAGCGCCGCAGGCGTCGGCGGTGCGGAGGTCAGGCCGGTGCGGTCACGAAGTCGATGAGCTCCTCGACCCGTCCCAGCAGCGCCGGCTCGAGGTCGCGGTACGTGCGCACCTTGGAGAGGATGTGCTGCCAGGCGCGCGCCGTGTCGGCCTGGGTCTCGTGCGGCCACCCGAAGGCCCGGCAGATCCCGGTCTTCCAGTCGGTGCCGCGCGGGATCTCCGGCCACTTGGCGATCCCCAGCGCGCGCGGCGTCACGCACTGCCACACGTCGACGAACGGATGCCCGACGATGCGCACGTGCCGTCCGTGCGGGCCCCGCGCCACGGCATCCGCGATCCGGGACTCCTTGGAGCCCGGCACGAGATGGTCGACGAGCACCCCATAGCGACGGGTGGCGCTCGGCGGCTCCTCGGCGAGGAGATCGTCGAGGAGGTCGACGCCCTGCAGGAACTCCACGACCACGCCCTCCACGCGGAGGTCGGCGCCCCACACCTTCTCGACGAGCTCGGCGTCGTGCTTCCCCTCCACGAGGATGCGGCTGGGCAGGGCGATGCGGGCACGCTGATCGGCGACCGCGAACGAGCCGGAGGCCGTGCGCCGCGGACCCTGCGCCTTCGGCTTCGGCGGTCCCAGGCGCACCGGGCGGCCCTCGATCAGGAAGCCGCCGCCGAGGGGGAAGCGCCTCCGGCGGCCCTTCCAGTCCTCGAGCTCGACCATGCCGGCCTCGACGGCCGTGACGGCACCGCAGAAGCCGTCGGAGGCGACCTCGACGACGAGATCGAGCTCCGCGTGCACATCCGCGGACCTGATCGTACCGCGGTCGCGCCACCCCGCGGCGAGCACGTCGGAACCGTACCTGTCGTCCATGCCCTCCAGCGTATGCGCCTCCGCTCAGGGCGAACGGCCGGATGCTGTCGCGTGTCGATCTCTGTGCATAGACTCGTGGCATTGGGGGCGCCCGCTGTCGGTCGGAGGGATCTGTATGAGGAATCGGTGGCTGACGGTGGCCGCGCTGGCACTGGCCGCGGTCGCAGGGGCGCTCTCCGCGAGCACGGCATCCGCGACCGACCCGGTGACGCTCGACCCTGGCTACGTGACCGATGACGCCGGAGTGCTCAGCGGGTCGGAGAAGGCCGCCGTCGAAACCAGGCTGGAGACTCTCACCGAGAACTCCTCGGCCGACCTCTTCGTGGTGCTCGTCGACGAGTTCACCTCCCCCTCGGACTACGTCCAGTGGGCCGACACCGTGGCCGATAACAACGGACTCGGACCGGAGCAGTACCTGCTCGCCATCGCGGTCGAGGGACGCAACTACTACATCTCCGCCGCCGCCGGCGGCCCGCTGAGCGACGGCAAGCTCACCGATGTGGAGGAGAAGATCCAGCCGCTCCTCGCCCAGGAGGACTGGGACGGCGCCATCATCCTGGCCGCCGACGAGATCCAGGGCGACGGCGGCGCCGGCGCCATGCGCAACCTCCTCGTGATCGTCGGGATCGTCGTCCTCGGCCTCTTGATCTGGCTCGCGGTGGCCCTCATCCGCCGCGCCCGCCGCAATGCGGAGATCCGCCGACGCGGAGCGATGCCGGAGGTCCCCGACCCGAACGATCCCTTCTCGACCCTCACCGATGAGCAGGTGCAGTCCCAGGCGGGGGTGGCGCTCGTGCGGGCCGACGACGCGATCACCTCCAGCAAGGAGGAGCTCGGCTTCGCGGTCGCGCAGTTCGGCGAGGCCGCCACCGCCGAGTTCAGCGGCGCGGTGGAGACCGCGCAGGCGAAGATGTCCGAGGCCTTCGACCTCAAGCAGAAGCTCGACGACGAGGTCGAGGACACGGTCCACGACCGCCGTGCCTGGCACATCCGCATCATCCGGCTGTGCGATGAGGTCGACGACGTGCTCGACGCCAACACCGAGGCCTTCGACGCGCTGCGCCGGCTGGAGCAGAACGCTCCGCAGGAGCTGGAGCGGGTCAGGGGAGAGCGCGCCGCCCTCCAGCCGGTCCTCGCGTCGGCCGGCACGGCCCTGGCCGCGCTGTCCGCGACCTACGACGCGGCCGCTCTGGCCACCGTCGCGGACAACCCCGCTCAGGCACAGGAGCGCGCGGCCCTCGCAGACCGCTCGATCGATGCCGCCGGGAAGGCGATCGCGGAGGGCCGCAGCGGCGAGGCCGCGTTCGCGATCCGCACCGCCGAGCAGTCCGTCGCGCAGGCGGCCCAGCTCGTGCAGGCGATCACCGCGCTCGGCGGCGAGCTCTCCGCGCTGGAGGCGCAGGCACAGGCGCTGATCGCCGAGCTGCAGAGCGATGTCGCCGCCGCTCAGCAGCTCCCGGACCCGACCGGCGCGCTCGCCGCCGCGGCATCCGCCACCGCCGGACAGCTTCAGCAGGCGCAGGCTGGCCTGAGCGGCAGCCCCCGCAGCCCGCAGCGGGTGTTCGAGGCTCTCACCGCGGCGAACACGCAGATCGACGCCGCGATCTCCCAGGGCAGGGAGGTCGTGGAGACGGCGCGCCGTGAGCAGCGGATGCTCGAGCAGACGATCGGCCAGGCGAACTCGGAGATCCGCGCCGCGCGCGAATACATCGAGACACGTCGAGGCACCATCGGCTCGACGGCGAGGACCCGGCTCTCGCAGGCCGAGACGAGTCTCAGCCAGGCGCTGGCGCTCCAGGCCTCGGATCCGCGCGGGGCGCTCGCCTCCGCCCGGTACGCGCTCGAGCTCGCCCAGCAGGCGACCTCCTCCGCTCGCGCCGACGTGGAGGCCATGAACCCGGCGCGCTACGAGAACGACGACTGGAGCGGAAGCATCTTCGGGGGCTCCTCGCGCTCGAACGACTCGGGTCTCGGCGGCGACATCCTCGGCGGAATCATCGGCGGCCTGCTCTCCGGCGGCGGCGGAGGCGGCGGTGGCGGCTCCTCGCGGGGCGGCTGGCGCTCCAGCGGCGGAGGCGGCTTCCGCAGCTCCGGTTTCGGCGGAGGCGGCGGCAGCCGTTCGAGCGGCCGCAGCGGCCGTTCGGGAGGTGGGCGCTTCTGAACCGCACCGACGCACAGACCTCGACTACGACCCTCTGAAAGGAAAACGCATGACCAAGCAGTCCATCTTCGGACGTATCTCGACCCTCGTCCGCGCGAACATCAACGCCCTCCTGGACTCTGCGGAGGACCCGCAGAAGATGATCGACCAGCTCGTCCGCGACTACACGAACAACATCGCGGATGCCGAGTCGGCGATCGCCGAGACCATCGGCAACCTCCGTCTCCTCGAGCGCGACCACGAAGAGGACGTCCAGGCCGCCACCGAGTGGGGCAACAAGGCCCTCGCCGCCAGCCGCAAGGCCGACGAGATGCGCGCCGCGGGCAGCACGGCCGACGCCGACAAGTTCGACAGCCTCGCCAAGATCGCGCTGCAGCGACAGATCAGCGCCGAGCGCGAGGCCTCGAGCGCAGAGCCGCAGATCGCCGCGCAGACCGAGATCGTCGACAAGCTCAAGGCCGGCCTGAACGGCATGAAGGAGAAGCTCGGCGAGCTGAAGAACAAGCGCAGCGAGCTCCTCGCCCGCGCCAAGGTCGCCGAGGCCCAGACCAAGGTCCAGGACGCGGTCTCCTCGATCAACGTGCTCGACCCCACCAGCGAGCTGGGACGTTTCGAGGACAAGGTCCGCCGCCAGGAGGCCCTCGCGCAGGGCAAGGCCGAGCTCGCGGCGTCCAGCCTCGACGCCCAGTTCGAGAGCCTCGAGGACCTCGGCGAGCTCACCGAGGTCGAGGCCCGCCTCGCCGAGCTCAAGGCCGGCGGCTCCGCTCCCCGTCAGGCGATCGAAGGGTCCTGACACCCCGGCGGGGCCCCGGACCTGCACGTCCGGGGCCCCGCCCTCTCCTCACCCCTGGAGGCACCCATGGTGCGATTCCTCGTCGTCCCGCAGTGGCAGGGCTCCCCCGCCGCACGGGCGATGCTCCTCGTCGACGGCGCCACGGCGATCGCCGGCGACCTTCCGCGCGCCGCCACGACGGTGCTGGACGTCCCGGTGGAGGCCGGCGAATCCCTCGGCACCGGCGTCCGCCGGCTCAGCTCTCTGCTGCGGACCCGCGAGGAGGTCGCACAGCACATGACGAACGACACGGTCGTCATCGGCGGCGACTGCAGCGTCACCGTCGCGGCCCTCGCCGCGCTTCCGGGCGGCACCGAGGACCTCGCGGTGGTCTGGTTCGACGCCCACCCTGACATGCACACCCCCGAGACGTCGCCCTCCGGCGCCTTCTCCGGCATGGCGCTCCGCGCCGTCCTCGGCGAGGGCGAGCCGCAGCTCGCGCTCTCCCCCGGCATACCGCGGGAGCGGGTCGTAGCGGTCGGGATGCGCAATCTCGACGACGCCGAGGTCGCGCAGCTCGACGACCTCTCCCGGCTCTCCGTCTCCGATCTCGACCGCGCGGAGGCCCTCGCAGAGGCGGTGGTCGCCACCGGGGCGAAGCGGGTCTGGGTCCACATCGACGTCGACGTGCTCGACCCTGCCGAGCTGGCGGGGGTGTCGAACCCGGCTCCGTTCGGCCTGGCGCCGGCTGCGCTGAGCGCCGCCGTCCGCCTGCTCCGGGAGCGGCTGCCGTTCGCCGGAGCCACCCTGGCCGGGTTCGCTCCGCGATCCCCGGCCGATGCCGTGGACGATCTGGGGGCGCTGCTCCGCCTCGTCGGCGCGGTCGCGTGACGGAGGACTGGCGGGCCGCGGCCGAGCGCGCCGTCGATCGCGGTCGCCGCCTGGACCGCCGCATCCCCGCCTTCCTGCTGCGCTCGCCGATCAGCAGGATCGGCTACTGGTGGGGCACGGCCGTGGGCTGGATCTGGGGATCGCTGTGGAGCACGGGGCCGGTGGAGCGCCGCGCCGGACTGTGGGTGTTCCAGGGGATGCCGGCCTGGACGTTCAACCGAGGCGGCGTCTGCGTCGGCGGATGCTTCCTCACCGGCGACGCCCGTCCGAGTGACGCCATCCTCCGGCACGAGGCCGTGCACAAGGCGCAGTGGCTCCGGTACGGCTTCCTGATGCCGGTGCTGTACCTGCTGGCGGGACGCGACCCGCTCCGGAACAGATTCGAGATCGAGGCCGGCCTGGAGGACGGCAACTACGTCCGCCGCCGCTGACTGATGGGCGGCCCGCGGGTCAGCGGTCGGAGGGAAGCAGCCCGAAGCGCTCGGGGGTGCGGATGCGCGCAGGCTCCACGTCGAGCTTCGTCGTCAGGTGCTCGACGATGTCGGCGGTGCCGAGGTAGCCGCCCAGCAGCGTGACGGTCGTCTCCAGGCCCTCGTCGCAGAGCATCTCGTCCGCCCAGGCGCAGGTCGCGCGGGTCAGCGCCTGACCGGAGGCGCAGGCGCGTCCGGTGCCGGGGGCGCCGGTGCGGGCGCTGCGAGCGAGCCACGTGACGGTCATCCGCCCCGGAGCGACGATGTGCCCGATGTCCGACGGCTCGGGAACCTCGATGAAGATGCGACCGGAGGCGCACAGCGGCAGCGTCGACAGGAACGTCTCGAGCTCGACCAGCGAGTTCTCGTCGGCCGTCACGAGGTGATGGGCGCGACGACGCTCGGCGCGCCGTGCGGCGCGCGTGGTGCGGATGTCGAGGGAGGTGTTCATCGTCCTCTCATCGTACACCAAGTGAAGGGTTGCCTAACCTTCCTCGGAGGGGGCCGACTCCACGAGGACAGCGCGGAGCGCCGCGATCTCCGCATCCGTCATCCCGTTGGCCCGCAGGTAGTCCGCCGCCGAGCCCCACCGCTCATCCACCTGCTGCAGCAGAGACCGCATCACGGGCGCCGGCGACTCGGTCGCCAGCGCGACGGCGTGCAGGGCGTCCGGATGCTGCGCCCGGAGGTACGCGGCGATGCGCCGCGACCGCTCGGGCGGCAGCTGGGACGCGGTGAGCGCGTAATCCTCGACGATCGCCTCGCGGTCGGCACCGACGGCGGCCAGCGCGAGGGCGACGGTGACACCGGTGCGGTCCTTGCCGACCGTGCAGTGGACGAGCGTCGGCTCCCCCGCCGCGATGACCCGGATGGCGGCGACCAGCCGCTCCCCGCTCTCCTCGAGCAGATGCAGGTAGAGGTCCTCGAGACTGGTGTCGGCCTCGAAGAAGGAGCGCACCGAACCGAGGAAGAGCGGGAGGTGCGTCGTCTCCGGGCCCTCGATCTCGGTGGGCTCCGCCGCGACCTCCTCGCCGTCCCTGAGGTCGACGATGTGGCGCACCACCTGTCGGAGCGCCTCCGCCCCCGCGGCGGACGCCCCGGAGAGCTGCCCGGAGCGCAGCAGGATGCCTGCGCGGATGCGCCCGCCCTCAGCCGGGATGCCTCCGACGTCGCGGACGTTGTTCACTCCGTCGATCTCGAGGACCGTCATGCCTGCGGCGTCCTGGGCGGCACCGGATAGCGACCGGCGATCACGATGCGGTTGAAGGCGTTGATCGAGACGCAGGCCCAGCTCAGGGCGGCGTACTCCTTCTCAGTGAACACCCCGCCGACGAGATCGTAGACCTCGTCGGAGATTCCCTCCTCGGCGATGAAGGTGAACGCCTCGGCGAGCTCGAGCGCCGCGCGCTCGCGGTCGGAGAACACGTGGCTCTCGCGCCAGGTGGCGATCTGCATGAGCGTGTCGGTGTCGATCCCCGCCTTCACGGCGCGGTCGACGTGCACACGCGTGCAGTAGCTGCATCCGTTGAGCTGGGAGCAGTGGATCATGACGATCTCCTTGAGGCGATCGTCGATGCCGTTCGCGGCGCAGATGTCGCCGACGGTGTGAGCGAAGGCATCCAGGGCCTGGTACGCGGTGGGCTCGGTCTTGGACAGGTGCACGCGCTTCTCGCTCATGACTCCAGCATATGCGCGTCGCGAGGGACCGCGCCCGACCACTCCTGCGCCGCTGCGGATCAGAATGCGAATCATGGAATGACCGCAAGTTGAGATCTGTTACCCAAGATCGCGAGAAAAGTTGTCATATTGCTCGCGCGTTTCGTGAGCACCTCATGACGGGAGCAGAATATGGACGTGGCGACCGACAACAGCGAGTTCAGCTATCTTCCCGCACAGGCCGAGGCCCTGGGCGTTCCGCTGCCGACGGTCGAGAGGATGAGCCTCGCACTCCCCGACGGCCGCACGCTCAGCGCCCTGCGGTTCGGCGCCGAGACGCCCCGGGTCACGCTCCTGCACGGAGCGGGACTCAATGCGCACACCTGGGACACGACGGCTCTCGCACTCCGGCATCCGCTGCTCGCGATCGATCTCGCAGGACATGGCGACTCCTCCTGGAGAGAGGACCTCGACTACACGCCGCGCACCCTCGCCGTCGACGTCGCGGCCGCTCTCGACGCGTGGACCGACGCGCCCCAGCTCGTGGTCGGGCAGTCCCTCGGCGGGCTCACCGGCGCGGCCCTCGCGGCCGCGCGCCCTGACCTCGTCGCCGAGCTGATCGTCGTCGACATCACCCCGGGCATCGACGTCTCCGCCGGTCCCTCGGCGCTGCGGGAGTTCTACGCCGGCCCCACCGACTTCGCGACGCGCGACGAGCTGGTCGCCCGTGCGATCGCCTTCGGCTTCGGCGGCACCCGACCGGAGACCGAGCGCGGCGTCTTCCTGAACACCCGGGTGCGCCCTGACGGCCGGGTCGAGTGGAAGCACCACTTCGCACACCTCGCGGCCCAGGCCCTCGCATCTCACGACGCCGGCGCTCCGGCTTCCCCCTCGGCGCTCCATGAGGCGGGGTGGGCGGACCTCGCCGGCGCCACCACGCCGATCACGCTCGTGCGAGCGACCCGGGGCTTCGTCACGGAGGCGGATGCGGATGAGCTCGCCCGACGGCTGCCTGATGCCCGGATCGTCGCGATCGACGCGACCCACAACGTCCAGGAGACCGCGCCGAAGGAGCTCGCCGCGCTGATCGCGTCCGCAGTCCCGGCGGCGGGTTTGTGACACTTCGTTCCGCCTCCGCCCCTCCCCCTCCGATCAATCCCTAGGCTCGTTCCACCGGCTGACCCGGCCGCACCGAGAGGAAGCAACACATGTTCCGACGCACGCGACGCCACGCGCTGATCGCCTCGCTCGCGGCCACGGCCGTGATCCTCAGCGCCTGCACGACCGCCCCCGAGCCCGCCGCGACGCCCACCGGAGAGCCCGACCCGGACGCCACGCTCCAGGTCGGCCTCGTCCTCGAGCCGACGAACCTCGACATCCGCCGCACCAGCGGCGCCGCCCTCGAGCAGATCCTCATCGACAACATCTACGAGGGACTGGTCAGCCGCACGCAGGAGAACGAGATCGTCCCGCGGCTCGCATCCGACTACGAGGTCTCCGACGACGGCCTGACGTACACGTTCACCCTCAACGAGGGCGTCGTCTTCCACAGCGGCACGGCGCTGACCTCGGCCGACGTCGTGTCGTCCTTCGAGGCGGTCCGCACGGACGCGACGCTGCAGGGGAACGCCGACTTCGCCTCCGTCGCCTCGATCACCGCACCGGACGCGAGCACCGTCGTGATCACGCTCACGGAGCCGAACCAGAACTTCCTCTTCACCCTCACGGGCCCCGCCGGGCTCGTCTTCCAGACCGGCGACACCACCGATCTCAAGACGGCCGAGAACGGCACCGGCCCGTTCACGCTGGCCCGCTGGAGCAAGGGCAGCGCCATCACGTTCACGCGCAACGACGCCTACTGGGGCGATCCGGCGGGCGTCGCCGAGGTCGAGTTCCAGTACATCCCCGACTTCACGGCCGGTGTGAACACCGCACTCGACGGCGGCGTGCAGGTGCTCACGGCCGTCGACCCGAACCTCGCGCCGCAGCTTGAGGACTCCGGCGACTTCACCCTGACCACGGGGCGCACGACCGACAAGGCCACCCTCGCGTTCAACAACGCGAAGGCCCCGCTCGACGACATCCGCGTCCGAGAGGCGCTGCGCCTGGCCATCGACCACGAGGCGCTCGTCGAGGCGGTCGGCGCCGGTTCGACGCTGTACGGCCCGATCCCGGAGCTCGACCCGGGTTACGAGGATCTCTCCGACGTCGTCTCCTACGACCCGGAGAAGGCGAAGAAGCTCCTCGCGGAAGCCGGCCACGAGGAGCTCGAGCTCACGCTCACCATCCCGTCGTTCTACGGCACGACGGTTCCGAAGGTGCTCATCTCCGACTTCGCGAAGGTCGGCGTCACTCTCGAGGTCGACTCGGTCGAGTTCCCGGCCTGGCTCGAGGACGTCTACAGCAACCACGACTACGACCTCAGCTTCGTGCTGCACGTCGAGCCGCGCGACTTCGGCAACTTCGCGAACCCGGACTACTACTTCGGCTACGACAACGCCGAGGTGCAGGGTCTGTACGCCGATGCGCTGGCGGAAGTCGATCCCGACAGGTCCGCCGAACTGCTCGCCGAAGCGGCACGCATCGTCTCCGAGGACCACGCCGCCGACTGGCTCTACAACGGCGCCACGATCACCGCGGTGAGCCCGCTGGTCTCCGGCTTCCCGCAGGATTCGATCAACTCGCGCATCGACCTCGCCGGCGTCACCGTCGCCACCGAGAAGTGACGGCGGCCGCCGCTTCGTGATCCGCTACGCGCTCGTCCGGGGAGCCCTGCTCATCGCAGGGCTCCTCGTGTCGAGCGCGCTCATCTTCCTCACGCTCCGGGTGTTCCCCGGCGACGTCGCCCAGCTCATCGCCGGGACCCAGGCGTCGCCCGCCGAGGTCGAGGCGCTGCGCGAATCCCTCGGACTCAACCGCCCGCTTCCGGCGCAGTACGCGGAATGGATCGGCGGGATCCTCCGCGGCGACCTCGGCACCTCGCTGCTGTCCGGCGCCTCCGTGGGCGAGGAGCTTCTCGAGAAGGCCCAGGTGACGGTGCCGCTCGGCATCCTCTCCCTGCTCATCGCGATCCTCATCGCCGTGCCCTTCGGGATCCTCGCCGCTCTGCGGCGCGGATCCCGCGGCGGAGCCGCGCTCAGCTTCGGCGCCCAGGCCCTCGCGGCCGTCCCCGTGGTCTGGGCGGGCATGATGCTCATCGTCGTGTTCTCCGTCTGGCTGGGCTGGCTGCCCCCGCAGGGCTTCCCTCGCACCGGCTGGTCGACTCCGGGCAGGGCGCTCGAATCGCTGCTGCTGCCCGCGCTCACGATCGGCATCGTCGAGGGCGCCATGCTCATGCGCTTCGTGCGCAGTGCGACGCTCCAGGCCGCGAGTCAGGACTTCGTCCGCACGGCCGCGGCGAAGGGCCTCACCCGCACGCGGGCGCTGATCCAGCACGGCATCCCCGCCGTCGGCCTGTCGATCGTCACCGTGCTGGGCCTGCAGGTGGCGGGGATCATCGTCGGCTCGGTGGTGATCGAGCAGCTCTTCACGCTGCCCGGGATCGGGCGGATGCTCGTCGCCGATGTGGGCACGCGCGATCTGATCAAGGTCCAGAGCGAGCTGCTCGTGCTCACCGGCTTCGTCCTCGCCGTCGGCTTCCTCGTCGACCTGATCCACCGGGCGATCGACCCGCGGCAGAGGGAGGCGGCATGACCCCGGCATGGCTGCGCGTCCTGTGGCGCACCCCGGCAGGGAGCTTCGGGCTCGTCGTGGTGTCGGTCGTCGCTCTGCTGGCGCTCGTGGCGGTGTTCTGGACGCCGTTCGATCCGCAGGAGTCGAACGTCCGCGACCGCTGGGGCGTACCCGGCTGGCCGCATCTGCTCGGCACGGACGACACCGGACGAGACATCCTCAGCCTCATCATGGCGGGAGCGCGCACGACGGTGTTCGTCAGCGTCGGCGCCGGCGTCATCGCCACGCTCGTCGGGATCGCCCTGGCCGCGCTCGGTGCGCTCACCGCGCGGTGGATGCGCGAGACGGTCGCCGTGCTCGTCGACATCCTCATCGCCTTCCCCGTGCTCCTCATCGCGATGATGATCTCCTCGGTCTGGGGCGGTTCGCTGTGGGTGGTGATCTGGTCCGTCGGCATCGGATTCGGCGTGAACATCGCCCGGGTGACGCGCCCGGAGCTGCGCCGCGTGCAGCAGAGCGACTTCGTCCTCGCCGCCCGGGCCTCCGGGCTGACCGCCGGGCAGAGCCTCGCCCGGCATCTGCTGCCGAACGTCGCCCCCGTGTTCATCGTGCAGCTGTCCTGGTCGATGGCGGTCGCCGTGCTCGCCGAGGCCGGCCTCTCCTACCTCGGCTTCGGAGCCTCTGTCGTCGAACCCAGCTGGGGACTGCTGCTCGCCGACCTGCAGCGCTACATCGGCGTCCATCCGCTCTCCGTGATCTGGCCGGGTCTCGCGATCACCTTCACCGTGCTCGCCCTGAACCTCCTCGGCGACGCCCTCCGCGAAGCCACCGATCCGACGCTGCGCCACCGCGCGGCCGAGGTGCACACCCCGGCGGTGATCGCATGAGCCTCGTGGTGCAGGACCTCGTGATCGAGATCGGCGGGCGGCGGGTCGTCGACGGGGTCTCCTTCGAGGTTCCGGACGGAGCCCGCCTCGGCCTGATCGGCGAATCGGGGTCGGGCAAGTCGCTCACCGCCCTCGCACTGCTCGGGCTGCTCCCCGACGGCGCGACGGCGAGCGGGAGCATCCGCTGGAACGGCACCGAGCTGATCGGGATGCCGGACCGCGAGCTCGCCGAGATCCGCGGCGACGAGATCGGCATCGTCTTCCAGGAGCCGCGCACCGCCCTCAACCCGATCCGCACGGTCGGGCGGCAGATCGCCGAGGCCGTCCGGATCCACGAGGGGCTGGGACGGCGCGAGGCGAGGGTGCGTGCGATCGCAGAGGCCGCCCGCGTGCGGCTCCCCGACCCTGAGTCCCTCGTCGACCGGTATCCGCACCAGATCTCCGGCGGCCAGCGCCAGCGTGTCGCCATCGCCATGGCGCTCGCCTGCCGGCCGCGCCTGCTCATCGCCGACGAGCCCACGACGGCGCTCGACGTGACGATCCAGGCCGAGATCCTCGCCCTGCTGCTCGGCCTGGTCGAGGAGGAGGGCATGTCCCTGGTGTTCATCACGCACGACCTCGCGGTGCTCGCCCAGGTCGCGACGCACGGAGTCGTCCTCGAGCACGGGCGGGTGGTCGAATCGGCCCCTGTCTCCACGCTGCTGAGCGCGCCGGCCTCGCCGATCACGCAGGGGCTGCTCCGCGACGCCACCGCGACGCTGTGGCGTCCGGACGGAGGTGGCGCATGAGCCTCATCGAGGCCCGCGGACTGCGGCGCGACTTCGTGGTGCCGAAGCGCTCCGCGTTCGAGCGCACGCGCCGGCACACCGCGCTGGCCCCCACCGACCTCGATGTCCCGGCCGGCACCTCGCTCGGCATCATCGGCGAGTCCGGCTCCGGGAAGTCGACGCTCGTCCGTCTGCTGCTCGGTCTCGATCGCCCCACCTCCGGCACGGTCGCCGTCGACGGCCGGAACGTCGACGCCACGGCATCCGCCAGGTCGCTGCACTGGCTGCGTCGCGCGACCGGACTCGTGTTCCAGGACCCGTATGCGTCCCTGGACCCGCGGATGACGGCGGCGCAGATCATCGGCGAGCCGCTGTGGGCGCTGCAGCTCCCGGGAGACCACGCCGCGCGGATCCGCGAGGTGCTGCTCCAGGTCGGGCTCGAACCGGAGATGGCCGGCCGCTACCCGCACGAGTTCTCCGGCGGCCAGCGTCAGAGGATCGCGCTCGCCAGGGCGATCGTGCACCGGCCGCGCATCCTCGTGGGCGACGAGCCGCTCTCCGCGCTCGACGTCACCGTCCGGGCGCAGATCCTCGAGCTGCTGATCGAGCTGCGCGAGACGACCGATCTGACGCTGCTGCTGGTGTCGCACGACATCGGCGTCGTGCAGAACCTCTGCGATAGCGTGATCGTCACGAAGGACGGCCGCATCGTCGAGCGGGGAGCCACGAAGGACGTGCTGCTGCGCCCGCAGGACGACTACACCAAGGCGCTGCTCGCGGCGATCCCGGTGATCCCGGGGTCAGCCGCCTGAGACCGGCCTGCGGCCGAACAGCTTCCGCCGCCCCGTGTGCTTCAGGGACTTCTTCATGTACACCGTCCCGAGGTCGCGGCCGAACTTGTGCCCGACGCGGCCCGTGCGGCCTGCCTCGACGAAGCCGAGCCTGGCGTGCAGCCGGATCGATGCCTCGGCCTTGCTGTCGCTGATCACGGCCACCATCTCGCGGATGCCGAGCTGCTCGCACGCGTCGATGAGCTCCTGCAGAAGGGCGGCGCCGAGACCCTTCCCGCCCGCACCGGGGCCGAGGTAGATGGAGTCCTCGACGGTGTAGCGGTACGCGTTGCGCCCCGCCCACGGCTGAGCCAGCGCGTACCCGAGCACGACCCCCGCCGGCGACACGGCGACGAGGAACGGCAGGCCCAGCCTGCTCAGCAGCGCGAACTTCTCCCGCCAGTACGGGATGCTGCTGCGCCGTTCGTCCAGCGTCACCACCGAGTTGCTCACGAAGTGGTTGTAGATCTCGCGGATGTGCGGCAGATCGGCGCTGCGGGCGGGCCGGATCGCGTAGGCGAAGACCTCCGGGGCGGGCGCAGGGCGCAGATGACGCGGCAGGACCCGACGACGGTCACCGGGTTCGAACTGCATGCGATCAGCATAGGTCCGATCGGCGCCGCGCGGCGGGCGGCGCCGCGATCACTTCTCGCCGTCGACCCGCCAGTCGACGGGCGCGGCGCCGAGACCTTCGAGCAGGGCGTTCGACCGGGAGAACGGACGGGAGCCGAAGAACCCGCGGCTCGCCGACAGCGGCGACGGGTGCGCGGAGGCGATCACCGGCGTCGCGCCGAGGAGCGGCTGCAGGTTCGCGGCATCCCTCCCCCACAGCACCGCCACGAGCGGCGCATCACGGGCTACCAGGGCGCGGATCGCGAGCTCGGTGACCTTCTCCCAGCCCCAGCCGCGGTGAGAGGCCGCGGCCCCCGGCTGCACGGTGAGCACCCTGTTCAGCAGCAGGACGCCCTGATCGCTCCACGCCGTGAGATCGCCATGGGGTGCGGGCGGGATGCCGAGATCGCTCTCGCGCTCCTTGTAGATGTTGCCCAGGCTCCGCGGCAGCGGACGCACGTCGCGGTCGACCGCGAAGGAGAGCCCGATCGGATGCCCCGGCGTCGGATAGGGGTCCTGTCCGGTGATCAGCACCCGCACGTCGGCGAGCGGACGCTGGAAGGCCCGCAGCACGTTCGCACCGGCCGGAAGGTAGCCGCGCCCGGCCGCCTGCTCGGCGCGCAGCCGCTCCCCCAGCGCGGAGATGATCTCCTGCGCCGGGGCGAGCGCCTCCGCCCAGCCGGGATCCACGAGCCCGTCGCCGGCGAGCTCTGCGAGGCTGCGCGGCGGCATCAGTCGTCGGCCCGCACGCGGAGCGGACCGCGGGCGAGAAGGTGATTCGCCGACTGCGCCACCGGCCGCATCGTGATGAGGTCGAGGTTGACATGCCGTGGCGCGTCGAGAGCGTAGGCGATGACGTCGGCGACGTCGGCGGCGACGAGCGGCGCCTCCACGCCCGAGTAGACGGCCTCCGCGGCCACGGCGTCGCCGCCGAGGCGGTTGAGGGCGAACTCCTCGGTGTGCACCATGCCCGGAGCGATCTCGGAGACGCGGATGGGCTCGCCGTTCAGCTCCAGGCGCAGGGCGTGCACGAGCATCGCCTGCGCCGCCTTCGCGGCGTTGTAGCCGCCGCCGCCGGCATACGCGACCTGCGCGGCCGTCGACGTCACGAAGAGCGTGTCCGCGTGCCCGTCGGCATCGGCCGCCCTCCGCAGCAGCGGCAGGAACCCTGCCACGAGGCGCTGCGTGGCCAGCACGTTCGCGTCGTACATCCACTGCCAGTCGTCGATCGAGGCGTCCTCGACCCGATCGGTCCCGCGGGCGCCGCCGGCGACCTGCACCAGGGCGTGGACGGGCCCGGATGCCTCCACCGCCGCGATCATCGACGCCACGGCATCCGCGTCGGTCAGGTCGCAGGCGACGACCTGCGCTCCCGTCTCAGCGGCGAGCGCGGCCAGCCTGCCCTCGCGTCGGGCCACCCCGACCACGTCCCACCCTCGGGAGCGGAGGGCGCGAACCGTCGCCTCGCCGATCCCCGAGCTCGCACCGGTCACAACTGCACGCCTGTTCACCATGCCCTCCACCGTACGATGTTCCGCGTCCTGACGCAGGCAGGCACTGTTACGTCACATGTCCCGTCCGTTGTTGACAAGCGCCGAAGTTCCGTACTGTCGCTGCAACGGCACACGGCCGACAGACCTACGAGTTCCAGGGGGAACACATGTCCGCACCCGAGACCTGGCGTTTCGAGACCAAGCAGATCCATTCCGGCGCCGCTCCCGACCCGGTCACCAAGGCACGCGCGACGCCGATCTACCAGACCACCTCCTACGTGTTCGACAGCGCGGACCACGCGGCCAACCTGTTCGCCCTGGCCGAGTTCGGCAACATCTACACCCGCATCCAGAACCCGACGCAGGATGTCCTGGAGCAGCGCCTCGCGGCTCTCGAGGGCGGCACCGGCGCCCTCGTCCTCTCCAGCGGCCAGGCCGCGTCGACGTTCGCGATCCTGAACATCGCCGAGGCGGGCGACCACTTCGTCGCCTCGAGCTCGATCTACGGCGGCACCTACAACCTCTTCAAGTACACCCTCGCCAAGCTCGGCATCGAGGTCACCTTCGTCGAGAACCAGGACGACCCGGAGGAGTGGCGCCGCGCGGTCCGCCCGAACACCAAGCTGTTCTTCGCGGAGACCATCGGCAACCCGCAGATCAACGTCCTCGACATCCGCACCGTCGCCGACGTCGCCCACGAGAGCGGCGTGCCGCTCATCGTCGACAACACGATCGCGACCCCGTACCTGATCCGTCCGTTCGAGCACGGCGCCGACATCGTCATCCACTCCGTCACGAAGTTCCTCGGCGGACACGGCACGACCATCGGCGGCGTGATCGTCGACGGCGGCACCTTCGAGTGGTCGAAGAACGTCGAGAGGTTCCCCGGTCTGACCGTGCCCGACCCGTCCTACCACGGCGCCAGCTACACCACAGCCGTCGGCGACCCGCTCGCGTACATCATCAAGGCCCGGGTGCAGCTGCTCCGCGACCTCGGCTCCGCGATCGCCCCGCAGAGCGCCTGGAACCTCATCCAGGGCGTGGAGACCCTGTCGCTGCGCATCGAGCGTCACGTGCAGAACGCGCAGGAGATCGCCGAGTGGCTCGACAGCCGCGACGACGTCGCCGCCGTCAACTACTCCGGCCTGCCGTCCTCGCCGTGGTACGCCACCGCGAACAAGTACGCGCCCAAGGGCGTCGGCGCCGTGCTCTCCTTCGAGCTGAAGGGCGGCGTCGAGGCCGGGCGCGAGTTCGTGAACAGCCTCTCGCTGTTCAGCCACCTCGCGAACATCGGCGACGTGCGCTCGCTGGTCATCCACCCCGCCTCGACCACGCACGCGCAGCTCACTCCCGAGCAGCAGCTGACCGCCGGAGTGACGCCGGGCCTCGTGCGCCTGTCGGTCGGCATCGAGAACATCGAGGATCTCAAGGCCGACCTCGACCAGGCTCTCGCCGCGGCGCGCCGCGTGTCGGAGGCCGCTCGCGCCTGACTCTCCTCCTCAGAGACGCAGAGGCGCCCCGGATCGTGGTCCGGGGCGCCTCTGCGCGTTCCGGGGTCCGCGTCGTGTGCCGGCCGGTTTCGAAATGAGACGCGCTGCCGTAACCTTCGCCGGCCGCCACCCCGTGCAGGCGAGAATGGAGGGATGGACTGGCAGACGACCTCGGAGGACACGGTGCCGTCGGCACCGGTGACCGAGGCCGACGTCCGGCTTCTGCGCGCGCGCCCGCCGGCCACCGGCGCCTGGCGGGACGGCGATCCCGCCGGCGGACGGCGCTTCGCCTCCTTCGGCGGATTCCAGACCGAGAGCGGCTCCGAGCTGCCCGGCATCCGTCTCGCCTTCGAGACCTGGGGCGAGCTGAACGCCGCCCGCGACAACGCGATCCTCGTCCTGCATGCGCTCACCGGCGACAGCCACGTGCGCGGCGAGGCCGGGGCCGGCCACCCCACCGCCGGCTGGTGGGAGGAGATCGTCGGGCCCGGCGCGCCGCTGGACACCGACCGCTGGTTCGTGATCGCGCCGAACATGCTCGGCGGCTGCCAGGGGTCCACGGGTCCTGCGAGTGTCGCCCCGGACGGCTACGAGTGGGCCTCGCGGTTCCCGTACCTGACGATCCGGGACCAGGTCTCAGCCCAGGTGCGCCTGGCCGATGCGTTCGGAATCGACGCCTGGGCCGCCGTCATCGGGGGTTCCATGGGCGGCATGCACGCCCTGGAGTGGGCGATCACGCATCCGGAGCGCGTGCAGCGGCTCGCCGTGCTGTCCTCTCCCCCGGTGACGACCGCCGATCAGATCGCGCTGAACACGGTGCAGCTGGAGACGATCCGGATGGACCCGCGCTTCCAGGGCGGGGAGTACTACGACCTCGCCGACGGCGACGGCCCGCATCGCGGTCTCGCCCTGGCACGGCGGATGGCGCTGCTGAACTACCGCAGCCCGATCGAGCTCAACCAGCGCTTCCAGCGCTCCTGGCAGTCGGGGGTCTCCCCGCTCGGGCACGGCGGGCGGTTCGCGGTGGAGTCCTACCTCGACTTCCACGGCAACAAGTTCACGCGCCGTTTCGACGCGAACAGCTACATCACGCTCGTCGAGGCGATGAACTCGCACGATGTGGGGCGAGGACGCGGCGGCGTCGAGGAGGCTCTGCGCTCGGTCACCGCGACCGCGCTCGTGCTCGGCATCGACAGCGACCGGCTCTTCCCCGTCGACGGGCAGCATCGCATCGCCCGGAGCATCCCGAACACGCTCGACGGCAGCGAGGCCGTGGTGCTCGCCAGCGACTTCGGGCACGACGGCTTCCTCATCGAGACCGAGGCCGTCGGCGCGCATCTGCGCCGGCTGCTGCGCGCCTAGCCGGGAGCCGACCCGCGTCCACGCGGAAGGGTCCAGGACTCGAGCGAGTCCCGGACCCTCCGCGCGTCAGCGGCCGATCACTTCCTGCCGGCGACCTTCGCGGTCTTCGGCGAGGTGCTGACGGCGGTCGTGAAGCCGTCGGACTCGCCGGTGACGATCACCTGGATCCGCTTGTTGCGGTCCGACGGGGCGACCGTGTAGGTCGCGTCGTCGGCGCCGCGGATCGGCTTGCCGTCGCGCAGCCACTGATAGGTGAAGCGCTCGGCGACGGGCACCCAGGCGCCGGTGTCGGCCGTGAGCGTGGCCCCGACCTTCGCGGCGCCGTCGATCTCCACCGCCGTGGCGAGGAACTCGCGAGGGATGTCCGCGTCGATCGCGTCGATCCGCACGTCGTCGATCGCCCACCACCAGTTGTTGCCGGCGACGTAGCGGAACTTCACGGTCGCCGTCGTGGCGCCCTCCGGGACGTCGACGGCCTCATCACGGTGGCTGTTGATGTCGTCCTTCTCCGGCGAGCCGGCGCCCCAGGCTGCGAGCGTGACGCGCTCCCCCGTGTCGAACTCGACGTACGCCTCCGCCGTCTGGTCGTCCTCCTGGCGGTAGCTGTTGTCCCACTGCACCCGCACCTGCACGCTGCCCTCGGGGAGCGTCAGCGCCGGGGCGTTCAGCGTCGTGTCGATCCGGCCTGCGCCCGGGGCGTCGTTCCACTCGTCGCCGTCGGCCACGGCGATCACGCCGGTGCCCTTGGTGAAGCGGTCGCGCTCCTGGTTCTCGGCGAGCCAGAACTCGGGCGTCGCGAACGTCCAGCCGCGCAGATCCTGCATCCCGCCCGTGCCCATGCCGTCGGCGTTGGTGACCGACCAGCCGTCAGGGCCCTGCTGGGTCCAGCCGACGACACCGGGGTTGTGCTGGATGCCGGGCTTCAGAGCATCCTTCAGACCGTCGAAGGACTCGTCGGTCAGCGAGACCGTGAGGTCCTGCCACTGCGCATAGAGGGTGATCGTGGCACGGGCCTCGGCGATCCCGGTGACCTCGGCGCCGTCGGCATAGTAGGTCCCCGATCCGTCGGGCTCCGTGTTCCAGGCGATGAACCGCTGGTGGGCGCGCTCGAACCCGTTCTCCGTCAGCGTGCCCGTGCCGTCGGCCGGGAGCTCGCTCGGCGCGGTGGATCCGCCGGTGGCGCCGTTGCCGTCGTAGACGACGCCGTAGTGACCGGGGAGGCCGAACACGCCCGTGACGGTGACGTCGCGCTCGGGCATCTCGAAGGCGCCCTCGGCGATCTCGATCGCGCCGGCGGGCACGTCGATGCCGTCGACGGCGATCTCCCAGGCCCACAGCTCGTCGCCGGCGGCGGGACTGCTCGTCATGCGCACCGTCTGACCGGCCGGAGCCGATGCGGGGTCCGCGGCGACCGTGCCGTCTCCGCGGACGGCCGTGGTGACGGTGTGCGGCTCGGCCGAACCAGAGGAGCCGGTGAACACGGCCTCGACGGAGACTGCACCGGCCGGCATGGTGAACGTGCCGTCGGCGATCTCGAGGTCGCCGTCGACGACGTCCCACCCGAGGAACGTCTCTCCCTGGGCGGGTGTCGCCGACAGGGTGACCTTCGCTCCGGGGAGCGCCTCCGTCACGTCCGCCGAGGCCGTGCCGGCGCCCGCGACGGTGACCGCGACGTCGTAGCCGCTCGTGGTGAAGGCGGTGCGCAGCTGCTCGCCCTCCTTGCCCCAGGTGTTGATGGGCGTGATGCGCGCCTCGTACTCGCGTCCGGGCTCCAGGTTCCACACGATGTGCCTGAGGGTCTCCGGCATCGGGATGAAGTAGAAGCCGGACCACTGCGTGAACGTGTTCACGACCTTCTGGGTGGCGGTGTCGACCACTTCGTAGCGGTACTTGTGGACGATGTCGCCGACCTCGTTGGGTGCGACCTCGGCCTGGTCGAACGTGATCATCGCCTGGGTCGGCTCGATCTCGGATGCCGTCACCGCGGCCCCCGCGGGCCAGATCGGCGCACCCGTGCGCTCAGCGCGGGCGTCGCCGAGCGGGAAGCGCTGCTCGAAGGCGAGCGTCTCGTCGACGCTGTCGGCGATGTCCCACGTCCAGACCTGGTCCTCCCAGGCCTTCGCTCGGAGATCGTAGGTCTTGATGGTCACCTGCGAGCCCTCGACCTGGACGATCGCGGTCTCGCGGTTGTTTCCGCCGTCGTCGGGCGTGCTGTCGCTCGTGACCTTGCTGTACGGGTCGGTGCTGACGACGCCGCGCTCGAACTCGTAGTAGTCCAGCGGCGGGGCGTTCACCGTGGTGAAGCCGCCTGCCCCCTCGGCGCCCTGCCAGATCGAGGAGGAGATGTGGTTCGGGGTGTGGATGTGGCCGCCCCAGACCACCGCCTGCGGGTAGTCCTCGAACAGCGACTCGAAGGAGTCGCCGCATCCGGTGGCGAGCCCGGAGCCGTACCACTCGTTCGACACGTAGTGCGTGCAGCGCAGCGGGGCGTGCACGAGCACGAAGATCGGCTGCGTCGGGTTCTCCGCGACGGCCGCGGCCAGGCGGGTGCGCAGCCAGTCGGCCGCGTAGGCGTAGTCGTTGCTCGCGCCGGCGGTCGGGTGGCCGGTGCTCTCGTCGAGCTGACCGGATCCCGGGCTGACCGTGATGAAGTGGTAGCCGTTCATGACGTGGTCGGCGTTCGGAGCCTGGCCGAGCGTGGATTCGAAGAGCTTGTAGCCGGACAGGTTCGAGCCGACGTCGTGATTGCCGAGGGACGCGATGACGGGAAGGTCGCCCTGGCTGCGGTCGAGGGTGTCGCGCAGCCCCTGGTACTCCGCCGAGGTGGCGTTGTTGGTGAGGTCGCCGACGAACAGCGCGGCGTCCATCCCCTGCTCCTTCCAGAAGCCGAACGCCTCGTCGAGGTCCGACCACCGGTTGTGGATGTCGCCGATCGCGGCGAAGGAGACGCTTCCCGGCTCGCCCGAGGGCAGCTCGGCCGCGGCCCGGGCCGGGCTCGTCTCGGTCCCGGCGAGCGGGGCGGGAGCCGAGACGGCGAGGTCGTACGTCTGCGTGGCGAGGTTGCCGGCCGCGTCCATGGCGGCGTAGGTGACGACATACGCGCCGGGCGCCTGCGGCGTCAGCGGGAAGTCGCCCTCGGAGTTCTCGTACAGGCGCGCATCGACGCCGTCCGGTCCGGTCGCGGTCACGACGAGCGCGATCTCCTCGCCGGAGTCGTCGGTCACCTTCGCCGCGGGGAGCACGAGCTGCTCGTCGACGGCGGCGCTGTCAGGGATCTCGACGGCGGACAGCACCGGGGCGGTGGTGTCGGCTGCCGGTGCGGCCGCGGGTGTCGCGGAGGCGGGAGCGGTGGCGGAATCGGCGGGCGGCGCCGGCGCGTCATCGGCAACGGCCGGCGGCATCGCCAGTGCTCCGGCCATCGCCGACGCAGCGACGGCGGCCAGAGCCCGGCCGGACCATGCGCGCACCCGGGACGGGTGGTGTGTGGACACTGTGTTCTCCAAGGATCGAGTGGGAGGGGTCGACTCCACGGCACCAGCGCGAGATGACCATCCGATGAACGGCGTGTGACGCGATCCGGATGCCGTCGCGCCGGGCCTCGGATCTCCGCGCCCGCTGTGCACAATGGGCGGCTGTTAGCCCTCGGCTGTCGCCTCGAAGGCGAACTCCCCCGGAAGGTAGCGGTCCTCGCCGAACTCCACCGCGCGTCCGTCGCGGGAGTAGGTCGACCGCTGGATGGCGAGCAGCGGGCTGGACCGGCGCACCCCGAGCAGGCGGGCGTCGCAGCTCGAGGCGGGGGTGGCGAAGATGCGGTGCGTGCCGAGCGCGAGGTGGATGCCTGCCGCCTCCAGGTCGGCGGTCGTCGAGACGACGTCATCCGGCATCGCCTCGACGATGGGCATCACCCACGGCGCCCATGTCGAGCGCTCGACCATGACGACGCGCGCATCCAGCGTGCGCACGCGTGAGAAGCGGAGCACCCTGGTGCCCGGCGGGACGCGCAGCAGGCGGGCCTCCCGTACCGTGGCGGCGCCATGGTCGCGTTCGACGATCCGTCCGCCGGGGCGCACGCCACGGCTCTGCGCCCATTGGGCGAAGGAGCGCATGCGGTTGAAGCTCTGCACCTGATCGACGAGCCGGACGTACCACCCGGCGCCGCGGCGCGACTCGATCAGGCCACGCCGCGCCACCGCGGCGAGCGCGGTGCGGATCGTGGCACGCGAGACCTCGTACTCCTCGGCGAGCGCCTGCTCGCTGGGCAGGCGGGTGCCGGTGACGAACTCGCCGTCGAAGATCCTGCGGCGCAGGTCGTCGGCGATCCCCCGTGCGGCGGTGCGCGACATCTCGGCCGGAGCGACGATCGACACGGTCATGGCGGTCATCCGGCGGTTCAGGCGCCCGCGACGAGTCGCTCGATGAACCAGTACAGGCCGGTGAACGCCACGGTCGCGGAGACGACGATCCCCGTCCACAGGCCGGCTGCCGGGATCCGCCGGCGCAGGAGCAGCAGTGCGGGGAAGACGATCACGATGATCGCGACCTGGACGGCTTCGATGCCGAGGTTGAACACCAGCAGCGCGCCGAGAAGCCCCCAGGACATCGGCTCGTCGATGCCGAGCGCCCCGGCGAACCCGATGCCGTGGATGAGGCCGAAGACGAAGACCACCGCGATGCGGATCGCGTCGGCGCGGCTGAGCCCGCGCGTGCGCCCCGTGTCGCCGACTTCCGTCACGATCGCCGAGCGCTCCCGCACCGCCACGGCTCCCCGTCCGACGGCCGTGGCCTGCGCCGCGGGGGCGGACGTCGAGGCCGCGGACGCGACGGCGTCCGCTCGCCGGGACTGCGCGACGCCCCAGAGATACCAGAGAGCGACGACCGCGATGGAGAGGGCGATCACCGGCTCCACGATCACGGCGGGGACGCTGACGATCCCCAGCGCCGCGAGGATGAACGTCACCGAGTGCGCGACCGTGAACGCGGTGGCGGCGAGGAGGATGTCCCGGAGCCGGCGCGAGCCCACGATCAGGGCGAGCAGGAACAGGATGTGGTCGAGCCCGAAGAGCAGGTGCTCCCCGCCGAGGACGAAGAACTCCCACATCCTCGAACCCCAGTCCTGGTCCGTCGTCATCGTCGGGGCCGTGTCGGTGTCGAGGTTCGCGACGCCGGAACCGGAGCGGAGGTCGTACGCGACCACGGTCGTCGTCCTGCCGCCCGGCTCGGTTCCCGGGAACAGCGACGTCGTGATGCGATACGCCGGAGCCGCGGCGGCCTCGACGTCGCGGCAGTCCGACTCGATGACGATCCGCGCGTGCGGCACATTCTCGATCAGCACGATCTCGAACGGTGCGGCGAGGGAGTTCGTGCACGCCACGGGTTCGCCCTCTTCGTGTCCGGATGCGGGCGTGACGGTCCACCGCGGCAGCACGTAACCGGACACCGTGTCGGCGTGCGCGTCGATGACGCGGGTGGTCAGCCTCGCCGGATCCTGGCCCGACGCCTGGACGTCGGCGAACGCCTCCTGCTCGAAGTCCGCCGCGCCCATCGCCCGGGCCCCGTCGACGGCGAGGAGCACGTATTCCAGGTCGAGCACCGTGCGCACGATCCCGGGTTCCGGTTCGGTCACCTCCGCGTAGACGGTCGCCGCATAGTCGTGGGCGGCGACGGGCAGTGCCGGCACGAGCAGGGCGAGCGAGAGGAGGATGACGGCGAGGATGCGGCGGAGCACGGGGGTCCCTTCGGAAGCGAACGCCTGACCTTGCCAGTCCCGTATGAACGCAGGGTTGCCGTCGCGCGAATTCGTCCGTTCGATCAGGTGCGTCCGGTGGTGAACCGCCAGGGAAGCGTCCCGGTCTCCAGCCGGTCCTCTCCCCATCGGAACTCCCGCCCCGCGGGGGTCTCGACGATCCTGGTGCGGAACAGCCGGGTCGCCCCGGCAGCCGCCAGCGCGGAGTCCACGTCGCCGAAGGCCGAGAGCCGATGCAGGGAGACCCACGTCGGCGGGAACAGGGTCCACTCCCCCGCCCCGTGTCGAGCCAGGCCCTCCGCGGGGCTCACCCATTCGGCGCTCACGACCTCGTCGGGAGCCGGATGCAGTTCCCCTCCCGGGTCGCGTGCGAGGAAGAACCACGTGCGGATGCGCACCGGCACCTCGGCGGGCGGATGCCACTGCGACCAGGGCACCAGTCCGTCGATCGCCAGCCCGGTCTCCTCGAGCGTCTCGCGGATGCCGGCGCGACGCGCGTCGTCCGCCTCCGAGGCGCCGGGAAGTCGGTCGCCGCCCTCCACCTTGCCACCGGGGAACACCCAGGCCCCGGGGAAGGAGCCCCGGTCGGGCCGGCGGATCAGGAGCACCTGGAACCCTGTGGACGCCGGTCGCAGCAGCACGACGGTGCCCGCGACGGGGAGGTCCTCGGGTTCGGTCACACCCACACTCTACGGGCGGGCGGTCACCGGACGGCGCGCCTCCAGGCGGTACGACAGCAGCGCGATGCCGAGGCCGGCGACGGCGAGCACCGCGCCCGTCCACGACGGCGCGGTGAAACCCCAGCCGATCGCGATGACGACGCCGCCGAGGAACGCGCCCAGGCTGTTCCCGATGTTCAGGGCGGAGTGGTTCAGCGCCGCGGCGATGGACTGGTTGTCCTCCGCGACATCCATCAGCCGGGTCTGGATGCTCGGGCTGAGCACCGAGGACACGAAGCCGACGAGGACGACGAGCAGGCTCAGCGTGACGATCCAGAACGCCAGCAGCGCCAGGAGGGAGAAGACCACCGCCATCGCGGCGAGTCCGGCGAGCAGGGTGCGCCGGAGGTCGATGTCGGCGAGATGACCGCCGACGAGGTTGCCCGCGGTCATGCCGACGCCCATGAGCACGAGCACGATCGGCACCGCCCATTCCGGGGAGCCGGCGATGTCGGTCACGACCGGGGCGATGTAGCTGTACACCGCGAAGAAGCCGCCGAATCCGATCGCTCCCACGCCGAGGGTGAGCCACACCTGCGGGATGCGGAACACGCCGAGCTCCGCGCGCATGGTCCGCCCCGGCTCGCCGGCGTGCTCCGGCACGAAGAAGACGATGCAGACGGCGGCGAGCGCGAACACCAGGGCGACGACGGCGAAGGCCGCCCGCCAGCCCCACTGCTGCCCGAGGAAGGTGCCCAGTGGCACGCCGACGACGTTCGCGACGGTGAGGCCGGTGAGGATGAACGCCACGCCCTTGGCGCGGTTCCCCGGCCCCATCACGTCGGCAGCCACGAGGGCGCCGATCCCGAAGTAGGCGCCATGCGGGAGGCCGGCGAGAAACCGCGACATCCCGACCAGCTCGAAGGTCGGGAGCACGACGGTCAGCGCGTTGAACAGCGTGAGCGCGAGGGCGAGGCAGATCATCACCCGATGCCGGGGGAAGCGCGCGACGAACCCGGCGATCGTCGGGGCGCCGACGACGACCCCCAGCGCGTAGAGCGAGATCAGCCAGCCGGCCTGGCTCAGCGCGTCCTCGGGGCTCGTCGCCCACAGCGCGGGCAGGAGGTCGCCGGCGATGTCGGGCAGAAGCCCCATCACGACGAACTCGGTCATGCCGATGCCGAAGCTGCCGATGGCGAGAGAGAGGAGCGCCCTCTTCGCCGCACCCCTCGAGCGGGTCGAGGGAGTCATCCGTCCATGCTACCGGGCGTCGGAGTCCTCGATCGCCGTCTCCAGGCGCTCGATCTTCGCGTCGAGCTCACCCGAGTAGCCGGGACGGATGTCGGCCTTGAGCACGAGCGAGACGCGAGACCCGAACGGCATCACCGCCTCGGTGGCGCGCTTGACGACGCCCATCACCGTGTCCCAGTCCGGGCCCTCGATCTCCGTGAACATGCTGGTGGTGCGGTGCGGCAGACCGGACTCGCGGACGACGCGCACTGCCGCGGCGACGGCGTCATGGACGGACGCGTCTGCACGGTCCGCGCCGTCGGCGGGGGTGCCACCCTGAGGGATTCCGCTGGGGGCGACGGAGAAGGCGATGAGCATGATCTCACTTCCTGTTCTTCAGATGGTGGGCGTTCTTCGGATGGTGGGCAGGCACCCGCACCAGGGCGCGGATGCCGACGGCGAGGAGGACGATGAGCAGCGCGTTGCGCGCGGTCAGGATCAGCACCGGCACGAGCTCGCCCCGCAGCAGCGCGTCGTAGCTGAGCGGGTACACGAGGCAGGTGAGGGCGCACAGCGCCAGCACGAGCACCGCCGGCACGCGTGCCCTGGTGCGGTCGAGGACGGTCCAGAGGATCACGGGCGCGAACAGCCAGGTCTGGAACTGCGGGGAGCCCACCTTGTTGACCACGATGAGCGCGGCCACGAGCGACAGCGCGAGCGGCGGGAACAGCCGGGGGAACGAGGAGCCGCGCACCGCCTTCACCGCGCCGATCACGCCGAGCACGATGACGAGCAGGACCATCAGCGGCGTGAGCACGGCGCCGACGGCATCCGCTCCCGCCGCGCCGATCTGAAAGGTGAGGATCTCGAAGCTGTACTCGATGCGCGCGGCGCCGGCCACGGCGAGCCAGAGGAACGGGGTCGCCGCCACCGCCTCGATCTGCAGTCCGCGTCCGGTCTGCGCGGTGAGGAAGCCGAAGAGCTCGGTATCCGCGCCGAGCAGGAACAACACGGCCACGACGCCGGCCGTCACCGCCGCGGCGGCGAAGAGGATCCGCACCCTGGCACGGAACGCGATGACGGCAGCGAGAACCAGGGCGCCCGGCCAGATCTTGATCCACGCACCGATCGCGAGCAGGGCGGCGGCGATGGTGGGGCGATGCGTGAGCCACAGCCCCGCGATGACGGCGAGCGGCACGACGATCGCGTCGATCCGGTACATCGCGATCGGACCGAGCAGCAGCAGTGCACCGCACCAGAACCAGGCGGCGATCCGGCGGGGCTGCGCGGGGGACGGACCGACCAGCACGCCGAAGGCGACCGCGTCCAGCGCCGTGACCAGCACCGCCCAGGCCACGAGATAGGCGCCCGAGACGCCCATGGCCGCCACCAGCGGAGCGGAGAGCGCCTTGGCGAGCAGCATCGGCAGCAGGGCGAGCTGCGGGTAGACCCAGGTCTCCGTGACGCCCACGACCGAGCCGCCGCTCAGAGCGGCTGCCGACCACGGCTCGTAGACGAGCACGACGTCGCCCATCGGCTGGCTCGGATAGATCCAGCCGACGACGGCGACGAGGCCGTGCACGAGCAGGAAGGCGACCCAGAGCACGGCGAGGCGGCCGGCTCGTGCGCGGCTCACGGGAGCAGTTCCGCGATCGCGTGCGGCAGGGCCTCGGCCACGTCGAGGGCGACGATCGGATGCCCGGGGGCGCCGTCGACGGCGCCGGCCGCGAGCCGGGCGGCGCTGCCATGCAGCCACGCGCCCGAGGCCGCCACCTCGGCGAGGGGAGCATCCGGATTCGCCGCGACGAGCGCCCCGAGGATGCCGGCGAGCACGTCTCCGGTGCCGGCCGTCGCCAGCCAGCCGGTGCCGGCCGCGACCTCGATGACCCCGCCCGCCGGTGCGGCGATCAGGGTCCGCGCGCCCTTCAGCAGCACGGTCGCACCGAGTTCGGCGGCCGCCCGCTCGGCGTCGGCGGCGCGGTCCCCGGTCGCCGGCAGCTCCAGGAGCTCGCGCAGGCGCGCGAACTCCCCCGCATGCGGCGTCAGCAGCAGCGGGGCGGTCGCGCCGGGCGCCAGATCGAGGGCGCCCGCGTCCACGACGACCGGCGTCGTCCCCGCCAGGATCTCGCGCAGCGCCGCCGCCTCCACGGTCGAGCGGTGCATGGCGTCCGTCCCCGATCCGATCACCCAGGCTCCGATCCGGGAGCGACCGGTGTCGGGTCCGGCGACGGTCTCCGGCCGGCGCGCGAGCACGGCGTCCGCCGCCCTCCCCTCGCCGACGTAGCGGACGAAGCCGGCGCCCGCGCGCCACGCCGCCTCGACGCCGAGCACGGCCGCCCCCGGATACGCGGGCGAGCCGGTACGCAGCGCCACCACCCCGCGGGAGTACTTGTCGTCGGCCTCCCCGGGGACGCGCAGGAATCGTGCGGCATCCGCGCGGGACCATTCCCGGATATCGACCATGACTCCACGTTAGTGCGACGACCCTCCCCCGCTCCCCAGCCGATAGCGTCGTACGGTGAGCATCCTCTTCTCTCCGCTGAGCATCCGTTCCGTCACGTTCCGCAATCGGCTGTGGGTCTCTCCCATGTGCATGTACAGCGCCGTCGACGGCCTCGTCCAGGAATGGCATCACGGCCATCTCACCCAGTTCGCCTCCGGCGGGGCGGGGCTCGTCGTCGCCGAGGCCACCGCCGTCGTGCCCGAGGGACGGATCTCCCCGCGCGACGCCGGCATCTGGAACGACGAGCAGCGCGACGCCTGGGCGCCCGTCGTGCAGGCGATCCACGACCGCGGCGCCCTCGCCGGCATCCAGCTGGCCCACGCCGGACGCAAGGCCTCGACCTGGTGGCCGTGGGCGGAGCAGCGCGGTTCGGTGCCGGTCGCCGACGGCGGCTGGACCACGGTCGCGCCCTCGGCCGTCGCCTTCGAGGGCTTCGCCGAGCCGGTCGCCCTCGATGCGGCCGGGATCGACGCGGTCGTCGACGCGTTCGCCGTGTCGGCCCGGCGCGCGCTCGACGCCGGCTTCGACGTGCTCGAGCTGCATGGGGCCCACGGGTACCTGCTGCACCAGTTCCTCTCACCCCTGTCGAACCGGCGGGACGACGAGTACGGCGGCTCCCTGGAGAACCGCGCACGGCTGCTGCTCCGCGTCGTCGACGCCGTGCGCGCGGAGGCCGGCCAGGATGTGCCGCTGTTCGTCCGCATCTCCGCGACCGACCACGCCGAAGGCGGGTTCACGGCCGACGAGGCGACGATCGTCGGCGGCTGGGCCTCCGATCGGGGCGCGGACCTCATCGACGTCTCCAGCGGCGGGCTCGTGGCCCATCAGCAGATCAGCGTCTTCCCCGGATATCAGGTCTCCCTCGCGGAGACGGTGCGGCAGGGCGGGCGCATCCCGGTGTCCGCCGTCGGCCTGATCACCGCGTCGGCACAGGCTGAGCAGGTCCTCGTCGACGGCGCCGCCGATGCGATCTTCGCCGGCCGGGAGTGGCTGCGCGACCCGCACTTCGGCCTCCGCGCCGCGCACGAGCTCGGTGCGGAGGTCGCCTGGCCGCCGCAGTACGAGCGCGCGCGCTGGCGCTGACACCCGCGACGACGAAGGCCGCCGCCCCGTACGGGCGGCGGCCTTCGTGCGTGCGGGAGCCGGTCAGTGCCCGCGGACGCGACGGGTCGCGTCCTGGACCTCCCCGACCAGCTCCTCGAGGATGTCCTCCAGGAAGAGCACCGCGGTCGTGCGACCATCGGCGTCGCGCACCCTGGCGAGATGCAGGCCGGCCCGTCGCATCACGGCGAGCGCATCCTCCAGGTCCGTGTCCTCCTGCACCGGAACCAGGTGGTGGATCCGCTTCGCCGGGATCGGCACGGCCATCTTCGCCTCGGCGTCCGCTCCGTCGGCGGCGCGGAGGATGTCCTTCAGATGCACGTAGCCGACCGGGGCGCCCTCGTCGTCGACGATCACGTACCGGGAGAACCCGTACCGCGCGACCGCCTTCTCGATCTCGTCCGGAGTGGTCGTCGGCGGCAGCGTCACCAGGTCGTGCAGCGGCACCGCGATGTCGCGCGCCTTCTTGTCCGTGAACTCCACGGCGGCGGCGACCGCCCCGGCGGCATCGGCGAGCACGCCCTCGCGGCGCGACTGATCGACGATGGTCGCGACCTCCTCGAGCGTGAACGTGGACGCCGCCTCGTTCTTCGGCTCGACCCGGAACAGGCGCAGCACCGCGTTGGCCGAGGCGTTCAGCAGCCAGATCACCGGCATGAACACCTTCGACACCCACACCAGCGGCGGGGCGAGGAACAGCACGGCGCGGTCGGGGATCGAGAACGCGAGGTTCTTCGGCACCATCTCGCCGAACACCACGTGCAGGAACGACACGATCAGCAGCGCGATCGTGAACGACACCGTGTCGACGACGGCATCCGACCAGCCGATCGCGTGCAGCGGCGCCGCGAGCAGATGGTGGATCGCCGGCTCGGACACGTTCAGGATCAGCAGCGAGCAGATCGTGATGCCGAGCTGGGAGGTCGCGAGCATCAGCGTCGCATGCTCCATCGCGTACAGCGCGGTCTTCGCCGCGCGCGAGCCCTGCTCTGCGCGCGGCTCGATCTGGGAGCGCCGTGCGGAGATCACCGCGAACTCGGCTCCGACGAAGAAGGCGTTGGCGACGAGCAGCACCACCAGCCAGGCGATTCCGGCCCAGTCGCTCATCGGGTCACCTCCTCATCGTCGTCCGCCGGTCTCGGGACGTAGCGGATGCGGTCGACGCGACGGCCGTCCATGCGCACGACCTGCAGCGTGCCGGTGTCGATGTCGACCTCGTCGCCGACGGCCGGCACGCGCTCGAGCACGCTCATCACGTAGCCGGCCACCGTGTCGTAGACGTCGCCCTCCGGCACATCGACGCCGGCGCGGCGACGGAGCTCGTCGGGGCGCAGCTCACCGGGGAACGTGACCCCGTCACGGCCGACGATGACGCCCGCGCGGGAGCGGTCGTGCTCATCGGCCACCTCGCCGACGATCTCCTCGACGAGGTCCTCGAGCGTCACGAGCCCGGCGGTGCCGCCGTACTCGTCGACGACGACGGCGAGCTGATAGCCGCGGGCGCGGAGCTCGGCGATGAGGCCGTCGATGTGCACGGTCTCCGGCACGCGCAGCGGCTCCGTGGAGAGCGCGCCGACCGGCACGTCCGCACGGCGGTCGCGCGGCACCGAGATCGCGGCCTTCAGATGCACGACGCCGGTGATGTCGTCGAGATCGTCGTCATAGACGGGGAAGCGGCTGTGTCCGGTGCGACGGGCGAGCTTTATCACGTCGTCGGCGGAGTCGCCCGCGGCGATCGCGTGCATGCTCGGCCGCGCGGTCATCACGTCGGCCGCGGTCAGTCGGGAGAAGGTCAGGGTGCGGTCGAGGAGCGTGGCGGTGTCCTCCTCGAGGAGTCCGGCACTCGCCGAGCGGCGCACCAGGGAGGAGAGCTCCTCAGCCGTGCGGGCGCCGGAGAGCTCCTCCTTCGGTTCGATGCCCATGCCGCGCAGCACGCCGTTCGCGCTGCCGTTCAGGACGACCACCGCGGGCTTGAACACCGTGGTGAACGCGACCTGGAACGGCACGACGAGCTTGGCGGTCGCCAGCGGGAGCGCGAGGGCGAAGTTCTTCGGCACGAGCTCGCCCAGGATCATCGACAGCGCGGTGGCCACGAGCATCGCCACGACGGTCGCGATCGGCGCGATGGCCGCCTCCGGGATGCTCCAGGCGCGGAGTGTCGGGCTCAGCAGGTTCGACAGCGCCGGCTCCATCGTGTAACCCGTGAGCAGCGTGGTCAGCGTGATGCCGAGCTGCGCCGCCGACAGGTGCGTCGAGGTGTGCCGCAGCGCGCTGATGGTCAGGGAGAGCCGGGATTCGCCGCGCGCCTGGCGAGCTTCGAGGTCGGCGCGGTCGAGATTGACCAGCGCGAACTCGCTCGCGACGAACAGGCCGGTCCCGACCGTGAGCAGGAGCCCCACGCCCAGCAGGATGAGATCCATCAGAGGTTCCTCTCAGTCTCGAGAGGCGGGCGGTGGGGCGATGTACTGCAACTGGGAGGGTCGTCCATAGTGGTCCCGATTGTACAGAAGGCCGCTGTGGGCGCGGCGGGGCCGCGCCTCGCCCACCGACTCCCGCGGTCACGCGGTCCGTCCCTGCTCGCGCGGTCCTTCCCTGCTCGCGCGGTCTCTCCCTGCTCGCGCGGTCTCTGCCTGCTCGCGCGGTCTCTCCCTGCTCGCGCGGTCTCTGCCTGCTCGCGCGGTCTCTCCCTGCTCGCGCGCTCGAAGCTTCAGCCGCGTGTGCAGGGAACAGCAGCGTGAGCGGGATGGAGACGCGCGCGGCCCAGATGAAAGTGGCGCGTCAGCAGGAATGAGCCGCGTGGAGGCGGGGCTGGAGCTGGGGACGGCCTGAGGCGTCTGCCGTGTCAGCGACGCGATCGAGGCCGCGGGAGGCGGGAGGGAAGTCCGTCAGCGGTCAGGATGTCGTAGAGCTCGACAGGATTCCGGTGCGCGGGCGTGCGCCATCTCGACAGCGCAGCCACCGTGCGCCGGAGCGCGTCGGCACGATCCTTCTCCTCCAGCAGCGCCTGTTCCGGGGTTCGGCCGGCGAGGATGTCGGGATCGAAGTACTTTCCCATACCGTCGAACTCCGCCGCGTGGTCGAAGTCCTCGAAGTAGTAATCCGGACGGACGGTGCGTCCGCCCGGGATGACGAACTCCCTCTGCAGCACCGGTTCGGGGAACCCCAGCCGGTCGATCAGCACGCGTCCCTCCGACTCCCGCACGGAGTCGGACAGGTGCGTGCTGAACTCGACCGCTCTCGGCACGCGGCCGAATCCGCGCCGCCAGCTCGCATCCATCAGTCGGCGGAGGCCGTGGATATCGGCCAGCGCGCCGCCGGTTCGCCGCGCCCACAGGGCCTGGTCGAGGGCGATCACCCCCGCAAGGAAGTCGGATGCCGCGGCGATGTCCAGCGCCGTCTGTGCCGCCGACGTGACCAGATGGCCACGCCACTCGACGAGCTCGACGCCGTCGAATCCGAGTGCGCGGCGTCGCACGGCACCGGACGACCGTCCCCCCGTGGCCCGCGCGACGCGGACGTCGACGAGCTCGGGCCAGGGTCCGATCCGGTCGATCCCGTGCACCGCGGCGGCGGAGGAGTGCGTGATCACGATCGGCGAGCGCGCACGGTCGGCGACCTCGAGCACACGCACCAGATGCCGATTCATCGGAGTGAGCCTGTTCCAGTCGTCCACCCTCACATAGCTGCCTGCAACCACCCGTCTGACCGTGCCTCCGGCCACGAGCCGACGCAACCGCCGGTCGTCGGCGGGGCCTGGGTCTGTCTCGCGGCGTCGATGGACGACGATCGGATGCTCTGTGCGCGGATTCACATCGGAACGCTCGCACGTCGGCCTCGGCATCCGCTCGTTCCTCACAACGCAGGATCGAGATCTCCCCCTCGAACCGGATGTGCAGAAGAGGTGATCCGCAGCCGCTCGCGCTGCCTCCCCCGCTCGCGCCGACTCCCCCGCTCGCGCCGCCTCCCCCGCTCGCGCTGTCAATCGCTGCATGCGCGGCCGAAGTTTCGCCCGCGCATGCAGCGAAGAGCCGCGCGACCCGCGAGAACAGCCGCACGTGCAGCGAAGAGCCGCGCGATCAGCGAACAGCCGCGCGCGGAACGGACCCGGAACCCGATCCGCTCTACCAGCTGACCGGCAGCGCCTTGCCCTCCTCGTATCCGGCCGCGGACTGGAGGCCGACCAGGGCGCGGTCGTGGAACTCCGGCACGGTCGACGCTCCCGCATAGGTGAAGGAGGAGCGCACGCCCGAGGTGATCATGTCGAGCAGGTCCTCGACGCCGGGACGGAGCGGGTCGAGGTAGATCTTCGACGAGGAGATGCCCTCCGCGAACAGCTCCTTGCGGGCGCGCTCGTACGCGTCGAGACGACCGAAGCGGGCCTGCACGGCCTTGGTCGACGCCATCCCCCACGACTCCTTGAAGATGCGCCCGTCGGCGTCGCGCTGAAGCTCCCCCGGGGCCTCGATCGTGCCGGCGAACCACGAGCCCACCATGACGGATGCCGCCCCGGCGGCGAGCGCGAGGGCGACGTCGCGCGGGTACCGCACGCCGCCGTCGGCCCAGACGTGCGCGCCGGCCGCCCTGGCCGCTTCGGCGGTCTCCAGCACGGCGGAGAACTGCGGACGCCCGACGGCGGTCATCATGCGGGTGGTGCACATGGCACCGGGGCCGACGCCGACCTTGAGGATGGTCGCGCCGGCGTCGACGAGGTCGTTCACCCCGTCGGCGGTGACGATGTTGCCGGCCACGATCGGCAGGCCGAGTCCCAACTCGGAGACCGCGCGGAGCGCGCGCAGCATCCCCTCCTGATGTCCGTGCGCCGTGTCCACGACGAGCACGTCGACGCCGGCGCCGGCGAGCGCCCTCGCCTTGGCGGCCACGTCGCCGTTGATGCCGACGGCCGCGGCGACGGCCAGACGCCCGTCGCCGTCGAGCGCCGGGCGGTAGAGCGTCGACCGCAGCGCGCTGCGCGCGCTCAGCGTGCCGACCAGATGTCCGTGCCGCACGACCGTGACCATCTCCGCCCCGGCCTCGGTGATGACGTCGAAGGCGTGACGCTCGGAGCCGATGTCGTCGGCGTCGATCGCCGGGCTGCCGCCGTGCACGAGATCGCCGAGCTGCGCGTCCGGCAGCGCGGTGGCCAGCCGCACGGCGGGCAGGATGCCGAGCACGCGGCCGATCTCGTACGGCGCAGCCCCCGTCGCCACGACGATGCCGTGCCCCGGTGTCGGCGGCAGGAGCCGGAGCGCGTCGGCGACCGAGGCGGAGGACGGGAGCACGATCGGCGTGTCCCAGAGCACCGGCTGCGCCTTGACGTCGCGGATCGCGGCGTCGAGATCCTGCAGCGGCATGTCCTGCGGCAGCACGCCGAGACCGCCGCGCCGGGCGAGCACGGCTGCGAGTCGCGGTCCCGTCACCGAGTTCATGTTCGACGCGACCAGCGGCAGCGTCGCCGGCGTCCCGTCCTGGGGTGCGAGATCGACCTGAAGACGGCTGGTGACCGCCGAACGGCGTGGCACCAGGAAGACGTCCGAATAGGTCAGGTCGACGGCCGGCTGCTCTCCTGCGAACTCCATGCCTCCACGGTACTCAGAACACGCCGCTCCGGGGTGGATGCGCGCGACGATTCCCGGTGGGAAACACGTTAGGCTTGTGGGTCGAGAGTGTGCGGACCCCGACGCATCCTGCGCCGCCGTCCGTCCACGTTGAGATTCAGCGATGAAAGAGGGCGATCGAGCGTGTCGAACCAGGTGACCGGCGTCGGGGGCGACGGGGGGTTCGGAGCCAATTCCTGGCTCGTCGAAGAGCTCTACGAGCAGTTCAAGGTGAACCGCGACTCCGTCGACAAGGAGTGGTGGCCGATCCTGGAGAAGTACGAGTCGGAGGCGTCCGGCGCCGCCGCGCCCGCCGCTCCCGCCGATCAGGTCGCGCACCCCGTCACCGCTCCCATCCCGGTGATCGGCCAGCAGCCGGTCGCGCGCACGACGACGAAGCCCGCCGCCGCCGCTCCGATCCCGGCGCAGGCCCCGAAGCCCGAGGCGAAGGAGGTCGAGCCGTCCGAGGAGGACAAGGTCACCCCGCTCCGCGGCCTGCCCAAGACCCTCGCCGCGAACATGGACGAGTCGCTGACCGTCCCCACCGCCACCAGCGTGCGCACCGTCCCCGCGAAGCTGATGATCGATAACCGCATCGTCATCAACAACCACATGGCCCGCACCCGCGGCGGCAAGATCAGCTTCACCCACCTCATCGGCTGGGCGCTCATCCGCACCCTCGACGAGTTCCGCAGCCAGAACGTGTTCTACGCGGAGATCGACGGCAAGCCGTCGGTCGTCGCCCCCGCCCACGTCAACCTCGGCATCGCGATCGACCTGCCGAAGCCCGACGGCACGCGCGCCCTCATGGTCCCGAGCATCAAGCGCGCCGAGACGATGACCTTCGGCGAGTATCTCGCCGCGTACGAGGACCTCGTCACCCGCGCCCGCGCCAACAAGCTCACCGCCGCCGACTTCCAGGGCACCACGGTCTCGCTGACCAACCCGGGCGGCATCGGCACCGTGCACTCCGTGCCGCGCCTGATGAAGGGCCAGGGCTGCATCATCGGCGCCGGCGCCCTCGAGTACCCGGCCGAGTTCCAGGGCGCGAGCGAGAAGACGCTCAACGAGCTCGCGATCGGCAAGACGATCACCCTGACCAGCACCTATGACCACCGCGTCATCCAGGGCGCGGGATCGGGCGAGTTCCTCAAGAAGGTGCACGAGCTGCTCATCGGTCAGCGCGGCTTCTACGACGACATCTTCGCCGCTCTGCGCATCCCCTATGCCCCGATCCGCTGGAACCCCGACATCGCGGTCGACCTCGCCGAGCGCGTCGACAAGCAGTCCCGCGTGCAGGAGCTCATCAACTCCTTCCGCGTCCGCGGTCACCTGATGGCCGACATCGACCCGCTGGAGTACGTGCAGCGCTCGCACCCGGACCTCGAGATCGAGAGCCACGGCCTCACCTTCTGGGACCTCGACCGCGAGTTCGTCACCGGCGGCTTCGGCGGCCGCCGCCTCGCCAAGCTCCGCGACATCCTCGGTGTCCTGCGCGACTCGTACTGCCGCACCCTCGGCATCGAGTACATGCACATCCAGGACCCGGAGCAGCGCCGCTGGTTCCAGGAGAAGGTCGAGGTCAAGTACCAGAAGCCCGGCCACGACGAGCAGCTGCGGGTGCTCCGCAAGCTCAACGAGGCCGAGGCGTTCGAGACCTTCCTGCAGACGAAGTTCGTCGGGCAGAAGCGGTTCTCCCTCGAGGGCGGCGAGTCGCTGATCCCGCTGCTCGACGAGATCCTTCAGGGCGCGGCCGCGGCCGGCCTCGAAGGCGCCGCGATCGGCATGGCCCACCGCGGCCGTCTCAACGTGCTCACGAACATCGCGGGCAAGACCTACGGCCAGGTGTTCCGCGAGTTCGAGGGCACTCAGATGCCGGGCAACCAGCGCGGCTCGGGCGACGTGAAGTACCACCTGGGCACCGAGGGCACGTTCATCTCCGATGACGGCTCCGAGCTGCCGGTCTACCTGGCTGCGAACCCCTCCCACCTGGAGACCGTCGACGGCGTGCTGGAGGGCATCGTCCGCGCGAAGCAGGACCGCAAGCCGATCGGCACCTTCACCTGGCTGCCGATCCTCGTCCACGGCGACGCGGCCTTCGCCGGTCAGGGCGTCGTCGTCGAGACGCTGCAGATGTCGCAGCTGCGCGGATACCGCACCGGCGGCACGATCCACGTCGTCGTCAACAACCAGGTCGGCTTCACCACGACCCCGAACGACGGCCGCACCTCGGTCTACTCGACCGACGTCGCCAAGACGATCCAGGCGCCGGTGTTCCACGTGAACGGCGACGACCCCGAGGCCGTCATCCACGTCGCCCAGCTCGCGTTCGAGTACCGCGAGCGCTTCCACCGCGACGTCGTGATCGACCTCGTGTGCTACCGCCGCCGCGGTCACAACGAGGGCGACGACCCGTCGATGACCCAGCCGCTGATGACCGACCTCATCCAGGCGAAGCGCTCGGTCCGCAAGCTGTACACCGAGTCGCTCGTCGGCCGTGGCGACATCACCGAGGAGGAGTACGACGAGGCGAAGGCGGACTTCCAGAACCGTCTGGAGATCGCCTTCGCGGAGACCCACGCCGCAGAGACGGGCGCGACCCCGATCGCCCCCGACCTGCCCGCGGTCGACGACCAGGTCGGCGCCCCGGAGATCACCGGCGTCGCGAACGAGGTCATCCAGCTCATCGGCGACGCGTTCGTGAACAAGCCCGAGGGCTTCACGGTGCACCCGAAGATCCAGCAGCTGCTCGACAAGCGTCTCGACATGAGCCGCAACGGCAACATCGACTGGGGCTTCGGCGAGCTGCTCGCCTTCGGCTCCCTCCTCGTCGAGGGCACCCCGGTCCGCCTCGCCGGCCAGGACTCGCGCCGCGGCACGTTCGTGCAGCGCCACGCGACGCTCCACGACCGCGCGAACGGCCAGGAGTGGCTGCCGCTGTCGAACCTCTCCGAGTCGCAGGGCCGCTTCTTCGTCTACGACTCGCTGCTCAGCGAGTACGCGGCGCTCGGCTTCGAGTACGGCTACTCGGTGGAGGCCCCGGAGGCCCTGGTGCTCTGGGAGGCGCAGTTCGGCGACTTCGTCAACGGCGCCCAGTCCGTCATCGACGAGTACATCTCGGCCGCCGAGCAGAAGTGGGGTCAGCAGTCCAGCGTGACCCTGCTCCTCCCCCACGGCTACGAGGGCCAGGGGCCAGATCACTCCTCCGCGCGCATGGAGCGGTTCCTGCAGCTCTGCGCGCAGGACAACATGATCGTGGCGCGCCCGTCGACCCCTGCTTCCCACTTCCACCTGCTGCGCCGTCAGGCCTACGCCCGCCCCCGCAAGCCGCTGATCGTGTTCACCCCGAAGGCGATGCTGCGTCTGCGCGGTGCGACCAGCCCCGTGGAGGCCTTCACCAGCGGCCGCTTCGAGCCGGTGCTCGACGATGATCGCGGTCTCGACCGGAACGCCGTGAAGCGCGTCCTCGTGCACTCGGGCAAGGTGCACTGGGATCTGCGCGCCGAGCTCGAGAAGAACCCGAACCCGGAGATCGCGCTGGTCCGCCTGGAGCAGCTGTACCCGACGCCGATCGAGGAGCTGAAGGCGATCACCGACTCCTACCCGAACGCCGAGCTGGTGTGGGTGCAGGAGGAGCCGGAGAACCAGGGCGCCTGGCCGTTCCTCGCGCTCGCCTTCGCGGACGTCCCCGGCGACCGCACGTTCCACCCCGTGGCGCGCCCCGCCTCGGCATCGCCGGCGACCGGCTCGTCGAAGGTGCACGCCGTCGAGCAGGCGAAGCTCCTGCGCGACGCGCTCACGATCGGCTGACACGCCATACGAGAAGGGCGCCCCGGCCTGTGCCGGGGCGCCCTTCTCGTGTGTCCGGGGTTCAGCGCGCGGTGAGCGGCACCGGCGATGAGAAGCGGAGGTCGGAGGCCAGCGCCTCCTCCGCACGCCGGACCGCCGCATCCGCCGCTCCGGCATCCGCCAGCGCCAGCAGCGCGGCGCCGCGCACCGGCGGCGCGTCGACGATCTCGAGCCGCGCGTCCGGCACGTGCTCCTCGAGCCCTCTCGTGATCCCGTGCAGGAGCAGCGGGTCGCGGGCGCGGGCGACGCCTCCTCCGAACACGACCGGGATGCTCGTGCGCTGCAGGCCGAGCCCCGTCACGCACGCGCGGGCGTAGGCGACCACCTCCTCCGCCTGCCGCTGCACGACGGCACGGGCGATCGCGTCCCCCGCGTGCGCGGCCTCGAACACCAGTGGCGCGAGGGTCGCGAAGCCGTCGTCGGCGCGGCGCCCGAGGTGCACGTCCTCGATGAGGGCGTTGACGCTCGGTGCGCCCACGGTCTCGAGCAGCAGCGAGCGCAGCGCCGTCTCCGGTCCCCGTCCGTCCTCCGCTCGCGCCGCGTGCCAGACGACGGCGCCGCCGAGCTCGGTGCCGCCGCCCCAGTCGCCGGAGAGCGGGCCGAGGGCGGGGAACCTCGCGACCGCGCCGTCGCCGCGAACCCCGATCGCGTTCATCCCGGTGCCGCAGATGACCGCGACCGCATCGGGGGCGTCGGTGCCGGCGCGGAGCAGCGCATGCAGGTCGTTCTCGGCGACGTGCGGCCCCTGCGCCCACGGCATGCCGGCGATCGCGGTGCGGAAGGCGTCGATCTCCTCGGCGAGGTCGAGACCGGAGAGGTACAGACCCGCCTGCGCGAGCCGCGCAGGGTCACGATCGCCGAGCGCCGCGCGGACGAGCGCGTCGATGATGCGCACCGACTCCGCCAGCCCTTCGAGCTGCGGACTCGACCCCGGTCCCCGCTCCCAGGCGAGCACGGCGCCCGCGGTGTCCAGCAGCACGACGTCGGTCTTGGATCCGCCGCCGTCGACGGCGAGGACGAGATCGGATGCCGCGGTCACGCCCACTCCAGGAAGCGGGAGTTGGCGGCGAGGAGCAGGTCTGTGAGCTTCTCGGCCCTGTCGTGCTGGAGCACGAGGGGATGCGCGCGCATGGCGCGGAGCACGCGGTCGCGGCCTCCGTGGAGCGCGGCGTCGAGCGCCAGCCTCTCGTAGCCGGCGACCGCGCCGATCAGGCCGGCGATGTCGTCCGGCAGCTGGGCGACGGGCTCCGCGACGAAGCGGCCGTCCACGTGGCGGGCGGGCACCTCGATGACGTGGTCATCGGGGAGGAACGGCAGCACGCCGTCGTTGCGCAGGTTGACGACCCGCGGGGCGTCGGAGACCCCGCGGATCGCGCCGAGCAGCTCGATCGCGGCCTCGGAATAGAAGGCCCCGCCGCGCCTCTCCAGGATCTCGGGCTTCGTGTCGACGCTCTCGTCCGCGTAGATCCCGAGGAGCTCCTGCTCGATCGCACGAACCTCCTGGGCGCGGGTGGCTGCGTGCCGCTGCTCGTGCAGGACCTCGTCGTGTGCGTAGTAGTAGCGCAGGTAGTAGGAGGGGATGACGCCGAGCTGCGCGAGCAGCGCCGGTGCGAGGTCGACGTCCGCGGCGAGATCTCCGAGACGTGTCTCCAGGGCTCGGGGCAGGATGTCCTCGCCGTCGACGAACACCCCGCGCTCCCACGTCAGGTGATTGAGGCCGACGTGCGCGAGGGCCACGCGTTCCGGCGCGACGCCCGCCTCGGCGGCGAAGCGGCGCTGGAAGCCGATCGCGACGTTGCAGAGCCCGACGGCGCGATGACCGGCCTGCAGCAGCGCACGGGTGACGATGCCGACGGGATTGGTGAAGTCGACGATCCACGCATCCGGCCTCGCGTGACGGCGCACCGCCTCGGCGATGCGCAGCACCACCGGCACGGTGCGCAGCGCCTTGGCCAGTCCGCCGGGGCCCGTGGTCTCCTGACCGATGCAGTCGGCATCGTGCGGCCAGCTCTCGTCCTGCTCCCGCGCGTCCTGACCTCCCACGCGGAGCTGGACGAGCACCGCGTCCGCGTCCGCCACCCCGGCGACCAGGTCGTCGGTCGTGATCAGCCTCGCCGGATGCCCGCCGCGCGCCAGCATCCGGCGGGACATGCCGCCGACGAGCTCGAGGCGGGACCGGTCGGCGTCCACGAGGACGATCTCCTCGATCGGCAGCTCGTCCCGGAGCCGGATGAAGCCGTCGATCAGCTCCGGGGTGTACGTCGATCCGCCGCCGACGATGGTCAGTCTCATCTGCTCTCCTTGTGCTTTCGGTCTGCGCCCCGCGGGGTCACTGGGTGGGGATCCGGTCCTCGAGCCGGGAGCGGATCTGCTCGACGAGAAGGCTCCGCGCGCCGGCGAGCACCGCGCTGTGCCCTGTGCCGCTCAGGCGCACCTCGGCCGCGGGCCGTTCGGCGCCCCCGATCCGCGCGCCGACGAGTTCGGCGAGCGCGCCGCCGGCTGCGAGCGCGGTGGGTCCGCCGAGGACGACGAGGTCGGGGTCGAGCACGGCGAGGACGGGCTCCAGGGTCAGCGCGACGCGATCCGCCAGCACTCCCAGCACGGCGGCGTCCGCGTCGAGTCCGTCGAGGTCCGCGGGATGGCGGTCGTCGCCCGAGAGCGAGACGACGGCATCGGCGCCGAGCAGGGCGGTCGTCACGGCGGCGGGGACGCCGGCGCCGGCGGCGACGGCGAGATAGCCGATCTCGCCGGCCCCGCCGTGCGCGCCGCGGTGGATGACGCCGCCGATGTCCACACCGACGCCGAGGCCGACGCCGAGCCACAGCAGCGCGAAGCAGTCGGCGTCCTGTGCGACGCCGAACGCGCGCTCGGCCATCGTCGCCAGGTTCACGTCGTTCTCCAGGGTCGCCGTCACGCCCAGCGCGGACTCGATGCGGGCACGGGCGCCGGTCGACGGCCAGCCCGGAAGAGAGTCGGTGAGGGAGAGCAGATCGTGCGCTCCGCTCACCGCAGCCTGGACTCCGACGGTCACCGCCTCCACCCTGCGGCGGTCCTCCCCGGCTGCTGCGCAGGCCGCCTCGATCGCACGGCGGACGTCGCCCTCCGGCGAGCGCAGGCCGGGAGCAGCCAGCTCGACGATCGGATGCTCGGTGCCGACGGCATCCACGAGGACGGCCTGGAGGCCGTCGTCTGTCATGCTCACGGCCACGCCGGTGACACGATCTCCGCGGACGCCCCAGGTAACCGCGCTCGGCCCTCGACTGCCGGACGCCTCGCCGACGGGCGCCACCAGCTCGGCCTTCTCCAGGCGGGCGAGCATCTGCGTCGCGGTCGGCTTGGACATCCCGGAGAGCTCGCCGAGGCGCGTGCGGGTGAGCGGTCCGTGCTCGAGGAGGAGCCGGAGCGCCTCGCGGTCGTTCCTGGTGCGCAACCAGGACGACGTTCCGGGGTCGATCTGAGACATGGCTCCTCCTTCCGAGGCGCGGTGGCTGGCGGCGCGGGCCGCGGGTTCAGCGGATCGCGAGCTCGGCGCGGACCTCATCGCGGAGGCGGCCGAGGTTCTCGGGCTCGGGGGCGGCGCCGAGGAGCGTCCTCGTGTACTCGTGCCGCGGATGGAGGATGACGTCGTCCGCGGGTCCGCGTTCGACGACGTCGCCCCGGTAGAGCACCATGATCTCGTCGGAGAAGTGCCGCGCGGTGGCGAGGTCGTGCGTGATGTAGAGCACGCCGAGGTCGTCCTCGCGCTGCAGGTCCGCGAGGAGGTTGAGCACGCCGAGCCTGATCGACACGTCCAGCATCGACACCGGCTCGTCGGCCACGATGAACCGCGCTCCGGGTGCCAGCGCCCTGGCGATCGCGACACGCTGCCGCTGCCCTCCGGACAGCTCGTGAGGACGGCGCTCCGCGAAGTCCTCCGCCGGACACAGGCGCACGCGCTCGAGGAGCTCGAGGACGCGCGCGCGCACCGCGGCGGCGCCGAGTCGAGGGTGATGCAGGCGGATCGGCCGCTCGAGGTGATGCCCGACGGTGTGGAACGGGTTCAGCGAAGCGAACGGGTCCTGGAACACCATCTGCACGTCACCACGGTAGGCGGCCAGCGGACGGCCTCTGTCCGCCGCCGGTCTGCCGTCCAGCAGGATCTGCCCGCTGGTGGGGTGCTCCAGTCGCATCAGCATCCGTGCGATCGTCGACTTCCCGCTTCCGGACTCGCCGACCAGCGCGATCGTCCTCCCCGCCTCCAGTGTGAAGGACACGTCCTTCACCGCGTGCACGACGGTGGTGCGCAACCCGGAGCGCAGGGTGAAGTCCTTGACCAGGCTGCGAGCCTCGAGGGTGGGGGCGCTCATCGCACGGCCTCCGTTCCGGGCTGCGCACCGGTGCGCACGAAGTCGCCCCGCTCTCCGCGCAGCGAGGGGAAGCTCGAGAGCAGCTTCTTCGTGTAGTCGTGCTGCGGGTTCCGGTAGATCTCCTCCGCCGTGCCCTCCTCCACGATCCGCCCCTGCAGCATCACGGCGATGCGATCGCTGATCTCGATGAGCATGGGCAGGTCGTGCGTGATGAAGATCACTGCGAAGCCCAGCCGCTCGCGGAGCCGCATGATCTCGCGGATGATGCCGCGCTGCACCACGACGTCCAGCGCCGTCGTCGGCTCGTCCATGATCATCACCTGCGGGTCCAGCGCGAGGGCCATCGCGATCATCATCCGCTGCCGCATCCCGCCGGAGAGCTCATGCGGGAACGACGTCAGGCGGGTCGGCTCGACGCCGACCAGCGTGAGCAGCTCCTCCGCCCGCGCCTGCCTGTCGCGCCGCGACATGCCGGGGCGGTGGGTGTCGAAGATGTCGAAGATCTGCGCGCGCACCGGGATGACCGGGTTGAGCGAGTTCATCGCTCCCTGGAACACCATGGAGATCTTGTCCCAGCGGAACGCGCGCAGCCCCTCGCCGTCCAAGCCGACCACGTCGATGTCCGAGCCGTCGCGATCGTGGAACAGGATCTCGCCGCCTGTCATCAGCGCCGGCGCCTTCAGCAGCCGGTTCATGCCGTAGGCGAGGGTCGTCTTCCCGCAGCCGGACTCCCCGGCCAGCCCCAGGATCTCGCCCCGGTTGAGGGTGAGGGACACGTCCCGCACCGCCTTCACCGGCGGATCCACCTCGTACTCGATCGACACGTTCCGTGCCGTGAGAACCGCCTCGCTCATGCGATGGCCCCCTCTCCGCCGACCCCGCGGCCGGAGCGTCGCGCGAGCCGCTGCCGGCGTGCCGCCATCGGCGCCAGGCGCAGCTTCGGGTTCACGATCTCGTCGATCGCGAAGTTGATCAGGGAGAGGCCGGTTCCGATGAGGGCGATGATGGCACCGGGAGGGACGAACCACCACCACGCCCCGCTGCCGACCGCCTGCCCGGTCTGGGCGTCGTTGAGGACGGTGCCGAGGGTGATCGAGCCCGTCGGTCCGAGGCCCAGGTAGGAGAGTCCGGCCTCGCCGAGCACCGCGAAGATCACGCCGAAGATCAGCTGCGCCGCGAGCAGCGGCACGAGGTTCGGCAGGATCTCCACGAAGATGACCCGCAGCGGCCGCTCCCCCGCCACCACGGCCGCGGCCACGTAGTCCCGGGTCCGCAGCGACCGCGCGGTGCCCCGCAGCACCACCGCGGAGCCTGCCCAGCCGGTGATCCCCAGGACGAGGGCGACGAGCAGGGAGCTCCGTGCGAGGGCGCCGAGTCCCTCCGTGTGCTGCACGTACGCGGCGATCACCATCACGAGCGGTAGACCGGGGATGACGAGCATGATGTTCGTCATCAGCATCAGGACCTCGTCGAGCACGCCGCCGAAGTACCCGGCGAGGACCCCGAAGAGCAGCGCGAGCGCGAGGGCGACGGAACCGGCGACCACGCCGACGAAGAGCGACCCCTGCGTGCCGGTCGCGATCTGGGCGAGCACGTCGTGGCCGAGCTTGGTCGTCCCGAGCGGATGCTCGGCGCTCGGCGGCAGCAGCGCCTCGAACCCGGCGTCCCGCGGATCTCCGACGAGCAGCGGACCGATGAGTCCGAACAGGGTGATCGCCGCGATCAGCAGGATGCCGACGAGGAGCTTGCCGGACAGGTGCGGCAGCACGCGGCGACGCCGCTCGGCGCGGGACACGGCCACGGCGTGCGTGGATTCGGCGAGGGGCGCCGTGATCAGATCAGCCATTGCGGCGCACTCTCGGGTCGATGAAGCCGTACAGGAGGTCGATGAGGAGGTTGGCCGCGAGCACGGTGAGCGTGATGACCAGGAAGACCCCCTGCATGAGCGCGTAGTCCAGCCCCTGCACCGCCTGGATCATCAGCTTCCCGATGCCGGGATAGCTGAACACCTGCTCCGTCACGATGGAGCCCGCCACCACGAACCCGAGCGCGATGCCGAACCCGGCGAGACTCGGGATCGACGCGTTCCGGGCCGCGTACGCCCCGCGGATGCGCGAGGGGCGCAGCCCCTTCGCCTCCGCCGTGAGGACGTAGTCTTCCGCCATGGTCTGCACCATCATGTTCCGCATCCCGAGCAGCCAGCCGCCGACCGAGGAGATCACGATCGTGACGGCGGGCAGGAGGGCGTGCACGAATGCGCTGCCGATGAATGCGGGGCTCCATTCCGGACCCGCCGGGTAGGCGAACACGTCGTAGCCGCCGATGATCGGCAGCAGGCCGAGCTGCACGGAGAACACGGCCACGAGGACCAGAGCCAGCCAGAAATAGGGGACGGACTGGAGGAATGTGGTCACCGGGACGAGCTGGTCGACCCAGGTGCCGCGCTTCCAGCCTGCCCAGGCTCCGGCGACGATCCCGAGCACGAAGGAGATGACGGTGGCCGCGCCGACGAGCGTCACGGTCCACGGCAGCGCCGCGGCGATGAGCTCGCCCACCGGGGCCGGATACCGGGTCGAGGAGATCCCCAGGTCGCCCTGCAGCATCCGGCCCCAGTACGCGAGGTACTGGTCCCACAGGGTCGAGCCCTTCTCCGCCCCGAGGATGGAGGTGATCGCGCTGATCGTCTCCTCCGACAGCGGACGGTTTCCGTTCGCCCTCCGGAGCTTGCCCAGCATGATCGCCGCCGGATCGCCCGGCAGCATCCGCGGGAGCAGGAAGTTGAGGGAGATGGCGGCCCAGAGCGTGACGATGTAGAACACGATGCGACGGATCCAGAAGGTCATGCCATCCTCCTCTCGGCGGCTCGAACCATGGGCGCGGTCCCCCTACTTCGCGGGACGCAGATGCGTCAGGATGACCGCGGAGGCGGTGGACAGGTACGGCAGCGGGGCCGCGTACATGTCGTCCTCGGTGGGCCAGCCGGTGAAGTCCGCGGTGTTGAAGAACGACTGGGATGCGTTCAGCACGACGGGGATGTAGGGCAGATCGCGGGCGATCTCGCCCTGGATGGTCGCGTAGGCGTCCTTCTTGATCGCCTCGTCCTGCGTGGCGCCGGCGGCCGCGACCGCCTCGTCGACCACCGGATTCGTGTACCGGGCGTAGTTCTGTCCGCTGCTGGGCATCTCGCCCACCTTCGCCGTCGCGGCCGTCGCGAAGTACTGGTCGTAGTTCGAGAACGGATCGGCGACGAGGGACTGCGTGAGGCCGTAGAGGGCCAGCTGGAACTCGCCGTTCGAGACCGGCGTCCAGTACTCGGCCTCGGACACGGTGCGGGCGTTCACGCGGATGCCGGCCTCCGCGGCCTGGGCGCTGATGAGCTTCGCCGCATCGTTGTAGTCGGTCCATCCGTCGGGCGAGAACAGGTCGAGCTCGATGGCGACGCCGTCCTTTCCGTAGAAGCCCTCGCCGTCCTTCGTGTAGCCCGCGGCCTCGAGGACCGCGGCCGCCGCCTCGGCATCCGCCTCCTGCGGGCTCGTCGCGAGTTCCGGATCCGCCAGCCACTTCTCGTCGCGCGGCAGGAGCGCGAAGCTCGGCGACGCCTCGCCGGAGAGACCGGCGAAGGCCTTGTCGCTGATCGCGCCGCGGTCGATGGCGAGGTTGAGGGCCTGCCGCACCGCCGGATCCGTCTGCGCTCCCTCGCAGCCGAGAGTCGCATCGGCGCAGGTCATGATGACCGTCGGGTCCTGCTGCTGGTTCATCGTGCTGATCCGGCCGTTCGCGGTGACGCCGTCCGGGTTGGCGATGAACTGGCCGACCCAGTCGAGCTTGCCTGTCTTCAGCAGGTCCTCGGAGGACTGGTTCGAGTCGATGCCGACGTCCTGGACCTCCTTGACGTCCGGCTCGCCCTCGCGGAACAGCGGGTTCGCCTCGAGGGTGTACGCGGCGTCGGTGAACGCCTTGAGCTTGTAAGGACCGGAGCCGACCGGGTTCGGGTTCGTCTCCGACATGTAGTCCTCGATCCCCTCCCAGACGTGCTCGGGCACGATCCAGGTCGACCCGAGGATGAGCGACGCTGCGGTGAACTTGGGGGTCGAGTAGGTGACGACGACGGTGGTGGCGTCGGTCGCCTCCGCCGACAGCATGTCAGGATCGAGGTTCGATCCGTAGCCGAGGCTGAACGCGACGTCCTCGGCGGTGAGGTCCTTGTCGTCGCTCCATTTGAGGTCCGGCTTGATCCTGATGGTGAGGACGGTGCCGTCCTCGCTGAACTCGTAGGCGTCGCCGATGAGTCCCACCGGCTCGTCGGACGAGAGCTGGTTGAAGAAGAACAGGGGCTCGTAGATCGCGCCGAAGGTCAGGTGTGTGGCGGTGTCGACGGCGAACGGGTTGAAGTTGTTGGCGATGGGGGTCATCGATCCCGACCAGATCCGCAGCGGGCGGTCCGCTCCGGACGCGGCGGGCGCGGGGGTGCAGCCGCCCAGGGTCAGTGCGAGCGCGGCGGCGCCGGCGACGAGAGGAAGGGCCTTCCTCCAGTGGTTGTCGTGCATGGGGAACCTCGTCTCAAGGGCTTCGTTGCTTTGGTCGAGCAAGGACGGACGGGGTCCGCCTCGAAGCGAGGTTATAGTAAAGGTTCTTTCCGGTAAAGACCTTTCCAATTATTTTGTAAAGAATCTTTTCCTGATACGGCGCGCGACCGTGACGAGCACGGCTGCAGCGGCGAGCAGGGCGGCGACGAGGAGGGCGGATGCCGCGAGCAGGAGCAGCCCCGCGCAGAGGACCGCCGCCACGATGGCCGTCCACCAGCCGAGGGTGCCCCGGTCTAGGATGCGGATGGCGGCGACCATCCCGAGCGCGTAGATCGCGACCATGCTCGCCGTGTGCACGAGGATGAACGGCTGGAGGTCCATCCCGGTGAGGAACAGGACGAGGAAGTAGGCCGACGCGACGGAGGCCGTGAGCAGGAGCGCCCGGCGCGGCACCTCCCCGCTCCTCGCCCCGCGCGCGAACCACGCGGGGAGGTCGCCGGCGGCCGCGAGCGAGGCGCCGAGCTTGCCGAACGCCCCGAGGTAGACGTTGAGCACCCCGACGGCGACGATCGCCGCGACGGCGCCGATCATCGCGGGCGCAGCGCCGGGCGCCCCACGGGCGGCGAGGTCGAGCAGCACCACGTCACCTTCTCCTGCCTGCTCCCCCAGCGCCCCGACCGTGACGATCTGCAGGGCGAGATAGGCCGCCCCGGAGAGCACGAGCGTGATAGCGGTGGCGATAGGGATGACCCGCCGCGGATGCGCGAACTCGCCGGAGATGTGCGTGCCTACCTCCCAGCCTGCGAACGCCCACACGAACATCACGACGGCGGTCCCGACACCGCCCCATCCGTACGGGAGGAACGGCGTGAAGCTGTCGATCTCCACGGCCGGGGCCGCCAGCGCGACCACCACGACGACGACGACGACGAGCAGGAGCCCCGTGAGCACCAGCTGAAGCCACCCCGCGACGCGGACGCCGAACATGTTCACCCCGAGCGGCGCGATGAAGAAGGCGAGGGCCAGCGCGGGCACTGCGGCTCTGGCGATGCCGAGCACGGCGGCCGTGTACTGCGCGCCGAGCATCGCGACGACCGGACCGCCGGCGGAGACGCCGAAGAGGAACCAGTAGCCGGCGGCCCTCGCCGCGGTGTCGCCGAGAGCCCTGCGGACGTAGCTCGCCACACCGCCCGCATCCGGATACCGGGCGGCGAGGATCGCGAACGTCGACGCCAGCGGGATGGCGAGCAGCGTGACCGCCGCGACGGAGACGAGGCTCGCCGGACCGGCAGCGCGCGCCGCAAGACCGGGGAGCACCAGCAGCCCGGTGCCGAGCACGGAGGCGAGGTACAGCGCCACGCCCTGCAGCAGGCCGAGGCCCCGCACCGGCCGGGTCGTCGTCGCAGTCACCCGCTCATACTGCGGCATGCCGCCGGCACCCTGTCAGGGCCCCGACCGCCAATGTCCGACGCTTCTCGGACAGGTCTGCGACTGCGCGTCAGTACCAGATGTCGAGCGACGGGACCGGGTACGACGCGAAGGCGCGGTCGAGCGCGTCGACGGTCGCCGCATCCGCGCCGATGCGCCCGGCTGCGTGCAGCGTCGCCGCCCTGACGCCGCCCAGGTAGAGGCTGGACAGGTCGGCGACGCCGAGCAGCACGTCCGGCTCCGCACCGGTTGCCCGCTCCGCCGTCGCAGCCCCGGTGCCGTCGACACGCAGCCTCCAGTCCCCGGCCGCGAACCCCAGCGGGTCGCTCACCCGGATCACGAGATCGAGCGGCGCCGCGTAGCGGCGCGCGACGAGCGCGGCGGGCACATCGAGGATCCGGAGCCAGCCGTGGTCGTGCTCGGTCTTCGTCACGCCGCGCGGGTCGGCGACCAGCCACGGCAGCGGATCGTCGAGCGCCCGGAGCCCTGCGTCGACCTCGTCCACGAGGTCGTGCTGCAGGGCGAAGCGCCACAGAGCGGCGAGCGCGTCGGACGTCTCCGCCACCAGCATGCGGATGTGCATTCCGAATCGGAAGGTGCCGTCCTTCTCGCTGAGCGTGTAGGCGAGCGCGCCGCGGAGCTCCCCCGCCTGGTCGAGATAGCGGACGCCGCGCACCCGGTCCCGGTCGGCGTCGGACGGCGAGAGGCCGGCGAAGCCCTGCCATCTCCCCGTCCAGCCGGGAATCTGGCCCGGGCGCGTGCGCCGGACGCGCTCGTGCACAGTGCCGAGATCGGCCGCGAGCTCCTCCTTCGCGACGAACTCGACGCGGCCGTCGGGCGACGGGCCCGACCAGCCCGCGCGACGCGTGTCGATCGCGAGACGCGTCACCGGGACGGCCGGCCCGAAGCCGTAGCGCCCGTAGATCGTGGCCTCCGAGACCGTGAGACCGGCCATCGGCACGCCCGCCTCAGCTGCCGCACGGAGCTCACCCTCGAGGAGCGCCCGCGCGATGCCGCGACGGCGGTGGGTCGCAGCGACGGTGACCACGCTGATCGCCCACATCCCGATCTCGGCGCCGCCCGGAACGGTCAGCGGCGTGACCCAGGAGTTCGTCGTCGCCACCGGAAGGGCCTCGGCGGCCGCACCGGCCTCGTAGACGCCGACGTTGCGGCGCGCCTCGAAGGGGGCGCGACCGTGCTCCACGGCCTCCGCAGTCGGCTCAGCGCCGAGGAAGCCGCGCGACACCGCCCGCTGGAACGCCGTGGCGCGGGTCGCGTCCGCGACGTCGACGACCCGGTACTCCAGCCCGTCATCGGCGAGTCTCGTCGCGGAGGTCGGGTCGGCGGAGACATCCCTGGCATCGATGAAGGTCATGCCCCCACCCTAATCAGACGGCGGACGTCCCCGTGGCGCGAGCGCCCCCGCGATGTGCTCAGTGCTGGGCGGCCTGCACCTGGCGCAGGCGCGCGAACACCTGGTCGCGGAGCTCCTCCGGAGCCGTCTCCTTGCAGGCACGCGCGACGACCTCGGTGAGGGTCTTCGCCACGAGCGCCTCGTCACGGCACGACGGGCAGTTCTCCAGATGCTCGCGGATCTCGGTGTGCTCGGTCTTGCAGACCTCGTTGCGGAGGTATTCCTCCAGATCCTGACGGGCCTTGGCGCAGCCGCAGTCGCTCATTTCCTGCTCCCTGGTTCTGCCGCGGCGATGCCCCGCTCGGCGGCGTAGTCTGCCAACAGCTCCCGCAGCATCCGCCTGCCACGGTGCAGGCGGCTCATCACGGTGCCGATGGGCGTCTTCATGATGTCGGCGATCTCCTGGTAGGCGAATCCCTCGACGTCGGCGAGGTACACCGCCAGGCGGAAGTCCTCCGGAACGGCCTGCAGGGCGTCCTTCACGACGGATGCCGGCATCCGATCGATCGCCTCCGCCTCGGCCGAGCGGCTGTGCGAGGCCGTGGTCGACTCCGCGCCGCCCAGCTGCCAGTCCTCGAGCTCGTCGATCGTGCCCTGGAAGGGCTCGCGCTGCTTCTTGCGATAGATGTTGATGTAGGTGTTGGTGAGGATCCGGTAGAGCCACGCCTTGAGGTTCGTGCCCTGCGAGAACGTCGCCCAGGAGCCGTACGCCTTCACGAACGTCTCCTGCACGAGGTCCGCGGCGTCGGCAGGGTTGCGGGTCATGCGCATGGCGGCGGCGTAGAGCTGATCCATGAACGGGATCGCCTGCTCCTCGAACTCGCGTCGAGGGTCGCTGACCGTGTCTGCGGTTACGGTGTCATCCATCACCGGCCAGTCTAGGCCGCTGAGGTCCACAGCCTCGCGTTCCAGCGTGGCGAGCATGCTCTCTCCTCGGGGGTGCGGCCGCGCCTTTTCGGTCGGCGGACCGCTCGTCTTTACTAAGGTGGAAACCGATGAGCGTCAACAGGTATTCCCCCTCCCCTGTCCAGGGCGCCTACACCGCGCCCACCGCCTCCGGGGCCGTGCACGCCACCGTCACGATCCCCGGCTCCAAGTCGCTGACGAATCGCGAGCTCATCATCGCCGCGATCGCCGACGGCCCCGGCCGGCTGATCGCCCCGCTGCACTCCGACGATTCCCGCCGCATGGTCGACGCCCTGCGCGCCCTCGGCGTCGGCATCGAGGAGGTCGACGGCGACGGCGAGTTCGGCCCCGACCTCGTGGTGACGCCGGCGAAGCTCCTCGGCGGCACCACGGTCGACTGCGGTCAGGCCGGCACCGTGATGCGGTTCATCGCCCCGCTCGCCGGACTCTCGCAGCACGACGTGCACCTGACCGCGCACGAGACGGCGCTGCACCGACCCATGGGCGGGCTGATCAGCGCGCTGCGTGATCTCGGCGTCGACATCGACGACGAGGGCACCTGGGCTCTGCCGTTCACGATCCGCGGCCACGGCCGCATCCGCGGGGGCCGGATCGAGATCGACGCCTCCGCCTCCAGCCAGTTCGTCTCCGGACTCCTGCTGGCCGCCCCGCGCTTCGACGTCGGCCTGCACCTCGTGCACACGGGCACGCACCTGCCGAGCCTGCCGCACATCGACATGACCATCGAGGCGCTCAGCCGCCGCGGCATCCGCATCGAGCGCCCCGGCGTCGGCGAGTGGCTCGTCGAGGCGGGCGTGCCGCGCGCCAAGGAGATCGCGATCGAACCCGACCTCTCCAACGCCGCGCCGTTCCTCGCCGCCGCGCTGGTCACCGGAGGCTCCGTGTCCGTCACCGGGTGGCCGGTGCACTCCACTCAGCCCGGCCACCTGCTGCCGGAGATCCTCCAGGCGATGGGCGCGCACGTCGGCCGCCACAGCGGCACCCTCACGGTGCGCGCCGGCGCAGGCATCCGCGGTCTCGACCTCGATCTGTCGGCCGCGAGCGAGCTCACGCCGACCCTGGTCGGCCTCGCCGCGTTCGCCGAGTCGCCGACCACGATCCGGGGCATCGGGCACATCCGCCTGCACGAGACCGACCGGATCGCGGCCCTCGTCGGCAACATCCGCGCGCTCGGCGGCGAGGCCGAGGAGCTCTCCGACGGACTGCGCATCATCCCGCGCCCGCTCACCGGCGGATCCTGGGCCGCGCACCACGACCACCGCATGGCGACCACGGGTGCGCTGATCGGCCTCCGGGTACCGGGCGTCGAGATCGACGACATCGGCACCACAGCCAAGACGCTGCCCGAGTTCACCCTCCTCTGGGAGCGGATGCTGCGGGGCGACTCCGCGTGAGCTGGCTCGGCGGCGACGACGACCTCGACGACGACTTCGAGGAGTACGACGAGAGCAGCATCCGCAGCCGGCCGAACCCCAAGGCGAACCGACCGCGGACCAAGCGCCGCCCCGCCCACGAGGACGCGCAGATCGGCCGCGTCCTCGGCGTCGACCGCGGGCGCTATTCCGTGCTTCTCGGAGAGGACACCGCAGAAGAGCGCACCATCACCGCCACCAGGGCCCGCGAACTGCGCCGGATGCCGATCGTCACCGGCGACCAGGCACGCGTCGTCGGGGACACGTCTGGCACCGAGGGGACCCTCGCCCGGATCGTCGGCATCGTGGAGCGCACCTCCCTGCTGCGCCGCAGCGCGGACGACACCGACCAGGTCGAGAGGGTCATCGTCGCCAACGCCGATCAGATGCTGATCGTCGTGGCGGCCGCCGACCCCGAGCCGCGGGCCCGCCTGGTCGACCGCTATCTCGTCGCGGCGCTGGACGCCGGCATCCGCCCGCTCCTCGTCGTGACCAAGACCGACCTCGCCGACCCGGCCCCGTTCCTCTCCCACTTCGACGGCCTCGAAGAGCTCCGGGTGTTCAAGAGCGCCCGGGAGGTGATGCCGGTCGACGAGATCGGCGCGGCGCTCATCGGGCACTCCACCGTGTTCGTGGGGCACTCCGGCGTGGGCAAGTCGACCCTCGTCAACGCACTCGTCCCCTCCGCAGGGCGCGCCACCGGTCACGTGAACCAGGTGACCGGCCGCGGACGCCACACGTCCTCGTCGACGGTGTCGCTGCGCTACCAGGGTGCCGAGGGCACCGGATGGGTCATCGACACCCCGGGAGTGCGCTCCTTCGGGCTCGGGCACGTCGACCCGGCGAACATCCTCGCCGCCTTCACCGAGCTCGCGGAGATCGCCGAGAACTGCCCTCGCGGCTGCACGCACCTCGCGGACGCTCCGGACTGCGCCCTCATCGAGGCGGCGGTGGACGGAGAGCTCGGAGAGACGGGCCGCGCACGGCTGGACTCCCTGCAGCGCCTGCTGCAGACCTTCGCGGACAAGGCCGAGCAGACCCCGGGCCGGTAGGCTTGCCGGGTGACTGAGCGCCTCGAAACCGGAACCGCAGCCCCCGACTTCTCCCTCCTCGACCAGGACGGCCGCGCCGTCCGCCTCGCCGACCTCCGCGGGCAGAAGACGGTCCTCTACTTCTATCCGGCCGCGATGACCCCCGGGTGCACGACGCAGGCGTGCGACTTCCGCGACAGCATCTCCTCCCTGCAGGGCGCCGGGTACCGCGTCGTCGGCATCTCCCGTGACACCCCCGAGAAGCTGGCCGAGTTCCGCGCGCGCGACGGGCTCACCTTCACCCTGCTCAGCGACCCCGACCACGCGGTGCACGCCGCCTACGGCGCGTGGGGAGAGAAGATGAACTACGGCAAGGTCATCGAGGGAGTCATCCGCTCGACCTTCGTGCTCGACGAGGACGGCGTCATCACCCTGGCGCTGTACAACGTGAAGGCCACCGGGCACGTCGCACGCCTGCGCAGGCTGCTCGGCATCGACGCCTGACGCCCGCCGCCCCGCTCCGCGTCAGTCTGCGCGGGGGGCCGCCTCGGCGCGCGCGCTGGCGATCAGCAGCCCGAATGCCACCAGCCCCGGCAGGCCCACCGCGACGACGAACACCCACGGCACGGGCTGCAGCGTGAGCGCGGCGAGGGCCAGGGCCACGGCGAGCACCTGGAACACCACTCCGCCGGAGCGCGCCCAGGAGCGGCCGGCGCGCGTCCCGAACGCGAACGCCGCGAGCGCCACGGCGCCCAGCAGGGTGAGCACGATCAGCGCCAGCGCGGTGGGCAGGGATGCCGCGTCGCCGGCGCCGAGTCCGACGAGCTCGATCAGCGCGAAGACGGCCAGCGCCACCGCCTCTGCGGCGAGGACGGCCGCCGCGGCCAGGGCGAGTCGGGGTGCGCGCACGATGTCTCCTGAGAATCGGATGAGAGGCACGGAAACCCTTGATTTCGTAACCTGCATGTAACAGAATAGACAAAGTCATGTGCTCCCACAGCGGCGTGGGGCGGGCATCGCGCTCGCATCACAAACAGCGGACACCCGTCCGCACCTGAACAGGGTAGCTGAACCCCGATCTGCCGCCCGAATCCGAGTCGTCGCGCTGCGACATCTCTTGAAATCCACACCGAGGAGCCCCCATGGACTGGCGCGACAAGGCCGCCTGCCTGACCGTCGACCCCGAGCTGTTCTTCCCCGTCGGGAACACCGGCCCCGCCGTCGATCAGATCGAGAAGGCGAAGACCGTCTGCGCCACCTGCACGGTGACCGAGATCTGCCTGCAGTACGCCCTGGAGACCAGCCAGGACTCGGGTGTCTGGGGCGGTCTCTCCGAGGACGAGCGCCGCGCCCTCAAGCGCCGCGCCGCGCGCGCCCGCCGCGCTTCCTGAGCGACGAGAGAGCGGCCCCCGAGACGACGTCTCGGGGGCCGCTTCCGTGTCCGGCTACTTCTTCAGCCAGCGCAGCGGGATGTCGATGACCACTTCCGTCCCCTCGCCCTCGCTGCCGCGCCACTCGATGGTGCCGCCGAGCTCGCCCTGGATCAGCGTGCGGATGATCTGCGTGCCCAGGCCCTGGCCGATGCGGCCCTCGGGGAGGCCGAGACCCGTGTCGTGGACCGTGACGCGCAGGTTCTCCTCGGTGCGCGCCGCATCGATGGTGACCAGGCCCTCCTGCCCGGCGAGCCCGTGCTCCACCGCGTTGGTGACGACCTCGGTGAGCGCCAGCGCCAGCGGCGTCGCGTATTCGCTGGGCAGCACGCCGAAGCGGCCGGTGGACTGCGTCTTGGCGCGGGTGTTCGGGGCAGAGGCCACCTCGGCGACGAGTTTGAGGACGCGGTGGAACACCTCGTCGAAGTCGACCTTCTGCGTGAGGCCCTGCGCGAGCGTGTCGTGCACGACCGCGATCGAGTCGACCCGGCGCATGGCCTGGGTGAGGGCGTCGCGCGCCTCGTCGGAGTGGGTGCGGCGGGCCTGGATGCGCAGGAGCGATGCCACCGTCTGCAGGTTGTTCTTCACCCGGTGGTGGATCTCGCGGATCGTGGCGTCCTTGGTGATGAGCTCCTGCTCCTGGTGGCGCAGCTCCGACACGTCACGGCAGAGCACGATCGCGCCGATGCGGGTGCCGTGGTCCTTCAGCGGGATCGCCCGCAGCGACACCGTGACTCCGCGCGCCTCGATGTCCGTGCGCCAGGGGGCGCGTCCCGTGACGACGACCGGCAGCGACTCGTCGACCTGGCGCGACGGCGGGACGAGACGGGTGGTCACCTCGGCGAGGGACTCCCCCTCGAGCTCGTCCTCGAAGCCCATGCGGTTGAAGGCCGACAGCGCGTTCGGGCTCGCGAAGGTGGTGATGCCGTCGACGTCGATCCGGATGAGGCCGTCGGAGGCGCGCGGCGCGCCTCGCCGCGGTGAGGTCGGAGCCGCCAGGTCGGGGAAGCTGCCCTCTGCGATCATCCGGAACAGGTCGTTCGCGCACTCGTCGAAGGTGATCTGCTGGCGTGAGGGCGTGCGCGCCTCCCCGAGGTTCGTGTGCCGCGTGACGACCCCGATCACGGACGGCCGCTGTTCGCTCGTGCGGCGATCGTTCACGATCGGCACGGCGCGCACCCGCGTCGGCGTCTCCTCGAACCAGTCCGGCGAGGAGGAGTCGACGATCTCACCCGACTCGAAGGCGCCCTGCACCTGTGTGCGCCACTGGGGCCGTACCCGCTCGCCGACGATGTCTCGATAGAAGAGCGTCGCTGCCCCGCTGGGCCGGGCGTGGGTCACGGCGATGAAGGAGCCGTCATCGGTCTGGATCCAGACGACGATGTCCGCGGAGGCGAGATCGGCGAGGAGCTGGCCGTCTCCGGCGAGACGATGGAGCCATTCGACGTCACTGTCGGTCAGGCGGCCCTGGGCATGGGCGAGATCACTGAGGGTTGACACTCCCCCAGCCTACTGGGGCGGAGATGCCGGGCCCGCGAGGCTACAGCACCGCGAGCGACGAGGCGCGCCAGCGCCGGTCCAGGCCCTCCAGGCGGATCGCGACGGCGCGCGTGCGACCGGGGCCCGCGACAACGACGACGGCCTCGACGACGCCGTCGACGGGCTCCGAGACCCGGATCGAGCGGATCTCGAACGTCGGGCGCGCCGGCGGGACACCCCTGGCGCTGCGAGCCCGTGCGGAGAGATTCGCCCTGGTCACGAGGTTGCGGTATGCGTCCTCGCTGAACCAGCGGGCCAGCTGGTCGACCTCCCGCACGCCGGCGAGCACTTCGAGGACGCCCTGCGTGAGGCTGCGCAGCAGCGGGGCCGGGTCCGGAAGCTCTGCCCGGGGCGTCGGCTGCGGTGCGAAGTACTCGTGAAGCGTCATCTGCGGCACTCTCCATCGGTGAAGACTGCGGCCAGTAGAGCATGGCTCGATCGACGGACGCGGTCCGGATCGGACAATTGTGGATAACTCGTACGCCGCACCCGGCCGGTCGCCTACGCTCGGTCGGGTGCACTGGGATCGACTGTTCGAAGACCTCGAAGGGCAGCTCGCCTCCGAATGGGAGGCCGAGCGCGCCGCTCTGGACGCCGAGTCCGAGCGCCTGCGCATCTCCCGGCTCGACCTCCGGAGCCGTCTGAGGGTGCTGTGCGCCGGCGGAGCCTCTGCGACGATCGATCTGGCGGGTCCGGGCCGGTTCCGTGCGCGGCTGCAGTCCCTGGGCGCCGACTGGGTCGCCGTCCTCGGCGCGCCGGACGACGGCGCAGCGGCCGGTCGAGCCGTCCGCCTCCTCCCCCTGCACGCGATCCACGGCATCGCCGTCGACCACGGCGCGCTGCTGGGCAGCCTCGACGACACCGGGGACGAGCCGCCATCGCTCCGAGAGCGGATGACCCTCGGATTCGTGCTGCGCGACCTCGCCCGGAGACGGGTGGCCGTCCGGCTGACGACCGTCGACGGCGATGACCTGCACGGCACGATCGACCGTGCCGGCGCCGATCACCTGGACATCGCCCTGCACGATCCGGGCGACGCCCGGCGCGCGGACGCCGTGCACGGCTTCCGGATCATCCCCTTCGCCGCCGTCGCGTCGGTACAGGCTTCGGTCGCTCAGCTCCCCTGAGGCCGGGAGGTCCCCCAGACCTCGGGGAAGCTCGCCTCGTTCGACTGCCGCCACAGGGCCATGCGCCTTGCCTCCTCGGACTGCTCGGCGAGGTACTCGGTGAGACTCGATTCCTCCACCCGCCATCGCGCCGGCGACCCCAGCTGCGATCCGCGGAGCCGGCCCTCGTAGACCAGGGCGATGACCTCGTCCACCTCGATGCTGAGCAGCTCGGCGACCTGCGCGGGCGCGAGGAACCGCGGAGCGGATGCGGGCGAATCGGGCATGCGTCCATTCTCCACCGGCGGGACCATCCTGCCGCTCACGAGTATGACCTGTGGATAACTCGGGAGGCCCCGCCCGGATTTCTGTGACGATGGCGGCATGACCTCCCTCCCCCGCCCCCGCCGCGCGTTCTGGGGCGACATCCGCTTCCTCATCGGCGTCGTGCTCGTCATCCTGTCGATCGCCGGAGTCTGGCTGGTCGTGTCCTCGGCGGGCAGGACGACCCCGGTGCTCCAGGCGAACCGCACGATCGTCCAGGGCGAGGCTCTGGTCTCCGGCGACTTCCAGGTCGTCGAGGTGGGGCTCGGAGCCCTCACCGCGGACTATCTCGCGCCTCAGGATCTCGAGCCGGGCCAGGTCGCCGCGCGCACCGTCGCCGAGGGCGAGCTGATGCCTGCCTCGGCCGCCGCCGATGCGGACGACAGCAGGTCGACGACCATCGTCGTCGAGAGCAGCACCGGCATCCCCGCCGGCGTGTCCCCTGGCACGGTCGTCGAGCTGTGGCACGCGCCGCCGCTGGAGGACGGCCGCACTCTCGACGCGCCGCGCATCCTCGTCGCGGATGCGAGCATCGCGGCCGTGCTCGAGTCCGACAGCATGCTCGCCTCGGCCGGAACGGCCGTGGAGGTCGTGATCGACCGCGCCGACGTCGCCGATGTGCTCTCCGCGATCACCGGCGGCTCGGTCCTCTCCGTCGTCCCGGTCGGATCGGGATCGTGACCGCGGTCGTCGTGGCGGTGGCGGAGCCGCGGGCGAGCGCCCTCGCCGCCGAACTGGATCTCGAGGGTGTGCGCGTGGTCAGGGTGACGTCCCCCGCCGGCATCCTCCCGCTGCCGCCCGAGACCGAGGCGCTTCTCGTGCCGGCCACCCGGGATGTGCTCACCCCGGCGCTGGTCGCCGCGTGCGACCGGGCCGGGGTGCGGATCCTGGCGGTGGGCGAAGGCGACAGCCGCCTGCCGGCGCGGTTCGGACTGCCCGCCGCGCTCCCCGCAGACGTCGCCGGCTGGGAGGTCGCCGCCGCCCTCGCCGCCGAGTCGCCCGCCACCGCAGAGCGTCCGACCGGTCCCGCCAACCGGGTGACCGCTGTCTGGGGGCCGCAGGGCAGCCCCGGACGATCCACGCTCGCCATCCAGCTCTCCGTCGAGCTCGCCCGCGCCGGCCGGCGCACCGCGCTCGTCGACGCGGACACGGTGGCCCCCTCGATCGCGCTGCTGCTGGGACTCGGCGATGACGCTCCGGGGATCGCCGCGGCCTGCCGCCGGGCGGAGCTCGGCGCCCTCGACGACGCAGAGCTCACCCGTCTCGCCGCCGTCCTCCAGACCTCGGCCGGCGAGATCGAGGTCCTCGGCGGGCTGAACCGCCCCAGCCGCTGGCCGGAGCTCTCCGAATCGCGGCTGCGCATGACGCTCCAGGCCTGCAGGGGCTGGGCCGAGGAGACCGTCGTCGACGTCGCGGCCGCCTTCGACGCCGACGACGAGGCCACCTTCGATCTCGCCGGCCCGCGCCGGCATGCGGCCACCGCCGCGACGCTCCGCGAGGCCGACGCGATCGTCGCCGTCGCCGCGGCCGATCCGCTGGGCATCAGCCGCTTCCTGCGCGACCACGCCGAGCTGCGCCGCCTGTGCGGTGCGACTCCGGTGACCGTCGTGGTGAACCAGGTGCGGCCGGGACCGCTCGGCATCGACGCCCGCGGCCAGATCCGCCGCACGCTGGAGCGCTTCGCGGGCATCACCGACGTCGCCTTCCTCCCGCTCGATCAGCGCGCCGCGGACGCCGCGCTGCTGCACGCGCGACCGATGGCCGACGTCACACCGCGCTCCCCGCTCGTCGCTGCGGTGCGACGCCTGGCGCGGACGGTCGCACCGGCGGCGGAGCCGGCTACTGCCGGTAGCTCGACAGGAAGTTCCCGAGGCGCTCGACGGCCTCTGCCAGCACGCGCGGCTCGGGGAGCGTGACCAGGCGCAGGTGGTCGGGAGTCGGCCAGTTGAAGCCGGTCCCCTGGACGAGCAGGATGTGCTCGGCGACGAGCAGGTCGTAGACGAGCTTCGCGTCATCCCTGATCTCGTGCACGTTCGGGTCGAGCCGGGGGAAGGCGTAGAGCGCGCCCTGCGGCTTCACGCAGGAGACCCCCGGGATGGCTTCCAGCCCCTGCCAGGAGATGTCGCGCTGCTCGTGCAGACGACCGGTCGGAGCGATGAGGGCGTCGATCGACTGCACACCGGACAGCGCGGCCTGCAGGGCGTGCTGCGCGGGGACGTTCGGGCACAGCCGGGTCGAGGCCAGGAGGTTGATGCCCTCGAGGAAGCCCTTCGCGTGCGCCTGCGGACCGGTGATGACCAGCCATCCGGAACGATAGCCGGCGACACGGTAGGTCTTGGACAGACCGTTGAAGGTCAGGCAGAGGAGGTCGGGCGCGAGCGTCGCCGTCGGGATGTGCACGGCGTCGTCGAAGAGGATCCGGTCGTAGATCTCGTCCGAGAGCAGCAGGAGCTCGTGCTCGCGCGCGATCTGCACGAGACCCTCGAGGATCTCCCTCGAGTACACGACGCCGGTCGGGTTGTTCGGGTTGATGATCACGAGCGCCTTGGTGCGGGGCGTGATCTTCGAGCGGATGTCCTCCAGGGAGGGCTGCCAGCCGTCCTCCTCGTCGCACAGGTAGTGCACCGGGGTGCCGCCGGCGAGGCTGGTCATGGCCGTCCAGAGCGGATAGTCCGGAGCGGGGATGAGGACCTCGTCGCCTTCGTCGAGGAGGGCCTGCATCGTCATCGTGATGAGCTCGGAGACGCCGTTGCCGAGGAACACGTCCTCGGGGTCGAAGAGCGGGAAGTCCTCGATCTCCTCGTACCGGCTGACGACGGCGCGGCGCGCCGAGAGGATGCCCTTGCTGTCGCTGTAGCCGTGCGAGGTCGGCAGCGCCTCCAGCATGTCGCGCACGATCTGGTACGGCGCCTCGAACCCGAAGATCGCGGGGTTTCCGGTGTTCAGCTTGAGGATCCGGTGCCCCTCCGCCTCCAGCCGCGCCGCCTCTACGAGCGTGTTCCCACGGATCTCGTACAGGACGTTCTTGAGCTTCGACGACTGGTCGAAGTGGCGCGATGGGGTCATCCGCCAAGAATACCGGTCGGCGGGCGGCCGTCAGTCCGCGCGAACCACCGGCACGGTTCCGGTGCGCAGCGCTTCCGCATGCGCGATCCGCTCCCGGCGGCTGCTGTCGACGTGCGCGTAGGCGAGCGCGCTGGCACGGTCGCCGTCACGGTCGCGGATCGCCTCGTACAGGGCGACGTGCTCCTCCGCGATGTGCTGGAGGTCGTCATGCTGGGCGAGCGCCCAGCGCATCCGGCTGCGGATGCCGTTCATCAGCTCGCCGAGGAGCTTGTTGTCGGCGAGCTCGACGACGATCTCGTGGAAGTCGGCGGCGGCGCGGCGGGACACGCGGCTGTTCGCCGTGCGCGCGCTCTCCTGCTCGTCCTCGAGGGCGGCGCGCAGCCGGTCGAGGCCGTCTCGCCGATGGCGTTCCGCGGCGAGACGGAACGCCATCGGCTCGAGCACCTGCCTGACCTCGTCGAGGTCGGCGAGGTCGTTGGGGGTGAACTCCCGGACGATCGCCCAGGTCCGAGGACGGAGCTCGACCAGGCCCTCGGCCTCGAGGAGCTTCAGCGCGTCGCGCACCGGCACCCGGCTGACACCGAACTCCGTCGCGAGATCGCGCTCGATGAGTCGGCTACCGGCCTCGCGGGTGCCGTCGAGGATCGCATCGCGCAGCCAGTCGGCCGCCCGCGTGGACTCCAGCACGCGCTCTTCAGATCTGCTGCTCACAGCACTATCCTCGCACGCCCCCTTCGCGCGATGATCAGCCCTTCTTGGCGGGAGCCTTCTCGACCCAGCGGATGCCCTCGTCGAGGGTCGGGACGATCTCGGTGCCGATCTTCCGCGCGAGGAGGTCGTCCAGGCGGTCGAGCGGCCCGATCAGCGCACGGCCGCCGGCGCGGGCGACGCGGATCGCCGCATCGATCTTCGGCTGCATGGAGCCTTCGGCGAACTTCATCGCCGCGACGGCATCCGCCGAGGCGGTGTGGATGTCGCGCTGCTCCGGGGTGCCCCAGTTCTCGCTGACGTAGTCGCCGTCGGTGAGCATGATCAGGGTGTCGGCACCGATGTCGGCGGCGAGCGCGGCACTGGCGAGGTCCTTGTCGACCACGGCCTGGACGCCGACGTGGCGGCCCTTCGAGTCCTCGCGCACGGGCACGCCGCCGCCGCCGACGCAGACGCAGAGGCTCCCGGCCTCGAGAAGACGGCGGATCAGCGGCGCCTGCACGATCGACAGCGGGTTCGGCGAGGGGACGACGCGGCGGAAGGCGTTGCCGTCCTTCGCGATCGTCCACCGGTACTCGGCGGCGGCCTCGGCGGCGTCGTGCGCGGAGTACTGCGGACCGATGAGCTTCGTGGGGCGGTCGAATGCCGGGTCCGACTCGTCGACCACGGTGGTGGTGATGATCGCGGCGACCTCGCGCTCGCCCCCGAGGGCGTTCGACAGCTCCTGCTGCACGACATACCCGATCATGCCCTGCGTCTCCGCCCCGAGGATGTCGAGCGGGTAGGCCGCGACATCCTGGTACGCGAGATTCTGCAGAGCGAGGAGGCCCACCTGCGGACCGTTGCCGTGCGTGATCACCATCTCGTTGTCACGGCCGAGCTTGGCGAGCGCCTCGCACGTGGACTTGACGTTCGAGCGCAGGAATTCCGCGGTCATCGGCTCGCCACGACGGGCGAGAGCGTTGCCTCCGAGTGCCACTACGACGCGCATCAGGTTCTCCTTGGGGGGGTGGGTGTCAGTCCCGCGGGCCAGCCAGACTCACAAAAATGGTATGCCAACGAGAGTAATGGTATACCGTGTAGGCAGGAAAGAAAGCTGAGCATGCGACCCGGATGCTCAGGCCCTCGGAGAGAAGACGATGACCCCCGTCGCAACCCTCATCGCCACGACGGCGACGACCTGGGATGCTGCGCTTGAGGAGACGCTCTCAGGCACGGCAGGCCACCCTTCGGCGACCTCCGCCGACGGGTCGTCCGGCGCCCTCCACGGGGCCGTGCACTCCGTCCATGCCCGCGCCGCGAACCTCCGGTTCGGAGACCTGCTCGTCGGCGTCGTGTCCGACGAGCTCGACGACGCCCCCTGGACCGTCCGCCTCCCCGTCGCGGAGTGGTCGCAGCTCGCGCTTGCCGAAGGCGTCCCCGCGGCCCTCCGCCCCGGCGAGATCCGGATCGGGGCAGCTGCGGACGCGGTGAGCATCCTCCTCCCTCCCGAGCGACGATGGACCCCCACCGGAGCCGACCCGGCGGCGCTCGACGTCGCGCAGCTCGTCGCGGCGCACGGAACGCTCTCCCTCTTCCACGGCGCCGCGCCGCAGACGCCGTTCGGCCGCGCCAGTGCGGCGCTTCTCGCCCACGGCGTCGAAGGCCTCCGCGCCGCCGTGACCGGCGCCCTCGCCGCTTCGGGTTCCGACGCCGCCCTCGCCGCAGCGGTGAGCAGGCTCGTCGGCCTCGGCGAGGGGCTCACCCCCTCCGGAGACGACGTCCTCACCGGCCTCGCGTTCCTCGCCGCGCAGCCGGGGATGGTTCTGAACCGGATCATCCCCGGCCTCGCCGGCGCCGTGGACCTGAACGCGGAGCGGACCACGCTGCTCAGCGCGACGACCATCCGCGCCGCCCTCGCCGCCCGGGGCCGGCAGAGCATGCACGATCTCGTCCACGCACTCGCGGCACCCGACTCGGCGGCGCTCCACGACGCCGCCGGCCGGATCCTCGCCATCGGGCACAGCTCCGGTGCGGATCTCCTCACCGGCATCCGTCTCGCGCTCGAGCTCGAAGCCGCAGCGCGGATCTCCGCGGCCACGCACTCTCACGACCTCGAACAGTCCTCACGAAAGAAGGAGTCAATCCGATGACCACAGCAGACGAGCGATACCTCGCCGCCGCAGCAGCCGGCGATCTGGACGGCGTGCGCGCCGCCCTCGCCGAGGGCGCAGACAGGAACGCGGTGGACCGCGAGGAGGCGACGGCGATCCTGCACGCCGCCCGCGCGGGCCATCTCGACGTCGTCCGCGCGCTGATCGCCGAGGGCGTCGACATCGACGCGCAGGACCAGACGTGCTCGAACCCGTTCCTCTACGGCTGCATCAACGACGACCTCGAGCTCGTGAAGACCATGGCCGAGGCCGGGGCCGACCTGAAGCGCCTCACCCGGATGGGCGGCAACGGACTGACCCCGGCGGCCGAGAAGGGTCACCTGGAGGTCGTGCGCTATCTGCTGGAGAACACCCGCATCAACGTCAACCTCACGAACAACCTCGGCTGGACGGCCCTGATCGAGACGATCATCCTCGGCGACGGCGGCCCGGTTCGCCAGGAGATCGTCGAGCTCCTGCTCGCCCACGGCGCGAAGCCCGGAATGCCCGACCCCTGGGGCGTCTCCCCCGCAGAGCTCGCCCGTCAGCGCGGCTACGACGAGATCGTCCGCATCCTCGAGAGCCACCAGGCCTGAGACCTCCCCCGAAAGGACCACGATGACAAGGCGCATCGAAATCAGGAAGAACACGTACCTCGACTCCGTGTCGCTCATGTCCATGAGCACCAAGGCCAACGCCGTCGAGGGCGTCACCCAGGCTCTGCTCGGCATGGCGACGCCGATGAACAAGGAGGTGCTCCAGAGCGTCGGCGTGAACGACGCCGCGATCGACGATGCCAGACCCAGCGACCTCATGATCGTCATCGACGCCGACGACGAGAGCATCGACGCGGCGATCCAGGCCGTGAACGACATCCTCGCCCGCAAGGACAAGGGCGCCACCGGCGCGACGGAGATCCGCTACCGGACCCTGGACGGAGCCTTCGAGAACGCCCCCGACGCCAACCTGGTGCTGATCTCGGTCAACGGCGCCTTCGCCGCACGGGAGGCCCGCAAGGCTCTCAACGCCGGCAAGCACGTGATGATCTTCTCCGACAACGTGGCGGTCGAGGACGAGCTCGCGCTGAAGCAGCTCGCGCATGAGAAGGGCCTCCTCGTGATGGGTCCCGACTGCGGCACCGCGATCATCAACGGGGTCGGCCTGGCGTTCTCGAACGCGGTCCGCCGCGGCAGCATCGGCATCGTCGGCGCCTCCGGCACCGGCAGCCAGGAGGTATCGGTCCGCATCCACGACTTCGGCGGCGGCGTCTCGCAGCTGATCGGCACCGGTGGTCGCGACCTGTCCACCGAGATCGGCGGCATCTCGATGATCGACGGCATCAACGCCCTCGACGCCGACCCGGAGACCTCTGTCATCGTGATCGTCTCCAAGCCCCCGGCGGAGGATGTCGCGGAGAAGGTCCTCGCCGTGGCCGGCGCCGCGTCGAAGCCCGTGTTCGTCACCTTCCTCGGTTCCGATCGCACCGACTCCGGCTACGACAACGTGACGATGGTGAAGGGCACCAAGCCGCTCGCCATCGCCGCCGTCGTCGCCTCCGGCATCGACGAGTCGACGCTCGACAAGCACCCGCTGAACATCCCGCTCATCGAGGAGGTGCGCGCCAAGCTCGCTCCCGAGCAGAAGTACGTCCGCGGGCTCTTCTGCGGCGGCACCCTGTGCGACGAGGCCATGTTCGCGGCGCTGGACAAGTACGACAACGTGTACTCCAACATCCAGAAGGACCCGGCCCGCCGCATCGGCGCCACGGATGCCTCCCGCGAGCACACCTTCCTCGACATGGGCGACGACGACTTCACCAACGGCCGTCCGCACCCGATGATCGACCCTTCGCTGCGGCTGCAGCGCCTCGTGCAGGAGGCCGACGACCCCGAGGTCGGCGTGATCGCCATGGACTTCGTGCTGGGCTTCGGCGCCCACGAGGACCCGGTGGGCGTCACGATCCCGGCGATCACCGAGGCGAAGGAGAAGGCCGCCGCACGCGGTCAGCACCTGGAGATCCTCGGCTACGTGCTGGGCACCGACATCGACACCCCCTCGTTCGACGCCCAGGTGGCGCAGCTCGAGGCCGCCGGCGTGACCATCGCCTCCTCCTCCACCAACCTCGGGCTGCTGGCCCGCGAATTCGTCGCGAAGGGTGACAACTGATGAGTGTCAACGAGCTGTTCTCGACCGGCCTGAAGCCGGTCAACCTCGGCCTGGACATGTTCGCCGAGGACCTGCAGGCCCAGGGCGTGCAGCCGGTGCTGATGGACTGGACCCCGCCGGGCGGCGGGGACCCCGAGGTCATCGCCGCGCTGAGCCGCCTCGAAGACCCGGCGGTCGCGGAGAAGATCGACGCCGCGAACCAGGTGGCCCTCGACCGCATCCTCTCCGCCCAGCCCTTCCTCGAGGGCTTCGGCCAGGCGCTGGACACGGTCCCCGGCATGACCGAGAAGACGATCCTGCACGCCGGTCCCCCGATCGAGTTCACCCGGATGTCCGGCCCGATGAAGGGCGCCGTCACCGGCGCCCTGGTCTTCGAGGGCCTGGCGAAGGACCTCGATGAGGCCTTCGAGCTCGCCGCCTCCGGTGAGATCACCTTCTCGCCCTGCCACGAGCACCAGTCGGTCGGCTCGATGGCAGGCGTCACCAGTGCGAGCATGTGGGTGCACAAGGTCACCAACCGCACGCACGGGAACACCGCGTTCACGAACCTGTCCGAGCAGCTCTCGAAGATCCTCCGCTTCGGCGCGAACGACCAGTCGGTCATCGACCGCCTGAACTGGATGCGCGACGTCTTCGGTCCGGTGCTCTCGGCGGCCATGGCGCTGAACGAGGACGGCCTCGACCTGAGGCTCATGCTCTCGCAGGCTCTGCACATGGGCGACGAGGCGCACAACCGCAACGTGGCCGGCACCACCCTTCTCATCCAGGCGCTGGCGCCGTACATCCTCGAGACCGACTTCTCCACCAAGGAGAAGCGGGAGGTGTTCGACTTCGTCGCCTCCTCCGACTACTTCTCCGGTCCGACCTGGATGGTCGCGGCGAAGGCGTCCATGGACGCCGCGAACGGCATCGAGAACTCGACGATCGTCACCACGATGGCGCGCAACGGCGTGGACTTCGGCATCCGCGTGTCCGGCACCGGCGGGCAGTGGTTCACGGGACCCGCGCAGCAGGTGGTCGGCCCGATGTTCGCCGGCTACACCCCGGATGATTCCGGACTCGACATGGGCGACTCCGCGATCACCGAGACCTTCGGCATCGGCGGCTTCGCGATGGCGGCGGCACCCGCGATCGTCGCGCTCGTCGGCGGCACGGTCGACGAGGCGATGGGATACTCGCGCACGATGAACGCGATCACCACGGGCAACAACCCGAACATCACCATTCCGGCGCTCGACTTCATGGGCGTCCCCAGCGGGATCGACGTGCGCAAGGTGATGGAGACCGGCATCCTGCCGATCATCAACACCGCCATCGCCCACAAGGAGCCGGGCATCGGCATGATCGGCGCGGGCATCACGCACCCGCCGGTCGAGGCCTTCCAGCAGGCGCTCCGCGCCCTCGCCGAGACGGTGAAGGCATGACCGCCGTCGCGCCCGCCGCTGCGGGCACCGAGCTGAAGTGGTGGAAGAAGGGCGACATCGCCGCGTTCTTCGCGCTGTTCACCAACAACCTCACCAACATCATCACGTTCACGGCGCTGCTCACGATGGCGGGTCTCCCGTCCGAGATCGTGGTCGGCCGCATCGCGCCGGCGTTCGGCCTCGCGATCCTGATCACCTCGTCGATGTACGTGTGGTTCGCCCGCCGCCTGGCTGCGAAGGAGGGTCGCGGCGACGTCGTCGCGCTCCCCTCCGGCCCCAGTGCTCCGTCGATTTTCACGGTGACGTTCCTCGTCATCCTGCCGGTGTACTCGACCACGGAGAACGCCGAGCTCGCCGTCGGCGTCGGTCTGGTGTGGGGCTTCCTCGAAGGCCTGATGCTGTTCGTCGGCTCCTTCTTCGGAGACGTCCTGCGCCGCACCGTGCCGCGCTCCGTGCTGCTCGCGTGCCTCGCCGGCCTCGGACTGCTGCTGCTCGCGATGAACCCGATGCTGCAGAGCTTCCAGTTCCCGGTCGTCGCCTTCGTGGTGCTCGTCCTGGTGTTCATGAACTGGTTCGGCCGCGTGCCGTTCCTGGGCAAGGTCCCGACCGGCCTGCTGCTGCTCGTCATCGGCAGCGCCGCGGCATGGGCCTTCGGGCTGCAGAGCCCGGAGGCCGTGCAGGCCGCGCTGGCGAACGCGGGCTTCAACCCGCCGCAGGTCTCCGTCGGCAACTTCCTCGAGGGCCTCGGTCACTCGGCGCCGTACCTGGCGTCGGCTGTGCCCTTGGCGCTGGCGAACTACGTGTTCGACCTGGAGAACATCGAGGCCGCCGAGGCCGCCGGCGACTCGTACCGGGCGCGCCCTGTCATGCTCGTCAACGGCTCCGCCACGATGATCGGCGCCCTCATGGGCAACCCGTACCCGGTGACCGTGTACATCGGCCACACGGCCTACAAGGAGATGGGCGCCGGCATCGGATACACGATGCTCAACGGCATCACGATGTTCGCCGTCGGCCTGTTCGGCCTCAGCGCCGTGCTGCTGTCGATCGTCCCGCTGGCCGCGATCGCGCCGATCCTCATCTACATCGGCGTCGTCACCGCCGCCCAGTCGGTGCGGGAGACGCCGAAGGTGGAGCTCCCCGTCGTGTTCATCGCGCTGTTCCCGTGGATCGCCAGCTGGGCGAACAGCCTCGTGAACAACGTGCTGAAGTCCGCGGGCACCAACGCCGGCGAGGTGGGCGCCCAGGCGCTCAACGCCGCCGGCACCTACTACAGCGGAATCAGCACGCTCGGCAACGGCGCACCGCTGTCCTCCCTCCTCTGGGGGATGATCGCGGTGTTCGCCATCCGGAACAGGGCGGTCAGCGGCGGCGTCGTCGCGACGATCGCCGCGATCGTGGCGTTCTTCGGCGTCATCCACGCACCGGTGCCTCGGGTCGCCGACCTCAGCATGGGGCTCGCGGACTCGCAGGTCATGTTCGCGGTCGCCTACCTGATGGTGGCGGTGCTGTTCCTGGCCAAGTGGTTCCAGGATCGCGTCACGAGGGATCAGGCGGTCTTCACGCCCAAGGACGAGCTCACCCTCGCATCCATGTGACACAGACTCCGTGCGCCCGGGGACGTGGATTCCCCCGGGCGCACGGACACCACCGAAGAGAACGGGCGCACGACTGCGTCTACTTCTTCTTGCCCTGTGCCCGGCGCTGCTCGCGGTTGCCTGCGGGGGCGGCATCCGTCTTCTGGCCGAAGGCGCCGCGCGGAGCATCCGCCTCGGGCTGGCCGGCCGCAGCGGCGCGGGCTGCCGCCTGACGGAGGCGATCCGTCGCCGCCTGCTGCACCTGGCCGCGATCGTTGCGGACCTCGACCTCCCCCGCGTCGTTCGCAGCGGAGTACTCGAGGCGCTGCTCGCCCGCCCCGTCGGCGAGGCCCTTGGCCTCGACCTCGGTCGCCTGCGTGTCGCCTGCACGACGGACCTCGACCTCGAGGTTGTAGAGGTAGCCGACCGACTCCTCCTTGATCTGCCCCATCATGGACTGGAACATCGCGTAGCCCTCGCGCTGGTACTCGATCAGAGGGTCGCGCTGCGCCATCGCCCGCAGGCCGATGCCGTCCTTGAGATAGTCCATCTCGTAGAGGTGGTCGCGCCAGCGGCGATCGAGCACCTGGAGGACGACACGGCGCTCGAGCTCGCGCGTCGCCGCCTCGCCGAGGGACTCCTCGCGCTTCTCGTAGGCGATCTTCGCATCCGAGAGCAGCTCGCGGGTGAGCCCCTCCGCGGTGATCCCGCCCTTGCGCCCGTGCGCCTGCGCCTCGGCGACGACCTCGTCGATCGTCACGCCGACCGGGTAGAGCGTCTTCAGCTCCGTCCACAGCGCGTCGAAGTCCCAGCTCTCGTTGTGCCCCTCGCCGGTGTGGTCGTTCACCACGCCGGTGATGGCGTCCTCGATGAAGTGCTGCACGCGGTCTGCGATGTCGTCGCCCTGAAGGATGTGCCGGCGGTCGGCGTAGATCGCCTCGCGCTGACGGTTGAGGACGTCGTCGTACTTGAGGACGTTCTTCCGCATCTCCGCGTTGCGCGACTCGACCTGCGCCTGCGCGCTGCGGATGGCGCGAGAGACCAGGCCGGACTCGATCGGGACGTCGTCGGGGAAGTTCGTGCGCGACAGGATCGCCTCCGCCGCCCCCGACTGGAACAGACGCATGAGGTCGTCGGTGAGGCTCAGGTAGAAGCGGCTCTCGCCCGGGTCTCCCTGACGGCCGGAGCGCCCGCGGAGCTGGTTGTCGATGCGGCGGGACTCGTGGCGCTCGGTGCCGAGCACATACAGTCCGCCGGCCTCGATGACCTTCTCGGCCTCCTCCGCGACGACCTGCTTCATCGCCTCGTACGTCTCGTCCCAGGCGACCTCGTACTCCTCGGGGGTCTCGACCGGGTCGAGCCCCTTGGACTTGAGCTCCTGCACCGCGAGGAACTCGGCGTTCCCGCCGAGCATGATGTCGGTGCCTCGACCGGCCATGTTGGTGGCGACGGTGACGGCGCCGAGTCTTCCGGCGCGCGCGACGATCTCGGCCTCGCGGGCGTGGTTCTTCGCGTTCAAGACCTCGTGCTTGACGCCCTTCTTCGCGAGGAGGCGCGAGAGGTACTCGCTCTTCTCCACGCTCACCGTGCCCACGAGCACCGGCTGACCGGACGCGTGGCGCTCGGCGATGTCCTCGACGACCTGAGCGAACTTCGCGGCCTCGTTCTTGTACACGAGGTCGGCCTGGTCCTTGCGGATCATCGGCTTGTTCGTCGGGATCGGGATCACGCCGAGCTTGTAGGTGGACATGAACTCCGCGGCCTCGGTCTCGGCGGTGCCGGTCATGCCGGCGAGCTTCTCGTAGAGGCGGAAGTAGTTCTGCAGCGTGACGGTGGCGAGGGTCTGGTTCTCGGCCTTCACCGGGACGCCCTCCTTGGCCTCGATGGCCTGGTGGATGCCCTCGTTGTACCGGCGCCCGACCAGGATGCGTCCGGTGTGCTCGTCGACGATCATGACCTCGTCGTTCATGACGACGTAGTCGGTGTCCTTCTTGAACAGCGCGAGCGCCTTGATCGAGTTGTTCAGGAACGAGATCAGCGGGGTGTTCGCCGATTCGTACAGGTTGTCGATGCCGAGGTAGTCCTCGACCTTCTCGATGCCGGGCTCGAGCACGCCGACGGTGCGCTTCTTCTCGTCGACCTCGTAGTCGACGCCCGCCTCCAGGGTGCGCGCGATCTTCGCGAACTCGGCGAACCAGCGGTTGGCCTCCCCCGAGGACGGGCCGGAGATGATGAGCGGCGTGCGGGCCTCGTCGATGAGGATGGAGTCGACCTCGTCGACGATGGCGAAGAAGTGCTCGCGCTGGACGAGGTCCTCCTTGCGCCACGCCATGTTGTCGCGCAGGTAGTCGAAGCCGAACTCGTTGTTCGTGCCGTAGGTGATGTCGGCCGCGTACTGCTCGCGGCGGACGGCGGGCGTCTGCCCGGAGACGATGATGCCCGTGGTCATGCCCAGCGCGCGGTACACGCGGCCCATGAGCTCCGCCTGGTAGGACGCGAGGAAGTCGTTCACGGTGATGACGTGCACGCCCTTTCCTGCGATCGCGTTGAGGTAGGCAGGGAAGGTGGCGACGAGCGTCTTGCCCTCACCGGTCTTCATCTCGGCGATGTTCCCGAGGTGAAGCGCCGCACCGCCCATGATCTGCACGTCGTAGGCGCGCATCCCAAGGGTGCGCTTGCCGGCCTCGCGGACGGCCGCGAACGCCTCTGGCATCAGCTGGTCGAGGGTCTCGCCCTTGTCGAAGCGCTCCCGCAGCTCGGCGGTCTCGTTGCGCAGCTCGTCGTCGGTGAGCTTCGCGAAGTCCTCTTCCAGCGCGTTCACGGCCTTCACGACCTGGTTCAGGCGACGGATGACCCGTCCCTCGCCGGCGCGCAGCAGCTTCTCAAGAGGATTGGCCACAGATGTCTTCTCCCTGTTTTTGGGTCAACTGCCCGGCGCGCGGATGGGCGACCGTCCGGACATACCCTGTCATGTTACCGGCCTGTGACCTGCGGATCGCCTGCACGGCGATGCCACGTTGCGTTTCCGGGTATGCATATACTCCGAAATGACGTCAGGAGGAGATCATGTCCGTTCGCCAGAGCCTGCTCGCCATCCTCGGCCAGGGTCCCTGCTACGGCTACCAGCTGCGTCACGAGTTCGACCGCCGCACCGGCTCCACATGGCCGCTGAACGTGGGGCAGATCTACAACACCCTGGAGCGCCTCGAGCGGGACGGCCTCGTCGAGCGCGGCGAACAGGACGAGATGGGTCATGTGTACTGGTCGATCACGGATGCCGGTTCCGCGGAGGTCGCGGCGTGGCTCTCCTCCCCCGTCGTCCGCGGCGACGGCACCCGCGATGAGCTGGCGATCAAGCTGGCCGTCGCGGCGACGCTCCCCGGTGCCGACACCTCCGCTCTGATCCGCGCGCAGCGCGAAGCGTCCCTGCTCCACGTGGAGAGCCTCCGCCGGACGCGGGACTCCAGGGAGACCGACAGCCCGCAGGGACTGGCGTGGTCCCTCACCGTCGACGCCCTCCTGTTCACCGCCGAGGCGGAGCTTCGCTGGCTCGACCACGTCGAGGAGCGTCTGCGGCGGCATCCGCAGCATGCGTTCGCGCTCGAGCTGACGACGGATCGGCCCAAGCGCGGCCGTCCCGCGCGCACGGCGTCCGCCGCCGTGGCCTGAGCGTTCGCCTGAAGCGGATGCACAGCCAGGCCCCTCGCTCCGCTCAGTAGGATCAGGACATGGCTGGATTATGGGGCAGACGCAAGCGCGAACAGGAAGAGCTGGCCGCACAGGACGCCGACCTCGCACGGCGCGCCGAGCAGGCCCTCGTCGGGGCTGACGAGCGGATCCGCACGACCGCCGACGAGCTCGTCTTCGCCGAGGCCGAGCTCGGCGAGTCGCTGACGTCGGACCTGCGGGCGGCGCTGAGCGCCGTGCGCACTCACCTCCGGGAGGCGTTCCAGCTGCACCAGCTCAACCACGACGAGATCCCGGACACCCCCGAGGAGCTGCGCACCCGCAACGCGCGCATCGTGCAGCTCTGCGACTGGGCGCAGGATCTGCTCGACGAGAAGACCGCGGTCCTCGCCGCTTCTGTGGCCAAGGTCCGCCGAGCCCCGGAGATCGTCGCCCAGGTCCGTGCGGATGCCGAGGCGCTCAGCGCCCGCATCCCGCACACGAAGGACACCATCGAGCGCCTCTCCGCCCGCTATGCGGACTCCGCCATGCACCAGATCACGGCCAGCGCCGCCGAGGCCGAGCAGCTGATCGCCTTCGCGACCCACGGCGCCGACGTCTCCGAACGCCGCCGCGCCGCACGCCAGAACGAGGAGGCCAACCTCGCGCTGGAGACGGCCACGGAGGCCACGCGCCGCGCCTCGGCCCTGCTCGACGCCGTGGAGGACTTCGAGATCGAGGCGCTGCGCGCGGAGTCGACGCTCGCCGAGATCGTCGCCGATTCCCGCGGCGATCTCATCGCCGCACGCACCGCGCCGCAGGTCCCGGCGGTCGCGCAGGCCGTCACCGCGCTCCAGGCGGCGCTCAGCGCGCTCACCCCGTCGGGCAGCCGCAGCGATCCCTTCGCCGAGCTGTCGCAGCTGCGGGAGGCGAACTCCGCCCTCGACGAGGCGATCGCGAAGGCACGGCATCGCGCCGAGCATCCGCTGCCGAGCGTGCAGCAGGTGCAGCACGCCATCGACGACGCCGACCGTCAGCTCGGAGTGACCCGCGGACTCATCTCGGGGCACCGCGGCTGGATCGGCGCCGACGCGCGCACGCGGCTCGCCGAGGCCGAGCGACTGCGCGGCGACCTCCCGTCCCCGCAGCCGGAGGACACCCGCGAGGAGGCCCTGGCGCTCGCCCGGCGCGTCGCGCACCTGGCGTCGGAGGCACTCCAGCTCGCACAGCGCGACATCGACTCCAGCCGCCCGCAGGATCAGAACTGGGGAGGCGGAGGATGGGGAGGCGGTCGTCGCGGCGGCGGAGGAGGCGACATCGCCTCCGGCATCCTCGGCGGACTCGTGATCGGCAGCATCCTCGACGGCATCTTCGACTGACGACACCCGCCCCTTGCACCGACAGAGGAGCGGCCCGCCCCTACCGGGACGGGCCGCTCCTCTGTCGTCTCAGGACGCGAGCGCCTCGGAGGGCGGCGCCTGCGTGCTCAGCGCGATGACGCCGTAGTCCCAGCCCTTGCGGCGGTAGACGACGCTCGGGTGGTCGGTGCGGACATCGACGAACAGGAAGAAGTCGTGTCCGACGAGCTCCATCCGGTCCACGGCCTCCTCGACCGTCATCCACTCGGCGTCGAAGCTCTTGGTGCGGATGACGACGGGCGAGTAGGTCTCCTCCTCCTCGTTCTGCACGGGGACGCTTCCGGTCGCGACGGCGTGGAGGACGTCGACGGATGCCGGCTGCACGTCGATCCCCTCCAGGGCTCCGCTGCCCTTCTCGAAGTGGGCTCCGCGGGGGTGGTGGCGGCCGTCGACCTTCTTCTCCTTCGCCCGGCGGAGCTGCTCCGACATCTTGTCGATCGCGAGGTCCAGCGCGACGAACTTGTCTCCGTCGGTCGCCTCGGCGCGCACGACGGGGCCCTTGCTCACCAGCGTGAGCTCGACCGTCTCGTCGGGGACATGGCCGTTGCGGTAGACGCGATGGGTGACCTTGACATCCAGCCGCTGCGCCCGAGACGCGAGTGTCTGGATCCTGGCGATCTTCTCCTCGACAACGGTTCGGAAGCGATCGGTGATACCCACCCCGACGCCGACGATGCTCGTTTCCATTGCTGCCTCCTTGTCCCGGTCCTCCCGGCCAAGGGCGGACCGTGGTCGCCTTGTTCTGCCCAACCGTAGTCCGCTCCCGGGCCAATGTCACGACTCATTTTCTTCGTGTCTCCTGCGTGTCATCGATGGGTCTGCTCCGCGTCGGCCGCGACGCGGCGTGGCGGCGAGGACCACCGCGGCGACCACCGCGAATCCCGCCTCCGCGAGGGCCCTCGCAGCCTCGTCGAGAGTGGCGCCCGTGGTCACGACATCGTCGACGACGACCACCCGGGCGCCGTGTCCCCGGCCCCGTGCCCGCATCGTCCCCTGCACGTTCGCCGCCCGCTCACCCGCCCCCAGATCGCGCTGATCCGCCGGGGTGCCGACGGTGCGCAGCACGCGCCACGGCTCCGCACCGGCGCGCCGGATGAGCAGCTCGGGCACCCGGTAGCCGCGACGGCGGTACGCCGCGCGTGCGGTGGGGACCGGGACGGGGTGCACGTCATCCCCGACGGTCGCGAGCACCGCAGCCAGCGCCGCGCCGAGCGGCCGGGCGAGCAGCGTCTCCCCCTCGCCCTTCAGCCGGCGGACGCACCGGGCGGCGACCGACTCGAACGGCAGCGCCGCCGTCACCGGCAGGCCGGCGGGCGTGCGGAGGCTCACCGGCCGCGGCTGCAGCGCGACGCGGCAGGACGCGCACAGCAGCGTGCCCGGCTCGCCGCAGCCCGGACATGTCGCGGCCAGCAGGAAGGCGGCGACCTCGGCGGCGACGGCGCGGAGGGGCGAGGAGAGCGGCATCCGGCGATCGTCTCCTGGCAGGGCGTGCCCGCGCCGGGACATCGCCGCTCAGGCCCGGGGGCGGTGGAAGACGTCGACGACCGTTGAACGGTGCAGGAGGGCTCAGTAGCCGGCCCTGGTGGCGAGGACGAGCACGCCCTCCGTCGACTCCCGCCATGCCGAGCCGCTCCGCGCGAAGACGGCGCCCTCCGCATCGAGCACCCGGACTCCGGACGCCGTCCGGGCTCCGGCGAGCGCCACGGCGTCGGCGGGCGCGGTCTCGGTGACGCCGGTGCCGCCGACGATCTGCGTGAGCACCACGGCATCCTCCGGTTCCGTGAGCACGCCGAGGCGATCGGGACCGAGCCAGACCAGGCTCTTCGCCGGGCCGCTGAGCTCCGTGACGGGCTTCGGCTCGCCGAGCGCGGTCGGCGCGCCGCCCTCGTCGCGGGTCACCGCTGCGACCGCCACCCAGCGCTGTCCGCCCACGGTGACGACAGCCGCGACGCGCGCGCCATCCCCCGCCACTCGGATGCTGGAGATCTCGGACGCACCTGGCCACGCGGCATCCACGGGGCGCGCATCGACGTCGCTTCCGCTGATCTGGAGGGCGCCGGGGCTGCGCGCCGGCACCGTCCAGGTGAAGCCGTAGGGGTCGATCGCCGGCCGGATCAGCCCCGGGCGCTCGTCGATCGCGTCGATCTGTCCCGCTCCCGCCCGGTAGACGTGCCCGTCGGCGAGCTGGACGGCCGCGAAGGAGTCGTCGGCGGCGACGTCGATCGACGTGATCGGCCGTGGCATGCGGAGGATGTCCTCGCTGACCCCCTCGATGGGGGTGATCTCCCCGCCGACGAGCGTGCCGAAGGCGTCGGCCGTCAGCACGATGGCGCCGGTGTCCTCCGGCTCCTCGCCGATCGGGACCACGCCGGCTTCGAGGTTGCGCCCGTCCACGCTGAAGCGCACCTGACTGACGTGCACGCCGGCCGCTTCCAGGGTCGACTGCAGCTGCGTGCGCATCCGCGCGAGCGTGACCTGGTCGAGCGTCGCGGCCGCGCTGTTCAGCGCCACGTCGGCGACCTGATCCGAGTCGATCGGGACCGCATCGCGGGCTAGCTGGACGTCCGGCGGGAATGCGGTCTGCACCGCGGACTCGAGCCACTCGCTGGGGGCGCCGCCGATGAGGGACTGGGTGATCGCCGTCGCGATGCCCTCGACCCGGCGCGGAAGCCATCGCACGTCGGGGACGAGACGCTTCCAGGAGCTGTCGAAGTACTGCAGCGGGTAGTCGTCGTACACGCGCCCGAAGCGCGACTCGTCGATCACGACGCCGTCCGGCGCCTTCGATATCCGCCACTGCCCGCCCGTGAAGGTGACCTCGAACGGGAGCGTCGAGGTTCCCAGCTCCTCCGAGTACGCCCCGGCCTCGTCGAGCCGCGCGACCTGCTCCACCTGCACGACCACCTCGGCGGTGTCGCCCTCCTCGGCCTCGACCTCATCCTCGCCGTCGCCTTCGCGGTCCGCGCCGTCCTCGACGGAGGAGGTGAACGCCCTGCTCTCGGCGCTGACGTCGATGAGCACCCCCGCTCCCGGCCGCCACGCGGACTCGTAGTCGCGGGTGAGGAACGAGCGCGCCACGGACCAGCGATCGGCCGGGGTGATCGCCGCCTCGAGGAACCCCTCGACGATGTCGGCGGGACCGGCGCCGTCAGCGGGGCCCGAAGCCAGGAGCAGGAAGCCGGGCTCCTCCGGGGAGGTGCCGAGAGGGAGGCCCGACTGCACGTCACCGCTCGTCGGCAGCCCTGCGCAGGCGGACAGCGCGAGGGCCAGCGCCGCCGCGGCGAGAGCGCGCAGCGGGCGCGTCCTCCGGGCGCTCATCGGATGCTCCCCTCGTCGAACAGGTCGGCGGGAAGGTCGGCCAGCTGGATGGGCTGCGTGGCCTCCCCCAGCCCGGCGAGCGGCTCCTCGGGTTCCACCGGGATCGGCGACGGCCCGTCCAGGACCCCGCCGTGCCGCGGGAGGGTGAGCACGAAGTTCGTGCCGACACCGAGCTCCGACCACACCGCGAGCGTGCCGCCGTGCAGAGTCGCGTCGCCCAGGGCGATCGACAGGCCGAGTCCGGTGCCGCCGATGGTGCGCTGCCGCGAAGGATCCGCCCGCCAGAAGCGATCGAACACCCGCTCGGCATCCTCGGGATCCATGCCGAGACCGGAGTCGCGGACGCCGGCGGCGACGGCATGCTGGTTGCTGTCCACTGTGACGACGACGGGTCGTCCCTCGCCGTGCTCGATGGCGTTGCCGATCAGGTTGCGCAGCACCCGCCGCACGCGCCGCGGGTCCATGTCCACCGGCGAGTAGCCGCCGGGCGCGACCAGGCGGAGCTCGACGCCGTGCTTCTCCGCCAGCGGTCGCATCTGCTCGATGACGTCCTCCGCGACATGGGCGAGGCTGGTGGCCTCCAGTTCGAGCTGCACGGAGCCCGCGTCATAGCGGCTGATCTCGAGGAGGTCGGACAGCAGCGTCTCGAATCTCTGCACCTGGGTGTGCAGGAGCTCCGTGGTCCGCGCGGTCGTCGCGTCGAAGTCCTCGCGCTGGTCGTTGAGCATGTCGGCCGCGAGCCGGATGGTCGTCAGCGGCGTGCGCAGCTCATGCGAGACGTCGGAGACGAACCGCTGCTGCACGAGAGACAGCTCGCCGAGCTCCTTGATCTGCGCCTCGATGCTGTCCGCCATCGCGTTGAACGAGCGGCCCAGTGTGGCCAGCTCGTCCTCGCCGTGCACCTCGAGGCGGACGCCGAGGTCGCCGGAGGCGAGACGTGCGCTGGTCTCCGCTGCCTCGACGATCGGCGTGGAGACCGTGCGCAGCACGACGTACGAGATCACCGCGACGATCGCGACGAGGCCGATGCCGGCGATCCACAGGGTGCGCTGCACGAAGCCGAGCGTCTCATCGGCATCCGCGAGGTCGTAGGCGAAGTACACCTCGAACGGCCCTGCCTCCGGCACCTGGAGCTGCTGCCCGACGATGATGCCGGGCACGGTGCGGCTGTCGATCTGCAGCGCGGCGGACTGCCACGACTGACGGTCGTCGAACTCGACGACCCGGTTGCGCAGCGCCGGCGTGATGTCGTTCGCACTCAGGCCGGCGGTGAAGCCGGTGAGGGGCACTCCATCGGGTGAGACGTCGATGCGGATGGCGGTCAGCTGGTCGGCGGCGGAGTTCCTGGCGAGGAAGTCCGCCGTGCTGTCCCACAGGGCGGAAAGGGCTGCCGGATCGTCGCCCACCTCGGCGACGTCGAGCGTGTTCTGCGCCTGCGCGATGGCGCGCTGCGCATCCTCCAGCGCCTCCAGCTTGCGGGACTCGAACAGGTCGTTCTGTATCACCAGCGCCATCGTGACGCAGGTCACGAGGATCGCCATCGAGGTGAGCAGCAGGGTGACGGTCAGCGTGCGGAAGCGCAGCGAGCGCCGCCACAGCGCGCTGAGCGTCGCCGGCCAGCCGCGCCAGTCGCGAAGGACGGCGACCGCGGTGGTGGTCGCTGTCGTCGCGGCCATCGTGCGCCTAGCCCGCGCTCCCGGCGCGGTAGCCGACGCCGCGCACCGTCATCACGATCCTGGGGTTGTCCGGATCGAGCTCCACCTTGGCGCGCAGACGCTGGACGTGCACGTTCACCAGCCGCGTGTCCGCCTTGTAGTGGTAGCCCCACACCTGCTCGAGCAGCATCTCGCGGGAGAAGACCTGCTGCGGCTTCGAGGCGAGCGCGACGAGCAGCTGGAACTCCAGCGGCGTGAGCGCGATCGGCTCGCTGCCGCGGCGCACCTCGTGCGCGTCGACGTCGACGGTGAGATCGCCGACGCGCAGCTGCTCGCCGACCGTCTGCGGCGCAGGCCTGAGGCGCGTGCGGATGCGGGCGACGAGCTCCTTCGGGTTGAAGGGCTTCACGATGTAGTCGTCGGCCCCGACCTCGAGGCCGCGGACCACGTCGGCGGTGTCGCTGCGGGCGGTGAGCATGATGACGGGCACGCCGGACTCGGCGCGGATCCGCGTGCAGATCTCGATGCCGTCCATCCCCGGGAGCATGAGGTCGAGGAGGACGAGGTCGGGCCGCTGGGCGCGCCACTCGTCGACCGCCCGCGCGCCGTCCGCGCAGAACACCGGCTCGAAGCCCTCCGTGCGCAGCACGATGCCGATCATCTCGGCGAGCGCGGTGTCGTCATCGACCACAAGGATGCGTGAGGTCATAACTGTTACCTTATGGCACTCGGTACCACGGTCCCCATGTCTGCGCCGCACGGGGGTGTGACACGATGGGAGCGCACCGGGATCGGAGTGCACAGGGGAGGGAGTGCCAGTGAGCGGCCAGACGTGGACACCCGCGCCCAAGAAGGGGATCATCCCGCTTCACCCGCTGACGTTCGGGATGCTGCTCGGCAAGGCGTTCGCGGCGCTCCGGCACAACCCGAAGGTGCTGTTCGGATTCGGCGTCGTCATCCAGCTCATCGTCGTGATCCTGAGCGCCGCCGTGATGGGCTTCGTGCTCGTCACGACCTTCACCCGGCTGGAGACGGTCTCGCCCTCCTCGCCCGACTTCGAGGCGGTCTTCGCCGGCACCATCGCGATGAACGTCGTGGCCGGGATCGCCGTCGGCATCGCATCCGTCGCGTTCACCGCTCTCATGCAGGGCGTGGTCGCCGCGGAGATCGGCTACGCGGCGGTCGGCGTGAAGGCCACACTGCGGACCCTCTGGCGCCGGATGGCACCCGCGTTCTGGCGTCTCGCCGGTTTCTCCTCGCTTTCGGTGCTGTTCGTCTTCGGCCTCATGATCATCATCTTCGCGATCGTCGCCGGCGCCGTCGCCGGGGGGCTCGGCAGCAGCGGCGAGCTCATCGGCCTGAGCGTCGTGGTCATCGTGCTGCTCGTCCTCGCGAGCATCCCCCTCGCCGTCTGGCTGACGACCAAGCTGCTCCTCGTGCCGTCGATCCTGGTGCTCGAGCGGGCGCGATTCCGGGAGGCCCTCGTCCGCTCCTGGCGTCTGACCAGGGGGCGCTTCTGGGTGGCGTGGGGCGTGACCTTCCTCATCGGCGCCATCATGGGCCTGGCCATGCAGGTCGTGAGCTTCCCCATCTCGCTGCTCAGCTCGATGCTCGGCACCGTCATCGCACCGACCGGATCGATGGACTCCGGCGCCGTGATGACCTTCGTGTTCGCGCTGCTCGCTCCGCAGATCCTCCTCCTCGTCCTGCAGGCGATCACACTGGTCGTGCAGAGCACCGCGGGCACGCTCGTGTACCTCGACAGCCGGATGCGGTACGAGGGCCTCGACCAGACCCTCATCACCTATGTGGAGCGGCGAGACCTGGGCTGGACCGATGAGCAGCTCGGCGATCCCTTCGTCGTCGACGCCGCACGCGCGGTGACCAGTGCGCCGCCGCCGCGGCAGGCGCCGGAGTGGGCGACGTCGCCGATGGGCCAGGGGCAGCCGTACCCGGCGCAGCCGTACCCGGCGCAGCCGTACCCGGCGCAGCCCTACCCGGCGCAGCCCTATCCTGGGCAGCCGTACCTGCAGCAGCCGTACCCGGCACAGCCCTACGGCGCCGCTCCGCAGCAGTACCCGGAGCAGCCGTATCCGTCTGCTCCGCCCGCGACACCCGCGCCGCCGCCGTATGCCGGCGGACAGGCGCCTGCGATCCCGCCGGTCCCTCCGGCTGTCCCCCCGGTCCCGCCCCCAGCTCCCCCGGCTCCGTCCGTGCCTGCGGCCGACAGCACCTGGACGGCGCCCGGGAGCGGCGAAGGCACGGCATGATCGGTCCGTTCGGAGACGTCCTCGTTCCCGACGGCGACGAGGCGCGGCGCTGGGCCGAGGAGGAGCTGTCGAATCCCCGCTACGCCGAGGCCAAGCCGACGTGGTTCGATCTCCTCGCGCGCGACATCGGCCGGTTCATCGGCGACCTGTTCAGCGCCGAGGGCGGAGGGAACGTCGGGCCGGCCGCCCTCATCATCGTGTGCGTGGTGATCGTCGCCGCCCTGATCGCCGCTCTCATCGTCTGGGGGCGCCCTCGCGCATCTCGCGCCGTCCGCCGGCCGAGCGGCTCGCTGCTGGGCGCCGACGACGACCGCACCGCCGCGCAGCTGCGCGCGGAGGCCGAGCGCAGCGCCAGGGCCGGCGACTGGGACGAGGCGACCATCCTTCGCTTCCGCGCGCTCGCGCGCGGCCTGCTCGAGCGCGACCTCATCGATCCCGCGCCGGGTGCCACCGCGCAGGCGATCGCCAGGGAGGTCGGCGCCCTGTTCGCCGGCGAGGCCGAGTCCGTGCACGCCGCCGCGGTGTCCTTCGACGACGTCCGCTACCTGCGGTATCCGTCGACCCCGGAGCGCTACGCCGAGCTCGCGGCGACCGATGACCGGCTGAGCAGGATGCGCCTGGAGACGGTGGCCTCGTGACCGTGACCGAGCAGGCTCGCGACGCCTCCACCGCCGTGCGCGCCCCGCGCGGACGTCGGCTGCGCAGCCTGGGCGGCTGGGGGGTCGTCGTGGCCCTGGTGCTCGTGGGCGTCTTCGTCGCGTTCCAGGTGGCCGCCAGGGCTCCCGGCTCGCGCGGTGCCCTCGACCCCGAGGGGGCCGGCGACTCCGGAGCGATGGCCCTGGCGGAGATCCTCCGCGACCAGGGTGTCGACGTCGCCGTGCTCCGCTCCCGCGATCAGGCGCGCGCCGCGATCGACGAGGACACGACCCTCGTGATGGCGCACCCGTACACTCTCACCGACGAGGGGCTCGAGGACCTCATCGAGCCCGCCGAGCGCGTCGTGTTCCTCTCCACCGGCACCCACCTGCTCAACGTGCTCGAGATCGGAGGCAATGCCGCCGGCAGCTCGGCACCCGTGTCCGCGGACTGCTCCCTCCCCGAGTTCGCGGAGGTGGGCACGATCCGGCCCGACCGCCTGTTCGCGCCGGCGCCGGGGGTCGAGGGCTGCTTCGGCTCCGACGACGCGGCGGCCGTGCTCGTCGACGAGGACGACGGCGTGCGGCGCACGGTCGTCGAAGGCGACCGCCTGTTCAGCAACGCCTACCTCGCCGAGAACGGCAACGCGGCCCTCGGTCTCGCCCTGCTCGGTCAGACCGGGAAGGTCGTCTGGTACGTGCCCTCCTACGGCGACTCCGACATCGAGGGCGAGATGCCCGACACCCTCGGCTCTCTCACCCCCGGCTGGGTCACCCCTGCCATCCTCCTGCTCATGCTCGCCGGCGTCACGGCCGCCTTCTGGCGCGGGCGCCGCTTCGGTCCCCTCGTCGCGGAGACGCTGCCGGTGACGGTGCGGGCATCCGAGACCATGCACGGCCGGGCGAGGCTCACCGCCAAGGCCGCCGACGCCGGGCATGCCGCCGTGGCTCTGCGCGACGGGAGCCGACGCCGGCTCGCCCGCCGGCTCGGCCTGGCGATCACCGCCGGCGTCGACGAGGTCGCGGATGCCGCCTCGGACCGGCTGCGCATCCCCCGCGGCTCCCTGCAGTCGCTCCTCGGCGGCCCGACGCCCCGCGACGACGCGGGCCTCGTCGAGCTGGCGCGCCGCCTCGGCGAGCTGGAGACCGCCGTCGACGACTCGACCCGCGCCATGAGGAGACCCGAGTGACGCGCATCCGCACCCACGTCCACCCCATCCGAACGGAAGCCGAGGGCACCCCGTGACCGCTGAGAACTTCAACGACGCCGAGCTGCGGCAGGCGATGCACCGCGTGCGGGCAGAGGTCGACAAGGCCGTGGTCGGCCAGGCGGGCACTGTCACCGGCCTGCTCGTCAGCCTGCTCGCCCGCGGACACGTGCTCCTCGAGGGCGTGCCGGGCGTCGCCAAGACCCTCGTCGTGCGCTCCTTCGCCCGTGCGCTCGGACTGGACACCAAGCGGGTTCAGTTCACCCCCGACCTCATGCCGGGCGACGTGACCGGGTCGCTCGTGTACGACGCGCGCACCGGGGAGTTCGACTTCCGCGCGGGCCCCGTGTTCACGAACATCCTGCTCGCCGACGAGATCAACCGCACGCCTCCGAAGACCCAGGCGGCGCTGCTCGAGGCGATGGAGGAGCGTCAGGTCTCCGCCGACGGCAGCAGCCGGCCGCTGCCCGATCCCTTCCTGGTCGCCGCGACGCAGAACCCGATCGAGCACGAGGGCACCTATTCGCTCCCCGAGGCGCAGCTGGACCGCTTCCTCATGAAGCTGGTCGTCGGGATGCCGGAGCGGGACGCCGAGGTCTCCGTGCTCCGCAGGCACGCGTCCGGGTTCTCGCCGCGCGAGCTGACCGGCGTCGAGCCCGTGGTGAGCGCCGACGAGATCCGCGCCGCGCAGGCCGCGGCGGGGCGCGTCGAGGTCACCGACGATGTCCTCGGCTACGTCGTCGACCTCGCCCGCGCGACCCGCCAGTCGCCGTCGGTCGAGCTCGGGGCGAGTCCCCGCGCCTCGACCGGCCTGCTCGCCGCCTCGAAGGCGTGGGCCTGGCTCAACGCGTCCTCCGCGGTGACGCCCGATCACGTGCAGACCATGCTCGTCCCCGTCTGGCGGCACCGTCTCCAGCTGCGCCCGGACGCGCAGATGGAGGGTGTGTCGGCGGACGCCGTGCTCACCTCGGTGGTGCAGCAGACCCGGGTGCCGATCTAGGTGATCGTCACCGGCCGCCTTCCCCTCGTCGTCGCCCTCGGCGTCGTCCCGCTCGTCCTCGCCGGGCTCGCGGGCTTCCCGCCGTACGCGGCGCTCGGCATCTGGGCAGGGCTGTGCGCGCTGCTCGTCGCGCTGGACGTGGCCCTCGCTCCGAGCCCGCGAACGGTCGTGGTGTCCCGCCGTCTGCCGGCCCGCACCCGCCTGGGCGAGCCGGTGCCGGTGAGCGTGGCACTGCAGAACAACGGCCGGCGCACCCTGCACGCCGTGATCCGCGACGCGTGGCAGCCCACGGCCGGCGCCGGCGAGGAGAGGCAGCGCCTGACTGTTCCCCCGGGCGAGCGCCGTCGCGTCGCGATCCCGCTGCTCCCCCGCCGCCGCGGCGAGCTCGTCAGCGAGTTCGTGATGATCCGCTCGGTGGGCCCGCTCGGGCTCGCCGGCCGGCAGGCGAGGCACGCCGTCCGCGGCGCGATCCGCGTGCTCCCGGCGTTCGCCTCCCGCAAGCACCTGCCCTCGCGTCTCGCCAGGCTCCGGGAGCTGGACGGCAACACCAGCATCCAGGTCCGCGGCCAGGGCACGGAGTTCGACTCCCTCCGCGAGTACGTCCGCGGCGACGACGTCCGCTCGATCGACTGGCGAGCCACGGCCCGCGCCGGGACGACGATGCTGCGCACCTGGCGGCCGGAGCGCGACCGGCACGTGGTGATCATCATCGACACCGGCCGCACCGCCGCCGCCCGCGTCGGGGACGGCACCAGGGTGGACGCGGCGCTGGAGGCCTCGCTGCTGCTCGCCGCCCTCGCGGTGCGCGCCGGCGATCACGTGCACCTGCTGATGTACGACCGCGTCGTCCGCGCGCGCGTCACCGGTGTCGAGGGCGCCAACCTGCTCCCGGCCATGACCGACGCGATGGCGCCGGTGCATGCTCGGCTCGTCGACACCGACTGGCACGGCGCCTTCGCCGCGGTGCGCACGCTCACCACCCGCCCTTCGCTGATCGTGGTGCTCACCGCACAGGACGCCGCGGAGTCCGCACGCGGCTTCCTCGGGGCGTTCCCCGATGCGTCCCGGGCGACGTCGATCCTCGTGGGCTCGGTCACCGACGACGGCATCGCGAAGCTCGCCCGGCAGCGCGGCTCCCGGGAGGAGATCTACCTCGCAGCCGCGGCCGAGCGCACCATGCGGGACGCCGAGAACGTGGCCGACGCGATCCGCCGTGCCGGAGGAGAGGCGATCGCCGCCGATCCGGAATCGCTCCCGCCCCGGATCGCGGACCGCTACCTGGAGCTCAAGGCCGCCGGCCGGCTCTGAGCGCTGCGCACGCCGAGGGCCGAGACCCCCGGCTCTCGCCGAGACCCCCAGCTCATGCCGCCGGCAGGGCGGGGTCTCGACGACAGGGCGGGGTCTCGACGCGCTCAGAACGAGCGCAAGTCTCCGTCAGCCGGCGACGAGACGCGGGGTGCCCGCCTCGTACTCGACGAGGTCGCCCGTCTCGCCCAGGCGGTGCGCCCGCCGGCCGACGACGAGCATGTAGATGAGGAAGACGGCGAGCGCGGCCGCGCCGATCCCGATCTTGACCGGCCAGGGCAGGGCCCAGCCGGTGACGAAGCCCTCGACGAGCCCGGCGAGGAACAGCGCGAAGACGAGGCCGATCGCGACGGTGGCGAGGGCGCGCCCCTGCGCGGCGAGGGCCTCGGCGCGCGAGCGGTGGCCAGGAGACACCCAGGACCAGAACAGATGCAGGCCCGCGGCACCGGCGACGAAGATGCTGGTCATCTCGAGCAGTCCGTGCGGCAGGATGTACAGGATCATCACGTCCGCCCGGCCGTGCGCGGCCATCACGGCGCCGGACACCCCGAGACCCATCGCGTTCTGAACGAGCACGTTCACGGGCCAGATGCCCGTGATGCCGAAGAGCACGCACTGCAGCGCGATCCAGGCGTTGTTGGTCCACACCATCCCCATGAACACGGCGGCAGGGTTCTCCGTGTAGTAGCCCGTGAAGCTCTCCTCGGCGTACTGCTCGAGAAGGTCGGGAGGGCCGAGCGTGGCGAGGAGCGCCGGGTCTGCGGAGATCCACGCAGCGGTGCCCACGGAGATCGCGATGAACACGACGGCGACCACGAGCGTCGTCCAGCGCAGCTGATACAGCGCCGCCGGGAGCTGGCGGGAGAAGAATCGCCCGGTCAGCGTGAGGATGTTGTCGGATGCCCCGGTCAGGCGCAGCCGTGCCCTGACCAGGATGGTGGAGAGATAGGCGCCCTGCGGCGAGTCCCCCACCGAGGTCTTCAGGTCGGCGAGGTCCGCGGAGGCGGCGCGGTAGCGGACGATGAGCTCGTCGACGCCGGTGCCGTCCAGCGGCGCGCGGCTGAGCTCCTCGAGCCGCTCCCACTCGGCCCGGCGTGCATCGGTCAGCGCATCGGCATCCACCTGATTTACTGTACTCATGTCCGCCCCGCTCGATACGTCCGACGAGGTCCTCTCCGGCGAAGCCGTCGCGATCGACGTGCAGCCGGTCGGCTTCCTGCTGCGGGCTCTCGGCGCGATCATCGACATGCTGCTGAGCTTCGCCGTCTTCATCCTGTGGATCTTCGTGCAGATCTGGCTGAGCGAAGCCGGCCTCCTCGACGAGGCGACGGGCCGCATCGCCACCGTGGTCTCGATCGTGGTGAGCTTCGTCGTGCTCCCGATCACGATCGAGGTCCTGATGAAGGGCCGCAGCCTCGGCAAGCTCGCGGTCGGCGGGCGGATCGTGCGCATCGACGGCGGTGCGACCGGGTTCCGTCACGCGTTCATCCGCGGGCTCCTCGGCGTCCTCGAGATCTACATGACGCTCGGCGGGATCGCGGTGCTCGCCGGAGCGTTCAGCTCCCGATCGCAGCGACTCGGCGACATGGTCGCGGGGACGTACAGCCAGCGGGTCAGGGCGCCGCGGCTGACCCCGAACGTCCCCGTGATGCCGCCGGCGCTGGCCGGCTGGGCGCAGATCGCCGACGTGGCCCGTCTGCCCGACCGGCTCGCCCGGCGCATCTCCCAGTTCCTGCAGTCGGCGCCGAGGATGGTCCCGGCTGCGCGGGCCCGGGTCGCCCAGGACCTGCTGACGGATGCCGCGCCCTTCGTGTCCCCCATCCCGCCTGCACCGCCAGAGCTGGTGCTCGTCGGCATCACGGTACTCCGCCGCGAGCGCGAACGCCGGGCGCTGCAGAACGCCGACGCCAGGGCCGAGCGCCTCACCGGACGCCGCGTCGGGATCTGAGCCCCGTTCGACGCGCCGGACGCCTCAGTAGCGGTAGTGCTCGAGCTTGTACGGCCCCTCGACCGGGACGCCGATGTACGCGGCCTGGTCTGCGGTGAGCTCGGTGAGCTTCACGCCGAGCGCGTCGAGGTGCAGGCGCGCCACCTTCTCGTCCAGGGCCTTCGGCAGCGTGTAGACGCCCGTCGGGTAGGCCTCGATGTTCGTGAACAGCTCGAGCTGGGCGAGCACCTGGTTGGTGAACGACGCGCTCATCACGAAAGACGGGTGACCGGTCGCGTTGCCGAGGTTCATCAGGCGTCCCTCGCTGAGCACGAGCACGCTGCGGCCGTTCGGCAGGCGCCACTCGTGCACCTGCGGCTTGATCTCGACCTTCTCGGCGCCCTCCAGGCCTTCGAGTCCGGCCATGTCGATCTCGTTGTCGAAGTGGCCGACGTTCGCGACGATCGCGAGGTGCTTGAGGGCGAGAAGATGCTCGGTCGTGACGACGTCGCGGTTGCCGGTTCCCGTGACGACGATGTCGACCTCGCCGGCCACGTCCACGAGGCGGGAGACCTGGAAGCCGTCCATCGCGGCCTGCAGCGCGCAGATCGGGTCGACCTCGCTGACGATCACCCGCGCACCCTGGCCGCGGAGGGCCTCGGCCGCGCCCTTGCCGACGTCGCCGTAGCCGCAGACGAACGCGACCTTGCCGCCCATCAGCACGTCGGTCGCGCGGTTGAGCCCGTCGGGCAGCGAGTGACGGATGCCGTACTTGTTGTCGAACTTGCTCTTCGTCACGGAGTCGTTGACGTTGATCGCCGGGAACAGCAGGTCACCGGCAGCGGCGAGCTCGTACAGGCGGTGCACACCGGTCGTGGTCTCCTCTGTGACGCCGATGAGTCCGGCGGCGACCTTCGTCCAGCGGTCGGGCGACTCCGCCAGAGAGCGGCGCAGCACGTCGAGGATGATCGTGTACTCGTGGGCGTCGCCCGCGGAGGCGTCCGGGACGGCGCCGGCCTTCTCGAACTCGACGCCCTTGTGCACCAGGAGGGTGGCGTCCCCGCCGTCGTCGAGGATCAGGTTCGGACCGTCGAAGCCCTCCGCCGACCAGTCGAAGATGCGCTCGGTGCACTCCCAGTACTCCTCGAGGCTCTCTCCCTTCCACGCGAACACCGGGACGCCGGCCGGCGCGTCGACGGTGCCGTGCGGGCCGACGACGACGGCGGCCGCAGCCTCGTCCTGCGTGGAGAAGATGTTGCAGCTCGCCCAGCGCACCTCGGCGCCGAGCGCCGTGAGCGTCTCGATGAGCACCGCGGTCTGCACCGTCATGTGCAGGGATCCGGCGATGCGAGCCCCCTTCAGCGGCTGCGCCGCACCGAACTCGGCGCGAAGGGCCATGAGCCCCGGCATCTCGTTCTCCGCGAGGCGGAGCTGGTGGCGGCCGGATTCGGCGAGGGACAGATCGGCGACGCGGAACTCGAGCTCAGGCATCCTCCCATTCTTCCATCCCGCATCGGAGGCGCCGTGCAGATGTCGGTTCAGGCGCGGAGGGCCTCGTGACGGACGACGAGCCAGCCGGCGGGCACGGAGAGCCTGTCCGCGTGCGGCGCGCACAGATCGTGCGCGTGCGGATGATGCGCGATGCCGAGCGGCCCCAGAGCCGCCATCTGGTCGCCGTAGTCGTAGGTGAGCGTCGCCACGGCCTCACGCGCGCAGCCGACCTTCGAGCAGAGTCTTCCGTCCATCTCCGTCAGGGTACGTCCGCGCCGACGCGAGACGCGGGAGCCGCGCCGCGCTCCCGCGCACCGGCAGCGCTTAGACTTTCCGCATGCCTCGTCGCCGCGCCGCCAGCGCCAGTCCCGCCCGTCGCGGCGCACGTCACGGGCGGCACGGCCGCCTCGGCCGCAGCGAGGTGGTGAGACCGCCGCTGGCGCCGCTGGAGGGCCGCATCGACCGGTTCGACCTCACCGTCGGCACCGCGGTGGAGTTCCTCCGCGGGACCTGGCCCGAGCTGCAGGAGGTGCGGTTCGAGATCGGCGCGATGCCGTCGTCCACGGCCTCGGACGAGGTCCCGAGATGGCACCTCGACCGCGAGAATCGCCGGATCGTGCTGTTCCGGCTGCCGATCGAGAGACTGCTCCCTCCCGGCCACGATGACGGCGCCCATCGGCGGATGGCCATCGAGAGCGCCGTGTTCCGGGCAGCGGCCGAGTACGTGGGGCGCGAGCCCTGGGATCTCGGCCACGACCACTGACCCCGGGGTCGGCGCACGAGCCCGCACCGGGTCTCACGGGTAGACCGTGATGCTCCGCTCAGGTCCGGCCGACGGCCACACCGGCCAGGTCGCCAGGGCGCCCGGCGCGTACATGACCACTGCGGCGTGCACCGGCCCGGTGGTGCGCAGAGCGTAGACCGTCCGAGGAGCGACGTCGACGGCAGCGGAGGAACCGGCCGGAACCGTGACCTCCTGTCCTCCGTCGACTCCGGGGAGCCCGAGGACGACGGTCACGTCGTTCTCCTCCCCGTTGGAGAGGACCAGTCGCGCGTCCGGTCCGCGCGGCACCGCGACGAGCGTCTCCTCTTCGAACTCCGGGGCAGGGAGCGTCCATGCGAAGTCGCTGTCCGGCCCTCCGCCGTCCTGAACCCTGACGCCGGCGAGCAGCGGCGACTCCGCCGCGACCTCCACCGTGTACGTCCCCGGATCGAGCGACGACAGCGAGACCTCGACGGGCTCGGCGGCGGTGAGCGGGACCGGGAACTCGTCGGCCACGCTCGACTCCCCCACCCCGCGCACTGTGACGACGGCCTCCGTGTCGGCATCCGGTGACAGCAGGCGCAGCACGCCGCTCGCGGCGTCGTCGCCGTCGCTCTGGAACATCTCGACCCCGGGGATCACCGGATGCCGCTGCGGACCGGCGACCCCGTCCTGCAGATCGATCCCCACCGGGTCGAGGGTGCGCGTCAGCGAGGACTGCAGCACGGCGCGGACCGGCGCTCCCGTCGCGGTCACCTTGACGACAGGCGCCTCCGCACCCGCCGCGATCGACGAGAGCGGGAGCGCGATCTGGGTGCCGGCCGGGACGATCGCGGTGCTCGTGCCGCGCACCGTCCCGAACACGGTGAGCGTCACGGTGGACGGCACCTCGCCGGGGTTCGTCAGGATGACGACGTCCTCCGCGCCGGTCGTCACGCTGCCCCCCATCAGCCAGGACTCCGTGCCCGCCTCGCGGCACGGTGCTGCGGCGAAGCCGGACAGGTCGGGAAGATCGAGATCGATGGATTCGGTGGCGCCGAGCAGCGGCGCCGCGCGTCCCTCGGCGACCGCGGTCAGACGCGGGAGCTCGCCGGCGCCGACGAGATCGCCGGCGGAGAGCGCCGTGCTCTCCGGGTCCCCTTCGGCGCCTCCGGCGGTGAGGCGGGGCGAGCCCGCCGACACCATCTGCTGCGGGTTCGAGGGGTCGCGGCCGAGCGCGCGGAAGTCCCCGTTGCAGACCACCACGGTGTCGCCGGGAAGGGGCGTGACGTCGACCTGGGCCGGTTCGTGCACGACGGCCGGCCACGGGAGCGCGATCCCTGCGATCACCCCGATCACGCACGCGGCCGCGACCGCGGCTCCGGTGAGCAGGCGTGCACTGGTCGCCGCGACCCGGATCGCCCGGTTGCCGCTCATCGTCGGTCCTCCTCGCGTGCGGGCATCGCCCCTTCGAGCTCCGGTTCCTGCGCCGGCTCGTCCGGATCGCTCGAGGGCTCGCCGACGTCGCCCGTGGGGGTCTCCTCCGCGGCTTCCGGCGTTCCCGCAGCCGGCTCCTCGTCGTGCGCGTCCTCCGCGCGCCCCGGCAGTACCAGGGGCTCCTCCGGAGCGCGCCCGACGATGCGGGACGTCGCCCTGGCGGCCCGCCGTGACGACCGCGTCGGGACGGCGAGCAGGAGTGCGGCGAAGAGCAGCAGCAGCTGGACGGTGGCCACCAGCCGGGCGGTCGCCTGCTCCCCCGCGGACAGGGCAGGCCGGTCGGCGGCCTCCGACTCGAGACGCCACAGCACGCCGCGATCGGTGTTGCCCGCCTGCACGAAGCCGGTGCGCTGGTCGATCGCGGTGATCGCCGAGGTGCGCAGGGATCGGGCCCGATCCGCCTCGTCCTCGCGCTCGGCGAGCAGGACGTAGCCGATACCCTGTTCGCCGAGTTCCGCGACCGCGTCGAAGTCGCGTGCGGACATCAGGTCGACCGCGAGCGTCGTGATGTCTGAGCCCTGGGGCGCCGTGGCGGTGGAGAGCATGGTCGCCTGCGCGCTGAGCGTCTCGCTGGTGCCCCAGACGACCTCCGCAGCCAGTCCTCCGTCGTCCTGGGGAGTGAGCACGAGCGTGCCGACCGGATCTTCGTAGCCGGCCTGCGCGGCCACGTACGCCGGGAGGGTCGAGGAGGGGCCGTTCCGCAGGGCCGACCTGTCGAAGTGGAACGCGGTGAGTGCAGGGACGGCGCACACCGCGACGGCGAGGGCGGCGACGAGCGCGGATGCCAGCCGCAGGCGAGGCAGGGTGATCGCGGTGTCGAGCGTCACCAGCGCGGCGCCGAGCAGACCGACCCAGGCGAGGCTGAGCCCGGCGCCCGGCCAGATCGGGACGGGGACGCCCTGGGCGAAGGACACCGTGATCCCGACCGCGAGGAATGCGGTGGCGATGCCGCTCAGCGCGACGCCGAGCAGGGTGATCCCGGCGCGCCAGCGCGGCGCGACCGCGGCGGCGAGCGCGAGGATCGCGAGGGGGGCGAGCAGGACGCCCGCCCAGCCGCCGAGCGGCTCACCGGCGAAGCCGATCCAACCGGCGAGGTCGGCGGTGGGGAACCCGGTCGCGAGCGCGAGCCGCCCCGCGGCATCCGCTGTCGCCTGGGGTCCGGCCCAGATGAGGCCGGGGTCGCCGAGGAGCGCCACCAGGCTGCCGTGCCGGAGCTGCCAGATCACGAGCGGGGCGAAGAGCGCCACAGCGGGCACAGGGAGCCAGAGCAGGCGGACGGCCCCGCGGAAGCGGGCACCCGAGAGGGTGATCCCGAGGGCGACCACCCAGAGCACGATCATCGCGGGGGCCAGCGAGGGCGCGCATGCCGCGACGGCGGCGAACAGGACGGATGCCGCGCCGGAGGCGCCCCAGGAGCGGTGTGCGACGACGGCGGCGTGGAACAGCCACGGGAGAAACAGGTGCACCAGCACCGCGGCGGGCCGTCCGTCGACGAGCGCGGTGAGGAACGAGGGGGCGAGCGCCCAGACGACGCCGGCGAAGATCCGCAGCCCCGACCGGTCGGTGACCCGGGTCGCGGCGAACCAGCCGCCGAGCACGGCGAGGGGCAGCGCGAGGATCCACAGCAGCACGAGAGAGAAGGAGGGCGCGGCGGGCGAGAGCGATCCGAGCACCGCCAGCACACCGGCGAACGGGTCGGCCGGTCCGACGACGTCGACGCCGAGCCCGCGGACTCCCCAGGAGGCGTCCGCCCACAGCGCGGTCACCGTCCTGCGCAGCGGGAGCAGCGCTCCCCCTCCGAGGACCGGCCACGCCAGCAGCGTGGTGAACGCGCCGATGCCGACCACGAGCGCCGCGAGCACGGCCCAGGCGCCGCCGCCGGAGAAGAAGCGCAGTTCGCTGACGGCGCCTCGTTCGCTGCCGTGTCCGTCGTCCAGCCGGCGACGGAGGTCCGCTCTGCTGACGCGCAGGGGCGCGATGCTCGCCCAGGTCGACGTCCGGAACGAGCGGATGCCGCGGCGCGAGCGCGCGATGGCCCCGAATCGCGCCATGGCCGTCAGCGCGGCTCCCCACTCGGGAGCCACGGCCTCAGGGCGCTTGCCGACGAGGTGGGTGACCGAGCGCCACAGCGCCAGCGGAAGCAGGGTGAGCCAGTGCAGCGGGAGGGCCGGGGCCGGGGCATACGCGAGCCGCCGATGCAGCTGCGCCACCCTGGTGACGTAGGCGCGGCGGGTGCGACCGGACGGCAGCGCCGCCGGGCCGTCGGGGCTCACGGAGACGCGAGCCGCAGGGGTGAGCACCACGCGACCGCCGCCCAGGCGCGCACGCACACCGAGATCGAGGCCTTCGTCGGCGCCCTTCAGCGCCGGATCCGGGCGCAGCGCGTCGCGGACCTCGCTCCGGATGAGCAATCCGCGGATGTCGGCTCCGAGAGCGTCGTCCCGGCCGTCATGCTGCCCCTGGTCGAGCTCGCCCGCTGCCAGCTCCACCGATCGGCCCAGCGCGGTCATGCTCACGCCGAGCGAGACGATCTCGCGCTGGCTGTCCGTCTGCACGAGCTTCGGGGCGGCGATCGCCGCGGAAGGCGAGCGCTCCAGTGTGCCGACCAGCCGCTCCAGGGCCCGCGGATGCGGGACGGTGTCGTGCGCGAGCAGCCAGACGGAGCTCCCGTCCCCGACCCGGGGCCTGGCGAGTTCCACCGCCTCGGCGAAAGACGTGCCGCTGCGCGCCTCGATGATGCCCTCGACGGAGGCCGCGACGGCCGGACTCTCGCGGGCGGTCACCGCGTCGCCGCAGATCACGAGCGTGATGGCGGCGGCCGGAGTGGTCTGGGAGCGCAGCGCGTCCAGCGTGCGGAGCAGTTGCGCGCGGGCGGAGGATCCGGGGCGCGCGACGATGATGGCATGGACTCGGGCTGGCATGACGTGGTCAGCCTAAGCGGGTCGCGGCGAGCGCGGGGTCAGTGGACCCGGCGTGGCCCCGAAGCCGTCCGTCCCTCGGACGAGCAATCGCGGGCTCGGCGTTCCGGTGGGGCTCAGCCCGCGCGGCGCTTGAGCTTGCGGCGCTCGCGCTCCGAGAGACCGCCCCAGATGCCGAAGCGCTCATCGTTGTTGAGCGCGTACTCGAGGCATTCGCCGCGGACGTCGCAGGAGGTGCAGATCCGCTTCGCGTCGCGCGTGGAGCCGCCCTTCTCGGGGAAGAAGGCCTCCGGATCGGTCTGCGCGCACAGAGCATCGCTCTGCCAGGCGAGCGCGTTGTCGTCGTCGGTCTCGACCTTCCGCACCCCGGGAACACCGAGGTTGATCGGATCGACGAACCAGTTCTCCGGTACGTCGGAACGGTATCCCGTCATCTCGATCTCCCAACCCTGTCTCCGCCCCCCGGCGGGCCGTGCTCCACTAATTACACCCGTGTCATTCCGATCGGTCAAGTCGCGGATCGTAAACCCTCAAGCCGCTCTTGAAAGTTCTTGACGACCTCTCGGCGTGTCGCGGAGACGGGAGCGACGGACCTGTCAGCGCCCGGGGGTCGCGATGAAGGCCTCACCACGGCCGGTGATCGTCACCGCGCCCTCGTCGGCGGTCGCGAAGACGGCGGTGCCCACGGGCACCTCCCGCTCGTCCGCACCCGAGCCGCCGACCGCGACCCGCCCTGCCGTGGCGAGCACCATGGTGGGTCCGGTGACCGGAAGCGTCACGGGTGCGCCGGAGAGGGAGACCCGGCGCAGCGCGAAATCGGGCACGGGGACCGGGTACTCGGCGATCGCGGCATCCTCCTCCGGCCGCAGTACCGGGACATCGCCCGGCTGCGTGTCGACGACGGCGAGCAGCTCGGGGACGTCGATGTGCTTCGGGGTGAGGCCGCCGCGGAGCACGTTGTCGCTCGCAGCCATGATCTCGACCCCCAGTCCGCGGAGGTAGGCGTGCAGGAGACCGGCGCGCAGGAAGAGACCCTCTCCGCGGTGCAGCACGAGGTGGTTCATCAGCAGTGCGACGACGACGCCGGCGTCTCCGGGGTGCACATCCGCCACACGGTCGATCGCGCGCAGGGTGGGCGCCCACTCCCCCGTCTCACTGTGTGCCGCGGCGCGGGCCGCGGAGATGATCTGATCGATCTCGCTCTGCGGCGCCTCGCCGAGCACCCAGGCGAGGGTCCGGCGCAGCGCGTCGCCCTCCCCGCCCAGGCGGTCGCGGAGCGCGGACACACCGGCGCCGTCACCCAGCAGCGAGAGCAGCTCCCGCGTCCGGTCCAGCGGACGCAGCCCGCTCAGCGACTCGAAGGTCTCGCTGAGCACCACCAGGAGCTCGGGCTTGTGATTGTCGTCACGGTAGTTGCGTCGCGGGTCGTCGGCGTCGAGCCCGCCCTCGCGCGCCCAGCCGGCTCGCGCCTGCTCGAGCGTCGGGTGCACCTGGATCGAGAGGGGCTCGTCGGCGGCCAGCAGCTTCAGCAGGTAGGGCAGAGCACCGCCGGTGACGCGGTCGAGCGTGCCGTCGCCTGCGACATCGGAGGGATCGGCGTGGTGATCGCCGAACCACACCTCGGCCTCCGGGGCGCCGGACGGCACCCGCCCTTCGAGCTCGGCGAGGAGGGTGCGGGATCCCCACGCCCAGGGGCGCGGCACGTTCGTCAGGCTCAGCAGCATGAGCACCAGCGTAGGACAGCCGCCCGCACCTGCGGAGGACGCGGCGGCGCTCAGGCGCACCCCCGGCCCGGCGCTGTAGCCTGAACGCGATGGCGCAGTACACGAAGCACCCGGTGTCCGCCCCGCCCGCCGCGCCGGAGCGCGAGTCGACGGGGCACCTTCTGCTGCGCGGATACATCATCCTGGTCCTCGTCGCCACCTTCGCGCACTCCGCCGTCTACAACCTCCTCGGCGAGCTCGGCGCGGCCGCGACGCTGCTGATCTTCGTCCTCGCCACCCTCGCCATCGGCATCCCCCTCCTCGCGCAGCGACGCCCCCAGCCGTTCCCGTGGCGCCGTCTGCCCTGGGCGGCGATCGCCTACACCGTGCTCGCGCTGATCTCCGTCGCCTGGTCGCAGTGGCGCGGGACCACCCTCGTCACCTGGGTGCTCCTCGCCACGGTCACCGTCAACGCGCTGTTCGTCGTCCAGGTCCTCACCTGGCACGAGATCGTGCGCGCCCTGTCCTCCGCGTTCAAGTGGATCCTCGGCCTCTCGCTCGCACTCGAGCTCTGGGTCGCACTGGTCGTGCGCGGCCCGATCCTGCCGAACTTCTTCCGGCGCCCCGAGGGCGAGGTCGACCCGCAGTGGTACTGGGTGCGCGGAAACCTCCTGGACGGCGGGCGCATCCAGGGGATCGTCGGCAACGCCAACGTGCTGGCGATCATCAGCCTGTTCGCGATCATCACCTTCGGCGTGCTGTTCGCCACGCGCGCCCGCTGGCGGGTGACGCTGGCGCTGTGGATGCTGCTGGCGGCATACTTCCTGTTCCGCGCGTCCTCCGCGACCGCGTACGTGTGCGCGGCGGCTGCCGCCGTCGTGCTCGTCGTGGCCCTCCTGATGCGACGCACCACGAAGCCCGGCGGGCGCACGCGGCTCTACGCGCTCTTCATCGGCGGCACCGTGCTGGCTGTCGTCGCCTTCTGGCTCCTGCAGAAGCCCCTGTTCGCCCTCCTCGGTCGCGATGCCGACCTCACGGGCCGGAGCGACAAGATCTGGGAGAAGGTCCTCGGCCGCTGGGCGGAGCATCCGGTGCTCGGCAACGGATTCGCGAGCCCCTGGATCCCCGCCGACCCCGCCTTCGACGGCTGGATCGTCGACCACGGCATCACGGTGTTCCACGCGCACAACATGTGGTTCGACGTGATGATGCAGCTCGGCATCGTCGGCCTGCTCCTCGTCGCCATCGCCTTCCTCAGCCTGCTGTGGCGCTCCTGGTTCTTCGCGGTGGACCGCCCGCGGTGGGATCTGAAGGCGGACAGGGACTACTCGCCGATCACGCTGCTGCCGAGCCTGTTCACGATCGTGTTGCTCGTTCAAGGGCTCACCGAATCCACGCCGATCATGCTCTGGGGATGGATGCTGCTGGTGATGCTCTCGTTCAAGATCAAGGCGATCCCGCTGGTCGGCGTCGGCGAGCGGGAGCGCGTGATCGAGCGCGGCGAGAGAGCGCGGCGGGTTCCGTGACGCCGACTCGCCGCCTCGCCCCGCTGCTCGGCTCCGCGGAGATGGCGCGCGCCTTCACGATCGCGGTCCTCACGACCGTGTTCGCGTCGTTCACGATCGAGCGGATGACGTCGCCGGTCACCCTCGCGACGATCGTGGCGGTGCTGTGCCTGCTGGGCGCCGCCATCCTGTGGGTGCGCCGCGAGGAGCTCTCGCTGCTGCGCATCGCCCCCTCCTCGCTCCTGGCGTTCCTCGTGTGGGCCGCGATCAGCCTGGTCTGGACGACCGACAAGTCCGACTCTCTCTTCGGATGGCTGTCCCTCCTCGGCTTCGCGTTCCTCGCGATCGTCGTGGGCCACATCCGCGACACCCTGCAGACCGTCAGGGCACTCGGCGACGCCCTCCGTGCGCTGCTGTCGGTGTCCCTCGGCTTGGAGATCCTCTCCGGGATCCTCCTCGACGTGCCCTTCACGTTCCTCGGCATCCAGGGGAATCTCGCCCTCGGAGGCCCGGTGCAGGGCATCTTCGGCAGCCGGAACATGCTGGGCTTCGTGGTCGTGATCGCCATCATCACCTTCGTGATCGAATGGCGTTCGCAGTCGGTCACCGCGCAGCTCGCGGTGCCGTCGATCGCACTCGCCACCCTGCTCGCGTTCCTGTCCTCCTCCCCCACCGTGCTGGTGCTCGCCCTCGCCGTGGGGGTCGTCGCCGTTGCGCTGACGATCGTCCGCCACGCTCCGGCCGAGCGGCGGAACATCGTGCAGTGGACGCTCGGCATCCTCGTCGCCTTGGCGCTGAGCGCCGCCTTCGCGCTGCGGCATCCGATCATCGCGCTCCTGGACGCCGGCTCCGACTTCTCGATCCGGGCGACGCTGTGGAACATGATCCTCGACTTCGTCGCGATCAAGCCCATCCAGGGCTGGGGATGGTTCGGCCCCTGGGCCCGCGGCGAGTATCCGTTCACGTACATCAACTTCCAGCTCGACGACCACCACCAGAGCGCACTGAACGCCTACTTCGACGTGCTGCTGCAGCTCGGCGCTGCGGGACTCGTCCTGTTCCTCCTGCTCGGCGGTGTGGCGACCGTGCGCTCCTGGCTCGTCGCGAGCGTGCGCCGGTCGGTGGTCTATGCGTGGACGCCGCTGATGCTCGTCACGCTCGCCGTCGACTCGATGTTCGAGAGCTTCACCCTGGTGGGCGCCGGCTGGTTCATGCTCGTGCTGTGCGCGCTGCGCGCCGGGCAGTCCCGCTCCTGGCGGGAGAGCATCGACGCCGCGCACACGGGCGTGATCCCGACGCTGGGCCGGGAAGCGTGACGACTGCGGACTGCGAGCACCGATCCGTGCGTTCACCGCCCGTTCCCCGCTGATCCGAAGGCGGCGGAGGGTAGGCTGATCTCTGCTCGTCGTGTCCAGCGCCTGTCGTCGAAGGCAGCGTGCGGCAACAAACTCCGGAGATCCATCCCGTGGCTTACGTCCTACAGAACGTCGTCTTCCCGCTCGATCGTGACCCCGACCTTCTGCCGTTGTACGCAGACCCCGAGACCTGGTCGGTGATCGAGGACGAGCCCGTCCGCGTCTCCAGCCGCGCGCACCTCGGCAACATCCTCGGGCGTCACCGCGCCCGCATCGTCGCCGGCCGCCGCGTGTCGCTCGGCACCTACTTCAACGCGTTCCCCGCGTCGTACTGGCAGCACTGGACGAGCGTCCGCGAGATCCGTCTCACGGTTCGAACCTCTGGCCCCGCGACCCTCCTGGTGTACCGGTCCAACGGCTCCGGCGTGCGGCAGCGGATCGCGACTCAGGAGGTCACAGGGGATGCGTCGACATCGTTCGATCTGGACCTCACGCAGTACAGCGACGGCGGCTGGATCTGGTTCGACGTCGTCGCGGACGAGAAGCATGCGGTCCTCGAAGGTGCAGAATGGACGACCGAGCAAGAGCCGGCACGCTCGGGCAAGGCGTCGCTGGGCATCACGACGTACAACAAGCCCGACTACTGCGTGGAGACGCTGCAGGCGCTGGCAGCGTCACCGGATGCGCTCGAGTTCGTGGACCGCATCTTCCTCGTGGATCAGGGCACGCAGCTCGTGGCGGAGCAGGATGGCTTCTCAGACGTCGCCGAACGACTGGGCGAGACGCTCCAAGTCATCCGCCAGGCGAACCTCGGAGGCTCCGGTGGCTTCGCACGCGCAATGCACGAGACCCTCCAGCGCTCGGAGAGCGACTTCGTACAGCTGCTCGACGACGACGTCCGCATCGAGCCGGAGTCACTTCGACGCTCGATCGTGTTCGGACAGTATGCGACCACTCCGGTGCTCGTCGGCGGGCACATGTTCGATCTTCTGGACCGCCCGAAGCTGCACGGCTGGGCCGAGGTCATCGACGAGGCCCCTTTCATGTGGCGCAATCTGTATCAGGAGAAGATGCCGCACGATTTCGGCGTCGCCAACCTGCGCCAGTCGACCCTGCTGCACATGCGGATGGATGCCGACTACAACGGATGGTGGATGTGCCTCATCCCGCTCGACGCGATCCGCAAGGTCGGCCTCTCCCTCCCCGCCTTCCTCAAGTGGGACGACGCCGAGTTCTGCCTACGCGCCCGAGAGGCCGGCTTCCCCACGGTGTCGGTGCCGGGCGTCGCGCTCTGGCACGTCTCCTGGGTGAACAAGGACGACACGATCGACTGGCAGGCCTACTTCCACGCCCGCAACCGCATCGTCGCCGGCCTGCTGCACTCGAACGCGCCACGGGGCGGGCGCCTCCTCACCCACAGCCGTCGCGTCGACCTCAAGCACCTCATGATGATGCAGTACTACCCGGTGGCGCTGCGGGCGCGGGCGCTGCGCGACGTGCTGTCCGGTCCGGACCACATGCGGGCGAACCTCGCGACCGCCATGCCGGCTGCGCGGGCGCTCGCAGCCGAGTACCCCGAGACCGTCGTCCACCGGGATCCGTCGACGGTCCTGCACGCCCGGCGCGGCAGGCAGGTCTACAAGCAGCTGTCGAAGAACGACCTGGACAACCCGACGGGCCTGCGCCTGCGCTGGTTCACGCTGTCCACCCTGCTGTCGCACTGGCTGCACAAGCCGCACGGGGCGAACATCCGCCAGCCTGAGGTCGAGTTCGGCAAGGACGACGCGCACTGGTGGCGCGTCCCCGAGTTCGACAGCGCACTCGTGAGCGCCGCCGACGGTTCCGGGAAGAACATCTACACCCGGGACAGGGCGAAGTACCGCCGGATGCTGCGCGAGACGGTGCGCCTGCACGCCGAGTTGCGACGACGCTGGCCTGAACTGCAGAAGCAGTACCGTGACGCGCTCCCCGAGCTCGTCTCACCCCAGTCCTGGCAGAAGATCTTCGAGGAGAAGGCATGACCGCGGCGCCCGCTGCATTCGATCCGGCATCGGCGACGATCGTCATCGTCACGTTCAATCGGTCTCACCTCCTCACGGGCCTCCTCGAGAGCATCACTGCGATGGAGCCGAAGCCAGGGCACGTCGTGATCGTCGACAACGCCTCCTCGGACGACACCACCGAGGTCGTCGAGTCCTTCCGGTCCAGGATCGGAACCGAGATCGTCTATCGGCGGCTGGAGACGAACACCGGCGGCTCGGGCGGCTTCAGCGAGGGCATGCGGACCGCCTACGAGCTCGGCTCCGAGTGGATCTGGATGATGGATGACGACGTCGAGGTGATCCCCGACGGGCTGGCGAAGATGGGCAAGTGGGCGCCGCGCTTCAAGAGCATCCAGGGCCGCCGCTACGACTACGACGGCAGCGAGTTCTACTGGCAGTACCGGATCGCCGAGCGCATGGGCATCCCGATCCCCTTCGCGCCGTCGGGCTTCGACTCGTCCGGCTTCAAGGAGATGAACAGCGGATGCTTCGAGGGCATGTTCATCCACCGCTCGATCGTCAAGCAGATCGGCCTGCCCGACCCCCGCTTCTTCATCTACTGGGACGACCAGATGTACGGCTGGCTGGCCTCGCGCAAGACCACCGCGGTGATCGTCGACGAGTTCGTGCTGCGGCGCACGCGCGAGATCCGGCAGTGGGATATGGGCATCCGCCACATGAACGCGTCGAGCAACGCCTATCGCTTCTACATCATGCGCAACCGCGCATACATCAAGAAGTACTACCGTGTGCACGGCGTCTACAACCCGGTGCTCTTCGGACTGGGCACGTCGATGACGTTCGCGAAGGAGCTGATCCGGCTCGTGTTCGTGGAGCGCACGATCCGGGGGACGAGCAACCTGTTCCGCGGGCTGAAGGAGGGCGGACGCCTCAGCCGCGACCGGTCCTGGCAGCCGATGGCACCCCTGGAGGCGTGAGGATGAGCGAGCAGCAGCCGGAGCTGCGCTGGGCTCCTCTCCCGCCGGCGCCGAAGCGGCGAGGCCGTGCCTGGCTGATCGCGGGGCTTCTCGCCGGGGTTCTCGTCACCGCCGTGGTGCTGCTGTTCTTCCTCATCCCGCGCGAACCCGATCCGCGCCCCGAAGCCACGAGCTCGCCGACCCCTTCACCTTCCGCGGCACCGACGGCCACCCCGTCGCCATCCGCGACTCCCACCCCCGTTCCGGTCGTCACGTCGCCGCCCCCCGTCGATCCCGGGCTTCCCGCGTTCCGCGATCAGGTCAGCGGGTGGTTGGACGACGCGCCCTACGGGCTGGACATCATCGCCGCGAACAGCAACCAGGATGCGCTCCCCGTCGTCGACACCCTCCGCGAGGATGCCCAGCGCCTCGCTGATGCTCAGGCGCCCTCCTCCATCAGCGCGCAGTGGCGCGACGGCGTCGCCGCGTATGCGCAGACGCTCGTCGACCTGCGATCCGCGCTCTCATCCGGCTCGGGGACGGCCGAGGCGCTCGACGCCGCAAGGTCGTCGCTTCAGAACGTGCGTTCGCTCGTCGGGCTCTGAACCTACGCCGTGTGATCGGCGTTGTACCGGGCGAGCACGTCCTTGATCGGAGCGTCCATCACCAGACCGCCCTTGTCGAGGTACAGTCCGCGCGTGCAGAAGCGGCGCAGATCCCTCTCGTTGTGGCTGACGAAGAACAGCGTGCGCCCCTCGGCGAGGAGCTCGTCGATGCGCTTGTAGCACTTGTCCCTGAACGCCTTGTCGCCCACCGCCAGGACCTCGTCGACGAGGAGGATCGGCTCGTCGAGCTGCGAGACGACGGAGAACGCGAGACGCACCTTCATGCCGTTGGAGAGATGCTTGTACGGCGTCTCCTCGAACCCGGCGAGTTCCGCGAAGGAGATGATGTCGTCGTAGCGGCGGGAGACCTCGTCACGCGACATGCCGTGCAGACCGGCGGTCAGACGCACGTTCTCGCGCACGGTGAGGTCGCCGACGAAGCCACCGGTGATCTCGATGAGCGGGGCCACCCCGCCGTTCACCACGACGGTCCCCTCATCGGCGAGGAGGACGCCGGCCACCAGCCGCAGCAGCGTCGACTTGCCCTGCCCGTTGCGCCCGACGACTCCGATGGACTCGCCAGGTTCGACGGTGAACGACACGTCCCGCAGCGCCCAGAACTCCCCCGGGCGCGAACGCCGCGAGGCGCCTGCGAAAAGGTCCTTGAAGCTCCGCCGCCCCCGGCGGTTGCGGCGGAAGCGGACGCCGAGCCCCTTCACCTCGATCGCGGCGGCCATCACAGCTCCTTCAGCACGGGACGCTCGAGCACGCGGAACGTCCACATCCCGAGGAAGAGGATGCCGACGGACATCAGCGCGCTGATCAGCACGGGCACGGGGTTCCAGAGCTCAGGGAAGAATCCGACGCGGTACAGGGTGAAGATGCCTGCGAGCGGATTGAAGGCGCCGATCGTGTCGAACGGCGCGGGAAGGTCGTCGAAGCTGTAGATCACCGGGGACGCATAGAAGAGCGCACGCAGGATCAGGGCCGTGGTGCGCTCGAGGTCGGTATACAGCACGCAGAGCGGCGCGACCAGAAGTCCCAGCCCGACGAGCAGGACGACCTGCAGCAGGACGGCGACGGGGAACCACAGGAGCGACCAGCTCACCGTCGCTCCGCTGAAGACCGCGAACAGCACGAGGACCGGCATCGAGAACAGGAACTCGATTCCCTTGCTGAGCACGATGCGGTTCACCCAGATGGACCGCGGGATCGCCGTCGAGCGCACGAGGCGCGAGTCCTTGCGGAAAGCCCGGGTGAAGTCCGAGACGGAGGTGTTGAACCACACCCACGGCAGCAGGGCGACGATGAGGAACACGATGTAGGGCTCCTCGCCCACGGTGCGGTGGAACACCTGCGTGAACACGAACCAGTAGATCGCGCTCATCACGAGAGGGTCGAGCACCGACCACAGGTAGCCGAGGAAGCTCGTCGCGTAGCGGACCTTCAGGTCCCGGGCGGACAGCAGCCACAGCGAATGCAGATAGCGCCGGGGCGTCCCGGGCGCCCCGACAGCAGCGTGACTCACGGTGTCGAGTCTACGAGAGGGAGTTGTTCCAGAGCGACAGCGCCGAGCCGATGGCCATGTGCATGTCGAGGTACTGGTAGGTGCCGAGGCGGCCGCCGAAGTGGACGTCCTTCTCCCCCTTGGCGAGCTCGCGATACGCCAACAGGCCCTCGCGGTCGGTCGGGGTGTTCACCGGGTAGTACGGCTCGTCCTCACGGTTCGCGAAGCGGGAGAACTCCCGCATGATCACGGTCTTGTCGCCGTCGTAGATGTCCTTGCGCTCCGGGTGGAAGTGCTTGAACTCGTGGATGCGCGTATAGGGCACGTTCATGTCGGGATAGTTCATGACGCTGGTGCCCTGGAAGTCCTTCATGTTCAGGACCTCCTGCTCGAAATCGAGCGTGCGCCAGCTGAGCGCGCCCTCCGCGTAATCGAAGTAGCGGTCGACCGGCCCCGTGTAGACGACCGGGACCTGACCGACGGTGGCCTTCTTGCTCAGCGGCTGGGACTCGTCGAAGTAGTCCACGTTCAGCTTCACCTCGATGTTGGGGTGGTCGGCCATGCGCTCCAGCCAGGCCGTGTAGCCGTCGGTGGGCAGGCCCTCCCAGGTGTCGTTGAAGTAGCGGTTGTCGTAGGTGTACCGCACAGGGAGCCGGCTGACGATGTCGCCGGACAGCTTCTGCGGGTCGGTCTGCCACTGCTTGGCCGTGTAGTCGCGGAAGAACGCCTCGAAGAGCGGCCGGCCGACGAGCGCGATGCCCTTCTCCTCGAAGTTCGCCGCCGTCTTGACGTCGAACTCGCCCGCCTGCTCCTTGACCAGCGCGCGCGCCTCGTCAGGCGTGTACGCGGCCTGGAAGAACTGGTTGATCGTGCCCAGGTTCACCGGCATCGGGAACACGACGCCCTTGTGGGTCGTGTACACCCGGTGCACGTAGTTCGTGAAGGTCGTGAAGCGGTTCACGTACTCCCACACGGTGGCGTTCGACGTGTGGAACAGGTGCGCGCCATACCGGTGCACCTCGATCCCGGTCTCCGGCTCCGCCTCGCTGTACGCGTTGCCGCCGATGTGGTGACGGCGATCGATGACGGTGACTTTGCGGCCGGCTTCGGCGGCGCGCTCGGCGATGGTGAGGCCGAAGAAGCCCGACCCGACTACGAGGAGATCCATGCTTCCCATCGTATCGGGGGTGCGGAGTCGGACCTGGGCGCCGACTCTGAGAGACTAGACGCGTGCCGAGATCAGTCCCACTGCTGTCAGCCCTGTGGGGCCACAGCGCGTTCCGGTATCTGGCGGTGGGCGGATTCTGCTTCGTGGTCGATGTCGGCCTTCTCTGGTTGGCGCACGACCTGCTCGGCGTGCCGCTGACCGTGGCGACGCCGCTCGCCTTCCTGGCGTCGTTCGCGGTCACCTACACGACCCAGCGACTGATCGCCTTCGCCTCCGAGTCCAAGGTCGTCCCGAGCGTCGCCCGCTACACGCTTCTCGTGGTGTTCAACACGCTCGCGACCACCGGCATCGTCTGGCTGATGGACACCACCGGAGCGGGTTGGCTCGCGGGCAAGGTCGTAGCAGTCGTCGCCACGACGATCTGGAACTATTTCGCCTACCGTTATTGGGTGTTCGCCACCCCTGCACCCCGGAGTTCGGATGTATAAGAATGCGGTCATCGCCGCCGTCGTGCCGGCCTACAAGGAAGAGAAGATGATCGCGAGGGTCATCGAGACGATGCCGGACTTCGTCGACCATATCGTGATCGTCGACGACTGCAGCCCCGATGCGACGAGCGAGGTCGTCCGCAGCGCCGACGACCCCCGGGTCACCCTCATCCGTCACGAGATCAACCAAGGCGTCGGCGGCGCGATCATCACGGCGCACAAGGCCGCCATGGAACTCGGCTCCGACGTGAACGTTGTGATGGCGGGTGACGCGCAGATGGATCCGGCATACCTGCCCGCCCTGCTCGACAAGGTGACGGACGGCGGTTACGGCTTCGCGAAGGCGAACCGCTTCTACTCGCCCGAGTCGTTCCACGGGATGCCCGGATACCGAGTCTTCGGCAACATCGTGCTGTCGTTCTTCACGAAGCTGGCTTCGGGTTACTGGAACCTCTTCGACCCGCAGAACGGGTACACCGCCGTGCGCACGGAGGTGCTCTCGAGGATTCCTCTCGATCGCGTAGCGAAGCGATACAGCTTCGAGAACGACCTGCTCATTCATCTGAACATCCTGCAGATCCCTGCCACAGACGTACCCATTCCCGCAGTGTACGGAGACGAGGTCTCCAGCATCCGACTCGGCAAGGTCATTCCGGAGCTCCTCAACCGCCTCACCGTCGGCTACTGGACGCGCATCTGGTACCGGTACGTGCTCTGGTCGTTCTCGCCCATCGCGCTGCTGCTGTTCGCGGGCCTCACGCTCTTCGTCATCGGCATCGGCATCAGCGTGTGGGTCATGTTCCAGATCGCGGGGTCGGTGGTGGCGACCGCGGCGACAGTGATGCTCGCCGCGTTGCCACTGATGATAGGTACGCAGATGCTCATCAGCGCCCTGCAACTCGACATCCAGGCGACACCGTCGACTCCGACGTTCCCCGCCTACTCCCGCTCAGAGGATTGATCGCAATCGCGCATCGCCGCCCCGAGTGCGCCGGGGACGGCGATGCGGATCGCTCGGCTCAACCGGCGGTGCCGACGACGATGCGCGGTGTGCCCGCCCACAGCGCGGCATCGGACGCGTTGCGGCCGTCGACGAGCATCTTCACCCCGGGGATCTGCGCCGGGGAGAGGTTCCTGTACTCGGCGTGGTCGGTCTGCAGGATCGCCAGATCGGCGGCGCCGCCGATCTCGTACGGCTCGAAGCCCAAGCCGCGAAGCTCCTCATCGGTGTACAGCGGGTCATGCACGGCGACCTCGGCGCCGCGCGCCTTCAGCGCTGCCACCGTCGGGAAGACACCCGAGAACGCCGTCTCCTTCACTCCGCCACGATACGCGGCGCCGAGCACGACCGCGCGCAGACCGCTGAGGTCGCCCAGAATGCCCTCCGCCTGCTGCACCAGTCGCTCCGGCATGGACGCATTCAACTGACGCGCGACGCGCACGATGTCGGCGTCAGGATCGGTCGACAGATACAGTCGCGGGTATACCGGGATGCAGTGACCGCCGACGGCGATGCCTGGCCGGTGGATGTGGCTGTAGGGCTGCGAGTTGCACGCCTCGATCACCTTGTACACGTCGATCCCGTGCGATGCGGCGAACAGGCCGAACTGGTTCGCAAGACCGATGTTCACGTCACGGTATGTCGTCTCCGCAAGCTTCGCCATCTCCGATGCTTCGGTCGAGCCCAGATCCCACACGCCGTTCGGGCGAGGCAGGTCGGGCCGCTCATCGAACTGCAGCACCGCTTCGTAGAACTCCCGTGCGCGACGGTTGCCCTCGTCTGAGAGTGCGCCGATCAGCTTCGGGTACTTGCGGAGGTCTTCGAAGACGCGACCGGTGAGCACCCGCTCGGGCGAGTAGGCCACGTGGAAGTCCACGCCCTCGGTGAGGCCCGACCCCTCCTCCAGCATCGGCTTCCACCGGGTCCTGGTCGTGCCGACAGGCAGCGTCGTCTCATAGGACACCAGCGTGCCAGGGGTCAGGTGCTCGGCCAGCGACCGCGTCGCCGCGTCCATGTACCTGAAATCCGGCTCCCACGTCTCGTCGTTCACGAACACCGGCGCGACCAGCACCACCGCGTCCGCACCGGGGATCGCCTCCGCATAGTCGGTCGTCGCGCGCAGCCGGCCGGCCGGGATCAGTTCCGCGAGCTTCTCTTGCAGGTGGGCCTCACCGGGGAAGGGCTCACGCCCGGCATTGATCGTGTCGACCGCCCTCTGATTGACATCGACGCCGATCACGTCGTGACCGGAGGAGGCGAACTGGACAGCGAGGGGAAGCCCGATCTTTCCGAGGGCCACGACAGCGATACGCATGATGCCCAGTCTACGCGGACGCACCTGAAGCGAGTCACGCTCGGCCCGGATCAGAACAGTCTGCGGATGAACGGGACCCGCCGGAGCGGGATGACGATCGCGAAGGACAGCACCACGACGATCACCCAGACGAGGGTGCCCGTCGCCACCGACGTGGTCGCGGCGGTCGAGAACCATGGAAGCGAGCGGACCAGGATCAACAGGACGAAATGGACGAGGTACACTCCGAAGGTTGCATCCGACAGGGTTACCAGGATGCGCGCGTGCCCGGCGCTCGCTTCACTGCGGAACACACTGTTGACCCCGACGAACAGGGCGATGGCGAGCACCACGGTGACGGGACCGAGATAGCTCTGGGACAGCGCCGCGGAGACGAACGACCCGGGTGGGACGGCACCGGCCTGGAACACTGTCCACGCCAGCGCGAGGATGACGACCCCTGCGCACGCCGCAAGGGCAGCCCCCTTCAGTCGCACGTCTCTCAGGGCGTAGCCCGCCACGAAATATCCGACGTACGGCACCCATTGCGTCAGGGCGAGCAGGGTGAGCCTGGTCGGATGACCGGCCCAGGTGAGGAGAGCCGCGCTGGAGTAGGTGAGGACGGTGATCAACAGAGCGCCGGCCGCGAGCATCACCGCGCGCCGCCGCCCGCCGCCGCTCATGAAGGCGCGCAGAACCGGGGAGACGATGTAAAGGCCGACGATCAGCCAGAGGAAGTAGAGGTGAGTGTACGGCTCACCGCGCAGCAGGAGCGCGGCTATGGCGCCAGGTCCTTCATGGAGACCGCTCAGCCATTGACGGACGACGATCAGGTAGAACACCTGCCAGAAGACGAAGGCCGGGGCCAGCCGCATGAGGCGACGACGGTAGAAATCCATCGGTCCGTGCCGATGCGGACGCTCCCCGAGCAGGAGGGCGCCGCTGATCATCACAAAGACCGGCACCGCCCAGATGAACCCGGCGTTCAACGCGACTGCCACCCACCACGACGCCGTACCCTGGATCTCCGGCGAAGTCCGCAGGGCGCCGAACGTGTGGATGCTGACGACGCCGACGATCGCAACGACGCGCAGGACGTCGAGCCCCCGATGACGCCGGGGGGTTCGGGGAATGCTCTCAGTCATCCCAGTACGCTATCCCGGAGTGGCCTGCCGCGAAGAACCGTTCCGAGGTGAGCAGCGTGCTAGCGTGAGTCGCGCTATGGCACCTTCCCGTCTGCTCTCTTGGTTCCTGCGCCACCGCAGCGCGCTGCTCATGTGGGCGGTCCTCGCCTCGACCTTCGCGCTCACGTATGCGACATACGTTCGCTGGTACCGGATGTTCTATCCCGACTCGAGGTACTACCTCGCGATGGCCTACCTCTTCCTCGGGAACGATCCCGATGCAGCGAGAGAGCTGACGGTGGACTACGCCGCCCCGCGCAACATCGACGTGCCGCCCGTCTCCGATCTGTTCGGCTGGGGGCTCGTGCAGCCGCGGGTGGTGCTACCCGCCCTGAGCGCACCGTTCATCGCCCTGTTCGGGCCGGCCGGACTCGCCGTCGTCCCGCTCCTGGCAACCTTCGCGTTCTTGATCATCGCGGTGGTCATGCTCCGCCGCCGGTTCGGGACGCTCGTGGCCCTTCTCATCGGCCTTCTCGTGAGCACCTCACTGTTCCTGGTCTCGATCGGAACCGGCATGCTGACCGAGGGGCTGTCCGCGCTCTTCACCGCCCTCGCACTTCTGCTCACGTGGCGGTGGCTGGAGCGCCGCCGCCCCTGGCTGCTGGTCGCCATCGGCGGGGTCACGGTGCTGTCCGCGTTCACCCGTCAGGCCACACTGATCATGGCCGGCGCCTTCATCTCCGCATGGGTGCTCGGATCGCTCATCGAACGGCGCAACAGCAGGCTGATGTGGCCCGCTCTCATCGTCGGGATCGCGGCCGTCGGATGCCAGGTGATCCAGATGCTCGTCTTCCCGTCGTTCTCGCAACTCGACCAGTTCCTCGCGCAGGCAGGCGCCGACACCCTGGGCGAGGCACTCCTCAACGTCCCACGGATGGCCCTGGACATCGTCCGGGCGGACGTCCTCACCATGCTCCGCGGCGACCGGTCGCTTCTTGTGCTGATCTGCCTGGCCGTCGTAGGGATGATCCTCTTCTGGCGTCGGTTCGAGTCCCACCTGCTGCTCGGCGCGATCGCGGCCACCGCCGTCTACAACATCACGAACGGCACGCCGACCCAGTTCAGGTACGCGACGCCGGGCCTCATCTTCTGGATGCTCGCCGCCGGCATGCTGGTCGCCGCGACCGTCACCTGGATCCGCAGCTCTCGGAACAATCCGACCGCGCTCCCCGGTATGGCGGAGGACCCGGCGGACGACGCTCTCGTCGTCGAATCCTCCACCCGCGACGATCAGGCGGAGAGCACCTCGATCACGCGGCGAGCCGCGGACCCGTCGCCGTAGGGGGCGGCGTCAGTCGCCGCGGGCGCCGGTCGTGACACGACCGACGACAGCTCCGCAGGATCGGACACCAGGACGTTCCACCCCAGTTCGACCGTCTCGACCCATTCCGTCTCCGTGCGCACGGTGGTGCACGGCACGCGAAGCAGGAACGCCTCCTTCTGCAGCCCGCCTGAGTCGGTGACCACATGTCCGCTGCTCAGCACGGCCGCGATGAGGTCCTGGTAGGCAAGCGGTCGGTGCACGCGCAAGCTGCCCCGCTCGAGCTCCACACCGAACTCCGCCGCCCGCGCGACGAGCCGCGGATGCGCGAGCAGCACTGTGGGGGTGCTCAGCGCGCCCAGAGCCTCGACGATCTGAGCCAGCCGGAGGGGATCGTCGGTGTTCTCTGCACGGTGGATGGTTGCAATCTGGAACGCGCCCTCGGTCAGCCCGAGTTCGGCGACCAGCGTCGAAGGCCCGCCGGCGATCTCATCCCTGGTGGCGTAAAGGACATCCGTCATCACGTCTCCCACCAGCACGGATCGGTCGGCGAGCCCCTCCTTGGCGAGGTGCTCCATGGCGACCGCGGTCGGTGCCAGGAGCAGGTCGGCCGCATGGTCCGTGAGAACACGGTTGTGCTCCTCCGGCATCCGCCTGTTGAACGATCGAAGACCAGCCTCGAGGTGGGCGACGGGCACGTGCAGCTTCACGGCGCTGAGAGCGGCCGCGACGGTCGAATTCGTGTCGCCATATACCAGCACCCAATCGGGCGCGTGGGTCTCGATCACGGCGTCGAGCTGGGAGAGCATGGCGCCGGTCTGCACACCGTGGCTTCCTGAGCCGACGCCGAGATGCACGTCGGGCGCCGAAATCCCGAGTTCCGAGAAGAACACGTCTGAAAGCATTGGATCGTAGTGCTGTCCGGTATGCACGATCACGTGCTCGACGCCGGCAGCTCGAGCGGCGCGGTCGATGGGGGCGAGCTTGACGAACTGAGGACGGGCTCCGACGACGCTGAGGATCTTCACCGTTCGATACTACGTGGCCAGAGCGGCACGGCCTGCGCGCCGCTGCGCGAGCAACGAGGCGGCGAGGAACCGCACCGGCCCGTCGCGGTGCGCGACGTGACGCAGCGCGGGCGTCAGCAGCGCCGCCGGCTGCGCGTAGCGACGCCGGCGCTCCACGAGCGCGCCGATCTCAGACTGGGTGACATCGGAAGACCTCAGCGCCGCGATCAGCTCGTTGTCGAGCCGGGACAGCGGCTTGAGCGGGGAGGGATCCGTCCCGATCAGGACCTCCAGAGCACGACCGGAGGCGGCGATCGCCTCTGCTGTCACGCCACGGCGTCCGAGTGCGCCGAGCACATGCACGCGGATCAGTTTGCGGGTGACCGCGTCTCGTGCCTCCCTGCTCATCCTGTTCCAGGCGGCATCATCGCCGATCACCTGCGCGAAGGCGAGCTCCGCGGCGAAAGGGCGTCCCGATTCCGTCACCCGGTCCTCCGCCCCTTCACCTACGAGGTAGGCATCGCGCTCCCGGGCCGCGACGATCCGGCGCGCACCGAACCAGAGGCGGATGCTGGGAAGGATGTCCTCCCCCGTCTCCAGTCCCGCGATCGGCCGCGCGAGATCACGCAGCTCGGCGTCGAACAGGCCCATCGTGCTCGTCCGATAGCTCAGGCGATCACGTACGGGGTCCAGCCGTCGCCGGAAAGGACGGCGAGGTGGTGTCGGGAAGCCCACGCCGGAAGCCGGGAGTACCATCGGCGGGATGACCGCATCCGCGCCGGTGGACACGGCGCGCTCCACCCATCCGTCTATCGCGCCGGGACGAAGGTGGTCATCCGAGTCGATCTTGGTGAACCACGGTGCGGTGACGCGGTCGAGGCCCGCGTTCAGCGGTCCCGCCGGCGACGGGATGCCGTCGCGCAGCTCGACGATCTCGACCCTCGGATCACTCGCGAACTCCCGGAGGGACGACGCGACCAGCGACGCGTCGATGTTGTGCGCGACCACGATGATCCGCACCGGCAGCCGGGTGTGCATCAGAACGCTCTCCGCGAGTCTCGCGATCGGTCGTGTCTGCGAGTGCACCGGCACGATCACGTCGACTTGGGCCGTCATCGACTGCATGCGATCTCGTCGACGGCTTTTTTCCAGACCGGCACCTGGACCTCCGCAGAAAGCTCCCGCGCTGCGCGGGCGGATGCCTGCTTGAACTCGTTGACGCGTTCAGGCGTCAACTCATCGAGCACGCGCGCCACCGCCTCGGCCGAGAAGTCCTCTGCCACGACGCCCAGGTCATAGCGCTCGAGCGTCGCCGCCATCTCCGGAGAAGGGCCGATGACGAGTCCGAGTCGTGCCTGCACGTACTCGAAGAACTTGTTCGGCATGGCGTAGGCGTTGTTGTAGTTCGTCGGGGCGAGGACGTGAATCCCCACATCGTACGCGGCGAGCGTGTCCACCAGTTCGTCGAACGGCACCGGCTCGAGGATCTGCACGGACGACACTGTCGAAGCACGCTCGCGCAGTTCCTGCAGATATCCGGGGTCATTCGCGGGAAGGTAAAGATCGAGCGTCACATCGGCCGTCGTGCGCTCGACGGCGTCGATGAGCGTCTCCAGCCTTCGATTGCGCAGCGCCGCGCCGGCATGGACGATCCGTATCGGCGTCGAGGAGGGCGAGTGGGACCGCTCCGAGTAGCGGGGCGCGTTCATGACGACCCCTGGATCGAAGCCGTACTCCCTGCGATAGCGCTCGGCGATGGCGCGGCCGACCGTCGTAGTCGATGCTGCACGGGAGACGAAGGTGCGCAGCTGCCAGCGCAGGAACGGGGCGACGAAAAGACGGAAGGTGAGCAGCTCCGAGTGCAACGTGGGGGCGTACTCGTGCAGATCGACATGAAAGCCGAGACGCGGGTTCAGTGAGTCCGCGAGCCCGGCCGATTCGACCTCGTTGGCGAAGACGACGTCGAACTCCTGGCCGGCCAGCGCATTCCTCGCCCACGTGAGGGCGCGGTTCCCCCAGTACGCCCGGTGGAACCAGCGCGCCACCACGGCCGCTCGCGGATACCGCCAGACCGGGAACTCATCGGGTACGCGGAGATGCTCGCTGCTCCCATCGGGACGCGGTCCGTACCCGCAGGTCACCACCCGCCATTCGTCGCGGAAGAGATCGATCTGACGCCGGACCCTCGGATCCGACTCGATCCGGGAGAACGAGAGGATCAGGATCTGCTTCATCGGTTGCTCATCTCTGCCGCGAGTGCGTACGCCTCATCGAAGGCGTGCGCCCTCGCCTGTTCGGAGAAGCGGTCCTGGGCGCGCCGCGCGATCTGATCGCTGTCGAGCTGCAGGGCTCCTTCGACCGCCCGCGCCCATTCCTCCGGGTCCGCAGATCCCACGAGTCTTCCATCATCGGGGCCGACGTACTCGAGGTGGCCACCATCGTCGCCGACCACGACGGGAAGACCATGGCGGAGGGCTTCTGCGATGGCGACTCCGAATGTCTCGGCCTCGGTCGGCAGCAGGAAGATGCGGGCGGCGAGGAGCTCCGCGGAGACCTCTTCCGGAGAGACGTCGCCGCGCAGGAGCACCCGCTCCCGCACGCCGAGCTCTGCTGCGCGTGCGAGCACGGCCTCACGCTGCGGGCCGTCACCGATCCAGATCAGTCGCGCTGACCGGCCGGCACGGACGAGCGCGGCGAGCGTCTCCACTGCGAGCAGAGGACGCTTGCGACGGATCAGCCCGCCCACCGAGATCATGGTCAGGTCGTCGGCTCTCACTCCCGACATCGCGACCGGCGCCATCACGGCGTTCGGGATCACGATCACAGGACCCCTGCGGTGGCGGCGCACGGCAGTGGCGAGAAGACCGCTTACCGCGATCACGACCGCCGGTCGACGCAAGGCGCGCAACAGCGCAGCACCGGCGACGCGGACCGGCAGACTCGCAGTTCGCGGATTCAGCACACCTGACCAGTGCTCTGTGTGCACCCACGGCGCGCGGAGCCTCGGTATCGCCGGAAGCACCGAGATCGCATGCGTGTGCACAAGGTCGTAATCCGCCGCCAGACTCCTGACCGCCCGCCGGGCTCGGAGAACCGCCAGGGGCGATGCGACGCGATAGGGCAACCGGATGACACCCGGCTCAGGCGTCATCGATTGCGAGGGCGGGCAGAGGTGCAGGACGTCGACATCGTGCGAAGCCCGGAGCGTGTCGGCGTCCCGGTGCACGAACACGCCGGTCTTCGGGCTGTCCGGCGTCGGATACCACGGCGTGATCATGAGGACCCGCATCTCAGCGCGCTCCCGGGGCACGCGTGATCGCCTCCACGGCACTTCGCCAGATCTCGACCTGGCGCTCGGCACCCAGATCGAGTGCGTTCTCGTCCGCTCTGCGCTTGTAGTTCTCCACGGCCTCCGACGACAGTGCGTCGATCCGCCGCGTGAGGTCGGCGGCGTCGAAGCCGTCCGCCACCGCGCCGAACCCGTACCTCTCGATGTATTCCTGCATCTCGGGCGACGGACCGATCAGGATGCCGAGACGCGCCTGGACATAGTCGAAGAGTTTGTTGGGGAGCGCCCAGGTGTTGTTGAAGTTCGTGGGAGGAAGAAGGTGGATGCCGACGTCGTAGGCGTTGAGCGTCGTGATCAGCTCGGCGTATGGGACCGGATCCAGCACGCGGACACGAGAGCTTCCGGCTCCGAGCTCCTTTAGCTCCTCGAGGTAGTCGGGGTGGTTCGGCGTGAGATACAGATCGAGCGTCACGTCCGCCGAAGCCGCCTCGACGGCCGTGATCATCTCATCGAGCCGGCGGTTCCGCAAGCAGGCCCCGCTATGCACCAGTCTGATCGTCCCGGAGACGGGCGAGGGTGCAAGATCGGCGTACGGAGCGGCATTCGTCACGAGTTCCGGGCGGAAGCCGAACTCCTTCTCGTACTCGCGAACCAGACCGTTGCTGACTGTGGTCCAGCTGTCCGCCTTGGTGACATAACGTCGGCAGATCCACTCGTGATACGGCCGGATGCGACGAGCCCAGGCCTCGTGCTCCTCATTCAAACGCGGCGTGTACTCGTGAAGATCCGCATGCACGCCCTTTCGTGGCCGCAGCCACAATGCGACCCCGACGGCCTCCGGCTCGTTCGCCAGGATGACGTCATACTCATCTCGTGGCAACCGCTCTCTCACCCACCGCACGGCGGATATGCGCCAGTACACCGCCCGGTATGCCCGCGCCGTGATCAAGCGACCGTTGAGGTCCTGGTAGTCGACCGCGCGCGGCATCTCCCAGTGCTTCACAACGCCGTCGGGAGCTGGACCGTAGCCGACAGTCGTCACGTCGTAGTCGTCACGGAACCCGCGCACCTGCTTGAGCACACGCGCGTCGGAGGCGATCGGCGAGAAAGACATGATGAGCAGCTGGGGCTTAGGCATCGTTCGCTCCACTGGTGAGACCTGCGAGAGCCGCCTGATGAGCGAAATCAGGCTCCTGTGCGACGACCTCGGCGAATGTCCCCCGCGCGCGCACCTGTCCGTCCCGCATGAACCAGATCTGGTCGGAGTGACGGATGGTGGAGAGCCTGTGTGCGACCGAGATGATCGTGATGTCGGCCCCCAGCGCGTTCATCGCGTCGGTGACCGCTGCCTCCGTTCGCGTGTCGAGCGCACTGGTGGCCTCGTCCAGTACGAGCACCAGCGGGTCGGAGTACAGTGCGCGAGCGATGCCCAGCCGCTGACGCTGCCCGCCCGAAAGCTGCAGACCTCGGTCTCCCACCCGCCCGTGGATACCGCCGTCGCGCTGCTCGACGACCTCCAGAAGCTGCGCCTTGCGCAGCGCCTCGCGGACGCGATGCTCATCGAAGTCGTCCGACCATGTGAGCGCCACGTTCTGGGCGATGGAGGCGTCGAAGAGCGCGACGTCCTGGGGAACGTAGCCGACGCGGGAGCGCCAGGCCGCCATGACGTCGGTGAGATCCTGCTCTCCCAGTGTCAGATGCCCCTCCGTGGGCGTGAGCAGCCCAAGGATCAGGTCGATCAGCGTGGACTTGCCCGCGCCTGATGCACCGACGATCCCGACACGCGTGCCGAACGGGATGGACCCGCTCACGCCGTCGAGGGCCGCTCGCTCAGCACCGGGGAATCGGAACCCGACGTCTGAGAGGGTGAGGCTCGTCGGAGCCCCCACGATTCGATCGTGCCCGATGTGCTCGGCATTCGCCCGGTACCGGCGGGACGCTTCGATGTCGCGCAGAACCGCCTCGACGTGAGGGATGTTGGCCGTCATCATCGAGATGAGCGACTGGAACCCCGTCAGCGACGGCACGAGACGGAAGCCTGCGACCCCGAAGAGCGCGATCGCCGCGATGGCCGCGTCGAACCCTTCGAACAGCAGGGCGGCGCCACCGACGAGGAGGAATCCTCCGACAATGCCGGCGTCCAGGACGAATCGGGGCACGGAGGAGAGGAAGTTCAGGTTCGCGCGTGCCTTCGCAGACATGCTCCGATCCTGCTGGACCACGCGCGCCACCTCGTCCGACTTGTCGCGGAGGGTGATCTCCTTCAACGCCGACACCATGTCGGTCATCAGCGCAGCGACCCGGAACGAGTAGTCGCGATTGACACGCCCGGCGCTGACTGTGCGCCGCGAAAGGACGACGTACAACAGCAGAGCGATCAGGCCCAGGTAGCAGACGGTCACCAGGGCCGTCGTGGGCTGCACGACGACGATCACCAGCACCACCAGCGTCGAGGTCGTCAGCAGCGCGGGAAGCGTCATGAACGGGAGCAGGAATCCCGACGTGACGTTCGCGATGCCGACGTCGGCGAGCCGGACGAGGTGCGTCGTGTTGCGCTGAAGCCGTTCGATCCAGGGGGCGTGGATGTACGACTGGAAGAGCTGGTCGCCGATCTCCAACTCGAACGAGGCGAGGCGCCGGGTGGCGAACCACTGCATGATGAGCGAAGCGGTCGACTTCAGGATGATCAGTCCTGACACCGCCAGGATGATCCAGAGGTACCCGTCGGTGCCGATCGTGCCGATCACCGGCAGGTGCACGGGGGCCCCTGCGATCATCGATGACAGCGACGCCGCGAGGAGCATGAGCGCTCCCACGTCGAGCGCCGCAAGCAGCGCGGAGATCGCGATGTACGTCCGGATGTAGCGGCCGGCCGAACCGGGGAGATTCGGCATGATGTCGCGGTATGTCGCGAAGATCGCCTTCATAGTTCTTCCTCGCTCCAGGGAGCGTCGACGCCGAGGAATCCGGCGAGTGCGAGTGCCGAGCGGCGGCCGTCGTGCACACGGCGCGCGAACTCCGGACCCTGGGCCGCGAGCGGCCGGTAGCGGTCGGGGTGGGCGCAGATGTCCCTCAGAACCTGCTCGACCGTCGTCGGATCGGCGACGACGCACGGAGGCACGGCGGAAGCCTCCTCCGCTTCACGACGCGCGAGGTCGGTGAGGTACGTCACGACCACGCGCCCTGCCGCCATCGCCTCGACGGCGGCGACTCCGTAGTTGCCCATCCGCAGCGCGTCGACGACGATGTCCGCCGAGCGATACAGCTCGGGCATCTCATGGGCGGGCACGGAGTGCGCCTCACGGTACTCGATGAGCCCTTCGTCGGCGAGCCGCTCCGCCGCAGCGCGCACGGAGGCGGTTCCCTTCACGATGCCGCTGCTCGGCGCGTGAACCACCACGGGGATGCGGCGTGAGAGAGCGGGTACGCCCTGCACCCAAGGCTCCGGATCGATGACGACAGGCAGCCAGGTGGCCGGGGGCAGGTGCCGCGCGAGCGTCGCGGTGGAGTAGAACGTCGGAAGAGCGAGCTCATGTGCCAGATCGCGCCTCTCACGAGCGCTGCGCTCCAGGATCGGCGTCTGATCCCATTCATCGCCGTGGAACGGGGAGAACGGATTGTCCGCGCGGTGCTCACCAGGCACGCGGACGTCGGTGCCGTGGGCGATCAGTCCCACCGTCACGCCCGCATCACGCAGCGCCCGCACCTCGCGGCGCAGATCTCCGTCGAAGAGCCCCCCGAAGATCGGACGGACGGCCTCGATGAGGACGTGGGTGAAACCCTGCGAGACGGCATCGAACTGAGCGCGCTGCCATCGCCGGCTCCTCAGGAAGATCGCCGTCGGCAGAGCGTAGTCCGCGGGGAAGCCGAAATCCCCGACAGGGTTCCGGTACTGCATGCTGACGGCGCCGACTCCCGGGAGCATCTCGGCGGCACGCGCCCAGCGATACCCCTGGCCCGCGAAGTTCACCGGAGCGATGTAGAGCCGTTTCTCCCCCTCCGGAACCCGCACGGCCGCAGGCACATCCGACGGCTCGAAGCCATACTTGGCCTTGTTCACCCGCATCTGGACGCCCTCGGGGAGAGCGCTCAGGAGTCGTCCGGCGTTTCGCCGGAAGAACGATCCCGTCATCGCTCCCCCGATCGGCTCGCGGACCCGACGGATGTCATGATTCCGCGGATCACGGTCTCACGGAACCGCCGCTCTGCGCGGATTCGAGGGCGGCTTCGACCACTGCGAGGGTGCGCTGACCCTGCTCCATGGTGACGACATCGGTCTGCTGGCCCAGCACCGCGTCGCGGAAGGCCTCGTGCTCTACACGCAGCGGCTCGCGCTTCGCGAACGCGTACCGCGTGACGTCGCCCTCGGACACTCCCCGGAAGGTGGAGACCGACTCCCATTCCAGCGGGATCGTGCCGTTGGCGTAGAAGGTGAGGTCACCGGTCGATGTGTCGGCCACGAATGCGCCCTTCTCCCCCGTCACGATGGTGACCCTCTCCTTCATGGGACTGAGCCAGTTGACGATGTTGTTCACGATCACGCCGGATGTCGTTCGGCCGGTGATGGTGATCATGTCCTCGTGCTCACGACCGGACTTGAACGCGGTCTGCGCGAAGACGACATCGTAGTCAGACTGCACGACCCAGGCGGTCAGGTCTACGTCGTGCGACGCCAGGTCCTTGGCGACGCCGACATCCGCGATCCGCGCAGGGAACGGGCCCTGCCTGCGAGTGACGACCTGGTACACGGCGCCGAGCTCGCCCGCCTCGATGCGTCGACGAAGCTCCTGCAGCGCCGGATTGAAGCGCTCGATGTGCCCCACCGCACCGACGAGTCCCGCGTCCCTGAATGCGTCGACCATCCGCTGCCCCGCCTGGAGGCTGTGCGCGATCGGCTTCTCCACGAGTGTGTGCACCCCTGCCGCCGCGAGCTTCAGCGCGGCATCCTCGTGGAAGCGCGTGGGCACGGCGACCACGGCGATGTCGATGCCGGCGTCGATGAGCGCGTCGATGCCGGGCAGCACCTCGAGGTCGCCCGCGACACCGTGGGGATCGCCGCCCGGGTCGGCGATCGCGACGAGGTCGACGCCGTCGATCTCGCGCAGCACACGCGCATGATGACGGCCCATCATGCCGACGCCGAGCAGGCCGGCGCGGAGCGCCATCAGGCGCCCGCCTTCGCGACGGCGTTCACTGCGGCGGCGATGCGGTCGAGGTCCTCCTGGCTGAGCGAGGGGTGCACCGGCAGGGAGATCACCTCGCGCGCTGCACGCTCGGTCTCGGGCAGGTCGAGTCCGGGTGCGTACGGCGCCAGCGAGGGCAGCCGGTGATTCGGGATCGGGTAATAAACACCCGCGCCGACGTTGTGCTCGCTCTTGAGAGCGGCGACGAATCCGTCGCGGTCCTCTGGGACGCGGATCGTGTACTGGTGATAGACGTGCACGGCGCCCTCGGCGACCGGCGGAACGACCACGCCCTGCAGATTGGCGTCGAGGAACGCGGCGTTCGCCTGACGAGTCTTCGTCCAGGCGTCGACCTTGGTGAGCTGGACGCGGCCGATTGCGGCGTGGATGTCAGTCATCCGGGCGTTGAAGCCGATGACCTCGTTCTCGTACTGACGCTCCATGCCCTGGTTGCGCAGCAGCTTCACCCGGCGAGCGATCTCCTCGGTGGCCGTGGTGACCATGCCGCCCTCGCCGCTGGTCATGTTCTTCGTCGGGTACAGGCTGAACATCGCGAACTCGCCGAACGAGCCGACGGGGCGTCCATCGAGCGACGCTCCGTGCGCCTGCGCTGCGTCCTCGTACAGGGCGACGCCGCGCTCAGCAGCCAGCGCCTCCAATTCGCGCATGCGCGCCGGGTGGCCGTACAGGTGCACGGGCAGGATGCCCTTGGTCTTCGGAGTGATCGCCGCGGCGACCGCCTCGGGGTCGAGGGTGAACGTCTCCGGCTCGATGTCGACGAACACCGGAGTGCCACCGGTGAGCGCGACCGAGTTGCCCGTCGCGGCGAACGTGAAGGAGGGCACGATGACCTCATCACCCGCGCCGACGCCCGCGGCGAGCAGCCCGAGGTGCAGGCCCGCCGTACCGGAATTCACTGCGACCGACGGCCGACCGGGAGTGAAGTGAGCGGAGAACTCCTGCTCGAACGTCGCCACCTCGGGTCCCTGCGCGACCATTCCGCTGCGCAGCACGCGGTCGACCGCCTCGCGCTCCTCGTCTCCGATGATCGGCTTCGCCGGGGGAATGAACTCGCTCACGCGGCCTCCTTGGTCAGAATTCCATTGGTCTCGATAAAGCGGTCACCCGTCGCCGGGCACACCCAGGTCGACTCGTCGTCGCCGGCGGTGAGCGGCACTCCGGACTCCCCCACCCAGCCGATGCGGCGTGCGGGCACGCCCGCGACCAGGGCGTACGCGGGGACGTCCTTGACGACGACCGCGCCCGCGGCCACGGTAGCCCAGGCTCCGATCGTCACCGGGGCGACGCAGGTGGCACGTGCCCCGATCGCCGCGCCGCGCTCGATGGTCACGCCCACGGGTTCCCAGTCGTGAGCGCTCTTGAGCGAGCCGTCGGCGTTGATCGCACGCGGGTAGGTGTCGTTCGTGAGCACTACAGCGGGACCGATGAAGACGCCGTCCGCGAGCTTGGCCGGCTCGTAGACCAGGGCGTAGTTCTGCACCTTGCAGTTGTCGCCCATCTCGACGCCTGTGCCGATGTAGGCACCGCGTCCCACGATGCAGTTCTCGCCCATCCGCACGCCCTCGCGCACCTGCGCGAGGTGCCAGATCGAGGAGCCCGCCCCGATGGTGGCGTCGGACGAGACGTCGGCGGAGTCGACTATCCGCACGCTGCCGGTAGTGGTCACGAAGAAGGCCTTCCGTCGGTTCCGGGTCGCGCAGGCTGCGCACCACCGATCTTAGTCGTCGGCCGGTTGCCAACCTGCGAGACCACCTCGGCGACGCGGCCTGCCACGGCTGTCAGCGACACGTGCTCTCTGGCCCAGGACGCTCGTGCGAAGCGGAGCCGCTCGCTCCTCCCGTCACTGTGCTCGAAGAGCAAGTCGCGCATCGCTGCAGCGACCGCATCCGGTGAGAACTCGACTGCACGGCCCAGGCCGGCGTCTCGCACCAGCCGCGCGCCGGTATCCGGCCCAGCGAACAGCACAGGAGTCCCTACCGCCGCTGCGGCGTAGGTCTTGGTCGGCCGAGCGAAGTCGTATCCGATCCCGGGCACGATGCTCACCAGCGATGCGACGGCACCGCGAATCCACGACGCGGACTGCTGGGGGCTGACCACGCCGCCGAAGTCGACTCGCCCCGGCACCAACCGTTCGGCCAGCGCACGCAGGTCGTCTTCGACTGCGCCCTGGCCGAAGAACTTCAGGCGCAGCGCGGGGTGCTCACTCGCGATCTCCGCGAAGGCACGGACGAACACGTCGGGGCGCTGCCACTCGGACATAGTCCCCGTGTACACGAAGTACGGTGCGGCCTCATTCGGGAGAGGTGCCTCGGCGGAGAAGATGCTCGTGTCGATGCCGTTCCCGACGGTGGACACCCGCTCCGCGGCGGCGCCGAGCCCGAGCAGGCGCTCCGTCACCTCGTCCGAGACGGAGATGATGGCGACCGCACGGCGCAGGACGCTGCGCTCCATCCATCGCATCAGGGCGACGACCGGCCAGGGAGCTCCCATGGAGATGACGCCGTCCGTCCAGACGTCCGCCGCGTAGTAGACGACCGGCCGGCGGCGCACGGCAGCGACCAGCGCCGTGATCAGTCCGGTCGTCGGCGGCGACTCAGCGACGACGACATCGAACCGCGCGAAGAGCAGGCGCAGCAGGAGCGGCGCGTCGTAGCTCGCGTACTGCACGTATCCCCGCACGTTTCCACCGCTGTCGCGCAGCACGGGCCAGCGCCGCACGTCGATTCCAGGGGCGTCGGGCGAGCGCGGTGCGTGCCGAGGCGGGACGGTCGTCAGCACGACCACCTCTTGTCCGCGATCGCGCAGGACCCCGGCCAGCGCGCCGAGGCGGAATGCACCCGCGCTCACCTCAGGCGGGAACAGGCGGGAGGCGATGACGGTGCGGGGAGTGCGCCTCACCTCTCCGCTCCGGAATCGTCACGGCCCTCTCGCGGCGGGGAGCCTCCCGTCAGCTCGCCGACCCGGTCTTCCAGCAGCTCGATCCGATTCTGTTGAAACGCGGCGGTCTCGGCGAGAGTGCGCATCTTCTCCTCGATCCGCGTGAGCTCGGCACCGTACTGAAGGCTTACCAGGAACAGAAGGCCGATCGTGACGAAGAACACCAGGTTCACCGGCAACGCCACGCCGACTGCGCGAGATGCCCAGGTCAGCGTCTGCGGAAAGACGGCGATCACAAGCGCCAGGAGTCCACCGACGAACCACCATACGGCGTGCCGTTCACGGAGGGTCCCACGACGCATCAGCTCGACGATGGCGACCAGCGCCAGCACAGCGGCGACGATGCCGAACGCGTAGGTCACGGAGTTCACGCAGCCTTCACCTCCACACGCGGCCGGAGCATCGCCAAGCCGAAAGCGGCGCAAGCCCTGAGCAGGTACACGGCCGCCTTGAACGGATGGTGCGAGGGAGAGCCGGCCTGGCGCACGCGCATCGACACCGGCAATTGACGGATCGTCAGGCCGGCGCGCGCGGCGATCACGAGCGCCTCGATGGTGTCTCCGAGATACTCCGCTGGGAAATTGTCCGCGAAGAGCGCGATCGCACGCGGCCCGGCGGCTTTGAAACCGCTGGTCACGTCGGTGAGGGGGGTGTGTGCCACCCGGGTCATGATCAGGGCGAGGAGCTTCATGGCCCAGCGCCGCGGGCCGCGGACGCCGTAGTCTCCGCGGCCGGCGAAGCGCGCCCCGATCATGAGGTCGGAATCGCCCAGCCCTGCGATCAGCTCGGCGAGCGCGGCCGGGTCGTGCTGGCCATCGGCATCCACCTGCACCACGACGGCATAGCCGTGCTGACGAGCGAAACGGAAGCCGGCACGCATCGCGCCGCCGACGCCGAGATTGTAGGGCAGCGTCAACACCTTCGCCCCCGCCGTGCGTGCACGCGCACCCGTGAGGTCCGTCGACCCGTCATCGACCACCAGACAGTCGGCTTCCGGGAGCGCCGCCTTCACGTCGCGGACGACGTCCGCGACGGAGTCCTGCTCGTTCAGCGCCGGCACGACGACGAGAACGGAGAGATCAACCTGGCGCATCGCCTGTGATCCTACCGGCCATGCAGCCGCCCTCACCGCGCGCACGCTGTGATTCGCCAAAGCGAGACGTCACCGACCGCCGTGATCTCTTCGAACCCCGCCTGCCCCTCGAAGTCTGTCATCCCAGGCAACTCGAAGCGCCCGGGGCTCTTCTCACCGACGCCGAAGTCCAGCACGTACGCCGGATCGCCGTAGACGTGGAGCGCCTCGCATACCGCCGGGTCCTCACTCGCATCACGCAGCGTCGCGCCGATCAGCGCCCATGCCTCCGTCTGAGGCGACGACCAGGTGCGTGGATACACGTCGACCCCGCTGAACATGTATCCGAAGCCGGTGCCGGTCGACGGGTTCCCGAGCACGCGGGCTCCCGGCTCGACGTAGTCGGGCAGTCGCTCGAGCAGGGTGCGCTCGTCAGGCGAGAGGTAGCTGTCGTCCACGGCGAGATATCTCGACTCGCTGTCGAAGGTGCCCTCGAGGAAGGCGGGCATGGCCACCGGGCGGACGAGCACCAGGACCGACATGATCACGGCCGCGCCCGCGATCCGCACGATCGGCGATGCAGTCCCCTGGGGAAACGCTCCAGCGCGCCGCCGGCGAAGGACCTCCGCGACACGTGTCATCACGTCATCGAGGCCCAGAGCTGCGAGCGGGATGACGACGATGGGGGCGAGTGCAGCGATCCGATACGGATCGGCATACCAGGCGCCTAGAAGATTCTCGCGTACGATCGGGGCGCCGACTGCCGCCACGATCAGGTAGAGCGTCGAGATGCCGAGCCAGGCGAAGACGAACCAGCGCAGCCCCTGCCCTCTCCACGCCACGACGAGACCCCACAGCATCAGGAGACTGATGACGAACGCGAAGGGCACACCGAGCTGGCCGTTGAAGAGGACGTCGAGGAAGACCTCCAGCTTTCCGCGGAACGGTGGCCAGTGCGAGCCGCTCGTCGATCGTGCGAGCACGATCCACGCGGCGCCCAGTGCCAGCCAGAGCCCCGCGATCAAGACCCAGCGTCGGCGTATGGACGACTCGGGATGGCCTACGAGAAGTCGAGCAGTGAACCAGACGAGCACCAGAGCAGCCCATGGCAGAAGCGCGGACGGCTGCGACAGCGCCAGCGCCCCAGCGGTCATCAGGACCAAGAGGACGGCCCGTGCGATCCGGTTAGGACGCGACCCCGCCCCCGTCCAGTGCGCGAATGACATCACGACGGCGACCCCCGCGGGGATCAGCGCGACCGAGAGCGCGTTCGGGAAGAGCACCCCCCACTGGAACATGAGAAGCGGGAAGTTCTGCAGGGCGCTCGAGAGGATCGCCGCCGATGCTGCGGCGGTGCGCGAGGCGGTGACGAGAAGGCTCAGCCAGGTGATGCCGAGCGGCCAGATGATCGCACCGATGACCAGCGTCAGCATGTTGGCGGCGATGGGAATGCTCGTGCCAGTGGCCATCACGATGATCGAGACGAGTCCGTGCCACGCCGCCGGATAGAACGACCGTCCGCCGATGACCTCGTTGATGTGCAACGAGGATGCGTCCGATGTCTCCAGGACGAACCGGATCGCGTTCATATGGAACACGGCGTCGTTGGTCTGCGAGATGCCTGCGGGATCCGAGATGTACGAGATCAGCCGCCAGAGCCCGAAGAGGATCCCGATGACGACCGCTGTCGGGAGCATCCAGGACGCCGCACGATCCCCGTGCGACCTCAGCCTTCCGCCGAGCAGTCTGCCCGCACCCCAGGCGACGCCGACCATCGCGAGCGAGAGGATTCCCCAGCTCACCGGGGACCAGGGAACGCCGACCGCGCCGAAGAGCACCGCGACGAGCGCAGTCGAGACGACGGTGAAGAGCGGTGCTGCGGCGATCATGGCGAGCCCGCGCATCCCCACGGCCGAGAGGGCCGCCGCGCCCGGAACGAAGACGACGAGGATCGCGACCAGGAAGACCGGCGTCTGCGCGACCCAGTCGAGGATCACGCGTCCACCAAGGCGATGGCGCCCTCGATCTCACCGTCGTAGACGACGTCGCCCTTGCTGATGACCACGCCGCGGGTGCAGAGTTCGCGGACCATCTCCATGTCGTGGCTGACGACGACCAGGGTCTTGCCCGCTGCGATGAGCTCCTCGAACTTGAGGCGGCACTTCTCGCGGAACGGCGCATCGCCCACCGACAGGATCTCGTCGACGAGGAGCACGTCGAGTTCGACATGGATCGCAACCGAGAACGCCAGTCGCATGAACATGCCGGAGGAGTAGTGCTTGACCTCCTGGTCGATGAACTTCTCGATTCCGCTGAAGGCGACGATCTCGTCGTATCGCGCCTCGATCTCCGGCCGCTTCATCCCGAGGATCGCAGCGTTCAGAAAGACGTTCTCGCGACCCGAGAGCTCCGGGTGGAAGCCTGCACCGACCTCGATCAGTCCGGCGACTCGCCCGCGGGTGAGGACCTCGCCTTCGTCCGGCTCCATGACACCCGAGACCAGCTTGAGGAGCGTCGACTTGCCTGATCCGTTCATACCGAGGATCGCCACGGACTCGCCCTCGCCGATCACGAGGTCGACGCCCTTCAGCGCTTCGAACGTGCTCGTGAGACGACGGCCCCGGATCCACGAGACCATCGTGTCCTTGAGCGAGAACGCATGATTCAGCGTGAACTTCTTGTGCACGCCGTCGATGATGATGCTGGGCTTGATGGCTTTCTCCGAGGTCATAGGTCCTGCGCGAACTTTCCCTCGAGACCGCGGAAGACGGCCTGTCCGATGAGCAGCGTGGCGATCGAGATCAGGAGCGTCCACAGTGTGCTCCAGCCGAGCGTCGGCGGCAGGTCGATGATCGGCAGGCCTGCGTAGTCGGACGCCGAGACGAGGGACTGCGTCGCAGGCCGCCAGAAGGCGTAATGGAACAGCTCGACGCCCTGCGTGATCGGGTTGAGCATGTAGAGATCGACTATCCACGAGGGCCAGTTCAGACGATCGACGATCGACGTGCGCACCATGGTCCAGGCGTAGAGCACCGGTGACGCCCAGGTCGCGAGCAGCAGCAGCAGCTCGACGATGTTCTCGGCATCACGGAATCGCACGTTCACGGCTCCGAAGAAGAGGCCTAGGCCGAGGGCGAAAAGCATCACGATCAGCATCCCGGCGAGGATCGCGAGCACCGAGAGGATCGAGAAGTGCAGAGCCCACCCCATCAACAGGCACACGACCAGCAGAAGCGCCACCTGGGGAAGGAAGTGGACGAAGGCGACCAGCACCGCCGACACCGCGAAGAGCTGTCGTGGCAGGAACACTTTCCGCACGAGCGCGGCGTTTCCGACGATGGACGTCGTCGCGTTCTTGAACGCCTCGGAGAAGAGGTTGATGACCACGATCCCCGAGAAGAGGTACACCGCGTAGTTCGGGATGCCGTGATCGAGGTTCATGAAGATGCCCAGGACCACCCAGAACACCAGGAACTGCGCCGCAGGGCGCACATAGGACCACGTCCACCCCAGAACCGAGTTGCGGTATCGGGTGGTCACACCGGTTCTCACCAGCAATCGGAGCAGGTATCGCCAGCGCACCACGTCCATGAGTCCATGACTGCGACCGGGTACGTCGAAATCGGAGCGCGGCACGCGCGCGAAGAGGTCAGCAGCTGTCACGGAGAATTCCTACCAAGGGATCGGGCCTGATCAATCCTATCCACTGCCTGCCGTACGGTGGCTGAGCCCGATTGCGTCAGCCGCAACGCCGGAGCTGCTCCACTCCGTCCGAGCTCAGCACTCCGGCGCCTCCGACGATGACCACGGAACTCGTACCGCGCTGCCGGATGAAGTCCGCCGCAGCCGGGACGACGCAACTCTGCTCGGTGAGGAGCAGGGGCACTCCCCAGCGTCCTGCCAGGACGGATGCGGACAGCGCATCCGGGAAGCCTCCGCCGGCGGCCAGCAGAGCCTTCAGCGCGGTGCTGGGGAAGTATGCGGCGTTCACTGCGGCGTTCGTGCTGTACCGATCGCTACCGGAAAGCCGCTTCACGACGAATCCCATAGACGTGAGCTGCGCCACGATGCCCTCGCTCATGACGCCGGTACCGCCGACGACCGTGATGGTCTTGGCGCTGATCTTGCGGATCGTCGCCAGCGTCGCGGCGTCCACGGCGCTCGCTGTCCCGTTCACGAGCAGCAGCGGCGTGCGGCTCGCGCTTCCCGCCGCCCCCGCGCTCAGCGCATCCGGATAGTCCTCACCCGTCGCGAGGATCAGTCTCTCCGATGCGCCGCTCTGCTCGACGATCGCACGAGACGTCGCGTAGCGATCGGGCCCGGAGACGCGCACGACCTGCGCGGCCGGCACGCGAGTCTTTACCTGTTTCAACACCTCGTCGCTGATGACCCCTGTGCCGCCCACCAGCACGACTCGCGTAGGAGCGAGCCGCGTGAGCTCGTCGCCGACCGCGTCTGGCAGCGCGGTCGGCGGGGTCAGGAGCAGGGATGCGTCAGCCCGGCCCGCCGCGGCTGTGGCGCTGAGCGGATCCGCGAATCCGAGACTTCCCGCGATGTATACGGTGCGCGTTCCGGAGGGCCAGGCAGCGCGCGATGCCTCGACAGCGGTCAGCTCGCGGCTCTCGCCCGCGATCCGATCGACCGTGATCGCCTTCGGCACGTACTTCGCCGACACCGCCGTGACGTCCGCGTATCCCAGGCGCTTGGCGGTCGCCTTCGCCTCGAGCGTGTGACCGGCGTCAGCGGCCGTGACCGAGTACCCGCGCTGCGTGGCGCCGGCGATCGCCTGCCCGTCGCGATACCACTGGTATGTGGTGGTGGTGGCGGCGGGAGTGAACACTCCGGTTGCGGTGATTACCTGTCCGGGTGTGACGTAGCCGTTGACCACGACGCGAGCATCCGAGAACGTCGACGTGAGCGTCGGCCCGAACCAGTCCGTGAAGTAGTTGTAGAAGTTCCGGTTGCCGTAGGCGGAGCAGCTGTCGCCTTCGCCGTAGCCCGCGCGCAGCGCCGCGGCGTTCGGCTGATAGGGCGTGTAGTAGTAGAGCGCCGCCGTGGCCTTGTTCGCGACGTACACCGGCGAACTTCCGCAGACATCCTTCCAGACGCCGGGTGAGACCTCGACCGGCGGGTGCCAGAGGATGTTCCAGGTCTTCCCCGGCGCATACCAGGTGAACCACTTGCCCTCCATGTAGATCTGCATCTGGCGGGCGGCGCCGTATATCTGGTGGAAGAACCCGACGTAGTTCGGATCGCAGGCGACGCCACCGTCAGGGCAGCCCTGGCCGAGCGCCTTGCTGTAACGCCAGGCACTGGGCCAGGTGTGCGTCACCAGGCCCTGCTCCTTCTGCAGCATCACGATCAGCACCTGAGGATTGATGTTGCACGACTGCGCGACGCGATAGATGATCCGCGCTGCGGATTCGTTCGTCGCCCCGGTGTAGCCGCTGCAGTACGCGTCCGCGGGGCGGTTCACGGAGGTCGCCTTGTAGTCCTTGAGACAGACGATCGGGCCGTACTTGTCCGAACCGCCGAGGCACTTCGGAACCTTGCTGTTGAAGAACGTCTGGATCTGCGCCTCGGTCATCGTGCTCTTGTTCGTGAACACGGCATCGCTGATGATGTTTCCCGCACTGAACCCGACAAGCGTCGCCTTGATGTCTCGACCCGCCAGGCCCGAAGCTACGGAGGCGGATGCACCGGAGACGGGTACGAGAATCCCCACGACGAGCGCCGCCACGGCGGCGAATGTGGCGAATAGCCGGGACGCCCTCACGGCGTTTCGAGAGCTTCGGGCGCATCGAGACATGTGACCAGTGTGACTGAAGTTGCAGAATGATGCCACTGGTACCGGAGAAGACGCGCACGAAGGCGGCGTGTCGCCGAAACCCCCAGCGTGCGCTCAGCAGGTCACAGGTCGGCGTGCAGACCCCACACCCGCTCCGCGGATCCCATCCACGAGAACGCCCGGGAGCGGTCCTCGCCGAGCACTCGCAGGCGCACGCCTCCCGCGCCGACCGCATCGGCGACGGCATCCGGCAGATCGGCGACCGGCACGATCGCGCCGCCGTCGGCGATGACATCCCGATGGACGCCGCTCTCGGCCGCCACCACGGGGACCCCCAGCGTCATCGCCTCGACGACCCGCCACGGCCAGGCGCTCCGCGTGCTCGTGGCGACGTACGCTGACGCTCCGCCCAGCGCGGCAGCTCTGTCCTCGACGGAGAGGACACCGCGGACATGCACGCGGTGCTCCGGAAGGCCCGCCGCGACGGCGACCTCCGACAGGCGCGGCTCCGCCCCCTCGGGCGCATCCAGAACGACGGCATCCAGTCCGGCGGCGATGGCACCGCGGAATCCGGTCTCGAGCGAATCGGCATCACCGCACAGGGCGACATAGCGAGAAGGGAGCGAGAGTTCCGAGCGGCGCGCGTCAGCGTCATCGGGCACAGCGAACCCCTCCGGCGCCGCGCCGGCGATCACCCGGATCCGCTCCCCCAGCTTCGGCTTCAGCTCGGCCAGCCGCTCTGCCATGGCATGCGACGGGACGACCACGGCATCCGCGTACTTCACGGCCCGCTTGAGCATCGCGCGCTGCCAGACGACCGCCGATTTGGAGAGCGTCTCCGGCGCCTCCCAGGCCTGAAGATCCCACAGGGTCACCGTGGTCTGGTCGTTGTCGTGCACCCTGTCGTGCCGCACGAGCGGCGCCATCAGGGTCGCCGAGTGGATCAGCCCGCCGCCGACCCCCGGCGTCAGGCCGAGCTGCCAGGATGCGGCCAGCTCGCGGCGCGCGAGCGGCAGTGTGCGCACCCCCGCGAGGCCCCGGATGGAGACCGAGGCGCCCGCCGGCGCGATCGCCTCAACGTCACAGCCGGCCGGCGAGGTCGCCACGAGTCCCGCGGCCAGGTCGAGCGATGCCGACGCCTGGTCGGCATCCACGACGTGCACCAGCTGATCAAGGACAACACGCAGCCGAGCACTCATGCGTCCAGCGTAATCGCGCACCCGGGCCGAGCCTGGAAGCGCGCCCGGGAGCGCCACGCCTGCGCTCAGGGCGCGGGGTCGGGGGTCTCCGTCGGCGGATGCAGCGTCTGCTGGATCATCTCGTGGATGTGCGCGTAATCCGGCTCGTGCTCGTCCACCCCGAACTCGGGCGTGAGCTCGATCGTGGTCACGGGCAGCTTCTTCGCCTTCGTCACCAGCTCGAAGAACTCCGGGAGCTTGTCCTGTGGCAGGTCGGTGCTGATCAGCGCCGTGCCGGCAGCGGCGACCTCGTTGAACCGGGTGAGCACGGTCTGCGGCGTGAACTGCGCGAGGATCGCCTCCTGCAGCTCGCGCTGGCGCTTCATGCGGTCCCAGTCGCTCGTCGTGTAGCGGGAGCGGGCGTACCACTGCGCGGTCTCGCCGTCCATCTTCTGCTGCCCGACCTCGATCCAGCCGGTCGCCCACTCCTCCACGGGCTGCCCCTCGTAGGCGGGTCCCCCGCCCTCCGGCAGCCGCTCCGTCACGTTGATGTCCACGCCCCCGAGTGCGTCCACGAGGGCCGCGAAGCCGTGCATGTCGACGAACACGTAGTACGGGATCTCGATGCCGAGCACTCCCTCCGCCGCATCCTTCGTCGCCTCGATGCCGGGCTCGGATCCGTGCGCGGCGGCATCCGGATACAGGCCGGCCCCCGCGTCCTCGCGACAGGTCTCCGCGGCGTTGCGGACGTGGTTCATCCAGCCGTTCCATCCGCAGCTCGAAGAGCTGTGCCCCTCGAATCCGTCAGGATAGAGGGCCTGCATCGGGCTCCCCTCGCTGAACGGCGCGTTCGGAAGCTCGCGCGGGATGCCGGTGATCGTGACGGCACCGGTGGCGGCGTTGACCGAGACCACTGAGATGCTGTCGAACCGCATGGAGTCGCGCCCCTCACCGCTGTCGGCGCCGAGGAGCAGGATGTTGTAGTAGCCGTCGCTGGGCGGCAGGCTCGGCCCGCTCTGCCCGAAGATCGTGCTGATCGTGTTGCGGGCCGAGCCGACCACGGTCGCCGCATAGGCGGTCCCGCTGCCGATCAGCCCGAGCAGCAGCAGCGCCACGAGCGGGATCGCGAGCTTCGAGAGGCCGTCGACCTTCACCAGGCGGACGAGCCGCAGCGCATCGAGCGTCAGCACGACCCAGAGCAGGAGGTAGCCGATCAGCAGCGCCTGCACGAGCGTGAGGACGACCGCCGAGAACCACCCTGCGCCGACAGTGAGCCAGAGCAGCGTGGGACGCGCGAAGAGCGCGAGACCGCCCGAGAGGAGCACGAGGAACCACGCCAGCAGCGTCGCCCCGAGACCGAACCGGCCCAGACGGCGACTGCCTGCCAGCACCTGCGCCGACCCGGGTACGAGAACGTTGAGCGCCACCAGCCACCAGCCGCGCTTCGCCATGAGAGCGGCGTCCGTGACATCGGGGTTGCGGAGCGGCCGCGTCTCGATCAGGGGTCGCGCCGCGACACGCGGCGGCGCAAGGGTCACAGCGATCCCTTCAGCCGATCGTTCTTCTCGGCGACCTGGGCCTCCAGGTCGCGGGCGTAGGCCTCGACGCGGTCGGCCAGCGCATCGTCCCCTGTCCCGAGGATGCGCGCGGCGAGGATGCCCGCGTTGCGGGCGCCGCCGATGGAGACGGTGGCGACGGGGATGCCGGCCGGCATCTGAACGATCGAGAGCAGCGAGTCCATGCCGTCGAGGAAGGCCAGCGGCACGGGCACTCCGACCACCGGCAGCGGCGTCATGGACGCGAGCATGCCCGGCAGGTGGGCCGCTCCCCCGGCCCCGGCGATGATGACCCGGATGCCGCGGCCGCGCGCCTCGCGGGCGTACTGCATGAGCTTGTCCGGAGTGCGATGGGCGGAGACGACCTCCACCTCATGGGGGATGCCGAAGTCCGTCAGCGCCTGGGAGGCGTCGCTCATCACGCGCCAGTCGGAATCGGATCCCATCACGACGCCGACCAGGGGTGCGGCGGAGGAGTGCAGCGGCTCAGTCACCTGAACAGGGTACGGGCCGGCGCTGGGAGAAACCCCCAGCGGCACGCCTCCCTGGCGGAGTGTGACGCTCCCCCGGCTCAGGCGAAGTGCGCCGCCGCCGCGCGGGCCTCGTACACGGCGTCGTCGAGGTCGTCCCCTGAGACGTTGACGTGCCCGACCTTGCGGCCGGGGCGCGGCGCCTTGCCGTAAGTGTGGATCTTCGCGGACGGGTGCTCCATCATCGCCGCGGCGAAGCGCTCATCGAGCGTGCCCTCCGCGGGACCGCCGAGGATGTTCACCATGACCGACCACGGCGCACGGGGCGAGGCATCGCCCAGCGGAAGGTCGGCGACCGCCCGCAGGTGCTGCTCGAACTGGCCGGTGATCGCGCCGTCCTGACTCCAGTGGCCGCTGTTGTGGGGCCGCATCGCGAGCTCGTTGACGAGGATGCGCTCGTCGTCGGTCTCGAACAGCTCGACCGCGAGCATGCCGGTGACGCCGAGCCCCTCGGCGATCGCGCGGCCGATGCCCTCGGCGACGCGCACGAGACGCTCGGATGCCGCCGGCGCGGGTGCGAGCACCTCGGCGCAGACGCCGTCGCGCTGCACGGTCTCCACGACCGGATACGCGACGATCTGTCCGCCGGGGCGGCGGGCGACCTGTTGGGCGAGCTCACGGACGAAGCCGACGAGCTCCTCGACGAGGAGGGCCTGATCGTCGGCGAGCGCGTCCAGCCAGTCCTGAGCCTCGCCCGCGCCGCGGACGACGCGCACGCCCTTGCCGTCGTAGCCGCCCCGCGGGGTCTTCACCACGCCCCTGCCGTCGTGCGCGTCGAGGAAGGCCTGCAGCTCGCCGGCGTCGCGGACGGCGGCCCAGTCGGGCTGCGGGATGCCGAGCTCGCCGAGCCGCGCGCGCATGACCAGCTTGTCCTGCGCGTACTGCAGAGCGTCGGGCCCCGGGTGCACGGCGACGCCGTCGGCCACGAGAGCGCGGAGCACGTCCTGCGGCACGTGCTCGTGATCGAAGGTGACGACGTCGACGTCCTTGACGAAGTCCCGGACGGCGTCCAGATCGCGGTAGTCGCCGACGGCCGTGGCCGCCAGCTGGGCCGACATGCCCTCACCCTCCGCGAGGACCCGCAGGTCGAGTCCGAGTTCGACCGCCGGAGCGATCATCATCCGTGCCAGCTGGCCTCCGCCGATCACGCCCACACGCAGCGTCATATGCCGCCTCCATTCGTCCTGACCATTCTCCCGCATGGTTGCGGAAGCAGATCACACGGTCACGCACGGCCGCGGACGTCTCGACGCGGTCGGCGCGGGCGCTCAGAGCCCTGTCGCGGCGTCCTGCCCCGTCTGCGCATCGCGATGGGCGAGGATCTGGCTGACCTCGATCTGATCGGCGAGAGTCTCGTGCACGAGAGTGACGTTCGGCACGTTGGAGAGGCGGAGCGGGGCGTCGACGCCGTTCGAGAGGGTGATCGTGCCGACTCCCCAGATCCGCTGCAGGATGCCGCGGCGGACGCCGATGGTGTAACCGCGAGCGTGCGACATCTCCCGCCGGCTCCTCGCGCCGATCCCCTCGCTCACGATCACGCGCCGGGTCGTGACCGTCACCGTGCGCGAGTACCAGATCACGAAGGGCACGATCACGGCGACCACGACGAGCACACCCGCTGCGGTCAGCAGCATCCAGTCCTCGAAGGGCGCCGGGAGATTCCCGAGGAAGTAGGCCGTGGCGCCGCACGCGACGATGAGCAGCAGGGCCGACCACGCCAACCGGCGGGCGTGGCCCCGGAACCGTGCGATGAGCAGCTCCTCCGCAGGCACGCCGGGTGGCGGCATCGTCGGCCGTCCGCCGAGCGTCACGGGCTGGGTCACCCCTCCATTGTGCCTGCAGGGCCGGACATCGGCGCTCGCATGACGGGCGTGTCAGTCTTCGGCAGGGCGGACATGCACGACGTCGCCTGCGGAGACCGTGTGCTCGGCCCCGTCGGCGACCACCAGCAGCCTCCCGTCGGCGTCGAGTGAGGTCGCGACCCCTTCGAGGATCCGGTCACCCGGCAGAGAGATGCGGACGTCGAGGCCGAGCGTCCCGCAGCGGGCCGTCACGGCCCCGTGCAGCCCGCTGCGCACAGCGTCGCCGGTCGTGGCGAGCTCCGCGACGAGGTCGTCGAGCGCACGCAGGTAGTCGGCGAGCATCCGGTCGACATCCGCCTGGACGCCGAGCGCGGCGAACGAGGTGGCGGTGGGGACGGGGAGCTCGGTTGCCGTCATCGCCGTGTTCACGCCGGTGCCGACGATCACGGCGTCCGCCGTGGCCTCGGCGAGGATGCCGCAGATCTTGCGGCCGTCGACGAGCACGTCGTTCGGCCATTTCACCGAGACGTCATGCCCGGGGAGCTGCGCGGCGACGGCATCGGCCATGGCCGCTCCCGCCGCGAGCGGGATCCAGCCGCGGACGTCGATCTCCGGCAGGCGACGCAGCAGCGTCGAGATCGCCACGGACGACCCGGCCGGCGCGGTCCAGACGCGATCCAGGCGCCCGCGACCCGCCGTCTGGTGCTCCGTGAGGAGCACCGAGAGGTGAGGCCACGCGGCGGCGTCGGCGGCGAGCGCACGGAGGTCGGCGTTGGTCGATCCGGTCTCGGGAAGCACCTCGAGGCGCGCGGCGATCCGGCGGGATGCGGACAGCTCCATGCTCAGTCGTCCTCGCCGACGCCTTCTTCGTCGTCATCGTCCTCGTCCACCCGGACGGCACCGATCTCGTGGGCATGCCAGGCATCCCATTCGCCCATGAGCCGCTCGATCGCGGCGTGGAACTTCGCGGTGGCGACGCCCGGCGTCGTGTCGCCGAAGTAGTGCTGCACCCACATCCTCAGGCGGGCGATCGCGGCCTCATCGGCGCGGACGCGCTCGACCTCGGCGACGATGTCGCGGGCGCCGTCCACGGTGAGCCACTCGCAGTCGGAGAGGTACCCGTTGGTGTCGACGGAGGCACGCTCGTCAGCAGGGCGGGTGATCATCAGCGGCTTGCCCACCGCCAGCCTGTCGTAGACCATCGCGGAGATGTCGACGACGGCGACGTCCGCCGCCGCCAGTTGCCAGCCGAGGTCCGCACCGTCGTCGTACACGTGCTGGGCCGTGCGGTCCGTCGCGTTGGCCGCTTCGATCGCCGCGATGATCCGCTTGTGCGCGGCCCCGTACTCGGCGTTCACGACACCGCTGCGGGGGTGCGGGCGATAGATGACGCGGTGGCGGCCGGTGGCGAGGAGCGCGGTGACCAGCGCCTCTCCGTGAGTGGCGATCGAGCCGTAGTGGGCGCTGGGCCGGTCTCCCTCCCAGGTCGGCGCGTAGAGCACGACCACCCTGTCATCGGGCGTGTAGGGAAGCGCGCCGGAGTAGTGGTCGGCCTGCGGTCGGCCGATCTCGATCGTGCGCTTGTCGATGTCGTAGTCCCAGAGTGTCCGGGAGAGCCGGTCCCGCGCCGCCTGACCCGCGACCAGGGCGTAGTCGTACGCCTTGTACTGGTTCGTGGTCATGTACATCTTGTCGGACTCGCCGTGGTTGATGAACACGTGCCAGCGCCGTCCGTACCGGAACATCTGGAAGTTCCGGGTGTTCTGATTCACGTACAGGACGACGCGGATGTCTTGTTTCGCGATGAACTTCTCGAGGTTGCGGACGGTGGGCACGAACGCCACGGGCGGGGCATCCTCGTCGAGGAGCTTCTCCGCTCCCGTCGCCTGACGGGACAGCACCACGACCGGCCACCGCTCGGCCAGTTCGGCGAGAGGACGGTACCACTGCCGCATCTGGTACATGTTCACTGCGCCGTCGGCGAAGTAGACCGCGATCCGATAGTGGTCATGCGGGTGCGGCCCGAGAGCGGACAGCCGGCGGCGCACGCGCTGCACGGCGGAACGGGACGCGAGAGCGTGCCTCAGCAGACGGTAGGCCTTCTTCGCGTCAGAAACTGCACCCATCCCTCCAGAGTACTGAGTCCAGGAATGTCGCGAAGATGCGTGACGACCCGGAGCCCCGCCCTGCGCGCCGCTCAGATCTCGGGCCGTCCGTCGTCGTCCTCCTCCGGTGCGGCGGCGGCCCGCGGAACTCGCGGCGACGCCGCGCCCTCACGCGCCCTCCAGCGCTCCCAGTCGGCGAGCAGCCGCTCGATCGCCGCGTGCAGCTTCGCCGTGGCCGCACCCGGCGAGGTGTCTCCGAAGTGGTGACGCACCCAGTGGCCGAGCCGGGCGACGGCCTCATCGTCGTGGAGGACCCGATCGGCCTCGGCTGCCACGGCGCCGGCATCCTCCGCCCTCAGCCATTCGCAGGCCGAGAGGTAGCCCTCGTCATCGATCACCGCCTCGGGATCGGCCGGACGCGTCACCAGCAGCGGGCGTCCCACCGCGAGCCGGTCGTAGATCATCGCCGACACGTCGACGATCGCGACATCCGCCGCGGCGATCTGCCAGCCGATCTCCGGACCGTCATCGTGGACGTGATGGGCTGTCGGGTCCGCGGCGTTCGCGGCGGCGAGCGCCGCGATGATGCGGCGGCTCGCCGCCCCGTATGCGTCGTCGTTCACGCCGCTGCGCGGATGCGGGCGGTAGACGACCCGGTGCCGGCCGGTGGCCAGCAGCGCCGTGACGAGCGTCTCGCCGTGGGTGATCACCGAGCCATAGCTCATCGAGGCGCGGTCTCCCTCCCAGGTCGGCGCGTACAGCACCACCGTGCGGTCGTCCGCCGGATACGGAGGGTCCGCGAGGTAGTGGTCGGCCTGAGGCCGGCCGATCTCGATCGTCCGTCGGTCGACGTCGTAGTCCCAGAGCGCGCGGGAGAGCCGGTCCCGCGCCGCCTGACCCGCGACCAGCGCGTAGTCGTACGCCTTGAACTGGTTGCTCACCATGTAGACCTTGTCGGACTCGCCGTGGTTGATGAAGACATGCCAGCGCCGTCCGTACCGGAACATCTGGAAGTTCCGGGTGTTCTGATTCACGTACAGGACGATCCGGATGTCCTGCGTGTCGAGGTAGTCCTCGATGTCGCGGATCTTCGGCACGTAGACGACCGGCAGCGCCCCGTCGTCGAGGAGCGCCTCCGCACCGACCGCAGAGCGGGCGAGCACGACCACCGGCCAGCGCTCGGCGAGTGCCGCCAGCGGGCGGTACCACTGCCTGATCTGGTACATGTTCACGGCGGAGTCGGCGAAGTACACGGCGATCCGGAAGCGCCCTCGCTCCATGGGCCCGATCCGGCGCCGCACCCGCTGCGCGGCGGCGCGCGACCCCGCGGCACGGCTGATCAGACGATAGGCCTTCTTCGCGTCGGTGAGGAGATCCATCTGCCCGACGGTAATCAGCGAACCTCCGAGGAGCCCGTGATCAGCGAACCTCCGAGCAGCCCGTGACATGATCGACAGGTGCGAGACCCCGAATCGACCGAGCCCCTCCCCGGGGTCTCCTTCGTCATGCCCGTGCTCAACGAGCGGGCGTACCTCGAGCACGCGGTCTCGTCCGTTCTCGCTCAGGACCTCGACGTGCCCGCCGAGCTCGTGCTCGCGCTCGGCCCGTCCACCGACGGCACGACGGACCTCGCCCAGCGCCTCGCGGCAGCGGACGACCGCATCCGCCTCGTCGACAACCCCGCCGCCCACATCCCGGTGGGCCTGAACGCCGCCATCCGCGCGAGCCGGTACGCCACCGTGATCCGGGTCGACGCCCACTCCGAGCTCGCCCCGGGCTACGCCGCCCTGGCGCTCGAGACCCTCGACCGCACCGGAGCGGCGAACGTCGGCGGCGTGATGCACGCGGAAGGACGCACGCCCTTCCAGAAGGCGGTCGCACGGCTCTACAACTCCCCGGTCGGCCTCGGTGGAGGCGCCTATCACGGCGGCGCGCATGAGGGCGAGGCGGAGTCCGCGTACCTCGGCGTGATGCGCCGCGTCGTGCTCGACGAGGTCGGACTGTTCGACGAGTCGATCCGCCGGGGCGAGGACTGGGAGCTCAACCTGCGCATCCGTCAGGCCGGGCATCGTGTCTGGTTCGACCCTCGGCTGTCCGTGACTTACTGGCCGCGGGAGAGCTGGCTGCGACTGGCCCGGCAGTTCCGCGCGACCGGAGCCTGGCGCGGGGAGCTCGTCCGCCGCTTCGGTCGCCGCAACGGCCTGCGGTACTTCGCCCCGCCGGCGCTCGTGCTGCTCGTCGGCCTCGCCGTCGTGATCGGCGCTCTCCAGCTCACCGGCGTCCTGACAGGGATCCCGTCGATGATCGCGTCGGCGGTTTACCTGCCGCTCGCCGCCTACGTCCTGCTGGTGATCGCGGTCGCGGTCGCCCCGGGAGGCGGCGGCATCCGCCAGCGTCTGTGGACCCTCCTCGTGCTGCCCACCATGCACGTGTCCTGGGGGCTCGGCTTCCTCGGCGGCGTGCTCAAGGGCGCCGGCGACACCGTGGACGCCTCACGTCTGGGCACGCGGAACACGCCGCTGCCGTAGCGCCGCTCAGCGAGTGACGTATCCCTGATCGAGGATGCGCGCGACCACCCGCTCGGCGGCCCTGCCGTCGTCACGGGTGTTGAACTGCGCGCGCCAGGCCGCGTACCGGGAAGCGTAGCGCTTCTCGTGCCCGGCGTCGCCGAGCGCGGCCACGAGCTCGTCCTGGTTCCGCACCAGCGGGCCGGGCGCCCTGGCGGCGAGGTCGAAGTAGAAGCCCCGGAGCTTCCCCCGGTAGTGGTCGAGGTCGGGCACGAGGAAGTACATCGGCTTGCCGGTGACGCTGAAGTCGAACATCACCGAGGAGTAGTCGGTGATGAGCGCATCGGCGGCGAGCAGCAGCTGCGCGGTCTCCGGGAATCCGGTCACGTCGATCACCCGGGCACCGGAGCGGTCCCGCCCGGTGTCGATCGTGCGGGAGTGGCCCCGCACCAGGATCACGGCGTCCGCCGCCCTGGCGAGCTCCGCCGGATCGACGAAGTCGACCATCTCCGCGCGATCGTCGCGCCAGGTGGGCGCGTAGAGCAGCACCCGCTCCCCCGCGGTGATGCCGAGCGCGCTGCGGATGGACGCCGGATCACCGGTGACGAGCGCGTCGTTGCGGGGATAGCCCTCCACCCAGATCGGACGCCCGAAGAACGCGTAGGCCTTGCGGAGGATGCGCTCGGAGTAGGAGTTCTGCGCGAGCAGGACGTCCCAGCGGCGCGACTCCTTGATCACCGCTGCCATGCGCCGCGGGTCGAAGCCCGGGCGGTGCAGGGCCAGCCGCTTCAGCGGCGTGCCGTGCCAGGTCTGGAGCACCTTCTGGCCCGTCTTGCGGGCGAAGCGGCGGCGCAGCCAGTCGTTGACGACGAGGAGCCGGGCCGCCGCGCGAGCACGCCACCACTCGGGGCTTCCCTCGACCACGGCCACGGCGCCGTCCGGCACGACGACGGACAGGTCGACGACGCTCCAGTACCGCCGTACCCCCGGGGCCTCCGCGGCCAGGGCACGGTCGATCGCCTGCGGGTTGCAGCCCACGCTGCGGCCGTAGAAGCTCTCGAAGAACACGGCGTTCTCGGTGCCACCTGCCTGGGCGACGTAGCGCTCCTCCAGGGTCGACTGCCCCTCGGGGGTCTCGTACACCGGATCGACGGGGGCGCCGATGTGCACGGTCGCGCCAGAGACGGCCAGGCGGACGCCGCTCAGCACGGTCGGGGCGATGACGAGTCCGTCGAGGTCGAGTCCGTCGAGGTCGGCTCCGCCGATCCGCAGCTCGTAGTCCCCCGCCGGCAGCGGCAGCTCCGGCCCGCCCCAGCGCGCGGCGCGCAGGGGGAAGGTCGCCTTCCACGTCTTCCCACCGCCGGTGATCCGCGCCGCGACGCGCGCGCGGGGTCCGATCAGGTCGGCGCCGGCCGGGCGCACGCCGTCCCCGGAGATGACCAGCGACTCCGTCGCCTCGTCGATCAGGGCCGTTGTCATGCTGCTCCCTTCGGCGCGGGGATGCCCCGCGAGCGAATCGCCTCGTACACGCGGCGGGTGTTGCCGCCGTCTCGGTGCGCGTGCATCTCCGCGCTGAGAGCGGCGGACCGTGCGGCCCGCTCCGCGAACGTGTCGTCGTCGCGAAGCAGGGTGCTCAGCTGCTCCAGCAGCCGCTCCCAGGTCTCCGCCGCGTCGGCACCGGCGACCTCCTCGAACCGGCCGTAGAACCCCCGGACGCGGGCGTACTCCTCGGCGTCCGGGGCGAGGAACAGCACCGGCATCGCCAGCAGACCCACGTCGTACGCCATCGAGGAGTAGTCGGTCACCAGCGCGTCGACGGCGGGGAGCGCCGGCGTGACGTCCGGGAGCACGGCGGAGCCCAGCATCCGCACTCGCCGCGTCGGGATCGGCGGCGCGTAACCGCCCTCCCCGAGGGGGTGGGACCGTACCAGGAGCACGGCGTCGTGCTCCTCGAGCACGCGGACGATCCGGACCCACTGCGCGGCGCTCGGCACGGCCGGGTCCGGGGCGCCGTCGCGCCAGGTGGGGGCGTACAGGACGGTCCTGGCACCCGGAGGCAGCGAGCCGACCGTGCGCTCCAGCAGAGCGGATGCCGCCGCACGGCGCTCCTCCGCCGAGCCGGCCGAGAGCACATCGACGCGGGGTTCGCCGGTCACGACCACGCGGTCGCCGCCCAGCCCGAAGGCGGATTCGAGGCGGCCGCGGGACCGGTGCGAGGCGGCGGGAAGCACGCGGATGCGCTGGGCGGCGCCGCGGTAGAGAAGACCGATGAGGCGTCGCAGCAGCGCCGCGCCGGGAACGGCGGGGACCTGCGTCGTCGCCGGCGAGTCGAGGCCGATCCGCTTGAGCGGGATGCCGTGCCAGAGCTGGACGATGAATGCTCCCGCGTTCGCATAGCGGTTCACGTCGCCGAGGCCGTGCGTGACGACGACCACCCCCGCCCTGGCGGTCGCCCACCAGCCGCGCAGTCCGCTCTTCGGCACGCTGCGGATGCCGAGGGCGGCGGCATCGCGCGCCTCCCGCTCGGAAGCGGTCAGCCAGATCGTGTCATGCCCTTCACCGGCGGCGAGACGCTGCAGGGCGAGGGCGCCGTCGCCGATGCCGGCTCCGCACCCGAACACCCATCTGCTGCCCCGCGGCACGAGCAGGGTGCCGAGTCGGCCGGCGGCGTACAGCGGGATCCGGAGCAGCTTCGCCGCGTTGCCGGAGCCGAAAGAGAAGGACGCCACCCCGCGAGCCTATCGCGCGGGTGGCGTCCTTCTCTGCGTGCCGGAGCCCTTCGCCGTCAGCCGGCGAGCTCCCCCAGCGTGACGTCGACCTCGTACTCCTTGCCGCCCCTGACGTAGGTGACGGTGGCGTCGCTGCCCGGGGCCGCCGCCCGCACCTGGGCGGTGAGGTCGCTGGCGCTGGTGATCGGAACGCCGTTGAACGCGGTCACGACGTCATCGGCCTTCAGACCGCCCTCCTCCGCCGCGCCGCCTCCGGTCACCTCGGCGATGTATGCGCCGGCGACGGTGGCGCCCTCGACGCTCGCGGCGTCGCGGACCGAGGCTCCGAGCAGGCCGTGGGTGGCGCTGCCGTCGGCGATGATCTCCTCGGAGACGCGCTGGGCGATGTTCGAGGGGATCGCGAATCCGATGCCGATCGACCCGGAGTCCTCCGAGCCGCCGGAGCTGGCGATGGCCACGTTGATGCCGATCAGCTCGCCCTTGCTGTTCACGAGCGCGCCACCGGAGTTGCCGTGGTTGATCGCGGCATCCGTCTGGATCACGGCGATGGAGATCGACTCCGATCCCTGCTGCGGGGTCGTGCCGGGGATGTCGAACTGGAACGGCCCCTCGCCCTCCTCAGGCGTCTCCTGCTCCTCCGGAGCGTCCTCGGCGGAGGAATCCGGCAGGGCGGACGACGCGATCTGGATGCTGCGGTTCAGGGCGCTCACGATTCCGGTGGTGACCGAGTTCGACAGCCCCAGAGGAGCGCCCAGCGCCACGGCGGTGTCGCCGACGTTCAGCTTCGAGGAGTCGGCGAAATCGATCGCCGTGAGGTCCTCCGCGTCCTTCAGCTTGATCACGGCGAGGTCGTAGATCGGGTCGGTCCCGACGATGGTCGCCTCGTAGATGCGTCCGTCGGAGGTGGTCACCCGGATCGTCGGATCCGCGACGGCCCCGCCGAGCGTCACCACGTGGGTGTTGGTGAGCACGTACCCGTCGTCGCTGATGATCACGCCGGAGCCGCTGCCGGCCTCCTGCGAACCCGCTACCTCGATCGTGACGACCGAGGGCAGCGCCTCCGTGGCCACCGCGGTGGTCTCGTTCACCGAGCCGGGGTTGTTCACCGTGACCGTCTGCGGTCCTTCCGCGACCCCGGTCGAGTTCTGGTTCGAGATGCCTGCCATGAGCGCTCCGCCGCCGAACCCGGCGACGCCTCCGACCAGCGCGGCCGCGACCACGATGGCCGCGAACTTCACGCCGCTGCGCGGCTTCGGGGCCTTCCCGTCCGCAGCGCCGGACGCGGGATCTCCGGGACCTCCGAAGCCGAACGGCGCTCCACCGGGGAGGGGCGTGGTCGGCTGCTCGCCGGGGCGGATGCCGAAGGCCGCACCGGGTGCCGTCGCGGCCGTGCCTGCAGGAGCGGACGGTGCCGGAGCCGACGGCGCAGAGTCCGACGGGGCAGGGATCGACGGAGCCGATGCGGCGAAGGACGGCGCCGAGGCGACGAGCGCGGCATCGCCTCCTGCCGGCCCGGAGGCGAACGTCGGCGGGAGCTGATGCCCCGGTGCCGGGGCGGAGGCCGCCTCGGCAACCGGCGCCGGCGAGGCGGAGGCCGCCGCGGCGGAGATGCTCTCGGTGGCGGCCTCCGTCGTCGATCCGTCGACGACCGCTGCTGCCTGCTCTGACGGCGCCGCGTCGTTCGACGCCGGCGCCGGGTGGTCCTGGGTGCTGTCTTCGTTCATGGTGTGCTCCTTCAACAACGCCCCTTCAGAGTGACGCCCGTGTCTGTGCGTTTCTTATGTCGAGGGTGAGTTTCCGCTATGGCCTTAGCCTGTTCTTCATGAGTGTCATTCCCGGCGCATGGCGGCGCACGGCGGCAGGCGCAGGACTCCTCGCGGCAGACGGATCCGCCCGGCCCACCATCTTCGCAGAGATGTCGGCGGCGGCGGTCCGCACCGGCGCGGTCAACCTGGGTCAGGGGTTCCCCGACGAGGACGGACCCGCCGAGGTGCTGGAGGCCGCACGCGCGGCCATCGCCGGCGGCGCGAACCAGTACCCGCCGGGACGCGGCGTGCCCGACCTGCTCTCCGCGATCAGCGAGCACCAGCGGCGCTTCTACGGGCTCGAGGTCGATCCCGCGACCGAGGTCATCGTCACGGCCGGCGCGACCGAGGCGCTCACGGCGACGCTGCTGGCCCTCATCGACGGCCCGGACGACGAGGTCGTCGTGTTCGAGCCCTACTACGACTCCTACGCGGCCGCGGTCGCCCTCGCCGGAGCGCGACTGGTCACCGTGCCGCTGCACGCGCCGGACTTCCAGCCCGACCTCGAGCGCCTGGCCGCGGCCGTCGGCGATCGCACGAGGATCATCCTCGTGAACGACCCGCACAACCCCACCGGCGCCGTGTTCGGCGGCGAGGTGCTCGCCGAGGTCGTCCGGCTGGCGGAGCTCCACGACGCCGTCATCGTGACCGACGAGGTCTACGAGCATCTGTCGTTCGCCGCCCCGCACACCCCGATCGCCACGCTTCCCGGCGCCGCCGGGCGCACCCTGACGATCTCCTCCGCGGGCAAGACCTTCTCCACCACGGGCTGGAAGATCGGCTGGGTGCACGGACCCGCAGACCTGATCACCGCGGTGCTCACCGTGAAGCAGTACCTCACCTACGTGAACGGGTCGCCGTTCCAGCCCGCGGTGGCCGTGGGGCTGCGGCTCCCGGACGCCTACTTCACGGATGCCGCCGCCGCGCTGAGGCACAAGCACGAGATCCTCGGCGAGGGTCTCCGTGCGGCCGGCTTCACGGCACTGGCGCCGCAGGGCGGGTACTTCACCGTCGCCGACGCGACGGCGCTCGGCGGGACGGATGCCGCAGCCTTCTGCCGCACGCTCCCGGAGCGGGCCGGCGTCGCGGCGATCCCGCTCTCCGCATTCGTCGCCGAGTCCAGGCAGGGCGACTACGCCGGTCTCGTGCGCTTCGCCGCCTGTAAGCGGATCGAGGTGCTCGAAGAGGCCGCGTCGCGGCTCGCGGCGTTCGGTCAGGCGGGCGCGACCCGGTAGCGGCGCACCCGCAGCGACGGGTTGGCGGCGCGCACGCGCTCGATCGCCGCCCGTTCGACGACAGCGGTGGCGATCCCGTCGGCTGCGCCGACGCCGGCGATGACCACGCCCTGCGGGTCCAGGACCTGCGAGTGCCCGACGCCGATCGGGGCCGGATGGTCGGCGGCGACGACATAGGCGGTGTTCTCGATCGCCCTGGCCGCCAGCAGGGTCGTCCAGTGGTGCTCCTTGAGCGGCCCGCGAACCCACTCGGCAGGGACCACGAGCGCATCGGCGCCGGCATCCATCAGGGTGCGGGCGACCTCGGGGAAGCGGAGGTCGTAACACGTCATCAGGCCGAACCGGATTCCGGCCACGTCGAAGACCGCTGCGCCACCGAGTTCTCCGGCCTCGATCCAGTCCGACTCGGTCTGCCCGAACGCGTCGTAGAGGTGCTGCTTCCGGTAGGTCGCGAGGATGCCGTCGCCGCGGACCGCCACGATCGTGTTCCGCACGCGCCGGCCGTCGCCCGCGCGCTCGACGAGTCCGGCCACGATGACCACGCCGTGGTCGCCGGCGAGCGCGCCGAGCGCGCCGACGAACTCCCCGTCGAGGTCCTCGGCGTTCGCCGCGAGCGTCGCGTCCATCGGATCGACGAAGTAGCTGGAGTACTCGGGGAAGACGACCACGCGCGCGCCGCGTGCCGCCGCCTGCGCCGTGAGCTCGGCGATGCGCTCCCGGTTCCCCTCGCGGGAGGCGGAGGGGGCGAACTGGCACACGGCGACGGGGACGGCTGCGGTCTCAGGCATGACGACATCCTCCCCCATCCGCGCACGGTTCGCGCCCTCCGGCATCCTCCGGCAGGCGCTCGACCAGCCCTCGCCGGACGCGAGAAGGCCCGATCCTGACGGATCGGGCCTTCTCTCTCGTTGCGGGGACAGGATTTGAACCTGCGACCTCCGGGTTATGAGCCCGGCGAGCTACCGAACTGCTCCACCCCGCGGCACGTCCACCAGCTTAGCGGGCCGGGTGCGCCGATTCCTAAAGCACCCTGAGAGCGGGCGCGTCCCGGGCGGAACGTCTGACTCCGGAGCACGCAACAGCTCTCGAAGCAAAAGGCTCCTGATCAGTTATTCCCTGATCAGGAGCCTTTTCTTTGTTGCGGGGACAGGATTTGAACCTGCGACCTCCGGGTTATGAGCCCGGCGAGCTACCGAACTGCTCCACCCCGCGGCACAAGGGATAGCTTATCACGGATGCAGAGGGTCCGCGAATCGCGCGCGCCTCTCGGTCCCCGACCTCCTCTGCGACGCTCCATCGTCGTGTCGGAACGGCAGTGCGCGGCGAAGCCGCCCACTGTATGCCGGTATCCGATCCTCGGCTCACCACGTCGCCTGCACGCGTCTGCCATGATGGCAGTATTCAATTCAATGCATTGGACTAAAGCCCGCGCCGGGGTCAGGGAAACCTCGGCGCGTGGGAGCACACGACGCGCCAACGGCCGCGCCGGGGCCCGCCGCACTGGGGTTCGCGGCTCAGGCGTCCCGCGTCCGCCTTGCGTCAGCTGCTCCTGATCGGAGCGTGCGCGCGGGACCCGCGGATCGCGCTCCGGAAGCGAGAACAGGCGGACGCCTGAGGAGCATCCGCCTGTTCTCGTGAATCCCGCGACCGGACGGTCCGCGGCGGGTGGGTCAGCCCTCGCCCGTCGCGGCGTCCAGTTCGAGCAGCGTGTTGACGGCGTCCGTCAGACGCTTGTCGGCTTCGGCGAACTTCGTCAGGTCGCCCTCCTTCAGGGCGGCTTCGCGGTCCAGCAGCGCCTGACGCGCTGCGGCCAGCGCCTCGGCCTGAGCATCCGTCGGCTCGGTCGGCTCCGTCGGCACCTCTCCGGTGCCGGGATCGGGTTCGGTCGGCTCGACCTCGTCGTCGCCGCCGGTGGCGCCGGCGTCACCGCCGAACAGTGCATCGAGCGCGGCGGTGAGGGTGTCCTCGAAGGCCACCTTGTCGCCGAAGGCGACGAGCACCTTCTGCAGGCGCGGCAGCTTCGTGCCCTCGGACGACTGGACGTACACCGGCTGCACGTACAGCAGTCCGCCGCCGACGGGCAGCGTCAGCAGATTCCCGTAGAGCACCTCCGATTCACCCTGCTGGAGCAGGTTGAGCTGCGGCACCACGGCCGTGTCGGAGTTGTAGGTGTTCTGCACCTGACCCGGCCCCGGCACGGTCGTGTCGGTGTCGATCTCCAGCATGCGCAGTTGGCCGTAGCCCTCGGCCTTCTCCCCTGCCTTCGACCCGGCATCCGAGTCCACGGCGAGGTAGCCCATCAGCACGTCGCGGTTGCTGCCGCCGGTGGCCGAGGGGATGAACGTCGAGAACATCGAGAAGCGGGGCGCATCCTGACCGGGCATCTGCATCGTCAGGTAGTACGGCGGCTGCAGCACGTCGTCGCGACGGGGGTCGTTCGGCGTCTGCCACCGGTTGTCCTGCTGCGCGAAGGAGCCCGCGCTGTCGATGTGGTACGTGCCGAGGATGTCGCGCTGCACCTTGAACAGGTCGGTCGGGTAGCGGACGTGGCTCATCAGGTCGGCGGACATCTCGCTGATCGGCTGCACGGTCGACGGGTAGACCTTCTGCCAGGCCTGCAGCACCGGATCCTCGTCATCCCACGCGTACAGCGTCACGGAGCCGTCGTAGGCGTCGACCGTGGCCTTCACGGAGTTGCGGATGTAGTTGATCTCGTCGATCGCGAGCGTCGGCGACGGGAGGTTCGAGTCGGCGATCGCCTCCGAGAGGCTCACGCTCGTCGAGTACGGGTACGTGGAGCTCGTCGTGTAGCCATCGACGATCCAGACGATGCGGCCGTCCACCACGCTCGGGTACGGGTCGCTGTCCAGCTCGAGGTACGGGGCGACCTTCTGCACGCGGGTCTTCGGGTCGCGGTCGTAGAGGATCTGCGAGTCCTCGTTCACGAGGTTCGAGAACAGGATCTGCTCGGACTGGAACTTCAGCGCGTACAGCAGCTTGGTGAAGGTGTTGCCGATCCGCGGTCCGCCGTCGCCCTCGAAGGTCGTCTTCGTCTCGCTCGATCCGTCCTTGCCGCGGGGGTAGTCGATCTCCACCGCATCCGCGCCGTCGGGAGCGCCGACGATGGAGTACTCGGGCGAGTTCTCGCCGAAGTAGACGCGAGGCTCGAAGTTCTCCTGCTCGGTCAGGAACCCCGACGTCGGGATGCCGCGCTCGAGGAAGACCGGCTCCCCGTCGCTCGTGCGCTGGTTGCCCGCCGCGGCGACGAGACCGTAGCCGTGGGTGTACACCGCCACCCGGTTGTTCCAGGTGTTGTCCACGCCGTCCATGTCGAGGTCGCGCACGGACACCACGGTGTCCTGCATCGCGCCGTCGATCTCATAGCGGTCGACATCCAGATCCTCCTGGAACTGGTAGTAGCCGCGGTACTGCTCGAGCTGACGGACGGTCGGGCTGATCACGGTCGGGTCGACGATGCGGATCGACGCCGTGGTCTCGGCATCCTCGCGCAGCTGACCGGCCTCGGCCTCGGTCTCGGCCTCGAACGCGGTGGTCTCCAGGTCGGCGACGCCGAAGGCCTCCTTCGTGCCGTCGATGTTCCGCTGGTAGTACTCGGCCTGGTAGGCGTTCTGGTTCGGCCGCACCTGGAAGGTGGTGACCGCCCACGGGTAGCCGACGCCGACGACGAGGGAGGCGACGATGAGAAGTGCGGTCGCCGCGAGCGGGAAGCGCCACCGGCCGATGACGGCCGTGACGAAGAAGAGCACCGCGACCAGCGCCGCGATGATCGCGAGGATCGCGAGACCGGGGATCGTGGCGTTGACGCCGGTGTACGCCGCGCCGGTGATGCGGTCGTCAGGGGCGACCAGGGTCTTGAAGCGGTCGAGCCACAGGCTCGCCGCCTGCACCAGCAGGTAGAGGCCGGCGATCACGGCGAGCTGGATGCGTGCGGGCTTGGAGATGCGCAGCTCGCCCTGCCCGATGCGCACGGAGCCGTACAGGTAGGAGACCAGCGCGGTCACCAGGAGCGACAGCAGCAGCACCGCCGAGACGAACGCGAGCAGGATCGAATAGAACGGCATCGCGAACATGTAGAAGCCGGTGTCCACGCCGAACTGCGGGTCGACGGCGTCGGTGGCGACGCCGTTCGCCCACAGCCAGGCGGTCTTCCACTGGCTGGCGGCGGAGAAGCCGGCGAAGAGGCCGAAGAAGATCGGCATGCCCCACATCGCCAGACGGCGCAGCGGTTCGATGACCTCCTGGTAGCGGTCCAGCTGCGAGCTCAGCCGCACGTACACCGGCCGGAGCCGGTAGGCGAGCTGGATGGCGACGAACAGGGGCACCGCCATTCCGAGGAAGCCGACGGTGAACATCACCGCCGTCGCGATCCACTGCGTGGTGAGGACGCCGGCGAAGCCCACCTGGTCGAACCAGAGGAACTCGGTGTAGAGCGAGGCGAAGACGAAGAACGCGGCGATCAGCGCGGCGATGATCGCCAGCGAGGTGCCGAGGATTCGCCGCGAGGCTCGAGGCGTGGCCGGATTCGGAGCGGAAGTCGAGGTCACCGTCCCATCCTAGGCACGCGCGCTGTGCCCCGGCTGTCATCCCTGTCACGGGGAGGTCACGGGCGCACGCGTCGCACCGGGCTGGGCTCAGCCCTCGGCGGTCTCGCAGCGAGGCAGCCCACCGACGTCCCCGCCGTCGGCGATGACCTCCAGCGCGTCCAGCGACTGCTCCAGCGTGGCCGTGCGGATCACGGTCAGTCCGTCGGGGATGTGACCCACGACCTCGTCGCAGTTCGATTCGGGGGCGAGGAAGTAGTCCGCCCCGGCGCCCCGCGCTCCGTAGAGCTTCTGACGGATGCCGCCGATGGGGCCGACGGTGCCGTCGGCCTCGATCGTGCCGGTGCCGGCGACCTCTTCTCCCCCGTTCAGCTGGCCGGGGGTGAGGGTGTCGATGATGCCGAGCGCGAACATCATGCCGGCACTCGGGCCGCCGACGTTGTCGAGCTGGATCGTCACGTCGAAGGGGAAGTCGTAGTCGGTGCGGAGCGTCACGCCGATCAGCCAGGTCGTCTGGTCGCCCTCGGTGTGCTGCTCCGGCGTCACCTCGACCGTCTGCTCCTCGCCCGCGCGGAGGACGGTGAGCTCGACGGCCTCACCCTCGGCATCCTGGATCGCCTGCCGCAGCTGCTTGGCGGACTCGACCGCCGTGCCGTCCACGGCGGCGATCACGTCCTCCTCCTCGAGCAGACCGTCTGCGGGCATGTCCTCGACGGCCTCGACGACGACGACCCGCGCACCGGTGTCATGCCCCAGCTCGGAGAGCGCCGCCGCGGTCGCCTCGTGCTGCGAGTCGACCATGAGCGTCGCGTTGCGCTCGTCCCGCTGCTCGGTCGTGACGCCTGCCGGGAAGACGGATTCCAGCGGCACGACCGCGCGCGACGAGTCCATCCAGGCGAAGGCGAGCTCGAACCAGTTCGGCGTGCGCTCGCGGTTGCCGACCACCTGCACGGTGGTGAGGTCCAGGGATCCGCCGGTCTCGTAGGTCTCCGCACCCTCGACGCTGATCAGGGGCACCTGCTCGCCGTCCGCACCCGCCGCGGTGCCGAGGGTGTCGTAGACCGGGCCCGGACGCTGGATCACGTACGGCGTCGGCAGGAAGGTCAGCACGACGAGCGCGATCAGCGCCACGATCAGCGCCCACACGCCCAGGCCGAGCTTCACAGGCCGGGTTCGGTCCACAGCAGTCCTCCGTCGTTCGCGAGCGGCGTACAGCGATCTGCTCGCCTCCGGGTCCGACGCCTGTCTCGATGACTAGCGTAGATGTCACGGCTACAGACGTGCTGAGAGGGCGATCCCATGGCAGACAACACCCCCGACCCCGAGGACTTCCAGGAGTTCCTCCGACGGATGCTGCCCGGCCAGGGCGCCGGCGACATCGATCCGGAGACGCTCCGGAACGCGTTCTCCGGCATGGAGGGCTTCCAGATCGACCCGGCCATGATGCAGACGCTCATGGCGCAGCTCCAGGGCGCGTTCGGCGCGGACCCGTGGGAGAACGCCCTCAAGCAGGCCCTGCACATCGCGAACCGCGACGGCCTCGGCATCTCGGACGGCGCCCGCACCTCGCTCGTGGACGCGTTCGCGCTGGCGAACCTGTGGCTGGGCGAGGCGACGACCATCTCCGACCTCGCCGAGAGCCCCAGGGCGATGACCCGCGGCGAGTGGGTCGAGGCGACCCTTCCGGTCTGGAAGGAGATCGCGGGCCCGGTGTCGACGAGCATCGCCGACGCGCTCACCAGCGCTCTGGACACCCAGGTGCCCGAGGAGATGCGGAGCATCGTCCAGGGCGCAGGCAAGCTCATGCGGGGCCTCGGCGGCTCGGTGTTCGCCGCCCAGTTCGGCCAGGTCCTCGGCAACCTGTCGCTCGAGGTGGTGTCCGGTGGCGACGTCGGCATCCCCGTGCTCCCGGCAGGGACAGCCGCGGTCATCCCGCAGAACCTCACCGCGTTCGGCGAGGGGCTGGAGATCCCGGAGGACCAGATCGCCCTCTACCTCGCGACCCGCGAGCTCGCCTATGCCCGCCTCTACCGGCACGCGAAGTGGCTGCATCTGCACGTGATGGCGCAGATCACCGACTTCGCCCGGGGCGTGACCGTGGACGTCGAGGCGCTGGAGGACGTCGCGAGCCGGCTCGACCCTTCGAACCCCGAGGAGCTGCGGGCCGCGATCGAGGGCGGAGCGCTGCTCCCGGCGCAGACCGAGGCGCAGCGCGAGGCGCTCGCCCGGCTGGAGAACCTCGTCGCGACGATCGACGGCTGGGTCGACGTCGTGACGGCGCAGGCGACCTCGCGGCTTCCCGACGGCGCCCGCATCGCCGAGGCGGCGCGCCGTCGCCGAGCGGTGGGCGGGCCTGCGGAGGACGCCCTGGGCGCGCTCGTCGGCCTGAAGCTGCGTCCGCGGCGCATCCGCGAGGCGTCGGCGATGTGGCAGGCGGTGACGGATGCCGTCGGCACGGCGGCACGGGATGCGCTGTGGGACTACCCCGATCTCATGCCGACGGCGGAGGACATCGACGATCCCACCGCGCTCGTGGCCCGTCTGCAGGCCGTGGCCCGCGGCGAGCAGCCGGTCGCCGACGAGTTCGACGAGGCTCTGGCCCGCCTGCTCGACGGCGACGACTTCTCCGGCGATGCCGAGGCGAACGACGCCTCCGGCGATGCGGCCGACGAGGACTCGGCCTCCGGCGACGAGGACTCGCCCTCCGGCGACGAGGACTCGGCCGACGACGGCGGCACCGGCGGCGACCGTCCGGTGTGATCCCCGGGGTCGTCGTACGGCAGTCCCGCAGTGTTCCTGCACAACCGCGGCGACCGGACGGAGTTGTCCACGGACCCCGGTTCCGGCCCCCGCACGGGTGCCGGAATGCGCAGAATCGGGGCATGCCGCCCCTGACTCCGAAGACCCTCACCCGCCTCGACCCCGCCGTTCCGCTGCTGTGGCGCGACGGGCGGACGATCCAGTTCGGCGACGACGGCGACCTCCGCATCGACGTCGGCGAGCCCTGGGTGGAGCCGCTGCTGACGCGCATGGCGACCGGATTCCGGCGGGCGGGGTTCGACGTGGTCGCCCACGCCGTCGGCGCGCCGCGGGACGAGGCCCGGATGCTGCTGGCGCGTCTCCAGGACCGGCTGGTAGACGACCCGGTCGCCCCGCGGGCGGCCTGGGTGGAGAGCATCGACATCGCGGACGCCCGCTGCGAGTACCGGATGCGGGAGGCGCTGGCAGACGAGGGGGTGCCCGGCGGAGACCGCGGCCGGCCCGATCATGTCGGGGTGATCCTCGTCGAGGGCGCCGCCGCCGCACTGCAGCTCGCCCGCTACCTGCGCGAGGACGTCCCGCACCTGCCGGTGGCGATCGAGCGGGGTCGCACCACCGTCGGCCCGCTCGTCCTCCCCGGCGCGTCGCCGTGCCTCAGCTGTCGCGACGGCCACGCGCGCGATCGCGACCCCGCCTGGCCGCGGATGCATGCCCAGCTCGTCGGGCGCGGCGCCGGCGTCATCAGCGCGGCGCGCATCGGTGAGGCGGCGACGCTCGCCGCGCGCCTGCTGCGTCAGCCGGATGCCGGAGGGGCGTCGGTCGAGGTCAGTGCGGACGGCGAGCGCGTGTGGCGCTCGGTGACGTTTCACGCAGAATGCCGGTGCCGCGACCTGTCGTCCCCATCTCCGCGAGGAAGCGCGACGGCGCCCGTTCCCCTCGACCGGCCGAGCGCGACCACGAGAGTGCGAGCGTTCGCGCGGCCCGCGTGACGCCGACGTAGGCGAGACGCCGTTCCTCGTCGATCGCCTCGAAGTCCGACGCGTACGAGATCGGCAGCGCCCCTTCCGCCCAGCCCGCGAGATACACGTGCGGCCACTCGAGGCCCTTCGCGGCGTGAAGGGTGGACAGCGTCACGGTGCGCATGGTCGGCTCGTGCTGGTCCTTCGCCCGTGCCATCAGCGCGTCGCTGAAGGTGCGCAGCGTCTCGTGCGGTCCGGCCTCCTCCGCCAGCCGGAGGATCGCGCGACGGGCCTCCCAGCCGTCGCGCTGGGCGCCTCCGGCGGCGGGCGGCTCCTCGGTGAGACCGAGCTCGCGCAGCACCCGCTGGACGCCCGGGAGGAACCCCTGCTCTGTGGGCGCGACGGCGGCGGCGCGCAGAGCCAGGATCGCCTGACGCACCTCCGGCATCGCGAAGAACCGGGTGCCGCCGAGGACCGAGGTGGCGATGCCCTCCGCGGCGAGCGCCTGCTGCAGCACCGCCGACTGCGCGTGCGCCCGGTAGAGCACGGCGATGTCCGCGGGTGAGGCGCCGGCCTCGATGCGCGCCGAGACCGACGCGGCGATGCCCTCGGCCTCCTCGCGCTCGGTGTAGTAGGCGGTCACGGTGGGGGCATCCGCGGTGAAGGTCTCGCGCGCGGGCACCAGCTCGAGCGCCCCCGGCCTGCCGCGCATCAGGGCGTTCGCCGCGGCGAGGATCGGCGCCTGGGAGCGGTAGTTCGTCTCCAGCCGCACGACCGTGGCATCGGGGAAGCGTCGCTCGAACTCGAGCAGGAACCGCTGCTCGGCGCCGGCGAAGGAGTAGATCGTCTGGCTGGCGTCGCCGACCACGCAGATGTCCCGGCGGTCGCCGAGCCACAGCTCGAGGAGGCGGTTCTGCAGGGGCGACACGTCCTGGAACTCGTCCACGGTGAAGTGGCGATACTGCTCGTGGACCGAGGCGGCGACCCGGGGCTCCGCCTCGAGCATGCCGGCGCAGGCGAGCAGCACGTCTTCGAAGTCGAGCTGATGCCGCTCGTCCTTCAGCGCCTCGTAGGCGCGCTGGAGCTCCGCGAGCTGCGTCTGATCCACGCCCGTCACGGTGCGTCCGAGAGCGGCATGCTGGTCGATGGACAGCATCGAGACCTTGCGCCATTCGATCTCCGAGGCGATGTCGCGCAGCGTCGCCGTGCTCGGCCGCAGCCGCATGGCGTCGGCGGCCTGCCCCAGCATCCGCACCTTGTTGTCGATGATCGACGGGGCAGGCGCCCCGGCGAGGGTGGGCCAGAAGAAGTTCAGCTGCGCGAGCGCCGCGGCATGGAAGGTGCGCGCGGCGACCCCCTCGACGCCGAGGGCGCGAAGACGACCGCGCAGCTCCCCCGCCGCCTTCGCCGTGAAGGTCACGGCCATCACGCGAGACGGCGAGTAGGCGCCGGTGTCGACGCCGTGGGCGATCCGATGCGTGATCACCCGGGTCTTGCCGGTGCCCGCGCCGGCCAGCACGGCGACCGGACCGCGGAGCACGGTCGCCGCCTCCCGCTGCCGTTCGTCGAGCGCCTCCAGGGCGCTCACATCGTCTCGCTTCGCTCGATCGGCACGGCGTATGCCTTCTGCTCCTCGTACCAGGCGGAGATCAGGGCGCGGGCGATGGACGCCGGTCCGGGCAGCCCCACCGGGCCGTCGCCGGCGAGCGCCGTGCCGATCTCGGCGCGGGTGAACCAGCGCACGTCGAGGATCTCCTCGCCGTCGGCCTGCGCCTCGCGCTCGTCGAGGGCGACCGCTCGGAAGCCGATCATCAGGGAGCGCGGGAAGGGCCACGGCTGCGACGCCACGTAGCGCACGTCGACGAGCCGCACGCCGGCCTCCTCCTCGATCTCGCGGTGGACGGTCGACTCCAGCGACTCCCCTGCCTCGGTGAAGCCTGCGAAGCAGGAGTACATCCTGCCGCCCCAGTTGGCGTTCGCGCCGAGCAGCAGCCGCTCGCCGTCCGCGCTCTCGACGGCGACGATGACCGCCGGATCGGTGCGCGGGAAGTGCTCGCGGCCGCAGGACAGGCAGCGTCGCGACCAGCCGGCCTGCCGCAGCTCGGTGCCCCCGCCGCATGCGGGGCAGAACGGCGCGTCGCGCAGCCAACCGCCCAGCGCGAGAGCCTCCACGACCAGTTCGGCATCCGCGGGTCCGAGGCGCGCGCCGATGTCGCGGAGTCCCAGCCAGGTCTCGTCCGGTGCGGCATCGATGCTGCCGGCCTCCGGCGCGAGAGCCGCGAGCAGCACGGCCGTGCCGTCCTCGTCTCGCCCGAGCAGCGCCCAGGTCGCCTCGGAGATCTCCGACGCCTCCACCCGCACCAGCAAGTCACCGGCCACCCGCACGCGCCCCTCGCGGACCGCGACGGCCCTCGTGGACGACTCGGCGCGGAGCCGGTCGATGACGCCGGGCTCCTCGCGCAGTGCGGCGGCACGGTCGAACGACGTGCGCGGAATGGTCATCGACTCCCTCTCTCACGGGCGTGGCGGAGGCGGGACCGCCCCTGAGCCGACCTACCCTGGGGGTATGGGACGCTCTCCTTTCACTCTAGCCGCGGCCGTGACGGCCGCACTGCCGGGGGCGGACGTGACGGGCGCCCGTGCGCTGACCGCCGGCGGAGACGCACGGTTCGACTCCGCCGTGGCCACCCTCGCCGACGGCAGGGAGCTCGCGATCCGCGTCGCCGACGATGACGAGACGGCGAGGGAGCTCGCGGCCGAGTCGATCGCGCTGCGCGCGCTGACCGCCGGCGCCCGCGCCATGCTCCCCTTCCGCGCCCCGGAGTACATCGGCGAGACCCGCCTCGGCGATGCCAGGGCCCTCGTCACCGAGTTGCTGCCCGGCTTCCAGATCGAGCCCGGACTCGTCCCGGCCGGCCCCGGCGCCGCAGAGTCGATGGGTGCCGCGATCGCCGCCGTGCACGCGCTCCCGACCTCGGTGGTCCGCAGCGCCGGGCTGCTCAGCCGCACCGCCCAGGAGAGCCGCGACGAGATCTCCCGCCTCGTCGACACCGCCGCGGCCACCGGGCGCGTGCCGGCGCGTCTCACCGTCCGCTGGCGCGAGGCCGCCGCCGACGACGACCTGTGGCGCTTCGAGTCCACGGTCGTGCTGGGGGGCGTCCAGGCGACGTCGTTCCTCTTCGCCGACGATCCCGAGCGAGGACCCGAGGTCACCGGACTCGTCGGCTGGCATTCGCTCTCGGTCGGGGACCCCGCCGTGGATCTCTCCTGGCTGTCCACCGCCCCCGATGCGGCCGCAGACGTGCGCGCCGCCTATGCGCGCGCCGCCGACCGCGTCCCGGATGCCGCGCTCGAGGTGCGCGCCCGGCTCCTCGCCGAGCTGGAGTTCGCGCGCTGGCTGGTCCACGGCGACTCGCTGCGCCGTCCTGACATCGTCGACGACGCGGCCGGCCTGCTCGAGGCGCTCGCCGACGGGCTGCGCTCCGACGACCTCACCGTCATCGCCGCGCGCAGCGAGGGCGTGGACTCCGCGATGGACGCACTCGACCGGGTGCCGGCCGAGGCCGTCTCCGGAATCGACACCTCCATGCAGACCGACGCGTACAACCCGAGCCAGCTCTGGCGGGACGACGAGGCGGAGGCCGGGTCCTCGGACGACGACGCGTACCGGGCCGAGGTCGGCAGCCTCGAGACCGAGGACCTCACCGCACTCCGCGACGCGCACACGGAGACCGCCGACCATGGCGCCGTCTCGGCGCTGCCCGCGGACGAGCACCCCGAGGACGCCCCGGAGGACGAGGCTCAGCGGGCGGCGCGCGCCGCACTCCAGCGCTGGAAGAGCTCCTCCTCCGAGTAGACCCGGTCACCGCGGATCACGAGGTCGTCCGCGACGTAGTACAGCGCCACGTCGATCTCCTCGAGCGGCACTCCGAAGCGCCGATGGTAGGCGAGACGGTAGAGGGCGAGCTGCAGCATCCGCTCCTCGCGCTCGGCCGCGGTGCGAGGGGCCCTGCCGGTCTTCCAGTCGACGATCTCGATGCGCCCGCCCCTGTCCTCCCGGCGGTACACCGCGTCGAGCTTGCAGATGACGATGTGCCCCTCATCGCCGGCCCCGCCGAGCGCGAAGTCGATCTCGATCTCGACCGCGATCGGCCTGCGCGCTCCCCACTCGCTGCGTTCGAAGATTTCCTGGAGCAGGGCCAGGTCCGCAGCGTCGACGGCAGACACGTCGGCGGCCGCCGCATCGTCCTCGTCGAGCTCCCACAGCGCCTCGTCCACGCGGGTCCCGACGCCGACGAGCTCGCTGCGCCGCTCCACCCAGGCGTGGAAGAGCGTCCCCAGGCGGGTCTGCCGGTACGGCCGCTCCGGCATCGGACGCACGATCGAGGAGATCGTCCCGCCGAAGTCCGTCACGTAGTCCTTGAACCGGGAGGCGGGCACGCGCGTGGGCGGAGCGGCGTCCGTTCCGCGCAGTCGCGCGGCGCGCTCGGCGAGCAGCCGGGACAGCTCCTCCGTCGGCTGCGGGTTCGTCGAGGCGGCCGCGCGCACCGCGTCCGCGGCGGCCTCGACGAGTCCCCGGCGGGCGCCCAGCGGGTCGAGCGGCCAGGTGAGCGTCGCCCCCGGCCCGTCGTACGGGTTCTCCTCGGGGTCGACGGGGTCGATGGGATCGGCGCCGAGCACCTCCATCGCCTCGAGGAGATAGGGACTCGGGTCCCGAGGCTTCTTCTGCCCCGCCCAGTGCGCGCCGCTCAGGAGCAGGTCGGTGCGGGCCCGGGTGACGGCCACGTAGGCGAGACGGCGCTCCTCCTGCTGCTGATAGTCCCGGTAGGCGGCCTTGAACACGGTGATGGCCCCAGGCGCGCTTGCACTCGCGCTGGTGAGCGAGGCGACTCCCGCCTTGAGCCTCTTCGCGGGATCGCTCTCGCCGGCGACCGCCTCGAGAGGATCCCAGGTGAAGCGCGGAAGGGCGGCGCGGTCGCCGCGGAGCTCGAACGGCACGACGCCGAACCCGAACCAGCCGGAGGTGTCGGTGGGGCGGCTCGGGAGCTCGTCGGCGACCAGGCGCACGACCGCCACCGCATCCCACTCCAGGCCCTTCGATCCGTGGATCGTCAGCAGCTGCACGACGCCGGGCTCGGGCGGCTCCGGGCGCGGCATCAGCTCGTCCGTGCTCTCCGCCTTGTCCAGCCAGGCCAGCAGGCTTCCGATCGTGCCGCGCTCGTCGGCGCTGAGGAAGGCGCGCACCTCGTCGGCGAACGCGCGCAGCTGGGTGGCGGCGATGCGCGCAGGTCCGCGGGTCTCGTTCGCGGCGAGCTCGATGTCCAGGCGCAGCTCCAGCTCGATGAGACGGATCAGTTCCGGGATCGGCTGCGACGACGCCCGGCGCAGCCGCTCCAGCATCTCCCCCGCCGCGCGGATGCGACTCCGTCCCTCGGGGCTGATGGCCTCCAGCACCCGGTAGTCGTCGGGGACGCCCCGCACCACGTCCACGGCGTCGATGATGGAGACCGCCTCGTCGGCGCCCCGCGAGCCGCGCAGGCGCACGCGGACCTCCTCCGGCAGCGGCCCCATCCCGGGGTCCGATTCGGAGAGCCGGCGGCCGAGGTCGTAGAGGGCCGCCATGTCCGCGACGCCCACCCCGAACCGGGGCCCGGTGAGCAGGCGGATCAGGGCCGAGCCCGCGGTGGGGTCGTGCACGACGCGAAGCGTGGACACGACGTCCACGACCTCGGGCGTACTCAGCAGGCCGCCGAGACCGAGGATGCGGTGCGGGATGCCCCGGGCCGCGAGCGCGGCCGCGAACGTCTGCATGTGCTTCTTCGAGCGGAACAGGATCGCCCCCGTGTGCGGCCTCCCGGCCACCGCCGCATCGTGCTCCGCCGAACGCTCCGCGAACCAGCTCGCGACGGACTCGGCCTCCTCGTCGACCGTGTGCGCATAGCGCACCTCGGCGCGGCCGTCGCCGGCGCCGGGACGAGCCTCGAGCGGAGGCACGTCGAGACCCGGCCGCTGCAGCGGACGCAGGACCTCGTTGGCGATGTCGAGGATGCGCCGGTCGTTGCGCCAGCTCGTCATCAGGCTGTACGTGCGCGCGTCACGGCCGCGCGAGAACGCCCCGGCGAACGCGTACAGGTTGTCCGCGCTCGCTCCGCGCCAGCCGTAGATGGACTGGTGCGGGTCGCCGACGGCCATCACCGCGGTGTCGCGGAACAGCTCGGCGAGGAAGCGCGTCTGGATCACCGAGGTGTCCTGGTACTCGTCGAGGAGGACGACCCTGTGCTGCTCGCGGAGCTCTGCGCGCACGTCGGGCGCGGTCTCGACGATGTCGTACGCGCCGCTCACCTGATCCGCGAAGTCGAGCACGCCCCGGCGCTCCTTCTCGGCGATGTAGTCGCGCACCAGCCGTGCGAGGGTCGACAGGCTGAGCAGGTTGGCCGCCGCCTTGTCGATCGTGTCGTTGCTCCGGTACGGCTCGAAGGCCAGAGCCTGCGCACTCGCGAGACGCACGGCCTCATCGAGATCGACGCGATGATCGAGCGCCTCGCCGGCCAGCCGCTGCACCGCGTCGACGACGTACGGCACCGAATAGTCGATCTCCTCCAGCTCCGGCAGGTCGGCTCTGAGCACGACCTCCCTGGCGAGCATCCAGGATGCCGCCTGACTGAGCATCGCGACATCCGACTCCCGCCCGATGCGCGCGGCGTGCTCGCGCACGATGCCGTCCGCGAACGCGTTGTACGTCGACACCCGGGGGCGGATCATCAGCTCCTCGGCAGGCCGCGGAGCGGCCGGGTCCCAGCCTGTGCCGTACCGTGCGGCGAGCTCGTCGAGCACGTGCCGGCGCACGAGTTCCCGCTGCCGCGACGAGGAGGTCTCGTCGACGCGCCGGAGGGCACCCGTCGCGACGATCTCGGGCAGGTGCGGGAGCAGACCGCGACGGCCGTACTCGTCGATGAGAGCGAGTCTGGCTCCGATGCGCTCCGCGAGCTCGCCCGCCGCCTTGCGGGTGAAGGTGAGACCGAGGATCTCCTCGCGGCGCACGTGGCCGTTCGCGACGAGCCACACCACCCGGCCCGACATCGTCTCGGTCTTGCCGCTGCCGGCGCCGGCCACGACGAGCGCCGGCGAGGGCGGCGCCTCGATCACGCGCTGCTGGGCGGGGGTCGGCATCGGCTGCCCGAGCGCCGCCGCGACATCGGTGGCCGAGATGCCGAGCGTCCCCGGCCAGCGATCGCCTGCGGCGACGTCCTCGAGGGTCGCTGCGGCCAGGCTCACTTCGTCTCCCTCCGGTCGCTCAGCGCACCGCATGCGCTCACCGCCGGGATGGTGTGGATCCGGCACGGCTTCACGCGGCCTGCCTGGGTGTCGCTGCAGTGGGACTCGACCTGCGCCGTGAAGCTCGAGGCCGACATGCCGCGGGCGGCCTCGGCCACCCGGCGCAGGAAGGAGTCGCGGGCCTCGTCGTCGAGGGTGTGCTGGTGGGCGATCCGGTAGTCGCTCTTGGCGAGCGTCTGCGACACGACCACCAGACGCGCGCCGGTGAGCGACTCGGCGGGCGCCCCCTCGATGAGCCCCTGCTGGACGGCGATCTGATACGCCGCGAGCTGAGCGTGCTCTGCCACCTTCGCCTCCCCCACCGGTTCGCTCTTGCCCGTCTTCAGGTCGACGATGACGGTGCGGCCGTCCGATGCCGCAGCATCGATCGGGCGCCAGCCGCTGCGTGCGCCGCGCGACTCCGGATGATCGCCGCTCCCCGGCGGGTACTGTTCGACGCGATCGATGAAGCCGTGGATGATCGCCTGGCCCGCGCGATCCTCTCCGACGGGGTGCGCCGCGGGCGCGTCGGAGACGTCCACGGCGAAGCGGAACTCCACCTCGCTGGCGATCACCCGGCCGCCGTCTCGCCGCACAGCGCCCAGGTAGGAATGCAGCCGGTCGACGTAGGTGTCCGCGCGCCGTCGCTCCTTCCTGCCGATCCACTCCGTCTCGAAGTCGAGCTCGGGCCAGTGCTCGTCGACGATCGCGCGCATCCGCTCGAGGTCGCCGTCCGGCACCTTCTCCATCGCCTCGTGCACGATCGTGCCGATGCCCGCGGTCGGCGGCATCACGGTGTCGCCGCCGAGTGCCGAGACCACCCAGTTGACGCCGCACTCCTCGAAGGACTCCATCTTCGACGGCGACACCCTCGCACCGTCGACGGCGAGGTCGCGCAGCGGGGCGCCGGTGGAGGGCGGACGCACTCCGTACCAGTCAGCCGGGTCTGCGCCGGGTACGCCCTCCCTCGCGAGGACGGCCAGCTGTGCGGCCGCCTCCGCCCTGGCGTCCGCGGAGGAAGAGGTCGTGAGCACGCGACGATGCCGGGCCACGAGGCCGCGCAGCGTGAGCGGATGCTCGGCCGAGGCATGCAGCTCCGGCGGCTCCGGCGCGGGCAGGAATCCGAAGAAGGGGCTCGGCGTCATGTCGTCATCGTCGACCGCGGTGATGAGCAGCCGCCGTCGTGGCCGGGACACGGCGCGGACGAAGAGCCGGAGCTCGTCGTGCAGCGCGGCGCGCCTCCGGTCCAAAGCTCCCGGCGGCTCGGCGACCGCACCGGTGCGGGCCGCGGCGAGCGCGTCGGCGAGGCGCCAGGTCTGCAGCATCCCTCCCCGCAGTCGCACGTTCGGCCAGATGCCGTCCTGCACCCCGGCGACGACGACCGCGTCGAACTCCGTGCCGAGAGCGGTCGCGGGGGTCAGCAGGGTGACCCGGCCGGGGCGATCCGGGCTGGAGAGGGAGTCCTCGGGGACCTCGCTGTCGAGGATGTCGCGCACGAAGATCTCGGGCTTCTCGTTCGGGGTGCGCTCGACGAACCTCTTGGCGGCGCCGAACAGGGAGACGAGGGCGTCGAGGGCGCGGGCCGTCTCGGCTCCCGTCGCCTGCAGCGCCATCTCCCGCCAGGCGACCTCGAGACGGCGGCCGTCGACCGCTCGCGCCTGCTCCCAGACGCGCCAGAGCAGGTCGTGGATCGTCTCGCCCTGCGCGGCGGCGAGGCTCACCGCCGCGACCGTCTCGGCGAACCGCGCCGCGGTGCGGGACTCGGGGGCGTCGATGAGCGTGAAGTGGGCGGGCGCGGCGAACGCCTGCCGCAGCAGCTCCCTCGCAGGCGTCGAACCGCCCTGCTCGAGCTCGATGTGCCGCAGCCGGGCGCGGAGGCGCCGCAGGCCGATGGCGTCCATCCCGCCGAACGGTGTGCGCAGCGCCTCCTCGAGCTCCTGCGGCGTGCGCTCCTCGGCCGGGGTCAGCGCCAGCCGGACGATGCCGACGATGTCGCGCACGATCGTCTCGCTGCCGAGGGGGCGCTGCACGCCGGCTGCCCTGGTCGGGATCTCCCTCGCCGCGAGCTCCGTCTCGAGCTGCGTGACCTGGCGCGTGTCGTGCGCGATGACGGCCATCCGGTCCCACGGGACGTCGGCGCGGAGGTGCCAGTCCCGCATGACGCCGGCGATGCGGTCGAGCTCCTCGTGCGGCGAGGGCGCGATGAACGTCGTGAGCACGGCGTCGGCGGTGTCCGCAGGCTCCGCGGGGGCGGGCGGTCGACGGTGCTCCACGCGGCCGGAGACGCCGATCGCCTGCGTCACTGTGCGGGTGAGCGCGGTCAGCGGCGGCGCCTGGCGATGCGGCGCATCCAGCACGTGGACGTCGCCGAGCGCACCGGCGAGCTGCGCGAACAGCTCGGGACTCGCACCGCGGAAGGCGCCGGAGGAGATGTCGGGATCACCGAAGGCGAGCACGGCCGCCCCCCTGCCGCGGAGGGCCTGCGCCACTGCGACGCCGCCGCGGGTGAGCTCCTGCGCGTCGTCGATGAGAACGACGCGCAGCGCGGCCAGCGGACCGAGACCGGCGGCGTCGGCGGTCTGCAGGATGCCGCACGCCTCGGCGAGGAGGTCGGCTGCGTCGCGATGGGCGGCGCGCGCCTGGTCGAGCACGGCGCGATAGTCGTCCATGAAGTCGGCGACGGCCGCCCAGACCTCATCGCCGGTGGCGCGCAGCTCGGCCGGCCGCGCTCCCAGCTCGGCGCACTCCGCGATGAACGCGCGCAGCTCCGAGCGGAAGCCCTTCGACGCCCGCACCGACGCGCTGAGCGCGTCCGGCCAGCCGATCCGGCCGTCCTCGGCGTCCCCGGCGAGCAGCTCGGCGATGAGCCGGTCCTGATCGGCGCCGGTGAGCAGGGCCGGGGGCTCCTCTCCCTCCCGCACCATCGCACCGCGGACCAGCTGGAACGCGAAGGAGCCCAGCGACCGCGCGAGCGGACCCGGCGTCGCCTGGCCGATCCGCACGCCGATGCGGTCGCGCAGGGCGGTGGCCGCCTGACGGCTCGGCGTCAGCACCAGCACCTCCTCAGGGCGGAGCCCGCCGGCGTCGAGCAGGTGCACGACCCTGTCGATGAGCGCGCGGGTCTTGCCCGTCCCCGGTGCGCCGATGATCACTCCGGATGCGTCGACGGCGGCGCCGACGACGGCTCGCTGCGCGGCATCCTCTGTCATGTCATCCACGCTACTGGGGCACGCGGACATCCTCCCCCGGGAGCGCGATGCCCCGGTGTGCGCTCACGGCGAAACCGGTCCCGTGCGCCGATCCCGCCGCGCGGCCCGGGGGTAGAGTTGGGCGAGTCCCGACCTTCACGGTCGCACCGCATCAAAGGGAGCACGCGTGGAAATCCGCATCGGCATCATCAACACCGGCCGCGAGCTGAGCTTCGAGACCGCAGCGAGCGCTGACGAGGTCCGCAGCCAGGTCACGGCCGCCCTCGAGCAGAGCACCGCGCACCTGAGCTTCGCCGATGTGAAGGGCAACTCCTACCTCGTCCCCACCGCGAACCTCGCCTACATCGAGCTGGGCACCGAGGAGTCGCGCCGGGTCGGCTTCGTCGCCTGAGTCCGGGATGTACATCCTTCTCGCGCTGATCGGCGCGTGCGCCCTCGGCATCGCCGCCCACTTCCTCATCGGCGGCCGCGAGCTGCGCGGCGTCGCCGTCACGCCCGCGATCGCCACCGCGATCGCCGCTGTCGTCTACACGGCGATGCAGTGGGCGGGCGTCGGCGAGGGCAGCATCTGGCTGTGGCTCGCGAGCGTGCTCGGGGCCGTGGTCCTCGCCTCCGTCGCGACCGTCGCGCTCGTAGCGTCCCGTCGCCGATCGGATGCCGCCGCCAGGGCCGCGCTCGGCATCTGAGCACGGGCCTGTTGCATCGCGTCTGATGCGCCGGTCGGAACCGCCGGCGGCCCGACCGGCGTGCGGTTGACCACCTCACCTGCGTGAGATCGGACGTCGCCTGCGCGAAAAGTAGGAGCGCGACGGCGACACGCCGTGTCGCGGTCTTCTCCCACGGCGTGTCGCGCGGAAAGTCCGACGTTTCGCACCGCCCCGGGGACAGAAGCAGATAGATCCCCGGTCAGGACACGGTGGCTGAGCGCAGAGGCGAGGAGGCCGTCCGCCTAGGAGGCGAGTCCCATCGCGTCCATGCGGCGGGCGTGGGCGCCCATCAGCTCGGTGTACACCGGTTCGATGCGCTCGTCGTCCATCGCGGCCAGCCGCTCGGGGCGCAGCGCCGAGCGGCACACGAGGATGGTGTCGCCGACGAGCCGGCGCGCCCACATCGACAGCAGCGAGCGCCACTCCCCGTCGCTCTCGATCGTCTCCTGCATGATCGCGACGATCTCCTGGCGCGCGTCGTCCTCGCTGAGGATCTCGACGACCCTGGCGCCGGTGTCGCCGTAGCTGCCGGCGAGCGCAAGGTAGAAGTCGTCCAGCATCCCGGCCGTGATGTACACGGCGAGGAGCGTCTCCCGCGGCCGTGCCCCGATCGTCTTGCGCCGGAACGCGTCGAGGTTCTCGCGGAACGGGAGCATGAGCTGGGTCGGGTCGTCGCCGCGCTCGGCGATGAGGTCGACGATCGCCCGGTGCTTCGTCAGCGCGGCGCCCGCCGCCCGGGACAGCGACTCCTTCTCGGCGAGCTCCGGGGTGGCGCGGATGAGCCGCGTGAGGGTCTCGAAGTAACCCAGCTGAAGGTAGGCCGCCTGGCCCAGGAAGCGGTTCAGCTCGGGGGCGAGCTCGGCGAAGTCGACGCGGGTCGCACCGCTCTGCTCCCCGCGACTGCGCAGCGTGAGCGTGCGCCTCGGGGTCCGCCGCTTCCAGAACCAGTTCACCACGACGTTCACAATACTCGGGCGAAGCCGCTCTTCCGGGTGCGCGCACCCCCTCGGGTAGGCTGGTGCTGTCCCCGCCGTCGGAGCGGGGCCCGCGCCTGTGGCACATGAGAAGGCGTGGACACGTGAACGTGGCGGCCTTCGCATGGTCGCCGGACAGGCAAATTGAACAAGTGACAACTTTCGCTGATCTCGGAATCGATCAGGACATCGTCGACGCACTCGCCTCCAAGGGGATCGTCGACGCCTTCCCCATCCAGGAGCAGACCATCCCCCTGGGCCTTCCCGGCCAGGACATCATCGGTCAGGCCAAGACGGGCACCGGCAAGACCTTCGGCTTCGGCATCCCCGTCGTGCAGCGGCTCGGGCAGGACCCGGAGCCCGGCGTCAAGGCGCTCATCGTCGTGCCGACCCGCGAGCTCGCGGTGCAGGTGTACGAGGACATCGACCTGCTGACCAGCAACCGCTCGACGAGCGTCGTCGCGATCTACGGCGGCAAGGCCTACGAGGGTCAGATCGACCAGCTCAAGGCCGGCGCGCAGATCGTCGTGGGCACTCCCGGTCGTCTCATCGACCTGGCGAACCAGCGCCTGCTCGACCTCTCGCACGCGGCCGAGGTCGTGCTCGACGAGGCGGACAAGATGCTCGACCTCGGCTTCCTCGCCGACATCGAGAAGATCTTCCAGAAGGTCCCGCCGGTCCGGCACACGCAGCTGTTCTCGGCGACGATGCCGGGGCCGATCGTCGCCCTCGCGCGCCGGTTCATGACGAACCCGATCCACATCCGGGCGAACGACCCCGACGAGGGCCTCACCCAGGCGAACATCAAGCACGTCGTCTACCGCGCGCACTCCCTCGACAAGGACGAGGTCATCGCCCGCATCCTGCAGGCCGAGGGCCGCGGCAAGACCGTGATCTTCACGCGGACGAAGCGCGCTGCGCAGCGTCTCGTCGACGAGCTCAGCGACCGCGGCTTCAACGTGGGCGGCGTGCACGGCGACATGGGCCAGGACCAGCGCGAGCGCTCCATGGCCGCGTTCAAGGCCGGCAAGCGCGACGTGCTCGTCGCGACCGACGTCGCCGCTCGCGGCATCGACGTGGACGACGTCACGCACGTCATCAACCACACCATCCCCGATGAGGAGAAGACGTACCTGCACCGCGCCGGCCGCACCGGCCGCGCCGGCAAGACCGGCATCGCGGTGACGTTCGTCGACTGGGAGGACCTGCACAAGTGGGCCCTCATCAACCGCGCGCTCGAGTTCGGGCAGCCGGAGCCGACGGAGACCTACTCCTCGAGCCCGCACCTGTACGAGGACCTGAACATCCCCGAGGGCACCAAGGGTCGTCTCGTCTCCGCGCCGAAGGCCGAGAAGCCGGCACGCGCCCCGCGTCCTGAGCGGGCTGCGGATGCTGCCGCCGAGGGCACCTCCGAGGGCGGCACCCGTCGCCGTCGCCGTCGCCGCGGCGGCGCGAACCCGGTCGGCTCGACGTTCGCCGACGGCGCGCAGGAGACGACCTCCTCCGACGCGCACACGGCACCGGCCGCAGACCGCGGCGCCGAGGGAGCCGGCACCCACGACGGAGCCGGCAAGGAGCATCACGACGGCAAGCCGGCTCCGGCACGTCGTCGCCGTCGCCGTCGCGGCGGGTCCGGCGGGGCAGGGGCGGCTCCGGTCGCCGGAGCCTGAGACACCGCAGAGGGGGCGGATGCTGCAGCTGCGGCATCCGCCCCCTCTGCCGTCCGCACGCGGCCGGCAGGGCGCTGCGGCGGATACACCCACGTGACCATCACGACCGAGATGATCATCAGCAGGAACCAGGAGCTGACCTTGCTCGGAGACACCGGCTGCCAGGCCGCGACCTGGTCGGGATAGACCCAGGCGCCGGACCAGGTGCCGATGTTCTCCGCGGCGTAGATGAACACGGCGACGCCGGCGAACACGGCGAGCAGCGGCAGCCTCAGGGTGCGGCGCCACACGCGCGCATGCATCACTGTCGGCAGCCAGAGCAGGACGACGGCGGCGAGGAGCACCCAGCGCGCGTCCCACCAGAAGTGGTGGGTGAAGAAGTTCGCGTAGATCGCCGCGGCGAGCGCCGTGGTGAGCCAGCGTCGTGGGTAGCGGACGAAGCCGAGGTCGAACAGCCGGTGCACGCGCACCATGTACGAGCCGACGGCCGCGTACATGAACCCGCTGAAGAGGGGCACCGCGCCGAGGCGGAGAACGCCGTCCGCGGCGTACGCCCAGGAGCCGGCATCGGTCTTGAACAGCTCCATGGCGGTCCCGGCGATGTGGAACAGGACGATCACCCAGACCTCGCGGCCGGTCTCCAGCCGGAACACGAGCATCGCGACCTGGATCAGCACGGCCGCGAGCGTCAGCGCGTCGTTGCGCGCGAGGGCGGCGTCGTCCGGATACCACAGCCGTGCGGCGACGATGACGACGAGGAGCGCCGCTCCGAAGACGCACGCCCATGCCTGCTTGAGCATGAACACGGCAGCTTCGACGAGACCGGCGCGCACGCCGTCTGCGGGGGCCTCACGGAGGATGCGGTGAGCTGCCGCATCGATGCGCTGCTCGAGGGTTGTGGCACGCTGCATGCCGGGAACGGTATCCGGCCTGATCGACAGTCCGCAGGGAGGTTCCCGACAGAACGCCGTGCGTCAGGGATAGCGGGGCGGGGTGCCGGTGCCTCGGGCGATCAGTCGGGCGACCATCTCCTCGGACGTGGTGTTCTCACCGGGACGGTTGGGCTTCCCGGTGCCGTGGTAGTCGCTGGAGCCGGTGACGATGAGGTCGTGCGCGGCGGCGATCTCGCGCAGCGTCCGCTTGCCGGCCGCCGTGTTCTCACGGTGGTCGATCTCGAAGCCTCCGAGACCGGCGGCGATCAGCTTCTCGATGAAGGGGACCGGCATCATCCGGTCGCGCCCGGACGTCGCCGGGTGCGCGATGATCGCCACTCCCCCGGCTTCCGTGATCAGACGCACCGCGGTGAGCGGATCGGGAGCGTAGTGCGGCTCGTAATAGCCCTCGCGCGGGTGCAGGATGCCGTCGAAGGCCTCGGTCCGGTCGCGCACGATGCCTCTCGCGACGAGGGCGTCGGCGATGTGCGGGCGCCCGACGGTGGCGTCGAGGGTGGTCTGCTCGAGCACGTGCTCCCAGAGCAGGTCGTAGTCCCGGCCGATGCTGCGGACGATGCGCTCCGCCCTCCCCACCCGGTCGTCGCGGATCCTGTCGGTCTCCGCCCGGAGCGCCTCGTCGAGCGGATCGAAGAGGTAGCCGAGCACGTGGACGCTGCGCCATTCGTGCTTCGCGGACAGCTCCATCCCTGGGATGAAGGTCACGCCGAGCGCGGCCGCGGCGTCCCCGGCCTCCGCCCAGCCCGTCGTGCGGTCGTGATCGGTGAGCGCGACGGTGCGGACCCCGTGCGCGTGCGCCTGTCGCACCACCTCGGCGGGTGACTCCGTGCCATCGGAATGGTTGGAGTGCAGGTGCAGGTCCGCCGGGCCCGCGAAGAGGTTCGCCATCCTCCGAGCGTACCGAGACAGGAGAGCACCGGCGCGCCCGCGGAGCGGCAGAGACTTCACAGGCGGTCCTCCTAGGCTGGAGGGGATGCTTCGTCTTGTCGGGATCCTGTTCACCGTGCTGCTCGCGATCGCGGCGGCGATCGTGGTGTGGCCCCAGTTCTTCCATCTCGAGCACACGTATCCCTTCGCGCAGGTGGTCGCGGTGCGCGGAGTGGTCCTCGTCGCGTTCCTCGCCATCGCCGTGCTCGCGCTGCTGCTCCTTCTGGCGCGCCCGCTGCGCGGCTTCGCGGCGTCCGTCCTCATCGTCGCGCTCCTCGGCGCCGGCGCGACGGGGGTCATCGGGCTCGCTCGCGGATTCGGCGGGAGCACCCTGCCCGCGGAGACGGAGCAGAGCATCCGCGTCCTGACCTGGAACACGGCCGGCGAGGCCGTTCCGGCGGAGGTCGTCGCCGAGCAGATCCTCGCTCAGGGCGCCGACATCGTCGCGCTGCCGGAGACCACCGAGGCGGTCGGCGAGCAGATCGCCGTGATGCTCCGCGAGCAGGGTCATCCGATGTGGGTGCACCACGTCCAGTTCCGGCCCGACGTCGTCGACGGGCCGAAGTCGTGGCAGACAACCGTCCTCGTCTCCCCCGACCTCGGCGAGTACTCGGTCATCGAGTCGTCGCAGAACGGGTCCAGCAACACCGGGTCCGTGCCGAGCGCGGTGCTGATGCCGATCGACGGTTCCGGGCCGACGATCGTCGCGGTGCACGCCGTCGCGCCGCGGGTCGAGGAGATGGAGCTGTGGCGCAGCGACCTGCAGTGGATCGCCGATCAGTGCCCTGCCGGTGACTTCATCCTCGCCGGCGACTTCAACGCCACCGTCGACCACATGGCCCCGCTGGGCATCGACGGCGGCGACATGGGCTACTGCCGGGATGCCGCCTCGCGCACCGGCAACGGCGTCAGCGGCACCTGGCCGAGCTCCCTGCCCGCCCCGCTGGGCGTCCCCATCGACCACGTGATGGCATCGGCGAACTGGACGCCGACCGGATCCGTGGTCCTCGACGACGCCGCCGGCAGCGATCACAGGGCACTCGTCGTGCAGCTGGAGCCCGCGGGCTGACGCCGCGGTCGTCGAGCGGGCGAGGCGAGACGAATCGCACCCGCCGTGCAGGTGACAGACTGGTGGGATGAACACCGCAGAGCGCGACACGATCGCGGAGCCCGGAACCGACAAGGCCGTCGAGAACAGCACCACCAACCGGAAGCAGCCCTTCCCTCGTGGATTCCTCGACACGATCTCGACCGGATGGGCTGAGCGTCCGGAGTCGATGCCCGCGGCCCGGGCGCAGGCTCCGTTCGCCGCCGCCCGCCGCGCCGCCGTGTCGGCGGCGTTCCCCGGCAAGCGGCTGGTCATCCCGGCCGGCTCTCTCAAGCAGCGCAGCAACGACACGGACTACGTGTTCCGCGCGCACTCCGCATTCGCGCACCTCACCGGCTGGGCGTCGGATGCCGAGCCCGACTCGGTGCTCGTGTTCGAGCCGACGGATGCCGGCCACGACGTCACCCTGTACTTCCGCGAGCGGGCCGACCGCACGACGACCGAGTTCTACGCCGACGCGACGATCGGGGAGTTCTGGATCGGTCCGCGCCCGTCGCTCGCCGGCGTCGCCGCCGACCTGCAGATCGCGACCGCCCATCTCGACGACTTCGCCGCCGCCGAGGGCGAGCTCGTGCTCGGCGAGTCCGAGGAGCTGGACCGCTTCGTCTCCGAGCTCCGCCTCATCAAGGACGAGTTCGAGATCGCCGAGATGCGCCATGCCGTGGAGATCACGGCGAAGGGCTTCGACGACATCATCCGCTCGCTCCCCGAAGCCGTCGCGCACTCCCGCGGCGAGCGAGTGGTCGAGGGCGTGTTCCACCGCCGCGCCCGGGAGGACGGCAACGGCGAGGGCTACGACACGATCGCGGCATCCGGCCCGCACGCCTGCTATCTGCACTGGACCCGCAACGACGGCACCGTCGTGCCGGGCGACCTCATCCTCGTGGACGCCGGCGTCGAGGCCGACAGCCTGTACACGGCCGACATCACCCGCACCCTCCCGGTGTCCGGCACGTTCACGGACGTGCAGCGCCGCGTCTACGAGACGGTGCGCGAGGCCGCAGACGCCGCCTTCGCGGCCGCGCAGGTCGGCGTGCCGTTCCGCGAGGTCCACGGGGCGGCCATGAAGGTCATCGCCGCCCGCGTGGCCGAGTGGGGCCTCCTGCCGGTCACGGCGGAGGAGGCGCTGGACGCGGATGCCGGCGGTCAGCACCGCCGCTACATGGTTCACGGCACCTCGCACCACCTCGGCATCGACGTGCACGACTGCGCGCAGGCCCGTCGCGAGATGTACTACGACGGCATCCTCGCCCCGGGAATGGTGTTCACCATCGAGCCGGGCCTGTATTTCCAGATCGACGACCTGACCGTTCCCGCCGAGCTGCGCGGCATCGGCGTGCGCATCGAGGACGACATCCTGATGACCGAGGACGGCCCGGTCAACCTGTCCGCAGGCATCCCCCGCACGGCCGACGAGGTCGAGGCGTGGATGGCGCGCGTGCAGAAGGGCTGAGTCCGTTCCGGCCGGCCCGCCGACTGCACGGGAACTCGACACGCCCGCCCGGCCGTCAGCCCGAAGGGCGGAGGCCGTCGCTATCCGGCGACGATCTCCGCCTTGAACCCGTCGGCGTTCTCCAGCCACCCGGCGTAGTGATCGGGTCCGCCCGCGTGCGGGTATCGCTCGTGATACAGCGGACGCCAGCCGTGCGCCGCCGCCTCCGCCATGATCGCGTCCACCTCGGCACGGGAGCCGCCCCGGAACGCCAGGTGGTTCAGGCCGGGCCGACGACGGTCGTGCCCGCCGGCCGACAGGTTCGGGGAGGTCGTCAGAGTGACGTAGACGCCCTCCGCATCCCAGCTCTCGCCCTCCGGCCACTCCGCGATGCGCTCGAAGCCCACGCGGCCGAGCAGCCACCCCCAGGAGCGCGCGGCGCTCTCGAGGTCGGCGACCCAGATCTCGACGTGGTGCAGCCCCTTCATGCGTTCCCGTGTCATCCCGCCATCCTCGCAGGCGGATGGTGCCGCTCAGACCGTCGCGGCGACCCGCCGTCGCGCGAGCGCCGCAGCCATCTGCATCACTGCCTGCTCGATGACGGGGCGCGGCGTCGCCAGGATGAAGCGGAGGAAGCCGTCCCCGGCCGCTCCGCACGCGGTGCCGTCGGTCAATGCGACCCCGGCCTCCTTCAGGAAGAACTCCGCGGGCGAACCGTCGATGTCCAGCTCGCGCGCGTCCAGCCAGGCGATGTAGGTGCCCTCCGCGATCCGGTAGCCCATCGCCGGGATGTGCTCGGCGAGCAGTGCGGCGAGCAGCGTGCGGTTGCCGTCGAGGTAGGCATGGGTGTCGGCCAGCCAGTCCCGTCCGCGGTCGTACGCCGCGGTGTTCGCGACGATGCCGGGGTTGCTGGCCAGCAGCTCGTTGCGGGTCACGACCGGGGTGGCCCAGGTGGCGGCGTCGGCGTCGTTGCTGAGGATCACCTGCGCCGTCTTGAGTCCGGGGAGGTTCCAGGCCTTCGACGCGCTGGTGGACGTGATGGTGTGGCCGGCGGCCGCCGAGCTGATGCTCGCGTACGGGATGTGCCTGTGCGGGGCGAACACCAGCGGCGCATGGATCTCGTCGGAGAACACCCGCCCGCCGCGCCGCTCGACGACCTCGGACACGGCCAGGAGCTCGTCCCGGGTGAACACGCGCCCCACCGGGTTGTAGGGGTTGCACAGGATGAGCAGCCCGCCGCCGTCGGCGAACGCCCTGTCGATGCCCTCGAGATCGAAGACGTGGCGGCCGTCCTCCTCGATCAGGGGGACCTCGATGACCTCGCGGTCGTGCATGGGCGGGATCTTCAGGAACGGCATGTACGCGGGAGTCGGCAGGATCACCTTCGATCCCGGCCGGGTGAAATGGTCGATCGTGGCCCGCAGGGCGATCAGCACGTCGCCGACGGGCCGGATGCGGGACGCCGGCACCTCCCAGCCGTAGGCGTCGCGCATCCAGCGCGAACACGACTCCGCCATCTCGTTCACGAGTGCGGGCGTCGGGTAGCCGACGAGTCTCCCGATCGATCCCACGAGCGCCTCGGTGACGGCCGGCGCGACGCCGAAATCCATCTCCGCGATGAAGGCGCCGATGGCCTCCGGGTGCGCCGACCACTTGAAGCTGCCGCTCCGGCGCAGCTCGTCGATGCCGATGGCGTCGTAGGGGTGTGAAGCGTTCATGACGCTTCCATGGTCTCAGCGGGCTGCGAACTCCGACACGAATGTGACCAATGATGACCCCGCCTCGGATGCCGGGCGCTTCTGCCCCTTCACCTCGAAGGTGTGCCCGCCGCCCTCGATCCACACGACGGTCGCGTCCTGACAGGTCGCGACGACCTCCTCGAACTGCGAGATCGGCTGGATGAACGGGTCGTTCGTCCCCTCGATGAACAGCTGCGGCACGGCGATCGCCGGCAGGTGCTCCGCGCGGGGCTTCTCCGGCTTCCCCGGCGCGTGCAGCGGATAGCCGAGGTACACGAGCCCGTCGACCTCGAGTCCCTCGGCGACGGCCATCGAAGCCATCCGGCCGCCGTACGACTTGCCTGCGGCCCAGATCGCGGCGCCGGGTTCCCTGGTGCGGGCGTGCTCCACGACGGCACGCCAGGTCGCGATCGCGTGCGTGGCCGGGCCCGGCATCCGCCTCCCCTGCTCGACGTACGGGAAGTTGAACCGCAGGGTGGAGCAGCCGAGGTCGGCGAGCCCGTGGGCAAACCCGGTGAGGAACGGGTGATCCTTTCCCGCGCCGGCACCGTGGGCGATCACCACGGTCGCTCCGTTCGATCCCTGCCGCCAGTCGGCCGAGACCGTCACCGGGCCGGTGGGAAGCGCGACCTCGATCGCGACGGCCTCCTCCATCAGGAGTTCTCGGCGGGCTTCTCCGGAGCGGGCTCCTCCGAGGCCGGCTCGGACTCGGGAGCCGCGACGGGCCCGGCATCCGACTGCGGCACCGGGTCCGCCGGACGGGGCGGGATCACGGGCTCCGCCGGCGTGGGCGCCGCCGGCGCCGTCTGCGCCGGCGTGCCGGCCGGGGTGATCCGCTCGCCGTAGCGCGGCGGCTCGTCGAGGTTCACGGGGGCGCGCGTCGCTGCCGGGCGCACCGCGCCGAGTGCCTGCCGCGCCTTCGCCAGCGAACCGGGGAGCACGGTGACCTCGTAGTGGTCGGCGGCGAACTGCGTGACGCTCGCGAAGTCGCGACGACGGCGCACGATCGCGTAGGTCACCAGGCTCAGCAGCATGCCGACCGCCACGCCGATGAACACGAAGCCCACGAACAGCTGGATCGGCACGTCCGGGTTGCCGAGAACCAGGATCGCGGAGAGGAACAGTCCGATCAGCACGCCGTTGATCGCGCCGGAGCGGGCGGCCGCCGCGTAGCCCAGCCGGCCCGTGATCCGCTCCACCGTGCGCACGCTCTGCCCGATGATGGCGATGTCGCGGGCGGGCACCTCGGCAGCGATCAGCTTGGACACCGTCTTCTGCGCGCTCTCGTAGTCGCGCATCGATGCCACGATCTCGCCGGTGTCAGCGGAGTCGGCCGGACGATTAAGCATGCTCATCCGGCCATTCTTCCATGCCCGCCGATGACCTGTCCGAGAGTGCGGCACTGGGGTTCCCCGCGGATGCCGCGCACTACGCTGGAGGGGTGAGCACACAACGGGTATTCGCCGCGCGCCTCGCCGGGTGCGCCGTCTTCGACCCCGTGGGCGACCGGCTCGGCAAGGTCCGTGACGTCGTCATCGTGTACCGAAGTACCGCCGCTCCCCGCGTCATCGGCCTGGTCGTGGAGATTCCGGGCCGCCGCCAGGTGTTCCTCTCGATCGGACGCGTCACGTCCATCCGCGCCGGGCAGGTCATCACCACCGGCCTCATCAACGTGCGGCGCTTCTCCCCGCGCGCCGGCGAGGTGCGGGTGCTGGCCGAGCTCCTCGGCCGCCGGGTGAGCCTCGTGGACGGCAGCGGCACGGCCGTCATCGAGGACGTCGCCATCGAACCGAACCGGCTCGGAGAGTGGGCCATCAGCCAGCTTTTCCTGCGCCGCCCGAAGACCAGCGCCTCGCCCTTCGCGAAGGGCCCCACGACCTTCGCTGCCTGGAACGAGGTCTCGGAGCAGCGCGCGCCCGGCGAGTCGCAGTCCGCTGAGCAGCTCGTCGCCTCGTACTCCGAGCTGCACGCCGCCGACCTCGCCAACACCCTCCTCGATCTGCCGCAGCAGCGACTGCTGGAAGTCGCAGAGGAGCTCCCGGATGACCGGCTCGCCGACGCGCTCGAGGAGATGCCGGAAGACGAGCAGGTGCACATCCTCGACCGGCTCGGCGACGAGCGCGCGGCCGACGTGCTCGATCAGATGGAGCCGGACGACGCCGCCGACCTCCTCGCCCAGCTCCCGCCGAGCCGCCTCGAGCAGCTCCTGGAGCTGATGGAGCCGGAAGAGGCCGAAGACGTCCGGATGCTGCTCCGCTACGGCCCGGACACGGCCGGCGGTCTGATGACGCCGGAGCCGATCATCCTCTCCGCCGACGCCACGGTCGCCGAGGCCCTCGCCCTGATCCGCCGGCACGAGCTGCACCCCGCCCTCGCCGCCGCCGTGTTCGTGACCCTGCCGCCGTTCGAGACCCCGACCGGCCGTCTCCTCGGCGTCGTGCACTTCCAGCGGATGCTGCGCTACCCGCCGCACGAGCGGCTCGGCGCGATCGTCGACGACAGCCTCGAGCCGGTCCCGGTGACGGCATCCGCCGCCGAGGTGGCGCGGATGCTCGCGAGCTACGATCTCGTCTCGCTCCCGGTGATCGATGCCGCACATCGTCTCGTCGGCGCGGTGAGCGTCGACGACGTGCTCGACTACCTCCTGCCCGATGACTGGCGCAGCCACGACGACAGTGACGAGAACGCCCCGAAGGAGGTGCGCTGATGGCACGCTCGCCCCGCCTCGACGCGCCCCTCGGCCGCGGCGCGACGCGCCCCCGGGCGAGCTCCCGCGACCGCTTCGGGCGGTTCACGGAGTGGGTGGCCCGCGCCATGGGCACGCCGGCGTTCCTGGTGATCCTCAGCCTGTTCTGCATCCTCTGGATCACCTGGAACACGCTCATGCCGAACCATCTGCGCTTCGACGACGCCGCCCTCGGCTTCACCGCGCTCACGCTGATGCTGTCGCTGCAGGCCTCGTACGCGGCGCCGCTGATCCTGCTCGCGCAGAACCGTCAGGATGACCGCGACCGGGTGCAGATCGAGCAGGACCGTCAGCGCGCGGAGCGCAACCTCGCCGACACGGAGTACCTCGCCCGCGAGATCGTGGCGCTGCGGATGTCGCTCGAGGAGCGCAACACGCAGGTCGTCACGCGCGATGTGCTGCGCCAGGAGCTCAAGGCGCTGCTCGCCGAGCTCGAGGTGGCCGACCGCGCCGAGGGCCGGCCGGCCGCGGGCGGCCCCGCCTCATGACCGCCGCCGACGCCGTCCGCGCCGCCGTCTCCGCCGTCACCGACCCGGAGCTGCGCCGGCCGATCGGCGACCTCGACATGGTGCGCGACATCGATGTCGAGGACGGCACCGCGCGCGTCGGCATCGTGCTGACGATCGTCGGCTGCCCGGCCGCGCAGCGCATCGAGTCCGATGTCCGCACCGCCGCGGCATCCGTCCCCGGCATCGTCGAGGTCGAGGTCGAGGTCGGCGTGATGACCCCGGCCGAGCGCAAGGCGCTCACGGAGAGGCTCCGCGACGGACGCGCGCCCCGGCAGATGCCCTTCGGCCCCGAGTCGCTCACGCGCGTGATCCTCGTCTCCAGCGGCAAGGGCGGCGTCGGCAAATCGACGGTCACCGCCAACCTCGCCGTGGCCCTCGCAGACCAGGGGCTCGCGGTCGGCCTCGTCGACGCCGACGTGCACGGGTTCTCGATCCCCGGGCTGCTGGGCATCCCGGCCGGCACCCAGCCGACCCGCATCGACGACCTCATGCTCCCCCCGGTGGCGCACGGGGTGAAGGCGATCTCGATCGGCATGTTCCTGCGAGACGGCGAAGCCGTCGTCGCCTGGCGGGGCCCGATGCTGCACCGCACCGTGCAGCAGTTCCTCACCGACGTCTTCTTCGGCGACCTCGACATCCTCCTCATCGACATGCCGCCCGGCACCGGGGACATCGCGATCTCCATCGGCCAGCTGCTCCCCCACGCCGAGGTCCTCGTCGTGACGACTCCGCAGACGGCGGCATCCGACGTCGCGATCCGCAGCGGTCTCGTCGCCAGGCAGACCGGACAGAGGGTGATCGGCGTCGTCGAGAACATGGCCGCGTTCACGCTGCCGGACGGCACCGTGGTCGACCTGTTCGGCTCCGGCGGGGGCGCCGCCGTGGCCGAGGCGCTGTCCGCCGACGTCCCCGTGCCCCTCCTCGCCTCGATCCCGCTGAGCCCCGCGCTGCGGCAGGGCGGGGACGCAGGGGTTCCCGTGGTGACCGGGGACGCGCAGGATGCCGCGGCCGCAGCGATCCGCGAACTCGCCAGGACGCTCTCCGGTCAGGGCCGGGGGCTCGCCGGCCGCTCACTGCCGATGTCCCTCGGCTGACCCCGCAGCCTGCGGCTCGCGGCTCGCGGCTTGCGGATCAGGTCGCTTCGACGTCGAACGGCGGCGGCGACGTCCGCGAGAACTCGGGACGCGGCGTCGGGACGCGCGGCGGCTCGGCGATCGCGGTGGCCACGGCGGGTGCGGCCGGCTTCGGGGTGTCCTCGAGCAGGGCGTCGCGGATGATGCGCCGCGGGTCGTACTGGCGCGGGTCGAGCTTGCGCCAGTCGACGTCGTCGATCTCCGGTCCGATCTCGTCGCGCATCTTCGACTTGGTGTCGCGGATGTACTCGCCGGCCCGGCGCACCGTCCGGGCGAAGCTCTCGGCGACCTTCGGCAGACGATCAGGCCCGATGATGAGCACGGCGATCAGACCGATAAGCAGCAGCTTCTCGAAGGTGAGCCCGAACGTCATGTCACCAGGCTACCGCCGCGCCTGCCTTCTCGGTGCACGTCGAGCGCATACCCTGGAGACATGAGCGAGCATGACGCGAACGCACGTTTCATCCGCGAATCGATCGTGGAGCCGAATCCGATCGCGCGCGCCCGTGCCCACGCCGTCGAACTGGGGGCGGCGCCGGTGAGCGCAGCCGTCGGCTCGCAGATCGCCGTTCTCGCCGCCGCGACCGGTGCGCGCTCGATCGTCGAGATCGGAACCGGCGCCGGAGTGTCCGGCCTCTGGGTGCTGCGCGGTGCTCCGCAGGCGGTCCTGACGACGATCGACAACGAGCCGGAGCACCTCGCCGCGGCGCGCCAGTCCTTCACCGAGGCCCGCATCCCGGCCACCAGGGCCCGCTTCATCACCGGCCGCGCCGCCGACGTGCTCCCCCGGATGAACGAGGCGTCGTACGACATCGTCCTCGTGGACGCCGATCCGGAGAACGTCATCGAGTACGTGGAGCACGGCCTCCGCCTCGCCCGCACCGGCGGCATGGTGCTCGTCCCCCGCGTCCTCGCCGGCGGACGGGTCGCCGATCCCGTGCAGCGCGACGAGGTCACCTCGGCCTACCGCTCCCTGATCCAGGAGACGCAGGAGTCCTCGGCGGTCCTCGCGACCGTCTCCTCGTCCGGCGAGGGCCTGCTCCAGCTGATCAGCATCGCCGACCGCTGAGCAGCATCGCCGACCGCTGATCGGCGCGCCGCGCAGGGGGCGTCGCCGCCCGCAGATGGAAGAAGGGCGACGGATCGGTGATCCGTCGCCCTTCGCGACCCGCTGATGCGGGTGCATGTCGATCAGGCCGGTGCCACGACGGCTGCCAGCACGTCGTGAAGCTCCTTGGCCTCGGCGTCGTTCACGGAGACGACCAGACGGCCGCCGCCTTCGAGCGGGACACGCACGATGATGAGTCGCCCTTCTTTCACGGCCTCCATGGGTCCGTCTCCGGTCCTCGGCTTCATCGCTGCCATCGTGGCTCCTTTTCCTCCGGTGGTATGAAAACCAGTTTATCGGGTGTCACCGAGACCTGGACGTCGCCTGAGAAGAAATGCATCAGCCGTCGACGATCAGGGCACCTGCCAGAAGGTGTTGCCGAGCGCGTACACATGGTGGATCCACGCCCACTGACCGCCGAGACACAGGGAGAGGACGCCGAGCCGCCACCAGCGCGAACGCGGCACGGCGACGGCGCCCCAGAGCGGGCTGAGCGGCAGCAGCAGCCGGAACGTGCTCGACTGCGGGAAGAACACCGCGAGCAGGTAGAGCAGGTAGCTCGCGCTCCACAGCCGCAGATCGGCACCGATCGCGCGCACCGGGGGCGCGTACAGCAGCGCCGCACCCGCGGCGACGACGAGGAGCACGAGGACGACCGGTCCCCAGGCCTGCGGCATCCCCCACTGCCCGAACCAGAACTGCGAGGCCTGGACCCAGCCCTCGAAGGGGACGAAGTGCTCGACGCCGCCGGCGACCCAGTGGCGTCGCCAGGCGAGCTCGGTCGCGAGGTAGGCACCCGGATCGCCGGTGACGACTCCGGCGATCAGCTGCCAGGCGAAGCCGCAGGCGGTGCTCAGCGCGCCGAGCGCCACGATGTGCACGATCTCCCGCGCGGCCAGCGGGTCGTCCCGGCGGCGGATCCAGCGCAGGATGCCGTGCAGGCCGAGGTAGAGGGCGAAGGCGAGGATGCCGGGGCGCGTGAACGCCATCACGGGGACGATCGCGTACAGCCAGGCGTAGCGACGGCGCGCCACCGCGTCGAGGGCGAGGAACAGCAGCAGGAGGAACAGGGACTCGGCGTACCCGACCTGGAACATCGCGGCGAGCGGGCCCGCCGCGAAGAAGGCGACGGACCACAGCGCCGCCGATCTCCCGATCCGCTCGCGCAGCAGCCGGTGCAGGGCGAGGCAGGCGAGGTAGCCCGCGACGAAGGAGAGCAGGAAGGCGCCGACACCCCACGAGCCGAACAGGAAGCCGATCCCCTTGGCGGCGTAGGCGAAGACCGGCATGAACGCCCAGGCGTTCTCCGCCACCTCCCCGGATTCGGTGCGCGGGAGCTCGGCGGGATAGCCGTTCTCGGCGACGAGCCAGTACCACTGGGCGTCCCAGCCGAGTACGAAGTCGGCGAGACCAGGGTCCGGTCCGAATCGGGAGAGCGAGGTGGACTGCGCGGCAGCGCCGATCAGCAGGAGCGTGGTCGCCAGGCGCGCGAGGAGGTACACCACGGCGATCCGCAGCGCCGCAGGCGCGTGCGCCCACCGGCGCGCGACGCTCAGCGCGCGCTGAGCCATGCGCGCAGCCCGCGCTCGACCGCATCGATCTGCGCGAGCGGGACGCGCTCCTCGTCGTGGTGTGCGAGATGCGGATCACCGGGACCGTAGTTCACGGCCGGGATGCCGAGGGCGGAGAAGCGCGCGACGTCGGTCCAGCCGTACTTCGGCCGGGGCTCTGCCCCGACGGCTGTGACGAACTGCTGCGCGATCGGGGCGTCCAGACCGGGGCGGGCGCCCTCCGCGGCATCCGTCACCTCCACCTCGAACCCGGCGAGCACGGTGCGGATGTGCTCCTCGGCTTCGGCAGCCGTCTTGCTGGGTGCGAACCGGTAGTTGACCTCGATCTCGCAGGCGTCGGGGATGACGTTCCCGGCGACGCCGCCGACGATGCGCACGGCGCTCAGGCTCTCGCGGTACACGAGCCCCTCGACCTCGACCTCCTGCGCCCGGTACTCGGCGAGACGGGTGAGGATCGGGGCGGCCCTGTGGATCGCGTTCTCGCCGATCCAGGCGCGCGCGGCGTGGGCGCGCACCCCGTGCGTGCGGACCAGGGCGCGCAGCGTGCCGTTGCATCCGCCCTCGACCTCGCCGTTCGACGGCTCGCCGAGGATCGCGAAGTCGGCCTCGAAGAGGTCAGGGCGCACGGCGGCGAGCAGCCCGAGACCGTTCTTGGAGGCCTCGACCTCCTCGTTGTCGTACCACATCCAGGTGATGTCGATCGCCGGGTCGGAGAGCTCCGCGGCGAGCTTGAGCTGCACGGCGGCGCCGGCCTTCATGTCGACGGTGCCGCGCCCCCATAGGTGCGGCACGCCGTCGATCTCGACGTCCTTCGTCGGGACGTTGCCGTTGATCGGCACGGTGTCGATGTGCCCGGCGATCGCGACGCGCTGAGCGCGGCCGAGGTCCGTGCGGGCGACGATCGTGTTCCCGTGCCGGATCACCTCGAGGTGAGCGAAGGGCCGGAGCGCCGCCTCGATCGCGTCGGCGAGCGGCTTCTCGTCGCCCGAGACGCTCGGGATGTCGCAGATCGCACGGGTGAGGTCGACGGAGGTCGCGGTCAGATCGAGCACCATGCCCCCAGCCTACTTTCACCGTCATCTGCGGCGTGACCCGCGTGGCGGCGCGCTAGCGTGGAGGGATGACTGACGCGCGCACGGTATGGGGTACGGGACTGACCACGATCGCCGGGGACGGCACCGTCCTCGACGCCTGGTTCCCCGAGGTGCTCAGCGCCGCGCCCGCCGCCGCAGACGTCGCCGCGGCGCTGGCAACGCTCGAACCGCTCACCGGCCCCGATGAGCGCCGCAACGTGACCGTCGAGACGGTGCAGCTCGAGATCGATCTCGACGCCGCCCCGGCCTCGACCGCCGACGCGTACCTGCGCCTGCACGCGCTCTCGCACCTCGTCGTCCGCCCGAACGAGCTCAACCTCGACGGCATCTTCGGACATCTCCCGAACGTGGCCTGGACCAACGCGGGCCCGGTGCACCCCGACGACGCGAACCGCCTCCGGCCGCTGCTGCAGCGCGCCGGCATCCAGGTGCAGGGCCTCGACAAGTTCCCGCGCCTCACCGACTACGTGCAGCCGGCCGGGGTCCGGATCGCCGACGCCTCCCGTGTGCGCCTGGGCGCCCACCTCTCCCCCGGCACCACCGTGATGCACGAGGGCTTCGTGAACTTCAACGCCGGGACCCTCGGATCCTCGATGGTGGAGGGACGGATCTCCCAGGGAGTCGTCGTCGGCGACGGCAGCGACATCGGCGGTGGCTCGTCCATCATGGGCACGCTGTCCGGCGGAGGCTCGCACCGGGTGTCGATCGGGTCGCGCACCCTGCTCGGCGCGAACGCCGGCATCGGCATCTCCCTCGGCGACGACTGCGTGGTGGAGGCCGGACTGTACGTCACCGCCGGCACGAAGATCGTGCTCGTGGACGGCCCGGTGACCGCCGACGGCGCCAAGAAGACCGTGAAGGGCGCCGAGCTCTCCGGCCAGGACGGGCTGCTGTTCCGCCGCAACTCGCTGAGCGGCGCAGTCGAGGCGGTCCGCCGCTCGGGCGTCGGCGTCACCCTGAACGAGGCCCTGCACGCCTGACGCGGCATCCGCGGGCCCTCCGGTCGCAGTCGCGCACAGTCCCGCGCAGCGGCACTGTGCCGGAGTGCGACCGGAACGTCGCCGGGTGGGCGTTCAGGCCCACACCGGCGGCGCGTGATACTGTCGTCTCGACGCCACTCGCCCGGCGAGACGTCTGCGTCGTCGACACGCTCCCGCGCCACTAGCCTGGTTCTGGCCATTTCGAACGGCGAAACGATGCGCGATCCCGCGCCGTCGCCCACCCTTCCCGCACCCGGGCCCTTCGCCTGCGCGTGCACTCTCGGAGATCTCCCCATGCCTTCCTTCCTCGAACTCGGCGTTCCCGCCGAACTCGCCAGCGTCCTCGCCGCCTCCGGCAAGACCGAGGCGTTCGCCATCCAGCGCGACACCCTCCCCGACTCCCTCGCCGGTCGCGACCTGCTCGGCCGCGGCCGCACCGGCAGCGGCAAGACCATCGCGTTCGCGCTGCCCCTGGTCGCGCGTCTCGCCGCCTCCGGCAACAGGCGCCGCAGCGGCCTCCCGCGAGGCCTCGTGCTCGCCCCGACCCGCGAGCTCGCCACGCAGATCGCCGCGACCGTGGCCCCGCTGGCCGAGGCCGCCGGCCTCACCGTCACCACCGTCTTCGGCGGCGTCAGCCAGCGCCCGCAGGAGCAGGCGCTGCGCGGCGGCGTCGACATCGTGGTCGCGTGCCCTGGCCGCCTCGAAGACCTCATGAAGCAGCAGATCGTGCGGCTCAGCGCGGTCGAGGTCACCGTGCTCGACGAGGCCGACCACATGGCAGACCTCGGCTTCCTCCCCGGCGTCACCCGCATCCTCACCGCGACGCCCGCCGGCGGTCAGCGCCTGCTGTTCAGCGCCACGCTCGACCGCGGCATCGACACGCTGGCGCGGCGGTTCCTGGTGAACCCGGTGAGCCACGAGGTCGACGAGGCCAGCGTGCCGGTCGGCGAGATGACGCACCGCGTCCTCGTCGTCGACTCCACGGAGAACAAGACGACCCTCGTGCGCGACCTCGCCTCGGGCACCGGACGCCGCATCCTCTTCACCCGCACCAAGCACCAGGCGAAGAAGCTCGCCAAGCAGCTGACCGCGTCCGGCATCCCGGCCGTCGACCTGCACGGCAACCTCTCGCAGAACGCCCGCGAGCGCAACCTCGGCGCGTTCTCCTCCGACCCGGATGAGGGCGGCGTGCGCGTTCTCGTGGCGACCGATGTCGCCGCGCGCGGGGTGCACGTCGACAACGTCGACCTCGTCGTGCACGTCGACCCGCCCATGGAGCACAAGGCGTACCTGCACCGCTCGGGCCGTACCGCCCGCGCGGGCGCTGCGGGCACCGTCGTCACCGTCGTGCTGCCGGACCAGCGTCGCGACGTGAAGGACCTCCTCCGCAAGGCCGAGATCACGGCTCCGCTCGAGAACCTGACGGCGGATGCCGTCACAGAGCTCGTCCCCGAGCGCGCGCCGCACGTGCGCCCTGCCCCCGTGCAGGCTCAGCCGCAGCGTCAGGCCAAGCAGCGTCCTGCCGGCGGCGAGCGTGCCGGAGCCACCACTCCCCCCGCCCGTCGTCGTCGCCCCCGCTCGGGACAGGGCGGCGGTCAGGGGCAGCCCGGCGCATCCCGTCAGGGCGGCCAGTCCCGTCAGGGCGGCCAGTCGCGTCAGGGCGGCCAGCCCCGACAGGGCGGCGGCCGCGGTTACCAGGGCCGCTGACCCTCGACTCATCGCCGACGCCCCACCCGGCCGCCGACGCCCCCTCTGACAGACGTCAGCAGGATGGGGCGTGGGCGCGCCGGTGGGGCGTCGGCGTGTGCGGGGTGCGCCGCGAAGGGCTCAGCGCCTCACGGCCGCGAGCACCTCGGGGTCGGAGCATCCGCGCACGAAACCGGCCAGCCTTCGCCGGATCTCGTAGCCGAGCAGCCGCTCCCCGATCCGCTCCGCCAGCGGCGCGAGCCAGGCCGGGCGGCAGGCGAAGTTGTACTTCCACACCGCCAGCGTGCCCTCGGGCACTGCGGTGAAGCGCCACCCGCCGCCGAGCCTCTCGAAGAACCACGGCCCCGACTCCATCACCATGCCGACGTTCGTCGGCGGCGTGTAGGAGACGTATCGGCTGGTCATCGCGAACCCGAATCGCTGGCGCGTGAACGTGCGCACGTCCCGGGCCGCGGCATCCGCTCCGTCGAGGAAGTGCTGCTCGCTGATGAATCGATCCCACCGCCGGCGCACCGCTCCCGTGGTCTGCGAGACGGCGAAGGCCGTCGCCGGATCGACCGGGACGACGGCCTCAGCACTGACCACAGGCACGGACTGGCCGGACTCAGCGGGTCTGGAACGTCCGCTCCGGGGAGCCGACGTACAGCTGCTGCGGACGCCCGATCTTCGTCTGCGGGTCGTTCTGCAGCTCGCGCCACTGAGCGAGCCAGCCGGGCAGCCGACCGATCGCGAAGAGCACGGTGAACATCCGGGTCGGGAAGCCCATGGCCTTGTAGATCACGCCGGTGTAGAAATCGACGTTCGGGTACAGCCGGCGCTCGCGGAAGTAGTCGTCCCCGAGGGCGATCTCCTCGAGTTCCTTGGCGAGGTCGAGGAGCGGGTCGGTGACGCCGAGCTCGGAGAGCACCTCGTCGGCGGCCTCCTTGACGAGCTTCGCGCGCGGATCGTAGTTCTTGTACACGCGGTGCCCGAAGCCCATCAGCTTCACGCCGTCTTCCTTGTTCTTCACCCGCTCGACGAAGCGGGAGACGCTCTGGCCCGACTCCCGGATCTGCCCGAGCATCGTCAGCACGGCCTCGTTGGCGCCGCCGTGCAGCGGTCCGGAGAGCGCCTGGATGCCGGCGGAGATGGAGGCGAACTGGTTCGCCCCGGTCGACCCCACCAGTCGCACCGTGGAGGTGGAGGCGTTCTGCTCGTGGTCCTCGTGGAGGATCAGCAGCAGCTCGAGCGCCTTCGACATGACCGGGTTGATCTCGTACGGCTCGCTGTGCACGCCGAAGTTCAGCTTGAGGAAGTTGTCGACGAAGCTGAGCGAGTTGTCCGGGTAGAGGAACGCCTGGCCGATGCTCTTCTTGTGCGCGTAGGCCGCGATGACGGGGAGCTTGGCGAGCATGCGCACCATGTTCAGCTCGACGTGCTCAGGATTGTGCGGGTCGGTCTGTCCCTCGTAGTAGGTGGAGAGGGCGGCGACGGCCGAAGAGAGCACCGACATCGGATGCGCGGTGTGCGGCAGGGCCGAGAAGAAGTGCTTGAGGTCCTCGTGCAGCAGGGTGTGGCGACGGATCTTCTCGTCGAACTCTGCCAGCTCGGAGGCGGAGGGCAGCTCGCCGTAGATCAGCAGCCAGGCGACCTCGAGGTAGCTCGTCCTGCCTGCGAGCTGCTCGATCGGATAGCCGCGGTAGCGGAGGATGCCCTTGTCTCCGTCGATGAACGTGATCTCCGACTTCGTGGAGGCGGTGTTCACGAAACCGTAGTCGAGACCCGTGTAACCGGTCTGGCGGGTCAGCGTCGAGAAGTCGATGCTGTCGTGACCCGCTGTGCCTCGCACGAGCGGGAATTCGGCGGTGGTCTCGCCGATGGTCAGCTTCGCCGTCGTCTGCTGGTCTGCCGCTGCGCTCACGCGGGCCTCCTCTTCAGTTCGGTCTGGGGGATGACGACCGAATCGCCACTACAGCCTAATAGCCGCATCGGCCTACTGTGACATCCGCCAAAAGGATCGGAAACACAAGGAGATTCTCTACAGACTCTCCCCAAGCAGGCGCCGGGCAGCCTCGTCGACGCGCGCGCTCGGCGCCGTGAGCGAGAGCCGGACGTGTTCACCCGAGTGCGCACCGTAGAACGGACCGGGGCCGGCCAGGATGCCGAGGCCGGCGAGGCGGTCCATGCTCTCCCAGGCGTCGCGTCCCTCCGTCGCCCAGAGGTACAGCCCGGCCTCGGATCCGTCGATGCGGAAGCCCGCGGCCTCGAGAGCGGGCCGCAGCGCGTCGCGGCGGGCGCGATAGAGCTCCTTCTGCGCACGGACGTGTTCGTCGTCGCGCAGCGCGACCGCCATGGCGTGCTGCACCGGCGCGGGCGGCATCAGCCCGAGGTGCTTGCGCGCGGTGAGGAGCTCGCCCACGATCCGCGCGCAGCCGGCGAGGAAGGCCGCGCGGTACCCGGCGAGGTTCGACTGCTTGCTCAGCGAGTACACGCTCAGAAGGTTCGAGCGGCTTCCGCCGGTGACGCGCGGATCGAGGATCGACGGGACGGGCTCGGTGGCCCACGGACCGTCCCAGCCGAGCTCCGCGTAGCACTCGTCGCTGGCCAGCACCGCTCCGATCTCACGCGCGCGGGACACCGCGGCGGCCAGTTCATCGACGCCCCAGGTGCGCCCGTCAGGGTTCCCCGGGGTGTTGATCCAGATGAGCTTCGCGCCCTCGGGCCACTCGGCGGGGTCGTCGGCGGGGAGCGGCGTGGCGCCGGCCACTCTCGCGCCGACGTCGTAGGTCGGGTAGGCGACGCGCGGGTGCACGACGATGTCGCCCTCCCCCAGGCCGAGCAGGGTGGGCAGCAGCGCCACGAGCTCCTTGGAGCCGATCGTCGGCAGCACGTTGTCGACGCGGAGGTCGGGGACGCCGCGGCGACGCGCGTACCAGTCCACGATCGCCTCGCGCAGCGCCGGCGTGCCGACGGTCTGGGGATAGGCGTGCGCGTCGGTCGCCTCGGCCAGGGCGCGGCGGATCAGCTCGGGCGTCGGATCCACCGGAGAGCCGATGGAGAGGTCCACGAGCCCCTGCGGATGCTGCTCCGCACGCTCGCGGAACGGTGCGACCGCGTCCCAGGGGTAGTCGGCGAGGTCCCGGACGCTCACGGCCTACTCGCCCTGGGGCGGGAGGGCGGCGATGATCGGGTGGTCGAAGTCGTAGACGCCGACCTTGGCGGCGCCGCCGGGCGAGCCGATCTCGTCGAAGAACTCGACGTTCGCCTTGTAGTAGTCCTGCCACTCCTCGGGCAGGTCGTCCTCGTAGTAGATCGCCTCGACAGGGCACACCGGCTCGCAGGCGCCGCAGTCCACGCACTCGTCCGGATGGATGTACAGCGAGCGTTCACCCTCGTAGATGCAGTCCACGGGGCACTCGTCGATGCAGGCACGATCCTTCACATCGACACAGGGAAGGGCGATCACATACGTCACCGCTTCAGTCTACGACTCGCGGGCGGTCTGCTCTCCCCCGGTGACGCCCGGCACCTCGATGATCAGTGGCGCAGCCGCCTCGCCGGTGGCATGGGAGGCACTGGACTGCGTCGTCACGGGAAGCTTCGAGAGCCGGGGCCAGGCCACGGCGAGGAGCACGAGACCTGCGACGAGATAGATCCAGACGCGACCGTACGCCGTGTCCTCGACGACCACGGAGCCGCCAGGGCCGACGCCGGAGATCAGCACCAGCATCCCGACCATCCCGAGCCCCGCGGCGAGGGTCGCACCGCGGTCGTGCGTGAGTGCCCTGATCGCCACGAGGATCGCCCCGCATGCGACCGTGCCGACGATCATCCCGACGGGGACGGGACCCCAGCTCACGCTGTGCCCGATCGTCCCCGCGACGCCGAAGACCCCGCCGACCAATGCGGCCGCCACCCAGGACAGCACCTTCGAGATCCAGCTGATGCGCACCAGACGATCCTACGCGTGCCGGCCGCGAACGTCTCTCCTGCCGAGGACCGCACCGACGTCAGACGGCCAGCCCGAACAGCCGGAGCATCGCCGCGACGACGGCGGCCGCGACCACCACCACGAGGAACGACTGACGCAGCCACAGCAGCCCCGCGGCGACGAGCAGGGCGGGAACCCGCGCGTCGACGACGACGGCCTGCCCCGCACCCAGGGTCTGCACCGCGACGAGCGCCGCGAGCAGGGCGACCGTGAGCAGGTCGGAGATCCGTGCGGTGCGCGGCGCATCCAGCACCTTCGGCGGCACGAGGTAGCCGACGGCCTTGAGTGACAGGCAGATCAGGGCGGCGAGCAGGATCGCGCTCCAGATGCTCACGCGGCCGCCTCCGCGACCTCTTGCCTGCTCCCCAGCCAGTTGAACCAGCCGACGAGGATCGCGACGAGCGCGGCGACGAGCACCGGAAGCCCTGGCATCAGGAACGGAGTGAGCGCCGTCGCCACCACGGCGGCGGCGATGCCCACGGCGATCGCCTGCCGCTGCTTGAGCCGGGGCCACAGCAGGGCGAGGAAGGCGGCCGCGGCCGCGGCATCCAGTCCCCATGCGCGCGGGTCGCCCAGGACGTCGCCGACGAGTGCGCCGATCAGCGTGGTGATGTTCCATCCGACGAAGATGCCGATGCCGGTGACCCAGAACCCGACGCGTCGAAGCCGCGGGTCGTCCTGGGAGATCGCGACGGCCGTCGACTCGTCGATCGTGAAGTGCGCGGCGGCCACCCGGTGCCGGGACGTCCCTCCGATGATCGGCGACATCCGCATGCCGTAGGCGACGTTGCGGATGCCGAGCAGCGCGGCCGAGGCGATCGCGGAAGGCAGCGCCGCCATGCCGCCTGCCGCGAACACGCCGACGAAGGCGAACTGGGAGCCGCCGGTGAACATCAGCAGGCTCAGCACGCACGTCTGCCAGACGTCGAGCCCGGATGCGACGGCCAGGGCCCCGAAGGAGATGCCGTACGCGCTGGTGGCGAGGACGACGCCGAGCGCCTCGCGCCAGACCTCGCGCTCAGCGCTCACGAGCCGCTCGTTCGCTCGAGTGAACACATGATCATCATTCTGAACAACGCGCGATGGATAGTCAAGCGAACGAACGTTTGACATGATGAACAGATGGAGGATCTCCGCACCCGCATCGCACGAACGCTCCGCAGGGAGCGCGAGGCCGCCTCGCTGTCCGTCTCCGAGCTCGCCCGCCGCGCCGGAATCTCCAAGGCGACGGTGTCTCAGCTCGAGTCCGGCTCCGGAAACCCGAGCGTGGAGACCCTGTGGGCGCTCGGCGTCGCCCTCGGCATCCCGTTCGCGGTGCTCGTCGACCAGCAGTCGAATGCGCCGACGCTCATCCGCGCCGACGAGCTCGCGGGCGTCCCGTCCGCCGCCGCTGCCTACAGCGCGACGCTGCTCTCGGCCAGCCCGCCGGGCGCCCGCCGGGACATCTACCTGATCAAGGCCGAGCCCGGCGACCCGAGACGCTCCGAGCCGCACCACGCCGGCACGATCGAGCACGTCGTGCTGATGACCGGCCAGGCACGCATCGGCCCGGCCGGCGAACCGGTGCTGCTGAATCCCGGCGACTACCTCACGTATGCGGGCGACGCTCCGCACCTCTTCGAGGCGACCGCTCCCGGCACGAGCGCGGTCCTCATCTCCGAACTGCGCTGAGCGGGATCAGTACCAGTTCGTGGCCTGGGAGTGCCCCCACGCGGCGCAGGGCGTTCCGTAGACCGAGGAGATGTAGCCGAGACCCCACGCGATCTGGGTGGCGGCGTTCGTCTGCCAGTCGGCACCGGCGGACGCCATCTTGCTGCCCGGCAGCGCCTGCGGGATGCCGGTGGCGCCGGACGGGTTGTAGGCCTGGTAGTTCCAGCCCGACTCCTTGTTCCACAGTGAGACGAGGCACTGGAACTGATCGGCACCCCAGCCGTACTGGCTGGACGCCATCTGCTGCGCGACCGCCTTCGCCCCATCAGGCGTGTTGGCCGCGGCGGCCGCCGCGGCCTGCTCGGCGGCGATGCGCGCCGCCTCCTCTGCCGCCTTCTTCTCCTGTGCGGCGGTGAACGCCGCCTGCAGCGTCGCGGTGCTCTCGACGACCTCCGCGGTCTCCTGCGCCGCATCGGCAGTCAGCAGCGCCACGAGCATCGCGGGCATCAGCGCACGATCGGCCAGGCGGTCGATGTCGCGCTCGACGTCCGCGGTGTCCACCGACGCCGTCGCCGCGTCCAGCACCAGACCGGAGACGGCCACGTCGGCGTTCAGAGACCGGGCTGCGGCGACGGCATCCTCGGCGTCCATGAGCGTGACGGCCGCCTCGTCGGCGATCCTCGTCAGCGGCTCCTCGCCGGTGACGAACTCGGTGACCGCCGCGACAGGGTCGGTGCTCTCGGCGCCGGCGGCCGGAGCCGACACGACGCCGACGGTGAGGGTGATGCCGAGGAGGGCGCCGAAAGCGGCACCCAGGATCAGCATCGGGCGGCGGGAGGTGACGGCGTCGCGGGCGGCGGCCGCCGCGGAGGCGCGCCGAAGGGCACGGGTGTTCTGAAGCATGGGTTCGACTTTCGGGTCGTCGTGCGCCCGCACAGGACACTCATCGGGAGTTCGTCCCGGGCGCAAGTCACCGAGTCTGGAGGAGCTTCCTGAGCGAAAAATCCATCGGACCTGGACGTTCCATGAGAAAAGGGCCCCACAGCCGCCGTTTCGGCGGTGTGGGGCCCTTTCGCGGAGGTCTCGCTCAGCGACCTCGCAGGCTTCTCTCAGGCGTTGGCGTCCTGGCGCTTGAGCCGGGACGTCTCGCGCGCGCGGATCGTCTGGTCCAGGATCACCTTGCGGATGCGGACCTTCTCGGGCGTGACCTCGACGCATTCGTCGTCGCGGGCGAACTCCAGGCTCTCCTCGAGCGTGAGCAGACGCGGCGGCGTCATCGACTCGAAGTTGTCGGCGGTGGAGGAGCGCATGTTGGTGAGCTTCTTCTCCTTCGTGATGTTCACGTCCATGTCATCGGCACGCGAGTTCTCGCCGATGACCATGCCCTCGTAGACCTCTTCGGTGGGCTGCACGAAGAACGACATGCGCTCCTGCAGGGCGATCATCGCGAACGGCGTGACGACGCCCTGGCGATCGGCGACGATGGAGCCGTTCTGACGCGTCACGATCTGCCCCGCCCAGGGCTCGTAGCCGTGCGAGATCGCGTTGGCGATACCGGTGCCGCGGGTGGTGGTGAGGAACTCGCTGCGGAAGCCGATGAGGCCGCGCGAGGGGACGACGAACTCCATGCGCACCCAGCCGGTGCCGTGGTTCGTCATGTTCTCCATCCGGCCCTTGCGGTTCGCCAGCAGCTGGGTGATCGCGCCGAGGTGCTCCTCCGGGGTGTCGATCGTCAGGTGCTCGAAGGGCTCGTAGGTCTTGCCGTCGATCTTCTTCGTGACCACCTGCGGCTTGCCGACGGTGAGCTCGAAGCCCTCGCGTCGCATGTTCTCGACGAGGATGGCGAGGGCGAGCTCGCCTCGACCCTGCACCTCCCAGGCGTCCGGGCGACCGATGTCGACGACCTTGATCGAGACGTTTCCGATGAGCTCGCGGTCGAGCCGGTCCTTCACCATGCGGGCGGTGAGCTTGTGCCCCTTGACCTTGCCCATCAGCGGCGAGGTGTTCGTGCCGATGGTCATGGAGATGGCGGGGTCGTCGACGGTGATCGCCGGCAGCGGACGGACGTCCTCGGGGTCGGCGATGGTCTCGCCGATCGTGATGTTCTCGAAGCCGGCGATGGCGACGATGTCGCCGGGGCCGGCCTCCTCGGCCGGGTAGCGCTCGAGGGCGCGGGTCTTGAGCAGCTCCGTGATGCGGGCGTTGCTGGTTGTGCCGTCGGCACGGACCCAGGCGACCGTCTGCCCCTTCTTCAGCGTGCCGTTGAAGACCCGCAGCAGCGCGAGGCGGCCGAGGAACGGGCTCGAGTCGAGGTTGGTGACCCACGCCTGCAGCGGCGCCTCATCGTCGTACGACGGGGCGGGGACGTGCTCGAGGATCGCCTCGAACAGCGGCTCGAGGTCGTCGTTGTCCGGCAGCGACCCGTCGGCGGGGCGATTCTGCGATGCCGCACCCGCGCGACCGGAGGCGTAGACCACCGGCACGTCGAGGAGGGCGTCGACGTCGAGGTCGGGCACGTCGTCGACGAGGTCGGAGGCCAGACCCAGCAGCAGGTCGTGCGCCTCCTCCTCGACCTCGGCGATGCGCGCGTCGGGACGGTCGGTCTTGTTGACCAGGAGGATGACGGGGAGCTTCGCCTCGAGCGCCTTGCGCAGCACGAAGCGGGTCTGCGGCAGCGGCCCCTCGGAGGCGTCGACCAGCAGCACCACGCCGTCGACCATCGACAGGCCGCGCTCGACCTCGCCACCGAAGTCGGCGTGGCCCGGGGTGTCGATCACGTTGATCGTGATCTCCTTGCCGTCGGCGTGCTTGCCCTTGTACGTGATCGCCGTGTTCTTGGCGAGGATCGTGATGCCCTTCTCGCGCTCGAGGTCGTTCGAGTCCATGGCGCGCTCCTCGACGTGAGCGTGCTCGCCGAACGAGCCCGTCTGACGGAGCATCGCGTCGACGAGGGTGGTCTTGCCGTGGTCGACGTGAGCGACGATCGCGACGTTTCGGAGGTCTGAGCGGAGGGCGTGCGCCATGCAGGAGTCCTAAGAGGAGGGGTGGGATGCGCCGGGAAGCCGACGTTCCAGGATACCGTACGGACTCAGCCTGTTCCTGAGCGGTCATCGTACGATCGGGAGCGTGACCGGCACAGACCTCTCCCCCACGTCCGTGGGCGCACGGCATCGGGCCCCGGGGCGCACGCGCCTGTGGTGGGAGATCGCGATCGTGCTCGCCCTCGGCCTCGGCCAGTCCGCGGTGTACGCGATCGTCCAGCTCGCCTACCGTCTCACCGACACCGCGCCGCTCGCGGAGCAGACCGCGACCTTGAACCCGCCACGCAGCGACCGCGAGATCTTCGACCTGATCTATCAGGTCCTGTCCATCGGCTTCTCGCTCGTGCCCGTCCTGCTGGTCTGCTTCCTGCTCTGGCAGCGCCGGCGCCCGCATCTCGGCCGGCTGGGTCTCGACGGCACGAGGATGCTGCCGGATGCCGGGCGCGGCTTCCTGCTCGTCCTCGCCATCGGCATCCCGGGACTGGGCCTGTATCTCGCGGGGCGTGCTCTCGGCCTGTTCGTGGCCGTGAACCCCGCCGGCCTCGACGCGCACTGGTGGACGGTGCCGGTGCTGCTGCTGGCCGCGGCGCGCGCCTCGATCTCGGAGGAGTTCGTCGTTCTCGGCTACCTGTTCGCACGGCTGCGGCGGCTCGGCTGGGGCCCGTGGACGATCATCGTCGCCACCTCGGTGCTGCGCGCCACGTACCACCTGTATCAGGGGCCGGGCGCATTCCTCGGCAATCTGGCCATGGGCCTGCTCTTCGGCTGGCTGTTCCAGCGCGGCGGCCGGCTGATGCCGTTCCTGGTGGCGCACTTCCTCATCGACACGACGGCGTTCGTGGGCTACCCGTGGGCAGCAGCCGCCTGGCCCGCGCTGTTCGGGCTGCCCGGCTGAGTTCCGCTCAGTCGAAGAGGTCGCTGAGCCAGCTCTCCCGCTTGCGCTTGTGCGGGCGCTGCCCGCGGTCGTCGTGGCGCGGCTGCTCGTAGCGCGGCTGCTCGTAGCGCGGCTGCTCGTAGCGCGGCTGCGTGCCATAGCTCGGCGGCTCGTATGCCTGCGGCTGCGGAGCGGATGCCGAGCGCTCGATGATCTTGTCGAGCTCGCCGCGGTCGAGCCACACGCCACGGCATTGCGGGCAGTAGTCGATCTCGATGCCGCTGCGCTCGCTCATCACCAGGGTGGAACCATCTGCGGGACACTGCATGCGACGATCCTCCCAGGCTGACCTATGAGGAGCCTCCGCAACGCCCTCAGGTGTTCGCGATGAGGACGGCCGCGGTCGCCCACACTGCGATGACTCCCAGCGCGACGAGCGCCGGCGCGTCCCAGGTGCGGCGGATCGGAGCGGATGCCGCCATCCCGGCGGCCGCGTCCCAGCGGTCGCGGATCGCTGTGAGGTCGCGCAGACCCGCGGGAGCCTTGGCGGGCTCGTCCTCGTTTCCCCGTGCACGCACGGGCCGGGAACGCGCCGGGCCTCCGTAGGAGCTGAGCGTCGAGCCGTCCTCCAGCGCGAACTCGAGCTGCCAGCGCAGATCGATGTCGCGCACCCGGTGCCAGCCGAACGTCGTGCGACGGAGGAAGTTCTGCACGACCGCGCCGTGGTCGTCGATCCGCACCGATGAGGCGAAGCTCAGCTCGTAGACCACCCAGACGATGAGCAGGATCCACGGCGCGAGCAGCAGCATCTGCCCCCAGCCGGCGCGCACCACTGCGTCGCCGAGGAGGAACAGCGCGAAGAGCACCGTCAGGATCAGGATGACGGGGCCCGAGGACGCACGGAAGGTCCGTGCGTCCTCGGGGTGTTCCGGCTTCGTCACCGTCAGCGGCCGCCGAGAGTGATCGACGCTCCCGGGATGGCCTGGAGCAGGCGCTCCGTGTACTCCTCCTGCGGGTTGGCGAAGATCTCGTCGACAGTGCCCTGCTCGACGACGCGGCCCTTCTCCATCACGCAGACGAGATCGCTCGACACGCGCACGACCGCGAGGTCGTGGGTGATGAACAGGTACGTCAGGTCGAGCTCCGACTGCAGGTCGGCGAGCAGCTTCAGGATCTGGTCCTGCACCAGCACGTCGAGCGCGGACACGGCCTCGTCGAGCACGACGATGTCGGGCTTCAGCGCGAGCGCACGGGCGATCGCGACGCGCTGGCGCTGGCCACCCGAGAGCTCGTTCGGATAGCGGGTGGCCAGTGCGCGCGGCAGGGCGACCTGGTCGAGGAGCTCCTCGACCCGCGCGCGCTGCGAAGCGCGGTCTCCGACGCTGTGGATCTGCAGCGGCTCGGCGATGGTGTTCCCGATGTTCCGCAGCGGATCCAGCGATCCGTACGGGTCCTGGAACACCGGCTGCATCCGCCGCCGCAGCCCGAACGCCTGCGCGTTCGACAGCCGCGAGACGTCCTTGCCGTCGATCTCGATCGTGCCGCTGGTCGGCTCCTCGAGCTTGAGGACCATCTTCGCCACGGTCGACTTCCCGGAGCCCGACTCCCCCACCAGCGCGAGGGTCTTGCCCTTCGGGATCTCGAAGCTGACGTCGTCGACGGCGCGGAAGGCCTCGCTGCGGAAGCCGCCCTGGCGGATCCGGTAGTCCTTCGTGAGGCCGGAGACGCGCACGGTCGGCGGGATGTCGGCGAGGTCCTCGAGCGTCTCGATGCCCCGATCCTCCACCACAGCCTGGATGCGCTGCGACGCGATGCTGGGCGCCGCGCCGACGAGCCGCTTGGTGTACGGATGCTGCGGATCCTCGAGGATCTGCCGGCTCGGGCCCGCCTCGACGATGTTCCCGTTGTTCATCACGATGATCTTCTCTGCGCGCTCGGCAGCGAGGCCGAGGTCGTGCGTGATGAGGAGCACCGAGGTGCCCTTGTCGCGCGTGAGAGAGGCCATGTGATCGAGGATCACCCGCTGGACGGTGACGTCCAGCGCCGAGGTCGGCTCATCGGCGATCAGCAGCTTCGGGTCGGCCGCGAGGCCGATGCCGATCAGCGCGCGCTGGCGCATGCCGCCGGAGAACTGATGCGGGAACTGGTGCAGGCGCCGCTCGGCATCCGCGAGCCCCGCCTGCTTCAGAACCTCGATCGCGCGCTCCCTGACCGCGGCGCGGCCCTGCGCGATGCCGTTGGCCCTGATGGCCTCCTTGACCTGGAAGCCGATGCTCCACACCGGGTTCAGGTTCGACATCGGATCCTGCGGGACGAAGCCGATGTCCCGGCCGCGCACCCCCTCCATCGCGGTGCGGCCGAGCGTCGTCAGCTCACGCCCGTCGAGGGTGATCGATCCGCCGGTGATGGTTCCGGTTCCCGGCAGGAGGTTCACGATGGCGGTCGCCGTCGTGGACTTGCCGGAACCCGACTCTCCCACGATCGCCACGGTCTCGCCGGGGTAGATGTCGAAGCTCGCTCCGTGGAGCACTTCCTTCGCGCCCTCCTGCGTGCGGAACGCGACCTTGAGGTCGCGCACGCTCAGCAGCGGGATCCGTGCGGCTGCGTTATCGCTCATCGACGCGCCCTCGCCTTCGGGTCGAGGGCGTCTCGGATGAGCTCACCCAGGGTCACGAACGCGAGCACCGCGAGGGTGAGCGCGATCGACGGATAGATGAGCGCCATCGGAGCGACGCGGAGCGACGCCTGCGCCGCGCCGATGTCGAGTCCCCACGACATCACGCTGCTTCCGAGACCGACGCCGAGGAACGACAGGGTCGCCTCCGCGACGATGGAAGCGGCGAGGCTGAGCGTGGTCACGACGAGCAGCGGCGCGAGAGCGTTCGGGATGACGTGCCCGATGAGCGTGCCGAACTTGGAGCGTCCGAGCGCGCGGGATGCCACGACGAAGTCCGCCTGCCGCACCCTCAGAACCTCGGCGCGCACGACGCGGGCGGTCGACGCCCAGGCGAAGCCTCCGATCGCAAGGGCCAGCACCGGCACCGACCGGTACTGCGAGAAGACCGTCATCACGACGACGGCCGCGAGGATGTACGGGATCGCGAAGAAGATGTCACCGACCCGGGAGAGGAACGAGTCGAGCCAGCCTCCGTAGAAGCCCGCCAGCGCACCCATGATGAGCCCCAGCACGGAGGAGATCAGGGTGGCGAGCAGACCGACGGAGAGCGAGGTCTGAGCACCCCAGATGATGCGCGCGTAGATGTCGCAGCCCTGGAAGGTGTACCCGAGCGGATGACCGGCTGCGGGACCGTCGTTGCTGTACTGCAGTTCGCAGGCCCGCGGGTCGACCGAGGTGAACAGAGTCGGCCAGAGCGCCATCACGAGGAAGAAGACGGCGAGGACGACGGATGCCCAGAACAGCGGGCGACGCCGGAGGTCGACCCAGGCGTCCCGCCAGAGGTTGCTCGGCTTCTCCGCGACCCGGACCACGTCGACCGCGATGCTCTCGGTCTCGACCGGAGCGACGTAATGATGCTGAGTTGTGGGGTCAGGCATAGCGGATCCTTGGGTCGAGCAGACCATAGAGCAGGTCGATGACGAGGTTCACCAGGACGTACAGGATCACGAACACCGTGACGAAGGAGACCACGGTCGGTCCTTCGTTGCGGATCGCGGCGTTGTACAGCGTGTTGCCGACGCCGGGGACGTTGAAGATCGCCTCGGTGACGGTCGCGCCGACGAGCAGCACGCCGAAGTTGGTGGCCGAGTTCGTGATCACCGGGATCAGCGAGTTGCGCAGCACGTGCACCGGGATCACGCGACCGCGTGAGAGACCCTTGCTGTAGGCGGTGCGCACCCAGTCCTGGTTGAGGGTGTCGATCACCGAGCTGCGCATCAGGCGCATGCTCACCGCGTACAGGCTGAAGCCGAGCACGATCGCCGGCAGCCACAGACCGCCCCAGTCGTTGTCGGAACCGACCGTGGGCTTGAAAAGGCCCCACTGGATCGCGAGGAAGTACTGCGCGAGGAACGCCACGACGAAGATCGGGATGGCGATCGCGACGAGCGCGATGATCAGCGCGACGTGGTCGAACAGCTTGCCCTTGCGGAGCGCAGAGATGGTTCCGATGATGATGGCGAGCGTGAACTCGATCCCGATCGACATCACCGCGAGCCGTCCCGTGACCGGGAGCGTCTCCGCGAGCACGGCCGAGACGGGTCGACCCGAGAACGTGTCCCCGAGGTTCCCCGTGAACACGCCGCTGATGTAGTACCAGTACTGGACGATGAACGGGTCGTTCAGGTGGTAGTGCTCGCGCAGCTGCTCGACGACCGCCGGGTTCGGGGTGCGGTCGCCGAAGAGCGCGAGGATCGGGTCGCCGGGCATGGCGAACACGAGGAAGTAGATGAGCAGGGTGGCTCCGAAGAACACCGGAATCACCTGCAGGAGACGTCTCAGGATATAACCGAGCATCAGTTGTCCCGTCGGGTCAGGAGGCGAGGAAGTCGTGACGGATACAGCCTGTGAGGCGGTGACGAAAGAATCGTCACCGCCTCACAGGGTGAGTATCGTCAGACTTTACTCGCCGGCCTTCGTGACCTGGTAGAGGATCGGCCAGGTGTCCCAGCCGAACTCCACGTTCTCGACGTCCTCACCCCAGGCGCCCATGGCGTTGGTGTACCAGAGCGGGATGGCCGGGAGGTCCTGGAACAGGATCTCCTGCGCCTGCTGGAACTTCTCGATGCCGGCCTCGACGTCCGGAGCCGCCGCACCCTCGTCCAGGAGAGCGTCGAACTCGGGGTTCGAGTAGTCGCCGTCGTTCGAGCCTGCGCCCGTGCCGAAGATCGGGCCGAGGCCGTTGAACATCGACGGGTAGTCGAACTGCCAGCCGGTCCGGAAGGCGGTGGTCGACTGACGCTCGGTGATCAGCGTGCGGTGCTCGGCGAAGGTCGGGATCGGCTTGCCGGCCGCCTCGATGCCGAGGTTGTTCTTGATCTGGTTCGCGACTGCGTCGACCCAGCCCTGGTTCGGGCCGTCGGCGTTGTACTGGATCTCGAAGGATCCGGTCCACGGGGCGATGGCGTCGGCCTCGGCCCACAGCTCCTTGGCCTTGTCCGCGTCGAACTCGAGCACCTCGGAACCGGGGATGTCCTCGGAGTAGCCGTCGATCACCGGCGAGGTGAAGTCCTTCGCCGGGGTGCGGGTGCCGTTGAAGACGACGTCGGTGATCTCCTCGCGGTTGATCGCGTGCGAGATCGCGGCGCGGCGCAGCTGACCCTCCTCACCGCTGAAGTGCTCGAGGCGCTCCGGAATGGTGATCGTGGCGTTCGCGGCAGCCGGCTGGTTGACCGTGCGGCCCTCGAAGTCGGTCTCGAACGTCTGCAGCGCGCTGTCCGGGATCTCCTGGATGATGTCCAGGTCGCCGCCCTGCAGGTCGGCGTAGGCGGCGTCGGTCGACGCGTAGAGGATCATGTCCACGCCGCCGTTCTGCGCCTCGCGGGGGCCGGTGTAGTCCTCGTTCTTGACGAGGTCGATGCGCACATTGTGCTGCCAGGCACCCTCCTCCTCGAACTTGTACGGACCGTTGCCGACCGGGTTCTCGCCGAAGGCCTCGAGGTCCTCCCACGCGGAGGCCGGCAGCGGGAAGTATGCCGTGTAGCCCAGTCGGAGCGGGAAGTCGGACTCCGGCTGCTTCAGCTTGACCGTGAAGGTCAGGTCGTCGACGACCTCGAGACCGGACAGCTCGGGGACGTTCTCGTCGTACGAGAAGCCCTCGATGGAGTCGAAGAAGTAGCTCGAGAGCTGCGCGTTGTCGAGCGCTGCGCCGTAGTTCCACGCCTTGACGAACGACTCGGCGTCGACCGGGTCGCCGTTCGTGAAGGTCTGGTCCGGCTTGATCTTGATCGTGTAGGTCTGCGCGTCCTCGGTCTCGATGGACTCGGCGAGGTCGTTGTGCACGGCGCCCTCGGCGTCGTAGTACACCAGACCGGCGAAGATGCTCTGCAGCACCAGGCCACCGCCCACCTCGTTGGTGTTCGTCGGGATCAGCGGGTTCTGCGGTTCGGTGTTGTTGACCGAGATGACGGCGGTGGGATCACCGGACGAGGTGTCATCCCCGGGTTCCGGGCTTCCGCCGGCCGAGCATCCGGCGAGCGCCAGGGCCCCGATCGCGAAGAGTGCGGTGCCCGCGAGGGCGATCTTGTTCCGCTTCACTTGTGTCCTCCTGTTGGACGATCAGACTGCGCGCTCATCGTCGAGCGCGAAGGGATAGTTGAGACTAACCCGTGCCGGGACCCACTCCTAACAGAGTGAATGAACCGTTACTGAGTGGTGATCAAAGGCTTTCGTCTGGTACACCAAACGGCGCCGTGCACACCCGCTCCGGGTGTGCACGGCGCCGTCTCCGATCAGGGTGCGTTCAGGCGAAGGCCTCAATCGGCGGGCAGGCGCAGACCAGGTTCCGGTCGCCGTACGCCTGGTCGATGCGACGCACCGGCGGCCAGTACTTGCCCGCGACGAGGGCGTGCACGGGATACGCCGCCTCCTCGCGCGTGTAGGCGTGCGTCCACTCCCCCGCGATGAGGGAGACGGCCGTGTGCGGGGCGTTCACGAGCGGGTTGTCGTCGGCCGGCCACCGTCCGGACGCCACGGCATCCGCCTCGGCCTTGATCATGATCATCGCCTCGATGAAGCGCTCGATCTCGCCCAGGTCCTCCGACTCGGTCGGCTCGACCATGAGTGTGCCGGCGACCGGGAACGACATCGTCGGCGCGTGGAAGCCGTAGTCGATCAGGCGCTTGGCGACGTCGTCGACGCTGATGCCGGTGGCCTCCTTGAGCGGACGCAGGTCGAGGATGCACTCGTGCGCCACTCGGCCGTTCTCGCCCGTGTACAGCACCGGGTAGTGCTCACCGAGGCGGGCCGCGATGTAGTTCGCGGAGAGCACGGCCGCCGCGGTCGCGTGACGGAGGCCATCGGCGCCCATCATTCGCACGTACGCCCACGAGATCGGCAGGATGCCGGCGGAGCCGTACGGCGCCGCGGAGATCGGACCGCCCTCGAACACGAAGCCGCCGGCGTGCTCCGCGCGCTGCGCGAGCGGGTGCGACGGGAGGAACGGCGCGAGGTGGGCCTTCGCCGCGACCGGGCCGACGCCCGGTCCGCCTCCGCCGTGCGGGATCGCGAAGGTCTTGTGCAGGTTGAGGTGCGAGACGTCGCCGCCGAGGTCGCCGAAGCGCGCGTAGCCGAGGAGGGCGTTGAGGTTGGCGCCGTCGACGTACACCTGACCGCCGGCCTCGTGCACCGCGGAGGTGATCTCGACGACATCGTGCTCGTACACGCCGTGCGTGGACGGGTATGTGATCATCAGAGCCGCGAGGTCGTCGGCGTGCTGGGCGATCTTCGCGCGCAGGTCGCCGAGGTCGACGTTGCCGAGCTCGTCGGTCGCGACGACGACCACCTTCATGCCTGCGAGCACGGCGGATGCCGCGTTCGTGCCGTGCGCGGACGACGGGATGAGGCACACGGTGCGGTGCGCGTCGCCGTTCGCGTGGTGGTAGCCGCGGATCGCGAGGAGACCAGCGAGCTCGCCCTGCGAACCGGCGTTCGGCTGCAGCGAGACGGCGTCGTACCCGGTGACCTCGGCCAGCCATCCCTCGAGCTGGGTGATGAGATCCAGGTACCCCTGCACGTCGGACGCGGGCGCGAACGGGTGGATGCCGGCGAACTCCGGCCACGTGATGGCGGCCATCTCGGTCGCGGCGTTCAGCTTCATCGTGCACGAGCCCAGCGGGATCATTCCGCGGTCGAGCGCGTAGTCGCGGTCGGCGAGGCTCTTGAGGTACCGCATCATGGCGGTCTCGCTGCGATGCGCGTGGAAGACGGGGTGCGTGAGGTACTCGTCCTCACGGAGAAGTGCCTCAGGGAGAGCTCCGTTCGAACCGGCGCCGAAGAGGCCGAAAACGCGCTCCTGCTTCCCGCCGAACACCATCGCGACCTGATGCAGCTCGGTGACGGTGGTGGTCTCGTCCACGGAGATGCCGAGGGTGTCGGCATCCGCCACGTGCAGGAGGATGCCGTACCCGTCGTGCGCCTGTGCGGCGAACTCGGCCGCGCGGCCGGGGACGCGCACCGTGAGGGTGTCGAAGAACGCGCCGTGCACGACCTCGATGCCGGCCTCGACCAGCCAGTCGCGCAGCAGGGCGGCCTTCGCGGCGGCCTCGGCGGCGATCGCCTTCAGCCCGTCCGGACCGTGATAGACCGCGTACATCGACGCCATCACGGCGAGGAGCACCTGTGCCGTGCAGATGTTCGAGGTCGCCTTCTCGCGGCGGATGTGCTGCTCTCGCGTCTGCAGCGAGAGGCGGTACGCGGGCTTGCCGTCGGCATCCACCGAGACACCCACGAGGCGACCGGGGAGCTGGCGCTCGAGGCCCCCGCGCACGGCCATGTAGCCGGCGTGCGGTCCGCCGAAGCCCATCGGCACGCCGAAGCGCTGAGTGGTGCCCACCGCGACGTCCGCGCCGAGCGAGCCCGGCGAGGCGATCAGCGTGAGCGCGAGCAGATCGGCCGCGGCGACCGCGAGGCCGCCGGCGAGGTGGGCGGCGTCGATCACGGCGGACGGGTCCCAGACCCGGCCCGACGCTCCGGGGTACTGCACGAGGACGCCGAAGAGCTCGGACGGCAGCTCCTCCCCCGCCGCGAAGTCGACGGTCACGAGGTCGATGCCCACGGCATCCGCCCGCGCCGCGAGCAGCGCCTTCGTCTGCGGGAGCGCGTCGGCGTCGACCGCGAAGACGTTCGAGTTCGACTTCGAGGCGCGACGCGCGAGCAGCATGCCCTCCACGACGGCGGTGGACTCGTCGAGCATCGAGGCGTTGGCCGTGGTGAGCCCGGTGAGCTCGGCGACCATCGTCTGGAAGTTGATGAGCGCCTCCAGGCGCCCCTGGGAGATCTCCGGCTGGTACGGCGTGTAGGCCGTGTACCAGGACGGGTTCTCGAGCACGTTGCGCTGGATCACCTGCGGGGTGATCGTGCCGTAGTACCCGAGGCCGATCATCGGCCGGTTCACCGCGTTCCGCGAGGCGAGGGCGCGCAGCTCGGCGAGCGCCTCGGTCTCGCTGGCGGCGCCCGGGATGACGGAGTCCGTCGTGGCTGCGGTGAAGATGGACGACGGCACCGCCTGGCGCATCAGCGCCTCGACGGGGCTCCAGTCCTCGAGCGCGGATTCCACGCCCAGCGCCGCCAGCATGGTGCGCTGAGCGGACTCGGGCGTTCCGATATGACGATCGGCGAAAGAGACCACTTGGGGATCAGCCCTCCGTGTGCGCGACGTAGGCGTCGCGGTCGAGCAGTCCGTCGAGCGCGCCGTCGGCGACCTCGACCTTGATGAGCCACGCGTCCTCGAACGGCGAGGAGTTCAGCAGCGCCGGGTCGTCGACGACGGCCTGGTTGATCTCGGTCACCGTGCCGGCCACGGGGGCGTAGAGCTCGGAGACCGACTTGGTGGACTCCGCCTCGCCGAACACGTCGCCGCGGGAGAACGCGGTGCCGACGGCGGGAAGCTCCACGAAGACGATGTCGCCGAGGGCGTCAGCCGCGAAGTCGGTGATGCCGACGGTCGCCACGGCGCCGTCGAGCGCGACCCACTCGTGCTCTTCGCTGTACTTGAGGGTGGTCAGATCGGTCATTTGGTCCTCCGATAGAAAGGCAGGGCGGTCACGGTCGCGGGGATCTTCGTCCCCCGCACATCAAGGAATACTGCGGTTCCCTCTTCCGCGGAAGACGGGTCGACGTAGGCCATCGCGATGGGGTGGCCCAGCGTCGGGCTCAGGGCGCCGCTGGTGATCTCGCCGAGCACGGTGCCGTCCTCGGACACCACGGCGTAGCCGGCGCGGCCGGCGCGCTTTCCCTCCGCGGCGAGGCCGACGAGCACGGGGGCGTCGGATGCCGCCTCGATGCCGTCCCTGCCGACGAAGCGCTCCTTCGCGGTGACGACGACGCGGCCGAGGCCCGCCTGCACCGGCTTGGTGTCCAGCGTCAGCTCGTGGCCGTAGAGGGGCATGCCGGCCTCGAGACGGAGGGTGTCGCGGGCGGCGAGACCGGCCGGCACGAGGCCCTGCGGCTCGCCTGCGGCGAGCACGGCATCCCACAGCGCGGTGGCGTCCTCGGCTGCGACGAGCAGCTCGAAGCCGTCCTCGCCGGTGTAGCCGGTGCGGGCGAGCAGGAGGGGCTTGCCGGCGAAGGTGGCCGAGGCCCAGGCGTAGTACCTCTGCTCGGACCAGGGGATGCTGACCTCGTCGATGCCGGCGGTCGCGGCGAGGATGGCCTCTGCGTTCGGACCCTGCACGGCGATGAGCGCATAGTCGTCGGAGACGTCGACGACGTCGACCTCGAAGCCGTCGGTGCGCGCGGAGAGCGCCTCGCGGACGGCATCCCGGTTGCCGGCGTTGGAGATGATGAGGAAGTCGTCGTCCTGCAGCCGGTAGACGATGACGTCGTCGACGATGCCGCCGGTCTCGGCGAGCAGCAGCGAGTACTTCGCCTTGCCCACGGCGAGCGCCGAGAGCCGGCCGGCCAGCGCGTAGTCGAGGTAGTCCGCGGCGCCGGCGCCGCGGACGGTGAACTCGGCCATGTGCGAGATGTCGAAGATGCCGGCGCCCTGGCGGACGGCGTGGTGCTCGGCGAGGTCGGACGTGTAGCGCACCGGCATCTGCCAGCCGCCGAAGTCGGTGAAGGACGCGCCGAGAGCCTCGTGGCGCTCGCGCAGCGGGGTGTAGCGGGGTTCGGACATGGAGTTCTCCCGGGCTGGGTCGGGCGGAACGGCGACGCCGCCGCTCCTCGGAACTCCCCCTCTGTCATGGGCCTGAGAGCTTCGCCCAGGGACTGGGCTTTCACCGTCGGCGGATCTCATGCGAGGAAGACAGGTGGGAGACTCGCGGAACTCGTCTCACCAGGGTTTCGACTCGGGCGTGGACGCCCTCGCTCAACCCGATTTCTTGCTTCGCTCGAAATCGCTTTTCAGAGTGGCCGGAACCGCGCGGTACGCGTACCTGAGAGATTGGCGGGGAGGCTTGCTCCTTCGGTGCCCGGCTGCGTTCGCCGGGGCTCTCCCGCGTGGGTCATACGGCCTGTGTTCGGTTGTGCACCCAGTCTAGCGGTTCGCCTAGGCTCATCTGTGTGACTGTGGAGGCCGGCGAGAACGACGCGATCCGCGTCGGCGTCTCCACCGTGATCTTCTCCCTGCGGTCGGCTCCCGACGGCGACCGGCTCATGCTGCCGCTGGTGCGGCGGACGCGCGAGCCCCACCTGGGGATGTGGGCCCTTCCCGGCGGCTGGCTCGACCCCGCCGAGGATCTGGACGCCGCGGCATCCCGCACCCTCGCCGAGACCACCGCGCTGGCGCCGAGCTACCTGGAGCAGCTGTACACCTTCGGCGCGGTCGATCGCGCGCCGTCGCGCGCGATCGCCATCGTCTACTGGGCGCTGCTGCGCTCCGACCTGGTGGACGCGCAGCGCGCGGTCGAAGACGCCCCGGAGAACGTCGAGTGGTTCGACGCCGACGACCTGCCGGAGCTGGCGTTCGATCATGGGCGGATCGCCGAGTACGCGCTGTGGCGCCTGCGCAACAAGGTGGGGTACAGCACCATCGCGGCCGGGCTCCTGCCCGATGAGTTCACGCTGACCGAGCTGCGCGAGGTGTACGAGGCGGTGCTCGGCCGGAGGCTCGACCCGTCGAACTTCCGGCGTCTGCTCGAGGGAAGCGACGAGCTCGTGCCGACCGAGTCGTTCCGCACGGGCAAGCACCGTCCGGCCCGGCTGTACCGGTACAACGGGAGCGCGTGAGCCGTCGGGAAGTCCCACCGATTGCAGTTCTGGTCATTTCGACATAATCTGTTGGCAGGCAGTAAATGTCACGACGACCAGAAGGCGGCTTCCCGATGCCCACGTCCTCGCTCCCCCTGCTCGACGCGTCGGTCGACCACGCGATCCAGGCGATCGTCTCGGGTGCGTCCACGGACGCCACCTGCAGCACCGACCTCGCCGCCGGCCCCTGGGACTTCGACGCCCGCCCCGGCTACGGCCCTGGCTCCTCGATGGGCGACGTCATCCCCACCGGCGCCCCTCGGCAGGGCGAGCTCCCCGCCGCCTACCGTGAGGCGAGCGAGGAGGAACTCGACTCCCGCATCCGCGCCGCCAAGGCGACCCTGGGCGACCGTGTCGTGATCCTCGGGCACTTCTATCAGCGCGAGGAGGTCGTGAAGCACGCCGACTACGTCGGGGACTCCTTCCAGCTCGCCACCGCCGCGAAAGGCCGGGCGGATGCCGAGGCCATCGTTTTCTGCGGCGTGCACTTCATGGCCGAGACCGCGGATCTCCTCTCCACACCGGAGCAGGCGGTCATCCTCCCCAACCTCGCCGCCGGGTGCTCGATGGCGGACATGGCCGACATCGACCAGGTCGAGGACTGCTGGGAGCAGCTCGCCGAGATCTACGGCGACATGGATGCTCCGGACGAGGACGGCCGCGTGCCCGTCATCCCGGTCACCTACATGAACTCCTCGGCCGCGATCAAAGGCTTCGTCGGACGCCACGGCGGGATCGTCTGCACCTCGTCGAACGCGCGGACCGTGCTCGAGTGGGCGTTCGAACGCGGACGGCGCGTGCTGTTCTTCCCCGATCAGCACCTGGGCCGCAACACCGCCAAGGCGATGGGCGTGCCCCTGGAGCGGATGCCGATGTGGAACCCGCGCAAGCCGCTCGGCGGCTCCGCCGAGACGGACCTGCTCGACGCGCAGGTGATCCTCTGGCACGGCTTCTGCTCGGTGCACCGCCGGTTCACGGTCGCCCAGATCGAGCAGGCGCGCGCAGAGCATCCCGGCGTTCGCGTCATCGTGCACCCGGAGTGCCCGATGGAGGTCGTCGATGCGGCCGATGAGGCGGGATCGACCGACTACATCCGGCGCGCGATCGACGCCGCGACGGCGCCTGCCACGTTCGCGATCGGCACCGAGATCAACCTCGTCCGCCGGCTGGCCGCCCAGTACCCGCAGCACGAGATCTTCTGCCTCGACCCGGTCGTGTGCCCGTGCTCCACGATGTACCGCATCCACCCCGGCTACCTCGCCTGGGTGCTCGAGGAGCTCGTCGCCGGACGCACGCCGAACCGCATCACCGTGCCGGCGGACGTCGCCGATCCGGCTCGGGTGTCGTTGGAGCGGATGCTCGCGGCGAAGCCCCCGGCCGCTGCGGGGCCACGATGAACGTCATCGTCGTCGGCTCGGGGATCGCAGGACTGACCGCAGCACTGCACGCGCATGAGGGCGGGCACCGGGTCACGCTCGTCACCAAGGGCGCGCTCGGCGACGGCTGCACGGGCTACGCCCAGGGCGGCGTCGCCGGGATCTACGGCCCCGGGGACTCCGCGGCACAGCACGCGTCCGACACGCTCGACGCGGGCGCGGGCCTGTCGGATGCCGCCGCCGTCGCCGTGCTCGTGCAGGAGGGCGCCGACCGCATCGCAGAGCTGATCGCGCGCGGCGTCGCCTTCGATCGGGGCGCCGACGGCGAGCTCCTGCTGGGCCGTGAGGCCGCGCACAGCCACGCGCGCATCGTGCACGCGGGCGGCGACGCGACCGGCGCAGTCATCTCGCGCGCCCTGGTCTCCGCGGTCAGGGCGACCACGATCGCCGTGCACGAGCGGGCCTTCCTCGTCGATCTCGTCGTGACCGATGGCGCGGCGCGCGGCATCCGGATCCTGGCGGGCGGAGAGGTCTCCGAGCTGCACGCCGACGCCGTGATCCTGGCGACCGGCGGCGCGGGGCAGCTGTACGCGCACACGACCAACCCTCTCGGCGCAACCGGAGACGGCATCGCCGCGGCCCTGCGCGCGGGAGCGGCGGTCGCGGACCTGGAGTTCGTCCAGTTCCACCCCACCATCCTCGCCGCGGGTCCGGCGTTCCTCATCTCCGAGGCCGTGCGCGGCGAGGGCGCGACGCTCATCGACGACGAAGGGCGCCGCTTCACCTTCGACAGCCACCCCGACGGGGAGCTCGCCCCGCGCGACGTCGTGTCGCGCGCCATCGCCAGGCAGGCCGCCGCGCAGGGATCCCCGGTGCGGCTCGACGCCACGATGCTGGGTGCGGAGAGGCTGCGCCGCCGGTTCCCGACGATCGACCGCGTGACCCGCGAGCGCGGCTTCGACTGGGCCGCGGAGCCGATCCCGGTGACGCCCGCGGAGCATTACCTCATGGGCGGCGTCGTCACCGACCTCGACGGCCGCACGAGCATCCCCGGCGTCTTCGCGGTGGGCGAGGTCGCTCGCACCGGCGTGCACGGCGCGAACCGGCTGGCGTCCAACTCGCTGCTCGAGGGTGCCGTGTTCGGCGCCCGCGCGGCGGCGGCCCTGGGCAGTCCCGCGCTCCCGTATGAGTTCGTGTCGCCGCCGAGCCGTTTCCGCGACCGGAACTCATACCGGAGCGGGGCTCCGGCCGTCCGGTTCGGCAGGGACGCGCTCCAGCGGCTGATGTGGGACGAGGTCGGGCTGCTGCGCACGAGCGAAGGGCTCGCCCGCGCCGCCGAGACGATCCGCGGCTGGCGAGCCGCCGCATCCGCGCCCGCCACCCTCGCCGAGCACGAGGACGCGAACCTGCTCCTGCTCGCCGAGGCCACGGCATCCGCCGCACTCGCCCGCACCGGCAGCGTCGGCGCGCACTACCTCGAACCCGCCACGGAACCCGTCCTGGAGACCGTCTGATGCTCACCGCCGCCACCATCGCCCGTGTCGTCGGCGCGGCCCTGGAGGAGGACGCCCCCTGGGGCGACCTCACCAGCACGACCCTGCTGCCGGCGGACGCCACCGCCACCGCCGACCTCGTCGCGCGCGAGTCGGGGGTGTTCAGCGGCGGCGAGGTGTTCAGCGCCGCGTTCGCGCTCACCGACCCGTCCCTCGTCGTCGACGTCCACGTGGGCGACGGTGACGCCTTCGCCCCCGGCGACGTGCTCGCCTCCGTGTCCGGCTCCGCGCGCAGCATCCTCACGGCGGAGCGCATCGCGCTGAACTTCACCCAGCGCATGAGCGGCATCGCCACCCTGACCGCCGCCTACGTGCGGGCGATCGAGGGCACCTCGGCGCGCATCGCCGACACGCGCAAGACGACTCCCGGGCTGCGCGCCTTCGAGCGCCACGCGGTCGTCTCGGGCGGCGGGCACAACCACCGGTACTCGCTGTCGGATGCCGTGATGGCGAAGGACAACCACCTCGCCGTGCTGCAGCGCTCGGGGGCGGACCTCGCGACCGCCCTCCGCGAGGCGTTCGCGCAGCTCCCCCACACGACCCACGTGGTGGTCGAGGTCGACCGGCTCGACCAGATCCCCGCCGTGCTCGACGGCGGTGCGCACACGGTGCTGCTCGACAACTTCTCCCTCGACGACCTGCGCGCCGGGGTCGCGCTCATCGGCGACCGCGCGCAGGCCGAGGCCTCGGGCGGTGTGAACCTCGACACGGTCGCGGGCATCGCGGCGACCGGCGTCGACGTCATCTCGGTGGGTGCGCTCACGCACTCGGCCAGGGCCCTCGACCTGGGGCTCGACGTCCGGATCGACTGATCGCATGCTCTACCTCGACCACGCCGCCACGTCCCCGGTCCGCCCGGAGGTGCTCGAGGCGATGCGCCCGTACCTCACGGGAGTGTTCGGCAATCCGTCGAGCCACCACACCGTCGGCGAGGCCGCGGCGAGCGCCCTGGAGGACGCCAGGGCCAGGGTCGCCCGCGTGCTCGGCATGCGCACCGGCGACGTCGTGTTCACCGCCGGCGGCACCGAGGCGAACAACCTCGCGGTCAAGGGGATCGTGCTGGCCTCCCTGGCGCGCGGGCGACGGCACGTCGTCGTCTCCCCGATCGAGCACGAATCGATCCTGGAGTCCGCCGCGTATCTGCAGCGCTTCCACGACGTGTCCGTCTCGTCCCCGGTCGTCGACGGTGCGGGGAGCATCACCCCCGAAGCGCTGTCCGGCGCGCTGCGCGAGGACACCGCACTGGTCACGTTCGGCCACGCGAACAACGAGATCGGAACGGTGCAGGATGCCGCCGCGCTGACGGCGGTCGCACGGGGCGCCGGCATTCCCGTGCATGTCGACGCGGTGCAGTCCGCCGGATGGCTGCCGCTCGACGCGATCGGCGCCGATGCCGTGTCGATCGCCGGGCACAAGCTCGGCGCCCCCAAGGGCACCGGCGCACTGGCCGTCCGCGGACGCATCCCGCTCGAACCGCTGCTGCACGGCGGCGGCCAGGAGCGAGGCCGGCGCTCGGGCACCGAGAACGTCGCGGGAGCGGTCGCCCTGTCGACGGCCCTCGACCTCGCGGAGTCGGAGCGCGCGGAGAGCGCGGCCCGTGTGCGCGCGGCCACCGAGCGGTTCATCGCGGGCGTGCTCGCCGCGGTGCCGGGGGCCGCCCTCACCGGGCATCCGGTCGATCGGCTGCCCGGCACCGCGAGCTTCACCTTCGCCGGGACGAGCGGCGAGGCCGTGCTGCTGGAGCTGGAGCGCCGGGGTGTGGTGTCGTCCAGCGGGTCGGCCTGCGCGGCCGGCAGCGACGAGCCCTCGCACGTGCTTCTGGCGTGCGGCATCGCCCCCGAGGTCGCACAGACCTCCGTGCGCTTCACCTTCGGACGCGAGCCGCTCCCCGACGGCGCTCCCGAGCAGCTCGCCGCCCTGGTCGCAGCATCCGTGCGCGCCGTCTCCCTCCCCTGACCTCGCGGGAACTCGACGCACAGCCGACGCCGCCCGAGCGAGCACGTGCCGCGCGGTCGGCCATAGACTCGGCTGGTGACCGCTTCCGCCCCGATCGTGACGCTGATCGTCCCCGGTCGCGACATCGCCGCCTTCGCTCCCGCGGCGCTGAACTCCCTGCGCGCGCAGACGGAGACCCGCTGGCGGGCGGTCCTCATCGACGACGGCTCCGTCGACGGCACACGCGACCTCTTCACTGCGGCTGCGGCCGCCGACCCGCGGTTCCGGATGCTGCGCAATGCCGAGCCGCGGGGTCTCGGCGCCGCGCGCAACCAGGGCCTCGACCTCGTCGACACCCCGTATCTCGGCTTCCTCGACGGCGACGACGAGCTCGTGCCGACGGCCCTCGGCCGTCTCACCGGAACCCTCGAGCGCTCCGGGAGCGATTTCGCCGCCGCCGCGTACGTGCGCTCCCGCCACGACGGCGATGGATACCGCCCCGGCCGGGTGCAGCCCTGGGTCGTCGCCGCCACGTCCCCCGAGCGCCTCGGCACCACGATCGTCGAGCATCCGCACGCCTCGGCGAACATCGTCGCCTGGTCGAAGGTCAGCCGGACCGAGTTCTGGCAGGATCTGCGCTTCCCCGAGCACGTCGCGTACGAGGATCAGATCGTCGCCCAGGAGATGTACACCCGAGCCCGCGCCTTCGACGTGATCCCCGACGCGCTCGTGCACTGGCGCCTCCGCGCCGACGGCAGCTCCATCACGCAGGGCAAGGCGAGGCTCGCCGTGCTCCGCGACTACCTGGCCGCTCTCCGCGGCGGCATCCGGGTGCTGCACGAGGCCGGGGCCGCCGCCGCGGTGACGGCACGGCTCGAGCTGATCCTGGCGATGGACGTGCCGCCGCTCGTCGAGATCGCCGCGACGCATCCCGACCCGGCCTACGCCGCAGAGCTCGATGCCTTCCTCGAGGAGCTCCGCGCCCTGCCGGAGTTCGCCGCCGCACGCCCGGACCCGACTCTCGCCGCCGCGCTCGCGTGGTGACCTCAGGAGACCGATGAACGACTATCTCGCAGACCTCTTCTCCCTGGACGGACGCACGGCCGTGGTGACCGGCGGCAGCTCCGGCATCGGCCGGGGCATCGCCACCGCTCTCGCCCGCGCGGGTGCGGCGACGGTGATCGTGGCGCGCGGGGAGGCGCGGATCGAGGCGACGGTGAAGGAGCTCGCCGAGGCCGGCTGCCGTGCGGCGGGTGTCGTCGGCGACCTCTCCACCCGAGACGGGATCCGCGCGACGGCGGAGGCGGCGGCCGAGCCGTTCGGCGAGCCCGACATCCTGGTGAACTCGGCCGGCATCAACATCCGTCCGCCCTACGCGGAGATCACCGAGGCCGACTGGGACGCCACGATGACCGTCAACGCCCTCGCCCCGTTCCTGCTCGGGCAGCGCTTCGCCCGGGGCATGGCGGAACGCGGCTACGGGCGTCTCATCCACATCAGCTCGCAGCAGGCGCACCGCGCCTTCGTCGGCAGCGGGGTCTACGGCGCCTCCAAGGGCGCGGTCGAGTCGCTGATGCGCTCAGAGGCCGAGGCATGGGGCGGCACCGGCGTCACCAGCAACACTCTCGTGCCCGGGTTCGTGCTCACGCCGCTGAACGCGCGCCTCCAGGAGGACAAGGCCCAGATCGCCGCCCTCGCCGCGCGCACGATGATCGGCCGCAACGGACTGCCAGAGGACTTCGCCGCGGCCGCCGTGTTCCTCGCAGGGGCCGGGTCTGCGTACATCACCGGCCACTCGCTCTTCGTCGACGGCGGGCTGTCGGTGCACTGACCCGCGCGAGAGTCCCGCCCGCAGCGGCCCGCGTCGCGGCGCATCCGGCCGTCAGGCGCCGGACGGCTGCGTCCGGTCCGCGTCGGCGGCTGGTTCGGGGAGCAGCACCGGCGCGGTGAGCGCTGTCTCGGCGTCCGCCGCCGCCGGCTCCTCGGGCGCGCGGTCGGCGCGACGCCCGGCGAGCGCGGCGTCGAGCCCGCCGGACACCGCCTCCATGGCCGTCTCGGACTGCAGCACGCGGGACGAGGCGACCTGCTGCTCGGCGAGCTCGGCGTAGAGACCGCCGCGGGCGAGGAGCTCGGCATGCGTGCCTGATTCGATGATCCGGCCGGCGTCGAGCACGTGGATCATGTCGGCGCCCATCACCGTGGACAGCCGGTGCGCGATCGTGAGCGTGGTGCGCCCCCGCGCGGCCTCATCGAGGGCTTCCTGCACCACCCGCTCCGAGACGGTGTCGAGAGCCGAGGTCGCCTCGTCGAGCAGCAGCACCGGCGGGTCCTTCAGCAGCACCCGCGCGATCGCGATCCGCTGCTTCTCGCCGCCGGAGAGCCGGTACCCGCGTTCACCCACGATCGTGTCGTATCCCCGCTCGAAGCCGGCGATGATGTGGTGGATGTTGGCTGCCGTGCACGCCGCCATCAGCTCGTCCTCGGTGGCGTCGGGCTTCGCATAGAGCAGGTTGTCGCGGATGCTCGCGTGGAACAGGTAGGTCTCCTGGGAGACGATGCCGACCTGATCGATCAGGGACTCCTGTGTCAGCGTGCGCACGTCGGCGCCTGCGAACAGCACCGCGCCGCCGTGCGCCTCGTAGAGCCGGGGCGCGAGGTAGAGCACGGTGGTCTTGCCCGCACCCGACGGCCCCACGAAGGCCACGTGCTGTCCCGGTTCGGCGACGAAGGACACGCCCTGCAGTGTCGCCCGGGCGTCGGGGGCGGCGTCCGGGTAGCGGAAGACGACGTCGGCGAACTCGATCCGCCCGCGGGGTCCTGGCGCGCGGTCGACGGGGATCGCGTCCGGCGCATCGGTGATCTCGGGCACCAGATCGAGGTACTCGAAGATGCGGGCGAACAGGGCCGACGATGTCTGCAGGTCGAGCGACACCCGCATGAGCCCCATCAACGGCATCAGCAGCCGCGCCTGCACGGTGGTGAAGGCGACGACGGTGCCGGCCGTGATCGCCCCCGTCCCGCCCGCGATGAGCCACCCGGACACGAGGTAGATCACGGCGGGGACGCTGGCCATGATCACCTGGACGACCGCGAAGAACCCCTGGCCGCTCATCGCTCGGCGCACCTGCAGCTTCACCTGGTTGCGGTTCTCCGCCTGGTACCGCTCCGACTCCGTGCGCTGCCGGTTGAACGCCTTCGACAGGAGCATCCCGGACACGCTCAGGGTCTCCTGGGTGATCGAGGTGAGCTCGGAGAGCGATTCCTGGGTCTCCCCCGCGATGCGGGCGCGCACCTGTCCCACCCGCCGCTGGACCAGCACGAGGAACGGCATCAGCACCACGGCGATGAGCGTGAGCCTCCAGTCGATGAGGATCATCGCCACCAGCGACGCCACGACCGTCACCGCGTTGCCCAGGATGCTCGTCACCGTGTTGGTCAGGACGCCGGAGACGCCGCCGACGTCGTTCTGCAGCCGCGACTGGATGACGCCGGTCTTGGTCCGGGTGAAGAAGCCGAGCTCCATGGCCTGCAGGTGCTCGAAGAGGCGGACCCGCAGGTCGCCGGTGACATGGTTGCCGACGGTGGAGGTGAGCCAGGTCTGCACGACGCCGAGCACCGCCGACAGCAGGAAGAGCCCGACCATCACGATGACGAGGACGAGCAGGAGCTCGAGCTGCGGTCGCCCGCCGGCGACAGGGAACAGCGCGTCGTCGAAGATTCTCTGGACGATCAGCGGAGGGATGACGGCGATGCCTGCGCCGGCGACGACGAGGATCCCGGTGAGGAGGATCCGCCAGCGGTAGGTGCGGAACAGCTCGATCACCCGGGCGCCGAGTCCGGAGATGCGGGGCGCCTCGGCGTTGATGCGCCGCTGCGCGGTCTCGTCGACGCCGTGGAATCCGCCCCGAGGTCCGCCGCCCATGCTCATCCCGCCAGCGTACCCAGCGCCGCGGACACCGCGGCCGCTCCGGGGAGGCCGCATCCGCTGTCGGCGGATTCCTGTGAGAACGGAATGAAATGTCCGAGGATGCCGTTACGCTGAGTGACTCTCGTGCAGTTCGCACGCTCCCCCATTCCGACGACGCCTCAGGAGGCCGCCCATGTCTGCCGTCGAAACCGGTCCCGTGTCGACGACCCCGGCCCCCGCCACCGGCCTCATCCCCCGCCGCGACATGCGCGTGATCTGGGTGCTGCTGACCGCCGCCTTCGTCGCCATCCTCAACGAGACGACGATGGGGATGGCGATCCCGCACCTCATCACCGATCTCGGCATCACCCCGATCGCGGCGCAGTGGGTGACCAGCGCCTTCATGCTCACGATGGCCGTGGTCATCCCGACCACCGGATTCCTGCTGCGCCGGTTCACGACGCGCCAGGTGTTCCTCTCCGCGCTGGCGCTGTTCTCCGGCGGCACCCTGCTGGCGGCCCTCGCGGTCGGCTTCGAGATGCTGCTCGTCGCGCGCGTCGTGCAGGCCGGCGGCACCGCGATGCTCATGCCGCTGCTCATGACGACGATCATGAACCTGGTGCCGAACGAGTCGCGCGGGCGCATGATGGGCCGCGTCAGCATCGTCATCTCGCTCGCGCCGTCGATCGGCCCGACCATGTCCGGCTTCCTGCTCGACCACTTCGGCTGGCGCTCGATCTTCGTCGTCGTGCTGCCGATCGCCCTCGCCGCCATGTTCGTCGGCTGGCGCTGGCTGACCGACGTCGGCGAGACCACGGATGCTCCGCTCGACGTGCTGTCGATCATCCTCTCGGCATTCGGCTTCGGCGGCATCGTCTACGGTCTCAGCCAGATCGGCTCGCTGGCCGAGGGCGGGGCCAACCCCGCCCCGCTGGCGATCTCCCTGGCCGTGGGCGTCATCGCCTTCGCCGTGTTCCTCTGGCGTCAGGTCGTGCTGCAGCGCGAGGACGACGCGCTCCTCGACCTCCGCGTCTTCACGTCGCTCGGCTTCTCGCTCTCGATGGCGCAGATGTTCCTGCTGTCGCTCGCGTTCTTCGGCACGATCACCCTCGTTCCGCTGTACCTGCAGAACGCGCTGAAGCTGTCGACCCTCGACTCCGGGCTCATCGTGCTCCCGGGAGCGCTCGCGATGGGACTGCTCGGCCCCGTCATCGGCCGCATCTACGATGCGCGCGGCACGCAGATCCTGCTGATCCCCGGCTCGATCCTCGCCGCCGCCACGTTGTGGTTCTACACGACGGTCGGCGTGCACACCCCGGTCTGGGTGATCCTGATCTCGCAGATCCTGCTGTCGGTCGGCCTGGCCCTGTCGTTCACGCCGCTCTTCACCGCCTCGCTCGCCTCACTGACGCCGAAGTTCTATTCGTACGGCAGCGCGGTGATCGGCACCGTCCAGCAGGTCGCCGGCGCCGCCGGGATCGCGGTGATGGTCGCCCTGTTCACGGTGGTCACGAACGAGAACGGCGGCACCGAGGTGCCGGAGGCCGTGGCGACCGGCTCCCAGGCGGCATTCCTCATCGGAGCGGTGATCGCGACCCTCACCGTCGTCGGCGCGTTCTTCATCCGCAAGCCGGCGGACGACGGCATGAGCGCCCCGCACGCCGGTCACTGACAGGCGCCGGACGACGGCGTCTGCCGCTACTCGCCCTGCTTCACCGCAGGCGCGGGAACGTGGCAGACGCCGTCGCTGCAGTAGCCGGCGGCGACACCGCTGAGCAGGTTCAGAGCCCCCGGCAGCGGCCGCAGTCCCTCGGGGGCGTCGACTGCGGTGATCTCGCCGTGCGTGTCGGTCATCCTTCGATGGTACGCCCGTGGAGGGCGACGGGCTCCGGGCCCCTTCCACCCCCGGTGGCTGCGGCGTAGTCTTCGCTCAGCGGTGGCGCCGCCTCCGCCGCATGCCCCGCACGGATGCGAAGGAGCCTCCCATGATCGTCACTCCCCCGCCCGTCGAGGACGCGGAGGGCCACGTGGCCGAGATGTACGCGGGCGACCTCGACGCCGACGGCTTCGTCTTCGCCCACACGCAGGCCATGGCCGTCAACCCCGACGCCCACCTCGCGTTCGAGAGCCTCATCCGCGCCATCCTCCCCTCCATCGGCATCCGCGTCTACGAGGCCGCCACGCTCGGCGCCGCGCGCACGATCGGCTCCACGCACTGCCTGCTCGCCCACGGCCGCAAGTCGCTCCGCGCCGACGTGGTCGACGAGGAGGGGCTCGGCGCCTTCGCGCGCGGCGATGACAGCGCGTTCAGCGCCGCCGAGCAGACCGTGATCCGGTATGCGTCGAAGCTGTCGTCCGACCCGGGCGCGATGACGGATGCCGACACCCAGGAGCTGCGCGAAGCGGGCTACTCCGACCGCCAGATCGTGGACATCACGCTCGCCGCGGCCGCCAGGAACTTCTTCAGCCGCGCGCTGCTCGCCCTCGCGGTGCCGACCGACGCGGTCCCCGGATTGGAGCGATCCCTCGCCGAGGCGCTGGTGCGGAGCGCCCGATCGGGAGGACGGCAACAGGCGACGGCGGATCGATAGCAGCTCTCCCGTACGGTTGTCTGATGCTCAGACGCCTCCTCGCCCGCCTCTACTGGACGTTCAGCCGCTGGACGCTGGCCGGCGAAGCCGCCCCCTCCCGGCCGACCGTGCTCATCGGCGCCCCGCACACCTCGAACTGGGACTTCGTGCTGATGCTGGCGATCGCCTGGCGTCTGGGCATCGAGGTGCACTGGCTGGGGAAGAAGAGCCTCTTCCACGGCTGGCGCGGCCCCCTCATGCGCCGGCTCGGCGGCATCCCCGTCGACCGCGCAGACCCGGCGCGTGTCGTGCAGGATGTCGTGGACCAGGTCAGGGCGGGCGGCGTGTTCGGCCTGGTCGTCACGCCGGACGGCACGCGCGGCGGGAACGCGTACTGGAAATCAGGCTTCTACCGCATCGCCCGCGAGACCGGCATGCCGGTGACTCTGGGCTTCGTCGACCGCACCACCATGACCACGGGGCTCGGGCCGACCTTCGACCTCACCGGCGACGTCGCCGCGGACATGGACCGGATCCGCGAGTTCTACGCGGACAAGGCGGGGCTCCGTCCGGAACGCCGCACGGAACCGCGCCTGCGCGAGGAGGGCCCGGCGGCGTCAGCCGGGTGACGCGTGGCAGTGCACCATACGGCCGCAGGAAGGCAAGCCCCTGGACACCCTGCTCGCGGGCGCACGAGACTGAGCGCATGGACGCCGAACGACGACCCTCACACGACGCGGACCGCGACGATCGCGCCGACGGCCGGGACGAGACGCCCAACGAGCGGGCGGACCGCAATTGGTCCGAGCTCCTGCAGGAACTGCGCGTCATGCAGACGGGCACGCAGATCCTGACCGGGTTCCTGCTCGCGGTCGCGTTCCAGCCGCGGTTCACCGACATGGATGGGCTGCAGCGCGGGCTGTACATCGTGCTCGTGGCGCTCGCGGCGCTCGCGACCATCCTCGCGCTCGCGCCGGTCGGCATGCATCGCGCCCTCTTCGGCAGCCGGCGCAAGCCCGAGCTGGTGAAAGTGGCCTCGCGGATCGTGAAGCTCGATCTCTTCGTCATCGCGGCGCTCACCGTCGGGGTCACCACCCTCATCGTCGACTTCGCGCTCGACCGGATCGCCGGCCTCGTGACGCTCGTCTGCTCGCTGATCGTCGTGGCCGCGGTGTGGCTGGCGCTCCCCGGCGCGATCCGGCATGCTGTGGGCGCGGACGACGAGGACGCCCGGTGAGCGACCGGCCGGAGATCTCGCCGCTGAGAGAGACGGATGCCGGCGAGCTGCTGACGCTGCAGCGCGCGGCGTTCGTGTCGGAGGCGCAGATCTACGGCAGCGCGGACATGCCGCCCCTCACCCAGACGCCGGAGGAGCTGGCGGCGGAGATCCGTGCCGACGGCGGCCTGGGCGCTCGCGTCGGCGGCCGCCTGGTCGGAGCGATCCGCTTCACGGTCGACGACGACCTGCTCCTCATCGGCCGCATCGCCGTCGCCCCGGATCAGCAGGGAGCGGGGATCGGGAGACTCCTTCTCGAGGCGGCGGAGCAGGCCTCGGGAGCTGCGGAGGCGGAGCTGTTCACCGGGAGCCTCAGCGAGGCGAATCTCCGCCTCTACCGGTCCTGCGGCTACCGCGAGAGCGAGCGCGTGCCCGACGGGGACGGCGTCGCGCAGGTCTTCCTCCGCAAGCGGCTCCGATGATGGGAGGTCCCTCCGAATCGGCGCAAGGGGGTTGAGACACCCGCGCCAGTGGGGAATCGTGGCCCGGACATGTCGCGACCGCGCCATGCCCCCACCCGGAAGGAAAAGCTCCATGCTCACCCTCACCGACAACGCCACCGCCATCGTGACGACCCTCGTCAACAGGCAGAGCGACGCCGCGGATGCCGGCCTGCGCATCCACTCCACCGCCGCCCCCGAGGCCGGGGCCCCCTCCCGTCTGTCCGTCGTCGTGGCGGAGCACCCCGAACCGCTGGACCAGGTCATCGAGCTGTCCGGCGCACGCGTCTTCCTCGAGGAGTCGGCCGCGATCGCCCTCGACGACAAGGTCCTGGACGCGGGGGTGGACGACGAGGGCGCGGTGTCCTTCGCCGTGCTCTCCCAGGTCGCCTGATCTGATCCTCGGATGCCGCGGCCCGCTCGGGCCGCGGCATCCGTTCGTCTGCGGACTATTCCGCGATCCGCTCGCCGGCGGGAGACAGCACCCACCAGACGTCGTTGACGCCCTGCCCGTTGACGTCGCCCGCAGCCTGATCGCCGGCGAAGTAGTACAGCGGCCAGCCATCGAGCGTGATCTGCATCGAGCCGTCGGCGGCGGCGATCGTGCCGACCTCTCCCGTCACGCCCGACACCACGGGCTCGGTGCTGTCGGTCGTGACCGGCGGCCAGTTCGTGAGGCACTGCCCCTCGCACGCACTGGCATCCGCGCCCTGCGTGTCGCTGTCGAACATGTACACGGTGAGCCCCTCGCCGTCGACGACGATCTCCCCCAGCGGCGAGTCCGCCACCCTCAGCTCCGCGTCGTCCGCGGCGGGCGGCGAGTCCTCGGACGGCGTCGAGTCGGACGAGGGCGCTCCGTAGGGGTCGCCGCCTCCCGGGTCCGTCCCGCCGGAGCCGCCCGGCGACGAGCAGCCCGCCAGGGCGAGGGTGATGAGCAGAGCGGCGGCGATTGCGGACCGCCTGGCCTTCGCGAACATGTCGGACCTCCTGTGCTGGACCGCGGACGCGGTCGTCGTCGGGGACACGAGAGCCGCCCGGCGGGCGTTCAATCGCCGTCGAGGTCCGCGTCGCTGCGCATCAGGACGTCGCCCGATCGGACCGCCCGGATCTCGACGGCGGCGATGTCCGCGGACGCGAGCGCCGTGGCGGCGCTCAGCCGCGCCGTGGATCCCGGCCGCGCCCGCCAGGTGGAGAGCACGCTCTCGGCGCCGTCCGCGCCGACGACGACCAGGGCGTACGCCCACCCCTCCTCCGGCGCATCTGGCACCTCCCCGTAGGCGCAGGACATGTCGATGCGCGTCCCCCAGGCGACCTCGGTGAGCTCGACCGTCGCCGACAGCGGGAGCTCGGCGACCGGTTCGAGGGCGATCACCTGCTCCGGGGTGCGCAGCAGCGAGGAGGCCACGGGGACGACCACCGCGGCGATCACGACCGCGGCGGCGACGGCGACGATCGCGAGCCGGCGGCGCCGGCGGTCCCTCGCCGCCGCGAGCGAGAGCACGCGCGCACGGTGCCCGGCACCGGGGCCGTCGTGCCCGGCCTCCTCCGGCCGGAGCAGCGATTCCGCGCGGCCCGGATCGACGCGGGACAGCAGGCCGAGAGTCGGCGCGATCTCCGCGATCGCCGCCCGGCACCGCTCGCACTCGGCCAGGTGCGCCTCGTAGAGCGCGCGATCGGCCTGGCCGAGCGCACCGAGGAGGTAGGCGGCGTCCCAGTCCTCGTAGCGCGCGTGATCCGCGTTCATCGCGTCACTCCCTTCTCCTGCAGCCCGAGGCGCAGCGCCCGGAGTCCGTAGTGCAGTCTCGACTTGACGGTGCCCTCCGGAACGGTCAGCTCCTCAGCGATCTCCGCGACCGTGAGGCCGCGGTAGTACGCCCGGACGACGACGTCCCGATGCGCCTCGGAGAGGGCGGCGAGCGCCTCCTCGATGAGGATGGCGTCGAAGATGGCGTCCGTCGCGTCCCTCACCGCTGCGTCGGGGGGCGACTCCACCGGGATCTCCCTGCGCCGTCGCGCGCTCCGAGCCTCGTCGACGACCAGGTGACGTGCCACCGTGTACATCCACGAGCGGGTGGACTCCGGATCCTCGGCGAGGATGTGCGGAGTGCGCCAGGCGCGCAGCAGCGTCTCCTGCACCACGTCGTCGGCACCGGCGCGGTCGCCGGTGAGGTGCACGACGTAGCGCCAGATCGGCGCCGCGTGCGCGTCGTAGAGCGCCCCCAGGCGGGCCGCGTCGTCACCCGGCATCCGTCACCTCCCTCCGAGGACACGAGAGCGGAGCGCTCCCGGTTCACCTGAACCCTGAACCGCCGCGCCTCGTGTCACGAGTATGGACCTGTTCGAGATCGCCGGGCTCCCTCTGCATCCGCTCATCGTGCATGCGGTGGTCGTGCTCGTCCCGCTGACCGCGCTGGCGCTGGTGCTGGGCGCCCTGATCCCGGCAGCCCGCCGGCGGCTCGGGATCGTGACGCCGCTGGCCGCGCTGCTCGTCGCCGTGCTCGTGCCGGTGACGATCCTCGCGGGCGAGAGGCTGAAGGAGGAGGTCGGCCCGATCCCGCAGGTGCTCCATCACGAGGCGCTGGGGCGGATGCTGCCGCCGTGGGTGTTCGCGATGCTCCTCGTGGCCGCGGCGCAGTGGGCCTGGTACCGGTTCCGCGCACCGCGCGAGGTCGGGCACCCGGCGCGGGCGGACCGCATCGCCGGGATCGCGTTCGCCGTGCTCTCGGTCGTCGTCGCGGCGGGGAGCACGACCCTCGTCGTCCTCATCGGCGAGGCGGGCGCGCGGGCGGTGTGGGGCGGCTGAGCGCGATCAGCCGAGCCCGACCACGAGGTTGATGATCGACGCGAGGATCACGGTGCCGAAGAGGTATCCGAGCACGGTCTGCGCGATCACGACGCGACGCACGCCGTTGTCCGTGACGTTCGTGTCGGAGACCTGATAGGTCATGCCGAGCCCCACCGAGAAGTAGACGAAGTCGGTGTACTCCGGGTCCTCCTGCTGGTTGAAGTCGATGCCGCCGACCGGATCGCCGTAGTACATGCGCGCGTAGCGGAGCACGTACTCGGTCTGGATGAGCATCCAGGATGCGGCGACGCTGACCACGGCGATGCCCGCGAGCAGGTACTCATCGATCCCGGGCGCGTCCTGCGCCTGGATGATCACGACGAGCACCGCGCCGAGGCTCACCAGGCTCCCGGCGATGGAGATCAGGCGGGCGATCCGCCGGCCAGGGGCCTCCAGCGTCGCGTGCTCCCTGGTCGCCTGCGCGTCCATCGGCCAGATCAGCAGCAGCACCCAGATCACGTTGATGAGCGCGAACGCGCCCCAGCCCGAGAGGATGCCTGCGGCAGGCCCGAGCACAGGGACCACGGCGATGCTGATCGCCGCCCCGGCGACGATCGAGAGCACGGCGCGCAGCCGCACGAGGGCGCGGACGGTCGGAGCGGTCATGACAGGGATGCTATCGGGCGCCGTCTCCCGACGGCTGGTCGTCGTCGGCCTCCATGGCGAGTCCGGCGAGGGTGTGCCCCGCGCCGGCGTAGATGTTGACGACGCCGTCCACTCCGCTCTCCGCGAGATGCTCGACCTGGTCCGGATGCTGGGCGACGGCGACGACGCGACCGTCGAAGCCCGCCTCGTGGAGCCGCTCCAGTGCGAACGTGTTGGAACCGTGGAACGCCATCGCGAGCACGACCGTCTTCACGAAGCCGCCGGAGACGAGCCGGCTCCAGAACTCGATGTCGGTGGCGTCGCCCTCGAGCACGTTGAGGCCGTCTGCCTCGTGCCTCATGATGACGGCGTGGTCGTTGTCGATGCCGAGGACGCGCAGACCGCCCTCCTCGACGAGACGGTCATAGGCCGCCCGTCCGACGCGTCCCATCCCGAGGACGACGACGTCGGAGCCGCTGGTGTCGATCGGACGGTCCGCCGGACGCAGCTTGGACACCTCCTGCGCCGGCAGCCAGGTGAGGGCGGTGATGAGCCGCAGCCCGTGCGCGTTGGCCACCGAGGACGCCACCATGCTCAGCGCCACGGCGATCGCGACGACGGTCAGCCAGCGACCGGTGAGCAGCCCTGCCGACACGCCGACGGCGGCGACGATGATCGAGAACTCGGAGAAGTTGCTCAACACCAGACCGGTCCGGATCGCGGTGCGGTTCCGCAGGCCGAAGAGCCGGCCGAGCCAGACGTAGCCGATGAAGGTCAGCGGCAGCAGGATCACGCAGAGAAGCAGCGCGAGTCCGGCATCCGCCCAGGTCGGCGAGGCGCCCATGCCGATCAGGAGGAAGAAGCCGATGAGGAACAGCTCCTTGACGCTGAACAGGGCCTTGGACATCTCGATGGCGCGGGGATGGGTCGCGAACAGCAGACCCATGACGAGGGCGCCGAGGTCGCCCTTGATCCCGACCGCCTCGAAGGCGAGGTACCCGGGTCCGAGAGCCATCACGACCCCGAACAGCACGAGGAGCTCGCCGTGCCCGATCACGTTCAGGAGCTTGCGCAGCACCCACGCCAGCGGGATCAGGAGCACCAGCGCGAACGCCCACGGGCTCGGCGGCTCGTCCCCGTTCACGGTGATGAAGACGACGGCCGCGACGTCCTGGATGACGAGGATCGCGATCGCCGTCTGCCCGTAGAGCGAGCCGTCATCCGACCGGTCCTCGAGCACCTTGACGCACAGCACCGTCGACGAGAACGAGAGCGCGAAGCCGACGAGCGCGAGTGTGCGCCACCCGTCGACCGAGGTGAGCCCGATCACGCCCGCGAGCCCGACGAGACCCGCCCCGACGAGCACGCTCAGCACCATGTGGATCGCCGTCGTGCCATAGGCCTCGGGCCGCAGCAGGGCGCGGATGTCGAACTTCAAGCCGATCGTGAAGAGCAGCAGCGTCACGCCGATCTCGGCGATCCGCTCGAGTCCCGTGAACGGCTCGACGTGCATCGCGCCGAGCACGAATCCGGCGGCGAGGAAGCCGACGAGCGCCGGAACGCGCAGCAGATGTGCGATCGTGCCGAACGCGGCGGCGACGATCAGCGTCAGCGCGATGACGTCCACGGCATCCTTCGTCTCATCCCTGCCTCAGACTCTACCGATCCGCGCGGTCGCGCTCGTCACGATGACGGTGAACCCTGCGGGCCGCTGTGTCGTGATCTCCGTGTGCGGCCGTGCGCCGCCGTCACAGGATCCGGACGACAAGGAAGTGGACCAGACCATGAAGAGACTCACTCGCATCGCCGCCGCCGCGGCGCTGTCGCTCTACGCGATCGCCGGAGGCGCGACCGCGGCGAGCGCCGCCCCCGCGATCCCGGTCAACAACGGCCAGGAGACCACCGGCGCCGAAGGCGGCGCCCACGGGAAGTTCAGCTACACGATCGACGGCGACCAGTTCTGCTACACGCTCGACGTGACGGGTCTGACCACCGGCGCGGTCGCGGCCCACGTGCACGTCGGGGATCAGGGTGTGGCCGGCCCGGTCCGCATCCCGCTCACCGTGCCGAACGAGACCTCGTTCTCCGTGGCGGGCTGCGCGACCGTCTCCGACCCGGCGATCCTCGCAGGGATCCAGGAGAACCCGCGCGGCTGGTACGTGAACGTGCACACCCCGACCTACCCGGGCGGCGAGGTCCGCGGCCAGCTCAAGTAGGAGTCGCTGCGAGCGCGCCGGGTTCAGCCGGCGTGCTCGCCGTGATCCGTGTGCTCACCGTGGTCGTGCTCGCTGTGGTCGGCGACGTCGGGTTCCGCCCGGAGCACGTCGGCGATCTCCTCCTCCGGGCGCGGGGCGACGTTCTCGTCGTCCTCGAGTTCGGGGATCGTCGGCTCGTCAGGCTCAGGGACGTGATCGTGAGCGGTGCGATCTGACACGGATGCTCCTTCGGTCGGCGACAGCCTCAGCGTACGCGCGCCGACTCGTGCGGGCGAGCATCCCCCGGTCGACGGATGCCGGGCAGGTCCCCGCCGGCGGCGTTCAGAGCTCGGCGACCTGCCCGGCCTCGACCCGCCATCGACGGTCGGTGCGGACGGTGTCGAGCATCCGGCGGTCGTGCGTGACCAGCAGCAGGGTTCCCGCGTACGTGTCGAGCGCCTGCTCCAGCTGCTCGATGGCCGGCAGGTCCAGGTGGTTCGTCGGCTCGTCGAGGACGAGCAGGTTCACCCCGCGCGCCTGGAGCAGTGCCAGCGCGGCCCGCGTGCGCTCCCCCGGGGACAGCTCGTCGACGGGACGGTTCACGTGATCCGCGCGCAGGCCGAACTTGGCGAGGAGCGTGCGGACCTCTCCGGTCGCCATCTCGGGGATGAGCGCTTCGAACGCGGCCGCGAGCGGCTTCTCGCCTTCGAGCAGAGAGCGCGCCTGGTCGATCTCGCCGACCTGCACATTCGACCCCAGGCTCGCTGTGCCCTCGTCCGGTCGCTGCTGACCGAGGAGCGCGCGCAGCAGCGTCGACTTGCCCGCCCCGTTCGGCCCCGTGATGCCGATGCGGTCCCCGGCGTTCACCTGCAGCGACACCGGCCCCAGCATGAAGTCCCCCTGCGTGAAGCGCGCCGAGCTGAGGGTGCTGACGACCGCTCCCGAGCGCGGGGCGGCGGCGATGGAGAACTCGAGCTGCCACTCCTTGCGCGGCTCCTCGACCTCCTCCAGCCTCGCGATGCGGCTCTCCATCTGCCTGACCTTCTGCGCCTGCTTCTCGCTCGACTCCGTCGACGCCTTCCGCTTGATCTTGTCGTTGTCGGGGGCTTTGCGCATCGCGTTGCGCACGCCCTGGCTCGACCACTCCCGCTGGGTCCGCGCGCGGGCGACGAGGTCGGCCTTCTTCTCGGCGAACTCGTCGTACTTCTCGCGCAGGTGACGACGCAGCGTCGCGCGCTCCTCCAGGTAGGCGTCGTAGCCGCCGCCGTAGACCCGGTTCGTTCCCTGCGCGAGATCGAGTTCGAGCACCCGCGTGACGCAGCGGGCGAGGAACTCCCGGTCGTGGCTCACGAGCACGACACCGCCGCGGAGGCCGCGCACGAACGCCTCGAGCCGTTCGAGGCCGTCGAGGTCGAGGTCGTTCGTCGGCTCGTCGAGGAGCGCGATGTCGAATCGGGAGAGCAGCAGGGCGGCGAGCCCCACGCGCGCGGCCTGCCCGCCGGAGAGGCCGGTCATCAGGACGTCCCCGGCGGCGGCGCCGTCGAGATCGAGCCCGAGTTCGGCGAGGACGGCGGGGATGCGCTCCTCGAGATCCGCCGCGCCGCTGGCGAGCCAGCGCTCGAGCGCGGTCGAGTACGCGTCGGCCGGGTCGGCTCCCGCGGGGGCCACGGCCGGGTCTCCGAGCGCGGCGGCCGCGGCATCCATCTGCCTGGTCGCCTCGGCGCAGCCGGTGCGGCGGGCGATGTATGCCGCGATCGTCTCACCCGCGATGCGCTCGTGCTCCTGCGGAAGCCAGCCGACGAACGCGTCGACCGGCGCGAGGGAGACACTGCCGGCGTGCGGCTCATCGACGCCGGCGAGCAGGCGCAGCAGCGTCGACTTGCCTGCGCCGTTCGCCCCGACCACGCCGACGATATCCCCGGGCGCGACGGTCAGGTCGAGGGCGTCGAAGAGCGTGCGATGGCCGTACCCGCCCGCGAGGTCCTGGGCGACGAGGGTTGCGGTCATGCTCTCATCCTTTCATCGACCGCTGCGCGGCATCGGCCACCGGAGACGCGTACGCTGAAGGCGGCCGCGATTCGTGCGGGAAAGGACCGCTCCCGTGAAGATCATGCACCTGCGACGATTCGTCGCCCTCGCCGAGGAACGCCATTTCCCGCGGGCGGCGGCCGCGCTCGGCATCCCGCTCGCCGCCCTCTACTCGTCGATCGAGAAGCTCGAGGAGGAGGTCGGGCATCCGCTCGTCATCCGCGAGGGCGAGACGCGCCTGACCAAGGCCGGCGAGCTGCTGCTCCCCGAGGCGCGTGAGCGGATCGCCGCGGCGCCCGCTCCCGTCGCGAGGCCGGCCGGACCCTCCGGAGGCAAGGCCAGGGCGTCGAAGGGGAAGGGCCGCGCGCCGGTCGTCAAGGGGCAGCCGAAGCCCTACAAGAAGCGCCAAGGGCGCTGATCGGGGACTCTAGTCCCAGTCGAGGTACTCCTCGATGACGACGGCCGTCTCGATGGGGTGGGTCATGGGGAACAGGTGATCGCCGTCGACGCTCTTGATGCTGGCGCGGTCCGGGACGGATGCCTGCAGGTGCTCGGCGTTCGCGGCCGGCGTCGTGGCGTCCTCGGTGCCCTGGATGATCAGCACCGGGATCGCCGGCGGCAGCTCGATGTCCGCCTCCTCGACGCCCAGCAGCAGCAGGCCGTTCGCCCGGTCGGGGTGCGCGGCGACGAGGGCGCGCGCGACGGTGCCGCCGAAGCCGTGGCCGCCGAACCAGGTGTCCTCGAGGCCCACGTGGTCGATCACGGCGAGCGCGTCGGCGACGCGCTCCTCGAACGACACGTCGGCGCTGTCGGCGCGGTGCCCGACGCGGAGCACATGGAATCCCGCCTCCTCGGCGAGGTAGTGCCCGACGACGCTGAGCACGTCCGCCGCGAGACCGTGCTCCTGGATCAGCACGAGCTTGACCGGACCGTCGCCCTCATCCACGAAGGGGATGGCGCGGTCGTCGGGCTCGAAGATCTGGGTGTCGGTCATCGGGGTGAGGCTCCTCGTTCGGCGTTCACGGGTCGGGTTCCAGCGTAGCCTGGCCACCTGTGCGGATAATGGCGGGATGACGCAGCGCGGGCTCTCCCTCCTCCTCGATTCCCTCACCCACGCCGAGCAGGACCCCGAGGTGCGCGCCCTCACCGCCGCGTTCGGCGGGGATCCGGTCGAGGTCAGAGAACGGCTGATCGGCGCTCCCGCCGTCCGGTCGCGGCGGATGCTGTTCGCCTCCGGCGGGGAGATCATCCTGCACGACGACGCAGTGGTCGAGGTGCTCCTGCACGTCGTGCCGCAGTCTCCGAAGCAGCAGGGCGTCGATCTCGCGGAGTGGCTCCCCGGGGCGGGGAACGATGCCACCCTCGACGACCTGAACGCGGCGATCGGGACCCGGCGCGGTTTCGCCGGGATCGGCACGCCGTGGTTCGCCGTGGACGGCGCCTTCGTGCGGGCCGACTTCCGTGACAGGCGCGGCTGGAACGAACCGGGCAACCTGGAGAGCCTCGCGATCACGGTCGAGCAGCCGGGTCTGGTGTGCGCACCGGACGACGACGACTGTCCTCGCTGCGCAGACCTCCTGATCCGGTGGGACGCATCCGAGGAGGTCGATGTCGAGGCCACGGATCAGGCGCTCCGGTCGGCGCGCGACGCCGGCGACCTGAAGGAGGACCTGCACTGGGTGCCGCTCGACGACCTGCGGATGCTGCACGGCTCGGGGCTCATGACCCGGGTGGAGAGCCAGCTGACGTGCCGGTCGTGCAGGCGGGTCATCTGCTTCGCGCTCCAGCGCGACGGCGCGCCGAGCTTCACGTACTGCTCGGTGAACGATGCGAGACGGCATCCTCTGGAGGAGATCCCGCCAGTGGAGAGATGGGGGTCTCCCGAGCGCCAGGCCGCCGCACACGCGGCCATGCAGTACGTCGATCACTCGCCGGGAGCATGGTTCCTCGTGCGTCAGGGCGAGCGCCTCTATCTCGACGCCCGCTATTCGTACAGCGCCCTCATCGACACCTCCGCGCTGATAGAGCTCGACGCCTCGGAACGCGAGTCCTACCGCAGAGGCGGGCACACCTATCTCGGCGAGCTCGCATACCGGATCCACATGAGCGGGCCCTATCAGGAGGAGTCGCCGTACTACGCCCGCGATCTGTACCGCGGCGGCGGCGATCCGGGGCGCGACTACCGCAGCGAAGTCAGCGCCGCGATCGTGAACCACACCTGGCTGGCGCAGCAGCGATCACAGCAGGGGTGACATCCCGCCGTTGGGACCTCAGCCGGGGAACTCGTGCCGGCATCCGATGCGGAGCACCCCAGCATCCGGTCCTGCGAAGGATCGCACGGATTCATCGTGCACGAGGAGCCGCGCGCCGCGAAGCGCCGGCTCTCCTGCCGTCACCAGCTCGGCGACGTCGCGCATCCCTCCGCGCCCCCGCGCGCGACAGATCCATCGCGCCCGGGGCGCCTTCGCGATGAACGGCTCCAGCGTGCCCTCCAGCAGCGCGGAGAGCGACAGCTCATCCGCCACCTCGAGCATGAGATGCCGGCCGTAAAGATCGCCCGGATGCGCATCCTCCCGCTCGATGTCGAGAAGCATCATGCGCGGCCCCCTGCCGATGCCTCCCGCTCCGCCTGACAGTGCGGGCACAGCTGCGCGGATGCTCCGGAGAACACGCGATCGACGATCACCGTCCCGCACACCGGGCATTCCTCGCCGCCTCGCCCGTGCACGGCCATCGCGGCGACTTTGGCCTGCTTGAGCCGGTCCGGCGGCAGGCCGCGGCGCTCGGCGACCGCCGTTCGCATGACATCGGTCACCGCGTCGAACAGCCGCTCCCTGGCCTCTGCGCCGAGAACGGCAGCGTGGAGGGTGGGCGACAGGCGGGCACGATGCAGGATCTCGTCGGAGTAGGCGTTGCCGATGCCGGCGAGCGACGCCTGCTCCTGCAGCAGGGCCTTGATCTGCTTGCGTCGGGAGCCGAGCGCTCGCTCGAACTCCTCACGGGTGAAGCCGGGGTCGAGCGGATCCGGCCCGAGCGCGGCGATGCCGGCGACATCGGTGGGGGCGTCCACCACCGACGCGGTCACGGCGAGGAAGTCGCCGGTGTCCACGACCTGCATCACCGCTCCGTCGTCGAGCACGATGCGCACGACCTCCGGCACAGGCTCCTCCGCCGGCGGGTCGTCGGCGCTGCGCCAGCGGATCCACCCGTTCCGGCCGAAACCGATCATCAGCCAGCCGGCGGTCGTCTCGAACCCGACGTGCTTGCCGAAGCGCCGCATCCCCGTGATGCGCGCGCCGACGACCGATTCCGGCGGCCGGTCGCGTGTCTTGACCACGCGGAACTCGGCGATGTCGACTCCTGCGATGACGCGACCCTGGACGCGCTCATCGAGGAACTCGACGAGCGCCTGCACCTCCGGCGACTCAGGCATGCGCCCATCCTCGCACCGGGTGCCGACATCGCGCCTCAGTTGTTGAAGCGGATGGTCGGGCTCGCGACGCCGGCCGAAGGCGCCGCACGGTGCGCGAGCCGGCCACCGGCACCTCCTAGACTGCCCGTGGGGCCGGAGGAGACACGCTCCGCACCGCTGTCCGATTCAACGGCGAACAAGGGTGGCACATGACCGACGAGACGCGACGACTGGAGTTCCTGGTGCTTGGTCAGACGACCGACGACGCAAGCGGCTGGCCACACCCGGTCACGATCAGTGTCCATCCGCGCGGCGAGAAGACCCTCCTGAACTTCTCGAAGGGTCCGCCGATAGCCAACGTGGGCGGGCAGCGCAGCGTCGCCCAGATCATCATCGACGGCGCGTTGGATGAGCGATTCGCCGAGGAGTTCGACGCCTGCGAGGCTCGCTGGCTTGTGCCGCACCTCGCACGGCTCGCGGCGGGCGAGGCGGTCAGCAGGACAGCCCTCATCGAGGCATATGCGTCGAGGTTCGGCCACGATCCGAAGGTCGAGTGGTCCGAGGATTACACATTCTGAACCTCTGACCGGATCTCCGTCACCTGCCAGCTCTCACGCCATCGGCGCTAGTTGTTGAAGCGGAACTCCACCACGTCGCCGTCCTGCATGACGTAGTCCTTGCCCTCGAGCCGCGCCTTGCCCTTCGCGCGGGCCTCGACGACGGATCCCGTCTCGACCAGGTCGTCGAACGAGACGACCTCGGCCTTGATGAAGCCCTTCTCGAAGTCGGTGTGGATCACGCCGGCCGCCTGCGGGGCCTTCCAGCCCTTGCCGATCGTCCACGCACGGGCCTCCTTGGGGCCGGCGGTGAGGTAGGTCTGCAGGCCGAGGGTGTCGAATCCGATGCGGGCGAGCTGGTCGAGGCCCGACTCGTCCTGACCGGTCGATGCGAGGAGCTCGGCGGCATCCTCCGGGTCGAGGTCCTTGAGCTCCGACTCGATCTTCGCGTCGAGGAAGATCGCCTTCGCCGGGGCGACGAGCGCGGCCAGCTCCTCCTTGCGCGCCGCGTCCGTCAGCACGCTCTCGTCGACGTTGAAGACGAAGATGACCGGCTTCGAGGTGAGCAGGCCCAGCTCGCGGATCGGCGCGAGGTCGAGACCGGAGACGGACAGCAGCACACCGCGCTCGAGCGCGTCCTTCGCCGCCTTCGCGGTCTCGAGGACGACGGGCTCGATCTTCTTGCCGCGCACCTCCTTCTCGTACCGGGTGATCGCCCGGTCGAGCGTCTCGAGGTCGGCGAGCATGAGCTCGGCGTTGATCGTCTCCATGTCGGATGCCGGGTTCACGGCCCCGTCCACGTGCACGACGTCGTCGTCGGCGAAGCCGCGGACGACCTGCGCGATCGCGTCGGCCTCGCGGATGTTCGCGAGGAACTTGTTGCCCAGGCCCTCGCCCTCGCTCGCGCCGCGCACGATGCCGGCGATGTCGACGAACGACACCGCCGCGGGCAGGATGCGCTCGCTGCCGAAGATCTCCGCGAGCTTGTTCAGCCGCGGGTCGGGCAGGTTCACCACGCCGACGTTCGGCTCGATCGTCGCGAACGGATAGTTCGCCGCGAGCACGTCGTTCTTGGTGAGGGCGTTGAAGAGGGTGGACTTGCCGACGTTGGGCAGGCCGACGATGCCGATAGTGAGAGCCACGGGGTATGAGTCTACCGGGCGCGGATGCCGTCGCCCTGCGAGCCCGTCAGCCCCGCATCGCGCGGAACGCCGTCGTCACGTACGGCAGGTCGACCGTCGACCCGTCGACGAGGCCGACCTCGTCGAAGAGCGCGTCCATCCCCCGCCGGATCTGCGCACGCTCCTCCTCGGAGGCGGTGATGAGATGGCTGCGGGAGGAGGCCATGTGGTGCAGCTGCTCGCGCGTCATCGGTCGCGTCCACTCCCACCGGCCGGTCTCGACGGAGCCGAAGGGCTCCGCGATCCGGGGACCGGTCGGGCCGTTGACCATCTCCTCTGCCGGGCTGCTGTGCATGATCTCGGTGAGCCTGCGCACCCATTCCACGCGCTCGTCGCGGATATTCCAGATGAGGCCGAGCACGCCTCCGGGGCGCACCACCCGGCCGATCTCCGCCGATGCCGCCACCGGGTCGACCCAGTGCCAGGCCTGGCCGAGCACGACGGCATCCACGCTCGCATCGGGCAGGGGAAGCCGCTCCGCGGTCCCGACGAACGTGGGGATGCCGGGCACGCCTTCGCGGAGCGCCGCCAGCATCGCCGGGTCGGGGTCGACGGCGACGACCTCGGCATCCGGTGCCTTGACCAGTGCTCTGGTGAGCTTGCCGGTGCCCGCACCGACATCCGCGACCCGGCGTCCGCCCTCCGGCATCGTCTCCAGCATCCAGGCCACGGCCTCGAACGGGTACTCGGGCCGGCCGGCCTCGTAGCTCCCGGCCTCTGCCCCGAACGACGTCGCGCGATCATCGGTCATGGCGCCAGCCTACGGCGCATACTGGAGTGGTGGACGACTGCTGTGCATCGCGCACACCGGGCGGTTACGATCGCGAGTTCGACGACCGCTTCGCCCGGCGGCTCGCACGCGATTACCGCCGCCGGGGCCTCACCCCCACGGCGCAGCACGTGGTGGAGTTCGCGGCCGCTGCCGGCATCGAAGGGGCGTCGGTCCTGGAGATCGGCGGCGGCATCGGCGACATCCAGCTGGAGCTGCTGAAGCGCGGCGCCGCGAAGACGACGAACCTCGAGCTGTCCGGCGCGTACGAGCGAGAGGCACGACGGCTGCTGGACGAAGCGGGCCTCGGCGCGCGGGCGGAGCGGATGCTCGGCGTCGATCTCGCCGTCACCCCGGACGCCGTCGGCCCCGCCGACATCGTCGTGCTCAACCGGGTCGTCTGCTGCTACCCCGACTACACCGCGCTGCTGAGCGCGGCGGCGGATCACGCCCGGCGGGCCGTCGTGTTCAGCCATCCGCCGCGAACGTGGATCACCCGTGCCGGCGTGGCCGCCGTGAACGCGTGGTGCGGCGTCCTCCGGCGCGAGTATCGCGGGTTCGTGCACCCACCCGATTCGATGGTGGAGGTTCTCGAGCGCCACGGCTTCGCACCGCGCCACCGGCGCTCCGAACGCGCCTGGCGCATCGTCGGAGCCGAACGCCCCTGACCGCCGGCGCCTGAGGTTGTCGCGGGATCGGCGCGCCTGGCGGACGGGGCTCCGCGCCTGGGGGACAGTTGTCCCGTGCCACTGGACTTCACCGCGATCGACTTCGAGACGGCGAACTCCAGTCCCGCCTCCGCCTGCTCCGTCGGACTCGTCCGGGTGCGCGGCGGGAAGGTCGTCGCCACTGCAGGATGGCTGATCCAGCCGCCCGCGGGGCATGACGAGTTCCAGGAGTGGAACATCAGGATCCACGGCATCCGCCCGCAGGACGTGCGCTCGGCCGCGACCTGGCCGGAGCAGTTCGAACGTCTGTGCGCGTTCGCCGGCGCCGACGTGCTGGTCGCGCACAACGCCGGCTTCGATCTGAACGTGCTGCGCCGCGCGTCCGAGGCCACCGGCGAGATCTGTCCGCCGTACCGGTCGCTGTGCAGCCTGCAAGTGGCCCGCAAGACCTACGACCTCGACTCCTACCGGCTTCCCAAGGCGGCAGCTGCGGCCGGATTCGCCGAGTTCTCGCACCATGACGCGCTGGCGGATGCTCGCGCCTGCGCCCAGATCGTCGTCGACGCCGCCGCGCGCGCGGGCGCCGCCGACGTGTTCGCCCTCGCCTCTGCGCTCGGCCTCCGCGTCACCGATCCCGTCGTCTCCGCACCCGAGCACGCCGCCGCCTGAGTCGCATCGTCGGAATGTCGGAGGCCGGCGGCACCATGGACCCATGGATGCTCTGACGATCGCTCTTCTGCTCGTGGCCCTGGCGGCCGGCGCCGCAGCGGGCTGGTATCTGCGCGCCGCCCGCGGCGCCGCGGATCTCGCGCGAGCGCAGGCCGAGCTCGCCGCCGCGAAGGACGATCGCGACCGGCAGTACGACCTCTACCGGGATGCCGTCGAGCACGCCCGCACGCAGCAGCGGGCCGAGGCGGAGCGGGTGCAGCAGCAGAACGCCGTGCTCACCGCTCTCGCGCCGGTGCGCGAGAGCCTGCAGCAGATGCAGCACAAGGTCACGGCGATCGAGCAGGAGCGCCATGCCCAGTTCGGCTCCCTCGCCGAGCAGCTGCGACGCGCACAGGAATCCGATGAGGCTCTCCGCGCGACCACGGAGTCGCTGGCCGGGGCACTCCGCTCCACCGCCACCCGCGGCGTCTGGGGTGAGACGCAGCTGCGCCGCGTCGTGGAGGCTGCCGGCCTCACCCGCCACGTGGACTTCGACCTGCAGGCGACGATCTCCTCCGACCGCGGCCAGGGCCGGCCCGACATGGTCATCCGGCTCGCCGGCGGCACCTCGATCGCGGTGGACGCGAAGGTGCCGCTCGATGCCTATCTCGAAGCCTCCGCGCTCCCGGCCGGCGACGCCCACGAGGGGCAGCGTCGCGCGCACATGCAGAAGCACGTCAAGGCGGTGCGGGCCCACGTCGACGCGCTCGCGAAGAAGGCGTACTGGGCGGGCCTCGACGCGAGCCCGGAGTTCGTCATCTGCTTCCTCCCCAGCGAATCGCTTCTCGCCGCTGCCATCGACGAGGATCCCACGCTGCTCGACTACGCCTTCGGCCGTCGCGTCGCCCTCGCCTCGCCCGTCAACCTCTGGGCGGTGCTGAAGACCGTCGCGTACACCTGGACGCAGCAGGAGGTCTCGACGGAGGCGCGCGCCCTGCTGAACCTCGGCACCCAGCTCTACGAGCGCCTCGGCGTGCTCGCCGGTCACGCCGACGACCTCCGGAAGGCGCTGGAGCGCACTGTCGACAGCTACAACAGGTTCGCGGGCTCGCTGGAGAGCCGGGTGCTCGTGACGGCTCGGCAGTTCCCCGGCATCGACGCATCCGCACTCGACAGTGCTCCCCCGGCGATCACCTCGCCCGCGCGACGGTTCACCGCCGCGGAGCTCGTGGGCGACGGCGCTGACGACGCCGACGCCATCCGCGCCGCGGCCGAGGCGATCCGCGCCGATGTCGGCGAGGTCCGCGATCGGGTCAACGGCGCGACAGAGCCGGGAGACTGACGCGTCGCGGAGCCCGGGGGCTGAGGGCGCAGGGCCGGAGAGACCGCGGAGATGTGCGTCTCAGGCGATGCCGGGGACGCCGCTGAGAAGCAGGATGACCAGTCCGCTGGTGACGACGAACGCGCCGATCATCCACCATGCGCTGATCTCGTGGCCCTCGTCGCGACGCACGCGGAACAGGACGTCCGTGCGGCGCGCCGGGTCGATCACCACGGGGTGAGCGGGCGCGGGCGCGACGGGCGCGGCCTCGTTGGGGTCGACGCGCAGGATGCGACCGGTGTTCGTGGTCACGATCTTGGCGGATCCGGCCTTGCCGTTCGTGTGCTGCGTTGTCATCTGTTCGCCTTCCTGTGCCCGCGGCGCCTGGTGGCTCCGTCGACAGTGACAAACCCAGTGACAATTGTGGCACGCTGCGCCCGCGCATCCCGGTCGCGCACCGTCGACGGCGCGTACCGACTCGGTAACGATGCCCGGATCAGCTCGGCTCGGCGCCGCCCGCTCAGCGGACTCCGGTCAGAGCCACTTCGAGACGAGGTGCTCCGAAGCGATGCGCCGCAGCGTGCCGGAGGCTCCGCGCAGGACGACGCTCTCCGTGTAGATGTAGCCCGCCTCGCGCCGCACACCGGCGACGAGCTGACCGTCGGTGACGCCGGTCGCGACGAAGATCGTGTTGTCGCCCTTGACCAGGTCGTCTGCCTCGTACACCTTGTCGATGTCCAGACCGGCGTCGATGCCGCGCTGGCGCTCGTCATCGTCGCGGGGCCAGAGGCGACCCTGGATGTGACCGCCGAGCGCCTTGATCGCGCACGCCGTGACGATGCCCTCGGGGCTTCCGCCGATGCCGATGCACATGTCGGTGCGCGCACCGTGCCGAGCCGCGTTGATTCCGCCTGCGACGTCGCCGTCGCTCATCAGTCGCGTACCGGCTCCGGCGTCTCGGATCTCCTGGATGAGCTTCTCGTGACGCGGACGGTTGAGCACCGAGACCACGATCTCGTCGACGGGCTTGCCGAGCGCCCCGGCGAGGCGCCGGATGTTCTCGCCCACAGGGAGGCGGATGTCGACGACGCCGACACCGGCGGGACCGGTGACGAGCTTGTCCATGTAGAAGACGCTCGAGGCGTCGAGCATCGTGCCGCGGTCGGAGACGGCGATGACCGAGAGCGCGTTCTGGCGTCCCTCGGCGGTGAGGGTGGTGCCGTCGATCGGGTCGACCGCGATGTCGCACAGCGGACCGGTGCCGGTGCCCACGACCTCGCCGTTGAACAGCATCGGCGCGTTGTCCTTCTCGCCCTCGCCGATCACCACGCGACCCTGGAACGCCACCGTGCCGAGGAAGGCGCGCATCGCATCGACAGCCGCGCCGTCGGCGACCTCCTTGGCGCCGCGGCCGATGTGCGGCACCGCGCGGATCGCCGCGGCCTCGGTGGCGCGCACGAGCTCCATCGCCAGGTTGCGGTCAGGACGAAGAGGGCTCAGATCGGCTGTCAGACTCACCATGCGGTCAGCATATCCAGCGACGGTCGCGAATCCGGCAGTTTTCCGCAGGATTACCGTGAAGGAATCGGGATTCTTAACCAGGGTGCAGGAGGACGGGGGCGAGGGCGTCATGCCGACGGCATCCGGCGGCGCTCCCCGCTAGAGTGACAGCTGTCCCGGCTTCCCCTACTCCAGGAGTTCACATGCCCGTCGCCACCCCGGATCAGTACGCCGAAATGCTCGACCGCGCGAAGGCCGGCGGCTTCGCCTACCCCGCGTTCAACGTGTCCAGCTCGCAGACGATCAACTCGGTGCTGCAGGGCCTGACCGAGGCCGGCTCCGACGGCATCATCCAGGTCACCACGGGTGGTGCCGACTACTTCGCCGGCCACACCGTCAAGGCTCGCGCGACCGGTGCCCTCGCCTTCGCCCGCTATGCGACTGAGGTCGCCAAGAGCTACCCCGTCACCGTCGCCCTGCACACCGACCACTGCCCCAAGGACGCGCTCGCGGGCTTCGTCGAGCCGCTCATCGCCGCCTCCGAGGAGGAGGTGAAGGCCGGTCGCAACCCGATCTTCCAGTCGCACATGTGGGACGGCTCGGCGGTTCCCCTCGCGGAGAACATCGAGATCGCCAAGGACCTGCTCCCCCGCATGAAGAACATCAACGCCATCCTCGAGGTCGAGATCGGCGTCGTCGGCGGCGAGGAGGACGGCGTCCAGCACGAGGGCTCCAACGAGGCCCTCTACACGACGTTCGCGGACGTCGACCAGGCCGTCCAGGCTCTCGGCCTCGGCGAGCAGGGCCGCTACATCGCCGCGCTCACCTTCGGCAACGTGCACGGCGTCTACAAGCCCGGCGGCGTGAAGCTCCGTCCCGAGCTGCTCGGCGAGATCCAGGCCGAGGTCGCCGCCAAGTACGGCACCGGCCCGAAGCCGCTCGACCTCGTCTTCCACGGCGGCTCCGGCTCGAGCGACGACGAGATCGCCCTCGCGGTCGCGAACGGCGTCATCAAGATGAACATCGACACCGACACGCAGTACGCGTACACCCGCGCGATCGCCGACTACATGTTCAAGTACTACGACGGCGTCCTCAAGGTCGACGGCGAGGTCGGCAACAAGAAGCAGTACGACCCGCGCGCCTGGGGCAAGATCGCCGAGACGGCGATGGCCGCCCGCGTGGTCGAGTCGACCCGCCAGCTCGGCTCCTACGGCCAGTCGCAGAGCTGACATCCGCTTTCACGCACACAGGAATGCCCCGGCCGGGCGGCCGGGGCATTCCTGTGTGCGCAGGGATCATCTGCTCAGCCGCTCATCGATAGCCGATCGGATGATGTGGCGCTCCTGGCCTGCTCCGTAGCGTGGAGGACATGAACCTCACCACGCTGATCTCCCGTCGTACCGCTGTCGCCGCCTCGACCGTCGTGCTCGCCGCGCTCGCGATCGTCCCGACCACGGCCGCTGCCGCGGCTCCCGCCGCGCCGGCATCCGTCGCCTCGGTCCGCGTCGCGCAGACCCCGTCCGATGTGCTCGCCTCGACGCCGTGGAAGACGACCGGCGCGTTCGACCAGGACGGAAGCCGCATCGCCCTCGACGACCCGGCCGTGGCGAACTTCGTGGGCTGGGCCTATTTCAGGGCGGACGGCACCTACGCGATCTACAACCTCGACGACAGCCTGAAGCTGCACGGAGACTGGACCGTCACCCCCGACGGCTCCGAGCGCTGGATCAACGCGAAGAACGACGCCGGCCAGGTGCTCTTCCAGCGCGTCGTGCCGATCATCCGGCTCGACAAGAACGTCTTCACCTACCGCGTCTTCCCGAACGCCGCCGACACGAGCGTCTACTACGACATCGTGCACACCCGGACGAACCACGTCGAGCCCGGCACCGACGGCCGAGGCCCCGGCGCGAACGGCGACCAGGGCGCCGACGGCGACTACCACTACAACAGCGGCAACAGCCACTGATCCCCGAGTGAGGAAGGTCCGGCCCCGAGGGGCCGGACCTTCGTCACGTTCAAGGCCCCTGGTAGATGTCCAGGATGCTCGGCGCTCCTGCCGGACGGTGCACGACGACGATCTCGTCGCCGGCCTGCACCCTCCCGCTCTTCACCACCCGCAGGTAGGGACCGAGCCGGCGCGCCTGCGAGAAGCGCTTGACCCAGCCGCGCTCGTCGTCGCCGCCCACCCAGCGCGCGAAGGTCTGGCACGGCGTCCGGGGCATCGTGACCTCGACGATCGCCGTCGCACCGATCCGCCACTGCTCCCCCACCAGCGCCGCGTTGACGTCGATTCCCTCGACCCGGAGGTTCTCGCCGAACCATCCCGGTGGCAGCTCCCGGCCGAGTTCAGCGGCCCAGTGCTCCGCATCCTCCTGCGCATAGGCGTAGAGGGCCTTGTCCAGCCCGCCGTGATGCTTGCGGTCGGCCTGCACGTCGGCGTACACCCCGTACGGGCCGATCCGCACCGGACCTTCGACCGCGCGCTTGTCGATCGCCGTGATGCCGACACTGCCGGCATCCGGACGCAGCTGGTGCACGGTGCAGACCGCCACGACCCTGCTCATCGGCCCGCCATGTCGGACACGTACTCCATGAACGCGGGATCGCTCATCATGGGCACGGCGACGCAGATCGACGTGAGGAGCAGCGTCACGGCCGCCCCGGCCAGTGGGACCCACCAGCTTCGCCTGCCCTGGCGCAGCCGCCGGATGGAGAGCATCGCAGTGAGGCACCAGCCGACGACGAGCACGACCGCCGCGACGGTGCCCCAGATCCGGCCCTGGGCGTAGTTCGTGAATTCCCCCTCGACGCCGAGCGTCTTCATGGCCTCGTTCATCACAGAAGCGAAATCGAGGTACGACAGGCCGGAGATGACCACGTTGACCAGGCCGTAGGCCAGAAGCGCGATGGTCGCGAACCGGTCCACAGGATGCCCGGCCGGACGCGCGGCCTGCGCCGACGGGGCCGGCGGCTCCGCGATCGGCGCCACCGTCTCGTCCAGCGGAGGGAGCCCTGCGGCCCTCCGCTGCTCCTCGGGGGTCGCGAGCTCGCCGTACTGAGGCCGTTGATCGGTCATCCCGCCATGCTAACCGGCGGGGCTGCGGGGCCTTCCCAGGTCGCGGGTGTCACGGCCGTCACGAAGCACGGAAGCCGTGGGGGCCGCGGAAGCGGAGCGCTGGGGACGCTCCGCCTCCTCTTCGGCCGGTGACGCTGGGGACGCCCGCCGGTCCGGGAGCCGAGTGCTCTGCACCCAGACTTCTGCCTCGATTGTAGGAAAGCGCATGCCGCCCCGCCAGGGGTTCTGCGGAGAATCCTGGATCCGATCCAGAAAAGCCGGCGTGAAACGCGCGATCAGGCTCCGGAGGCCCGCCCGCCGAGCGCCCTGGCGTCGCGCTGTCCGGCGGCGTCCTGACGGAGTTCCTTGGGAAGGGAGAACATGAGGTCCTCCTCGGCCGTCCGCACCTCTTCCACGTCGTGATAGCCGGCGCCGTCGAGCGCCTCGAGAACCTCGCGCACGAGCACCTCGGGGACGGATGCTCCGCTGGTCACGCCGACCGTGGCGACGCCGTCGAGCCACTCCTGCTTGACCTCCTCCGCGTAGTCCACGCGGTAGGCGGCCTTCGCGCCGTGCTCGAGGGCCACCTCGACGAGCCGCACGGAGTTGGAGGAGTTCGAGGATCCGACGACGATCACGAGATCCGCCTGGGCGGCGACCTTCTTGATCGCGACCTGGCGGTTCTGCGTCGCGTAGCAGATGTCGTCGGACGGCGGGTTGTGCAGCTCGGGGAACCGCGTGCGCAGGCGGTTGACCGTCTCCATGGTCTCGTCCACCGACAGCGTCGTCTGCGAGAGCCAGACCACCTTCGACGGGTCCTTGACCTGGACGGTCTCGGCCTCCTCCGGGGAGTTCACGATCGTGACGTGCTCGGGAGCCTCACCCGCGGTGCCCTCGACCTCCTCGTGCCCCTCGTGACCGATGAGGAGGATCTCGAAGTCGTCGCGGGCGAAGCGCACGGCCTCGCGGTGCACCTTCGTCACGAGAGGGCAGGTGGCGTCGATGGCGTGCAGGCCGCGGTCGGAAGCCGCGTTCACGACGGCCGGGGACACCCCGTGGGCGCTGAAGACGACGTGCGCGCCCTCGGGGACCTCGTCGACCTCCTCGACGAAGATGGCGCCCTTCGCCTCGAGCTCCGTGACGACGTGGATGTTGTGCACGATCTGCTTGCGGACGTACACAGGAGCCCCGTAGCGCTCGAGCGCCTTCTCCACGGCGACCACCGCGCGGTCGACCCCGGCGCAGTAGCCACGGGGGGCGGCGAGCAGAACCCTCTTCTGTCCGTCCACCGGGTTATCCTGAAGCCGCCCGGCCGCAGCGCGCACTCGAGGGACACGCGGAGAAGGCAGATGCACGGCAGTCGAAGTCACCAGAGGATTCTACCGCCGCGAACCTGGGCAGGACCGGGAAGGGACAGCACCGCATGACAGTCTTCGAGGCCGCCGTCGGCCCCGGCGAGACCCCGCCCGCCGACTCCGTGGCCCCTCGGGACTCCACGGCCGACGCGCCGACATCCGTCGCCCGGCTGAACGCGACGATCCGCGACTTCATCGCCCGCTGGAACACGGTCTGGGTCGAGGGCGAGATCACCTCGTGGAACGTCCGCGCCGGCAACGTGTTCGCCCGACTGAAGGACACCCGCTCCGACGCCCAGATCTCGATCCGCATCTGGTCGAGCGTGCGCGCCCGGACCCCGAACGACCTGGGCGTCGGCGATCACGTCGTGGCCGCGGTCAAAGCCGACTACTTCGTCAAGAGCGGCGACTTCAGCTTCGCGGTCTCCGCGATGAAGCACGTCGGGCTCGGCGACCAGCTCGAACGCCTCGAGCGGCTGCGCGTGCAGCTGCGCCAGGAGGGCCTCTTCGACCCGTCCCGCAAGAAGCGGCTGCCTTTCCTCCCCCACGTGATCGGCCTGATCACGGGCGAGCGATCGGATGCCGAGAAGGACGTGCACCGCAATGCCGAGCTGCGCTGGCCGCAGGTGCGCTTCCGCACCGAGTACGCCGCCGTGCAGGGCGACCGGTGCGTGCCCGACACTCTCGCCGCGCTCGCGCGGCTCGACGCCGACCCCGAGGTCGACGTCATCATCATCGCCCGCGGCGGCGGCGACCCGCAGACCCTCCTCGGCTTCAGCGACGAGCGCCTGGTGCGCGCGGTCGCCGCGGCATCCACGCCGATCGTCAGCGCGATCGGGCACGAGAATGATCACCCCCTGCTCGACGACGTCGCCGACCTCCGCGCGTCGACGCCGACGGATGCCGCGAAGCGCGTCGTCCCGGATGTCAGCGAGCAGCGGGCCCTCATCGCCCAGCTGCGGTCCCGGGCGACGAGCCGGCTGACGCAGCGCATCACCCACGACATCGCCCAGCTGGAGCAGCTGCGCTCACGCCCGGCGCTGCGCTCCCCCGATCCCATCATCGAGTCGCGGGCCCAGGAGCTCTGGCTCCTGCAGTCCCGTGGGCGCGACGCGGTGGCGCGGCAGCTCGACACGGCTTCCCGCAAGACCGGCGAACTGCGGGCGTCGCTCCGCGCGCTCTCCCCCGCCGCGACGCTCGCGCGCGGGTACGCGATCGCCCATCTCGAGGGCGGAGTGATCCTCCGGGATGCCGCGGACGCGCCGGCCGGCACCGCGCTCACCATCACGGTCGATCGCGGTTCGGTGGCCGCGCGCTCGGAGGGCGAGATCGCCGAGGGGTCCCCTCCGGGCCCCGCGTAGCGTGTCCCGGGCAGCGCGTAGGATGGAGGAGTGAGCGCGCTGAACGACACCCCCGTGGACACGCTGTCGTTCGAGGCCGCTCGGGACGAACTCGTCCGCGTCGTCTCCGAACTCGAGCAGGGCGCGCCGACGCTCGAGCAGTCCCTCGCCCTGTGGGAGCGCGGCGAGGCTCTGGCCGCCCGCTGCGAGGAATGGCTGCTGGGCGCGAAGCGCCGCCTCGAGGCCGCTCGCGCCGAAGCATCCGGCTCCGCCACCCCCGGCGGCGACGCGTGATGGCCAAGCATCCGCCGATCGTCGCCGAGCTCGGGCGTCCGGAGACGCCCGACGAGACCGCCGCGCGGAAGGCCGAGTCGAGCCGGGTCTACCGCTCCAGTCAGACGGTCCGAAACCTCATCGCCGCTCTCCTGGCCACGCTCGCGATCGTGGCCGTGATCGTCTTCGCCGTGCCTCGCGGCGAACCCGCAGCCGCCCCGGAGATCGACGTCGCACGCATCGCCGCCGACGTCGAGTCGACCATGGGCAGCCCGGTGATCGTCCCGGAGGCCGACGAGTTCTGGCGAGTGAACGCCGCCGAGCTCAGCAGCGGGGCGACCGTCGTCTGGGACGTCACGCTCGCCCCCTCCGCCGAGGATGAGCGCGGCTTCGTGAAGTTCGCCCAGGCGTTCGACGCCGACTCCTCCTGGGCGCCGCAGCGCCTGAACGGCATCGCTCCCACCGGCACCGTCTCGATCGGCGGCCTGGATTGGGACGTCTTCGAGATGGGCGACACGGGCGCGAAGCAGAACCTCACCTACGCGATCGGCACTCAGGCGGGCGACGACTACGTGCTGCTGTACGGCTCGCGTTCCGCAGATTCGACCGCCGACCTCGCCGAATCCCTCATCCCCCAGATCCGCTCCCTCTCGGAGGCCTCATGACGCACGTCCTCACCCCCGCCGCAGCCTGGGCCCAGATGCAGGAGGGCAACCGCCGGTTCGTCGCCGACGAGCCGAGGCACCCGAACCAGGACGTGGCGCGGCGCAAGGACCTCACCGCGGCGCAGAACCCGGTCGCGACGCTCTTCGGATGCTCCGACTCGCGTCTCGCCGCGGAGATCATCTTCGACCTCGGCCTCGGCGACCTGTTCGTGGTGCGCAACGCCGGCCAGGTCATCGGCGAGTCGATCGTCGCGAGCCTGGAGTACGCGGTGGCGGTTCTCGAAGTGCCGCTCATCGTCGTGCTGGCGCATGACTCGTGCGGCGCGGTGAGGGCGGCCATCGACGGCACCGCGATCGACGCCGACCCGCTCCCCCCGCACATCTGGAAGCTCATCGCGCCGATCGTCCCCGCCGCCCGCAAGGTGCTCGTCGAGAACGGCGGCAGCACCGTCGCCGACATCGACGCCGAGCTCGTCGGCCAGGAGCACCTGCGCAACACGGTCAACGACCTGCTGCAGTCCTCCGAGCTGATCAGCGCCGCCGTCGCCGAAGGCCGCCTCGGCATCGTCGGCGCCAACTACCGGCTCGCCGAGGGGACCGCCGTGCCCGTGATCACGGTCGGCCTCGACGACGCCCACTGACCCCCGATACACACCGACACGCACACACAGGGATCGACCCCGCAACCGAGGAGGGTTCGGAATGACCGACATCGACTACCGCATCGAGCACGACACCATGGGCGAGGTGCGCGTGCCCGTGAACGCGCTGTACGGGGCGCAGACCCAGCGCGCCGTGGAGAACTTCCCGATCTCGGGCAAGGGCCTCGAGTCCGCGCAGATCGCCGCGCTCGCCCGCATCAAGAAGGCCGCCGCCCTCGCGAACAAGGAGCTCGGCACGCTCGACGGCGCCATCGCCGACGCGATCGCCCAGGCCGCCGACGAGGTCGCAGCAGGCCGGCACGACGGCGAGTTCCCCGTCGACACGTACCAGACCGGTTCCGGCACCTCCTCGAACATGAACATGAACGAGGTGCTCGCGAACCTCGCGACCCGCATCCTCGGCGCGACCGTGCACCCCAACGACCATGTGAACGCCTCGCAGTCCTCGAACGACGTGTTCCCGACCTCCGTGCACATCGCCGTCACGCAGGCGCTCATCGACACGCTCATCCCGTCGCTCGACCACCTCGCCGTGGCGCTCGAGGCGAAGGCCGAGCTGTGGAAGGACGCCGTGAAGTCGGGCCGCACCCACCTCATGGACGCCACCCCGGTGACCCTCGGCCAGGAGTTCGGCGGCTACGCCCGTCAGATCCGCCTCGGCATCGAGCGCGTGCAGTCCGCCCTCCCCCGCGTCGCGGAGGTCCCCCTCGGCGGCACCGCCGTCGGCACCGGCATCAACACCCCGCTCGGCTTCCCGCAGAAGGTCATCGCGCTGCTCGCGGCCGAGACCGAGCTGCCCATCACCGAGGCGAAGGACCACTTCGAGGCTCAGGCGAACCGCGACGGCCTCGTCGAGACCTCCGGCGCGCTGCGCACGATCGCCGTCTCGCTGACGAAGATCAACAACGACCTGCGCTGGATGGGCTCAGGCCCGAACACGGGTCTCGGCGAACTGCACATCCCCGACCTGCAGCCCGGCTCCTCGATCATGCCCGGCAAGGTCAACCCGGTCGTCCCGGAGGCCGTGCTCATGGTCTGCGCCCGCGTGATCGGCAACGACGCGACGGTCGCCTGGGCCGGAGCATCCGGTTCCTTCGAGCTCAACGTCGCCATCCCGGTGATGGGCACGGCGCTGCTCGAGTCCATCCGCCTGCTCGCCAACGCCTCGCGCGTTCTGGCCGACAAGACCATCGACGGCCTGCAGGCGAACCTCGAGCGCGCCGCCGCGTTCGCCGGCATGAGCCCGTCGATCGTCACGCCGCTGAACAAGCTCATCGGCTACGAGGCGGCCGCGAAGATCGCGAAGCACTCCGTCGCCAAGGGCATCACGGTCCGCGACGCCGTGATCGACCTCGGCTACGTGGAGCGCGGCGAGCTCACCCTCGAGCAGCTCGACGAGAAGCTCGACCTGCTGTCGATGACGCACGCCGGCTGACCTCAGTCGCGGCGCCCCGATCTGCGGCCGTCGTCCCGATCTGCTGACCTTCCTCCCGGATTCATCAGCAGATCGTGACGAGGTCAGCGGATCGGGGCGTTCTGCTGCTTCTGCACAACCCGACCGATGACCCAGCTGTCCCCATGCACCGGCACACCGCGTCACACGGATGCCGCGGCCACGGCATCCTGTCGGACATGCTCTCAGCACCGGAGACCATCAGACGCCTCGGCGGGATCGCACGCGGTACGCATCTGCAGAAGCTCGGCTTCACCCGCCGCGCCCTGTCTCGCGCTGTACAGCGGGGAGAGATCGAGCGGATCCGTGACGGCGTGTTCTCCGCCGGCGACATCGATGCTCGTCTGCGGACCGCTGCAGCGCACGGCGGGGCGCTGACCTGCGCGAGCGTTCTGCAGATGATGGGCGTCTGGGTCCTCTGCCCGACGCTCGTCCCGCACGTCTGGCTCGGCGCCGACCGGCATCCGCACTCTCATCCGGGGTGCGTGTGCGTGTCCCACTACTATCGCGGGGTCCCTCCCCTGGGAAGCGCGCCGCTCGAGACCGCCCTGGCCCATTTCCTCCGCTGCGCCGGGGACGAGGCCTTCTTCGCGGCGTACGAGTCCGCACTTCGGCTCCGTCTGCTGTCCCGCGCCGCATGCAGCCGGATCCGCGCGATGGTGCCGGCGTCCGCTCGTTGGCTCCTGGATCTGGCGAGGCCGGACGCCGACAGCGGTCTCGAGTCCCTCCTTCGCCTGCGCATGCACCTGCTGGGCATCCGGCTGGACTGCCAGGTTCCGCTGGCCGGCGTCGGCCGCGTCGACTTCATGATCGACGGGATGCTGATACTCGAGGCGGACGGCAAGGGGAATCACGATGCTCCGGGGAAGCGGCACAGAGACCTGGTCCGGGATGCGGCGGCATCCGCCCTCGGGTACGAGACCCTGCGCTTCGACTACGCGCAGATCGTCCATGAATGGCCGACGGTTCAGAGCGCGATTCTCGCCGCGCTGTCCCGGATGCGAGACCGCTGCTGACCCGACGCGCGGAGCCTGTCCCGATCCGCCGAGCAAGCCGATCGGATCCTCCGCAGATCGGGACGCGGTCCGCGGATCGGGACGAACGGCTCAGCAGCAGCGGGCGCCGGGGTCGGCGTCCTGGGCCGCGTAATGGCGGCGCCAGAACTCGCGCTCGGTGAGCGGCTCCCGATCCGGATGCCGCGTGCGCTCGTGCTCCAGGTAGGCCGCGTACCGCGACTGACCGGTGAGGCCGTTGAGGTACCAGGCGAGGGCGCCCCATGCCCGGCGCACCGGTCCGGCGGTGACGGTGCTCATCAGTGCCCCCTGGTCGGCTGAGCGGATGCCGGGAGCGCGTCCCACTCCTTCTCCAGCGCCCGCTCCTCACTCGTGGCGATGAGGCCGGCAGGGGCGAAGCGGCGGGACGGGCGCTCCGGGTCCTCGCGGTCGACGACCGGCCCGGGACGGAACGCCTGGACCACGCGGACCACCGAGATCGTGATCACGATGACCGAGAGCGCGAGGAAGATCACCGACAGCGTGCCCTGGATCATCGTGTTCCGCACGACCGCCTGCATCGCCTCGACCGTCTGCGCCGTGCCGAACGACGTCTCCCCTGCGGCGAGCGCATCGCGGAACGCGACGTGATTCGCGAAGTAGCCGACCTGCGGGACCGTGGAGAAGATCTTCTGCAGCGACGCCGTCACCGTCACCACGGTGACGAAGGCCAGCGGCAGCGCGACCACCCAGAGCACGCGGAACGTGCGACGTCGCGCGACGATCGTCAGCACCACGGCGAGCGCGATCGCCGCCAGCAGCTGGTTCGCGATCCCGAACAGCGGGAACAGGGTGTTGATGCCGCCGAGCGGATCCGTGACGCCCATGATGAGCACCGCGCCCCATCCGGCCACCATCACGGCTGTGCAGATCCACGCGCCCACCCGCCACGACGTGTCCTTGAAGCGCGGGATGACGTTGCCCACCGAGTCCTGCAGCATGAACCGCGCGACGCGGGTGCCGGCGTCCACCGCGGTGAGGATGAAGAGCGCCTCGAACATGATCGCGAAGTGGTACCAGAACGCCATCATGCCGGGGCCGCCGATCCATTGCTGCATGATGTGCGCGAGACCGAGCGCCAGCGTCGGCGCACCACCGGTACGGGAGATGATCGTCTCCTCGCCGACCGCGGCAGCCGTGCTCGTCAGCATGTCCGGCGTGAGGTTCACCCCGGTCAGGCCGAGTCCGTTCACGAACGCGACGGCGCCCTCGACCGTGCCGAGCGTCGCCGCCGGCGAGGAGTTCATCGCGAAGTACAGGCCGCGATCGATCGAGATCGCCGCGACGAGCGCCATGATCGCGACGAACGACTCCATCAGCATCCCGCCGTATCCGATGAAGCGGGTCTGCTTCTCCTTCTCGATCATCTTCGGCGTCGTGCCGGAGGAGATGAGGGCATGGAAGCCGCTCAGGGCACCGCAGGCGATCGTGACGAACAGGAACGGGAACAGCGCTCCCGCCCAGACGGGGCCCGTCTGTCCCCCGGCGAACTCGCTGAACGCCGGGACCGAGATCTCCGGGCGGACGAACACGATCGCCACCGCGAGCGCCACGATCACGCCGATCTTCATGAAGGTGGAGAGGTAGTCGCGCGGTGCGAGCAGGATCCACACCGGCAGCACAGCCGCGATGAAGCCGTAGACGATGATGCCCCAGGCGATCGTGGTCCGATCGAGCGTGAACAGCGCCTGGCCCCAGTCGGTCTCGGCGACCATGCCGCCGCCGATGATCGCGGCCATCAGCAGCACGAAGCCGATGAGGGAGACCTCGGTGATCTTCCCCGGCCTGATCCAGCGGAGGTACGCGCCCATGAACAGCGCGATCGGAATCGTCATCGCGACCGAGAACACGCCCCATGGGCTCTCGCCGAGGGCGTTGACGACGACGAGCGCGAGGATCGCCGTGATGATGATCATGATGAGCAGGGTCGCGATGATCGCGGCCGTGCCGCCGAACCGGCCGAGCTCGTCCCGCGCCATCTGACCGAGAGAGCGGCCGCCTCGGCGCATCGAGAAGAACATCACGAGGTAGTCCTGCACGGCGCCGGCGAGCACCACGCCGACGATGATCCACAGCGTGCCGGGGAGGTAGCCCATCTGCGCGGCGAGCACGGGACCGACGAGCGGTCCGGCGCCGGCGATCGCTGCGAAGTGGTGGCCGAACAGCACGCGGCGGTCCGTGGCGACGTAGTCTTTGCCATCGGCCTTGTACTCGGCCGGTGTCGCCCTCCTGTCATCCGGCCTGGCGAGGTTCCGCTCGATGTACTTCGAGTAGAAGCGATAGAAGATCAGATAGGTGCAGACCGCGGCGAAGACGAACCAGATCGCGTTCACGGTCTCGCCCCGCACGATCGCGAGCATCGTCCACGCCACGCCGCCGAGCAGGGCGACCGCGGCCCAGATCACGATCTTCAGCGGCGTCCAGCGGGGTCTCTCGTCCACCGCCACCGGCGGCAGCTCGCGTTCATCAACCGTCTTCATCGCATCAGTCATGGTCACTCCATCGTGTCGATGCCCCCGAGCCTAGCCGCGGTCGCCGGGCCGTCAGCCGGAACACGCGAGAACGGCGGATGCCGCAGCATCCGCCGTTCCCGTCGATCTCAGCTGAGCTCGCCGCCCTCCAGGAGCTCGGTGACGAGCGCCGCGATCGCGGAGCGCTCCGAGCGCATCAGGGTGACGTGGGCGAAAAGGTCGTGCCCCTTGAGCGTCTCGATGACGCTGGCGATGCCGTCGTGCCGGCCGACGCGGAGGTTGTCGCGCTGGCCGACGTCGTGCGTGAGGATGACGCGGGAGTTCTGTCCCATGCGGCTCAGCACCGTCAGCAGCACGTTGCGCTCCAGCGACTGCGCCTCGTCGACGATCACGAAGGCGTCGTGCAGGGAGCGACCGCGGATGTGCGTCAGCGGAAGCACCTCGAGCATGCCGCGCTCGATGACCTCCTCCATGACGTTCCCTGAGACCACCGAGCCGAGGGTGTCGAACACCGCCTGCCCCCACGGGTTCATCTTCTCCCCCTGGTCGCCGGGCAGGTAGCCGAGCTCCTGACCGCCGACCGCGAACAGGGGACGGAAGACGATGATCTTCTTCTGCTGCTGCCGTTCCAGCACCGCTTCGAGACCCGCGCACAGGGCGAGCGCCGACTTGCCGGTGCCTGCTCGTCCGCCGAGCGACACGATGCCGATGTCGGGGTCGAGCAGCAGGTCGATCGCGATGCGCTGCTCCGCCGACCGGCCGTGCATGCCGAAGATGTCGCGGTCGCCGCGCACGAGACGGTACTCGCCGTCGCCGGTGACCCTGCCGAGCGCGGATCCGCGCTCGGAGTGGATGATGAGCCCCGTGTTGACGGGCAGGCCGCGGGCGTCCTCGCTGATGCCGACCTCGCTCTCGTAGAGGTCGCTCATGTCGTCGCCGGAGAGGTCGAGGGTGCTGATGCCGGTCCAGCCCGAGTCGATGGCCTGCTCAGCCAGGTACTCCTCGGCGCGGATGCCGAGGGACGCGGCCTTCACGCGCATCGGCAGGTCCTTCGAGACGATCGTGACGTCCTGTCCGTCCTGGGCGAGATGCATGGCCACGGAGAGGATGCGGCTGTCGTTGTCGCTGAGCCGGATGCCTGCCGGGAGCACGGAGGTGTCGACGTTCGCGAGCTCGACCCGGAGGGTGCCGCCGTCTCCGACCTCGACCGGGAAGTCCAGCCGCCCGTGCTCGACGCGCAGGTCGTCGAGGTGCCGCAGCGCCTGGCGGGCGAAGTAGCCTATCTCCGGATCGTTCCGCTTGCCCTCGAGCTCCGTGATCACCACGACCGGGAGCACGACGGAGTGCTCTGCGAAGCGGAAGAACGCCTGCGGATCGCTCAGCAGCACGGACGTGTCCAGCACGTACGTGCGCAGATCCTGGTCGGGACCTGCGGAGGATGCTCGCCTCGTCGTCTTACGGGTGGACTGCTGCGCTGTGCTGGTGGCCTGCTGCGCTGTACGTGTGCTCACGACCCACTCCCGACCCGGGGATTCCCGGCTATGCGAACGAGTCGACCAGGGGGTCTCGAGTCGGAAACCTTGAGGTCGACCCGACCGGGCGCCTTGCCCGATGCCTAGAAGGTACGACCGGGAGCGGACATTACCGCGACCCGACACGCCACGATCTTGTTACGCGATGGTGAACGTCTCGTATCCGAACGCTGCGAGCGCGTCGTCGAGGAGCTGCAGGGTGCCGGCATCCGTGCCCGCGTGCGGTGCCACGCGAATCGTGGAGCCGCGCGCCGTGACGACCAGCCCTGCGTTCGCGAGCGCCGCGGCGAGTCTCGCCGGCTCCTCCGGCGCGAGCGCCACGATCCCCGCCCGCTCCGACCGCTCCCGCGGCGAGACCACGGCGATCCCGCGATGATCGGCGATATCCAGGATCGCGTCGACCTGCTCGGCGAGGCGCCCCTCGATCGCCGCCACCCCGGCATCGCGCACGTCGCGGACGCCGATCGCGAGACGCCCGGCGGCGAGCGTGTCCGGCATGCTCACGGTGAAGGCCTGGGCGGATGCCGCCGGCGCCGGCAGCTCGTCCACGAAGAGCCCGGTCGCCGTGGTGCCCGTGATGCCGCTGAGGACCGGGGCGATCCGCTCCCTGGCGTGCGAGGAGAACCAGGTGAAGCCGCTGCCGCGGCCGGCCCGGAGCCACTTGTAGCCGTGCCCGGCGACGACATCCGCCGCGGACCAGTCCACGTCGATCACGCCGAACGACTGCACGGCGTCGACGATCAGCAGGCGGTCGGGCCCGATCAGCTCGCGGAGCGCCGCGAGGTCGGCACGGTAGCCGGTGCGGAAGTCGACGTGGCTGACGACGACCGCCGTGACCTCGTCGTCGAGGGCCTCGGCGACGGCATCCGGGGTCACGCGCCCGTCGGCGGGCGTGATCCAGCGCGGGGCGAGCCCGCCGTGCGAGGCCGTGGCGGCGCGGTCGAGGGTGAGGCTCACGCTGGGGAACTCCCCCGTACCGGCGATGACGGCGCCGCTGAGTCCGTACAGGGCCTGCGCGAGACCGTGCGTCGACGACGGCTGCACCGTGACCTCGACGGCCTCGGCGCCGAGCAGCTCGGCGACGAGCTCCTGCGCCTGGCCGATGCGCTCGCCCACGAGGGCGAGCGACGAGGGGCGTCCGCTGCCGAGAAGGTCGGCGTCGGCGAAGACCTCCTCGCGCACGGACGGCGAGAGCGGGCCGAACGCGGCCCAGTTCAGGTATCCCGGCTCGCTGTCGAAGGTGGCGAGATAGTCGTCGAAAGTGCTCACCGCTTCATCCTGGCACGGCGCCCGCATCGATGAGGGCGGGGTCAGCGCCCGAAGCGCCGGTCCCGGTCGGCGTAGTCGCGGATCGCGCGGAGGAAGTCGACCTGGCGGAGGTCGGGGCCGAGCGCCTCGACGAAGTAGAACTCGCTGTGGGCGCTCTGCCAGAGGAGGAAGTCGCTGAGGCGCTGCTCGCCGCTGGTGCGGATGACGAGGTCGGGGTCGGGCTGGCCGCCGGTGTACAGGTGCTCCCCGATCATCTCCGGGGTGAGCTGGGCGGCCAGGTCCTCCATCGTGCCGCCCGAGGCCTCGTGCTTCACGATGATGCTGCGCACCGCGTCGACGATCTCGTTGCGGCCCCCGTAGCCGACGGCGAGGTTCACGTGCAGGCCGGTGTGGTCGCGCGTGCGCTCCTCGGCATCCGCGAGGACGCGTGCGAGCTCGGCGGGGAGGATGTCGCTGCGCCCGACGTGCTGCACACGCCAGTTCCCTTCGCGCGACAGGGCCTCTGCGAGCTCGGCGATGATCTCGATGAGGTCGGCGAGCTCGGCGGAGTCGCGCTTGCGGAGGTTGTCGGCCGAGAGCAGGTACAGCGAGACGACCCCGATGCCGAGCTCGTCGCACCAGCCCAGGAACTCGCGCATCTTGGCGGCCCCGGCCCGATGCCCCTCCGCCGGCGTCGTGTAGCCGAGCTGCCGCGCCCAGCGGCGGTTTCCGTCGATCATCATCGCGACGTGGTGCGGCACGGTCGCCGGATCCAGGTGGCGGCGGAGCCGGTTGCTGTAGAGACGGTACAGCGGCCCTCGCCCCTGACCCTCGCGTGACATCACCTCCCTACGCTACCGCGCCGCGCGGCCGGCCGCCGTGTGCGGATGCTGAGGGTATGTACGTCATGCGGCATGCCGCCGCGCCTAGAGTGAGCACGTGAGCACACCCGACCCCTCGCCCTCCGACGTCCCCGAGCTTCCGCTCATGGCCGAGGCGCAGCACGACGCCGGCACCGACATCCGGCCGACCTGGCGAGGCTGGATCCACGCGGGCACCTTCCCCGTGGCGATCGCCGCCGGTGTGCTCCTCATCGTCTTCGCCCAGGGCGGGGCGGCCAAGTGGGCCGCCGCGGTGTTCATGGCGACGTCGCTGCTCCTCTTCGGCAACTCGGCGCTCTACCACCGCTTCGACTGGAGCCCGAAGGTCAAGGTCATCCTGAAGCGGATCGACCACGCGAACATCCTGCTGCTGATCGCCGGGACGTACACGCCGCTCGCGGTCCTCGCCCTCCCGCCCGGCAAGGGCGCACTGCTGCTCATCCTGGTCTGGAGCGGGGCGCTGCTCGGCATCCTGTTCCGCGTCTTCTGGATCAACGCCCCGCGCTGGCTCTACGTCGCCCTGTACCTGCTGCTCGGCTGGGCCGCGGTGATGTACATGGCCGACCTGCTGCATGCGAACGTGGCCATGATGATCCTCGTCATCGTGGGCGGACTGCTGTACACCGCCGGAGCGGTCGTCTACGCCATGAAGAGGCCGAACCCGTGGCCGGGGCGCTTCGGATTCCACGAGATCTTCCACGTGTGCACGGTGCTCGCGTTCCTGTGCCACTGGACGGCTTGCCTGCTCATCGCGCTGGCCCCGCTGTCCCCCTCGCTCGGCGCCTGAGCGCGGCGGGCTCAGGCCTTCGTCGGGTCGTCGTCGCCCTCGCGCACGATCGGCAGGCCGGCATCCGCCTCGGTGGCCTCGTCTGCGGCGCGGGCGGCCTCTTCGGCATCCAGCTCCTCCCGCACCTCCTCGCGGTAGCGGACCCGGCGGATGCGGCGGTTCATGTCCAGGATCAGCAGGATCACCGCGATGAGCAGGATCACGACCGCCGCGAACCCGACGAAGCCGGGCGTGACGAGCTCCGGTGCCACGGTCATCGTGGGCGTCGGCATCGGGGTCTCGGTCAGAGCGAGCATGAGTCGGCCTTTCATCCGCAGGTGGCTTAACCTGGAATCACCAGCCTAACGACCGGAAGACCCGCCCCGTGACGACCGCACAAGAGCTCGACGAACGCTATGGCCGCACCCGTCGGCGGCGGGCTCCGTGGATCATCGCGATCGCCGTCGCCGTCCTCGCCGTGGCCGCCTTCGGGTGGATGATCGTGACGAACCAGATGAACTCCGTGGACGCGGACGATCTGGGCTTCGACCTCGTCGACGAGCACACCGTCGATGTGCGCTTCCAGATCACCGGCGTCCAGGGCAAGGACGTCGTCTGCATCGTCGAGGCGCTCGACGAGGAGTTCGGCGTCGTCGGCTGGAAGCTCGTCGAGATCCCGGCCGGAGACAGCCACTCCCAGGCCCTCTCCGTCACCGTCCCGACGGTGGCCGCGGCGACCACAGGTTTGGTGAACGCCTGCTGGGTCGCCTAGACTCGTCGCAGACAAGACGACGCCCTGGCACCGTGCCGGGGCGTCTTGGCATATCCCCCGCTGAACGCCGGAGGGATACCGAACGAAGGAGCTCCGTCATGTCTACTGACGCTCAGGTTCCCTTCCTCACGCAGGAAGCGTACGACCGGCTCGTCGCCGAGCTGGAGCACCTGTCCACCACCGGACGCGACGAGATCGCCAAGCGCATCGAGGCCGCCCGCGAGGAGGGCGACCTCAAGGAGAACGGCGGCTATCACGCCGCGAAGGACGAGCAGGGCAAGCAGGAGGCCCGCATCCGCACCCTCGAGGGCCTGCTGAAGACGGCCAAGGTCGGCGAGGCGCCCGCGAGCCGCGGCATCGTCGAGCCGGGCACGGTCGTGACCGCGATCGTTGCGGGCGGCGAAGAGGTGTTCCTCCTCGGCAGCCGTGAGATCGCCGCGGGCAGCGACCTCGACGTCTACAGCGAGGCGAGCCCGCTCGGCCAGGCGATCCTCGGCCTCAAGGTGGGCGAGAAGTCCTCGTACGAGGCGCCGAACGGCCGCTCGATCTCCGTGGAGATCGTGAACGTGGAGACGTACACCGGCTGATCCGGCTCCGGCTCATGCGAAGAGGCCCCGTCCGATCGGACGGGGCCTCTTCGTCTGCCCTGGCTTCTAGTCCGGGACGACGATCGGCTCGAAGCCGGCGCGCCTGAGCGTCTCCAGCGTGAGCTCCGAGTGCTCGGCGCCACGCGTCTCGACGCTGAGCTCGAGGATGACCTCCGTGATCTGCAGGCCGTGCCCGTGACGCGTGTGCATGGCCTCGATGACGTTCGCGCCCGCCTCGGCGATGAGCTCGGAGACGCGTGCGAGCTGGCCGGGCCGGTCGGGAAGCGGGATGCGGATGGTGAGGTAGCGGCCGGAGGCGGCGAGACCGTGCGAGACGACGCGCTGCAGCAGCAGCGGGTCGATGTTGCCACCGGAGATGACCGCCATGGTCGGCCCGGTGGCCTTCACCTTGCCTGCCATGATCGCCGCCACCCCGGCGGCGCCTGCGGGCTCGGCGACGACCTTCGCCTGCTCCAGGAGGATGAGGATCGCGCGGGCGAGGTCGTCGTCGGAGACGGTGACGACCTCGTCGACGAGATCCTTGATGATCTCGAACGGCACGGCTCCGGGACGGGCGACGAGGATGCCGTCGGCGATCGTGGGCCTGGTCTCGATGTCCACCGGGTGACCGGCCTCCAGCGACGGGGGCATGGCCGCGGCGTTCTCCGCCTGGACGCCGATGATGCGGATCGTGCGGCCGAGCTGCGCGGCACGCGCCTTGACCGCTGCCGCCACGCCCGCGATGAGCCCGCCGCCGCCGATGCCGAGCACGATGGTGTCGACCTCGGGAGCGTCGTCCAGCAGCTCCAGTCCGAGGGTGCCCTGGCCGATCACCACGTCGCGGTGGTCGAACGGATGGATCAGCACGGCGCCGGTGCGCTCGGCGAACTCGGCGGCGAGGCGCAGCGAGGTCGCCACGGTCTCCCCCTCCAGCACGACTTCGGCGCCGTACCCGCGGGTCGCCAGGAGCTTCGGGACCGGCACGCCCAGCGGCATGAAGATCGTGGCCGGGATGCCGAGCGCCTGAGCGGCGAGGGCGACACCCTGCGCATGGTTGCCTGCGGAGGCGGCGACCACGCCGCGGGCGCGCTCCTCCGGGCTCAGGCGCGACAGCCGGTACGCGGCGCCGCGGATCTTGAACGAGCCGGTGCGCTGGAGGTTCTCCATCTTCAGCAGCACCGGCGCTCCGAGGAACGCCGACACCGCGCGCGACGGAAGGGTCGGCGTGTGCTCGATCACCTCTGCCAGGCTCTCGGCCGCGTGCTCGAACTCGGCCAGGCCGGGTACTGCGTTCATCGATTCCTCCGTGCCCGCTGCCGCGGGACTGTGCTCCAGATGAGGTCGGCGTCGGGCTGGTCGCCGGTGCGCCAGGACCCGGTGCTGACGGTGACGGCCGCGACGTTCGCGAACGCGGCGAGGGGCACCGCGAACAGCGCCCCGGGGATGCCGCCGATCATCGATCCGCCGGCGACGACGAGCACCACGGCGAGCGGGTGCACCTTGACCGCGGAGCCCATGAGGATCGGCTGCAGGATGTGGCCCTCGATCTGCTGCACGGCCAGCACCACGGCGAGCATCGCCAGTGCGATCCAGGGGCCGTTGTAGACGAGGGCGAGCAGCACGGCGAACGCGCCGGTCACGACGGCGCCGACGATGGGGACGAACGAGCCGAGGAAGACCAGCACGGCGACCGGGATCGCCAGGGGCACGCCCAGCAGGGCCGCACCGACGCCGATGCCGATCGCGTCGATCGCGGCGACCAGAAGCTGCGTCCTGGCGTAGTTGACGATCGTCTGCCAGCCGTTGCGTGCGGCGCCGTCGGCGGCCGGACGGGCGGCGCGAGGGAACAGCCGCAGCGCCCACCGCCAGATGCCCGCGCCGTCGGCGAGGAGGCAGATGAGGATGAACAGCGACAGAACGGCGCCGGTGACGACGTGCGCGGCGGTGCTGCCGACCGCCAGCGCGCCGTTCCACAGGAGCTGCGCCTGCTCGTCGAGGATCGCGAGTCCCTGATCGATGTAGTCCTGGATCTGCTTCTCGCTGAGGTGCAGCGGACCGTCGAGGAGGAACTGCCGGAACTCCTCCACCGCCTGCATGCTGCGCGCCTGGACATCGGGCAGCTGTGCACGCACCTGCCAGACGACGAGCCAGAGCAGCACCGTCACGATCGCGAGGGTGCCGACGATCGAGATGGCGACCGCGGCCCAGCGCGGGAAGCGGTGGCGCAGCATCCACTCGAAGGCCGGCCAGAGCAGGGCCGTGATGAGGATGCCGACCATGAGGGGGATCACGAGGAGCTTGAGCTGGATGACGATCCAGATGATGCCGGCGACCGCCGCGGCGATGAGCAGCAGCCGCCAGGCGTAGCCGGCGGTGATCCGCAGCGGGAGCGGTATCGCCTCGTCCGCTTCCGTGATCACCGTGCGTTCGGTCGATGGGGGGCGAGGGCGGAAGAGATCCCTCAGCCGTGGACGCTGCTCTTCGCTCATCGCCCAAGTCTAGAACGAGCGCGGGAACGCTCCGGCACGCGTGACGCGGAGCGGTGTCCGTGGCCGGCGCTAGCCTGGCCGGGTGACCGATGTTCTCAGCGCCGCCCAGGCACGACGCATGGCCCTGGCCGCGCAGGGCTTCTCCCGTGCCCGCCCTGCCGCCGTCTCCTCCCGCCACGTGCACCGGGTGATGGACCGTCTGGGAGTGCTCCAGATCGACTCGGTGAACGTCTTCGCCCGCTCGCACTACATGCCGCTGTTCTCCCGGCTCGGGGTCTACGACCCGGCGCTCCTGGACCGTCTCTTCCTGTCCAGGACGACGCACTACGTCGAGTACCTCGCGCACGAGGCGACCTTCATGCCGATCGAGGACTGGCCGCTGTGGGAGTTCCGGCGCGAGTACTTCCGCAGGCGGCTGGAGAAGGCCGGGTCCTGGGCGGCGAGCAATGAGCGCACGCTCGCCTGGGTCCGCGACGAGCTCCGCGCACGCGGGCCGCTCCGGCCGGCGGACATCAGGGCGGACGCTCCTCGCGAGCGCGGCACCTGGTGGGACTGGGACGACGTGAAGGTCGCCCTGGAGCACATGTGGCGCACCGGCGAGGTCGCGATCAGCGGTCGCAAGGGATTCGAGCGCACCTACGCACTCGCCGAGCAGGTCGTCCCGGCGGACATCCTGTCCCGGGAGATCGCCGTGCCCGACGCCATCCGCGAGCTGGTGCGCCGTGCGGCCCGTTCTTCGGGGGTGGCGACCCCGTCCGACCTCGCGGACTACTACCGCATCCGCGATCGGGCCGCGGTGTCGCAGGCGATCTCCGAGCTCGAGGACGACGGCGAGCTGCTGCCCGTGCAGGTGCGCGGCTGGGAGCGGGGCGGCCGGCCGCTGGCGGCCTGGCGCCACCGCGATGCGGTGCTCCCGAGGAAGCTGGACGCCGCGGCCCTGCTCACCCCGTTCGACCCCGTCGTGTGGTTCCGCGAGCGGGCGCTCCGCGCCTTCGACCTCGACTACCGGATCGAGATCTACGTCCCCGCCGAGAAGCGCCGCTACGGCTACTACTCGCTGCCCGTGCTGGTCGGCGACCGGATCGTCTCCCGCGTCGACCTCAAGGCCGACCGCGCGGCGTCGACCCTGCAGGTGCAGTCGGCGTGGTGGGAGCCTCAGGCGCGGCCGGAGGATGCCGGCCGGATCGCCGCCGAGCTGGCTCTCGCCGCCACCTGGCAGGGCCTCGAGCACGTCTCGGTGTCGGGCTGGGGCACCGCGGCGGATGCCGTCCACGCCGCCCTCCACGGTCTCGGCGCGGTGCCCGTGCGCCGGCACGTGCACGCGCGCGAGAGCGCAGCCTGAGAGGGTCCCGGACATGCAGAGGGCCCGATGCTCATGCATCGGGCCCTCGCGGTCAGAACTGCACGCGGGGAGGTTCGGAGATCGCGCCGCTGTCGGCGACCTCGAAGAACTCGCGCTCGGTGAACCCCAGCCCCTTGGCGAAGAGGTTGTTGGGGAACACCTTGATCTTGGTGTTCAGCTCGCGCACCCCGCCGTTGTAGAACCTGCGCGCGGCCTGGATCTTGTCCTCGGTGTCGACCAGCGAGTGCTGCAGCTGGAGGAAGTTCTGGCTCGCCTGCAGCTGCGGGTACGCCTCGGCGACGGCGAAGAGACTGCGCAGCGCCTGCTGCAGGTGCCCCTCGGCGATGCCTGCCTCACCCGGGCCGCTCGCGGAGAGGGTCTCCGCGCGGGCGCGCGTGACGTTCTCGAAGACGGCCTTCTCGTGCGAGGCGTAGCCCTTGACGGTCTCGATGAGGTTCGGGATGAGGTCGGCTCGTCTCTTCAGCTGCACCGTGATGCCGCTCCATGCCTCGTCGACGCGGACGTTCAGCTGCACCAGCGAGTTGTACGTCGCCCAGAGGTAGATGCCGATGAGCAGGATCACTCCGACGACGATCAGTACCGGCACGAGCCATTCCATCAGAGGCCCACCCTTCCTCGTGTTTCTCTCATCCTATCGGCGCAGTCTGCGCGTCGACTGGGTATGGCGCGCCCGTCGCGAGGAGGGGCGGCTCAACTGCCGAGGACCCGCTCGAGATGGGTGTTCGAGAAGCGACGCTCGGGATCGAGGCGATCCCGGAGGGCCGTGAACTCGTCGAAGCGCGGGTATCGCTCCCGCAGCTGCTCGGCCGTCAGCGTGTGCAGCTTGCCCCAGTGCGGGCGACCGCCGTGCTCGAGCATGATCCGCTCGACCGCCTCGAAGTACTCGGTCGGGTCCGCCCGCCAGTAGCGATGGACGGCGATGTATCCGCTCGCACGGCCGTGGGCGGTGGAGAGCCACCGGTCGTCCTCGGCGGCGAACCGCACCTCGACAGGGAACTCGATCCGCCATCCGCGCCGTGCGATGAGCGCCTGGAGCTCGCGGAACGCGGGGACGACCTCCTCGACCGGCAGCGCGTACTCCATCTCGCGGAACCGCACGGTGCGGCTCTGGGTGAGCACGCGATGAGACAGGTCCGTGTACCGCCGGTCGCCGGTGAGCTTCACCGCGAGACGGCTGAACGGCGGCGTGATCGCCGGCACCGCCCGCCCCGCGGCGCAGACCACGCGGTAGACGCCGTTCGACAGGAGCGTCTCGTCGATCCACTTCCCCACCACGGGCAGCGGCTCCCGCCTTACCGACTCCGGAAGGCGGGTCTGCCTCTTGGTGAGCGCGACTTCCGTGTGCGGGAACCAGTAGAACTCGAAATGATCGGATGCCGCCACACGATGTTCGAGCGTTGCGAGCACGTCTTCGAGCGGGGCCGGCTCGTCGACCGCCTGCATCACGAAGGCGGGGACGCACTGCAGCGTCACCTCGACGATGACGCCGAGGGCGCCGAGTCCGAGGGCCGCGGCCGGCAGCAGTTCGCTGTGCTGTGCCTCGTCGATCCGGAGGAACTCCCCCTCCGCGGTGATCATCGTCACGCCGACGACCTGCGTGGCGAGTCCGCCGAACCTCGCGCCGGTTCCGTGCGTGCCGGTCGAGATCGCCCCGGAGATCGACTGCCGGTCGATGTCGCCGAGGTTCTCCATGGCGAGTCCGTAGGGCGCGAGCAGCCCGGGTATGCGGTGCAGCCGGGTGCCGGCGAGGAGGGTGGCACGGCCGGTCACGGCATCCGCCGACACCAGACCCTGCAGGTCGTCGAGCTCCAGGAGCACGCCGGGCGCGACGGCGATGCCCGTGAAGCTGTGTCCGGCGCCGACCGCCTTGACTGTCAGGCCGTGGGTGACCGCGGCCTTCACGGCCCGCTGCACACCCTCCGGCGTGCGCGGCCGCTCCACGCGGATCGGCTTGACGCGGGCCGTCCGCCCCCAGTTCTCCCAGGTGCCTCCGATTCTCGTCACAGGAACGTCTTCCCTTCCCCGCGGTAGGTGGGCAGCTCGTCGATGATCTCGTCACCGGAGACGAGCCGGTAGCTTTCGACGCGCTCGGCGGGCTCCCCGCTCTTGGCGTGCCGGAACCAGACCCGGTCGCCGACGCCGAGGCCCCGGGCCGCCCTCCCCTGCAGCGGCGTCTGCACCTCACCTGCGGCCTCCCGCGGCAGGGTGCGCAGCCCCTCCGGCCATACGGGCAGCGGCTGCCGGGAGGCGAGCGCCGGGCCGGACGCGATCCAGCCTCCGCCGAGGACGGTCGCGATGTCCGCGGCCGGGCGGCGGACGACGTCGAACGCGAAGGCCGCCGCCGGAGCGGGGCGGAAGGAGCGATAGCCGTCGAAGAGGTGCCCGCCGAGCAGGCCGCTGCCGGCGCTCGCCTCGGTGAGCGACTCGTCGCTTCCGGTGAACTCCAGCGAACCGGTGCCGCCGCCGTTCAGGAACTCCAGAGGGGCGACGTCGGACAGAGCACTCACGATCGCGGCACGGCGCTCGCGCAGCTCTTCCCGGGAGCGCGCCTGGACCAGCCGGATCAGCGGCGCATCGGGGCCGGCGTCGTCACCCTGACCGGCGATCTGCGCTTCATACATCTGCAGGCCGACAAGACGGAATCCGGGCCTGCGGACGATCCTGCGCGCGAAGGCGGCGACCTCGCCGGGGCTGAACAGCGCCGAGCGGCGGACGCCGATGTGCCCCAGAGCGGCGGAGCGGAGCGAGGCGTCGGCGTCGATCGCCACACGGATCTCCGGACGGCTCCCCGCGGGGGCGATGCTGTCGACGATGTCGAGGTGCGCGGGATCGTCGACCATGAGCGTGATGCGCGCTGCCGCCTGCGGGTCGTCGAGCAGTCGCTGAAGGCTCACGCGGTCGACCGTCGGATAGCCGACGACGACGTCATCGTGGGTGTCGGCGAGCCAGAGAGCCTCGGCGAGCGTGAACGCGAGGATGCCGCGGAATCCGGGCAGCCGCAGCACGGCGTCGAGCACGGCCCGCACCCGCACGGACTTGGAGGCGACGCGGATCGGCAGCCCGCCGGCCCTGACCAGCAGGTCCATGGCGTTGTACCGGAGCGCGTCGAGGTCGATCACCGCGACCGGCGCGGGAAGGTGCCCGGTGGCAGCGGAGAGCCGAGGCCAGTAGCGGGCGGGGTCCTCCCATTCGGGGGCGACGCCCCGCGCGGCGGAGCTCAGTTCGGCGGTGAGGTCGAGCACTCCCCCACCCTACGACCTCCCCGGACTCCGATTCAGGATTACCGGGACCCCGTCGCACACCCGTTCCGTCGCTAGGCTTCTGAGCAGGCCCCCGTAGCCCAATGGCAGAGGCAGGCGACTTAAAATCGCTTCAGTCTGGGTTCGAGTCCCAGCGGGGGCACGTCCGATGCAGAACGCCCCGATCCCTGGTGGGATCGGGGCGTTCGCATGTCACACGCTCACTTGGCGGCGGCCGTCTCGGCCTTCTTCTTCGCCGGGGCCTTCTTCGCCGGAGCCTTCGCGGCCGGCTCGGCCTCGGCCTTGGCGGCCTCGACCTTGACCGCACCGGTCTTCGGCGCCGCAGGCGCGACATCCGCTGCCGGACGCGGACGGGAGGCGAACTCCTCGAACACGTAGCGCGGGTTCTGCACGGTCTGCAGGTTCACGAGGTCACGACCGAGGAAGAGGTTGTTCACCCAGCCCCAGACGACGCGGAGCTTGCGCTCCCACGACGGCATCGCGAGACCATGGTAGCCGCGGTGCGCGACCCAGGCGACGAATCCCTTGAGCGCGATCTTGCCGGACTGGAACACGCCGTTGTAGAGGCCGAGGCCGGCCACGGCGCCGAGGTTCTTGTGGAAGTACTCCTTCGGCTCCTCACCGCGCAGCACGGCGACGAGGTTCTTCGCGAGGAGCTTGGCCTGACGCACGGCGTGCTGCGCGTTCGGCACGCAGTAGCCGCCGACACCGCCGCCGGAGAGGTCCGGAACGGCCGAGACGTCACCGGCGGCCCAGGCGCCCTCGACGATCTCGTCGGCGGTGCCCACGCGCAGGTCAGCACGGGTCTGGATGCGGCCGCGCTCCTCGACGGGGAGGTCGCCGCCGCGGACGACGGTCGGGTTCGCCATGACGCCGGCGGTCCACACGATCAGGTCGGTCGGGATGACCTCGCCGGTGGAGAGCTCGACGTTTCCGTCGATGGCGCCGGTGACCTGGGTGTCGAGGTGGACGTAGGCGCCGCGCTTGGCGAGGTCCTTCAGCACCCACTCGCTGGTCTTCAGCGAGACCTCGGGCATGATGCGGCCCATCGCCTCGATGAGGTGGAAGTGCGTGTCGTCGAAGCTCAGCTGCGGGTACTTGCCGACGAGCGCCGAGGCGAGCGAGCGGAGCTCTGCGAAGACCTCGATGCCGGCGAAGCCGCCGCCGACCACGACGACGGAGAGCAGACGGTCGCGCTCGGGACCGGCCGGGATGGACGCCGCCTTGTCGAAGTTCGACATCAGGCGGTCGCGGATCGCGACGGCCTCCTCGATCGTCTTCAGGCCGATCGCGTTGTCCGCGATGCCCGGGATCGGGAAGGTACGGGACACGGCGCCGGCCGTGACGACGATGTGGTCGTAGGCGAATTCGTACGGGTCGCCCAGCGGCGGGGTGATCGTGGCGACCTTGTTGGCGTGGTCGATGCCGGTGACCTTCGCCGTGACGACGTGGGTGCGCTTGAGGTGGCGACGGTGGGCGACGACCGAGTGGCGCGCCTCGATGGAGCCGGCCGCGACCTCGGGGAGGAACGGCTGGTAGGTCATGTAGGGCAGCGGATCGACCATGGTCACCTCCGCCTCACCCTTGCGAAGGTGCTTCTCGAGCTTCCACGCCGTGTAGAAGCCCGCGTAGCCTCCACCGACGATCAGGATCTTGGGCACAGTGCTGTTCTGAGGCACAGGGAGACAACTCCTCGGGAGTCAGGGATTTGGCGTGCGAGCGCGCGCCGATCGGATGCGCCGGGCAGCTGCGGTGACGCCAAGCGCTACCAGGATACCAGGGACTGTGACCGCGATGAGCGGGAGGGTACCGTACAGCAGTGAATCGGCGCTGGGAAGGAGCGGCGACCCCGGCTCGGACGGTGCGTCCGCATCCGGCAGCGGCGGCACGGCGACCGGTGTCACGGTCGGCTCGGGCTGCGGCACGGTCTCCGCTTTGCGGTACAGCCGGATCCACTCCGCGAGGTCCCCCATCGGGTTCTTGTCGACGGTCGGCACGTCGGCGGTGACCGCGGCCTGGGCGTCGACGAGGCCGTATCCGTACAGCGGGTCGGGCACCTGCGACGCCCCTTCCACCGGGATCGCGGTCTTGATGATGCGGTTGATGACGTTCGCCGCGCTCAGATCGGGATGCGCGGAGCGCACCAGGGCCGCGATGCCGGAGACGATCGGCGCCGCTCCGCTTGTTCCCCGCCACGACACGACGGTTCCGTCGGCGGACACGCCGATCAGGCCCTCGCTGGGGGCGGCGATGCCGATGGTGATGCCCTGGGTCGACGCCTCGACGCTCGCCGTCCCGGTCTGGTCGACGCCGCCGACCGTGAGGACGCCGGGGATGGTCGCGGGGGCGCCGATGATGCTGGTGCCGCTCCCCCTGTTGCCGGCGGCGACGACGACCACGACGTCGTGCTCGAAGGCGTAGAGGAACGCCTCGTCCCAGCTGCGGTCCCAGTCCAGCGTATTGGTGGTGAACGAGAGGTTGATGATGTCGGCGCCGTTGTCGACCGCCCACCGCATGGCCTTGGCGATCTGCTCCGTGAACGGCACCGCCGCCGCGGCGCCGAAGCCGACCGAGATCGAAAGGAGGTCTGCCTCGGGGGCGACGCCGATCATGCCCTTCCCGTCTGCCGCCCCGCGACCGGCCGCGAGGGAGGCCACCCAGGAGCCGTGGTCGCCGTCCACCGCGCCGAGCGGCGTCCGCCCGTCAGGGGTGCCGGAGCCGGAGACGTCGGTGCCGCCGACCACCGCGCCGTCGAACGTCCCCGGGACCTTGCCGATGCCCGTGTCGATGACGGCGATCGTGACGCCCTCCCCGCGGGTCGTCTGCCAGGCCTCGCGGATGCCGGCCCCGTCGAGCCAGTACTCGGCCGCCCGCACCGGGTCGGCGGGGTCGTCGGGGACCGGCGCCGGCGTGGCCGCCGCACCGAGGAGCAGGACGGATGCCACGGCCGCCGCCGCAGCGACCGCCCCGCGCAGCATCCGCTTCCGGGTCATGCCGTCGACGCCTCGACGTCGCGCAGGGCGGCGCCCGGGTCATCGCAGCGGCATTCCGCCGGCGTCCATGCGGATCGCGCGAGCGCCTCGTCGCCGATGGGGTTCACACCGGGGCCGGCGGCGAGCGCGTGGCCTGCGAGCGCGTGCAGGCACTTGACGCGGGTGGGCATGCCGCCCGCGGAGATGCCGTCGATCTCGCTCACCTCGCCGAACTGCGCCCGGTCCGCCAGATACGCCTCGTGCGCCGCGAGGTACGCGGCGGCGACGTCCTCGTCGTCGGCGAGCAGGGCGGCCAGCTCGGGCATCACCTGCGTCGCCTCGAGCGTGGACATCGCCGCGGTCGCCGCAGGATGCGTGAGGTAGTAGAACGTGGGGAACGGCGTGCCGTCGGGAAGGCGCGGCGTCGTCGCGACCACCGTGGGGTTCCCGCACACGCAGCGCGCGGCGATGCCGACGACGCCGCGAGCGGGCCGCCCCAGCTGGGCCGACACCACGGCGAGCTCGGCGGTCGTGGGCGCGGGGAATGGCGGCGTGGTCACCCTCCCAGCGTACGGGAGGCGGCCGGGAGGATGCTCGGAACGAGCGAGCGGCGGTGTCAGCGTGCGACGGCGGCGGTCTGGCTGAGGCCGGCTGCGGTGAGGGTGCGCAGCAGCTGCGGCATCCAGTCCGCCGGCCTCTCCTCGAGCGTGTCGCTCACCGGCTCCTGCTCTCGCGGGAGGGCGGCCGGATCGAGGTCGTTGTCTATCAAGTAGACGACCTCGCCGGGCTTGACGTAGTAGAGCCGCTCGCGGGCCTGCGTCGTGATGTAGGCGGGGTCGCGCCAGCGTTCGCGCTCGTGCTCCAGGGCCGCGATCTCGTCTTCCGACACCTGGATGGAGGCCTCGAGCGCGGCGATCTTCTGCCGCTGATCGATGAACGTGCCCAGCGTCGGCACGAGCACCCAGGCACCCAGGATGACGAGGGACAGCATGATCACCGAGAACGCCGAGAGGCGGATGCCGGAGGCCCATTCGCGCACGTCGACGCGCTGTGCCGCGGCGCCGCGCGAGGTCGCGCGGGGAGAGACCGCGCCCCTCGCACGGGACTTCGCGGCGGGCGTCGCACCCTTCCGCCCGGTGGCGCCGGACGGGCGAGCGGAGGACGCGCCCGGAGACGCCGAAGGAGGAGCCGGTCGTCGTGCCACGGCTCCTCCTCCGTCGTGCCCGCTCGGAGAGCGGTGTCAAGCAGTCTTCAGCTGCGCTCAGCCCTGGTAGCGGGGGAACGCGGAGCGACCGGCGAACACCGCGGCGTCGCCCAGCTCCTCCTCGATGCGCAGAAGCTGATTGTACTTCGCGACGCGCTCGCTGCGAGCAGGCGCACCCGCCTTGATCTGACCCGAGTTCGTCGCGACGACGAGGTCGGCGATCGTGGTGTCCTCGGTCTCGCCCGAGCGGTGCGAGAGCATCGCGGTGTAGCCGGAGCGCTGTGCGAGGCTGACCGCGTCGAACGTCTCGGTGAGCGTGCCGATCTGGTTGACCTTGACGAGCAGCGAGTTGGCGACGCCGCGCTGGATGCCGTCGGCGAGGCGCTGCGGGTTGGTGACGAACAGGTCGTCGCCGACCAGCTGGACCTTGGAGCCGAGCGCCTCGGTGAGGAGCTTCCAGTTGTCCCAGTCGTCCTCGGCGAGAGCATCCTCGATCGTGACGATCGGGAAGTCGCTGACCAGGCCCTGGTAGTACTCGATGAGCTCGGGGGCCGACCAGTCCTTGTTGTCGAGGCGGTACACGCCGTCGTTGAAGAACTCGGTCGCGGCGACGTCGAGGCCGAGCGCGATCTCGGTGCCGGGCTTGAAGCCGGCCTTCTCGATCGCCTTGACGAGGAAGTCGAGGCCCTCGCGGTTGCTGGGCAGGTCGGGGGCGAAGCCGCCCTCGTCACCGAGGCCGGTCGCGTATCCCGCCGCCTTCAGCTCGGCGCGCAGCACGTGATAGGTCTCCACGCCCCAGCGGAGCGCCTCGGAGTAGGTCTCGGCGCCGATCGGCGCGAGGAAGAACTCCTGCATGTCGATGCCGTTGTCCGCGTGCTCGCCGCCGTTGATGACGTTGAACAGCGGAACGGGCAGCACGTGCGCGTTCGGGCCGCCGAGGTAGCGGAACAGCGGCAGGTCGGCCGAGTCGGCCGCGGCCTTCGCGACCGCGAGGCTGACGCCGAGGATCGCGTTGGCGCCGGTGCGCTGCTTGTTCTCGGTGCCGTCGGTCTCGATGAGGATCTCGTCGACGATGCGCTGCTCGCTCGCCTCCACGCCCTCGATCGCCGGCCCCAGCTCGTCGATGACGGCCTCGACGGCCTTCAGGACGCCCTTGCCCCCATAGCGGCTCTTGTCGCCGTCGCGCAGCTCGTACGCCTCGAAGGCGCCGGTGGACGCGCCGGACGGGACGGCCGCACGCTGGACGACGCCGTCATCGAGGAGCACCTCCACCTCGACGGTCGGGTTTCCGCGCGAGTCCAGAATCTCGCGTGCGCCTACAGCCTCGATCAGTGCCACAGATGTGCTCCTTGCTCAGGGAAAGGGTGTGGTGGAGCGACGTCGATCCGCGCCCAGTCTAGCCCGCCCGCCGGCCGCGCCCGAGGGGATGACGGTGCTCAGACGACGAGGGCGATCGCGACGCCGTCCCAGCCCTTGACGCCGACCGTCTGGAGGGCGGTCGCGTCGAAGCGCGGGTCCTCCCCCAGCATCCGCAGGCCGTCCCGCGTGCCGATCACCTTGGAGTCCGTCGCGTCGTCGCGGACGATCTCCCCCTCGCGCCCGATGTTGTCGAGCACGACGACCGTGCCGGGGTGTCCGAGCTTCGCCGCCCAGTCGAGGTAGACCGTGTTCGACTCCTTGTCGGCGTCGATGAACACGAGGTCGAAGCCGCCGACCAGGGTCGGCAGCACGTCGGCACCGCGTCCGATGCGGATCTCCACGCGTTCTCCGACTCCGGCCGCGTCGATGCTCCTCCGTGCGATCGCCGCGTTCGCGGCCTCCGCTTCGACCGTGACCACGCGTCCGCCGTCGCCCACGGCGCGCGCCAGCCAGATCGTCGAGTAGCCGCCCAGGGTGCCGATCTCGAGTACCCGACGGGCGCCGCTGAGGCGGGCGAGGAGGTTCAGCAGCTTGCCCGCGACCGGGGCGACCTCGATGGCGGGCAGGCCTGCATCGCGCTGCGCCTCGAGCGTGGCCTCGAGCGCGGGGTCGTGTCCGACGAGGGTGTCGGCGAGAAAGGCGTCGGCGTCGGCCCAGGCCGCTGGTGTGGAGTCCATGTCCTCAGCCAACCCCGCGCCCGCCGGAGCGTCAAGGGCGCAGGTCAGCTGCGCGGCGGCGAGAGCAGGCGCACCGGAGCGCCGCTGAGCTCTGGCTGGTCTCGGAACTGGCCGGTCAGCACGAGCACCAGGACGACCGCCGCGAGCACGACCCATCCGGCGAGGCCGAGCGGGCCGGCGAGCGCGAGGTCGGGCTTCGCCGCCGCGAAGATCACGATGAGCCCGCCGGAGGCGTTCAGCGCCCCGTGGGCGAGGACGGCCGGCCACACGGATGCCGAGCGCAGCCGCAGCCAGCCCAGCAGCACACCCCAGGCCACGCAGCCGCCGATCATGAACAGCACACCGGTGAGATCCGTCCGGTCGAAGTTGTACCCGAGGAGGATCACCGGGCTGTGCCAGACGCCCCAGACCGCCCCGCTGAGCAGCAGCGCCGGCCAGGTGCCGAGCGGCCGGAGCGCCGGAAGCAGCCAGCCGCGCCATCCCAGCTCCTCTCCGAACGCGAGGACGGAGTTGAACAGGGCGCCGAGCGGGATCGTGAGGATCTGCGCGAGCACGATCAGCCCGATCGGCGGCATCGGGGCGTCGTCCGGGAGCGCCTTCTCGACCTCGGCTCCGAATCCCGCGAACGACGGATCGAGCTGCACGAATCCGAGCGCCGCGGCGACGAGGATGCTGACTCCGACGAGCAGGGGCGGCGCGAGCCAGCCCGCGACCATGAGCCACACGACCCGCCTGGCGGGACGAAGCGGCCAGAGGCCCAGGAACCGCGCCCGCTCTCCTCGCGCGGGGACTCCGGTCACGAGGCTCACGATGATCGCCGCCACCGCCGGGGTGGACATCATCGCCGGCAGGAGGAGCGCCGAGCTCGGCTCGGCGAGGCCGTCGCCGAGCCAGAGCGGAAGGCAGACGAGCCAGGCGAGACCGCAGGAGAGGAGGCAGAACAGGATGACGGCGGTCCATCTCACGCGGGCGCTCACGACTGGCTCCTCTCGCCGCCGTCGGTTCGACCGCGTTCGACGTAGGCCTGCAGCAGGGCCGCGGCCTCCTCCGCGCCGTCGATCGTCACGATGAACGGCTTCCGCTCTCGTCGCGACACCTCGACGGCGGCTCCGCGCCGCATGATGATGCCGGTGCGGCCGTCGACGGCCACCCGCCAGCCCCAGCCGCCGAACTCTCCGAACGGTGAGACGTCGACCGCCCGTGCCGAGACGATCTCGGAGGTCGGGATGAACACGCGCGGCCAGCCGGCGAGCGACCGAGCGGAGAAGCCCTCCGGGGTGATCCGCACCCGGAACGACGCGGCGGTGGCCAGCGCGGCGGCGACGACGATGACGACGATCGCCACGATCCCGCCGCCCTCCACCCCGGTGAGCAGCATGTACGCCGCGAGCACGACGAGCGCGAGCAGCAGGAGGACGACGGCCGCGAGAGCCGCGCGCGGCATCGTGGTCGAGCCGAGCCAGACGACCCGCTCCCCGTCCGCCACGCGCACGGCATGCCGCGCCTCCAGCGTGCGACCGGGATCGGCCTCCACCCGCGGCTGCACGAGCCAGCCGATCGCGCCGATGAAGAGCAGCGCGGCGAAGGCCAGGGCCACGATGCCGCCGACGCCCGGCACGTCGGCCGGATCGCCGATGCCGCGTTGGATGCCGAGGGAGCCGACGTTCATCACGAGGGACAGTGCGGACAGGCCGACGGCGAGCGATCCCATCAGGCGAGCCGCCCCGCCCCAGTGCGTGCCGACGGCGGCGAGGGTGGTGACGGCCATCAGCCACGGGAGACCGAGACCGGTGCCGATCAGCAGCCAGAGATACATCGAGGCGGGGCCCGTGCGGTCCGCGCCCGCGACGCCCCAGTGCGTGACGACGATCTCCGGGAGCTCCGGGAGCCAGGAGAGGATCACGCCGACGCCGATCACGGTGAGAAGCACCGGAACGGCGACGGCGAGGATGACGAAGGTGAGCCGGGCCCGGCGCAGCAGCGCCGGCGGGGTGCGGGTGAGATCGTGGGTCGTCATGTCGAGACCTCCTCAGGGTCGGGACGGCCAGGGACGATGCCGTCACGGTGGGACTGCACGATGCCTGCGAGCGTGTCCGCTGAGACGCCGAGACTCGCGGCGCGACGCACAAGGCGGTCGATGTCGTGGGCGAGCTCCGCGAGCGGTGCGGCGGAGGCGGAGATCACGGCACCGCGCCCGCGGCGGAGGTCGACGAGGCCCTCGTCGCGCAGGCGCTGATAGGCGTGCAGCACGGTGTGCTGATTGATGTCGAGCGCCTCGGCGACCTCGCGCGCCGCGGGAAGGCGATCCCCTGGCGAGAGCTCCCCGAGCAGGATGTCCGCACGGACGGATGCCGCGACCTGGTCGTACAGCGGTCGCGGACTGTCGACGTCGACTCTGATCAGCATCTCCGGACCTCCCTCTATGTCTACTAATTCTAGACGAACTAGAACAATTGTAACAACCCTCCAGCCGTCTTCGTCGGGTCCGGCCGGATGTCGCACACTGGCTGCATGCGCATCACTCCCCGTCGCCTCGCCGTGGGCATGAGCCTCTGGATCCCGAATCTCTTCAGCGGCATCCGGGTTCGCCGATTCAGCCCCGACTGGACGCATGCGACCGTCGAACTGCACGTGAACGTGTTCACCCGCAATTACGTGAAGACCGCCTTCGGCGGGTCGATGTCTGCGATGACCGATCCGTACTTCTTCATGCTGGTGATGCATCAGCTCGGCCGGGATTACGTCGTCTGGGACACGCGTGGCGAGATCGAGTTCCTCAAGCCGGGTCGCGGAGTCCTCACGGCGGAGTTCTCCGTGCCGAAGGAGCGCGCCGCGGACATCCGCGAGCGTGCCCACGGCGGGGCGAAGGTCCTGGAGTGGTTCGAGACGGAGATCACCGACCGCCACGGCGACGTCGTCGCGAGAGTGCGCCGCGAGGTCTACGTCAGGGAGAAGAAGCGCGTCACCGCGGCGCGCGACACCTGACGACACGCGCCGTTCACTCCGCCGTGGCACGATGACGGGATGCCCCTCGCGCGCCGCCTGAGCCTCCGTGACGCCGTCGCCATCGGCCTCGGCTCGATGGTCGGCGCCGGCGTCTTCTCCGTCTGGGAGCCGGCGCTCGACGCCGCCGGGAGCGGTCTGCTCGTCGCGCTCGCGATCGCCGCCCTCGTCGCGTACTGCAACGCCACCTCCTCCGCGCAGCTCGCCGCTGTGCATCCGGTCGCCGGCGGCACGTACGCGTACGCCCGCGCCGAGATCGGGCCGTGGTGGGGCTTCATCGCCGGATGGTGCTTCGTGATCGGCAAGATCGCGAGCTGCGCTGCCATGGCGATGACCTTCGCCGCGTACGCCGCCCCCGCCGGCTGGCAGGTGCCCGTCGCCGTCGCCGCGGTGGCGGCCCTGGCGACGGTGAACTGCTTCGGCGTCACCCGCACCGCGCTGCTCACGCGCATCCTCGTCGTCGTGTCGCTGCTGGGACTCGCCGTGGTGGTCGCCGCGGGGCTCACCGCCGCGCCCGGCGCCACCCCCGAACCTCTCCCCGACGCGACCGCGTACGGCGTGCTGCAGGGAGCAGGGCTGCTGTTCTTCGCGTTCGCCGGGTACGCGCGCATCGCGACCATGGGCGAGGAGGTGGTCGATCCCGCCCGCTGCATCCCGAGGGCGATCGTGCTCGCCCTCGCCGGCGCCGTGCTCGTCTACGCGCTGGTCGCGGTGAGCGTGCTGCTCGTGCTCGGGGCGGATGCCGGCACCGCTCCCCTGGCGCACCTCGTCGCCCAGGCCGGCTGGGCGCCGCTCGCCCCCGTGGTCCGGATCGCCGCGGCGACGGCGTCTCTCGGCGCCCTGCTGGCCCTGCTCACGGGCATCGGCCGGACGTCCCTCGCGATGGCGCGCGAGGCCGATCTCCCGCGGTTCCTGGCGAAGGTGGACGACCGCTGGCAGGTGCCGCGCCGGGCCGAGATCGTGGTGGCGACGATCGTGATCGGCATCGTGCTGCTGGCCGACCTCCGCGGCGCGATCGGGTTCTCCTCCTTCGGCGTGCTGCTGTACTACCTGATCGCGAACGCCTCGGCCTTCCGTCAGGGGGCGCCGGCGCGCCGATACCCGCGCGCGCTGCAGGTGATCGGCGCGCTCGGCTGCCTCGTGCTCGTGAACACCCTGCCCGTCCTCTCCGCCGCGATCGGCACCGGGGTCGTCCTCCTCGGAGTGGGCTACCGGATGCTGCGACTGCGACTCGCGCGGGACTGATCAGCTCGCCGCATCCGAGCGGTAGGTGGTCGGGGCGATGCCGAGCACGGCGCGGAAGTCGCGGGTGAGGTGCGCGTGGTCCGCGTATCCCGTCTCCGCGGCGAGCGTGGCGAGGTCGGTCGACGGATCGAGGCGGAGACGCTCGGCGGCCTCCTGGAGCCGGCGGCGGCGGATCATCGCGGCGGGGGCCACGCCCACGTGACGGTGGGCGAGGCGCTGCAGCGTACGCACGGACACGGCCAGCCGTGCCGCCGCCTCCTCCGGGGTGTCCGCGGCGCCGTCCCCCAGCAGCGCGTCGACGAGCGCGTTGGCCTGCCGCGCGGCATCGCCCACGGGCCCGGTGCGCGCGACGAGCCAGTCGGAGAAGGCGCGGACCGCCCGCTCCCGATGCCCCGCCCCGCTCCCCATCGCTGCGGTCACGGCGGCGCGCAGGCCGGGCTCGTCGAGTTCACGCTCCCCGTCCACGAGTCCGGCGGGCGCCTCGACGAGCGCTGCGACAGCCGCCGGGCGCAGCAGCGCGCCCACCGCCCAGCTCGTGCCGCGGAGGTCGCGGTGCGACATCCGGGTGGTCGCCCCGGAGAGGGTGACGGCACCGGGCTCGACGACGAGGTTCAACGCGGGATAGCCGACGACCTCCTGCCGCGAGGTGTGACCCGGCGCGACGTCCCACTCGGGGATCCAGAACCACGCCGCAAGCTCGGCGGCCTCCCTCGCCGCGGGCAGCCGGTGGAACTGCGGCAGTCGTGCCGGGTAGAGGATGCCGCGGGTGGGGTCGACCATCGCCCCAGGCTACGCACCGGCAGGGACATCGCTCGCGAGGCTGTCGCGGATCTTCAAGCGACCGGCGTCCACCCGCTCCTAGCCTGACGGCATGACAGATCAGAGCAGAGCCGGCGTGACCGGCGCGCACACCACGGACGGCCGCCCGCACGGCGCGACCGCCCTCACCCCGTTCCTGGCGATCCCGCGCGCGAAGGACGCGATCGCCTTCTACCGCGACGTCTTCGGCGCCCGCGTGATCGACGTCACCGAGTTCGGCGACGTCGTCGCGCACGCCGATCTCGACTTCGGGCTCGGGCACCTCCAGCTCGGCGAGCCGAATCCCGAGTACCACCTCGTGCCCGCGCCCCAGGGCGAGGAGGACTGCTACTCGATGGGCCTGTACGTCTCCGACGTCGACACGGTCGTCGAGCGGGCCGTCGCCGCCGGGGCGACGGTCCGCGAGGCGCCGAGCGATTTCGTGTCCGGAGACCGCTTCGCCAGCATCCGCGACCCGTTCGGGGTGCGCTGGTCGCTGATGACGAGGATCGAGGACATCTCCGAGGAGGAGAGCGCCCGCCGGGTCGCCGAGTGGGCGGCCTCCTTCAGCGCCGCACCAGCCGGGGCCTGACCGCGAGCGCCCTCTCGACGGCGGGAAGCAGCGCCTCGGCGGTGCGCCGGTAGCCGAGCGGGCTCGGGTGGAACCTGTCCAGGCTGAACATCGCCTCCGGGTCGTCGAAGAACATCGAGCCGACGGCGCGACGGAGGTCGACCGCATGAGCTCCCGCTCGCGCGGCGGCCTCCGCCTGCGCCTCGCCCAGCCGCCGGGAGAGGCTGGAGATCAGACGCCGCAGCGGCTGCGGCACCGGCCGCAGGGCGCCGAGGTCAGGACAGGTGCCGACGACGACCTCGGCCCCGCGGGCGCGGAGCCTGGTGATCGCCTCCTCGAGATGCTGCACGGACACGGAGACGGGGATCCGGTGCGTGACGTCGTTCCCGCCGACCACGATGACCGCGGCATCCGGACGGTACTCCGGCGGCAGGGCATCCAGCTGAGCGGCCAGATCGGGCGACTCCGAGCCGACGACCGCCGCCGTGCGCAGCCGCACCGGCCGGTGCTGACGCCGGGCGAGGCTCTTTGCGAGCCGTCCGCCGAGCGTCTCCTTGCGTCGCTCGGCGCCGAGTCCGGCCGCGAGCGAGTCGCCGAGCACGAGCAGCTCGATCGCCGGACCGTCCAGCGCCCGCCGCCACACGCGGTCCGCGTCGAGGGATTCCTCCCCCAGCGGCTTGCCGATCCGCCGTCGGGCGATCGCCGCCTGGTGGCGCAGCACGACCCGGATGCCGGCGGCGGATGCGACAGCGCCCACCCCGATCGCGGCGAGGAGACGGATCCGGCTCATACGCCGATTCGACCCGATCGTCGTGAACCGCCGGTGAACGGCGTCAGGATGGTCCGCTCACGCGAGCAGGCGCCGCTCAGCCGAGCGGCTTGAGCTCCGGCTCTGCGGCACCCGCCGACACCGTCGCGAAGGCGGTGTAGCCGTCGGCTGCGGAGCGCTCGAGCAGCGCCTTGAGGTTCTTCGTGCGGCGTTCCAGGCGCACCCGCGCCCCGCCGGCGATGAGCCGCGCCTTGTGCGTGACGAGCTCGGCGACCGGGACGTCGGCGTCGTGGATGAGCACGACCGCCTCGGCGTCGTCGTCGGCGCCGGCCGTGACGAGGTCGACGATGCGCTCGAAGCCGAGCGAGAAGCCGACGGCGGGGACCTGCTGGCCGAGGAAGCGGCCGATCATGCCGTCGTAGCGTCCGCCGCCGCCGAGCGAGTAGTCGACCGACGGGTGCGCGAGCTCGAAGATGGTGCCGGTGTAGTAGCCCATGCCGCGCACGAGGAACGGGTCGAAGACGAGCGGGATGTCGGTGACGCCACGGCCCGCCGCGACGGCCTCGCCGATGCCGACGAGGTGACCGACGATCTCCTCCGGCGCACCCTCGGGCAGCGCCTTGCGGATCTGCCGCTCGCCGTAGGGGTTGTACTCCATCGTCTGCGGGCGGCGCAGGAAGGCCTCGAAGGCGTCGACGGCCGCAGCCGCCGCGCCGCGCTCGCGCAGCTCCGCCGCGACGCCGTCGGGGCCGATCTTGTCGAGCTTGTCGATCGTGATCAGCACCCCCGGACGCTCCTCGAGTGCGAACCCGAACGACTCGAGCATCCAGTCGAGCACCCGACGGTCGTTGATGCGCACCGTCGCCCCCTCGAGGCCGAGAGCATCCAGCGCGTCCAGCGACGCGACCATGAGCTCGGCCTCGGCGCGTGCGGAGTCGTCGCCCATGATGTCGATGTCGCACTGCACGAACTGGCGGTAGCGTCCCTTCTGCGGCCGCTCGGCGCGCCACACGGGTCCGATCTGGATCGCGCGGAAGACGCCGGGGAGCTGCCCGCGGTTGCTCGCGTAGAACCGGGCGAGCGGCACGGTCAGGTCGTAGCGCAGGCCCAGGTCGGCCAGCGCGGCGGGGTCCGCCGCGGCATCCCGGATCGCCTCGGCATCCAGGCCGCGACGCAGGACGTTGTAGGCGAGCTTCTCGTTGTCGCCGCCGATGCCCGCATGCAGCCGGGAGTACTCCTCCAGCGCGGGCGTCTCGATCTCGTCGAAGCCGTGCGCGCGGTAGCGCTCGCGGATGACGGAGAGGACGCGCTCACGGCGGGCCTTGTCGGCGGGGAGGATGTCGCGCATGCCGCGCGGCGGGTTCACAGTAGCCACGCCTCCATCCTTCCAGGTCGCCTACCCCGGTTTCGAATCCCCCGCAGGCCTCCCGAAAGGCCCGGGAGCGGGATCAGTCCCGTGATTCGGACGCGCGGACCTCGTCCTCCAGCGTCCGCAGCCGCTCGCGCAGCGCGCGCTCGGCGTCCCAGCCGTTGGTGTGCGCCGTCCCGACGAGAGCGAGCAGCGCTTCCCCGAGCTCCGCCTCGGATGCCGGCGGCCCTGGCACCGAGGCGGCAGGGTGCACGCCCACGCCGGCGGCACGGCCGGCGAGCTTCTGCGCGCGCGCCAGGGCCGGCATCCCCGGGGGCACGCCGTCGAGCACGCTGCGACGGGTGCGCTTCTCCGCGGCCTTCGCCGCGTTCCAGTGCACCAGCACCTCCTCGGGCGTGGTCGCGACGGCATCCGCGAAGACATGCGGGTGCCGCCGCACCATCTTCTCCGTGAGCGTCTTCGCGACGTCGTCGATGTCGAACGGGTCGTCGGGGTCCTGCGCCGCGATCGCGGAATGGAACAGCACCTGCCAGAGCAGGTCGCCGAGCTCCTCGCGGAGGTCGGCGCGGGTGCCGCTCTCCACGGCGTCGATGACCTCGTGCGACTCCTCGATGAGATACGGCACGAGGTCGCGGTGGGTGATGCGCTGCGACCAGACGCAGCGCGCCCTGACCGCGCGCATTGTCTCGGCGGCGGCCCGCAGCGGGTCGGGCTCGGCGTGCGTCATCGTGCCTCCTTCGGCGGACGGTTCAGGATGCCGCGGATGCGACGCGGCGATACCACCCGGCCCGCAGCGACACGATGACGCCGGAGAGGGCGAGGGCGATCAGCGATCCGACGAGGACGCCGAGGATGGCCTGGTCGCGGATGCCGGCGTCGCTCGCGAAGGCGAGGTTCGCGAGCAGCAGAGAGACGGTGAAGCCGATGCCGCCGAGCGCCCCTGCTGCCACGAGGTCTGCGAAGGGCAGCGCGGGCGGGGCGCCCTGCGGCCGGATGCGCATGGCCGCCCAGCCGAACAGCGAGATCCCGACGATCTTGCCGACCGGGAGCGCCACGACGATCGCCCAGAACGCGGGCGACAGCGCAGACGGCGACACCGCCGGGATCACCACGAAGGCGGCGACGAAGGCGAAGACCGGCAGGATGAACCCGTTGACGGTCGGCTCCAGCGCGTGCCGCACGCGCCCCGCCGGAACGGGTGCCATGACCAGGCCGAGCATGACGCCGGCGATGGTGGCGTGGACGCCGGAGGCTGCGACGAGTCCCCAGGAGACGACGCCGACGACCGCCATCGCGACGGCGATCAGGGGGTGGCCCTTGGCGTGCAGGAGCCGGCTCAGCGCCCAGAACACGGCGACGGCGACGACGGCGAGGCCGAACAGCAGCCACTGCACGTCGTGCGCGAAGAGCACGGCGATGAAGACGATGCCGACGATGTCGTCGAGGATCGCGAGCGCGAGGAGGAACACGCGCACGCCCGAGGGCAGCCCTCGCCCGAACATCGCGAGGACGCCGAGGGCGAAGGCGATGTCGGTCGCGGTCGGCACCGGCCAGCCGGCGGCGGTCTCCGCCGTGCCCGCCGCCGGCCCGGCGATGAGCAGGTAGGCGGCGATCGGGACCAGGATGCCGCCCGCGGCGGCGATCGCCGGCTGCACGGCCTTGCTCACGGAGTCGAGCTCGCCGTGGGTCAGCTCGTGGCGCAGCTCGATCGCGACCACGAGGAAGAAGACGGCGAGCAGGCCGTCGGAGACCCAGTGCGCCACGGAGAGGTCGAGATCGGTGCCGGGCACCGCGATGTGGAAGTCGAGGAGCGAGGCCAGCGCGTCGTGGGTCGGGAGGTTGGCCAGCAGGAGTCCGAGGCCCGCTGCGAGGAGCAGGAGGACGGCGGGGAACTGCTGACCGCGGAGGGGGTTGGCCGAGATGCGCATCCACCCCATCGTAGGCGGCGCCCGGTTTGTTACGCCGCGGAAACAGGTCGGTCATGTGAGGATTCGCTGCCGGGCTACTCTCGAACCGTGACCCCCGCACACTCCTTCACCGAACCCACCGACACCTCGGCCATCCGCATCATCGGCCGATTCGAAGCCGGCCAGGGCATCCCCGAGGCGATGCGCTCCGACGTGAGGATGCTCGGAGCCCTGCTCGGCCAGGTGCTCCGCGAGGCCGGCGGCGACGACCTCTTCCAGGACGTCGAGCGCCTGCGCCTCGCCACCATCCAGGCCTACGACGAGGAGAGCCCGGACGCGTTCGAGCGCGCTGCGGCGATCGCCGAGTCGTTCAGCATCTCCCGTGCCGACGAGGTCGCGCGTGCGTTCACGTGCTACTTCCACCTGGTGAACCTCGCCGAGGAGCACCAGCGGGTGCGAGTCCTGCGCGAGCGCGCCGGGCAGCCGGGCCGCGAGGACGCCGCGGACACCGTCGCCTCCGCGTTCGCGCGTCTGACCGGCGAGGTCGGCGAGGACGAGGCGCGCCGCCGCCTCGACGGTCTCCGCTTCCACCCGGTCTTCACCGCGCACCCCACGGAGGCGCGCCGCCGGGCGGTCTCCTCGAGCATCCGCCGCCTCTCCGAGCTGCTGACCCAGCACGACGCGTCGAGCGACGGCGGCGCCGAGGAGCACCGCGCCCGCCGCCGGATGCTCGAGGAGATCGACGTCCTCTGGCGCACTGCGCCCCTGCGTGCGCAGAAGCCGTCCCCGACCGACGAGGTGCGCACGGTGATGGGCGTCTTCGACGAGACGCTGTTCACGACCGTTCCGCACGTGTACCGCCGCATCGACGACGCGCTGCGCGGCGAGGAGTCGGGTGCCTCGGCCCCCGTCGTCCCCGCCTTCGTGCGCATCGGCTCCTGGGTGGGCGGCGACCGCGACGGCAACCCGTTCGTCACGGCATCCGTCACCCGCGAGGCGTCGCAGATCGCCTCGGAGCACGTGCTGCGCGGGCTGGAGCGCTCGATCGGCCGCATCGGCCGCACGCTCACCCTGGATGCCGAGGACACCCCGCCGAGCGCGGCAGTGACGGCCCTGTGGGAGGCGTTCGCGGCCGCGGATCCGGAGGATGCGTCAGAGCTCGCAGCCCGCTCCCCCGGCGAGCCGCACCGCCGCGTGCTGCTCGCCGTCGCCCGCCGCGTCGCGGACACCCGCCGCGGCGGCGCGCTCCGCTACTCTGCGCCCGAGGAGCTGCTCGCGGATCTCCGCACGGTGCAGGCGTCGCTGGCGGACTCCGGCGCCCGCCGTCACGCCTTCGGCGGCGTGCAGCATCTGATCTGGCAGGTGGAGACCTACGGATTCCACCTCACCGAGCTGGAGGTGCGCCAGCACTCGCAGGTGCACGCCAAGGCGCTCGCCGAGCTGGAGAGCGGCGCGGCGCTGAGCGCGCAGACGGAGGAGGTCCTGGAGGTGTTCCGCGCCATTGCGGACATCCAGCGCGATCTCGGCCTCCGCGCCGCCGGCCGGTACGTGGTGTCGTTCACCCAGTCGGCCGCCGATCTCGCCGCCGTGTACAGGCTCGCCCGGCACGCACTCGGCGACGACGCCCCCGTGCTCGACGTGGTCCCCCTCTTCGAGACCTTCGCCGACCTGCAGGCGGCGCCCGGCATCCTCGCAGAGGCGGTCGCCTTCCCGGAGTTCCGGAAGCGGATGGCCGCGACCGGCAACCGGCTCGAGGTGATGCTCGGCTACTCGGACTCGTCGAAGGACGTCGGCCCCGTCGCCGCGAACCTCGCGCTCTACGAGGCCCAGGAGAAGATCGCGCAGTGGGCGCAGGATGCCGGCATCGAGCTGACCCTGTTCCACGGCCGCGGCGGCGCCCTCGGCCGCGGCGGCGGCCCGGCCAACTCGGCGATCCTGGCGCAGCCGCCGCACTCCGTCGACGGACGCTTCAAGCTCACCGAGCAGGGCGAGGTCATCTTCGCCCGCTACGGCGAGCCGGCGATCGCGATGCGCCACATCGACCAGGTCGCCGCGGCCACGCTGCTCGCCTCGTCGCCGACGGTCGAGAAGCGCACGAGCGATGCGGCCACGCGGTTCGCGGACATCGCCGGCGTCATGGACGCCGCCTCGCGCGAGCGCTTCTTCTCCCTGGTGAAGGCCGACGGCTTCGCCCCCTGGTTCGCCACCGTCACCCCGCTGGAGGAGATCGGCCTGCTCGCCCTCGGATCGCGCCCGGCTCGCCGCGGGCTCTCCGTCGAGTCCCTGGAGGATCTCAGGGCCATCCCGTGGGTGTTCGCCTGGACGCAGGCCCGCATCAACCTCGCGGGCTGGTTCGGACTGGGCACGGCCCTCGCCGCGGTCGGCGACGAGGAGCTGCTGGCGGAGGCCTACCGCGAGTGGCCGCTGCTGCGCACCCTGATCGACAACGTCGCCATGAGCCTGGCGAAGACCGACGAGCGCATCGCCCGGCAGTATCTCGCCCTCGGAGACCGCGACGACCTCGCGCAGCTCGTCCTCGATGAGCTCGCCCTCACCCGGGAGTGGGTGATCCGCCTCACCGGCGGCGCGCGTCTGCTGGAGAACAAGCCGATCCTGCAGCGGGCTGTGCAGCTGCGCACCCCGTACGTGGACGCGCTGTCCCTGCTGCAGCTGCGGGCGCTGCGCGCGCTGCGTTCGGAGTCCCCGGCCGGCTCCGGCGCCGATGACGAGCAGCGCCGCCTGCTCCTGCTGTCGGTCAGCGGCGTCGCCGCCGGCCTGCAGAACACCGGGTGACCAGCGCTTTCCCGCAGCGTGAAAGTTCTCACGACGGAGGTTCCAGTAGTGTGAAAAGCTCCGCCCGACCCGGCGACGCCTCACGCGACACGATCGCACGCACTCGAGAATCCCCCATCAGAAAGTCTTTCGCGTGACCGCTTCCTCCTCCGTCGACTTCCATCCGCTCGCCCCGTCCGTCCAGCCCGTGTTCGACACCGTGCTGTCGCGGAGCCCGCACGAGCCGGAGTTCCAGCAGGCCGTGCACGAGGTGCTGCATTCGATCGCCCCGGTGCTCGAACGGCACCCGGAGTACGTCGACGGCGGCATCCTCGAGCGGCTCGTCGAGCCGGAGCGGCAGATCCTGTTCCGGGTGCCGTGGGTCGACGACGCCGGCCGGCTGCAGGTCAACCGCGGATACCGCATCCAGTTCTCGTCCGTGCTCGGGCCGTACAAGGGCGGACTCCGCTTCCACCCGTCCGTGAACTTGTCGATCATCAAGTTCCTCGGGTTCGAGCAGATCTTCAAGAACGCGCTCACCGGCCAGGGGATCGGCGGCGGCAAGGGCGGCTCCGACTTCGACCCGCACGGCCGCTCGGATGCCGAGATCATGCGCTTCTGCCAGTCGTTCATGAACGAGCTGTACCGTCACCTCGGCGAGCACACCGACGTCCCCGCGGGCGACATCGGCGTCGGCGGCCGCGAGATCGGCTTCCTGTTCGGCCAGTACCGCAAGATCACCAACCGCCACGAGTCCGGCATGTTCACCGGCAAGGGCACCGGCTGGGGCGGCGCGGAGGTGCGCACCGAGGCGACCGGCTACGGCGCGGTCTTCTTCGCCCAGGAGATGCTCGCCGTGCACGGCGACTCCCTCGACGGGAAGCGGGTCGGCATCTCCGGCTCCGGCAACGTCGCGATCTACGCCATCCAGAAGGCCACCCAGCTCGGCGCCACCGCCGTGACGGCATCCGACTCCTCGGGTTACGTCGTCGACGACGCCGGCATCGACGTCGATCTGCTCCGTCAGATCAAGGAGGTCGAGCGCGCCCGCATCGTCGAGTACGCGAACCGCCGGCCCGGCGCCCGGTTCGTCGGGAGCGGCAGCGTCTGGGAGGTCCCGGTCGACATCGCCGTCCCTTCCGCGACCCAGAACGAGGTGAGCCACGCGGACGCCGAGGCGCTCGTCGCGAACGGCGTGCGCGCCGTGTCGGAGGGTGCCAACATGCCCTGCGTCCCCGAAGCGGTCGACGCCTTCCAGAAGGCGGGCGTGCTGTTCGCACCGGGCAAGGCCGCCAACGCGGGCGGCGTCGCGACCTCCGCGCTGGAGATGAGCCAGAACGCCTCGCGCCAGCGCTGGAGCTTCGACGCGAGCGAGAACAAGCTCCGCGAGATCATGGCCGACATCCACGGCGCCGCGTTCGAGGCCGCCGAGCGCTACGGGGTCGGGGGCGACTACGTGGCCGGTGCGAACATCGCCGGCTTCGAGCGGGTCGCCGCGGCGATGCTCGCCCAGGGTGTCATCTGACCGCGACACGCGTGAGCGGACGACGAGCTCGATCGCACGGACGCGCTTCGATCGCAGGAATCCTCGGGTTCCCTGCGATCGAAGCGCGTTTCCGTGAGCGAGCGGTCTGCGTCACTCGCCGGCGGGCTCCTCGACGACCTTGTTGTAGCCGGTGACCGCCTGGTTCTCGTCGAAGGCGACCACCCTGCGCCGGAACCCGCGGGTGATCACGGCCAGGTAGACCAGGCCGAGCGCCGTCCAGGTCAGGCCGCCGACGAGGGCGTCCTGGTGGAGGTTCGCCCACAGCAGGCCGGTGAGCAGCATGCCGATCCCCGGCATCACGATGTACGCGATGATCTGCCCCGGCGTGCGGCGCAGGCCTTTGCGGACGGCGAACCAGGCGATGACCGAGATGTTGACGAACGTGAACGCGATCAGCGCCCCGTAGTTGATCCACGCGGCGATGAGCTCGAGGCTGAACGGGATGGCGAGCAGCGAGACGGCACCGACCAGCACGATGTTGAAGGTCGGGGTGTGGGTGCGCGGGTTGATGTACCCGAAGGCCTTCTGCGGCAGCACGTTGTTGCGCCCCATCACCAGAAGCATCCGCGAGACCGATGCGTGCGAGGCGAGCCCGGAGGCGAGGGTGGCGCAGAAGCCCGCAGCGGTCAGGACGGCCATCAGCACGTCTCCGCCGACCAGGCCGCCGATGATCGGCAGGGTCGAGTCCTCCACGAACTGCATGTCGCCGCCGGGGGCGAACTCGTTCCAGTCGGGGAAGCGCAGCTGGGTCAGGTACGAGGAGACGATGAAGATCGCGCCGCCGATCAGCACGGTGAGCAGGATCGCCTTCGGCACGGTCTTCGGGTCCTTCGCCTCCTCCGCGTACATCGTCACCGCATCGAAGCCGATGAACGAGAAGCACACGATGGTGGCGCCCATCAGCACCGCCGCGAGGGTGACGCCGTCGTGCACGAACGGCGCCGCAGAGGCCACCGTCGCCGCACCCTCGCCGCGCATCAGCTGCGCCACGACCAGGACGACGAACACCGCCATGACGACGATCGAGAAGACCAGGAGGAGCATGTTCACGTTCGAGGTGCCGCGCATCGTCAGATAGATGATGCTGGTGACCACGGCGCAGTAGATCACGACCCAGATCCACCCTGGCACTTCGGGGAAGAGCGCCTCGAGGTAGCTGCGGATGATGAGGCAGTTCACCATCGGCAGCAGGATGTAGTCGATCAGGGAGGTCCAGCCGACCATGAAGCCGAGATTGGGGTGGATCGACTCGCGCACGTAGGTGTAGGCGGAGCCGGCGCTCGGGAACGCCGTGGAGATCTTCCCGTAGCTGATCGCCGTGAACACCATCACGACGAGGGCGACCAGGTACGCGGCGGGGACGGCGTCGCCGGTGTCTCGCGCGACCATGCCGAAGGTGTCGAACACGACCGTCGGCGTCATGTAGCCGAGGCCGAGGCCGACGATGGCCCAGAGGCCGAGGTTCCGTCGCAGGGCTCCCCCGCCCTGGGCGAGCGGTTTGGTCTTGGAGATCACCGTCATGCGCACTCCTTCATGGAGGACCGGGGTCGGAGCACGGGTTCGTCCGACGCTGAGCATCATTATGTGGCCCACGATTCGAAAGGTCGAGAGGCAATATCGATTCGAAACGCGTGTGAAACGCACTCGAAATAAATCGGATTCGTAGGTTGTGGGACGGATGCACTCCGCACCGCAGCTGTCGCCGCGCCGGCGCGCCGCGCACGTCGCGGCCCGCGCGAGGATGGCCTCGCGCCGCTTCTCGCCGCATGCGCAGCAGATCCCCGAGAAGACGAGCGCTGTACTTTCCTGCAGGCGCGCCGACTATCTCTGCGGCGCGTGCCGGATGCTGTCGCGCGAACGGCGGAAGCCCGCGTGCACGCCGGGCGACGCGGACGCCTCCAGCGCGGATGCGGTCAGCGCGGATGCCGTCAGCGCGGCACCTCGTGGTCGTCGGCGTGCCGCGCGAGGGAGCTGCCGTAGCGCTCGGTCAGCTGCACCATGAGGTCGGGGGTGTCCCGGTCCACGCCGAAGACATGACCGGGGAAGTCGAGTTCCGGCTGCGCGGCCGCGATCTCCTCATCGCGATCGGGCGACAGCAGCTGCACCGGATCCCCGACGGCGACCCAGCCGATCGGCACGACGGTGCCCTCCGGCAGCACCGCGCGGCGGTGCACGATCGCGTTCACGCGCACCTCGCACCGGTCCCCGACCAGGGCGCCATTGAAGATGCGCGCGCCGGAGGCGAAGAACACCTCTTCGCCGACGGTCGCTCCGGCGATGCTCGCGAGCGTGCCGATCAGCGTGTGCGCCCCGATGTGCACGGCGTTCGCGGCGGTGGCGCGGATGAGCGCGTTCTCCATCACGATGACGTGCTCGCCGAGCGTGATCGGCCCGCCCTCCGCGGTGATCACGGCGCCGTGCAGCACCTGGCAGTTCGCCCCGATCTCGACATCGCCGGATATCACGGCGGTGGGAGCGATGACGGCGGTGTCATGGATCCGGGGCCGAGCCCCGAGGTGCTCGTAGAACATGACGCCAGACTAGACCCGCGGATGCCGTTGCGCCCGGCATCCGTCGCGCCACGTCCGAACCAGGCTCGGGTGCTAGTCTGCCTTCATGCAATCCCGGTGAGACGACTCCGATCCACGCCGCATGGCGCCCTTCGGGCGTACGCGGCTCTCTCACCGAAGGACCTCCGCATGCACTCCTCCCCCGATCTTCCCCTGCTCGGCCGTACCGCTCTCGTCACCGGGGTCTCCCGGCTCCGCGGAATCGGCTTCGCGACCGCCGGCCGCCTGGCGGCGCTCGGCGCGAACGTCTTCCTGCATCACTACCGCCCGCACGACCTCGACCAGCCGTGGGGAGGCGATGACCTCGACGCCGTGCGCGACGGCCTCGCCGAGCACCTCGTCCCCGGTGCCCTGACGGGTGACGCCCACGCCGATCTGCGCGACCATTCGACGATCGAGCCGCTGCTGGATGCGGCATCCGCCCTCACCGGGACGCTCGACATCCTCGTCTGCAATCAGGCGATGAGCGGCCACGACGGCAGCATCTTCGACATGTCCGCCGACCGGCTCGACGCCCACTGGCAGGCCAACGCACGGGCCTCGCTGCTGCTCACGGCGGGCTTCGCCCGCCGCCGGCGCGACCAGCTCGGTGCCGCCGAGGCCTCCCCGCGGCGGCCGGGCGATCGAGGGGACGGGTTCGGCCCGTTCGAGCGCCCGACAGGACACGTGATCTGGATGACGTCCGGTCAGGGACATGGCCCGATGCGGGGCGAGGCGGCCTACGCCACCAGCAAGGCCGCTCTCGCCGGCATCACGCGCACGGTCGCCGCGGAGCTGCTCGAGGTCGGACTGGTGCTGAACACCGTCAACCCAGGACCTGTGAACACCGGATACCTCGACGCCGGCGCCACCGATCGCGACCTCACGGAGTTCGACGAGTGGCTGCCGACGACGCCGTTCGGAAGGGTCGGACGCCCGGACGACCCGGCCCGGCTGATCGCCTGGCTGTGCACGGATGCCGGCTCCTGGGTCGTCGGACAGGTGCTCACCAGCGACGGCGGATTCTCGCTCGGCTGAGGCCCGCGTTTCCGTGCGGCAACTCCGCGGAGCTCCTCTCAGGCCGTACGAGAAGCCGGACTCCCGGCGCTGGGGATGCCGCCCGCTGGGGATCGAGACGGCGTGTCGCCGCGGAGTCCGGCCTCTCGGCCGGGTGCGGAGCGCTGCTTCTCCTCCCTGCCGCCGACGGAGTCACTCCCTCGTCGTGCTTCCTCGGCGCAGCATGCCGAAGACCACCGTGCCGACGAACAGCACGGCACCCAGGATCGCCAGCCACAGCATGCCCTTCACGAGGAACCCGAGGACGGAGAGCCCTGCCCAGACGATCAGGAGGATGATCAGCAGCGTCCACATGCCCCCAGCGTCAGCCCGATGCGCGAGCGGAGGACACCCCGTTGACGATCGAGCTCGTGTGGGCTACGTGGAGACGGCCGTCTGCTGGTGGAGCGCGAGCCGCACGCGGCCTCCGACCACGGTGTACACGCTCGTCATGAGCGCCTCGAAGGGCGCCTGACCGTCACGGAAGGCGCGAGCGCGGTAGACGAGCGCCGACGACCTGTCGTCGACGGGGATGCGCCCGGCCTCGGCGATCTCGTACGACGTCCATCGCGGCACGCCGTCCAGCGATGCGGCGATCTCCTCGCGGCCGAGCACCGAACCGTCGACCAGCACCATCACGGCATCCGGAGACATCAGATCGCGGTAGAAAACTCCGCCACGGCTCTCGCAGAGCGCGTCCCACCCGCGCCGCTCCAGTTCGATGAGTTCTTCGCGTTCGAGTTCCGACATACCCCGACCTTAGGGACGCGCGCGCCCGATGCGGAGGGGGTTGACGAGGTCACTCCGCCTTGATCGGCTCGGGGAAGATCGCCGTGAACAGCTGTCCGACCCATTCGAGCAGCTGCCCGTCCGGAAGGGGTTCGACGCCCACGCCGACGGCCGCGGGCACGGTCGGCATCGGCACCACGAGAGCCTCTCCCCCGGCGACGAGCTTCGCCTTCGGGTAGAGCCGCTGCAGCCGGACCTTGATGGAGTCCTCCAGGCGCGCCGGCGCGATCCGCAGGTTGGAGCCCATCGCCACGACATCCGTCAGCCCCGCCCGCGCGGCGCGGCGGCGCAGGCGGGCGATGGCGACGAGCCCCGCGACCTCCTCCGGCGGCGTGCCGTAGCGGTCGGCGAGCTCCTCGATCACGAGGTCGATCGCGTCGTCCTTCGCCGTCGCGGCGGAGGCGGCGGACAGCTTCTGGTACGCCTCCAGCCGCAGCCGCTCGCTGTCGATGTAGTCCTCGGGGATCCGCGCGTCCAGGGGCAGCTCGAGCCGCAGCTCCTGGCCGGTCTCGACGTCCTCGCCGCGGAACGTCGCGACGGCCTCGCCGATCATCCGCAGGTAGAGGTCGAAGCCCACGCCGGCGATGTGGCCGGCCTGCTCAGCGCCGAGGAGGTTGCCCGCGCCGCGCAGCTCGAGGTCCTTCAGAGCCACCTGCATGCCGGAGCCGAGGTCGTTGTTCACCGCGATGGTCTGCAGCCGGTCGGCGGCGGTCTCGCTGAGCGGCTTCGTGTCGTCGTAGAGGAAGTACGCGTACGCGCGCTCGCGGCCGCGCCCGACCCGCCCGCGGAGCTGGTGCAGCTGGCTGAGCCCGTACTTGTCGGCGCGGTCGATGATGATCGTGTTCGCGTTCGAGATGTCGAGTCCGGTCTCGATGATCGTCGTGGAGACGAGCACGTCGAACTTGCGCTCCCAGAAGTCGTCGACGACCTGCTCGAGCTGGTGCTCCCCCATCTGCCCGTGGGCGACGGCGATCCGCGCCTCCGGGACCAGCTCCGCGAGCTCGGCGGCGACCCGCTGGATCGACTGCACCCGGTTGTGCACGAAGAACACCTGGCCCTCGCGGAGGATCTCGCGGCGGATCGCGGCCGCGATCTGCTTGTCGCTGCGCGGTCCGACGAAGGAGAGGATCGGATGCCGGTCCTCCGGCGGGGTCGCCAGGGTCGACATCTCCCGGATGCCGGTGACGGCCATCTCCAGCGTGCGCGGGATCGGCGTGGCGCTCATGGCGAGGATGTCGACGTTCGTCTTCATCTTCTTCAGCGCGTCCTTGTGCTCGACGCCGAAGCGCTGCTCCTCGTCGATGATCATCAGGCCGAGATCCTTGAACATCACCTGGTCGGTGAGGATGCGGTGCGTGCCGATGACCATGTCGACGGAGCCCTCGAGCAGCCCCTGCAGCGTGAGGCGCGCCTCCTTGTCGGTCTGGAAGCGCGACAGCGGACGGACCTTCACCGGGAAGCCGGCGAACCGCTCGGTGAACGTCTCCAGGTGCTGTTTCACGAGCAGCGTGGTCGGCACGAGCATCGCGACCTGCTTGCCGTCCTGGATCGCCTTGAAGGCGGCGCGCACGGCCACCTCGGTCTTGCCGAAGCCGACGTCGCCGGAGAGCAGGCGGTCCATCGGGATGGGCCGCTCCATGTCGGCCTTGATCTCGTCGATGGTCTGCAGCTGGTCGTGGGTCTCCGCGAACGGGAACGCCTCCTCCAGCTCGCGCTGCCATGGCGTGTCCGGGCCGAAGGCGTGCCCCTTGGCGCTCATCCGCGCCGAGTACAGTTTCACGAGCTCGACGGCGATGTCGCGCACCGCCTTGCGCGCCTTGCCCTTCGCGGCCGCCCAGTCGCTGCCGCCCATCTTCGACAGCGTCGGCGCCTCGCCGCCGACGTACTTCGAGAGCAGGTCGAGCTGATCGGTGGGCACGAAGAGCTTGTCGCCGGGGTAGCCGCGCTTGGAGGGCGCGTACTCCAGGACGAGGTAGTCGCGCACGGACTTCGTGGCGTTGCGCCCGCCGGTGGACACCTCGCGCTGCGTCATCTCCACGAACCGGCCGATGCCGTGGGTGGCGTGCACGACGAAGTCGCCCTGCTTGAGCTGCAGCGGATCGACGACGTTCTTGCGCCGCGAGGCGAGCTTCTTGACCACGCGCTGGTCGCCGCCGATGGTTCGGCCGTAGAACTCGTTGTCGGTGAGGACGGCGAGCTTCGCCTCCGGCACCTGGAAGCCGGCTTCGACCGAGCCGGTGACGAGGGTCGCGACCCCGGGAGCCGGAGCATCCGTCAGCGACTCCACGATGCGGGCCGCGACGCCGCGATCGGAGAGCACATCCCGCGCCCGGTCGACGAGTCCGGCGCCCGCGGCGATCACGACGACCCGCCAGCCGTCGGCGACCTTGGCGCCGACGAACGCGATCGCGCCGTCGACGTTGCCGTGGAAGGACGGGATGACGGTCGCGGCCTCGATCCTCTCGGCATCCGTCTCGCCGATGGAGAACGGGCTCAGCCGCCACCAGACGCCGCCGCGGTCGTGCACGACCTCGCGGAGCTGCGCAATGGTGAGGAAGTCGCCGGCCCCGAGATCGATCGGCGCCGAGGCCCCGGACGTCGCCGCGCTCCACGCCGCGTCCAGGAACTCGCGGTTGGTGTCGCCGAGGGTGATGGCGCGGGCGGTGGAGCGCTCCGGGTCGACGACCGCGACGGCGCTCCCTGCCGGAAGATACTCGGCGAGCGACTTCAGCGGGCCGGCGACCGCGGGCAGCAGCGACTCCATGCCCTCGACCGGGATGCCCTCGGCCATCTTCTCCAGCATCCCGGCGATGGCCGGGAATCCGGCGATCAGCGCTCTCGCCCTGTCGCGGACGTCGGGGGTGAGCAGGAGCTCGCGGCTCGGAGGGAGGTCGACTCCGCCGACGTCGCCCGGCAGCGATCGCTGATCGGCGACCGAGAAGGCGCGGATCTGATCGATCTCATCGCCGAAGAACTCGACGCGGTAGGGGTGCTCTGAGATCGGCGGGAAGACGTCGAGGATGCCGCCGCGCACGGCGAACTCGCCGCGACGGGAGACCATGTCGACGCGTGAGTAGGCGCGCTCGACGAGCTGCTCGGCGACGGCGTCGAGCTCGTGCCCGCGGCTGCCGACCGCGAGCTCCAGCGGGGCGATCTCGCCCAGGTTGCCGGCGATCGGCTGCAGGGCGGCGCGGACGGAGGCGACCACGACGAGCGGGTGGTCGCCTGGCCATTCGGCGATGCGGCGCAGGGTCTGCAGCCGGAGGCCGACGGTGTCGGGGCTGGGGCTCAGCCGCTCGTGCGGGAGCGTCTCCCAGGCGGGGAAGGTGAGCACCTCCGCGTCGGGCATGTAGGCGCCGAGGGCCAGCGCGAGGGACTCGGCGCGGCGCCCGGTCGGGACGACGGCGAGCGCGGCAGCCGGATGGCCCGCTGCGGCCCGTCGTTCCAGCAGACCGGCGAGTGCGGGGGCGTCGAGCCCGTCGACCAGTCCGAGGTCGGCGTCGGTATGCGCCCAGCTGAGGGCGTCACGGTACAGAGACGCCTCTTCCAAGGCGCGCAGAATCCCCGGAACAGTCACCGGACAAGCCTAGTCGCGGCATCCGACACCGGGACGGCCGCCGTCATTCGTCGCCGAACGGTCACGCGTGAACAGGCGAACGCGCGAGAACAGGCGAACGGTCGGGAGATCGGCCTGTTCCGGCGTGATCGCCTGTTGCCACGCAGTGCGCGACGGCCTCGACGGGGCGGCGCGCATAGGATGCCGGGATGGAACCGGTCACCCTCACCACCGAACGACTCGTCCTGCGGGCGCCCGCCGAGACGGATGCCGAGGCGATCGAGCGGGCCTGCCAGGACCCGGAGATCCCCCGCTGGACGACGGTCCCGAGCCCGTACACGCGCGAGCACGCCGAGGGCTACATCCGCCTGATCGGCGAGTGGTGGGCGGACGGCAGTCAGGCGATCTGGTGCGCGTACCGTGACGAGGAGCTGGTGGCCTCCATCGGCCTCCACCACATCGTCACGCATCCCTCCGGGGGCCACGCCGAGCTCGGCTACTGGGTCGCAGAGCCGGCGCGCGGCAACGGCTACATCACCGAGGCGGCCGCGGCCGTGGTCGACTGGGGCTTCCGCGAGCTCGGGCTTGCACGCATCCGCTGGCAGGCTGTGGTCGGCAACGTGCCGTCGGCCCGCACCGCCCGCGCCCTGGGATTCCGCTACGAGGGCCTGCAACGCCAGGCGCTGACGAGCGAGCGCGGCCGTGACGACGGCTGGATGGCAGGCCTCCTCTCGACCGATGACCGGTCCCCGGTCGATTGGCCGGTGCTGTCCTGACCGGTGCTCGTTCCTCGTGGCGCCTTTCGGAGAACGGAGATGACACAGCTCCCGCATGGCGTGTCGCCCGCCGACACACCGTGTCCGCGGCGGTTCGTCTGGTGTTTCCGAGACGAGGGCGTGGGTTAATCGTCGGATGACAGCGTCGGACGCCGGTGTCAGGATGGGCATATGCCGGAGATGCCGGAGGTCCAGGGGCTGAGCACCTTCCTCGCCGAGCGCGCCGTCGGGCGCACGATCACGCGTGCCACCGTGGCCGCGATCTCGGCGCTGAAGACGTACGATCCACCCATCCATGCCCTCCAGGGCGCCGAGATCACCGGGGCCGCCCGGCTCGGCAAGTTCGTCGTGCTGTCCTGCGGCGCGGAGCTGCACCTCGTCTTCCACCTGGCCAAGGCGGGCTGGCTGCGCTGGTTCAACGCGCTCCCGACCACCCTCATCAAGCCGGGGAAGTCGCCGATCGCCCTGCGCATCGCCCTCGACGACGGCAGCGGCTTCGACCTCACCGAGGCGGGCACGAAGAAATCCCTCGCCGTCTACGTCGTCCGCGATCCGCAGGAGGTGCCGGGCATCGCGCGCCTCGGGCCAGACCCGCTGGAGCCGGGGTTCACCCGCGACGTCTTCGCCGGCCTGCTCGAGGGCCGGCGCATGCAGATCAAGGGGCTGCTGCGGGACCAGGGCGTGATCGCCGGCATCGGCAACGCCTACTCCGACGAGATCCTGCACGCCGCGAAGATGTCTCCCTACACCATCGCCGGCGCGCTCGGTGCCGACGACATCGACCGCCTGTACCAAGCGATGCGGACGACCCTGACGGATGCCGTGGCCGCGGCATCCGGCAAGCCCCCGGCGGATCTGAAGGATGCCAAGCGCGCCGGCTTCCAGGTGCATGCCCGACGCGGCGAAGCCTGCCCCGTCTGCGGCGACACCGTGCGCAGCGTCTTCTTCGCCGACCGCTCCCTGGAGTACTGCCCGACCTGCCAGACCGGCGGCAAGCCGCTCGCCGATCGCCGGCTGTCCCGGCTGCTGAAATGATCGCGACTGCGTTCGCACAGGATCTCGGCGAAGCGCCCATGCGTTCGTTGTCAGGAGGAGCCATGCGGAGACCCCGCGGGTTGGCGGGCGCGGCACTTGCCGCCGCGCTCCTGTCCGGGTGCAGCAGTCACACGGCCGATGTCGCCGTCGAGACACCCGCGCACATCGAGCCGTCCGCCGGCGCCGCACCCGTGGACGGATCGTCTGTCGATGGAGCCGATCCCACAATGCTCTGCGTGCCCGGTCAGGAGCTCGTGGACGCGTATCCGCCCGAGTGGACGGAGAACAAGATCCCGCCCCTTCCCTTCGAGGTCACGGAGCTGTGCCACGCAGACGGCGGACAGCAGGTGTATGGCTTCGCCATGGAGGATGAAGCCGGATACGACCAGTTCGCCGCAGTCGCAGAGAGATGGATGGACGCCCTCGTCTCCGCAGGGTTCGTCGTGAACTCCGTCCAGGGCGGATTCGGTGACTATGAATCCGACTCGGAGCCCATATCGAAGCACTTCATGATTCGCTTCGTCGGGAGCGACCCGAACGTCGTGGCTCAGGTTCGCGGTGTATATGACGAGCAGATCACCTTGTCGATTCACATCGACCCATAGCGATTGAGCGGGGCCGTCCGGCGTATGAACGTTCCGCTGCATGTCGTGGAATGAATCCACGTCGGAGCTGTTGAGTACACTCAGAGCATCAACGTGCTCCGGGGTCGGTGTGAATCCGAACCGGCGGTGACAGTCCGCGAGCGTCTCGGTTCTCCGAGATGCCGATCCGGTGGAAATCCGGAACCGACGGTGATGCGGGAGTGATCTCGCTAGTCCGGAAGGGAGGCAGCACGGTGCGCCGCCGCGCGCGCGTTCTGCCCACCCCTCGCATCGAGCGGGACCCCGGAGCCTCAGAGGAGGACGACGGATGGCAGTGAACGAGACGGAGCGCCGGGCGATGGCCCGCGCGCTCGAACTCGCGGCCCACGGCCCCCGCGGCGTGAACCCGCAGGTGGGTGCCGTCATCCTCTCCCCCGACGGCGAGATCCTCGCCGAGGGATGGCATCATGGCGCCGGCACGCCGCACGCCGAGGTCGACGCGCTCTCGAAACTCGCCCCGGGCGCGGCGCGCGGTGCGACCGCCGTCGTCACCCTCGAGCCGTGCAACCACACCGGCCGCACCGGACCCTGCGCCGTCGCGCTCATCGAAGCGGGCGTCGCCCGTGTCGTCTACGCGCTGGACGATCCCGGCGCCGTGTCCGGCGGCGGCGCGGAGCGCCTGCGCGACGCGGGCGTGAGCGTCGACTCCGGCGAGCAGGCGGATGCCGCGCACGCCCTCATCGACGGCTGGCTCACCGCCCAGCGGCTGGGCCGGCCGCACATCACCGTGAAGTGGGCGCAGAGCCTCGACGGCCGCGCAGCCGCCGAGGACGGCACCAGCCAGTGGATCACCGGCCCCGTCGCCCGCTCCGACGTGCACCGCCGCCGCGCCGAGGCGGACGCGATCGTCGTCGGCACCGGCACCGTCCTCGCCGACGACCCCGCGCTGACGGCGCGCGACGGCGACGGCCTGTACCCGCACCAGCCGGTCCCCGTCGTCATCGGCTCCCGGCCGGTCCCCGAGGACGCGGCCGTGCACCGGCATCCGCACGCCCCGCTCTTCTACGACACTCGCGACCTGCACGCCGTCGTCGCCGCGCTGCACGCCCGCGGCATCCAGCGCGTGTTCGTCGAGGGCGGCCCGACTCTCGCCAGCGCGTTCCTCGCCTCCGGCCTCGCCGACCGCGTCCTCGCCTACATCGCGCCCGTGCTGCTCGGCGGCTCGAAGCTGGCGCTCACCGACATCGGAGTGCCGTCCATCGACGCCGCCCGCCGTCTCGTCGTCGACGAGTGGCTGCCGCTCGGAGCGGACCTGCTCGCGATCGCGCACCCCGCGACCCCTCTGGAAGAAGGAGCCTGATGTTCACCGGAATCATCGAGGAGATCGGCGAGATCACCGCGATCAGCCCCGCCGGGGACGGCTGGCGGCTGACCGTGCGCGCGCCGAAGGCGGCATCGGATGCCGTGCACGGAGAGTCCATCGCAGTGTCGGGCGTGTGCCTGACCGTCGTCGGCTCCACTGCGGAGAGCTTCGACGCCGATGTGATGAAGCAGACCCTCGACGTGGCCGCGATCGGCGGTACGACCGTCGGCACCCGCGTGAACATCGAGAAGGCGATGCCGGTCGGCGCGCGCCTGGGCGGACACATCGTGCAGGGCCACGTCGACGGCGTCGGCGTCGTGCTCGAGGTGCGACCCGGCGCCGAGTGGAGCGTGCTGCGGGTCAGCCTCCCTGCGGACCTCGCACCGCTCGTCGTCGACAAGGGCTCGATCTCGGTGGACGGCACCTCCCTCACCGTGAGCGCCGTGAGCGCGCCGGCCGAGGCGGAGCCGTGGTTCGAGGTGTCCCTGATCCCGGAGACCCTGGCCGCCACCACCCTGGGCTCGCGCGCCGTCGGCGATCGTGTGAACCTGGAGACCGACATCCTCGCCCGTCACGTCGAGCGCCTGCTCGCCTTCCGGGCTGCACCGGAAGGAGGCTCGCTGTGAGCCTTTCCACCATCCCCGAGGCCCTCGAGGCGCTGCGCGCCGGTCGCCCCGTCCTCGTCGCGGACGACGAGAACCGCGAGAACGAGGGCGATGTCATCCTCTCCGCCGAGCTCGCCACCCCGGAATGGGTCGCCTGGACCGTGCGCTGGTCGTCGGGCTTCATCTGCGCGCCGATGCCGACAGATCTCGCCGACAGCCTCAATCTCCAGCCGATGGTCGCCGCCAGCGAGGACGCCCGCTCCACCGCGTACACCGTGAGCGTCGACGCGGCCGAGGGCGTCACGACCGGCATCAGCGCGGCCGACCGGGCGCACACCCTCAACGTGCTGGCGAACCCGGCGTCGAGCGCGGGCGACCTCATCCGGCCCGGCCATGTGCTCCCCCTCCGCGCCGTCGACGGCGGCGTGCGCGAGCGCAGCGGCCACACCGAGGCCGCCGTCGAGCTGATGCGGCTCGCCGGGCTCCGCCCCGTAGGCGCGATCGCCGAGGTCGTCGCCGAGGACGGCAGCATGATGCGGATGCCGGGTCTCCTCGAGCTCGGCGCCCGCGACGGCGTGCCGGTGATCACCATCGAGCAGCTCATCGCGCACCTGAACGAGATCGACCCGCAGGACACGTCCGCGGCGAAGGCGAACCGCCGGGTGAGCCTGCGCGCCGACGCCACGGTGCCGACGACGCACGGCACGTTCCGCTTCCTCGCCTACAAGGACCGCATCAGCGGGACCGATCACATCGCCGTCGTGTCCGGTGAGCCCGGAGAGACCGCACTCGTGCGCGTGCACTCCGAATGCCTCACCGGCGAGGCCTTCGGCTCGCTGAAATGCGAATGCGGCCCCCAGCTGGATGCCGCGCTGAAGGCGATCGAGGACGAGGGCGGCGTGGTCGTCTACATGCGCGGTCACGAGGGCCGCGGCATCGGACTCATCAACAAGCTGCGGGCATACAGCCTGCAGGAGGAGGGGCTCGACACCGTCGACGCCAACCTCGCTCTCGGGCTCCCCGCAGACGCCCGCGAGTACGCGGCCGCCGCCGGGATCCTGGCCGACCTGGGCATCTCGAAGGTGCGTCTGCTGACGAACAACACCGACAAGGTGAACCAGCTGCGCGAGCTCGGCCTCGACGTCGTCGAGCAGGTGCCGCTGATCGTGGGCGTCGGCCCGAACAACCACCAGTACCTCGAGACCAAGCGTGACCGCATGGGCCACATCATCGGAGAGGCGGAGCTCGCCGAGGCTCTCGCCGACGGAAAGGACGACGCATGAGCGGCGCAGGAGCACCCGAAACCGGCAACATCGACGGACGCGGCCTGAACGTCGTCATCATCGCCGGCACCTGGCACGAGACCATCTCGAACGGGCTGATCGCCGGTGCCGAGCGGGTGCTGAACGCCGCTCAGGCGACCCACCGGCTCGTGCGCGTGCCGGGCTCGTTCGAGCTGGCCGTCGCGGCGCAGGCCGCCTTCGCCGGCGGCGCGGACGCGGTCGTCGCCCTGGGCGTCATCATCCGAGGCGGCACCCCGCACTTCGAGTACGTCTCGGCGGCGACGACGGACGGTCTCACGCGTGTCTCCCTCGACGCCGGCAAGCCCGTCGGCTTCGGCGTGCTCACACTCGACGACGAGCAGCAGGGGCTGGACCGCGCCGGTCTCGAGGGGTCCAAGGAGGACAAGGGGGCCGAGGCTGCGGATGCCGCGCTGCGGACCGCTCTCGTCATCCGGGACCTGCGCGGCTGAGGCTGACCTGCGTGGCGGCATGATGCCGCACGGGTTACGGTGAGGGACATGGAGACTCTGCGCCACATCGTCGTGTTCGTCCACCTCATCGGCTTCGGCACCCTCTTCGGAGCGTGGGCCTACCAGGCGTTCGCGGGCGACCGCCGGTTCGTGAAGATCATGGACTACGGCCTCGCGATCGCAGGCCTGGCGGGGCTCATCCTCGCAGCCCCGTGGGGCCTGGCCGAGGGCGCCGAGATGAACTACGCCAAGATCGGCACCAAGCTCGTCGTGCTTCTCGCGATCGGGGCGATGCTCGGCATCGGGTCCGCCCGGCAGAAGCGCGGTGAGACCGTCGCACCGGCCGTCTTCTGGCTCGTCGGCATCCTCACGCTCGTGAACGCGGGCATCGCCGTCATCTGGCGCTGACTCTCAGCGCGTCCGCGGCGGTGCCGTGCTGCCGCGGACGATGAGCTCCGTGCCGACCAGCGGCGTCTGCAGCCGCTCGCCCTCGTCGAGTTCGGCGAGCAGCGCATCCACGGCGAGCGCGCCCACCCGCTCCGGATGCTGCTGCACGGTCGTGAGCGGCGGCCACAGCTGCGCGGCCTCGGGAAGTCCGTCGAAGCCGATGAGGCTCACGTCCCCCGGCACGTCGAGCCCCGCCTCGCGGAACGCACGCAAGACCCCGATCGCCATCTGGTCGTTCGCGGCGAACACGGCCGTGACGTCGTCGCGCTCCCGCAGGAGCAGACCGGCCCGGTAGCCGGATTCCGCACTCCAGTCCCCCTGCACCGCCTCCGGGACGACGCGTCCGCGCGACTCGAGGGTGGCCCGCCAGGCGTCGCGTCGCCGCTCGGCCGAGTACGACTTCGCGGGTCCGGCGATGTGCCAGACCGTGTCGTGTCCGAGGTCCAGCAGGTGCTCGGTGGCCAGCCGTGCCCCCTGCGCCTGATCCGTGTCCACGAAGGGCAGCTCGGCGCCCCGGTTCGAGTCGACGAACACGACCGGGAGTGCATCCGGGATCTCGATGTCCGCCTCGTCGAGCTGGTGCGCCTCGATGACGATGATGATGCCGTCGACCGCGTGCTCCTCCAGCCGGCGGAACGCACCGGCCACGGTCTCGCGCGCGCTGGAGGCGACAGGGATGAGGGTGAGGGCGTAGCCGAGCTGCGAGGCCCTGACGGCGATCGCATCGAGCGTGCGCTGGTTGCCGTAGGAGCTGAACGAGAACATCACCACGCCGATCGTGCGGAAGCGCCCCGAGCGCAGGGCGCGTGCGGCGCTGTTGGGCCGATAGCCCAGGCGCTGCATCGCGTCCTCGACGCGCGCCCTCGTCGCTGCGCCGACGTAGCCGCGGGCGTTGACGACGCGCGAGACGGTCTGCCCGGAGACCCCCGCCTCGCGTGCGACATCCTCCATGGAGGGCTCTCTGCGCCGGTTCGGCGCCTCTGCCGTCGGTTCCGAAGTCACGTTCGACCACCATTCATGTGTTGACGTTGACACAGTATCAGCCGATCGCGTATGTTGACGTTGACACACGGCGCAGAGCGTCGGGAGAACCCGTCCGCAGCACCCGATGCGCCCGAAGGAGAAGGCCTCGTCGATGACGACTGAAACGACCGCAGCACTCGGAGCCGCCGGCATCCGACGCCGCGACAAGCGCGACTGGAAGGGCTGGGCGTTCGTCGGCCCGTTCATGGTCGTGTTCGCCCTGGTGTTCCTGACCCCGCTCGCGTATGCCCTGTACCTCAGCTTCTTCCAGGAGCGGCTGATCGGCGGCACCTCGTTCGTGGGGCTCGACAACTACGTGCGCGCCCTGACCGATCCGCAGTTCTGGGAGGCGTTCGGCCGCGTCCTCCTGTTCCTCGTCGTGCAGGTGCCGATCATGCTCGCCCTCGCCCTCGGCGCGGCGCTCGCCCTCGACAGCGCACGCCTGCGCGGAGCATCCTTCTTCCGCATCCTGATCTTCCTGCCCTACGCCGTGCCCGCGGTCGTGGCCGTGCTGATGTGGGGCTACATCTACGGCGACCAGTTCGGCCTCACCGCGAACATCAACGACCTCCTCGGCGTCGAGGTCCTCACGCCGTTCGCCCGGGAGTGGATGCTCGTCTCCATCGGCAACATCGTCACGTGGGAGTTCGTCGGCTACAACATGCTGATCTTCTACTCCTCGCTGAAGACCATCCCGACCGAGATGTACGAGGCGGCGTCGCTCGACGGCGCCGGCGCCTGGCGCACGATCTTCTCCATCAAGATCCCGTCCGTCCGCGGCGCGCTGGTGATCGCCACGATCTTCTCGATCATCGGCAGCTTCCAGCTGTTCAACGAGCCGAACATCCTGCGCCCGCTGGCGCCGAACGTGATCACGACCTTCTTCACGCCCAACATGTACGCGTACAACCTCTCGTTCGCCGGGCAGCAGTTCAACTACGCCGCCACGATCGCCATCATCATGGGCGTCATCACCGCGGTCATCGCCTACGTCGTGCAGCTGCGCGGCTCGAAGACGGAGGTGCGCTGACATGGCACTGCCCCTCGCCCGCTCCCCGCGGCGGCACGACCCGCTGAACCCCCGGAAGTCGAAGATCCTGCTGATCGTCATGATCGCGTACGCCCTGTACACGCTCGTGCCGCTGGCGTGGCTGCTGTTCGCCTCGACCAAGACGCAGTCCGGCCTGTTCGGCTCGTTCGGCCTCTGGTTCGCCGACGACTTCGCCTTCTTCGACAACCTCGTCGCCACGTTCACCTACCGGGACGGCATCTTCCTGCGCTGGCTCGGCAACACCCTCCTGTACGTGGTCGTCGGCGCCGGCGGGGCGACGCTGCTGGCCACGATGGCCGGTTACGGACTCGCCAAGTACAGCTTCCCCGGCCGCCGCGCGGTCTTCGCCGTCGTGCTCGGAGCGGTCGCGGTCCCCGGCACCGCCCTCGCCGTGCCGACCTTCCTGCTGTTCAGCGAGCTGGGGCTCACGAACACGCCGTGGGCGGTGATCATCCCGTCGCTGATCAGCCCGTTCGGCCTGTACCTGATCTGGGTGTTCGCCACCGAGTCGGTGCCCACCGAGCTCCTGGAGGCTGCGCGCATCGACGGCGCCGGCGAGTTCCGCACCTTCTTCACGATCTCGATGAGGCTCCTCGCCCCGGGCATCGTGACCGTCGCCCTCTTCACCGTGGTCGCGACCTGGAACAACTACTTCCTCCCGCTGATCATGCTGTCGGAGCCCGACTGGTACCCCCTCACCGTCGGCCTCAACCAGTGGAGCGCCCAGGCGATCGGGGCCGGATCCCAGCCGATCTACAACCTCGTGATCATGGGCTCGCTCCTCACCATCATCCCGATCGTCGCCGCGTTCCTGCTCCTGCAGCGCTTCTGGCAGTCGGGTCTCACCGCGGGCAGCGTCAAGCAGTAGTCCCGCCCCTCAGCCCCACCTCCTCGGTCCGACGTCGGACCGGCCCACCCGAAAGGACACAGCAATGAAGCACCTTCCCTCCCCTGCCGCGCGGCGCGCCCTCGCCGCCCTGGCAGCCGGCACCGCGGCCGCGATCGCGCTGGCCGGATGCAGCACCGGCGGCGATGCGGGCGGCGGCGCGACCGGCGACGGCACGTTCGACTCCGTCGAGGCGGCGCTCGAGAAGGGCGGCGAGATCACCTACTGGTCGTGGACCCCGTCCGCCGAGGCACAGGTCGCGGCGTTCGAGAAGGCGTACCCGAACGTCACCGTGAACCTGGTCAACGCCGGCACGAACAACGAGGAGTACACCAAGCTCCAGAACGCGATCAAGGCCGGATCCGGCGCACCCGACGTCGTGCAGATCGAGTACTACGCCTTCCCGCAGTTCGCACTGACCGACGCGTTCGCCGACCTCTCCCAGTTCGGCTTCGCCGACTTCGAGGACGATTACACGGCGTCGACGTGGAACTCGGTCACCGACGGCGACGCGATCTACGGCCTGCCGCAGGACTCCGGACCCATGGCACTGTTCTACAACAAGGCCGTCTTCGACGCCGCCGGGGTCGCCGTCCCGACCACCTGGGACGAGTACTACGAGGCCGCGAAGGCCATCCACGCCGCGAACCCGGACGCGTACATCACCAACGACACCGGAGACGCCGGCTTCGCGACGTCGATGATCTGGCAGGCCGGCGGCCAGCCGTTCACCACGGATGGCACCGAGGTCACGATCGACCTGCAGGATGCCGGCTCGCAGAAGTGGACCGAGAACTGGAACCGCCTCGTCGAGGAGGACCTGCTCGCCCCCTACGGCAGCTGGAGCGACGAGTGGTTCACCGCGCTCGGCGACGGCAGCCTCGCTACGCTCGTGATCGGCGCGTGGATGCCGGGCAACCTGATCACCGGCGCTCCTGACGGGGCCGGCGACTGGCGCGTCGCCCCGATGCCCACGTACGACGGCACTCCGGCGAGCGCCGAGAACGGCGGCGGCGGCCAGGCCGTGACGAAGCAGAGCGAGAACCCCGCCCTGGCCGCCGGCTTCCTGTGGTGGCTGAACAACTCCGAGGAGAGCATCTCGATCTTCCTCGAGTCGGGCGGCTTCCCCTCGACCACTGCCGAGCTCTCCAGCGAGGACTTCCTCGCCGATGCGCCGGAGTACTTCGGCGGGCAGAAGATCAACGAGGTCCTCGCCGCTGCGGCCGACGACGTCGTCGAGGGCTGGAGCTACCTGCCCTACCAGGTGTACGCCAACAGCATCTTCGGCGACACCGTCGGCCAGTCGTACCAGAACGGCACCGACCTGAACGAGGGCCTCACGGCCTGGCAGGACGCGCTCGTCTCGTACGGCGACGACCAGGGCTTCGCCGTCAACAAGTAATCCCCCGACAGGGTGCGCCGGGTCCTCTTCGCAGGCCCCGGCGCACCCGCCTCGCACGAAAGCACCACTCCCGTGACCTCCTTCTCCATCGGCGACACCGACTTCCTCCGCGACGGCGAGCCGCACCGCGTGATCTCCGGCGCCATCCACTACTTCCGCGTGCATCCGGACCTGTGGCAGGACCGCATCCGCAAGGCGCGCCTGATGGGCCTGAACACGATCGAGACGTACGTGGCGTGGAACGCCCACGAGCCCCGGCGCGGCGAGTGGGACGCGACGGGGTGGAACGACCTCGGGCGGTTCCTCGATCTCGTGCACGCGGAGGGCATGGACGCGATCGTGCGCCCCGGTCCCTACATCTGCGCCGAGTGGCACAACGGGGGCCTGCCCGTCTGGCTCACCGGCGGCGAGCACGCGCTGCGCTCTTCGAAGCCGTCCTTCCTCGCCGACGTCTCCGATTATCTGCGGCGCGTCTACGAGATCGTCTCGCCGCGTCAGATCGACAGCGGGGGTCCCGTGGTCCTCGTGCAGATCGAGAACGAGTACGGCGCGTACGGCGCCGACAAGGCGTACCTCGAGGAGCTGGTGCGGGTGACCAGGGAGGCCGGCATCACCGTGCCGCTCACCACGGTGGACCAGCCCACGCACCAGATGCTCGCCGACGGCAGCCTCCCCTCGCTGCACAAGACGGGCTCCTTCGGCTCGCGCAGCCTGGAGCGCCTGGCGACCCTGCGCGAGCATCAGCCGACCGGCCCCCTGATGTGCTCGGAGTTCTGGGACGGCTGGTTCGACTGGTGGGGCGGCGTGCACCACACCACGGACGTGGAAGCCGCGGCCTCCGAGCTCGATGCGCTCCTCGCCGCCGGCGCCTCGGTGAACATCTACATGTTCCACGGCGGCACGAACTTCGGTCTCACGAACGGCGCGAACGACAAGGGCCGCTACCTGCCACTGGTCACCTCCTACGACTACGACGCCCCGCTCGACGAAGCCGGGAATCCGACGGCGAAGTTCCACGCCTTCCGCGAGGTCATCTCCAGATACGCACCGGTTCCCGCAGAGGTGCCTGCGCCCGCCTCCCCTGCGCCGGAGCTCACGGTTCCCCTGCGCCGGGCCGGGACGTGGACGGATGCCGCCGCCACGGGCGAGCCCGGCGAGCGGCCGCGGACCTTCGACGAGCTCGGGCACCTGAGCGCGCTGGTGCGCTACGACGTGGACCTCCCCGATTCCGCCGGGGGCCTCCTCATCGTCGACGAGGTCCGCGACCTCGCGTGGGTGAGCGTCGACGGCCAGCACGTGGGCACGCTCGCCCGGACACGCCACAACCGCGCGATCGCCCTCCCCGCCGGGCGCGTGCTCAGCATCCTCGTCGAGGATCAGGGCCGCGTGAACTACGACCACCGGCTCGGCGAGGAGAAGGGGCTGATCGGCGTCCCCCGTCTCGACGGCGCGCCGCTGACCGGATGGCGCTCGACGCCGCTCGACGTGGCCGCGATCGCCGCCTCCGAGGTGTTCGGCACGGCAGAGAACGGCCCGTCGGCGTGGACCGCCGAGTTCGACCTCGACTCCCCCGCCGATCTGTTCCTGGACACGTCCGCCTGGACCAAGGGCTATGCCTTCGTCAACGGCTTCTTCCTCGGCCGCTACTGGCGCAACGGCCCGCAGCGCACGCTGTGCGTGCCGGCGCCCGCCACCAGGCAGGGGACGAACGAGATCGTCGTGCTCGAGCTCGCGCACCTGCTCGAGCCGATCGCGGCCTTCGTCTCCGCTCCGGCACTGGGCGCCACCGAGGAGTGACGCGACGCCGTGCTTCGCACAGGAAACGCTCAGGGAGGCGTAAACTCCCACGTGCTCCGCTCGGAGCGATGATCGGAGGAGCATCTTGAGTACTTCAACCGCGCCCGCGAACCCCCGCTCGCGCGTCATCACGGCGAGCCTCGTCGGCACGACGATCGAGTTCTACGACTTCTACGCCTACGCCACGGCGGCCGTCCTCGTCTTCCCCGTGCTGTTCTTCCCGACCGGGAACGACACCACCTCGCTGCTCGCTTCGTTCGGCGTGTTCGGCGCGGCCATGGTGGCCCGCCCTGTCGGCGCCATGGTGTTCGGGCACTTCGGCGACCGGTTCGGCCGCAAGGCGACGCTCGTCGCCTCCCTGCTGACGATGGGCATCGCGACGTTCCTCATCGGCGTGCTGCCCACGTACCAGCAGATCGGCTGGGTCGCCGCTCTCCTGCTGCTGATCCTCCGGCTCGCCCAGGGTTTCGCGCTCGGCGGCGAATGGTCCGGCGCCGCGCTGGTGGCGACGGAGAACGCGCCGAAGGGCAAGCGAGCCTGGTACGGAACCTTCCCGCAGCTGGGCGCCCCGCTCGGCTTCATCATCGCGAACTTCCTCTTCCTCGCGATCAACTGGCTGCTGCCGCACGCGGAGAACCCGGCGCTGAAGTCGGAGGCGTTCCTCTCCTGGGGCTGGCGGATCCCGTTCCTGTTCTCCGCCGTCATGGTCGTGATCGGCCTCTGGGTCCGGCTGAAGCTCGTCGAGTCCGACACCTTCAAGAAGGCCGAGCAGAAGGGCGTCATCCGCAGGCTGCCGCTCGCCACGGTGTTCCGCCACCACTGGAAGCAGCTGATCCTCGGCACGTTCATCATGCTGGCGACGTACGTGCTCTTCTACCTGATGACGAACTTCACACTCGCCTACGGCACGAAGGCCGCATCCTTGGAGACGGCATCCGCCGCCGCCCAGGCCGCCGCCGAGGCGACGGGCAAGGAGTTCGATGCGGCCGCGTTCGCGGCGGCCTTCTACCCCGGCCTCGGCTTCGGCTACACCGACTTCGTGCTGATGCAGATCATCGGCGTCGTGTTCTTCGGCGTCTTCACGATGCTCTCCGGGCCCATCGCCGACACGGTCGGCCGGCGCAAGCTGCTGCTGTGGGTCACCGGCCTCATCATCGTGTTCGGCCTCACGTTCAACGCGTTCCTGCTGCCGGCGCTCGACCCGAAGTTCACCGGCGCGCTCGTGCAGGCGTTCCTGGTGTTCGGGTTCATGCTCATGGGCGCCACCTTCGGGCCCATGGGCGCACTGCTGCCCGAGCTGTTCCCGACGAACGTGCGCTACTCCGGATCGGCGATCGCGTACAACGTCTCGTCCATCCTCGGCGCGGCGGTCGCCCCGCTCATCGCGGTCTGGCTGTGGTCGCTGGGCGAGAACGGCTCGCCCTGGCTCGTCGGCCTCTACCTCTCCGTGATGGGCGTGCCGACCTTCGTCGCGCTGATCCTGACACCGGAGACGAAGGATCACGACTACGAGGAGGACCTCGGCCTCGCCGCGGCGGTCGAGCTGTAGCCCGCGCCCTGGACGACGGCCGCATCCGCCGGGTGCGGCCGTCGTCGTCAGCGGTAGTCGGCCGTGATCGTCCTGCTCCGCGCGTCGAGGGTCATCGAGCCGCCGTACGGCAGGATCCACTGCGGGCGGGTGTGTCCGAAGGGCACGCCGACGCAGACGACGGCATCCGGGTTGTAGCGGCCGACCACGTCGATCACGGCGTCGCGCTGCGCCTCGCGGAGCGCCCGCGCCTCGGCCGGCGACGGGTGGAACTCGAAGTCGCCGACCGGCGGACGCGCGACCACGACTCCCGCGACGGCACCCAGGATGCCGCGCTCCCCCAGCCCGCGCAGCCACCGCGCGACCCAGCCGGCGGGCGGCCGCTCTTCGCTGGTCTCGATGAGGAGTATGCCGCCCTCGAGCGCGGACGCCTCCGGCAGCCGGCCGACGAAGGCGAGGCCGTCGATCACCTCGAGGCAGCCGCCCCAGGTGGCCCCCTCGACTCGCGTCCCCGGACCGGACCAGGTCCACTCCTCCGTGCCGACGCGGTCGCCGTACTCGGTCAGCGCCCGCGGGTCGGCCCAGCGCTTCCCGACATCCTCCGATTCCCCGGGTTCGGCGATCTCGAGCTCACCGCCCGTGAGCAGCGCCGCGCGCAGAGAGCGGAGGTGGATGTCGTCGACGGCCGGACCGGGGCCGAGATGCACCGCCGTCGATCCGCCGTGGAAGGAGCGGATGCCGAGACCCCAGAGCCAGTTCAGGATGTTGGTGTTGTCGCTGTATCCGCAGAAGGGCTTCGGGTCGGCCACCGCGAGGGCGTCGTCGAGATGAGGGACGACCAGGACCTGATCGTCCCCGCCGATCGTCGCGATGACCGCCCGGATGCCCGGATCCGCGAACGCCGCGTTCACGTCGGCCGCACGCTCCTCCGGGCTCGCATCCAGCCGGCGCGTGGTCGGGTACTCCACCGGGATCAGGCCGGTGCCCTCCCGAAGGCGTCGCAGCGCCTGCTCGTGCAGCTCCGGCGCGACGGCGGGAGCGGCGAAAGCCGGCGAGAGGACGGCGACGCGGTCGCCGGGGACGGGCTTCGGTGCGGACAGCATCCGTTCAGTCTGGCACCCGTCCTGCGCGACGCGCTTCGGCCGTTGCGGCACGCCCTCTACCCCATTTCCGGCGAGTTCGCATCCGGTTGTCGGTGCCCGGGGCTGCCGCTAGACCGGAGTCAACCCTCACCGGGGACAGCCCTCGGTGGCGTTGAAAGGGGAGGTACATCATGGACTGGTCCGGATTCGGACTCGGTATCGGCGGGATGCTCGCCGGCATCGGGAACTTCGTCCTGCAACTGCTCGTGTTCCTCGTCATCCTGCTGATCGGATGGCTCATCGCGAAGAGCGTCGCCAAGGCGCTCGAATTCCTGTTCAAGAAGATCGGCTTCCAGCGTCTGCTCGACAGAGCAGGCATCTCGAGGCTGCTCGCCCCGACGGGGATCGATCCGCTGACGCTCGTCGTCAAGCTGGTCTATTACTTCATCCTGCTGATCGCCCTGCTGCTGGCGCTCGGCGCGTTCGGGCCGAGCAACCCGGTGTCCGGCATCGTCGAGGAGATCATCGGCTGGCTGCCGCGCGTGTTCGTCGCGATCGTGATCGTGGTCATCGTCGCCGCGATCGCGAACTTCGTCGCCGACATCATGCGTCCGGCGCTCGCGAAGTTCCGCTTCGGCGCGGTGCTGACGCGGATCGTGACGATCTCGATCATCGCGATGGGCGTCATCGCCGCCCTCAACCAGATCGGCATCGCGGTCACCGTCACCATGCCGATCCTCATCGCCGTGCTCGCGGCCGTCGTCGGCATCGCCGTGGTGGGCATCGGCGGCGGCCTCATCGCACCGATGCGGTCGCGGTGGGAGAAATGGCTCGGCACGATGGAGTCCGAGATGAGCACAGTCGCCGCGGACGCGGCGCGGACGGAACCGGCGGCGCCCACTGCCCCGGCCGCTCCACCGGCAGCGCCGCCGACCCCGCCGGCACCCCCGGCACCGCCGGCGCCGACCGCGTGACCATCGCACGCTGAACACAGCACGGGATCCCCGTCTCATATCCCTGAGACGGGGATCCCGTGCGTACAGGGGCGGCGGGCCTCTCGGCACTCAGCCCGCGCAAAGAATCCCCCGTCCCAGGAAGTACGGTCGTAGTACCCCATCGAACAGAGCGAGGTTCAGCATGTCCAGCACGGCGACGTCACGCCGGCGCGGTCGCAGCGCGCCCCAGGACGGCCCGCGCGCCACCTTCCGCCAGCTCCTCCCCTTCCTCTTCGAGCACAGGCGCACGCTCATCGTGGTCGCCGTACTCAGCGTGTTCGGCGCCGCGACCTCCCTGGTCCAGCCGCTCCTGGTCGGACGGGTGATCGAGGCCGTGCAGTCCGACGGCACCTTCGGCGTCCTCGTCTGGCTGCTCATCGGCTTCGTCGTCGTGTCGTCGATCATCTCGGGATACCAGCACTATCTGCTCCAGCGCACCGGCACGGCCGTGGTCCGAAGCAGCCGCCGCAAGCTCATCGCCCGCATCCTGCACCTGCCGATCAGCGAGTTCGACGCGCGCCGCACCGGCGACCTCGTCTCCCGGGTCGGCACGGACACGACGCTTCTGTACGCCGTGCTCACCCAGGGCCTGGCGGATGCCGTCGGCAATGCGATCCTCTTCCTCGGAGCCCTCGTGGCGATGCTCCTCATCGACCCGATCCTTCTGATCCTGATCGTCGTGGTGATCGGGGCATCCGTTGTGGTGGTCGTGGCCCTGAGCGGGCGTATCCGCACCGCCTCGGCGGCACAGCAGGCGAAGGTCGGCGAGCTCGCCTCCGGCGTCGAGCGCGCCGTCGGGTCGATCCGCACCGTCCGCGCCTCCGGCGCCACCGAGCGCGAGACGGCCTCCGTGTCGCAGCTGGCCGAGGACGCCTACGGGATCGGCGTGCGCATCGCCAGGATCTCGTCGCTCGTCGTCCCCGTCGCGGGCATCGCGCTGCAGCTGTCTCTGCTCGTCGTGCTCGGCGTCGGCGGATTCCGCGTCGCAGACGGAACGATCACGATCGCCTCTCTCGTCACGTTCATCATGTTCCTCTTCATGCTGGTGATGCCGCTGGCGTCCACCTTCGGCGCGATCACCTCCGTCAATCAGGCCCTCGGGGCGCTCGGCCGCATCCAGGAGGTGCTGGACCTGCCCACCGAGACCCAGGAGGATGCCGCGACGGCGGCCGCCATCGCCGGCGCGGAGGCCCTCGAGGAGGCCGGGGAGGAGCCGCCGGCGATCGAGTTCCGCGACGTGCGGTTCCGCTATCCCGAGAACGTCGTCGCCGCCCGCGCCGCCGCCGCGAAGGAGGCGCACACCCTCCTCGCCGACGCCCACCTGGAGCGCGCGCACGAAGACGAGACCGCGCCCTCCCAGGACGTGCTGCGCGGCGTCTCCTTCGCCGTGCCGCGCGGTGCGCGCGTCGCCCTCGTCGGCCCGAGCGGTGCGGGCAAGAGCACGATCCTCTCCCTGGTGGAGCGCTTCTACGACCCGACAGGCGGCTCGATCCGGCTGCACGGCCACGACGCGCGCACCTACCCGCGGGAAGAGCTGCGCGCGCAGTTCGGCTACGTCGAGCAGGACGCGCCCACCCTCGCCGGCACACTGGCCGACAACCTGCGGCTCGCCTCCCCGGACGCATCGGATGCCGACTGCGAGCGCGTGCTCCGCGCGGTGAACCTGGGAGATGTGCTCGAACGCAGCCCGCTGAGGCTCGACGCGCCCGTCGGCGAGGACGGCGTGATGCTCTCCGGCGGCGAGCGCCAGCGCCTCGCGATCGCCCGCGCGCTGCTGACGGACGCGCCCATCCTCCTCCTCGACGAGTCGACGTCCTCACTGGACGGCGTGAACGAGCAGCGGATGCGCGAGGCGATCGACGCCGCCTCCTCCGACCGGACTCTCGTCGTGATCGCGCACCGGCTGTCCACCGTCGTCGACAGCGATCTCATCGTCGTGCTGCAGGACGGCGTCGTCGTGGGTCGGGGCACGCACTCGGAGCTCGTCGAGTCGACTCCGCTGTACCGTGACCTCGCCCGGCACCAGCTCCTGGCCTGAGGCGGCGACGCGCGAAGCGGGGCGGCGCCGTCTCCGGCACCGCCCCGCTTCGTCTCTCGGCCCTCAGGTCGCGAGCCCGGCGTAGTACGCCGTGATCTCCTCCTCGAGCACCCCGCGGGTCAGCGTGAACTCGTCCCGCAGGCCGAGAAGGTCGAGGAGACGCTCGACGCTGTACTGCCCCGGGGCCTCGATCCCCGGCGCGGACCGGACCGCGATGACGAGGTCGCGCAGGCCGGAGTTGACGATCGCGCCGGCGCACATCGCGCACGGCTCGAACGTCGTGATGAGCGTGGCGCCGGAGAGGTCGAGTCCCCATCGCGCCGTGGCCTCGCGCACGGCGACGAGTTCCGCGTGCGCCGTGCAATCGGCGGTCGTCTCGACCCGGTTCCGCGCGGCGATGGTGCCGCGGGGTCCCGTGATCACCGAGCCGTAGGGGTGGTTCCCTTCCTGCTCGGCCATCCGCGCCTGCGCGAGGGCCGCCCGCGCGTGCTCTTCGAGGTCGGTCATGGTCTTCCTTCCGCTCTCAGGCCGCGATGACGCGGTCGAGCCGCCCGCGGGAGATGATCGCGATCTGTCCGAGAGCGGTCTGCAGCTCGGTCTCGGAATCGGCGCCGATGCGCCGCTCGAACTCCGCGAAGATCGACTCCTTGGTGTGGCCCCGCACCGCGATCACGAACGGGAAGCCGTGCCGGGCGGAGTACTCCGCGTTGAGCGCGCCCATCCGCTGGAACTCCTCCGGGCTGAGCGCGTCGAGTCCGGCGCTGGCCTGCTCGCCGACGGACTCCGCCGTCATCTCGCCGGCCTGGGCCTCCTTGCCTGCCAGCGCAGGGTGCGCGTTCAGGAAGTCGAGCACGACCGCCCGGTCGGCCTTCTCGATGACCGAGAACATCGCCCGATGCAGCTCGCTGACGTCCGCGAACGGCCGTGACCTCCACGCGTCCTCGGCGACCCAGGGCGAGTTCTCGAACACCGGGCCCAGGGCGGCGACGAAGCCGCCCTGGTCCAGTGCGTTGATCGCGTCGAGGCTGAGTCCCGTCACGCCTGGGGCTCCTTGACGGCGACCGGTGCGACCTCTGCCTCGGTCTCCACGACCGGGACCGTGATGGTCGTCGTCTTGGCGACCTCCTTGAACTTCGGCACCAGCAGCAGGATCAGGATGGTGGCGCAGATCTCGACCGCCGACACGATCAGCAGGCCGGGAGCCAGGCTGCCGGTCTGGTCCTTGAGCGAGCCCAGCATGAACGGTGCACCGAAGCCCGCCAGGTTGGCGATCGAGTTGATCAGCGCCACGCCGCCGGCCGCGGCCGCGCCGGCGAGGAACCGGTTCGGCATCTGCCAGAAGATCGGGATCGCGGACATGGTTCCGACCAGCGCCATCGCAAGGCAGAGGATGGCACCCAGCGGGCTGATGTTGATCATGATGGCGGCGCCGGCGAGACCGACCGCGCCGATGCCGGCGGAGACCGCCGTCTGGATGCGCGACTCACCCGTGCGGTCGGAGATGAATCCGCCGACGATCATGCCGATCGCTCCCAGCAGGGAGATGCCGGCCATGATCCAGCCGACGATCAGCGGGTCGGAGAACCCGACGTTCGAGACCAGCGTCGGGCCGTAGAAGGTGAGCGACGAGTTCGCGGCGATGATGCAGAAGAAGATGAGGATGAACAGCCAGATCGTCTTGCCCTTGAGCGCGTCGAGCATGCCGTGCGGGCGCTTCTCGGTCTTCTCCTCGAGATCGAGCTCGCTCTGGACGAACTCGCGCTCCGAGGGCGTGAGCCACTTGGCGTCGCGCGGACGGTCGGTCAGGAAGAAGAAGGTGATGATGCCGAGGATGATCGACGGGATGCCCTCGATGATGAAGACCCACTGCCACTCGGCGAGGCCGGCGACGCCGCCCATGGTGTTCATGATGAGACCGGCGATCGGACCGCCGATGACGCCGGCGAACGCGGATGCCGACATGAACATGCCGAACGCCTTGGCGCGACGGTTGCCGGGGAACCAGTAGGTCAGGTAGAGGATGATGCCGGGGTAGAAGCCGGCCTCGAACACGCCGAGGAGGAAGCGCAGCACGTAGAACATCTCGGGCGTGGTGGCGAACATCATCAGCACGCTGACGGTTCCCCAGCCGATCGTGATGCGCATGATCGTCTTGCGGGCGCCGATCTTCTGCAGCAGGAGGTTGCTGGGAACCTCGAAGAGGAAGTAGCCGATGAAGAAGATGCCGGCGCCGATGCCGTAGATCGTCTCGCTCCACTGCAGGTCCTCCAGCATCCGGAGCTTGACGAACCCGATGTTGACCCGGTCGATCCAGGCGACGATCCACAGCAGCATGAGGAACGGGATGATCCGGAAGAAGATCTTCCGGTAGACCCGTTCTGCGGATTCGGGCGTTCCGGCCCGTGAAAGCAGTGATGACATGAGAAATCTCCCTTGATTTCTCCCTGCGCTGACGGGCGCCGGGTGGTGGTGGAGGGAACTGATCTTCCGCATTGTGAAATCGATGTTCCACTCTGTGGCAGTGCCTGATCATATTCCCGCACGCACCTCCCGGTCAAGGATTTGGCATACCAATTTCAGAAATGGTCTACCGGAGTGCTGGGGCACGCGCGCGAAGGCGGGATGCCGGAGACCACTCAGCCATGGGTTCGTCTCGAGCATCCCGCCTTCACGGGTGTGGTGGGCGCCGCATCCCCCGATGCCGGCGCCCGGTCTGTGTCAGGAGCTGGACAGCCGGTAGCGCAGCGATGCCAGCTCCGAGCGGAGCGCCGCCGGGATGCGGTCTCCGAACGTGTCGTAGAACTCCTCGGTGAGGTCGGCCTCGGTCTTCCACGCCTCGGGGTCGACCGCGAACAGCTCCTCGAGGTCCTCAGCCGGGATGTCGAGGCCGTCGAGGTTGAGATCCTCGATACGCGGCAGGCGGCCGATCGGGCTGTCCACCGCGGGGACCTCGCCGGAGATGCGGCGGATGATCCAGTCCACGACGCGCGAGTTGTCGCCGAAACCGGGCCACAGGAAGCGCCCGTCGGAGCCGCGGCGGAACCAGTTCACCTGGAAGATCCGCGGCGCCCGGTCGAAGCGCAGACCACGACCGACCTTGAGCCAGTGCCCGAAGTAGTCGGCCATGTTGTAGCCGCAGAACGGGAGCATCGCGAAGGGGTCGCGACGCAGCTCTCCGACCGTGCCCTCGGCCGCCGCGGTGCGCTCGGACGAGATGTTGGACCCGAGGAACACGCCGTGGGTCCAGTCCGTCGCCTCGACGACGAGCGGGACGTTGCTCGCCCGGCGGCCGCCGAACAGGATGACGTCGAGCGGCACTGCCGACTCCCAGTCCTCCGAGATCTGCGGGCACTGCGCGGCGGACACCGTGAAACGCGAGTTCGGGTGCGCCGCGGGGCGGCCGGAGTCGGGCGTCCACGGGTTGCCCTGCCAGTCGGTCAGGTGCGCGGGCGCCTCGTCGGTCAGGCCCTCCCACCACACGTCGCCGTCGGGGCGGAGCGCGACGTTCGTGAAGATCGTGTTGCCCCACAGGGTCTCGACCGCCGTGACGTTCGTGGACTCGCCGGTGCCGGGTGCGACGCCGAAGAAGCCTGCCTCGGGGTTGATCGCCCACATGCGACCGTCTTCACCGGGACGGATCCAGGCGATGTCGTCGCCGAGCGTCTCGACCTTCCAGCCGGGGATCGTCGGGCGCAGCATGGCGAGGTTCGTCTTGCCGCAGGCCGACGGGAACGCGGCGGCCACGTGGTAGGCCTTGCCCTGCGGATCGATCACGCGGATGAGGAGCATGTGCTCGGCGAGCCAGCCCTCCTCACGGGCGATGACGGAGGCGATCCGCAGCGCGAAGCACTTCTTCGCGAGGATCGCGTTGCCCCCGTAGCCGGAGCCGAAGGAGTAGACCTCCAGCGTCTCGGGGAAGTGCACGATGTACTTCTCGTCGTTGCACGGCCACTCGACGTCGGCCTCGCCCTCCGCGAGCGGGGCGCCGACCGAGTGCACGGTCTTGACCCAGGGAGCGCCGTCGGCGATCTGACGCGTCACGGCGTCGCCGACACGCGTCATGATGCCGATCGAGGCGACGGCGTAGGCGCTGTCGGTGACCTGGACGCCGATGTGCGAGAGGGGGCCGCCGACGGGACCCATCGAGAAAGGCACGACGTACATGGTGCGGCCGCGCATGGACCCTTCGAAGATCTCGGTCATCTTCGCGCGCATCTCGGCGGGCGGGGCCCAGTTGTTCGTGGGGCCGGCGTCCTCTTCGCGCTCGGAGGAGATGAAGGTGCGCCCCTCGGTGCGGGCGACGTCGCTCGGGTGCGACCGGGCGAGGTAGGAACCGGGACGCCACTCGGGGTTGAGCTTGATGAGCTTGCCCTCGTCGACGAGGCCGCGCAGCAGCCAGTCGTTCTCGGCGCGGGAGCCGTCGATCCAGTGGACGGATGCCGGCTGCGTCAGCGCGGCGATCTCGTCCACCCACGCGACCAGCGCGGCCATCGCGGGAGTGTCATAGGTCGGAGCCGTCCCGAACGTGCCGGCGGGAACGACGGATGCGGCGCGAGGGGTGAAGACTTCGGCGATTGCCATGACTGCTGCTCCTTTGAAGTGGGGGGCGTTGCATCCATCTTCTTCCGGTTTGGGCGTGACTTTCCGCCATTTCGAGTGGTAAGAAATTGAGTTCTTTCGCTATGCTCAAGGAATGGCGACCTCCGGCATCCACCTGACCACCCTCGGCCATCGCATCCGTCACCACAGGCTGGCAGCCGGCTTCACGCTCGACGATCTCGGCGCCCTCGTCGGCGTCGCCGGATCGCAGCTCAGCCTCATCGAGAACGGCAAGCGCGAGCCGAAGCTGTCCCTGCTGCAGGCCATCGCGGAGGCCTGCGCCACGGAGGTCGCCGACCTCATCTCGGGCGAGCCGCCGAACAGGCGGGCGGCCCTGGAGATCGAGCTGGACAAGGCGCAGGCGAGCCCTGTCTTCCGGCAGCTCGGCATCGCCCCGGTGCGGGTGACCAAGGGCATGAGCGACGAGACCATCGAATCGGTGCTCGGCCTGCACCGCGAGCTGCAGCGTCGGGAGCGCGAGGCGATCGCGACGCCGGAGGAGGCGCGGCGGGCCAACACGGAGCTGCGGCTGCGGATGCGTGCGCAGAGCAACTACCTTCCCGAGATCGAGAAGCTCGCCGAGAAGCAGCTGAAGGCCGCCGGACATGTGCAGGGCGCGCTCACGCACCGCACCGTGAGCATCATGGCGGAGAAGCTCGGCTTCGAGCTCATCTACGTCAGCGACCTGCCGCATTCGACCCGTTCGGTCACCGACCTGGAGAACGGCCGGATCTACCTGCCCCCGGCCTCCATCCCGGGCGGCCACGGCCTGCGCTCGATGGCGCTGCAGGCCATGGCGCACCGCCTGCTCGGCCACACCCCGCCGACCGACTACGCCGACTTCCTCATGCAGCGGCTGGAGATCAACTACTTCGCCGCTGCGGCGCTGATGCCGGAGACCGCCGCCGTCGCCTTCCTGCAGCAGGCGAAGAAGGACCGCAACCTCGCCGTCGAGGACTTCCGCGACGCCTTCGGGGTCACCCACGAGGCCGCCGGGATGCGCATGACGAACCTGCTCACCCACCACCTCGACATGTCCCTGCACTTCCTGCGAGTGGACGAGACCGGTGCGATCACCCGCGTCTACGAGAACGACGACCTGCCGCTGCCGATGGACGTGACCGGCTCCGTCGAGGGCCAGCGGGTCTGCCGCAAGTTCCAGGCCCGCAGCGCCTTCACTCAGCAGAACCGCACCACCGAGCACCACCAGTACACCGACACGCCCTCCGGCACGTTCTGGTGCTCGACGCAGACCGGGTCCTCCACGGAGGGCGAGTTCTCCGTCACGGTCGGCGTCCCCTTCGACGACGCGCGCTGGTGGCGCGGACGCGAGACGAGCGACCGCGCGGTGTCGACCTGCCCCGACGAGGCGTGCTGCCGGCGCCCGCCGACCGATCTCGCCGACCGCTGGAGCGGCAAAGCGTGGCCGAGCGCCCGCGTGCACACGCACATGTTCTCGCCGCTCCCCCGCGGTGCCTTCCCCGGCGTCGACGACAACGAGGTCTACAACTTCCTCGCACGGCACGCGAGCGAGTGACGACCCCTCAGCTGTCGAGGAACCTCGTGAACCGCGCGAGCGCGGCGGAGACGGCATCCGGATCGGCCGGCTCCCGGAAGAGCTCGGGCTCCGCGCCGAGGGATGCCGCCGCGTGCGTCCAACATCCGATGATCCGCCCCTTCTCGACGATCGTGGCGCGCACCATGCCGTTCTTCCCGGGGCCGACGGCAGCCAGATGCTCGGGAGCGCAGACCGCCGTGCGGTCGGCGTAGGAGATGTAGTACTCGTCGAAGGCGCCGAGGGCGTGGACGGATGCCGCGCCCGGCGCCCGGCGCGGCCGCTCCCTGGCCAGGAAGAGCCCTTCGGCGACCTCGTCGACCCGGCCCGCCGCTCGCTCCGCGGCCTCCCTGGACTGGCCGAGGGTCAGCCCCGACCACCACGCGAAGTCGGCGACGCCGGCCGGGCCGTGGCCGTCGATGTAGCGGACGAAGAGCTCTCCCAGCGGGTCGTCGGGGGTCACCGGCTCGCGGATGTGGTCTTCGACGAGCACGAACCGCTGCTCACGGGCCGTTCCGTCGCGCGGCACCACCGGCCCCTGGCAGATGAGGCCGTCGAGCGTGAGCGCCGCGATGAGGTGGATGCCGCGCTGCCCGGCCGGGTCGATGCCGATCCCCGCGAACGCCTCGAAGAGCTCGGCGCGGGTGAGCCCGCCGTCGCGCAGGGCCGGCGTGACGGCGCGGACCACGGCGGCGATCATCTCCTCATCGATGCCGAGGTCGCGGTGCCGGCCCGCCGCCTGCTGGCGCTGGCGCGTCGCCGTGACGGAGAGCACCCAGCCGAGATCCCCGGCGGAGATGGTGTGCAGGGTTCCGCGCATGGTCCAGGCGCGCACGAGTTCGCCGCGGTCGAACGCGCGGTCGACGGCGCCCAGGGCCGGCTCCCCGCGGGTGCGCGCCGCGAGCGCCCAGCGCCCGGCGGTGAAATCCTGGCTCTGGACGGCGAGCATGTGCGCCGCGGCATCCGCCACGGTGCGCGCCGGCGCGGTGAGGCGGTGCGATCGGAGACGCTCGGCCAGCAGGGTCGCGGTCTTCATGACCCCATCATGCCGGGCGCCTCCGACAGTTCGCGTCAGCCTTCGAGCGTCACCTCGCGTCGCGCCGGGAGCACGACCGGGTGGGAGCCCGCCATGACCTCGAGCACGCGGATGACCTGGCAGGAGTAGCCGAACTCGTTGTCGTACCAGACGTAGAGGATGAGGGTGTCTTCATCGGCGATCGTCGCCAGTCCGTCGACGATGCCCGCGCGGTGCGAGCCGACGAAGTCGGTGGAGACGACCTCGGGCGACTCGACGTAGTCGATCTGCTGGCGCAGCTTCGAGTGCAGCGAGACGCGGCGCAGGTAGTCGTTGACCTGCTCCTTGGTGGCCGGACGCGAGATCGTGAGGTGCAGGACCGCCAGGGACACGTCGGGGGTGGGGACGCGGATCGAGCTGCCGGTGAGCTTGCCCTCGAGCTGCGGAAGAGCCTTGGCGACGGCCTTGGCCGCACCGGTCTCGGTGATGACCATGTTCAGCACGGCGGAACGGCCGCGGCGGTCGCCCTTGTGGAAGTTGTCGATGAGGTTCTGGTCGTTGGTGAACGAGTGCACCGTCTCGACATGGCCCTTGACGACGCCGTAGGCCTCGTCGATCGCGGCGAGCACCGGGGTGATCGCGTTGGTCGTGCAGGACGCCGCGGAGAGGATGCGGTCGGACTCCTCGATCGTGTCGTCGTTGATGCCGTGGACGATGTTCTTGAGGGGACTCTTGCCGGGCGCTGTGAGCAGCACGCGGGCGACACCTGTGGAGTTCAGGTGCTGTGACAGGCCGGCCTCGTCGCGCCAGCGGCCGGTGTTGTCGACGACGATCGCGTCGCGGATGCCGTAGGCGGTGTAGTCGATGGACCCCGGGTCGTCGGAGTAGATCACCTGGATGCGCGTGCCGTTGGCGATGATCTGCTCGTTCTCCTCGTCGACGGTGACCGAACCGGCGAAGCGGCCGTGCACCGAGTCGCGCAGCAGCAGCGAGGCACGCTTGACGATGTCGTTCTCGGAGCCGCGGCGGACGACGATGGCGCGCAGGCGCAGGCCGCTGCCGCCGCCGGTGTGCGCGATGAGGATGCGGGCGAGCAGGCGGCCGATGCGGCCGAAGCCGTAGAGGACGACATCGGTGGGCTCGGCGGCCACGGCGCCCATGGCCGGGGCGAGGACCTCCGCCAGGTAGGCTTCCAGCGTCGCGTCCGAGCTGTTGCCGCCCTCGACGAGGCGTGCGACGTCGATCGAGGAGGCACCCGGTGCGAGCTTCTGCAGGGTCTCCAGCACGGCGAGGCTGTCCTCGAGGGAGAGCTCGGCGTGACCGAGCTGGGCGACGCGGTCGTGGACCTCGACGATGCCGGTGGCGGAGAGCCCCAGCAGGCGATGCCCGTGGAGCGACGTCACCACGTCGCGCTCCCGCCTCAGGGAGCTGATCAGCGGGATCATCCGCTCCGCCAGCTCTTCTCTCGCGGTCCAGTCGTCGCCGTGTGCGTCGTTCATCTGCATCCTTGCATGGGTGAGGGCGCGCCGAGATCGTCGGCGCGGATTTGCCGAGGGAGTGCATCGGGGGTGCTTCCAGGGTACGCTTTGCCGCCGCAGGCGCCGAATCCTCTCGCGCAGTGGAAACTTTACTTCTACATACGTGGAATAATGGGCGGCATGCACCACCGAGACGAGGCCGACCTGATCATCCGCGGCGGCCGCATCCACCGCTTCGACGCGGAGGAGTCGACCGCGACCGCTCTCGCCGTGCGGGACGGCGTCATCGTGGCTCTGGATGAGAAGGCGGAGGCGCTCCGAGCCCGTGACACGGTCGAGCTCGACGGACGCACCGCCATCCCTGGCGTCAACGACGCCCACCTGCACGCCGCCTGGCTCGGCGCCCGCTGGCCGCACCTGTTCTTCTCGGAGGACCCCGCCGCGCACCAGCCCTCGGGGCGCCTGGTCTCGACGCCGGCGGAGCGACACGCTGCGCTGCTGCGCGCATGGAGACTGCTCGCGGAGCTGGGCATCACCAGCTACACCGAGCCCGGCATCGGCCCCGGCGAGGACGAGGGCGAGACCGGATGCTTCGGCACCGGGATGCTCGACGCCTATGTCGAGCTCCACCGCGCAGGCGCGCAGACGTCGCGCGTGACGATGCTGCGCCTGTTCGGAACGATCGACGGCGAGAGCACACTGGAGGACTTCGAGCGAGGCCTTCGCATGCCCGCCCCGCAGACCGATCCCCGGTGGCTGGCGATCACCGGGGTGAAGATCTTCGCCGACGGCATCCCGCCGCTGGCGACGGCCTGGGTGCAGGAGCCGTATGCGGACGGGACGACGGGGCACCTGCTCACCCGCGGCGAAGACCCCGTCACCGCCTTCCGCCGGATGGTCGAGCTGGCCGTGCGCGACGGCCGCCAGGTCGCGGTGCACGCCACCGGCGACCGCTCGATCGAGGAGTTCCTGCTCGCGCTCGAGGGGCTCGGCGCCCCCACAGCATCCGGGCCGCACTACGTCGTGCACGGAGACCTCGCGACCCCCGACCAGATCGAGCGGCTCCGCCGCATCGGCGCGGGGTTCGCCGTGCAGCCCCTGATCGCCGCGCACACGCACGCCTGGGCCGGTGCACAGCTCGGGCCCGCGCGCCTCGCGACCGCGTGGCCGCTGCGCGAGATGCTCGACGCCGGCGTGCTCACGACCGTCACGAGCGACGCGCCGATCGCGACTCCGGACTGGCGGGCGAGCCTCGATGCCGCGCTCGCCCTCCTCGGCGCCGATGCGGTCGGCACCCGCCGCGCGCTCCTGCGCCGGATGACCGCGGATGCCGCCCGCCAGGACGGTGCGGAGGCCTGGAAGGGCACGCTCGAGACCGGGAAGGTGGCCGACCTCACCGTCCTCGACGAGGATCCCCTGGAGCCCGGCCGGCCCTTCGCCGCGGCGGGCGTCGCCCGCACGATCGTCGGCGGACGCACGGTCTTCTCCTCCGGCTCCTGAGTGCGCCGGCGATGCGGCGCGCGGCGCCGTCGCCACGTCGAGCCGGCGCCGACGCGTCGAGCCGGTGCCCGCCTGACGCCGGGAGGACACCGGCTCGGCAGGAAGTCACCGGCTCGACGGGAGCGCTCCGGGGTGGAGCGGCGTCCCGGCGGCGCGTCAGACCGCGGTCGCGACGAGCACCCGCGGGCTGCCCGGCAGCGCGACCTTCTCACGCACCTGCCACCCGGCGTCGGCGAGCCAGCCGCGCACCTCGGCCTCGGGGTAGACGACGGTGCCGTCGATGACGAGGTACTCCCCCGCGTGCAGCGCGTCGAGGCCGCGCTGGGCGACGTCGTCGTCGAGGAAGAAGTCGAGCACGGTGAGCGTCGCCCCCGGCAGCGCGGCCGCGCGGAGGCTGCGGAAGATCTGCGCGTTCTCCTGGGCGCTGAACCGGTGGATGACGTGGTTGGCGAACACCGCGTCGTAGTCGCCCTGAGGGGTCGCCGTCGCCGTGTCGCCGATCTCCACGCGCGCGCGGTCGGCGACCCCGGCGGCGGCGATCGCCTCGGCGACCCCGCCCTCGAAGCCCTCCGCGTAAAGGAAGGTGGTCCGCAGCTCGGGATTGCGCGCCATCGCCGCGAGCGCGAACTCCGCCGAGAGCCCCCCGAAGTCGAGGGCGTTCGTCGCCGCGGAGAGGTCGACGAGGCGGCCGAACTCCTGCGCGTGCAGGCGGTTGTACGTCATCACACCGGACATGAAGGTCGCCCAGCGGGCGTCGTCCATCTGCAGGTCGCCGGGCTCGGCGGTGTCGACCGTGTGCGCGAACTGGAGCCAGTGCGGGTAGCTGATCTCGCTGAGGAAGGCGAGGAAGGGCGCGAGGTCGATCACGGAATCGGCGCCCGTGAGGTAGGCGGATGCCTCCTCGGTGAGGGCGTACTCGCCGCCGCTGCGGTCGAGCAGGCCCTTCGCGGCCATGGCGTCGGCGAGGAGCCGTGCGATGCGCTCGCTGACGCCGCACCGCTCCGCGATCTCCGCGGCGGTTGCCGCGCCGCCGGACACGGCGGCGAAGAGGCCGATGCGACTGGCCTCGAAGAGCTGCTTCGAGGCCATGTACCCGGTCGCGATGTCGAGGATGCGCGCGGCGTCGGGGGTGGTCGTGTTCATCATGGGTGATGCCTTTCATCAGGGTGCGCCGGCAGCGCATGGTGGTCGACAGGTTTATCTACATATGTAGGAAATAACGGATGCGAATGCGTCCAGTACGAGGTCCACACGGCTCAGTCCGCCAGGAACTCGGTGACGGCTGCGCGGAACTCGGCGGCGTGCAGCGCGGCCAGGTGATCTCCGGGGACGCGCACGGCACGAGCATCGGGCAGCAGTGCCAGGAACTCCGGCAGACCCGCGACCATACCGTCGTCGACACCACCCAGGAGCAGCGTCGGCTGAGCCGGCACGCCCGCCGCAGGATCGAACGGCTCGGCGGCCAGTCCCTCGATGAGATCGAGGAGCTCTTCCGGGCGGTTGCCGGGCAGCGACGCCATATGCACGATCATCGCACTCAGCGGATCGGCCGGAGCCACTCCCCCGGCGAGCGCCGCACGGGCCGCGGCCAGGTCGACGTGCGCGAACGGCTCGCCCGGCGCCAGTCCGCCGAGGACCAGCCGCCGGACCCGCACGTCCGGATGCTGCGCGATATCCCAGGCGAGCCTTGCCCCGAGCGAGTAGCCGACGAGGTCGAACGGCTCCTCGCCGACGGCATCCGCGAGCGCCCGCACGACAACGCTCGTCGGCGCCGCGCCCAGGCCGGGGCTCGCGCCGTGCGCGGGGAGGTCGACGACCACCCGGGGCCGGCCCGCGAGGGCATCCCGCCACACGGCATCCGGCCAGTCCTCGGATCCGGACGATGCGAGACCGTGCAGGAAGACCACGGCCCGTCCGGAGCCCGGGCTCCGGCGGACGGACAGGGAAGGAGTCACGGCGCGCCGTCCTCTCTGATCGGGCGCGTCGCGATCGAGGGGACCGCGGGCCCCCCGGTCAGCGCAGGCGCGCCAGGAACTGGTCGATGTAGGCCTGATAGTCGGCGACGCGGTCGCCGTCCGGGTACATGAGGTTGATCACGGTCGCGCCGACGGCGACCGAGATGTACTCGTTCGCCGCGGCGAGATAGTCCTGGTCGCGGATCGCCCCCTCGCCCCTCGCCGCCTCCATCCGCTCCACCAGCGCCGAGCGCCAGTTCGCGAGGTGTCCGCGGTACAGATCCGCGAGGGTCTCGTTCGCCATCGCGTACTCCCACAGAGCGAGCAGCACCCGTCCTGCGGCGATCTGCTCCGGGTCGCGGGGAATCGTCGCTTCGAGGAAGCGGCGCAGCGCGGCATCCGCCGTCGCCGGCTCCTCCCCCGCGGCCTGCACGCCCTCGGACATCTGCTGCAGGATCGTCTCGAAGGTCGCCGCGACGATGCTCTCCTTGCCCGGGAAATAGTGCTTCAGCGCCCCGTTCGCGAACCCCGCCTCCGCGGCGATGCTGCGCATGGTGGCCGCTTCGAAGCCGCCCTTCAGGATGATGCTCTTGGCGACCTCGACGATGTCCCGCCGGCGCTGGTCGTGATCGATGATCTTCGGCATGGGGTCCTTCCGGCCGGTGCTGACTCCGTGTTCCTCCGCGCTGGGGCGTCGGCGCATCCGGCCTGGTGCTACCGTACAGCCGCATCGGGCGCCCCCCGCAGAGCCAGCCACCGGGAGCGTCGCTCCCGCTGGGCGATCGGATCGGCGACCGGTGAAGCCAGCCGCAGCCTCTCCGAGTACGGATGCTGCGGGCTGCGTGTGACCTGCTCGCCCTCGCCGACCTCGACGAGCTCGCCCCGGTACATCACCGCGACGCGGTGGCACACCCGGCGCACGACGCCGAGGTCGTGCGAGACGAACAGATAGGAGACGCCCGTGTCGCGCTGCAGTTCGATGAAGAGGTCGAGGATGGTCGCCTGGGTGGTGAGGTCGAGGGCGCTCACGGGTTCGTCGCAGACGATGAGTCGCGGACCGCGCACCAGGGCCCGCGCGATCGCGATCCGCTGGCGCTGACCGCCGGAGAACTCGCTCGGGTAGCGCTCCATCGCCGTCGACGGGAGCCGCACGCGGTCGAGCATCGCGCGCACCCTGGCCGCCGCCTCCGCCGCGCCGATCCCCGTGGTCAGCAGCGGCTCCGCGAGGATGTCGCCGATCGTCATGGCCGGATTCAGCGACCCGTACGGGTCCTGGAACACCACCTGGATGTCGTCGGCGAGCGCCCGCCGTGCGCTGCGGCCGAGACCGGCGATCTCCCGGCCGTCGAAGCGGATGCGTCCCCCGGACACCGGCGCGAGTCCGAGGATCGCCTTGCCGAGGGTGGACTTGCCGGACCCCGATTCGCCGACGAGGCCCAGGCACTCGCCCGGCGCGATGTCGAGCGAGACGCCGTGCAGGGCGCGGAACGCGTGCCGCCCGCGTCCGTACTCGACGACGAGATCGTTCACCTCGAGCAGGGCGCTCATGCGGTCACCTCCTGGTCGCGAGCGGCGGCGCGGTCCAGCGCAGCCCGTCCGTCGGCATCGTCGAGCGACGCCGCGATGAGCTCCCGCGTGTACTGCTCGGCGGGGGCGGCGAACAGCGAGTCGACCGGACCGGATTCGACGATGTCGCCGCCGCGCATCACGATCACGCGGTCGCAGATGTCGGCCACGACGCCGAAGTTGTGGGTCACGATGAGCAGCGCCATGCCGTACTCGGCCTGCAGCTCGCGCAGCAGCTCCAGCACCTCCGCCTGCACGGTCACGTCGAGGGCGGTGGTGGGCTCGTCGGCGACGAGGAGCGACGGCTTGCCCGCGATCGCGCCGGCGATGAGCACGCGCTGGGCCATGCCCCCGGAGACCTGGTGCGGGTAGCTGCGCATCACGCGCTCGGGCTCGGCGAGACCGACGCGCAGGAGCATCGCCCTGGCGCGTTCCCTGGCATCGGCCCGGCTCAGGCCGTGCGTGTGCCGCAGCGGCTCGATGAGCTGGTGGCCGATCGTGTAGGAGGGGTCGAGGTTGCTCATCGGCTCCTGCGGAACGTAGCCGATCGTGCGGCCGAGCAGCGCCTGACGCTGCTTCGCCGTCGCCCGGCTCATCTCGGCGCCGCCGATCAGGATCGAGTCGGCTTCGGCGCGTCCGGTGGAAGGGAGCAGGTCGAGCACGGAGAAGATCGTCTGCGACTTGCCGGAGCCGGACTCGCCGACGATGCCGACGACCTCCCCCGGCGCGACGTCGAAGCTCACGCCGTGCACGACCTCGGTCTCCCCGGAGGGCGTCGCGTGCGACACCCGGAGGTTCTCGACGCGCAGGGTGGCGGGTTCGGCGGCGGGGCGGACGGATCCCGTCGCGGCTGCGACCGAGGGCACGGCATCCGCCCTCCGTCTGCTCACCCGCGGCGTGCGCACCTGCACGAGTTCCGCCAGTGTCGAGCCCATGATCGCGAGCACCGCGATGGTGAGCCCCAGCGCCGCCGACGGCCACAGCAGCATGAGCGGGTAGGTGAGCATCAGGCGGAAGCCCTCGAGCATCATCGCGCCCCAGCTGGGCACATTCGAATCCCCGATGCCGAGGAACTGGAGGCCGGCCTGCATGCCCATGGCGATGCCGGCGGTGAGCGCGGTCTGGATGATGACGGCCGGGTAGACGGCCCGGATCACGTGCCGGAAGATGATGCGGACGTCCGAGAGTCCGGACACGCGCGCGGCGTCGATGTACGTCTCCCCGCGCACGGCCAGCGCCTGCGACCGCGTGATGCGGAAGTAGCCCGGCACCATGAACACACCCACGGTGACCATCAGCACCTCGAAGTTGTTGCGGCTGCCCGCCGCCACCACGAGAAGGATGATCATTCCGGGGATCGACTGGAGCGCGTCGCTGATCCAGGTCGCCACGCGGTCGAAGACCCCGCCGAAGTAGCCTGCGGCGATGCCCGATGGCACCCCGATCACGACGGCGGCGACGATGGTGATGAGGGCGCCCCAGATCGTCGTGCGGGTGCCGTGGATGAGGCGGGAGAGGATGTCGCGTCCGGTCGAGTCGCCGCCGAGGAGGTGCTCCGGCCCCGGGGGCGCCTTCGCCGCGGTGAGGTCGACGAGGTTCGGGTCCATCGGCGCGAGCAGCGGCGCGAAGACGCCGACGAGCACGATCAAGAGGAAGATCGCCAGCGGCACGAAGCCGCCCGGATGCCGGAGGAACCGCCGGAGCAGGCCGGAGCGGCGCTTCTGCGCGGCGCGGTCGAAGGCGACGCGGATGTCTGTGGTGGTCATGCGACGCGCACCTTCGGGTTGATCCAGCCGAGCACGAGGTCGAGGAGGAGGTTGATCACGACGACGAAGACGACCGAGATCACCGTGATGCCGAGGAGCATCGGGATGTCGCCGTTCTGCGAGGACTGATTGGTCAGCTGCCCGAGACCCGGGAGGCTGAAGATCTGCTCCACGACGATCGCTCCGGAGAGCAGGCCGACGAACATCAGGGCGATCACGGTCAGCGCGGCGGGAGAGGCGTTGCGGAGGATGTGCAGGTTGACCCGCATCGGCGAGAGGCCGCGGCTGCGCAGCGTACGCACCCAGTCCTGCCGGCTCTGCGCGATCACGGCGTTGCGGAGCTGCTCGGAGACGGCCACGATGCCGCCCAGCGCCAGTGAGACGGCCGGCAGCGTGATCGACCGCAGCCAGCCGTCGGCCGACTGCGTCGGCGGCACGTAGCCGACGGCGGGGAACCACTTCAGCTGGACGGCGAACCAGATCACCAGCACGAGACTCACCCAGAACCCGGGGAGGGCGAAGAGCACGACCGACGCGCCCTTGATGACGCGGTCGTACCAGGTGCCGGGGCGCAGGCCGGTGAGCATCCCGAAGGCGACGCCGAGGACGGCGGTGATGAGCGTGGCGAGCGTGACCACCGAGAGCGTCACCGGCACCTTGATGGCGAGCTGCGTGCCGACCGGCTGGAAGTTGCGCCAGGACGTGCCGAAGTCGAGCAGCACGGCGTGCGAGAACCAGTCCCAGAACTGGACGAGCAGGGGGCGGTCGAGGCCGATCTTCTCGGCGAGCGCCGCCTGCTGCGCGGGGCTCGCCGTGGTGCCCAGCAGCGCCGCGGTGGGATCGCTGATGGCGAGGTGCGCGAGGAAGAAGGTACCGATCGAGACCGCGACGAGCAGCAGGATGCCGGAGAGCAGGCGCTTCGCCGTGAACAGGAGCATGAGGACCTCTCGGGGGTCGGAGGACGGGGATGCCGGGGCGACCGGAGAGCGGTCGCCCCGGCGAGCGTCAGCCGCGGGTGATGTAGCGCAGCGTCGGGAACATCATGCCGACGACCGGCTGCACCTGGATGCCCGCGGTGCTGTAGTAGATGTTGTTCGCCTGGTACCAGACCGACCACCACGCCTGGTCGACCAGCGCCTCGTTGAGCTCCTTGACCGCGGCGGTCTGCGCGTCGCCGCGCTCGGTCCGCACCTTCTCGACGAGGGGCGCGATCACGTCGTTCTGCGCGTAGTCCGGCGCCGGGTTGAACCACTGCACGCTGGTGACCTGCCGGGCGACCGTGGCGACCTCGTTGCCGTCCATCGCCAGGAAGGAGATGAACATCGGGTAGTTCGGGGCGTTCAGCTGGTAGTCCGGCATCTGCATGTTGTCCCAGGTGACGGTGACGCCCAGCTCGTTGAGCGCCTGCTCGGCGGAGGGCTTCCACACCTCGAAGACGGGCGACATCGGCATGGAGATCGAGAAGCCGTCGGGGTAACCGGCGTCGGCGAGAAGCTGCTTGGCCTTGTCCATGTTCACGGCGTACCGGTCGTTGAGCGCGGGATCGTTGATGCCGCCGCCGTCGGGGAAGACCTGATTCGTGGCGACGCCGGCCCCGCTGCCGACGGCGGCGAGGATCCCCGCGCCGTCGAAGGCGTAGTTCAGGGCCTGACGCACTTCCAGGTTGCCGAGCGGCTCGCTCTTCGCACCAGTGTGGTCGGTGATGACGAGACCGGCCCAGCCGGAGACGCGCTCGGCGACGTTCCAGCCCTGCTCCTCCGCCTGAGCCAGGTTCGCGACATCGCCGTACTGCACGTCGATCTGCCCGCTGAGCATGGCGTTGTGGCGCGCCGTGGCATCCATGATCGGGAAGATCGCCAGCTGCGAGAACTCGTACGCGCCGGCATCCCAGTGGTCGTCGACCTTGGTGAAGTGGTACTCGGCGCCGGCCACGCTGGTCGCCGTGTCGAGGATGTACGGACCGGATCCGATCGGCTCCGCGCCCAGGGTGCCCGCCTCGATCGCCGCCGGGGAGGCGACGTAGCTGCGGCCGAGACCCATGAAGTAGAGGATCGTGTCGTCGCGCTGGGTCAGGTTGATCGTGATGGTGTCGTCGTCGAGCTTCTCGAAGGAGGAGACGTTGACGTAGGCCTCGCCGGAGCGTGCGCCGGCCTTGAGGTACTCGAGGCTGGTGACGACGGCGTCAGCGTCGACCGGGGTGCCGTCGCTGAACACCGCGTCGGTGCGGATGTCCATCTCGATGCTGAGGTCGTCGTCGGCGACGGTCCAGCCGGTCGCGAGCGACGGGATCGGCTCCCCGTCGGCGTCGAGCGCAACGAGCGCGTCGTACACGGCGGAGAGGTACGGCCCGTCGAAGCCGATGTCCGCGAGCGACGGGTCCCACGACGTGACGTCGAGGAAGTTGCCGATGTTGAGGGCGTCCGGTCCGGTGACGCCGGTGTCTCCGGAGGGCGACGGCGTGCCGCCGCCGCTGCAGCTGGTGAGGGCGAGCGACGCGGCCAGGGCGGCGGCGAGTGCGAGGGGCATTCGTTTCATGGTTCCTTCTCTCGGGTGCAGGAGTGGTGAAGAAGGTTCTCCGTGCCGTGGCCCGCTGGCGGGACCGACGCCACGTCGATGTGTCGTGCTGGTTAGTCTACACATGTGGAAAAAGAGCACAAGACCGTTCTCGTCCCGCATCGCCGGACGTCATGACGCCCGGCGCACCGGGCTTGTCACCGGACGCACGAGTTCACCGGTGGGACAGGGAATCCTGGGAGCATCACCACTGTTCTCCCCGACGGATCCCCGCCCCGAAAGGCCTTCGATGACAGCACCCCGCCGCCGGTCGGCCTGGCCGCCGCTCCTCCTCGCGATCGCCCTCGAGGTCACGGCGACGCTGTCGCTGCGCGCGGCGGAGGGCTTCACGCATCCGCTCTGGCTGATCCCCGTCGTCCTCGGCTACAGCGGATCGCTGTGGCTGCTGTCGGTCGTCCTGGACCGCGGGATGCCGGTCGGCGTCGCCTACGGGATCTGGTCGGCGATCGGCGTGGTGCTCACCGCGATCCTGGGCACAGTGCTGTTCGGCGAGACGCTGGGCACGGTCCAGATCATCGGGGTCGGCGCCATCGTCATCGGGGTGCTGCTGGTCGAGCTCGGCTCGCACCCGCGCGTGCCCGCCGCGGAGGCGACCTCGTGACCTGGGTGCTGCTGGCACTCGCCATCGCCAGCGAAGTCACCGCGACCCTGAGCCTGCGCGCGTCCGAAGGGCTCCGTCGGCGCCGCTGGATACCGGTGATCGTGATCGGCTACCTCGCCGCGTTCGTCCTCCTCGGGGCGATCCTCGCGATGGGGATGCCGGTCGGCGTCGCCTACGGCGTCTGGGCGGCCGCGGGCGTGGCGCTCACCGCGATCCTCGGACGCGTGATCTTCAAGGATCATTTCTCCCTCCTGATGGCCGCCGGCGTCGCGCTCATCGCGATCGGCGTCGGCCTCATCGAGTTCGGGCACTGACGCGAGACAATGGCGGGGTGAACGCCCTGCACACCCGCGCATCGGCCCTGCAGACGGCGATGGCCCGGATCGCCCGCCGCGTCCCCTGGTGGGCCACCCTCGCGATGGCCGCACTGTCCCTGGTCGCGGGCGCTCTTCTCCTGCTGTATCCGAGCGGTGTCACCTCCCGGATCGCGATGCTCGCCGGCCTCGGCTTCCTCCTCTCCGGCCTCGACGACGTCGCCAGCGGAATCCAGCCGCCGCCGCGCCTGTGGGGCGTCGCGATCGGGGTGCTGTCCGCGGCCGCTGGCCTCACGGTGCTGCTCGCTCCGCTTCCCACCATCGCGATGATCTGGCTCGCCGTGGCCGTGATGGCGTCGAATGCGATCGAGCACGTCGTCACCGCCGTCCGCGGCGAATCGACGACCCCGCGCACCGACTACGCGCACGCCGCGATCGACGTCGCACTCATCGCGCTGTGCGTGATCTCACCCGGTTCCGGCAGCGTGGCGCTCGCCGTCGCCCTCGGCATCCGCAGCCTGGTGGCCGGCATCCGGCTGGCGGGGTTCTCGATCGCGCGCGCACGGGCCCGCCGCGGCGCCTGAGGTCACCAGACCCCGTCGGCGCGGACCTCGCGATCGACCGCGCAGTCGGCGACAGCGGCGCGCACCTCGGCGCCGTGGTCGCGGGCGAGGGCGAGGGCGAGGGCGGCATGGTTCTGCTCGAGCTGCGCGAGACGCGAGGCGCCGAACAGGACGTTCGCGGTGGCCGGGTTCGACAGGCAGAACGCGATGCCGAGGGCCGCCGGAGTCACGCCGAACCCGTCGGCGACCCGGGCGACCTCGGGGAACAGGGCCGCGATCTGCTCGCGGACGCCGCCGACGTCGGCGCCGATCTTGCGCTGCGGCACGCGACCGGTGGCGAGGATCCCGCCCTCGAACACGTCGGACGCCTGGAGCGTCAGCGTGCCGTCGGCGAACAGCGGCCCGTAGGCGTCGCCCTCCGCCATGGCGCGCCGGGCGATGCCGTACTTGAGCTGCGCGAAGGAGGGACCGGCGAGCCCGCGCCGCGCCGCGACATCGAGCGCCTCGCGGGTGTGCTCGATGCGCCAGTTGTTGATCCCCCAGGAGCCGACGAGCCCCTCGTCGATGAGGGCGTTGACGTCATCGACGAGCCGAGCCATGTCCGGCGCGACCATGTAGTCGCCGACGACGAGCGTGTCGAAGCGGTCGAGCCCGGCGCGCTGGAGCGATTCAAGCAGCTGCCCGCGGAACGGCTGGCCTGGCCAGTCCCAGAGCCACAGCTTGCCGCACAGCACGATGTCGTCGCGGGCCACGCCGCTCGCCCGCAGCGCCTCGCCGAAGAGGATGTCGGTGCGCGAGTTCTCCGCGTGCGGGCCCATGTTGTAGTACGCGACGTCGAAGAAGCCCGCGTCGAGCTCGACCGCCCGTCGGATGAGGGCGACGGCCTCGTCCGACGGCATCCGGTCCCAGGTGTTCCACGACCCGAGGGCCAGCGGCGGCACGGCCGCACCCCCGCGCGCCAGCGGCTTCCGGGGATATGTCGGAGTGGGCATGAAGGCTCCTTCGGCGTCGTTCAGACCGGGCTTGTGTTTTTCTATGTTTGTAGAATATAACTGACTCACCCCGTCAGCGCAGCCGTCAGTGAGGACCGACATGACCGAAACCCCCGCCCGCAGAGTCCTGGTCACCGGCGGCGCCTCCGGCCTCGGCCGCGGCATCGCCGCCGCCTTCCGCGCCGAGGGCGCCGAGGTCTTCATCGGCGACGTGAACGCGGATGCCGCCGCTGCGGTCGCCGCCGAGATCGGCGCGACCGCGCTCCTCCTCGACATCGGGGACGAGCCCTCGGTGACCGCCGCCGCCGAGCGGATCGGGCGCGAGGGCGGACTCGACGTGCTCGTCAACAACGCCGGCGTCGTCGCCGGCGGCGGCACCCTCCAGGAGGTCCCCGTCGACGTCGTCGACGCCGCCCTGCGCGTCAACGTGCGGGGCACGTTCCTCATGCTCCGCGTCTTCGGCGCGCTGCTCGCCGGCGCCGGCCGCGGCGCGATCGTGAACATCTCCTCGATCGGCGCCCGCCAGCCCACCCCCGGTCTCGGGCACTACGAAGCCACCAAGGCGGCCGTCGACGCGCTCACCCGCACGGCGGCGATCGAGCTCGCCCCGTCGGGGGTGCGCGTGAACGCCGTCGCCCCCGGCCCCGTGATCACGCCGCTCACCGCCGGCTTCGCCGCCGACCCCGCGGCCCGTGCGGCCTGGGAGTCGCGCATCCCGCTCGGCACGATCGCCGAGGTCGACCAGATCACGCCGCTCGTGCTGTTCCTCGCGAGCGATGCCGCCAGCCACATCACCGGGGTCTCCGTCGCCGTCGACGGCGGACAGCTCCTGGTCTGACCGGAGGACGAGACGATGACGATCCCCACCATGACCCGTGCCGCGGTTCTCACCGCGCACGGTGAGCCGCTCACGCTGAAGGACCTGCCGCTGCCGGCCGAGATCGAGCCGGGCGCCGCGCTCGTGCGCATCGCCTGCACCACCCTGTGCGGCACCGACATCGAGATCTGGGAGGGCCGGATGACGTTCCCCGGCATGCTCCCGATGGTGCTCGGCCATGAGATGGTGGGCGAGGTCGTCGCCACGGGCCCGGACACCAGGGACGCCCTGGGGCGCCCGCTCTCCCCCGGCGACCGGATCGGCTGGTCGGAATCGACCTGCGGCGAGTGCCACGGCTGCGTGGTGCTCCGCGAACCCGTGGCCTGCACCCGCCGCGGGTACGGTTTCCTGCAGCGCGCCGACGTGCCCCCGTTCGCGACCGCCGGGCTCTCCGAGTACGCGTACGTCACCCCGGGTGCCGCGAAGCTGCTGCTCCCCGCCGCGGTGAAGGACACCTGGGCGTCGATGGCCGGCTGCGCAGCCAAGACGGTGCTGCGCGCCTTCGAGCGCGCCGGGCGCATCCGCCCCGGATCGACGGTGGTGGTGCAGGGGTCGGGCGCCCTCGGCATCTTCGCCACCGCCGTCGCCAAGATCGCCGGGGCAGGAAAGGTCATCACCGTCGGCGCGCCCGCCGCACGACTCGAGCTCGCCGCCCGCTTCGGCGCCGACGCCGTCGTCGACTTCCGCGACGGCCCGGTCGTCGAGCAGGTCCGCGCCCTCACCGGCGCGCTCGGCGCCGACGTGGTCTTCGACTTCGCGGGCGCTCCGAGCGTCGGTCCCGATGCCGTCGGCATGGCCGCACAGCGCGGCACGGTCGTCATCGTCGGCTCCACGGGACCGGCCGGCGACGGCTTCCCGCTCAGCGCGATCATGGGCAGGGAGCTCACTCTCGTCGGCTCGCTCAACGGCGACATCTCCGACTACGCGAGGGCGATCGAGTTCTTCACCGCGTTCGCCGACCGCTTCCCCTGGGACGACCTCTTCAGCCCGCCCGTCGGACTCTCCGCAGCCTCGGAGAAGATCGCGCACATGCACCAGCTCGATGAGGTCAAGGCCGTCATCGACCCGAGTCTGTGAGGACCCCGATGACCACCTCCCTCCCCCGCCGCGAGATCGGCCGCAGCGGCATCCGCACCTCGCTCTTCTCGCTCGGGTCGTGGCACACCTACGACCGGATGGACTTCGCCGACGCCGTGACCATGCTGAGGGAGGCCGTCGACCGCGGCGTCGACCTCTTCGACGTCGGCGTGTATTCCGTTCCCGGCATGCCGCCGGTCTTCACCGACGTGATCTTCTCCGCGATGGTCCGCGAAGCGGGCCTGAAGCGCGACGACTGGCTGCTGTCGTCGAAGCTCTGGCTCGAGTCGTTCGCAGGCGACGGCTTCCGCCCCCAGCTGGAGAACGCGTTGATGCGCGTCGGCGTCGAGCATGCCGACCTCGTCGTCCTCGGCGACCTCCGCCGCGACGACATCGAGCTCCGCGACCTCGTCCTCGATCTCGCCGGGCTCGCGGATGCCGGACTGATCCGCGCCTGGGGCGTGAACAACTGGTCGGCGTCGAGCATCCAGAACCTCATCGACATCGCGGCGGCCGAAGGCGTCGCAGGTCCGCAGATCGCGCAGCTGAAGTACAGCGTGTCACGCCGGTCGATCCCCGACGGCGAGCCGTTCGCCCGTCTGTGGGAGCAGGGCCTCACCCTGCAGGCCTCCGACTGCCTGGAGGGCGGCGTGCTGGCCGGGAAGATCGACGGAGGCCGGCAGATCGGGCGCGACCCCGGAGACATCCGGCAGCGCATCATCGCCGACATCCCGGCGTTCACCGAGCTCGCCGCCTCCCTCGACGTGTCGCCCGCGCAGCTGGGCATCGCCTTCACGCTCACCCACCCCGCCCTCACGACGACGCTGTTCGGAGCCTCGAGCGTCGAGCAGCTGCGCGCCAACCTCGACGCCGCGACTCTCGTGGAGCGCGTCGGCGCCGCGGAGCTGCGCCGGCTCGTCGAACCCTTCTGGGCCGATCGCGGGGTCGTCGACCCCGAAGGCCCCTGACATCCCCGCCCCACCCGCGATCCCACCGACCCCTGGAGACCCCATGACCGTCACCGCCGCCGGACATCCGACCGTGGCGCCCGTGCCCTTCGACCCCGAGGTGCAGGCCGTCCTCGACGAGATCGCCCGGAACCCGCAGCCCGCGCTGACCCGCGAGACGCTTCCCCGGGAGGGGACCGACCGCATGTTCCCCGGCAACGACGCGGTCATCGCCGGTCGGGCGATCGACTGGGAGGATCGCACGATCCCGGGCCCCGCCGGTCAACCCGACCTCGAGATCACGATCTTCCGCCCCCGCGGCAGCAAGAGCGAGATCCTTCCGGGGTTCGTGAACATCCACGGCGGCGGCATGATCGTCGGCCACCGCTCCTGGGAGACCGCGCGGGTCGTCGACATCGTCGAGGATCACCGCGTGGTCGCCGTCAACGTCGAGTACCGCCTCGCCCCGGAGGACCCGTTCCCTGCAGGCGTGGAGGACTGCTACGCGGCGTTCGCCTGGACGCATGCGCACGCCGCGGAGCTCGGCGTCGACGCCGACCGGATCATCGTCGGCGGCGGCAGTGCGGGCGGCGGGCTCGCTGCCGCGGTCGCCCTCATGGCCCGTGACCGCCGGGGGCCTGAGATGGCCGGTCAGCTGCTGCTCTGCCCGATGATCGACAACACGAACACGTCCATATCGAGCCGTCAGTACGACGGCATCGGCACCTGGCAGCGCGAGATGAACCTCCTCGCCTGGTCGTGCGTCCTCGGCGACGACCTCGCCTTCAGCCCGGATGCCTCCGCCTACGCCGCGCCCTCCCGCGCCACCGATCTGTCGGGGCTTCCGCCGGCCTACATCGAGGTCGGCGAGGCCGAGGCCTTCCGCGACGAGGACACCGACTACGCGCTGCGCATCTGGGCCACCGGAGGCCGGGCCGAGCTCCACGTCTGGGGCGGTGGCGCCCATGGCTTCGACATGTACATGCCGGAGGCGGAGATCACCCGCGCCGCTCTCGCCGCACGCTCCTCGTGGCTGCGCCGCATCTGGGGAGCCACGCGATGACCGCCCCCGCGCCGGTGCCCTACGACCCCGAGCTCGTCGCCGGGCTCGACGCGTTCGTCGACCTCGTCGAGATCATCCCGCTGCGCGCCGACACGATCCACGCGAACCGCGAGCACTTCGCCACGATCATCCCGCCGATCGAGGTTCAGGCCGAGGGCCGCGCCGTCGCCTGGGAGCACCGGACCATCCCCGGCCCCGCAGGCTCCCCCGACGTCGAGGTCACGATCGTGCGGCCCGCGCGCGCGGCATCCGCTCCGGCGCCGGCGGTGCTGTCGATCCACGGCGGCGGCATGGTGCTCGGCACCCGGTTCTTCGGCACCGGGGAGCTCATCGACCTCGCCGAGCGGCACGGCACGGTCGGAGTCGCGGTCGAGTACCGCCTCGCTCCCGAGCATCCGGGGCCCGCGCAGGCCGAGGACTGCTACGCCGCACTGGAGTGGATGGCCGCCCACGCCGAGGAGCTCGGCATCGACCCCGACCGCATCATCGCGTCGGGCATGAGCGCCGGTGGCGGGCTCTCCGCCGCCGTGGCGCTGCTCTCACGCGACCGCGGCGGGCCGCGGCTGGCCGGTCAGCTCCTCGGCTGCCCGATGCTCGACGACCGCAACGAGACGGTGTCCAGCCGGCAGTACGATGGCTTCGGCGCCTGGGACCGCAACAACAACGACACGGCGTGGGACGCGATCGCCGGCGCCGACCGCTTCAGCGACGACGTCTCCCCCTACACCGCTCCGGCGCGCGCCCGGGATCTGTCCGGACTCGCCCCCGCCTTCATCGAGGTCGGCGCCGCCGAGACGTTCCGCGACGAGGCGGTCGACTACGCCCTGCGCATCTGGGCCACCGGAGGCCAGGCCGAGCTGCACGTGTGGGCCGGCGGCTACCACGGCTTCCACGGGTTCTCCCCTGAAGCGGAGGTCTCGCGAGCCGCGAACGCCGCCAGGGAGAGCTGGCTGCGGCGCGTGCTCCGCCCCGACGGATGAACGGCGCCGTTCCGCGCCGGCCCCGGATGGGCACACTGCGCGCCATGCTCGTGCTCGGGATGCTGGAGGCGTTCGGGCCGCTGTCGATGGATCTGTACCTCCCGCAGCTGCCGCAGCTCGCCGCGTCGCTGGGCACGACGGAGGCGCTCGGCCAGGCGACGATGTCCGCCTGCATGATCGGTCTCGGGCTCGGCCAGCTCGTCGCCGGTCCCCTCACCGACCGGTTCGGGCGACGTCGTCCGCTCATGATCGGCGTGGCCGCCTTCGCGGCCCTGTCCGTGCTGTGCGCCCTCTCGCCGAACATCGACCTCCTGCTCCTCGCCCGGTTCCTGCAGGGTCTCGCGGGCTCCGCGGGCATCGTGATCTGCCTCGCCGTCGCCCGCGACCAGTTCGAGGGCGCGGAGCTCTCGCGGATGCTGTCCCTGCTCTTCCTCGTCTCCGGAACAGCTCCGATCATCGCCCCGGTCGTCGGCGGCCAGCTCGCACGCGTCATGGACTGGCGCGGGATCTTCTGGGTGCTCGGCGGCGTCGGTGTCGCGCTGCTGCTCGTGGTCGTGCTCGCCTTGCCGGAGACGCTGGATCCGCAGGATCGTCACGCCGGCGGCGTCCGAGAGCTCGTCGGACACGGCGGCGGAGTCGTCCGGGACCGCCTCTTCCTGGCCGTGCTCTGCGCCGGCGCGGCGGGCGGGGTCGCCTTCTTCACCTACCTGTCGATGTCCCCCTTCGTGCTGCAGGAGGAGTTCGGGCTGACGCCGCAGGGCTTCAGCCTCGCCTTCGCCGCCGGCGCCCTCGCGAACATCGCCGGCAGCCAGACCAGCCGCCTGGTCGTCCGGCGCTGGGGCCCGCTGAACGTCTACCTCGGCGGCATCACCGCGACGCTGCTCGCGACGGCGGCGTTCCTCGCGATCGCGCTGGCCGGCACCGGCCCCGCGGGCGTGATCGCCGCGCTCGCCGGTTTCATGCTGTGCGCGGGCGTCGGCGGGCCGAACGGGCAGGCCCTCGCCCTGACCCATCACCGTGCCAGAGCCGGCACGGCATCCGCACTGCTCGGAGTCGCCACCTTCCTCTTCGGCCCCGTCCTGGCACCGGTCGCGGCCGGGATCGGCGGGACGAACGCGATCACCATGGCGCTCACGATGACGACCGCGGCCGGCATCGCTGCGACGGCGGCGTGACTGATGGTGCGGCCCGCGGCCGCTCCGTCCGGTGCCTCAGAACCCTAGGCACATCACGGCCACGCCGGCGGCCATCGCCCACGACTCGATGGTCAGCAGCCGCGCGGTGCGCCCGCGATGGACGGGCGGCAGCAGCCACTCCGCGACGACCGTCCAGAGGATGACGCCGACCGTCCCGACGATCACGAGGGCGGGCAGGACGCCGGCGAGCCCGGCGCCATGCGCGTGCGCCGGCGCGGGGTCCGTCGACGCGGCGGCGACACCTTCGAAGGCGCAGAGCGCCATCACGAGGGACACCAGCGCCCGGTGGCAGCACATCGCGGCGGCGGGCGTGCCGCGGACCCCGACAGTGCCGAGCATGGCCGACACGAGGAGCGCGGTGCCGAGCAGCAGACCGGCGCGGGGGTCGCCGCCGCTGACCGCAAGGGCGACCATCGCCGCCGCCATGATCAGCGCGGACTGCCGCCCCTGCCAGGGAACGACCCGCCACGCCCCCACGCACGCGGCGGCCGAGACGGTGGCCGCGAGAGCCATCAGCCACGGTGCTGCGGGGAGGAGGTGATCCACGACGGCATTATATTGATCAACCGCTCAAGATAGCCAGACCCGATCCGCATGCGGCAGGATGGGCAGGTGCCCCGCGTCGTCGACCACGATGAGCGCCGCCGGCAGATCGCCGAGGCGCTCCTCGTCGTCGCCGCCCGCGACGGACACGAGAACGTGTCCTCCCGGGCCGTCGCCAAGGAGCTCGGCGTCGCCACCGGATCGCTGTGGCACTACTTCGACGGCTTCGACGACGTCATCCGCGCCGCCGCCGCCGAGGTCACCCGCCGCACCGACGAGCGCATCGCCGCCGCGACGGCCGGGCTCCGCGGGCTCGCCCGGCTCGAGGCGCTGATGAACGAGGTCCTCCCGGTCGACGAGCGCACCCGCACGGAGGCGCACGTCGTCGTCGGCTTCTGGGGACGGCTCGCGACCCTCGCGCCGGCGCCGGATGCCGGGGCGCCCACCCTCGCGACCTGGCAGGGCGGCATCCGCGAGGCACTGGACGAGGCCGTCACCGACGGCGAGCTGCGGCCCGAGACGCCGACGGACGCAGTCATGGCCCTGCTCCGCTCCGTCACCTACGGCCAGCAGGTCGTCGAGGTCACCGAGCCGCAGGACGCCGCCGCGCACGTCGCGGTGCTGCGCAGCATCCTCGCCCCCTGGCGCGCCTGAGCGACGCCGGCATCTCGGGCACTGCTTCGGATCTCGGACCGGAAACGCCGGCGACAGCGCCCTCTGCCCGGCGCGGCACGCACGATCTCCGAATCCGTGCCCGTCCGACACAGTGCTTGCGCAGACGACGGACCCCGGCGTACTCTCTTCCCAACCCGTTTATTGAGCACTCGCTCGAAATAGTGAGGTACGAAGATGTCCCACCAGCCCGTCACCATCGAGAAGATCGCCGTCCCGCATCCGCTCGACCCGCTCACCGGCGCCGAGATCGCCGCCGCCCGCGCCGTGCTCGACGCCGCAGGCCTCCTGGGCGAGACGATGCGCGTGCCGATGCTCCTCCCCGACGAGCCGACCAAGGCCGAGCTCGCGAGCTGGAAGCCGGGCTCCCCCATCGACAGGCGCGTCGACGCGACCCTCCTCGACACCGCGACCGGCGTCGCCACCGAGGTCGTCGTCTCGATCACCCGCGGCGAGGTGCTCCGCGCCGAGCGCGTCCCGAACGACGCGCCGCCGTACGGGCAGCCGCAGTACCTCTTCGAGGAGTACGAGCGGGCCGAGGCGATCGCCAAGGCGTCCCCGGAGTGGCAGGCGGCCATGCGCCGCCGTGGCCTCGAGGAGCACATGGACCTCGCCTTCTGCTCGCCGCTCGCGCCCGGGTACACCGGACGCGCTGACGAGGTCGGCCGCCGCGTCATCCGCTCGCTCACGTTCCTCCGCCACGACGAGGACGACAGCCCGTGGGCGCGCCCCGTCGAGGGACTGATCGTGCACATCGACCTCACGACGAACAGCGTGATCCGCGTCGAGGACGTCGGAGACGTCCCCGTTCCCGCCGGCCACGGCAACTACTACCCCGAGATCCAGGGGCCCGCCCGCACCACCCTGAAGCCGATCGAGATCACGCAGCCCGAGGGCCCGAGCTTCGGCGTGAGCGGATCGCTCGTCGAGTGGCAGAACTGGGCGATGCGCGTGAGCTTCAACGCCCGCGAGGGCCTGGTGCTGCACGACGTGACCTTCGACGGACGCTCCGTTCTCAGCCGCGCGAGCGTGCCCGAGATGGTCGTCCCCTACGGCGACACCGCGCCCGGCCGCTTCTGGATCAGCTACTTCGACGCCGGCGAGTACCTCCTCGGCAAGAACGCCAACCACCTCGAGCTGGGCTGCGACTGCCTCGGCGTGATCCGCTACCTCGACGGCTACGTCGCCGACGATCACGGCCACCCGGTGCGCATCCCGAACGTGATCTGCATGCACGAGGAGGACTACGGCATCCTCTGGAAGCACACGAACCTCGAAGGCCGCTCTGACGTGCGCCGCTCCCGTCGCTTCGTGATCTCCTACTTCTCCACGATCGGCAACTACGACTACGGCTTCTACTGGCACTTCTACCTCGACGGATCCATCGAGGTCGTCGCCAAGGCCACCGGCATCGTCTTCGCCGGCGCCGGCGAGCCCGGCGTGCGACAGAAGCACGCGACCGAGCTCGCCCCCGGAGTGTTCGCGCCGGTGCACCAGCACCTCTTCAGCGCACGCCTCGACGTCGCCATCGACGGCGAGGACAACCGGCTCGTGGAGGTCGACGCGCAGCGCATCCCGATGGGCCCCGACAACCCCTTCGGCAACGCCTTCACCTGGTCGGAGACGCCGCTCCTCACCGAGAAGCAGGCGCAGCGCGAGGCCGACTCCTCGGCCGCCCGGGTCTGGGAGGTGCAGAGCGCGTCCCGCACGAACCACGTCGGCCGCCCCACCGCCTACCACCTCATCCCCGAGCCGACCGCCCTCCTGATGGCCGACCCGGCATCCTCCGTCGCGGCGCGCGCGGCCTTCGCCACCAAGCACCTGTGGGCGACGCAGCACGAGCAGGGGCAGATCTGGCCTGCGGGACGCTACCCGAACGCGCACCAGGGCGGTGCGGGGCTGCCGGAGTACACGGCCGGCGACCGGTCGCTCGACGGCGAGGACATCGTGCTCTGGCACACCTTCGGCCTCACGCACTTCCCGCGCCCCGAGGACTGGCCGATCATGCCCGTCGACTATGCGGGCTTCTGGTTCAAGCCGTACGGCTTCCTCGACCAGAACCCGGCGATGGACGTGCCCGAGTCCTCGCAGGCGCACGGCAGGGCGGATGCCGGATGCTGCGGTGGTGGCGCCGCCTGCGCCTGCGGCCACTGAGCCCGCAGGTCCGCCGGCACCGCGAGCGGCGCCTCCCGGGAAAGGAGCCGCCAATCGATCGACGAGTCGAGCTCCGTCGGCTCAGCGGAGCGCGGCGATCGCGTCGCGGAGGACGCCGCCCGCGCTCTCCAGCGCGGGTGCCGCCTTCTCGATTGGCGCACCCGTCATCACGATGAGAAGGGCGAGCTTCACCGAGCCCCCGGCGGCGCCGAGGGCGGCAGCGGCCTCGTCGACACCGGCGCCGCTCAGCTGCATGACGGTGCGGACCGACCTCGCCCGCAGCTTCTCGTTGGTGGCGATGAGGTCCACCATCACTCCGCGATAGGTCTTGCCGAGCTTGATCATCGACAGCGTGGTGAGCATGTTCACCACGAGCTTCTGAGACGTCCCGGACTTGAGACGCGTCGATCCGGAGACGAACTCCGGTCCGGTCACGATCTCGATCGCGATGTCGGCGACGGCCCCGGTCGCCGAGCCCTCGTTGGAGGAGATCGCGATGGTGAGCGCCCCGACCTCCCGGGCGAACTCGAGACCGCCCACCACATACGGCGTGCGCCCGGAGGCCGAGATCCCGACGACGGTGTCGCGCTCGGAGAGCTCCAGCTCGCGCAGCGACGCCGCGGCGGCCTCGGTGTCGTCCTCGGCATCCTCCACGGCGGAGCGGATCGCGACCTCGCCACCGGCGATCAGGCCGACGACCATGCCCGGATCCGTGCCGAAGGTGGGCGGGCACTCGCTCGCGTCGAGGACGCCGACGCGACCGGCGGTGCCCGCACCGAAGTAGATGAGGCGCCCACCGCGGCGGAAGCGGTCGGTGATGCCGTCGACGGCGGCTGCGATCTCGGTCGACCGGGTGGCCACCGCATCCGGAACTGTGCGATCCTCGGCGTTCATCGCCCGCACGAGGTCCGTGGTGCTGAGGAGGTCGAGATCGCCCCGGTCGGGCGTCACCGTCTCGGTGGCGAGGTGCGAGAGCTCCTCGAGGAGCTCATTCAGGCGAGCATCATCATTCGGCACGGTGCACGAACCTTTCATGTGGGAGGTCATCGCGGCGCGCGAGGAGCAGTGCACCGTCGAGGGCGTCGCCCGCGGCAGGCACGACCGCACACTCTGAGCCGGCCAGGGAGGCCGTCAGCGCCTCACGGAACCACGGATGCTCGGTGAGCCCGCCATGGAGGGCGACATCGGCATCCCCGGCCGAGGCGGCGATCGCGGAGGCGGTGAGCAGGCGGACCGCCTCGGCGGCGATGCTGAGCGCCACGTCATCGCCGCCGGACGCGGCGTCGAGCACCAGCGGCGCGAGGGCGGCCATGCGCCGTGCGAGCGGCTCCTCACCGGCAGCCCATCCGGGGATGGCGGAGGCCGGACCCGTCACCTCGGTGACCGTGTCGGCGAGCACCGTCGCCGGCCCGAGGCCGACCGATGTGCGCAGCACGGCGCGGAGCGCCTCGCGTCCGAACCAGGAGCCGCTGCCGAGGTCACCGAGTTCGGGCCCCCAGCCGTCGATGAGCCGGGCTCCATCACGGTCGAGGCCGAGAGCGACTGCGCCGGTCCCTGCGATGAGCAGCACTCCGTCGCGTCCCGCCAGCGCGCCGGCGTGAGCCGTCACCACGTCAGAGGTGACGGCGACGGGTGCACCGAGTCTGGAGGCGAGCCGATGAGCGAGCGCGGTTGCCGCGTCGGGGGCCGCCCAGGCTCCGGCGGCGCCGACGCCGACGCCGACGAGCCGGCCGTCGTCGACCGCATCGATCTGCGTGATGATCGCGTCGTACGCGTCGTCCACGCCGCCGGGCGCGGCGAGCCCCGGGGTGCCGACACCGTCTCTGCGAACGGTCTGCCCTCCGTCGCTGCGCACGATGCGGCAGCGGGATTTGCCGAGATCGACGGCGAGGAGGGGTTCGGATCCGAGCATGAAAATAGTGTACCTATTCCCATTCAACCATGAAACTATTGTTTAGAGCACGGGAAGAAGAGGAGATCGGACATGAGCGTCCAGACGAGGATCGCTGCGGAGGTCGACGCCCTGCCGCCGTCACTCGCCCGCATCGCCGCGGCGATCAGCACGAACCCGGCGCTCGTCGTCGACAGCACGATCACCGAGCTGGCCGCGGCCTGCGAGACGTCGGTGGCGTCAGTCGTCCGCTTCTGCCGCGCCATCGGGATCAGCGGCTATGCGGCCCTCCGCGTCGCCCTCGCCTCCGAGCTCGGCAGGGAGTCCGCTCAGTTCAGCGGCTCGAGCGGGTTCGGATCGGAGATCGCCCCCGAGGACTCGCTCCAGGAGGCGATCACGAAGGTCGCCGCCCTGGAAGCCCTGGCGATCGAGGAGACGATCGCCTCCTTGGACCTCGAGGTGCTCGCCGCGGCCGTCGAGGACATCGACGGGGCCGAGCGAATCCTGCTGTTCGGCATCGGGGCGAGCAGGCTCACCGCCGCGGACCTCGCCCACAAGCTCCTGCGCATCGGGCGCGCCGCCATCGTGCTGTCCGATGCGCACGAGGCGATCGGCGCCGCGGCACTCGGCGCGGGGAGCACCGTCGCCATCGGCTTCTCCACCTCCGGCTCCACCGTCGAGACCGTGCGATTCCTCGAGACCGCCCGTACCACCGGCGCCACGACGATCGGGGTGACGGGCTCCGGGGACTCTCCGCTGGCGCGCACCTCCGATCACGTGCTGCTCACCCGAGCCCGGGAACCGCGTCTGCGCGCCGGGGCGATGGTGAGCCGCATCGCGCAGCTCGCCCTCGTCGACTCGCTGTTCGTGGGCGTGGCCCAGCGGCGCCACGCCCACACGGTGAAGGCGCTGCAGCGCACCGCGGAGGCCACTCGCGCACTCCGCCGCGACTGAGCCGCGACTGAGCCGCGACTGGGCTCAGCGCGCGGGCTCGGCGCGCGCGGGTTCGGCCGAGGGCTGCCCCGATCCGGCGGACGCGGCGGAGCCGGGCGCGGGCTCGTGCCGCCCGACGGAGCCCGCGGTGCGCAGGAACACGATGATCCAGCTGAAGATGAGCACGGCGGCGATGAGCTCGACCGCCGTGAGGTTGTAGTAGCCCACTGCGAAGAACACGCCGAGCAGAGCGATCACCAGTACATACGCCCACCCGAACACCACGAACACCCGAGGGATCGTGGGCAGGAACCACGGCAGCCCCACCACGATCACCGCGAACACCACGGCCATGCCGGTCGCCACGGTGTTGTGCACGAGGAAGAACTCGTCGACGGGGAACAGCCCGACGCAGGCGAGGAAGATCCCGACGAGGATGAGGCCGCCGCGGACGACGAACCGCCCGCGCCTGGCCTTCCGGCCCTCGACCGGGAGACCGGCCGTCGCGTACCGGGAGATCGTCGTCACCATGATCCCGGCGATGACGAGCGTGACGTTGAAGGCGATGGAGGCGCTGTTGCTGCTCATGCCGAGAGCCGAGAGGTTCAGGCGCCACCAGCCGGGGTCGCTCGACGCCAGCATCGCGGAGAAGGCTCCGACCACGAGGAAGACCGCAAGGACGAGGGAGAGCACCATCGGCGTGAGCGCCACAGAGCTGAGGAAGCTGACGTAGGCGGTCAGCGCGAGGGCGACGCCGATCAGGATCGCTCCGGGGAACGCGTACACAGGGGCGCCGATGAAGCTCCGCTCGAGGAGCTCTGCGACCCCGAGCCAGCCGAGGTACGCGATCGCCGCGTGGGCGAACGCGATGGCGGCGAGGTCGTACCAGCGCAGCCGGTCGCCGGGAACGCTGAATCCGTCGCGCGGGACGTCGGGGCGGATCTCGACCGGACGGACCGCACCGCGGCCCAGGAAGAAGGCGAGGGCCGCGGTGATCGCCCCGCCGGCGGCGGCGAAGGCGCCGAGCGAACCGGGGCCGCTGATCGACAGCTCATGCCCCCAGAACACCGGGAATCCGACGGCGAAGCCCGCGAGGAAGAACGCCGCGCCGACGATCAGTGCCGTCGCCTCGAGCACCGTCTCCGAGGTGTCGGGCCCGCGCAGCTGGCGCAGCACCCGCATCACCCGATCACCGAACGCCCTCATCGCCCCCCTCTCCGTCACACATCCTAGAAGCCGTGACGCCGGGGCACAGCCGGTGATAACATCACGGAACGGATCGTATACAACGTCGTCGTTCCACCATCCCGAGGTGATCAGTCATGAACGGTGCACCCGCCGCTCCCGCCGAATCGGTGTCCACGCTCGTCGCGCGCAACATCAGTGATTTCCGCGCGGCCGTGTCGCAGTCCTTCGTTCCCCTGCAGGTGTCCACCGACGGTCCCGATCACTTCCGCGGGAGGATCCGCGCGGCCTCGGTCGACGAGGTGCACGTCACCGAGGTGCACGCCACCTCGCACGTCGTCGAGCGCACCCCTGAGCTGATCGCACGCGGCGACCGCTCCTACTTCAAGCTCAGCCTCATGCTCGCCGGCACCGGGCTGCTCATCCAGGACGACAGGGAGGCGGTCCTCCGCCCCGGCGACCTCGCCGTCTACGACACCGACCGCCCGTACTCCCTCGTGTTCGACGAGGAGTTCCGCACCATGGTCGTGATGTTCCCCAAGCACCTGATCAGCCTGCCGCCCGACATGGTCGGCCAGCTGACCGCGGTGCGCATCTCCGGCCAGGAGGGACTCGGCGGCATGGTGGTGCCCTACCTCACGCAGCTCGCCGGCAACCTCGACCAGCTCGCCGGGACCACGGGGGCCCGACTCACTCACAGCGCGCTCGACCTCGTGTCGACCGTGTTCACCCGCGAGCTCGGACTCGACGAGGTGTCAGCCGATCCGCACCGCGCGCTGGTGCAGCGCATCCGCGCATACATCGACCGCAACCTCGCGTCCACCGACCTCGGCCCGGCATCGATCGCCACGGCGCACTTCATCTCGACCCGCCACCTGCACGGCCTCTTCCAGGAGCAGGGCGTGACGGTCTCCACCTGGATCCGCACCCGCCGCCTGGAGCGGTGCCGCCGCGACCTGATCGACCCGATGCTCGCCGACCGCCCCGTGGCCGCGATCGCCGCCCGATGGGGCTTCGTCGACGCCGCGCACTTCAGCCGCGCCTTCAAGGCCGCCTTCGGCATCTCTCCCAGCGAGTTCCGCGCCGCGCACTGAACGCCGGAACCCGCCGCCGCGCCCCGCGGCGCGCTCCGTCGTGCCGTCGGCAGGAAGGCGCGCTTGCCCCGTAGGGCACGCCCGTTGACTGTCGGTGCGCGATGGCCGCGCACTCCTTGAGCGGATGCCGCCGGCGGATCGAGCATGAGGCAAGCGCACCGTGACGATGCGGTGCCCGGAGCGAGGTCGCTCCGCCGTGCGGATGTCAGGACCCTCCATGACCGACACCTCCCTCGACCCGGCGCTGGACGAGTGGCGGACGTATGACGAGTTCGCCGCGGGCATCGACACGTACCGGCTGCCGAACGTCTCGCTCGCCGGCACCGGGCTGCGCCTGATCCTCGACGACGGCTCGGAGCTGTCGCTGGCATTCGATGCCGACGCCGTGACCTGGGAGGGCCTCGGCGGCTCCGGTACGGATCCGTACGACGCCGTCGGAGTGCGCGACGACGTCGTGTTCGTCAACCTTCCGCTGGAGAGCCGCGAACGCGAGGCGATCACCGTCGTCTACTCGACGACGACCCATCGTGCAGCCGTGGTGCGCTCCCGCATCGCCGCAGAGGCCGTCGAGGGCACGCCGCAGGTCGGTCAGGAGTTCTGGGCCGCCGTCACCGACGCCGGCCCGGCGACCGGCGAGGTCCCCGGCCCGAGCCGTGATCTCATCGGCAAGCGCAACGTGTACCGGTACAGCCCCGAGCACCTCTACGAGCACGTGTACGTGTCCAGCCGGCGCTACGCCTGGCAGTGCCTCGAGGGCGTGCAGCGCGGACACGGCGACATGGACCTCTCCACGGTGTGGAGGTTCGCCGACGGCCTGTACCTGTTCTGCTTCCGCGAGTTCCGCATCGCCGTCGCCAGCGTCTGGCTGCACGACCTCGGCTACCAGCTGAGGACGACGGGGATCTTCCTCGGCCTGACCGGCGACGGGGACGCCGAGCACTCCCGCGCCGGCGGCCACATCTACCCGCTCGGCTCCGTCGCCTACCCCGACGCCCAGCCCGTCTGAGCCGGCGCCCGTCGACCATCCCTCACAGCATCACCCGAACACGAGAGGCAGGATCACATGAACAAGCGAGCAGCAGGAGCCGCGGCGTACGTCGCCGCGGCGGCGCTCATCCTCAGCGGATGCGCGGGAGGCGAGGGCGGAGGCGAAGGCGGCTCCATCGTCGTCGGCTCCGTCAACACCATCAGCGGGCCCGCGACCTTCCCCGAGGCCTCGCAGGCCGCCGCGGCCGTCTTCGACGCCTTCAACGAGGCCGGGGGCCTCGACGGGACGACCATCGACTACAAGACGCTCGACGACAAGGGCGACCCGGCCACGGCCACCGCATCCGCCCGGGAGCTGGTCGGCAGCGACGGCGCCGTCGCCCTCGTCGGCTCGGCCAGCCTGCTCGAGTGCGAGATCAACGCCAAGTACTACGAGCAGGAGGGCATCCTCTCGATGCCCGGCATCGGCGTGGACACCGGATGCTTCAACAGCGACAGCATCTCCCCCGCCAACGTCGGCCCGTTCAACGACATGACCCTCACCCTGCAGTACGGCTCCGAGGTGCTCGGCCTCGACGACATCTGCATCCTGCTGGAGATCGCGGGCTCCACACGCCCGACCTACCAGGCTGCGATCGACAAGTGGACCGAGCTCACCGGCAAGGAGCCGAAGTACATCGACGACACCGTGCCCTACGGCGCCTCGGACTACACGCCGTACATCGTGAAGGCGCGCGAGCAGGGCTGCAAGGCCCTCGCGGTGAATCCGATCGAGCCCGACGCGATCGGACAGGTCAAGGCCGCCAACGCGCAGGGCTGGGATGACGTCACCTTCCTCTACCTCACCAGCGTGTACAGCGAGAACTTCGCGGCCGCCATCGACAACGCCGCCGCCGGGATCTACGTGCCCGCCGAGTTCTACCCGTTCACCGAGGAGAACGAGATCAACAAGGACTGGCGCGACCTGATGACGGAGAACGACATCCCGCTGACCTCGTTCAGCCAGGGCGGCTATCTCGCGGCGACGTACTTCATCGAGGTCCTGAAGACGATCGACGGAGACATCACCCGCGAGAGCGTCACCGAGGCGCTGAAGAACATGGACCCGATCGAGAACCCGATGGTCGGCACCCCGTACGCCTTCGGCACCGAGAACACGTCCGGATGGCCGATCGTGCTGAAGTCCGGCACGAACGCCTGGGAACAGGTCGCCGACGACTGGTTCCGCATCGGGGAGTGATCCCGCCACCGCCCGGTCGTTGAGCGAGGAACGGAGCGACGAGACGAAACGCCTGTCCGGCGATCGACCTCGGTCACCGCGTTTCGTCTCGCTTCGCTCGCTCAACGGCCGGGGCTCTGCCCACGATCAGAAAGGACGCCTCATGCTGCAGGGCGCCATCGCCGGTCTCGCCGCCGGCGGCCTCTACGCCGTGCTCGGCGTGTGCCTGACCCTGATGAGCCGCCTCGTGCGGGTCGTCAACTTCGCTCAGGCCGCGACCGGGATGTTCGGCGCGTTCACGGCTGTCTGGCTGGTGCAGCAGCTCGATCTGCCGATCTGGCTCGGCTCCGTGCTCGGCGTGCTCGTCGCGGGGCTCCTCGCCGCTGCCATCGGCTGGATCGCGGCGACCTGGCTGTCGGAGGCATCCACGACGACCCGCTCGGCGATGACGGTGGGACCGCTGCTGCTGCTCATCTCGCTGTCGTTCATCCTGTTCGGCAACAAGCCGCAGCCGTTCACCCCCATCATCGCCGGCCCCGCGTTCTCGCTGGGCGGCGTCGTGATCAGCCAGGTCACCGTCGCGACGGTCGCGATGGCCGTCGTCACCGCGGTCGCCGTGCGCATCGTCCTGCGCCGCACCCGGGTCGGCACGCAGCTGCGGGCGCTGTCCGAGCGCCCGACCACGGCCGAGCTGCTCGGCATCCGCTCTCGCCCGCTGTCGATCTCCGTCTGGTTCGTCACCGGCATCATCAGCGCGATCGCGATCATCATCGTCGCCCCCTCGCAGTCCAGCGACGCCACCGGGCTCTCCATGCTCATCGTGCCCGCGGCGGCCGCTGCCCTGCTCGGCGGCTTCCGCCGGCTCGACCTCGCCGTCATCGGCGGGCTCGTGCTCGGCATCCTCGGCGGACTGGTCGCCCAGATCGACGAGGTCGCCCTGGTGCGCAACTTCCTCCCGTTCCTGTTCATCGTCGCCCTGCTGCTCTGGACGCAGCGCAAGGAGGTGTGGGATGCCGCTCGCTGACCGCCCGAGTCTGCTCGAGAACCGCGCGTTCAAGGCCGCCTGGCCGTTCGCGGTCGCCGCCGCCGCCGTCGGCGTGGGCGCGATCCTCAGTGCGGCCCTGCCGGGCTACTTCGTCTTCCTCGCCATCAGCGCCGTGATCGCGGCCATCGCGATCCTGGGCCTCGGCATCGTCACGGGATCCGCCGGCATGATCGCGCTCTGCCAGCTGACCTTCGCGGCCGTCGGCGCGTGGATCGTCTCGCTGCTCAACGTGATGCAGGCGCCCGGCGGCTTCGTCGTCTGGCTCGTGCTCGGCGGCGTCGCGGCCGGCTTCGTCGGCATCCTCGTGGGGCTCCCCGCGCTGCGCCTGCGGGGAGTGAACCTCGCCGTGGTGACGCTCGGATTCGCCGCCGCAGCCGACGTCACCCTCGTGCAGATCCAGTTCCCCGGCTCCGTCGACGGCACGTCGATCGAGCGCCCCGACCTGTTCTCCAACGACCGCCAGTTCTTCTTCCTGTCGATCATCGTGCTCACCGTCTGCGCACTGGGCGTGTTCTTCCTGCAGCGCGGCCGCTGGGGCTCCAGCTGGAAGGCGGTCGCGTTCTCCGAGCGGGGCACGGCCGCCGCCGGTCAGAGCGTGCAGGTCGCCAAGCTCACCGCGTTCGCCGTCTCCGCGGCGCTCGGCGGCGTCGCCGGAGGCCTGCTCGCCGGACAGGTGCAGCTCCCGTTCGCATCGAGCTTCACCCCGCTGCAGTCGCTCGCGCTGTACGTCCTCGCGATCATGTCGGGCGCCCACCTCATCGACATGGCGATCCTCGGCGGCATCCTCTGGGTTCTCGTGCCCGAGCTGCTCAAGCGCTGGGGCGTCGACCAGAACTGGGGCTTCGTCGTCTTCGGCGTCCTCGGCGTCCAGGCGCTCACCAGCGGCACGAACCTCGGCCAGACCGTGCGCGACGCGCTGTGGCGCCGGGCCGACCGGAAGACGGCGAACGCGAAGCTGACGGCGCTGCCGCCGGACGCCGCCGCCGACGCGACCGCGATCACGACGACCACGACCGCCACGGTCGACGAGGCCGCGCTCAGCGGAGAGCCCGTACTCACCGTGGAGGGGCTGACCGTGCAGTTCGGGTCACTCAAGGCCAACGACGATGTCTCGTTCCAGGTGCCCGCCGCGTCGATCATGGGTCTCATCGGCCCGAACGGCGCCGGCAAGTCGACCTTCGTCGACGCGATCAGCGGCTTCCTCCCCAAGCACGGCGGGCGCGTGCTGCTCGGCGGGCGCGACCTCGCCGGCCTCTCCCCCACGCGCCGCGCGCGGCTGGGCCTGCGGCGCACGTTCCAGCAGGACCGCGTTCCGCCGGCCCTCACCGTCGGCGCGTACGTGCGGTTCGTCGCGCGACGCCGGCTCGCGGCATCCGACATCGACGAGGTCCTCGAGTTCTTCGGCTGCCCGCCGGCCCGCGCCCGCCTGTCGAGCGTCGACGTCGGCACCCGCCGCCTCGTCGAGGTCGCGGCGAACGTCATCGCCCGGCCTCGGCTACTCATCCTCGACGAGCCGGCCGCCGGCCTCTCGCACGACGAGCACCTGGCGCTGGCCGCGCGGCTGCGCGAGCTGCCGGCCCGGTACGGCGTCGCACTGATCATCATCGAGCACGACCTCGACCTCGTCCGCTCGGTCTGCCCGACGCTGACCGTGCTGGACTTCGGCAGGGTGCTGGCCACCGGCCCGCAGGCCGAGGTGCTGGCGAACCCCGAGGTCGTGAAGGCGTACATGGGAGAGACGGAGCTGCTGTCATGAGCGAACTGGTGCTGGATGCCGTCACGGTGAGCCGTGGCGCGGGACCGGTGATCTCCGACGTCTCGCTGACGGTGTCCGGCGGCGAGGTGCTCGCCCTGGTCGGGCCGAACGGCGCCGGCAAGACGAGTCTCATCGAGTCGATCTCCGGTGTCACCCCGCATTCGGCCGGCTCGCTCACGCTCGACGGCGAGCCGATCGACAAGCTGTCGCGGGTCGCCAGGGCGCGTCGCGGCGTCGTGCACATCGAGCAGGGGCGCGCCGTGTTCCCCTCGCTGACGGTGCGGGAGAACATCTCCCTGACCGCGCGGACGTCCGCCGAGCTGGACGCCGCCCTCGCGCAGTTCCCGGAGCTGGAGAAGCGGATCGACTCCCCCACCGCGCTGCTGTCAGGCGGCGAGCAGCAGATGGTGGTGCTCGCGCGGGCGTTCGCCGCGAAGCCGCGCATCCTGCTCATCGACGAGATGTCCCTGGGTCTCGCGCCGGTCGTCTTCATGCGGCTGATGCCGATCGTGAAGTCGATCGCCGATTCGGGCGTCGGCGTGCTGCTCGTCGAGCAGTTCACGCAGCTGGCGCTGAGCCTGGCCCGCGAGGCCGTGGTCGTCGCGGGAGGGAAGGTGTCCTTCCAGGGCGCTTCCGAGGCGCTCAAGGGCGACCCCGAGCTGCTGCACCGGGCCTACCTCGGAGGCTGACGGCCTCCCGGCGATGCTCCCGTCGAGCAGACTGTCGCCTGCCGGCACCTCGAGCCGACGTTCTGCGCGACGGGAGCATTCGAATGAGCGCGGGTTGCGCGGCGGTAGCCTGAAGGGGTGACCGAGACCATCCGCGCCCGCGCCGTCCTGCTCGACATGGACGGCACCCTCGTCGACTCGACGGCCGTCGTGGAGCGGCTGTGGCTCGCCTGGGCCGAGCCGCACGGGCTCGATCGCGAGCACGTGCTCAGCGTCGTGCACGGCCGCCAGGGGCACCAGAGCATGGCGATCTTGCTCCCCGAGCGCGACCACGAGATCAACCTCCGCGAGAACCAGGAGATGCTGACGACCGAGGCGAGCGACGTCGACGGGATCGTCGAGATCCCCGGAGCCGGCGCGTTCCTGGCCGCGATCGCGCCGTTCCCGCACGCGATCGTCACCTCGGCGGACGTCGCCCTGATGAACGCCCGCATGGGGGCCGCGGAGCTCGCGGTCCCGGAGCTCGCGGTGACGGCTGAGCGCGTGTCGGCATCGAAGCCGGACCCGGAGGGCTTCCTGCTCGGCGCCTCGCTGCTGGGCGTCGAGCCCGCCGACTGCGTCGTCTTCGAGGACTCCGGTGCCGGCATCCAGGCCGCGCACGCCGCGGGGATGCGCGTGATCGGCATCGGAAAGCACGCCGGCGCGCACTCCCCCGAGTACCACATCGCCGACCTGACCGCGGTGGCCGTCGTCCCGACGGACGACGGGTTCGAGCTCCGCGTCGGCTGAGACCGCTGCCGGGCTACATGCCGGCGTGGTCGAAGGCGATCGTGGGCACGTCGACGATGTGCGAGCCGCCGTCGGCGACGATCACCGCCCCAGTGATGTACGACGACTCCCCGGATCCGAGGAACCGCACCACCGCGGCGATCTCGGCGGGGCGGGCCGGGCGCCGCAGGGGCACGTCGGCCGTCACGGTCGCATAGGCCTCCTCGCGGGAGTCCAGCCCCGCGTGCGCCGCGAACTCGTCCATCTCCTCGTCGGCCATCGGCGTCTGCACCCAGCCGGGGCAGATCGCGTTGACCCGGACGCCGTGACGGCCGTAATCGCGCGCCAGGGAGCGCGTGAGGCCGATCAGCGCGTGCTTGCCGACCGTGTACCCCGCCACCGAGGGCCCGGCGAAGAGACCGGCGATCGACGACACGATGACGATCTGCCCCTTCGCCTCGATGAGAGCCGGCAGCGCCTCCCTCGCCATCGTGAACGCGGTGGTGAGGTTCGCCCGGATCGACGCCTCCCAGCCGGCGTCGTCGGTCTCCCCGACCGGGGAGAAGCCGTGTCCGCCGGCGTTCGCGACCAGGACGTCGATGCGCCCGAAGGTGGCCAGCACCTCGGCGACCGCGGCCTGAGAGGATGCGGTGTCGGCGGCATCCGCGACGATGGCGTGCGCGCCGACGGCCTTCGACACCGCCTGCAGCGGCTCCGGCCGCCGTCCGACCACCACCACGTGCGCGCCCTCCGCGGCGTAGCGCTCGGCGATCGCGGCGCCGATTCCGGTGCCGCCGCCCGTGATCACGACGACGCGTCCGGTGACGGTCGATCCGACGGTGAGTCCCATGTGTGCTCCTGTGTGTGTCTGGCGCGTGTGCGCGTCGTGTCTCGGGCGCCGTCAGGCGGGGAACCCCGAGCGGGCGGTGTACCCGAAGTCGCTGAGAAGGGTGGTGCCGTTCACCGCGCGGGTACGCGGCGACACCAGGTAGGCGATGTGCGCGGCGACCTCGTCTGCGGTCTGCACGGGGAAGTCCGGCGCCGCGAAGGCCTCTGCGCCGAGGTCGCCGCGGCTCATCGGCGTGTCCACGATCGAGGGCGCGACGGTGTTCACCCGGATGCCGGCGCCGGCGAGGTCCACCGACAGGGCCCTGGCGAACTGCACGAGGGCTCCCTTGGAGGCGCAGTACGGCACCATGCCCGGCGAGGCGACGAAGGCGGAGTCGCTGGAGACGAGGACGACGGATGCCGCCGATGACGCGCGCAGGACCGGAAGCGCGTGCTTGAGGACGAGGAAGGGCCCGGTGACGTTCACCGCGAAGACCATGTTCCAGTCGGCGAGCGAGATCCCGTCGATCCCGATGCCCACCGGGCCGGAGATCCCCGCGCAGCAGACGACGGCGTCCAGTCCCCCCAGCTCTGCGATGGCCGAGGAGACGGCGTCTGCGACCTGCTCCTCATCGGTGACGTCGGCGACCCGCAGCACGGCATCCGCGCACCCCTGCGCCGTCTCCCGGAGCGGGGCGCCGTCGCGGTCGAGCAGCGCGACCCGCACGCCCTCCGCGGCGAGCGCGAGCGCAGCCGCTCGGCCTATGCCGCTCGCCGCACCGGTGATGAGCGCGGTCGTCCCTGCGAGTTCGAGATCCATCCTGTCCCCGGACAGCCGCCGTGCGCCGGCGGCGCGGGTGAGGACGGCGGTGTCTTCACCGTCATCCTGCCCCTCCGGCATCCGCTCGTCGAACGGCCCGGCGGCGGGTGTGCGCGCTCGAACCATCGTCTTTCGCTCAGCGTCAAGCGCACGCCCCGCAACGCGAGCAGACTCGCTCTATCGGCGATCCCCCTCGCCGACGCCGCGCGTGCCGCGGCCGTCACCGAGCAAAGGAGCCGTCGTGGCTGACCCGATCGCCGCGTCCGCGACGCAGACGCACACCTCCCTCCGGCCCGGCGCCCTCGGCGTCGCCGGCATCGTCTTCCTCGTCCTCGCCGCCGTCGCCCCGCTGACCGGGATCGTCGTGGTGGCCTCGCTGGCCATCGCCCTCGGCAACGGCGGCGGCACGCCGACGGCCTTCTTCCTCGTCGCCGGGATCCTGCTGCTCTTCGCCGTCGGCTACGCGCAGATGTCGAAGCAGCTCGTCAACGCCGGCGGGTTCTACGCCTTCGTCGTCAAGGGCCTCGGCCGCACGGGCGGGCTCATCGCGGGCCTCATCGCCACCATCGGCTACAACTTCTTCGTCGTCGGCACCATCGGCACCAGCGGCTTCTTCATGCAGTTGATCATCCGCGACCTCACCGGCTTCGACCTGCACTGGCTCGCCTGGGGCCTGCTGTCGATCGCAGTCTGCTTCGTGCTCGCCCGGGTGGGCGTCGACTTCAGCTCCAAGGTGCTCGGCATCTGCCTCGTGCTCGAGGTTCTCATGCTCGTCGTGTTCGACATCTCCGTGCTCGTGCAGACCGGCTACGACGTCACCGCCTTCAGCGCCGAGCAGGTGTTCTCCGGCTCGCTTCCGATCGGCATGCTGCTCGCCGCGACCGGCTTCCTCGGATTCGAGGCGACGGCGCTGTTCAGCGAAGAGGCGAAGCAGCCGCTGCGCACGATCCCGCGCGCCACGTACACCTCGATCATCGCGATCGGCGTCATCCTCGGCGTCACCAGCTGGGCGGTCGTCAGCGCGACCGGCGTCGCCCAGGCTCAGGCCACCGCCCTCGAGCACCTGCCCACGGGCGACCTCATCTTCTCCCTGGCCCAGCAGTACCTCGGCGGCCCGCTGACCACGGTCATGATGATCCTGCTGCTGGTGAGCCTGTTCGCCGCGATGCTCGCGTTCCACAACTCCGCGACCCGCTACCTGTACTCGCTCGGTCGCGCGCGCATCCTCCCGCAGGCCCTCGCCCGCACGCGCGCCAACGGCGCCCCGCAGGTCGCCGGCATCGTGCAGGCGTCGTTCGCAGCCGTCGTCGCCGTGATCTTCGCGATCGCCGGAGCAGACCCGATCCTCACGCTCGTGCCCGCGATGCTCGGCTTCGGGACGCTCAGCGTGCTGATCCTGCAGGGGCTCGCAGCGATCTCGATCGTCGTGCACTTCCGCCGTGCGCAGGACCCGCGCTGGTGGAGCACGTTCATCGCGCCCGGCATCGGCTTCCTCGGGATCGCGGCGATCTCCGTGCTCGCGATCGTGAACTTCAACATCGTCGCAGGCTCCGAGGAGCTCGCCATCCGGCTGATGCCGCTCCTGCTCGTCGTCGCCCTGGTCGGCGGCATCGTGTACGGCGCGTACCTGAAGAGCGCGAAGCCCGCCGTGTACCAGGGCCTCACCGCCGACCTCGAGCAGTTCAGCAGCCGCTGAACGCCTCGCCCGCCAGAAACCGACAACACCTGATCCCCATCCCGGACCGCGAAGGAGCGCCCATCATGACCGACGTCAACCTCTCCGACACCTCCACCTGGCTGCCGCTGGACGGGCTGGCCCCCGGCTTCGACGCCAGCAAGGCCGAGCTCAGCGACGCCCTCGACGGACGCACGTTCACCGTCGTCGACGAGCGCGGAACGCGCATCACGCACACCTTCGGCCCTGGCACGGTGAGCTGGAAGTACGAGCCGGGTGCCGGCGACGACACCGCCGCCGCAGAGGACACCGACGACTGCGAGGTCATCGAGGTCGCCGAGGACCTGTTCTACGCGCAGTTCCACCACAGGTACCTGCCGAACGAGGCGGTCACGCTGATCCTCGACCTCGCCAGCGGCCACGCCCTCTCCGTCATCTCCATCCTCGGCCAGGCCGAACCAGGGAAGACCGCCGTGCAGATGGTGTTCGCCCCCGGGACCATCGAGGGCATCGAGACCCGCGGCGAGGCGCCCGCGCCCACCGAGGAGCTCATCGGCCGCCGGGTGCTGTGGGTGTACTCCAGCATCCACGCGTACGAGCACGTCTACCTCTCCCCGCACTGGTACACCTGGCAGTGCCTCGCCGGCCCCGAGCAGGGGCTCGCCGACACCGACGCGAACACGGTGTGGAAGGTGCGCCCCGGCATCTACGTCTTCACGTGGCGCGAGAAGGTCATCCCGTGCGGCTCGGTGACCATCGCCGACCACCGCGACCAGAAGGCGATCCGCTCGCACGGCGTGCTGTTCGGCTGGGACGAGAGCGGCACGACGCCGACCCACTTCACCTTCGGCGCCCACGGCCGCCTGCTGTCGAACACCGTGCACCCGGTCGAGTACGACCCGGCGCGGGCACTGGAGCGCTGAGCATGACGACCATCGCCGACCTCATCCTCACCGGCGCGACGGTGCGCACGGCGGACCGGGCCAATCCGCTCGCGGAGGCGATCGCGGTCGCCGATGGTCGCATCCTCGCCGTCGGCACGGCCGCCGAGGTCGACGCGCTCCGCGGACGCCGCACGGAGGTGCGCGACCTCGGCGGTGCCGCCGTCTACCCCGGTTTCGTCGACGTGCACAACCACCACGCGATCGCAGGAGTGACCGAGCTGTTCGAGCTGTCGTTCGGGACGTCTCTCGGCCTGGACGAGATCCTCGACCTCGTCCGCGAGCGCGCGGCGTCCCTGCCCGAGGGCTCCTGGATCACCGGCGGCTCCTGGGCGAGCACGCTGATGGACGAGCTGAACACGACCGCGGCGCGCGAGCGCCTGGACGAGGCCGCCGGGGGACGCCCGGTCATGCTCTCCGACGACAGCCACCACAACCGATGGGCGAACAGCGCGGCGCTGCGGCTCGCCGGGATCTCGAAGGACGCGATCCCGGACGACGGCGTGACCCTGGTCGACCCGGCCGACGGCGAGCCGACCGGTGTGCTCCTCGAGGCCGCAGGCATCCTCGTCGCGCAGGCGCACGCCCGCGACGGCGGCCTGTCCGCCGAACAGCACCGGCAGGCGTCGCGACGCGGCGTCGAGCTGCTCAACGGCTTCGGCGTGACGGCGTTCCAGGATGCCGCGGCGTCGCTGGACATCCTCGGCGCGCTGAAGTCGCTCGACGACGCGGGCGAGCTGAACGCCTGGGTCGTGTCGAGCCTGACGATCAACGACGAGATCTTCGGCTACGACACCATCGGCGATGCCCTGATCGCGCGCGGAGAGGAGTTCCGCACGGCCCACCACCGCCCGGACTTCGTGAAGATCTTCCTCGACGGCGTGCCCCCGGCTCGCACCGCGCTCTTCATCGACCCGTACCTGCCCGACGACGTGCACGGCGCGCACTTCCACGGCACGACGACGATGTCCTTCGACGAGCTCTACGACTGGCTCCGCCGGGTCGCCGAACGGGGTCTGGGCGCCAAGGTGCACGCCACCGGCGACGGCTCGGCGCGCCTCCTCCTCGACGTGGTCGAACGCCTCCGCTCCGAGGGGTTCACCGACACGCCCTTCCAGATCGCGCACGGGCAGTTCCTCGCGGACGACGACATCCGCCGGCTCGTCGATCTCCGCGTGAGCGCGGACATCTCCCCGTTCATCTGGTACCCCGGCGTCATCCCGGATGCTCTCGCGGCCGTGCTCGGCGATCGCGCAGAGCACTCGCAGCCGAACCGCTCGATCCTCGACGCGGGCGGTGTCGTCGCCGGGGGCTCGGACTGGCCGGTCGTCGACTCTCCGAACCCGCTGGAGGGCATGCAGGGCCTGGTCACCCGCGCCGACCCGCTCGGCCGCGCACCGGGGACGCTGTGGCTCGAGCAGGCCATCACGGCGGAGGAGGCCCTCGAGGTGTTCACGATCAACGCGGCGACCGCGATGGGACTCACACACGAGACCGGCTCGATCGAGGTCGGCAAGTCCGCCGACCTCGTCGTCCTCGATCGCGATGCCGTCGCGGGCCCCGCCGACCGGATCATCCACACGCGCGTGCTGTCGACCTGGTTCGCGGGCCGCGAGGTGCACACGGCGGGCTGAGGCGGAGGTGCCCCGATACGATGAGTCGATGCGACGGTTCCCTGCCTCGGTGTACGGGATCGGTGAAGAACCCGATCCGCGCTTCTCCCTGGCCAACGAGCGCACCTTCCTCGCCTGGACGCGCACGGGCCTGGCGCTGATCGCCGGCGGCGTGGCCCTCGAGGTGCTGGGGCTCGACCTGCAGCCAGGCTTCCGGCTCGCCGCATCCCTCCTGCTGATCGTCGCGGGCACCGCCGTGGCGCCGCTCGCCTGGTGGGAGTGGATGCGCGCCGAGCGTGCCCTGCGCCTCGCCCGGCCGCTCCCGGGCGCGTTCTCGGCGGTGCTGCTCGCGGTCGTCGTCGTCACGGTCGGGCTGCTCGTGACCGCCGGGGTGCTCTGGCGATGAGCGGACCCGGTCCGTTCGACCCCGGCCTGCAGGTGGAGCGCACGGAACTCGCCTGGCGGAGGACGGCGCTCGCCATCGCGATCGGCTCGCTGCTCTCGCTGCGGGTGCTGCCTCTCGCGCTGCCAGAGGCCGCGCTCGGGTGGGGATTCGCCCCCGGCCTCGCCGGCCTGCTCGCGGCGTGCGCGCTGTGGTTCGCCGCGCGCCGCCGCCAGCTGCGGCTGAGCGCGGTGCTCGCCGGAGACGGCGCCGCTTCGCGGCCCGGCGGGCGTCTGCTGTTCGCGCTGACCGCCTTCGGGACGGGATTCGGCGTGCTCGCGCTGCTCTTCGCGACGATGTCGGCGCTGTGATGACGGCCGGCGCGGCGGCGATGATCGGCATCCCGGGCGGACGGCTGCTCATGGGGTCGGCCGACGGCTACCCGGAGGAAGGGCCGGTGGTCGAGATCGAGGTCGCCGCGTTCGAGCTCGAGGAGCATCCGGTCACCAACGCGGACTTCCTCCGCTTCGTCGCCGACACCGGGTACACCACCGTCGCCGAGCTCGCCCCCGATCCTGCGGACTTCCCGGGCGCCGACCCGGCCACGCTCGTACCCGGCGCCCTCGTCTTCACCACGACGCCGGGCCCCGTCGACCTTCGCGACTGGCGACAGTGGTGGCGCTGGCAGCCCGGAGCGTCCTGGCGGGCACCGGAGGGACCGGGTTCCGGCATCGCCGACCGGATGTCCCACCCGGTCGTCCAGGTCGCCTACGCGGATGCCGCCGCCTACGCCGAGTGGGCCGGGAAGCGGCTGCCCACCGAGGCCGAGTGGGAGTGGGCGGCCCGCGGCGGGCTGGTCGGCGCGCGCTACGCCTGGGGCGACGAGCTGCGCCCCGCCGGCGAGCTGATGGCCAACACCTGGCAGGGCGCCTTCCCGTACCGCAACGACGGCGCGGCGGGATGGACGGGGACGTCCCCGGTGGGCTCCTTCGCCGCCAACGGCTACGGGCTCAAGGACATGATCGGCAACGTCTGGGAGTGGACGGCCGACCCCTGGACGCCCCGCCACGGGATGCGACCCACCGTGCAGCCGGAAGCGCGCGCCACGCTCCTCGACGGAGCCGGAGGGCCCGCGCGTCGCGTGACGAAGGGCGGCTCGCACCTCTGCGCGCCGGAGTACTGCATGCGCTACCGGCCGGCGGCGCGCTCTTCCCAGACGGAGGACTCGGCCACCACGCATCTCGGCTTCCGCTGCGCGCGCTGACCGCCGGCCCTGCGCCGGCCGCGCCGACCGCAGCGCAAGCCGGACCGGATCAGTCGGCGAGCGCCTGCACGGCGCGCCCGACGGCCCTCAGCTCTGTCGCGTCGTGCTGCGACCGCGCACCGGGCACATAGCGCACGCGCCGCAGCGCCCCGCCGCGGAACGGGTAGGAGCGGTGCGCCTCGTGGAGCTCCCAGTCCACGGGGCCGCCGTAGTCGTATCCGACGCTGATGCCAGTGAACGGAGCCATGCCGAGCAGCATCGGCACGTCGTCGACGACCGCCTGCTCCGCCTCGTCGACCAGCACGGTCAGGCGCCACCGGAGTCCCGGCAGCTCGTCGACCCGCACGACGATGCGGTGCGCTCCCCCGGCCAGACGCCTGCCTCGGGCGCGGTGCATCGCACCGTAGGCGTTGTAGACGAGCAGCGGAGCGCCTTCATCGATCGCGAGCAGATAGCCTCCGCCCTGATCGCCGTGCGCGACGACGACGCCGGCAGTCCCCTCCCCTGCTTCGAGATCCACTTCGATCGCGAACGAGCGCAGCACGGTGAGCTTCGCCGAGCGGAAGCGCTCCAGCGGCGGACGGAAGGGCACGAGATCCACCGGGTCGGACAGCGGTTCCTCCGTGTCCGGTCGCAGGCGGAACAGCGACCCGTCGTCATCCAGCGGAAAGACCGTGTTGCGCCAGGCCTCCGTGCGCCAGCGCTCGGCCATCCGCGCCACCCGCTCCGGAGCCACGGCCGCGAGGTCCTCCGTCTCGGTCGGGTCCGAAGCCAGGTCGTAGAGCTCCCAGGTGCCGCCTGATGCTCCTTCCGCGCTCGTCGGGGCGATCGGCGAGAGCACCTTCCAGTCGCCCTCCACCAGCGCACGCCTGCCCACGCATTCGAAGTACTGCACGTCGCGCCCCGGCCCTGCGGGGTCGGCGAGCACCCCGGCGATGCTGTCGCCGTCCATCTCCTGCGCCGGGCGACCTCCCCTCTCGGCGAGCGCGGGGACGCCGGCGAGATCGAGCAGGGTCGGGGCGAGATCCGACACGAACACGAACTGGTCGCGCAGCCCGCCCGCCATCGGCGCGCCGGGCCAGGAGACGATCAGCGGCGCGTGCACACCGCCCTCGTATGTGGTCGCCTTGAACGATCGGAACGGGGTGTTCGACACCCGCGCCCATCCGGTCGGATACTGCCCGAAAAGGCGTGGCCCGCCGATCTCGTCGATGTCCCGGGGAACGTCGGTCACCCATCCCTCCGGCATCCCGCCGTGGGTGCCGAACTGGGCGAAGTAGCTCCGCGTCCCGCTCGGACCGCCCTCGGCCGTCCCGCCGTTGTCGCTCGCCAGCACGACGATGGTGTTCTCCCGCTCGCCGCTGCGCTCGAGCCGCTCGAGCAGGCGGCCGACGCTCTGGTCGATCTCGTCGACGGCCGCGGCGTACACCTCCATGTGCCGGGCGAAAAGCCGGCGCTCGTCGTCGCCGAGCGCCTCCCAGCGGGGGATGCGGTCGCCGTCGGCGAGCCGGTCGTCCGGCAGCACGGCGTGCGCGGGGACGATGCCGCGTTCGCGCTGCCGGGCGAACCGCTCCTCGCGCAGCGCGTTCCACCCGGCCTCGTACCGGCCGCGGTACTTCTCGATGTCGGCGTCCTTCGCCTGGATCGGCCCGTGCACCGAGGTGTGCGCGTAGTAGAGGAAGAAGGGCCTGTCCGGGTCGTTCACCCGCAGGTCGTCGATCATGCCGATGGCCCGGTCGGTGAGCTCGTCGGTGAGGAAGAACCCCTCGGGGAACTCGCGGATGTCGACGACGGCGTTGTCCTGCACGAGCCGGTGCGGATGGTGCAGCGAGGTGAACCCGTCCATGCTGCCGAAGTAGCGGTCGAATCCGCGCTGCAGCGGCCACGTCGACCGGTCGGCGCCGTCGTGCAGCCGGGACTCCAGCGTGAGGTGCCACTTGCCCACCATGAAGGTGGCATATCCCCCGGCGCGCAGCGACTCCGCGAGGGTGGGCGCGTCCGCCGGGAGCTCGCAGGTGAAACCGGGGTAGCCCGGATCGATGTGCGCGACGAAGCCGAACCCGGCCCGGTGCGGGTTGAGCCCGGTGAGCAGCGCCGCCCTCGCCGGCGAGCACATCGGCGCCGTGCGGTAGTTCGTGAAGGTCCACCCCTCCGCCGCGAGCGCGTCGATGTGTGGCGTGTCGATCTCTCCGCCGAAGGGGCCGAGGTCGCTGAAGCCCAGGTCGTCGATGAGCATCACGATGATGTTCGGCGCCTTCTCGCCGGCGCGGACCGGGGCGGGCCACCAGGGCTCGGATTCCGAGGTGAACTCCTCGGCCCGGCCGCCGAACGCCCCGTAGCCGCGTGCGTCGTCCGTCGACATCTAGCCCGCCTTCCGGATCAGCTCGAAGATCTCGGTGCGCAGTTCCGCGAAGGCCGGGAGCGCTCGCGTGGCGAGCTGGTCGCGCGGACCGCCGAAGTCGATCTCGATGATCTCGGTGACCTTCGCCGGCCGCTCCCCGAGGACGACGACCCGGTCGGAGAGGTAGACGGCCTCGTCGATGTCGTGCGTGACGATCACGATCGTCATCCCGAACTGGTCGCGGATCCGCAGGCACAGGTCCTCGAGCTCGAACCGCGTCTGCGCGTCGACGGAGGCGAACGGCTCGTCCATCACGAGAACCTCAGGGCGGTAGGCGATGGCGCGCGCGATCGCGACGCGCTGCTGCATGCCGCCGGACAGCTGCCAGGGGAACTTCGCCTCGGCACCGGAGAGCCCGACGGCGGCGAGCGCCGAGGCGATGCGCTCCTCGCGCTCGACGACGGGCAGGCGCAGATGCCGGAGCGGGAGGCGGACGTTCTTCTCGACGGTGAGCCACGGCATCAGAGACCGCGTGTACTCCTGGAAGACGAGGGCCATCTCCTCCGGCGGCCCGTCGATGGGGCGTCCGTCGATCGCGGCACTGCCGGCGGTGATCCCCTGAAGCCCGGTGAGGCACTTGAGCAGCGTCGTCTTGCCGATGCCGGAGGGGCCGACGATGCAGCACACCTCCCCCACGTGGACGTCGAAGGTGAGGTCGGCGATCACGGGGACGGGACCGTTCTTGGTCTGGTAGGACTTTGCCAGCCCGTCGACGCGGAGCCGGACGGGGGCCTGATCTGTGGAGGTCATGAGTTCTTCTCCTGCTGCTGGGAGGCGATGTACCAGCGCAGCACACGGCGCCGGAAGAGGGTGAAGAGCGCCGTGGCCAGGTAGCCGATGACGCCGAGGACGAGGATGCCGGCCCACATGTCCGGGATCGCGAACGACTGCTGCGCGAGCAGGGTCGCTGCGCCGAGCCCGGTCGATGAGCCCAGCATCTCGCTGGCGATCATGACGACGAAGGCCGTGATCAGGCTCACCTGCATCCCCGAGAGGATGCGCGGGCTCGCCGCCGGGAGCATCACAGAGAACAGCCGCTCCGCCGCGCTGAGCCGGTACACCCTGCTCACCATCTCGAGCGTGGGCTCGCCCGCGCGGACGCCGTCGATCGTCGAGATGAGGATCGGGAACACGGCGGCGAGGGTGATCGAGAGGACGCGGGTCTCGTTGCCGAAGCCGATCAGCGAGACGAAGATCGGCACGAGCGCGACGGGCGGGATGGCGCGGAAGAAGTGGATCGTCGGCTCGACGAACAAGCTCAGCACCCTGACCAGCCCGAGGGCGAGGCCGAGCAGCACCCCGATGACCGTGGCGAGGAGGAACGAGACGACGAGGTTGCCGACCGACGACGCCACGTCGACGAGGAACGCCGGAGTCTGCACGAGCTGCCAGAGCCGCTCGACGATGCGCTGCAGCGGCGGGAAGAAGGCGTTGAGCGACCCGGCCGAAGCGAACCACCACAGACCGAGCAGCATCACCGGCACCGCGATCTCCGCGCCGATCAGGAGCCAGCGGGGTGCGGACCCCCTGCTCTGCCGGCGGGCGATCCTGGTGCGCACCTGGATCGAGGACGTGAGCGTCATCAGAGGACCTGCTTCCGGTATTGCGGATGCCAGTGCAGCAGCCGCCGCTCGCCCCACTGGCTGAGCCCCTGCACCAGCAGTCCGAGGATGCCGAGGATGAGGACGTAGGCGAACAGCTGCGGCTGGTTCCCGGCGATCTGCGAGAGCAGCAGGCTCTGTCCGAGTCCCGGGCCGCCGCCGAGGAGGCCGGCCACCACGGCGACGACGAGCGAGGTCGGCGCCGCGACCCTGACCGCCGTGCCGATGTACGGCAGTGCGCTCGGCAGCACGATCCGGCCGAGGATCTCGGCGCGGCTCATGCCGTAGGAGCGGCCGGTGGCGCGCGCCACCGGATCGGTGTCGAAGACCCCCGCGGAGGACTGGACCGCGATCGCGATGAAGCACCCGAAGAACACCAGGAAGATGCCCATGCCCCAGGTGGGCCCGAGGACCAGCACCACGACGGGCAGGATGACGATCGGCGGGATGGGCTTGAGGAACTCGAGCGGCACCCTCGTGGCGTGCATCGCCAGCGGCGAGGTGCCGACGGCGACGCCGATCGTGACGCCGACGGCGATCGCGAGCAGCAGGCCGCCGAGCGCCATGGTGAGCGTGTCGCCCAGCGCGGTCCACATCGCACCGGTCCCGAGGAGCCGGAGGGCCTCGCCGATCGCGGCCGTGGCCGGTGGCAGCGGCGAGGTGGCGAGCGGCCCCGCGGTCGCCGTCCACTCCCAGAGGGCCAGCGCCGCGATGACGCCGGCCGCTCCGACGAGCGGGGGAAGCAGTCGTGAGTCCTTCATGTCACTCGGCCGCGACGATGACGCCCTCGAGGTCGACCGGGGCGGGGAGGAATCCGAGGGCGACGAGCTTCTCGTCGACCCTCTCGAGCTCCTCCGGCTTCACCTCGAGCGGCCAGAACGGCACCTTCACCTGGTCGAGGGTGAGCTTGGACCCGGTGTAGTCGAGGCCGGCCTGGATGGCCTCCTCCGGGTGCTCGTTCGCGTAGGCGTTCGTCTTCGCGATGGCCCGCTGGAACGCCGCGATGACGTCGGCCTTCCCCTGCAGCGTCGCCGCTCCGGCCGTCCAGAGTCCGGTGGCACCCTCCTCGAAGAACCGCACCGACGGCGACGACAGGCGCACCGCGCCGATCGCGTCCGCCTCGGCGGTGAACGGGTTCACCAGTCCCGCGGCGTCGACCGTGCCGCTCTCGAGCGCGGCGACCGCGGAGGTGAAGTCCAGCACGACCCACTCGACCGCTCCCGCGTCGATCCCCTCTTTCTCGAGCGCCTCCGCGATGACGACCTCGAGCTGCGCCTTGCGTGCGGGGACCGCGATCGTCGCGCCCTCGAGGTCGGCGACCGAGGAGATGCCGCTGGCCGCGCTCGCGTAGAGGCCGGTGTCGTCGAGGGCGTCCGGATCATCCGATTCCGCGGCACCGTCGATGTAGCCGTCGGCAGCGCCGACGACCTTGAGCGCCACGCCGCTGGCGAGGGCGTTGAGCAGGGGGATGCTCGGCGAGTACGCGATGTCGACCTGTCCGCTCTGCGCGGCCGCGAGGCCCGCCGGCGGGTTCGCGACGATCGAGGTCTCGATCTCCAGCCCCTCCTCCTCGAAGAAGCCCTGTTCGATGCCGGTGATGAGCGCGCCGTCCGAGGTCAGTCCGATCGTGGCCACCTTGAGCGTGGTCAGCTCCCCGTCCCCTCCGGGCTCGGGGGCGCCGGACGGCGTCGACGAGCAGGCGGCGAGGGCGACGAGCGCCCCCGCTGCGACCAGGGCGCCGATGAAGCGGCGGGTGGGTCGGTTGAGGTTCATCTGACTCTCCTTCGAGTTAGTCACCAGTTGGTGATTAAAAAGATCGTACTCTTGCCTTTTATTCGATTGATCACGATGGGATAACATTAGTCACCACACGGTGACTAAAAAGTGCAAACCTATGATGGTCGGAACGAGGGGGACTCATCATGCCGAAGATCGTCGATCACGACGAGCGCCGCGATCACATCGCCGACGCCGCGGTGAAGGTCATCATCCGGGTCGGCTTCGATCGGCTGACGATGCGCGAGATCGCCACCGAGGCCGGCTACGCGCACGGTGCGATCGCCCGCTACTTCCCCGACAAGAAGAGCCTGCTCACCGCCGCGTTCCTCCGGCTCTACGCCCAGGCGAACGACCGCATCCACGCCGGCATCGAAGGCGTCCGCGGCCTGACCGCGCTGGAGCGCGTCTGCCGGGAGATCCTGCCGTACAGCCCGAACGGCCCCCTGTACGCGCGGGTGGTCATCGCCTTCTGGGATCACGCCTCCCAGGATGACGAGGTGACGCGCATCCACCGGGTCAACAACCTGCACTGGCGCGACCTCTTCCGCCGCTTCCTCCTCGAAGCGCGCGAAGACGGGGAGCTCGCCGACCACGTCGACATCGAGACCGCGGTCAGCGAGGTCGCCTCGCGGAACGCGGGCTGGCAGATGATCTCCGTGCTCATGCCGGACTCGGCGGGCGACGGCCGGCTGGACGACGGTCTCGAGGCGCTGCTCGCGACCTTCCGCCGTCCGAGTGCCGCCGCCCGCTGAACTGTTCATCGGACGCCGTCACGATCCTCGATCAGGAACCGGGCGCCCCGCTCGCCGATCATCGCCGCCGGCGCGTTGGTGTTCCCGGTCGGGACTGTCGGCATGACCGAGGCGTCGATCACGCGGAGCCCCTCGATGCCGCGGACGCGCAGCCGCGGATCGACCACGGCGTCCGCATCCGTCCCCATCCGGCAGGTGCCGACCTGGTGGTGATACGTGATCGCGGTGCGGCGCACCCAGTCCTCGACGTCGGCATCCGCCACCTCGGGGCCCGGGTACACCTCGGTCGCGCCCCACTCCCCCGCGAGGGCGGGCTGCGCGCCGATCCGGCGGCACTGACGGACGGATGCCGCGAGCGAGGCGACGTCGCGCTCATCGGCCAGGGCAGCCAGGTCGATCAGCGGCTGATCGTCGAGCCCGGCACCGGAGAGCGTGAGCGCGCCACGGCTGTGCGGTGTGACCAGGCCCGCCATCAGCGTGAAGCCGTCGTCGCCGCGCGGCTCGAGCTCGCCCCACATCGGCACCGAGAAGTGGATCGGCTGCGTGTCGGGCTCGTCGAGCTCCGGCCGGCTGCGCCAGAACAGGTGCGTCTGCGTCACCGAGACGCCGGGCGTGGGCGGGCCCACCTCCTGTGACGTCGTGAAGATCACCGGGGAGAGCAGGTGGTCGTGCAGGTTCTTCCCCACGCCCGGAGCATCCTGGACGACCGGGATGCCGAGGGTCTCCAGCTCCGCAGCCGGGCCGATGCCCGATCGCAGCAGGATCACCGGGGATCCGATCGCCCCGGCCGACAGGATCACCTCGTCGGCGAGGACGTCCTCTGCCTCGTCGCCTTCTCCGAGACGCACGCCGCGCGCGCGACCGTCCTCGATGATCACCGAGTGCACCTCGCGGCCGGTGAGGATCGTGAGCCGGTCGGCGACCGGCTGCGCGTACGCCATCCAGGTGTTCACCCTGCGCCCGTCGCGGATCGTCACCTGCTGCTGCGAGACGCCGTCGAGCGTGCCGCCGTTGTAGTCCGGGTTGTGCGGAAGCCCCTCCTGCACGGCGGCCTCGATGATCGAGGCCTGCACGGGCGACAGCGGGTAGTCGTCGGTCACGGGCAGCAGATCGTTCTCGATCGCCTCATAGACGGGCTCGACGTCCGCCCAGCCCCAGCCGGTAGCGCCGTCCCGCTCCCAGCCGTCGTAGTCGGAGGCCGCGCCGCGCACCCAGATCATCGCGTTCAGCGCGTGGGAGCCGCCGGTGACCTTTCCGCGGGGCAGGTGCAGCCGCCGTCCGGCGGCGTGCTCCTGAGGCGCGGTGAAGAAGTCCCAGTCGTCTGCGGAGTGCCACAGCTCCCCCGCGCGCGAGGGGTCGTGGATGGCCGGATTGGTGTCGTAGCCGCCCGCCTCGATGAGCGTGACGGCGACGCCCGCGTCGGCGAGCCGCCGGGCGACGATCGCCCCCGACGTGCCTGCGCCGACGACGATCGCCGACCGCACGGCTCAGCCCTTCCGGCCGGGGCCGGAGACGACCTGGGTGACGGCGACGGACTTGAGTCCCTCGACGCCGAATTCGAGGCCGTAGCCCGAGCTCTTCACGCCGCCGAACGGCACCATCGGGTGCAGCCCGCCGTGCGAGTTGATCCACACCGTGCCGGACTGCATGCGCGTCGCGGCGTCGCGTGCGGCGTCGGGGTCGCTCGACCACACCGAGGCGCCGAGGCCCACGTCGACGGCGTTCGCCCAGGCGAAGGCCTCGTCGACGTCGGAGTAGCGGATGACCGGCAGGGCGGGGCCGAACTGCTCCTCCTGCACGAGGGCGGCGTCGTTGTCGATGTCGGCGACGATCGTCGGGCGGTAGAACAGCTCGCCGAGCTCGGGGGCGCTCTCGCCACCGGTCACCACGCGGGCGCCGGAGGCCTTCGCGTCCTCGACGAGGCGGGAGACGATGTCGAACTGGGCCTTGTTCTGCAGCGGGCCGAGGACGTTGTTCTCGTCGAGCCCGTTGCCGATCGGGACGGATGCCGCGATCTCGGCGAGCGCGTCCACGACGTCGTCGTAGACCGAGTCGTGCACGTAGAGGCGCTTCATCGCCGCGCAGGTCTGACCGGTGTTGATGAAGGCGCCCCAGAAGAGGTCCTGCGCGATCGCCGCGGCGTCCGTGCCGGGGAGCACGATGCCGGCGTCGTTGCCGCCGAGCTCCAGGGTGAGGCGCGCGAGGTTGCCCGCCGAGCTCTCGATGATGCGGCGGCCGGTGGCCGTCGAGCCGGTGAACATGATCTTGTCGACGTCCGGGTGCGACGCGAGGCGCGCACCGACCTCACGGTCGCCGGAGATCCCGATGAGCACGTCGGCCGGCAGCACGTCGTTGATCACGGCGAGCATGGCCAGGACGCTCAGCGGCGTGTACTCGCTGGGCTTCGCGACGACGGTGTTGCCCATCCGCAGCGAGGGACCGATCTGCCAGATCGTGATCATCAGCGGCCAGTTCCACGGGCCGATCGCCCCGACGACGCCTGCGGCCTTGTAGACGAGCTCGGCGTGCAGCGTCTCGTCGTCGACGAGCACCTGCGGCTCGAGCACGGTGGCGGCGTTCGTGCGCAGCCAGGCGGAGCAGGCGCCCAGCTCGAAGCGCGCGTTCGGCCCGTTCAGCGGCTTGCCCTGCTCACGGGAGAGCAGATACGCGAGCCCTTCGGCGTTCGCGTCGATCGCGTCGGCCGCGGCGAGCAGCAGCTCGATGCGCTTCTCGTGCCCGAGGGCCTCCCACGCGGGCTGCGCGGCCTTGGCCCTGGCGATGGCGTCGTCGAGGTCGGCGACCGAATGCACGGGAGCCCGGCCGATGACCTCGCGGGTCGCGGCATCCGGGATCTCGCGGCCTGCACCCTCGGGCGCCTGGATGCGGTCGAGCAGCGCGGCGGCTGCGGAAGCGGCGGATTCGGACATCGGGACTCTCCTTCGAGCGGGACGCTGACCCGGGACGCGCGCCCCGGCCTCCCCCTCATTGTCGTTCGCCGCGCGCCGCCGCGCTTGTCGCGGAGCGCGACGGTGATGTCCGAGTGCGAAGGATGCGCCGCTCAGATCCTGGTGAAGTCCTCGAAGATGAGCGTCGTGCGGGTCGAGCGGATCGACGGGATCGCCTGGATGTCCTCCAGGACGATGCGACGGAGGTCTCGGGCGTCGCTGGCCCGGACGAGGAGGATGACGTCGAAGTCGCCGCCGACGAGGGCCATGTGCTCGATCTCGGGGATGGCGCGCAGGCGATCGCTCACCTCCTGCCAGGTCGCCTGCTCGATCGCGAGCATCACGTAGGCGCTGGCGTGATGGCCGAGCAGCACCGGGTCGGTGCGCACCGAGTAGCCGGTGATGACGCCGGCATCCGTGAGGCGCTTGATGCGCGCATGGGCACCGGCGCGCGAGATGTGGACGGCGTCCGCGATCGCCGTCATCGAGGTCCTCGCGTCGCGCCGGAGCTCTTCGAGGATGGCGTGGTCTGTGGCGTCGAGCGTCGTCATGGAACCCCTTCGTTCTGTCAACGAATTCTGACACTTCGAAACTCATGCTGGCAATGAGATGCCATTCATCCATGATTCGCCGATAGTTCTTGGACGTCTGTCGCACACGGAGGCATGCTGTCCTCATCGAGTTCGGCAAGGAGGGCGAACGGATGCAGAACACGGAGATGCTGCCGCGCGACACCGCGGTGCAGCTGATCGACGCCGAGGGCGCCGCCGTCGCAGACGAGCGCTACCCGATGCCGGACGCGGCCACCCTGCTTCGCGCCTACCGCGGTCTCGTCGAGGGCCGCCGGATCAACGACCAGGCCGGCGCGCTCGTCCGTCAGGGACGGCTCGCCGTCTACCCCTCCTCGCACGGACAGGAGGCCTGCCAGGTGGGCGCCTCTCTCGCCCTCCGCGACGACGACTGGCTGTTCCCGACGTATCGCGACTCGGTCGCCGTCATCGGCCGGGGTGTCGCGCCGGCCGATGCGCTCGTGCTCCTCAAGGGCGACTGGCACTCCGGCTACGACGTGCGCGCGCACCGGGTCGCTCCGCAGACGACCCCGCTCGCCACCCAGCTGCTGCACGCGGTCGGATTCGCGTACGCCGCGAAGAAGCGCGGCGAGGACACCGTCGCCCTCGCCCTGTGCGGCGACGGCGCGACGAGCGAGGGCGACTTCCACGAGGCGATGAACTTCGCCGCGGTCTTCCATGTCCCCGTCGTCTTCCTCATCCAGAACAACGAGTTCGCGATCTCCGTGCCGCTCTCGCGGCAGACGGCCGCCCCCTCGCTCGCGCACAAGGCGATCGGCTACGGGATGCCGGGGCAGCGGGTCGACGGCAACGACGTCGCCGCCGTGCTCGCGGTGCTCGGCGAGGCGGTCGAGCGGGCACGGTCGGGGGGCGGCCCGTCGCTCGTCGAGGCGCATACCTACCGGATGCAGGCGCACACGAACGCCGACGACGACACGCGCTACCGCGAGCGCTCGGAGGTGCAGGCCTGGGCGGCGCGCGACCCGCTGCTCCGGCTGCGCGCGCACCTCACCGCCGCGGGCGCCCTCGATGACGAGCGGGAGGCGGAGTTCGCGGCCGGCGCGGAGGAGATCGCGGCGGCCATGCGCGCAGCGCTGAACACCGACGCCGAGCTCGATCCCGAGGACCTGTTCCGCTTCGTGACCGAGACCCGCTCGCCGCAGCTCGCGGAGCAGTGGGAGCTGCTGCGGGACGAGATCGAACGGACCCCCGCCGAGACCCCCGGAGGCGCACGATGACCATCGCGCACGACGACCTGCGCCTGCACGAGACGCCCGCCACGGTCGCGACCATGAGCATGGCCGCCGCCCTGAATCTCGCCCTCGCCGACGCCCTCCAGGCCGACGATGACGTCGTCGTGTTCGGCGAGGATGTCGGCGCCCTCGGCGGCGTGTTCCGCATCACCGACGGACTCGCCGCGCGATTCGGCGAGGACCGCTGCTTCGACACCCCGCTGGCCGAGTCCGGCATCGTCGGCACCGCGGTCGGGATGGCGATGAACGGCATGCGCCCGGTCGTCGAGCTGCAGTTCGACGCGTTCGCCCTGCCCGCCTTCGAGCAGATCGTCAGTCACGTCGCCAAGCTCGGCAACCGCACCAGGGGCGCCCTGCGGATGCCGATCGTGATCCGCATCCCGTTCGGCGGCGGCATCGGCGGGGTCGAGCACCACTGCGACTCGTCCGAGGCGTACTACGCGCACACTCCTGGGCTCACCGTCGTCAGCCCGTCCACACCGCAGGATGCGTACTCGCTGCTGCGCGCCGCGATCGCCTCACCCGACCCGGTGGTCTTCCTCGAGCCGAAGAAGCTGTACTGGTCGAAGGGCGAAGTCGACACGTCCGTCACGGCCGAGCTCGGCACCGCGCGGATCGCCCGCGAGGGCACCGACGCGACGCTGATCGCCTACGGCTCGTCCGTGCCGCTCGCCATCGAGGCCGCAGAGGCCGCCGCGGCGGAGGGGCGCAGCCTGCAGGTCATCGATGTGCGCTCGCTGTCCCCGTTCGACGACGCGACGGTCACCGCCGCGGTGCGCGCGACCGGCCGCGCCGTCGTCATCGCCGAGGCGCCTGGCTACGTGAGCGTCGCCTCGGAGATCCAGGCACGCGTCTTCGAGCGCTGCTTCGAATACCTCGAGGCGCCGGTGCGCCGCGTCACCGGCTTCGACACCCCGTACGCGCCGCCGAAGCTCGAGCACTGGTACCTGCCCGATGTGGACCGCGTCCTCGACGCCGTCGACTCGCTGCACTGGGAGGACGAGGCATGAGCACGCTCACCACGCAGGTGTTCAGGCTGCCTGACCTCGGCGAGGGTCTCACCGAGGCCGGTCTCGTGCAGTGGCTCGTCGCGGTCGGCGACACGATCGTCGTCGACCAGGCGATCGCCGAGGTCGAGACGGCCAAGAGCGTCGTCGAGCTCCCCTCCCCCTACGCCGGCGTCGTCACGGCGCTCCACGGCGAGCCCGGGGACACGATCGACGTCGGCGCCCCTGTGCTCGAGGTCGCCGACCCTGCGGGACGTCGAGACCCCGTTCTGCCGCAGACACCCCCGGCTGCCGACGCGCACAGCCAGGGGTCTCGCCGAGAGCAGGGGGTTTCGGCGGAGCCTCGGGCAGATGCAGAGCACGAGGCGTACCGCACTGAGGAGCGCGCCGGCTCCGGCAACGTGCTCATCGGCTACGGCACCACGGAGCGCGGTTCCGGCGGGCGCCGTCGCCGCCCGGCGGGCAAGCCGGCCGCGCCGGTCCGCGAGGACACGCCGCTGTCGAAGCCGGCCGGGCCGTCCGAGAGCCTCGCGATCGTGGCGGATGCCGCCCCCCGGCGCACCGTCGCCGTGCGCTCCCCGCTGGTGCGCCGGCTCGCCCGCGACCTCGGTCTCGACGTGCACACCCTCACCGGCACCGGATCCGACGGAGCGATCACGCGCGCCGACGTGCTCCGCGCCGCGGTCGACCACGCGGTCGACGGCGTCGGCGCCGCCTCGGCGGCGGCATCCGGCCCGGCCTCGTCGACGGCCGCTGCCGCGCAGATGACCGCGGCCTCGCAGACGTCGGATGCCGGCGAGATCGACGGCCTCGCCGTGCGCAGCCGCACCCGGATGAGCCCGCTGCGCAAGGCGGCGAACGCCACCATGAGCCGCAGCCGCGCCGAGATCCCCGAGGCGACCGTGTGGGTCGACGTCGACGCGACCGCACTGTGGGAGGCACGCCGCGACATGGCCGCGGAGGGTGATCGAGCCCCGTCGATCACCGCGCTGATCGCCCGCTTCGTGCTGATCGCGCTGGAGGAGCATCCGCTGCTCGCCTCCCGTCTCAGTGCCGATGCCTCCGAGATCATCGAGTTCGACGGGGTGAACCTGGGCATCGCCGCGGACACCCCGCGCGGGCTCATGGTGCCCGTGATCCCCGCCGCCCAGAAGCTCACCGCCGCCGAGCTCGACACGACGCTGCGCGAGCTCGCCGCGACGGCCAGGGCCGGCGCGATGCCGCCGGAGCGGCTGCGCGGATCGACCTTCACCCTGAACAACTACGGCGGCTTCGGCGTCGACGGCTCCGCGGCGATCATCAACCACCCCGACGTCGCGATCCTGGGCATCGGGCGGATCATCGAGCGCCCGTGGGTGGTCGACGGTCAGATCGTCGCCCGCCGGATCGCGCAGCTCTCGCTCGTCTTCGACCACCGGGTCTGCGACGGGGGCTACGCCGCGAGCTTCCTGCGCCGGGTCATCGAGCTCATCGAGCATCCGCTCCGCGCCTTCGGCCGGGTGTGATCCCTTCACTTCCCGGTTCCGGTGCGCTACGCTCCCGATTACTGACCGACCATTCGGTCATAAATGCCGCCGGTGCCCGCCGACGGCACCCGGGACCGCAGAACAACGGAGTTCTCTCATGACGTCAACGAACCCCGGCATCGCTCCGACAGGACGCATGCCCACCGAAGAACGACGGGTGCTGGCCAGCACCCTCGTCGGCACCTCCATCGAGTGGTACGACTTCTTCATCTACGCGCAGGCCGCCGGACTCGTCCTCGCGCCCCTCTTCCTCGCACCGGTGGCCGACGCGAGCCCCGGCCTCGCCCAGGTGCTCTCGTTCGCCACGATCGGCATCTCCTTCCTGTTCCGCCCGCTGGGCGCGATCGTCGCCGGACACCTCGGCGACAAGCTCGGACGCAAGAGGATGCTGGTCTTCACGCTCATCCTCATGGGCCTGTCCACGGCACTGATCGGCGTGCTGCCGACGTACGCGGCGATCGGCGCCGCGGCGCCGATCCTGCTGATCGTGCTGCGCATCCTGCAGGGCTTCTCGGCCGGCGGCGAGTGGGGCGGGGCCGCACTCATGGCGGTCGAGCACGCCCCCACCGCGCGCCGCGGCCTGTTCGGGGCATTCCCGCAGATCGGCGTGCCGATCGGCATGATCCTCGCGACGTTCACGCTGTGGGTGCTCACCAGCTCGATGTCGCCGGAGGCGTTCGCCGCATGGGGCTGGCGCGTGCCGTTCCTCCTGTCGATCGTGCTCATCGGCGTCGGCTACCTGATCCGCCGCGCCGTCGACGAGAGCCCGGTCTTCGAAGACCTGCAGCGCCGCCGGCAGGAGTCGTCCGCACCCCTGGGCCAGCTGTTCAAGCACAACACGAAGGAGGTCATCCTCACGGCGGTGATCTTCATCGCCAACAACGCCGCCGGCTACCTGCTGATCGCCTTCTTCGCCACCTACGCGGTCACGGCGCTGGGCATGGACCGGCCGACGGTCCTGCTGGCCACGACGCTCGCCTCATTCGGCTGGCTCACGTTCACGCTCTGGGGCGGCCACCTCTCCGACCGCCTCGGCCGCATCCGCACCTTCCAGATCGGGTATGTCGCGCTCGCCGTCTGGGCGATCCCGATGTGGTTCCTCATCGACAGCGCGAACATCGTCTGGTACTTCGTCGCGCTGTTCGTGATGACCTTCGCGCTGGGTCTCTCCTACGGCCCGCAGGCCGCGCTGTACGCGGAGATGTTCCCCGCGAACGTGCGCTACTCCGGCGTCTCGATCGGCTACGCGCTCGGCGCCATCCTCGGCGGCGCGTTCGCGCCGACGATCGCCTCGGCGCTGATGGAGAACTTCCATGCATCCTGGACGATCGGCGTGTACATCGCGATCGCGTCGGTGATCTCCCTCATCGGCGTCTCTCTCGTCAAGGAGACGAAGGGTGTGGATCTGTTCACCTGAGCCGACACGGGCCCGGTCTGCTCTGCGGGCCGGGCCTGTGCCATAATTACCTTACGATCGTTCAGTAATTCCGCTCAAGGACGGGGACGACCGCCCGATCACGACACCGCAGTCAGGAGATCCGCATGACCGAGGCCTACCTCGTCGGAGGAGTGCGCACCGCCGTCGGACGCTACGGCGGAGCGCTGGCATCGGTCCGGCCCGACGACCTCGCGGCCCTCGTCGTGGGCGAGGCCGTGCGGCGCGCCGGCATCGATCCGGCCACGCTCGACGAGGTGATCCTCGGCGCCGCGAACCAGGCCGGGGAGGACAACCGCAACGTCGCCAGAATGGCGGTCCTGCTCGCGGGCCTCCCCGACGAGGTGCCCGGCATCACCGTCAACCGGCTGTGCGCCTCCGGCATGTCCGCCGTCGCGATGGCCGCCCAGGCGATCAGGGCCGGCGACGCCGACCTCATCGTCGCCGGCGGCGTCGAGTCGATGACCAGAGCGCCGTGGGTGCAGGCGAAGCCCGAGAAGGCGTGGGCGAAGCCGGGAGCGGCCTTCGACACGTCCATCGGCTGGCGCTTCCCGAACCCTCGCCTCGTCGCCCGCGACAAGGCGACCTTCTCGATGCCGGAGACCGCCGAGGAGGTCGCCCGCGTCGACGGCATCACCCGTGAGGAGGCGGATGCCTTCGCGGTGCGATCGCAGCAGCGCGCGGCGGCCGCGATCGAGGCCGGTCGCTTCGCCGCCGAGATCGTCGGCGTCCCGCTCCCCGCGGGAGACTTCCTGGTCGACGAGGGGCCCCGCCCGGAGACGACGCCGGAGGCGCTCGCCCGGCTGCGGCCCGTGGTGCCCGGCGGTGAGGTGGTGACTGCCGGGAACTCCAGCGCGCTGAACGACGGCTCCTCCGCCATCCTCGTCGCGAGCGCCGAGGCCGTGGCGCGCCACGGCCTCACCCCCCGCGCGCGCATCGTGACCGGCACGAGCGCCGGCGTCGCCCCGGAGGTCATGGGCCTGGGCCCGGTCCCCGCGACCCAGAAGGCGCTGCGCCGCTCGGGTCTCCGCATCGACGACATCGGCTCGATCGAGCTCAACGAGGCCTTCGCGACGCAGTCGATCGCCTGCATCCGCCGGCTCGGGCTCGACGAGTCCCGCGTGAACGCCGACGGCGGGGCGATCGCCCTCGGGCACCCGCTCGGCTCCTCCGGGTCCCGCCTCCTGGTCACGCTCCTGGGGCGCATGGAGCGCGAGGGCTCCCGTTACGGCCTCGCCACGATGTGCGTCGGGGTCGGACAGGGGACGGCGATGATCCTGGAGCGGGTGTGATGGGCGGGCCTCTGCTCATCGAGCGGGCCGACGACCGCGTCGTCGCGGTCCTGAACCGGCCCGAGAAGCGCAACGCGATCGATCAGGCCACGATCGACGCGCTCCACGACCTGTGCGCCGAGCTCGAGGAGACGCCGCGAACCCTCATCCTCGCCGGTTCGTCCGGTGTGTTCGCCGCCGGGGCCGACATCGCCCAGCTGCGGGAGCGCCGGGCCGCCGACGCGCTGCGCGGCATCAACGCGAACGCCTTCGTCCGGATCGCCGAGCTGCCGATGCCCGTGATCGCCGCGATCGACGGCTACGCCCTCGGCGGCGGCGCGGAGCTCGCCTACGCCGCGGACATCCGCATCGGCACGCCTTCGCTCGCCATGGGAAACCCCGAGACGGGCCTCGGCATCCTCGCCGCCGCAGGCGCGAGCTGGCGGCTCAAGGAGATCGTCGGCGACGCCAGGGCCATCGAGCTGCTGCTCACCGGACGCACGGTGGATGCCGAGGAGGCGCTGCGCATCGGCCTGGTGTCGGCGATCCACGAGCCCGATCGGCTGCTGCCCGCCGCGCACGAGATCGCCGACCGCATCGCCCGCAACGACCGTGCGGCGACCATCGCGACGAAGAGGGTGTTCCGCGCCCCGCGCGACCGGCATCCGGCGGTCGATCTTGAGGCGCAGGCCGAGCTGTTCGAGAGCCCTGAGAAGTTCCGGCGGATGACCGAGTTCCTGGAGCGCCGCGACCGGCGCGCAGAACGAGACGAAGCGAGGACGGAACCATGACCGAGAAGGCCCCGGAGCGCGTCGGCGTGCTGGGCGGCGGGCGGATGGGGGCAGGAATCGCCCATGCCTTCCTCCTCGCCGGTTCGGACGTGACCGTCGTCGAGCGCGACCAGGCGAGTGCGGACGCTGCCGCCGAGCGCATCCGCGAGAGCATCCGCCGCTCCGTCGAGCGCGATCCCGCCCTCGACGAGACTGCGCTGCGCGCGCGCCTGACGACCGGCACCGCCGTCACCGCCTTCGGCGATCGCGACCTCGTGATCGAGGCCGTTCCCGAGGACCGGGACCTCAAGGAGCAGTCGCTGTCACGCGCTGAGGCGGCGATGCCGACGCATGCGACGCTGGCGAGCAACACCTCGTCGATCTCGATCGACGACCTCGCCTCGACGCGGCTGCGCCCCTGGCGATTCCTCGGCCTGCACTTCTTCAACCCGGTGCCCGCATCGGCGCTGGTCGAGATCGTGCACGGCGACGCCACCGAGGCAGCCGTCACCGAGGCCGCCCGCGGCTGGGTCTCCGCCCTCGGCAAGACGCCGATCGTCGTGCGGGACTCCGCCGGGTTCGCCTCATCACGACTCGGCGTCATGCTCGGGCTCGAGGCCATCCGGATGCTCGAGGAGGGGGTCGCATCGGCCGCCGACATCGACGCTGCGATGACGCTGGGGTACCGGCATCCGATGGGTCCGCTGCGCACCACCGACGTCGTCGGGCTCGACGTGCGACTGGGGATCGCCGAGGAGCTGGCGCGTGAGCTGGGGCCGCGGTTCGAGCCGCCGGCGCTGCTGCGCCGCCTGGTCGCCGAAGGAAAGCTGGGCCGCAAGAGCGGCGAAGGGTTCTACGTCTGGAACGAGGAGAGATGACCGACTACCTGCCGAGCTACGTCCAGGGCGGATGGTGGGTGCCGTCCGCCGGCACCGGAGCGACCGAGGTCCGCGACGCCTCCACAGGCGAGGTCGTCGCGCGGGTATCGGCCGAGGGCCTCGATCTCGCCGGCGCCCTCCAGTACGCGCGCACGACCGGGAACGCGAGCCTCGCCGCTTTGACCTTCCACCAGCGCGCGGTGCTCCTCAAGCAGTTCGCGCTCGCGCTCACCGAGCGCAAGGAGGAGCTGTACGCGCTGTCCTCGCGCACCGGAGCCACGAAGATCGACTCCTGGGTAGACATAGACGGAGGCATCGGCGTGCTGTTCTCGTACTCGGGGAAGGGACGCCGCGAGCTGCCGAACAGCACCGTGCACGTCGACGGCCCGGTCGAGCCGCTGTCCAAGGACGGCTCCTTCCTGGGACGACACGTCTACACGACGCTCCCCGGCGTCGCGGTGCAGATCAACGCGTTCAACTTCCCCGTCTGGGGCTCGCTGGAGAAGTTCGCGCCCGCGTTCCTCGCCGGGATGCCGACGCTCGTGAAGCCTGCCACTCCCACCGGCTACCTGGCCGAGGCGATGGTGCGGATCCTCGTCGAATCCGGACTCCTCCCCGACGGCTCGCTGCAGCTGGTGAGCGGCAGCGTGCCCGACCTCTTCGCGCACCTGCGGCTCGGCGATCTCGTCGGCTTCACCGGCAGCGCCTCGACCGCCGAGAGCCTGAAGGCCCATCCGGCCGTGCAGACCGGCGGCGTGCGGTTCACCGCCGAGACCGACTCGATCAACGCCTCGGTGCTCGGCACGGACGCCGTCGAAGGCACGCCCGAGTTCGACGCCTACGTCCGCCAGCTCGTCACCGAGATGACGACGAAGGCCGGCCAGAAGTGCACGGCGATCCGCCGCGCGATCGTGCCGACCGCCTCGGCTGACGCCGTGATCGCGGCGGTGCGGGCGCGGATCGCCGAGAAGACGGTACTGGGAGATCCGCGCGCCGAGGGCGTGACGATGGGTCCGCTCGCGTCGACCGCGCAGCGCGACGAGGTGCTCCGCCAGGTGCGACGACTGCAGGAGGCCGGCGGAGAGGTCGTCATCGGCACCACCGACGCCCCCGAGGTGCGGCTCGCCGACGGCACGACGGCCGTGGCCCCCGAGGGCGCCTTCGTCTCCCCCGTGCTGCTGCGCTTCGCAGACGCGCAGACGGATGCCGTGCACGACGTCGAGGCCTTCGGCCCCGTGTCGTCGCTGCTGACGTACGACACCACCGCAGAGGCCGCAGCGCTCGTCGCCCGAGGCGGCGGCTCCCTCGTCACCAGCCTCGCCACGCACGACCCCGCGCAGGCAGTGGAGCTCGCGACGCGCATCGCCCCGTTCAACGGACGGATGCTGCTGCTCGACCGCGACGACGCCCGCTCGTCGACCGGGCACGGATCGCCGCTGCCGAACCTCGTGCACGGCGGCCCCGGCCGCGCCGGCGGCGGCGAGGAGCTGGGCGGCATCCGGGCGGTGCTGCACCACATGCAGCGCACCGCGGTGCAGGGCTCCCCCGAGATGCTCACGGCGCTCACCGGCGTCTGGCACACCGGCGCCGCGTCGAACAGCGGCGGACGGCATCCGTTCCGCAAGTCGCTCGCCGAGCTGCGGATCGGCGACCAGGTCGTCTCCGGTTCGCGCGAGGTCACCCTGGACGACATCGAGACGTTCGCGCACTTCACGGGCGACACGTTCTACGCGCACATGGACGAGGAGTCGGCCGCGGCGAACCCGTTCTTCCCCGGCCGGGTGGCGCACGGATACCTCCTCGTGTCCTGGGCCGCCGGCCTGTTCGTCGATCCCGAACCTGGTCCGGTGCTCGCGAACTACGGCCTGGAGAACCTCCGGTTCGTCACCCCGGTGTCCCCCGGCGACGAGATCCGCGTCGAGCTCACGGCGAAGCAGATCACGCCGCGCGAGACCGACGAGTACGGCGAGGTGCGCTGGGACGCCGTCATCCGCAACCAGAACGACGAGACCGTCGCCACCTACGACGTGCTCACCCTCGTCGCGAAGGAGCCGGCCGCGGCCTGAGGTGAGGCCGTCGTGGTGTCGTCGGGGCTTCTTGCGGTTGCTTGTGGGTCGCTGCGCGATGGATGTCGTGGGGAAGACATGCCCTCGCTCGCCTTCGGCGTGCTCCCGCCAGACCCGGTGCCAGCTTCCCCACGGCATCCATCGCTCCGCTCGGAACCCCGGTCGTTACCGCCGGTCGCTAGCGCCCACCCGGTCGTTGAGCGAGCGGAGCGAGACGAAACGCCCCCTTCCGACGTACGACACGGATGGATGCTGCGGATGCTGTTCAGGTGCGCAGCACCGGCCGCCCGGGTGGTTTCACCGGGACGGAGTGTCTCGGTGTGCGCCATCGCTGTTGCGGATCCCACCACTCCGGCCCCCGGATCTGCGGGACACCACCGTTCATCCGGATCTCCCACCCGGAACGATCCAGCGACCGGTGATGCCACCAGCACAACGGCACCCCGTTGTCCGTATGCGTCGACCCGCCCTTCGCATGCTCGGTCACGTGGTGGATCTCACACCACGACGCCGGAACGTGACACCCCGGAATCAGGCACTCCTTATCGCGGGCGACGATCGCCCGCCGCTGATGCACCGTGAACACCCGATCCGTGGTCGTGATCCCGATGATCCGGCCCTCATCGAACAACACCCGCTGAACCGCACCCGTACAGGCAGTGTGCGCGGCCACGGACAACGGAACCGGAGTTTCAGCGCCCGGGATCGTCGCCCACCCCGTCCCAGTGGCGAGATCCTTCGCATCCACATGCACCACCAGCGTCGGGGCCGCACCGCCCAGGGACGGCATGTCGTCGTGGCGGGCGGCGATGCCCAGCACGGCGGCCAGGGCGTCGTGACGCTTCTGCCCGGGCGTGCGGGAATCGATCAGGTTCCGCGGATCGATATTGAACCGATCCTCCCCCTCACCCCCATCGGTGTCGGGGTCGCCGTCGGCACCGTCCCCGTCGGGATCAGCGCCATCATTGTCCGGGGCGGGTTCGAACCGCACACCCGGTGCCGGCGCTCCGCCGACCTTGGGGTTGTTGTACGCGTCGGCGATCAGCTGCCATGCCGCGGCGACCTCCGGGGTCAGGTTTCCGTGCACCGGATGCACGCCGTTGCGCAACCGGCCCACCGTGAAGAAGCGGCGCGACTGCGCCTCCAAGTCCGACGGCTCCGCCCCATCCGGATCCAACCCCACCGCAAGAGCACTCGCGAACAGTTTCAAGTCCTCGGCCGACGCCCGCGGACCCGGGCCGGGCGCATCACCATCTGCATCTGCATCTGCATCGTCTTCGAGATCGGCGCTTACGCTTGCCCCAACCGAGTCAGCCTCCGCGCCGTCGGCGTCCACATCGGGGAGGTTCTCACCGCGTGCGAACGCCGCCAGGTTCGCGTCCGCCCACAGCCGCTCCTCGAGCGTGATCCGGTCCCGCGCCGCCTCCAACGGCCCCACCGCGACCAGCAGACCGGTCACCCCGACGGCCCCGTCGAGGAGCGCTTCCCGCATCGCGGGCCATCGGGCCGGCATCCGCTCCCCCGACACCAGACTCACCTCCCGCGCCACCGCGTCCGCGGCACGAATGATCCTCCCCGCCGTCGGCGCATCGACCAGGGTCGCGCGGCGGAGGAGTTCGTTCATTCCGCGGCATCCGAAACGATGACCGAACTCCACATCCGCCGTCGCCACCGCCTCCACCGTCGCGGCATCGGTCAACCTCGACACCTCACCCAGACCCACCAGAAGCGCCGCGCGGTCGGCATCCGACAGCCCCGCCAGCGTGTCGCCAGACAGCAGCTCACGCAGGCCGGAAACGACCTGAGCGATGGCGTCTGCTGGGCTGTTCATACCTCAATTCTGCCGAGGGCCACCGACATTGAGAGGCCGGTTTCCCCCAGGTCGAATGACCTTTTCGACCGTGTTCCGGAAGGGGCGTTTCGACTCGCTCCGCTCGCTCAACGACCGGACAAGACACAGGCGTTTCGACTCGCTCCGCTCGCTCAACGCCTCGAGGATCGGACGGGGATGGACGGATCACGATGAGCGGGCTCCCGACAACCCACCCCTGGTGAATCGGAATGCCTCCGCCGGACGCGGGTCAGTGCCGGCGCAGGCCGTCGAGCGCGATCGCGACGACGTCGTCGGCGAGGCGGTCTGCGCCCTCCCGTCCCCCGGGCCGGTACCACTCGACGATCGAGTTGATCATGCCGAAGACGAGGCGGGCGGCCACGCTGGCGTCGATGTCGCCGCGCAGCGAGCCCTCGGCCTGCGCCTCCGCCACGAGAGCGGTGATCCGGCGGTCGAAGGCACGCCGCCGGGTGAGAGCGCGCCGCTCGACCTCGGTGTTGCCGCGCACCCGGAGCAGCAGCGTCACCGCGGGGAGGCGATCCACGAGCACGTGCACGGCGCCGCGGAGGACCTGCTCGAGCCGGTCAGCGGCCGGGCGCTCGGCGTCGGCATCCGTCGTCGATCCCGCCATCTCGTCGACGACACCCTCCAGAGCGCTCAGCGCGGCATCGAGCGCCAGCTCGAGGATCTCGTCCTTCGAACCGAAGTGGTGGTAGATCGCCGACTTGGACAGGTTCAGGCGCTCGGCGAGCACGCCGATCGATGTCGCGTCGTAGCCGTACTCGTTGAAGGCGGCGACGGCGACGGCGAGGATCCCCTGCTGGTCGTACCCGGGGCGGCCTCGGCGCGTGCTCTGATCCTGCGACATGCCCTTCAGTCTCCCATCCGGCGCCAGCCTCCCTGTGCGGGCGCGCCCGCCCGCATCAGCGCAGATCGTAGACGCGCTTGTACTTGCCCTCGCTGCGGGGCAGCGACCCCGGTTCCTCGAGTCGCACCGCGACCGTCGAGCCCACGAAGATCTTGATCCGCTGCGCGAGCACCTGAGCCGCACTCTCGCACACCTCGGCCGACAGGTCGGGGTGGCGCTCGATGCGGACCGTGAGGGCATCCATCCGGCCCTCCTTCGTCAGCTCGAGGATGAAGTGCGGGGTGAGGTGCTCGATGCCGAGCACGAGCTCCTCGATCTGCGTGGGGAACAGGTTGACGCCTCGCAGGATGATCATGTCGTCGTTGCGTCCCGTGATCTTCTCCATCCGGCGCATACCCGGTCGCGCGGTCCCGGGGAGCAGGCGCGTGAGGTCGCGGGTTCGATAGCGGATCACCGGGAAGGCCTCCTTGGTGAGCGAGGTGAACACCAGCTCGCCGAGTTCGCCGTCGGGCAGCACCGCCCCCGTGTCGCCGTCGATGACCTCCGGCAGGAAATGGTCCTCCCAGAGATGCGGGCCGTCCTTGGTCTCGACGCACTCGTTGCCGACGCCCGGGCCCATCACCTCGCTGAGGCCGTAGATGTCGAGGGCCTCGATGCCGAGGCGCTGCTCGAGCTCGCGGCGCATCTCGTTGGTCCAGGGCTCTGCGCCCAGGACGGCCACGCGCAGCGAGGTCGAGCGAGGGTCGACCCCCTGAGCGACCATGGCGTCCGCGATTGTGAGCAGGTAGCTGGGCGTGCAGAGGATCGCGTCGGGCTCGAAGTCCTGGATGAGCTGGATCTGCCTCGCCGTCTGCCCGCCGGACATGGGGATCACGGTCGCGCCGAGCGCCTCGATGCCGGCGTGGGCCCCGAGTCCACCGGTGAACAGCCCGTAGCCGTAGGCGTTGTGCACCTTCATGCCGGGACGGATGCCGCTGGCACGCAGCGACCGCGCGACGAGGGAGCCCCAGCGCTCGAGGTCGCCCCGGGTGTAGCCGACGACGGTCGGACGGCCGGTGGTGCCGCTCGAGGCGTGGATGCGCGCGACGTCGGCCATCGGCACGGCGAACATCCCGAACGGGTACGTCTCGCGCAGGTCGGCTTTCGTGGTGAACGGCAGCCGTGCGATGTCGGCGAGGGAGCGGATGTCGTCGGGATGCACCCCCGCCTCGTCGAACTTGCGCGTGTACAGCGGCACGTTCGCGTAGGCGTGGCGGACAGTCCACTGCAGGCGCTCGAGCTGCAGCGCCTGGATCTCCTCTCGGCTCATCCGCTCCTCGGGGTCGAGTTCCGCAGCGGTGGGCGGCTGGATGGCGGACCGGGTTCCTGTCGTCGTCGACATGGTGCCTCCGTCGGGTCGGGGTGTCAGAGCGTCTGGTGGGTCGTGCGTGACCGACCGCGGAACTCCGCGACGGTGTCACCGGTCTCGTCGACGACGGTCACGTCGTAGATGCCGGAGCGCCCGGAACGGGAGCGGCGGACGGCGGTGGCGGTGAGGACCTGCCCCGCCGCCGTGGCCTTGAGAAAGGAGATGTCGGCGCCGGCGGCGACCGTGACGCGGTCATCCTCGTTACAGGCGATCGCGAAGGCGGTGTCGGCGAGGGCGAACACCATCCCGCCGTGGGTGATGCCGAAGCCGTTCGTCATGTCGTCACGCACTCGCATCGACACGACCGCATGGCCGGGGTCATCCCGTTCGACGACCAGTCCCAGAGCGGCCGAGGCGCGATCGCGCTGCATCATGGCGCGGTTCAGGCGGACAGCATCCGCCGCCTCCGTCGTGGGTCCCGTCATCGTCGACCTCCTCGTCGCTCGTCGGCGACGTCACGGCGCCGACGAGCAACATACTAACCGAACGCTCGGTCGGTAAAAAGAGGGGACCGTCAGTTGCCTCGAAGGCTCGGGTCAGTCCGTGAAGCGGAGCCCGCGCCACGCGGTCGCATCCTCCACCGTGATGCCGACAATGGTGGCCTGCGGATCGCCCGCATCACGGTCCGTGCGGAATCGCAGCAGGCGACCGTCGCGATCGGGTACCGCGTACCAGTGATCTGCCGAGGAGATGACCCTGACCGTGGTGCCACCAGGGTACGCCGCAACCGCTGCAGAGACTGGATCACCGACACGGATGCCATCGGCAGCGGGCAGTCCCGCCCCGTCCTGCGGATCGGGGAGCGACGAACGGTCGCTCCCGACGGTGACGCCGAGCACCGCGCCGCCGCCCTCGACCGGGAACACAAGCATCGAACCCGCTCCGCCGGGCTCCTCCAGGGTCCACCATCCCCCTGCGAACTCGGGCGGCGTCGCCGACACCCCAGCGGCCGCCACCGCGGTCTCGACGGGCTCTCCGAGCCGCACGGGGCCCACGCCTGCGACCGTGATCGCCCACTCGCTCCAGGGCTTCGAGGCATCCCCCGCCGGCAGGTCCTCCACCACGGGCGGCATCGCCGTCAGCTTCTCGAGCAGCGCCGAGTGCGCCTCATCGGCGCGCGCGGCCAGCAGATCCGCTGCCGCCTCGGCGTCGAAGGACTGGTCTCCGTCGAACGGCTGCCACAGCGTCACGAGCACGTTCCCCGCCGAGGCGTAGGCGCTGAACTGCCGCCAGTCATGACCGGCGTTCGTGTCGACCAGGGTCCCGGCGATCGCACGAGCGTGATCGTCCCCGTCGGCGATCACCGCGTCGAACGTGACGGCCCCTTCCTTGTCGAACTGCTCGCACTGCTCAGCTGCTGCCGTCAGCTGATCCATCCGCTCCTCGACATGAGCCTCGTCGGGGAACTGCAGCACAAGCAGGCGTCCGAGGCGCTGCTCGGAGTCGCTCTGGCTCTTCCACTCGACAACGCGCGCGGCGACGCTGCCCAGCGACTGCTCCGCGTAGAGCACGTCGCAGATCGCGGGAGTCGCGGGCGCCCCGCCGCCGTCGGAGACCATCGTCAGCGCCGACGATGTCGCGATCTCCGTCGCGTCCGGGATCAGACCGGTGATCTCCTCGGGCGTCGGCAGGAACAGCTCGAGCTCGTCTCCGATGAACGCCGCAGGGCCGCTGTACGGCTCCGGGGCGGGCGCCTCGATCGGCGTGAGCGTCGGCGTCGCCTCCGGCGTCGGAGTGCAGGCGGCCAGAGCCAGCAGCACCCCCGCGGCCCCCGTCGCGAGCAGCATCCTCGATCGTGTGAAACCGGCCATCTCGAGCCCTCCGTGTCCTCGCGTCGATCCTTCGACGCCCCCTGATCGCGATGCTAGGGGCTGGGGCATCTCCCGCGGAATGACCGCACACATGTCGAGATCAGAATGAGACCCATCCCATGCCGCACCGCGCATATGCCCCCGCGTTCAGCCTCGCAGGGCGAGCACGAACGGCAGCACCTCCGTCGCCCCCGCCTGGCGGAGAGCCCGCGCAGCGATCGTCAGCGTCCAGCGGCTGTCGGCCTGATCGTCGACGAGCAGCACGGGCCCGTCCGGCACCGCCAGGCCATCAGAACTGAACCGCTCCCAGAGCCCTGCGATGCGGAACGCGCTGTTCCCGCCGGGTTGTCCGCTGGGGCCGCCACCCAGATGGGCGAGCTCGCCGAGATACGGCAGCCGGCCGATCTCCGCGATGCCGCGAGCGAGGGAATCGACCAGGAGCGGACGCGAACGGGAGGGCACCGCCACCACGGCGACGGGTCGCTGCGCCCAGCCCCAGCCTGCGAGCACCCGCACGCAGGCCGTGAGCAGCTGCGGCGGCACGGGACGGTCGGGCGCTCCGGCGGCGAAGAGCTCGCGCAGCGTGCCGCCCCAGCCGAGATCGGTGAGACGGGCCAGCGCCCGCCCTTCGGCAGCCTGCTCCTCGGGCGGGATGCGTCCCCTGACCGGAACGCCGAGCCGGTCGGCCCCGGTGGGCCAGGCCCGACGAGCCTCGAGCGGCACGCCGACCCTGTCGAGGGACTCCGCGGCCGTCGCCGTCGCGGTCTCATCGATGTCGCGGGGGAACCATGCGCCCGCGCAGTTGTCGCAGCGCCCGCACGGCACCGCGGTGTCGTCGTCGAGGGAGCGCTGCAGGAACTCCATGCGGCAGCCGCCGGTCGTCTCGTAGTCGATCATGCTCTGCTGCTCAGCGACGCGCTCGGCGGCGATCCGCGAGTAGCGCTCCTCGTCGTAGACCCACGGCTCTCCCGTCGCGACCCACCCGCCCTGCACGCGCCGCACGGCGCCGTCGACGTCGAGCACCTTCAGCAGCAGCTCGAGCGGCGTGCGCCGGATGTCCACCATCGCCTCCAGCGCGGGAGTCGACACCGGCCGGTCACCGAGGGCGGCGATCACCCGCTCCGCGCGCTCCCGGTCGGGCATCGACGCCGTCGCGAAGTAGTGCCAGATGTCGCGATCCTCGACGCCTGGCAGCAGCAGCACGTCGGCGCTGTCGCTGGCTCGCCCGGCACGCCCGACCTGCTGATAGTAGGCCACCGGCGACGACGGCGCACCGAGGTGCAGCACGAACCCGAGGTCGGGCTTGTCGAAGCCCATGCCCAGCGCGCTCGTCGCGACGAGGGCCTTCACCTCGTTGCGCTTGAGCATCCCCTCGGACTCCTCGCGCTCGTCGGCATCCGTCTGGCCCGTGTACGCGCGCACCTCGTGGCCGTGCTCGCGGAGCAGCCGGGCGGTGTCGACGGCGGCCGCCACGGTCAGCGTGTAGATGATCCCCGAGCCGGGCAGGTCGTCCAGGTGGCTGAGGAGCCAGGCCAGCCGGCTGGCGGAGTCCGGCATCCGCAGCACGCCGAGCCGCAGCGAGGCGCGGGCGAGCGGGCCTCGGATGGTGAGGACGCCGGCGTCCGCTCCCCCGGTCCCCAGCTGCTCGGCGACGTCGGCGACGACCCGGCTGTTCGCGGTCGCCGTCGTGGCCAGCACCGGCACCTGCGGGGGCATCTGGGCGATGAGGTCCCGCAGCCGCCGGTAGTCCGGGCGGAAGTCGTGCCCCCAGTCGCTGATGCAGTGCGCCTCGTCGACCACGAGCATCCCGATCCGCCGGACCAGTGCGGGCAGCTGCTCCTCGCGGAACGCAGGGTTGTTCAGGCGCTCCGGCGAGACGAGGAGCACGTCGACCTCGTCGCGGTCCAGCTGCGCGAGCACATCCTGCCACTCGTGCGCGTTCGTGGAGTTGATCGCGACGGCCCGGACGCCCGCCCTCTCAGCGGCGGCGATCTGGTCGCGCATGAGCGCCAGCAGCGGCGACACGAGCACCGTCGGCCCCGCACCCTGGCGCCGCAGCAGCAGGGTGGCCACGAAGTACACGGCCGACTTGCCCCAGCCGGTGCGCTGGACGACGAGGGCACGGCGGCGACCCCCGACGAGCGCGTCGACGGCCTCGTACTGCCCGTCGTGGAACTCCGCGTCCGGCCGGCCGGTCAGGTCGCGGAGAGCGGCGAGCGCCGCGAGGCGCCGGTCGTCTTCGGGGGCAGGAGAGGTCATCCCTCCACTCTGCCCGACGCCATTGACGTTGGAGGGCCCGACGCCACTGACGTCGGAGGGCCCGGCTCATCTACCGTGGGTGGATGATCACGCGCGAACTCGCCGTCGCCCTGAGGGACGCCGGACTCGTCTGGCATCCGGCCGAGGGGGATCGCTTCCAGCTCGACCTCCCCGAGGAGGTCGAGCTCGAAGCCGAGGCCGACGTCTTCACCGTCAGCGAGATGACGATCGAGGCTCGGCAGACGCCCAGCGGCACCGACCTCGCGTTCAACGGCACCACGGAGTGGGCGCTGGACGCCGTCACGCTGGCGGACGCCGTATGGCTTCCCCGGGAGGATCAGCTGCGCGATCTCCTGCGCGGCACGTTCCGTTCGCTGGTGCGCCTCGACGACACGTTCCGGGTGGAGATCGCCATCGCAGACGAGATCCTCGGCTTCGAGCATCCCGACCCGTCGGAGGCCTACGGGCGCGCGCTCCTCGCGCTCATGGCGCGCTCTCGCTGACCGGCGCCTTGTGGGGCGGCGGCCCCGTGTGTCAGAATTACCTAACGATCGGTCAGTAAAGATCACCGGATGCTGAGGAGTCGATGATGACAAGCCCCGCAGACCTCTCCCTGGTGGAAGGCGAGCTCTCGGAGGAGGAGCGTCTCTTCGACGAGCTCATCGCGAACGAGCAGCGCATCGAGCCGCGCGACTGGATGCCCGACGCCTACCGAAAGACGCTGATCCGCCAGATCAGTCAGCACGCGCACTCCGAGATCATCGGCATGCAGCCCGAGGGCAACTGGATCACCCGGGCCCCGAGCCTCAAGCGCAAGGCCATCCTGATGGCCAAGGTGCAGGACGAGGCCGGTCACGGTCTCTACCTCTACTCCGCCGCGCAGACCCTCGGCATCACCCGCGACGAGATGATGGACCAGCTCATCTCCGGCAGGGCGAAGTACTCGTCGATCTTCAACTACCCGACCCCGACCTGGGCCGACATGGGCGCGATCGGCTGGCTCGTCGATGGCGCCGCCATCTGCAACCAGGTGCCGCTCTGCCGCGCCTCCTACGGACCGTACGGACGGGCGATGGTCCGCATCTGCAAGGAGGAGTCGTTCCACCAGCGCCAGGGCTTCGAGATCCTCCTCACGCTCATGCAGGGCACGGAGGAGCAGAGGAGCATGGCGCAGGATGCCGTGGACCGCTGGTACTGGCCGGCGCTCGCCATGTTCGGCCCTCCGGACGACCAGTCCCCCAACTCCGCGCAGTCGATGAAGTGGAAGATCAAGCGCTTCTCGAACGATGAGCTGCGCCAGCGCTTCGTCGGGATGCTCGTGCCGCAGGCCGAGATCCTCGGCGTCACCCTGCCCGACCCCGAACTGGCCTGGAACGAGGAGCTCCAGCGGTACGACATGGGCGAGATCGACTGGGACGAGTTCTTCGCGGTCGTCCGCGGCGAGGGGCCGTGCAACGCGGAGCGCCTGGAGCGGCGGCGCACCGCCCACGAAGAAGGCGCGTGGGTGCGGGAGGCCGCGGCCGAGTACGCCCGCAAGCAGGCGCTCCGCGCGGAAGGTGCGGTGGCCTGATGGCGACTCCCGGCGCCGACGAGCGCGAGCCCTGGCCCCTCTGGGAGGTCTTCGTGCGCGCCAATCGCGGACTCAGCCACGTGCATGCCGGGTCGCTGCACGCTCCGGATGCCGAGATGGCGATCCGCAACGCGCGCGACCTGTACACGCGCCGCGGAGAGGGCGTGTCCATCTGGGTCGTGCCCGCGGACGCGATCACGACGAGCGACCCCGACGCCAAGGGCGCCTACTTCGAGAGCCCGGCGGGCAAGAACTACCGCCACGCGGTGTACTACACCGCGTCGGAGGGGGTGCCGCACCTGTGAGCGACGACATCCACGGCGACGTCACCGTCGACGAGATCCAGCTGAGCCAGGAGCTGTCCGGCACCGGCGCCGCCGCAGCCTCGGCGGACATCGCCGAGTACGCGCTGTGGCTGGGCGACGACGCGCTCATCCTCTCCCAGCAGCTCGGCGCCTGGATCTCCCGCGCACCCGAGCTCGAGGAGGACGTCGCCCTCGGCAACATCGCCCTCGACCTCCTCGGGCACGCCCGCTCCTTCCTGCACTACGCGGGCTCGTACGACGGGCGCACCGAGGACGACCTCGCCTACTTCCGCGACGAGCCGGAATTCCGCAGCGCCTGGATCGTGGAGCAGCCGAACGGCGACTTCGCGCAGACGATCGCCCGCCAGTTCATCGTGTCGACGTACATGTTCGAGCTCTACTCCGCGCTGCGGGCGAGCTCCGACGAGACCTTCGCGGCGATCGCGGAGAAGGCCCTCAAGGAGGTCGACTACCACCGCGACCACGCCGTGCAGTGGGTGCTGCGGCTCGCCGGCGGCACCGAGGAGTCGCGCAGCCGGATCGTCCGCGCCCTCGGGGACATGTGGCCGTACGCCGATGAGCTGTTCCGCGACGATCCCCTGATCGAGCGGCTCGGGGATGCCGCGGTCGCGCCCTCGACGCTGCGCGCCGGCTTCGACGCCGTCGTCGACACCGTCTTCGCTGAGGCCGAGCTGACCGTCCCCGCGGTCTCCGCCTCCTCGGCGGGCGGACGGCACGGCTCCCATTCGACCCCGCTGGGACACCTTCTCTCCGAGATGCAGGTGCTCGCCCGCCGTCACCCCGGAGCGACATGGTGAGCACGCTCACGAGGACCGACGCCTGGAGGGTCGCCGCCGCGGTGGCCGATCCGGAGGTCCCCGTGCTCACGATCGAGGACCTCGGCGTCCTGCGCGCGGTCGAGGTCGACGGCGACGCCGTCCGCGTGGACATCACCCCCACCTACAGCGGCTGCCCGGCGATGGACACGATCCGCGACGACGTCGTCCTCGCCCTCACCGCCGCCGGCTGGGCGCAGGTCGACGTCCGGCTCGTCCTCTCCCCCGCCTGGACCACGGACTGGATGTCGGATGCCGGCAAGCGCAAGCTCGCCGAGTACGGCATCGCCCCTCCGTCCGGCCGTGCCGCCGTGCCGGGCGGCCCGATCCGTCTCGCGCTGAGCGTCCGCTGCCCCCGGTGCGGGTCCCTCGACACCCGCGAGGTGTCGCGCTTCGGCTCCACCTCCTGCAAGGCGCTCTACGAGTGCCGCGCGTGCCTCGAGCCCTTCGACCACTTCAAGGTGCACTGATGTCCCTGTTCCAGACGACGCACGCCGCCGCACCGGCATCCGCTCCCCCGCCGGCTCATTCCGGGGGGCCCGAAACGCCACGCAAGCGCGCCCGGTTCCACTCGCTGACCGTCGAAGACGTGCGGCCGCTCACCGAGGACGCGGTCGAGGTCACCTTCACCGTGCCGGCCGAGCTGGCCGACGACTACGATCACCTCCCCGGCCAGTACGTGGCCCTGCGCACCACTCTCGACGGCACCGAGATCCGCAGGTCGTACTCCCTGTGCCGCGCTCCCGAGCATCGCACACCCGAGCAGATCGCAGCGGGGATACCCACCCGCCTCAGCGTCGCGGTGAAGCGCGACGAGGGCGGCCTGTTCTCGACGTGGGCGCAGACCGGCCTGCACCCTGGCTTCCGGATCGACGTGATGAGCCCGCAGGGCACCTTCACCTCCGGCCTGGACGACCTCGACCACCGGCACATCGTCGGCATCGCCGCAGGCTCCGGCATCACCCCGCTGATGGCGCTCGCGCACACCGTGCTGAGCCGCTCCGGCACCGCGCGGTTCACCCTGCTGTACACGAACCGCTCCACGCTCGACGTGATGTTCCTGGAGGACCTCGCCGACCTCAAGGACCGCTACCCCACCCGGCTCACCCTGCATCATGTGCTCTCGCGCGAGCAGCGCACGGCGCCGGTGCTCTCCGGGCGGATCGATGAGGAGAAGCTGCGCACCATCCTCGACGTGCTCATCGACCCCGCCGACGTGGACGAGTGGTTCCTGTGCGGCCCGCTGTCGCTCGTCGACCTGTGCCGCGAGACGCTGGCCGACGTCGGCGTCCCCCGGGAGCACATCCGCTTCGAGCTGTTCACGACCGGCGACGAGCCTCTGCGCACGGCGCGGCCCGTGCAGGTGAAGGCCGGTCAGAAGACGTTCCGCATCGAGGTCAACCTCGACGGGGTCTCGTCCACGGTGGAGAGTCCGGTCGACGCGCACGAGTCGGTGCTCAACGCCGCGCTGCGCGTGCGCCCCGACGCGCCCTTCGCCTGCGCCGGCGGGGTGTGCGGGACCTGCCGGGCCCGCGTGCTCGAGGGCAGCGTCACGATGACCGAGAACTACGCGCTGGAGCCGGACGAGCTCGAGCGCGGCTACGTGCTGACCTGCCAGTCCCATCCGACCAGCGACCGCGTCGTGGTCGACTACGACGTCTGAGGAGCATCCGATGATCGATCTCTCCATCGCGAACGATGTGGCCACGATCCGCCTGAATGCGCCGGCGAAGCTGAACGCCCTCGACGAGCAGGCGCTGCACGGACTCGACGCGGCCTACCGGGAGGCGGAGACGGCCGGCGTGCGCGCGCTGGTGCTCCGCGGCGAGGGGCGGGCCTTCTGCGCCGGTCGTGACATCTCGGACGTCGACCCCCAGGACGACGACGTGATGGGCTACCTCGGCGGCATCGTCACGCCGCTGCTGCAGCGCATGTCGCGCTTCCCCGCGCCGACGTTCGCGGTCGCCCACGGCGCCTGCCTCGGGGTGGGCCTCGGGCTGCTGATCGCCACCGACGTCGTCTACGTCGCGGAGTCCGCGAAGATCGGCTCCCCGTTCGCCGCGCTCGGGGCCACGCTCGACTCCGGAGGGCACTCGCTGTTCCTGGAGCGCCTCGGCGCCCACAAGACGCTGGACCTCGTCTACACCGGCCGGCTCATGAGCGGCACGGAGGCGGTGGAGTCCGGGTTGTTCTCCCGCGTCTTCCCCGATGACGAGGTCGTCCAGGCGACGACGGATGCCGCGGAGGCGGCTGCCCGCGGAGCCACGGCGGCGTTCCGGGCGAGCAAGGAGCTGATCGCCCGGATCCGCGACGAGCGCCTCGCGCTGTGGGATGCGGTCGACATCGAGAACGCCGCCCAGGCGATGCTCTGCGACACCGACGACTACCACGAGGGCTTCGCCGCCTTCCAGCAGAAGCGCCGCCCCGAGTTCCACGGGCACTGAGCGCCGGCCTTCCGGCGGCAGGCGCCCCTGACGGATGTCGGATGCCGGTGGCAGAATGCGGGCATGGAGCTCGCTGAGGTCGTCACCACCGCCGACGAGGTCGCGGCCACCGGATCACGGCTCGCGAAGATCGACGCACTCGCCCGGCTGCTGGAGCGCGCGGAGGCCGCCGAGATCGCACCGCTGATCGGGCTGCTCCTCGCCGCTCCCCGGCAGGGGCGTCTCGGCGTGGGCTGGCGCAGCGTCGCCTCGCTCGAGGTCTCGCACGCCGCCGATCCGACCCTGACGATCGGGCAGGTCGATGACACGCTCGACGCGCTGGCCGCGACGTCCGGCTCCGGCTCGGCGGCGGTGCGCACGGAGCTTCTGCTCGGCCTCGCCTCCCGCTGCACCGCCGGCGAGTGGGACTTCCTCGCCCGCTCGATGCTGGGCGAGCTGCGCACCGGCGCGCTCGCCGGGGTTCTGCTCGACGCGGTCGCCCGCGCCTCCGGCCGCGCACCGGCGGCCGTGCGACGGGCCGCGATGCTCTCCGGCGACCTCGGCGAGACCGCCGTGCTCGCACTCACCGGCACCCCTGAGGAGCTCGACGCCGTCGGCCTGATGGTCGGGCGCCCCGTGCTCCCCATGCTCGCCGCGACCGCTGCGACGGCGACAGCGGCGCTGGAGATCACCGGAACGGCGTCCGTCGAGTACAAGCTCGACGGCGCGCGCATCCAGGTGCACCGTCACGGCGACGAGGTCGGCGTGTACACGCGCAGCCTCGCCGACATCACGCACCGGGTGCCCGAGATCGTCGAGGTCGTCCGCGCGCTGCCCGCGCGCGACCTCATCCTCGACGGCGAGACGCTCTCTCTCGACGAGGACGGCGGGCCCCGCCCCTTCCAGGAGACGATGTCGCGCTTCGGCGCCGACGTCTCACGGGAACTCGTGCTGCGCCCCTGGTTCTTCGACGTGCTGCACGTCGACGGCCGCGACCTCATCGACGAGCCGCTCTCGACCCGTCTTGCCGAGCTCGAGCGGGTCGCCGGCGAGTGGCGAATGCCCGGGATCGTCACCGACGACGCGGATGCCGCTGAGCGGCTGTCGCGCGAGGCCCTCGCCGCAGGCCACGAGGGCGTGCTGGTGAAGGCCGTCGACTCCGCCTACACGGCAGGGCGCCGCGGGAAGTCGTGGGTCAAGGTGAAGCCGGTGCTGACCTACGACCTCGTCGTGCTCGGCGCCGAATGGGGCTCGGGACGGCGGCGCGGGTGGCTGTCGAATCTGCACCTGGGCGCGCGCGACCCCGACGGCGAGTTCGGTGAGCCGGGTGGATACGTGATGGTCGGCAAGACCTTCAAGGGCCTCACCGACGAGCTGCTCCGCTGGCAGACCGAGACGTTCCCCGAGTTCGAGACGAGCCGCTCCGCCTACGCCGTGATGCTCCGCCCCGAGATCGTCGTCGAGATCGCGATCGACGGAGTGCAGCGGTCACCCCGCTACCCCGGCGGGATCGCGCTCCGCTTCGCCCGCGTGAAGGGCTACCGCCCTGACAAGACCGCCGCCGAGGCCGACACGATCCAGACCCTGCGCGCGCTGCTGCGCGGCTGAGCGCCGGCGCCACGTTCCGCACCGGTCGACACGGCCTCTCCGCGGGGTCGGCGCGGGTCCGCGCGGTGCCCCCGGCATCCGCCTCTCCGCGACCGCGTCCGCCTCCGCCTCCGCCGGTGCGAAGAATCGGAGTTCCGGGCGGACACATCGTCTGACGGCGCGTGCGTGGCGTGTCGCAATCCAGTTCCGGCTTTCGCACGCGCACGACACCCGCAACCGGCCGTCGTGCCTTGTCTCGCCTCTCCTCCGAACTTCGCATCTCTGCGATATTTACGAATTTTCTTGCTTTCTTCGATATTTCGTGACAACCTCGCATCTGTCAGCCCGCTGCGCTGACTGACGCAAAGGGGCGAGTCGCGCGGACGCGCACCCCGCATCTGGAGGAGCCGAATGAAGATCGCGAACCACGACGGCCGGAGCCTGCTGGTCATCGACGAGCACCACGGAATCGACATCGCCGAAGCGAGTGACGGCCGGTTCGGACCGGCGCCGGAATCGGTGCTGCAGAGCTGGGACGAATTCGCCGCCTGGGCGCGGGCCCTGAATGTCGAGGGCTCGCACGCGATTCCCCTCGAGCGCGCACGGCTCGGCAGCCCGTCACCGGCGCCCCGGCAGATCATCGCCGTCGGCCTGAACTACAGCGCACATGCGGCGGAGTCAGGGTTCGACGTCCCCGATCAACTGCCGCCCACGTTCACGAAGTTCGTATCCTCGATCACCGGTCCCGACACCGACGTGCGACTCCCCCACAACGGCCACACCGACTGGGAGGTGGAACTCGTCGTCATCATCGGCCGCGAGGGGCACCGCATCGCTGAGGCGGATGCGTGGGACCATGTCGCCGGTCTCGCGGCGGGGCAGGACATCTCCGAGCGCATCTCACAGTTGCAGGGCCCTGCTCCACAGTTCTCCCTGGGCAAGTCGTTCCCAGGATTCGCCCCGATCGGCCCCTGGCTGGTCACTCCGGACGAGTTCGAGAACCGCGACGACCTCGCTCTCGGATGCTCGATCGACGGGGAGACCGTGCAGGAGGGCCGCACGCGCGACCTCATCTTCCCCGTCGCTTCGCTCATCGCACGCCTCTCCGCCACGATCACCCTCCTGCCGGGAGACGTCATCTTCACGGGGACTCCTGCCGGAGTTGGCGTGGGCCGCTCGCCCCAGCGGTTCCTACAGCCCGAGGAGCGGCTCCGCACCTGGGTCGAGGGGATCGGCGAGCTGAACCAGCACTTCATCGCCTCCGACGACCAGCCCGGCTCGAACCTCTCCTGAAAGGCGTCCCTCATGACCGGAACCGGACTCATCTCCTCCCTGGGCTATGTGTCGATGCGGACGACCGACCTCGACGCCGTGATCCGCAACGCCACCGACATCCTCGGACTCCACGAGGTGGAGACCACACGGCAGAAGAGCTTCCTCAGCGCGCAGGCGAATCACCACGAGATCGTCTACTCCCGCAGCGACGAGAACTCCGTCGACCACATCGGCCTTGTGGCCCAGACCCGGCAAGCCTTCGAACAGATCCGCGAGAACGTCGCTCGCGGCGGCTACCGGATCGTCTCGGAGCAGCCCATCGAGGACCACATCGACGAGGGCTTCGCGGTCGTCGGACCGGAGGGCTTCACCTGGCAGGTGTACCTCGAGCGGTCCGCCTACAGCATGGTGAAACTCGGGGGCTTCGGGCCCGACCGCTTCGGACACGTGAACGTGCAGGTCGTCGACGCCCTCGCGATGCGTGACTTCCTCGTCGACGTGTTCGGCTTCCGCGTCTCCGACCAGATCGGCGACGATGCGGCGTTCTTCCTCCGTTGCAACAACGACCACCACGGGGTCGCCGTCTTCAAGAGCACCAGGGCAGCGATGCACCACCACGCCTGGCAGACCCAGAGCATCGTCGACCTCGGCCGGCTCGGCGACCGGCTCGCCCGCACGGGATCCCGCCTGGCCTGGGGTCCGGTCCGGCACGGCGCCGGAGACAACATCGCCGTCTACTACGTGGAGCCGACCGGAGCCGTCATCGAGCTCTACACCGATCTCGAGCTCATCTTCGATCCCGAGCGCCAGATCCGCCACTGGCAGGAGGACGATCTGTACTGGATCAACCAGTGGGACGGCCAGGTGCCCGACGGCATCCTGGACCACGGCGTGCCCCCGACGGCGCGATGATCCGATCGAGCCTCTCAGCACGACGAAGCGAAGGAGAACTGCATGAACGACACGCCTGAGGCCGCGCGGTCCGCGGGGACGAAGACGCGTGCAGGTGCGCCGGAGACCGTGATCAGCGTGAAGGGCCTCACCCACTGGTTCCCCTCCGCGCGCTCGACGCACATCGCTCTCGACTCGATCTCGCTCGACATCCGACGCGGCGAGTTCGTGTGCCTCGTAGGCCCCAGCGGATGCGGGAAGACGACCCTGCTGAACATGATCTCCGGGCAGCTGAAACCGCACTGGGGCTCGGTCGACGTGACCACCTCCCAGCCGGCATCCTCGGCCATCGGGTACATGTTCGCGCGGGACTCGCTGATGCCCTGGCGCACGATCCGGAGCAACGTCGCCTATGGGCTGGAGTTGCGCCACGTCCCGCGTGCCTCCCGACTCGCCCGGGCCGACGAGATGCTGCACCTCGTCGGCCTGGGCGGGAAGGGGCACATGCACCCCTCCCAGCTCTCGCACGGCATGCGCCAGCGCGCGAACCTCGCCCGCACGCTCGCGATGGATCCCGAGCTTCTTCTCGTCGACGAACCGTTCGGCGCCCTCGACGCCCAGACCAAGGCCCGCCTGCAGGGCGAGTTCCTGCGCATCTGGGAAGGGACCGGCAAGACCGTCGTGTTCGTCACTCACGATCTCGGGGAGGCCGCGCTCATGGCGGATCGCATCGTGATGATGCGCGAGGGCACGATCCGCAAGGACATCGCCGTGGAGTTCCCGCGTCCCCGGAACCTGGATGCTCTCCGCTTCGAGCCTGAGTATCAAGAGCTCGTCCGCTCCCTGTGGGATCTGTTCGCCGAAGGAGAAGAATGATGTCTCTGACCAGCATCACCGGCAGCAGTGCTGCCCGCGACGACGCGGCGCTGAACGGAGCCATTGCCACCTCCGCGATCATGACCGTTCGAAACAGGCGCGGGAAGAGCATCCTGGTCCGCGTGCTGCAGGCTCTCAGCCTGGTCGCGTTCCTCGCGATCTGGGAGTGGTTCGCCGCGGCCGGCATCCTCAATCCGCTCTTCTTCTCCCGCCCGAGCGCGATCGGAAGCTTCTTCATCGCGAATTTCAGCGGGCTGATGGCGGATGCCGGCGTGACGCTGCGGGCAACGCTGCTCGGCTTCGCCATCGGCAGCATCGCGGGTGTGGCCGCCGCGTTCGCCATCACCGCCGTGCCGATGCTCGACCGGGTGCTGCAACCGTGGATCTCCGTGCTGATGAGCATCCCCCGCGTCGCCCTGGCACCGCTGTTCCTGCTGTGGTTCGGCATCACCGAGATGTCGAAGGTCGCGCTCGCCGTGTCGATCGTCTTCTTCATGGTGCTGGTCTCGACGGCAGCCGGCACGAAGTCGGTTCCACCCGATCTCATCTCGCTCGGGCAGGCCTTCCACGCCTCACCGTGGCAGCGCTTCCGCACGATCCTGCTCCCGGCCTGCGTCCCGGCGATCTTCGCCGGCCTCCGCCTCGGCGTCGTCACCTCGATCCTCGGCGTCGTCTCATCGGAGATGGTGGCCTCGAGCAGCGGGCTCGGACAGAAGGTCGTCCTCTACGGACAGAACTTCAATTCTGCCGGCGTCTTCGCCGTTCTTGCGCTTCTCGCCGTGATCACCACGACCATGAACGGCGTCGTGGCCTGGACCGAACACACCCTGCTGCGCTGGCAGCGGGTCTGACCCCTGTCGTACTCCGGCATCCCGTCCCACACCCGAATCCCACCCAGCCGTCGACGCCGACGGCTCATGACAGACCCATGGAAGGAACCGCAATGAAGAGGTATACCCGCGCAAGCCTGGCAGCGCTCGGAGCACTCGCCCTGGTCGGCAGCCTCGCCGCCTGCAACCCGGCCGTCTCCGGACCGGCGCAGCCGTCCGAGGCCGCGCCGGATGACACGTCCGAACCGATCACCATCAACTACAGCGCTCCGGTCGCCGGCGCCCTGCCGTTCCTCCCCGTCGACGTGGCCATCGCCAAGGGCTACTTCGAGGACGAGGGCATCGAGTTGAATGTCGTGCAGACCTCCGCGCAGGCCATGCCTGCCGCGCTCGCGGGGAACCAGCTCGACATGTCCGCCGACGTCGTCTACAACATCGGCCGCTACCTGCAGAGCGGGGTCGAGGTGCAGTTCGTCTCCGGACTGAACGAGAACGTCGACTTCACCCTCCTCGCGGCCAAGGGATTCGACATCCCCGAGGCCGAGGGCGCCGACGGATGGAAGACCTCCTTCGAAGCCCTCCGGGGGCAGTCCATCGGGGTCGCTGCCAAGGCAGGTCCCATCGGCCTCACTGTGACACAGCTCATGAGCGAGGCCGGCGTTCAGCCCGGCGAGTACACGCTCATCGACACCCCGGGCCCCGCTGCGGGCAATGCTCTCGCCGCCGGCCAGGTCGCCGCGGTCATCTCCGGCGGAGGTTTCGATCTGCCGCTGGTGGAGAACGGGCTCGCGGACCGCGTGTTCCGCCTCGACGCCGGGATCCCGCACATCTTCGGGGAGCAGTCGAACGCGGCGCTGTTCATGACGGCCCAGGCGATCGCTGCGAAGCCCGGGGCAGCCGAGCGAGTGCAGAAGGCGATCGAGAAGGCCGTGGCCTTCATCCAGGACCCGGCGAACCTCGAGGAGGTCGTGACGATCGCGACCGCGGGCGGCACCCCCGAGAGCAAGGAGCTCGCCGACCGGATCTCGGAGTACTCGTACAACGCGACCCTGTCGCTGGCGGGCCTCGAGTCCGGCTTCGACTGGGCCGAGACCGCCGGAATCACCGACTCGGTGATCGACGCGAAGGCGACCATCGCCGAGGACGTGGCAGCCGAATGAGCGAGAGCACTGCTCCGGCGGCCCTGTCGGAGGCGCAGCGTGCCGTGCACGACGCGATCGTCGGCGGCCCCCGGGGCAGTGCGTCGCCGTTCCCGATCACGAACCCCGACGGCTCGCTCGTCGGCCCGTTCGGGCTGATGGTCCGATTCCCGGCTCTGGGCGACCCGCTGCAGGCCCTGGGAGCAGCGCTCCGTTATCGGACGCGGATGAGCGCCCGTATCCGCGAGATCGTGATCCTCACCGTCGCACGGATGGCGGACTCGGCGTTCGAACGCTACGCGCACACGGCGGTGGCGCAGAGCCTCGGCATCTCCGACCACGAGATCACCGCTCTGCTCACGGGACGCTTCGCCTCGGACGATCCGCAGGAATCCGGGGCTGCTCGGTTCGCCGAGGCTCTGATGGAGAACTCGCACGCGCCGTCACAGGACTTCGGCCTGGATGGTGAGCTGATCGCCGAGGTCGTCACGACGGTGGGCTACTACCGTCTGCTGGCACAGCTGATGGGACAGTTCGAGGTCGCAGCACCCGGAGAGATCGATGCCTGACCAGTCAGGAAGCGCCGTCGAGGTATCTGGCGGTCATCCTGATGTGCTCGCCGAGAAGCTCCGGTCCTCGGGCGAGGTCACGCCCGGTCGCCGCGTCGCGAAGCGCGAGGTGCTCGGCGTCCCGGCGAACCTCATCGGCTTCGGTCATCGCACTGACCGAAGCCGACCGATACAGCTCAGCGGCATCTCTCAGCGACATGGCCACCGCGACGAGCCGGCTGTTCGGGCAACCCGCCAGCAGGACCTCGTGGAAATCGCGATGAGCCGTGACCCAGGCGTCCTTGTTCCGCTCCCCGTCGGTGTCCCGCTCGACACGGTGCAGTCGATGGTACGCGCCGATCACATCGCTCTCCCATTCGACGCTGCCATGCATGATCGCACTGCGGAACGCCTCGCACTCGACGACCAGCCGGGTGTCGATCAACTCATGCAGGTCCTTCTCGGAGACCGCGGCCACGCGGAATCCGAGCTGCGGCTCCGCCACGACGAGGCCCTCCGAGGTGAGCCGGATCAGGGCTTCGCGGACGACGCCGACGCTCGCCTGCAGGCGACTCGCGATCTCGGCCAACGGCAGCTTGGATCCGGGCACCAGGCCGCCGGAGAGGATCTCGCCTCGCAGCTGGGCCTGAACGGGTTCGACTCGAGTCTTCGCTGTGCGCACGTCGCCAGTATTTCAAAGATTGGTGAAGTTTTGGAATCTTCTCGTGCGCGTGCCGCCGAAGACGTGCCGAAGGCATCGCGGCCGGAGTCGATCGAACTCACACGATCCGACGGCACGGCGCTGCCGGTGGAGCACTACCCGAGCAGTTCACCGGGCGCCCCGGTCGTCGTCTATCTGCATGGCGGCGGCTGGGTCACCGGAAGCCGCCTGGACCACCCGGAACGTCTCGCCGCGCTGGCCGCCCGCGGCGTCTCGGTCCTCTCCGTGGGATACCGGAAGGCCGATCATGGCCCCTTCCCCTCTCAGCGGCACGATGTGGAATACGCCATCGATGCACTCGCGCCCTCTGCCACCGGCCTGTTCCTGATGGGGGCCTCCGCGGGGGCCCACCTGGCAGCGTTGATCGGCTACACCAGCACACGCTCGTTCGACGGAGTCATCGGGCTCTTCGGCAGGTACGACCTGACCGCCGCCGGCGACGAGCTGCGTCCGGCACCGGGACTCGCCGTCCCGGATGAGATCCTCCGCGCGGGGACGGCCCCGGGCTTCGCGGGCCTCGACGCGCGCTCACGCCTGGCACTGCTCGCTGGCGTGCCGCGCTCTTCGCTCGACGAAGACACGCTGAGGGCTCTCAGCCCGGCTGCGATCATCACCTCTTCCGCGCCGGCGACGCTGCTCCTGCACGGAACCGGAGACGCCATCGTGGATCACGCCCATTCCGAACGGTTGGCCCGACGAGCCGCAGAAGTCGGCGTCCCGTGCCGTCTGGTACTCGTTCCCGGCGCCAACCACGAGGACCCTGTCTTTGCGGAACCGGAGGCGATCGACGAGATCGTCCGATTCGTGACATCGTTCACACCAGCAGTTGAGGAGAACCATGAGTGAGATGGACGCCGACGTCATCGTCGTCGGAGCGGGCCCCTCGGGTCTGACGACGGCAGCCGAACTGGCCGCGCAGGGAGCACGCGTGATCGTGCTCGAGCGACGCACCGCGCCGGTGCAGTCTAGGGCGGGGACCGTGCTCCCCCGGGTGCTCGAGCTGCTGGACTACCGCGGCCACGCGGAGCGCTTCATCGGGCGTGCCGCCGCGATCCGGAAGAATCCGTTCCTGCTTTTCCACATCTGGGCCGGGATGCAGCCGGTGCACTGGCGTCTGCTGGACACCGAGTTCCCCTACCGACTGATCCTGCCGCAGAGCGTGACCGAGGAGGTGCTCGATGAGATCGTCTCCGAGGCGTCGGTGCCGGTGCACCGCGGGCAGACCGTTGTGGCGCTGAGCCAGGATGCCGACAGCGCTTCCGTCACGTCGGAGGACGAGCACGGCACTCGGCGCACCTGGACGGCCCGGTACGTCGTCGGCGCGGACGGCGGACGAAGCGCGGTGCGCAGGCTCGCCGGAATCCCTTTCGAAGGGCACGACGGAACGTTCACCGGGATCATCGTCGACCTGCCGCTCGACATGAAATGGCCGGCAGGGCGCGGAATGGCGGACAACGAACACGGCTGGGGCGCCTCTTTCCCCTTCGGCACCGACGGCACCACCACTCGCTTCAACCTGGTCCACGCCGAGCGCCGGTACGCCGACAAGTCCGAGCCGGTCTCGGTCGACGAGGTCCGTTCCTGCATCCGTGACATCTTCGGGCTGGATCTCGAGTTCGATCACCTGTTGTGGGCGTCGCGGTTCACGGACGCGATGCGGGTCGCCGGGAGCCTGCGCGCCGATCGGGTTTTCCTGGTCGGCGAGAGCGCGCGCATCCACTACCCCGCCAGCGGGGTCGGGATGAACTTCTGCATCCAGGACGCCTTCGATCTGGGGTGGAAGCTCGGCCGCGTCGTCAGCGGAGCTTCGCCCGCTTCGATTCTGGACTCCTATGAGGCCGACCGCCGCCCCGTGATCGAGGGGCTGCTGGAGAGCGTGAAGGCGCAGTGCGCGATCCAGTTCGACTTCAGCGCCGAGGGCATCGCGTTCCGGCGGATGTTCGCCAGAGACATCCTGCCGCTGGAGAGCGCCAACCGCGAGATCGGCCTGCAGCTCAACGGCTTGAGCACGGCGTACACGACAGCGCGTGCCGGCGCCGAAGGGGCGGGGCGCCCGGTTCCCCCTCTGATCCTCCGCACGGCCGAGGGTCAGTTCAGCAGCGCGCAGCTGCTCCGCGAGGGCGAACTGCTCCTCTTCGATCTCACGGGCGATGGCACGTTCGAGGACCTGGAGGCTCCAGGGCTGAAGATCATCAGCGGTGTGCTCCCGAACCCGCCGGAGCAGTGGCGGACCCTGACCGCCGCCCTCGTGCGTCCGGACGGCTTCGTGCACTGGACGACGACCGAGCGGAACGTCGACGACGCGACGGTGCGCGACGTCCTCGCCGACTGGGTCGAGCTCCCGTGAGCGATCAGGCACCTGCGACGACCATCATCCGCGGTGCGACCGTGGTGACGATGGATGCGCAGCGCGGTGTGCTTCGGGGCGCTGACATCGTGATCCGGGATGGACTCATCGCGGACGTCGTCGACGGCACATCGTCTGAGGAGGGCGAGTCGATCGACGGCACGGAATGGATCGTGATCCCGGGGTTCGTCGACACTCATCGGCACACCTGGCAGAGCGCGATCAGGCACACCTATGGCGACGTGGATCCGCTGTCGTACTTCCGCGAGGTGCTCGCCGGTGCCGGCACGCACTATCTCCCGCAAGACGTGTATGCGGGAACGCTGCTCGGATCGGTCTCGGCGCTGAGCGCCGGCACGACGACGCTGCTCGATTGGGCGCACATCCAGAACTCCCCCGCCCATGCGGATGCCGGAATCGATGCGCTGAGGGATGCCGGCATCCGGGCGGTCTACGGCCACGGCTGGCCGCTGACGTCGACCGGCGAATGGACGAACGACAGCGCGCTGCGACATCCGCGTGACGTCGAACGGCTGACCCGGACGACCGCCGGCTCCCCGCTGCTGCACGTCGCACTCGCGGCGCGCGGCCCGGAAATGGCCTCGGCCGACGTCTGGCGCGACGAGGTCGCACTCGCGCGCGAGCTCGGCATCCGGATCAGCGTGCACGTGGGCGCCTACCGCCACAATGCGGCCGCCAGGGCGGTCGCGCAGTACCACCGTGCCGGACTCCTCGCCGACGACATGACGTTCGTGCACTGCTCGAACACGTCGACGGATGAGCTGTCGATGATCGCCGATGCCGGCGCCACCGTCTCGCTCGGCGTGCACTGCGAGCTCAATGCCATGGGGATCGGAGACATCCCGCTGGACCGTCTCCTCTCGGTGGGCATCCGGCCGAGCCTCAGCGGCGACACCGAGACGAAGTGCTCCGGCGACATGTTCACGCAGATGCGGGCGCTGTTCGGCTATTACCGCTCGTGGGTGGGAGGCGGCCACAGCGGCGTGCCGGGCCCGCACGAGCTGACGCTGCACGACGTGCTGGAGTTCGCGACCCTTCGCGGCGCGCACGCCGTCGGCCTGGGTCACCACATCGGGTCGATAACACCCGGAAAGGCGGCAGACCTGGTCTGCATCCGCGCGACCGACCTCAACATCGCCCCGGTTTCGGACCCTGTCGCCACCGTCGTCCTCGGCGCGCACGAAGGCAACGTCGACACCGTCTTCGTCGCCGGTCGACGCATGAAGAGCGGCGGGCGGATGCTCCACGCGGACGCCGGGCGCATCGTCGACGCTGCCCGGACCTCGCAGAACCGGCTCGCTTCCCTCGGTGTGGGCCGCTGAGCCGGAACGCTCAGGCCGAGGGCGCCAGGCCGAGGTCCTCTTCGCGGACCGTGCCCTGGAACGACCACGGGAAGTTGATCCAGAGCGACGTGTCCTTCCAGGCGTAGTCGGGCTGGATGATCGTCGAGGGCTTGGTGTAGATGGTCACCGAGCGCACGTCCGCGCCCTTCTCCTTCAGGAGCGCCACCGCGAGAGCGAGCGTGCGCCCCGAGTCGGCGACGTCGTCGACGAGCAGCACCCGACGGCCGTCGAGGTACGCCATGTCCAGCTCCGGCGGCAGCACCTCGGGGGCGTCGAGCACGGTGCCGATGCCCGTGTAGAACTCGACGTTGATCGCGCCGCAGTTCTTGGCGCCGAGTCCGTATGCGATGGCGCCGGCCGGCAGCAGACCGCCGCGAGCGATCGCGACCACCACCTCCGGTTCGAAGCCGCTCGCGAGGATCGTGCGGGCGAGGTCTCGCGTCGCGATCCCGAAACCGTCCCAGGTGAGCGTCTCGCGCTCGTTCGATGCATCAGTCACCGGCCCATTCTCTCGCATCAGCGGATGCCGGCGGCATGCCGATCCGCCCGATGGGGTACAAACGAAGGAACGCCCGCCGCCGCATCCGAGGTCACCATGTGCCGTCTCTTCGCCTTCATCGCCCCCGAACGATCGACGGTCCGCCGTGAACTCGACGATGCGGGGATGGAGAGCCTGGTGTCGCTCGCCCGCCTGCACGGGGACGGCTGGGGCTGGGCCGGTGTCGAATCGCTCGGCGACAGCCCGGTCGTGCGCAAGTCGGCCCAGTCCGCCATCGACGACCCGCGGTTCGAGGAGGCGATGACCACTCCGGCGCACGCCGCGATGGTGCACCTGCGCTGGGCGACCTCCGGCATCGTGATCGCCGACCGCAACGCGCATCCGTTCCTCGAGGGCGATGTCGCCTTCGAGCACAACGGCGCGCTGAAGCCGATCGACGATCTGCGCGCGCTGCTGTCGCCTGAGGTGCGCGCGGGCCTCCACGGCGAGACCGACAGCGAGATGTACTTCGCCCTGATCCGCGAGCAGCTCGCCCTCGGCCTGCCGCTCCTGGACGCGACCGTGCATGTCGTGCGCCGGCTCCGCGAGGTGTTCCCCCTCGCGAGCCTCAACGCGATCCTGCTGGACCGCGAGCAGATGGTCGTCGTGCGGGCGAGCGCGCACAGCATCCTGTCCGAGCGCAGCCTCGGCGAGATCGCCCTGCATCCGCACCTGCCCGACGACCACAACGAGGACTACTTCGCGCTGCGCTGGAAGCGGCATGACGACGGCACGATCATCATCGGGTCGACCGGGGTCGCCGAGTTCGACTGGGAGCCGCTGCCGGCCGAGTCCGTCACCGCGATCCGTCTCGCCGACCGCACCGGGACGACCGTGTCGCTGCATCCCGAGGGCGCGCAGCTCAGCTCAGCCGAGTGAGCTCCACCGACACGAACAGCTCCGATCCGCTGGGGCCGGCGTACACGCCGCGCAGGGGTGCGACGTCGCCGTAGTCGCGCCCGTGTCCGACGTACACATGCGACGCCCCGATCTCCACGAGGTTCGTCGGGTCGTAGCCGCGCCACTCCCCCGAGTACCACTCCACCCAGGCGTGCGACTCGCCGATCACGGGCTGCCCGATCGGCGCAGTCGGATCCGGGTGCAGATACCCCGACACGTACCGGGCGGGGATGCCCGCTGCGCGCAGCACCCCGAGCGCGACGTGCGCGATGTCCTGGCAGACGCCGGAGCGGGTCGGCCAGGCATCCCTCGCCGTGGAGTTGACGCCGGTGACCCCGCGTCGGTACTCCATCGCCTCGCCCACGGCTCGGCAGATCTCGAGCGCGGTCTCATCCACCCCCTCGCCCTCCGCCTCGATGCGCAGCGCGAGATCCGTCATCTCCTCGTCCGGGTCGGTGGCCGGCGTCTGCTCCAGGCACTCCGTCAGGGCCAGCGACAGCGGGATCCGGGCCCGCAGGCCGTCCCAGTCGAGCGCGGGGCCGGACGGACCGGCGGGTCGCAGGTCGACGACGCTCGTCGCGGTGACGGTCAGCGCCTCGTGCGGGGTGAGCACTTCGAAGGTCGACACCCTCGTGTCCCAGTAGTCCGTGTACGAATGCTGCGTCGCGGGCGGGGAGATCTCGAGCGAGGACTGCAGCACGAACTGCCCGTCGCGGGAGTGCGGCAGCATCCGCGCCTCGTTGTACGACGCCGTGGCCGGGCGCTCGTACCGGAATCCGGTCCGGTGGACGATCTTCAGGCGGCTCACAGCGCCTCCCCGATCCACACCGGCATCGCGATCGACGGGAAATACCTCTCGCGGATCGCGTCGCTCGCCATCGACACCCCCACCTGGACCTCCTCCATGCTCTCGGACAGCCGGTGCACGATGTCCGCGACCGGCCGGTACTCGAGTTCCGAGCGCATCCGCCCGAGCACCCGGCTCGCACGATCGGGCGCGCCGAAGACGCCGGCCCGGTCGATGCCGCGCAGGCACTCCTCCGCCTGCAGGACGCTGGAGAGCACCGATCGCGGGAAGAGGCGGTCGACGAGCAGGAACTCGACGGCGGATGCCGCTGTCGGCACGGCCCGGTGGCTGCGTAGGTGCGCCTCGTAGGCTCCGCAGCTGCGCAGCAGGGTCGTCCAGCTCGGGCCGCCCGCCTCGGTGAGGGAGCGGGTCGCCAGGAGTCGCGCGGTCATGTCCGCCCGCTCGATCGCGCGGCCGAGGGAGAAGAACTGCCACGCCTCGTCGCGGCTCGTCGACGACTCGACGACGCCGAAGGCGAGGGCGGCGCGATCGCGCACCCAGCGGAAGAACGGATGCGTCTTGTCCGAGGCGATTCGCCGCGGCATCCGGGCGTTGGACTCGTTGAGCGTCTCCCACAGGTCCGTGGAGATGATCTCCCTCGCCCGCCGGGCGTTCTCGCGCGCCGAGGCGATCGAGTGGGCGATGGATGCCGGATGCTCGCGGTCCAGCGCGAGCATCCGCACCACGTCGTCGCGGCCCAGGGCGGTCTCGGCATCCGCTGTCGTCCCCATCACCGACAGCAGCGCCCGGCACGCGGTGTCCTCGTCGACCCAGGGGTCCTCGAGCAGCAGCTGCAGGTGGACGTCGAGGATGCGCGCCGTGCCGTCGGAGCGCTCGACATAGCGGCCGATCCAGAACAGCGCCTCGGCGATGCGGCTCAGCATGGCGCCTCCTTCTGCTGTTGCTGCTGTTGCTGCTGTTGCTGCTGCTGGTGGTGCCGGAGGGTGAGGTCCTCGTCCTGCGGGGATGAGAGGAACGGCGTGTGCGGCTCCTCCCTCGGGGCCGAGATGATCCCGATCGCCCCGGTGGCGAGCGAGACCTCGTCGGAGGCGGCATCCGGAGCCCCCACGATCGTCGCCGTCGGCGCGGTCACCAGCGAGGCGTCGAGCACCCAGGTGTCCTTGGAGCCGCCGCCCTGGCTGGAGTTGACGACGAGCTGACCCTCCGGCAGCGCGACGCGGGTGAGTCCGCCCGGGAGGACCCAGACGCTCTCGCCGTCGTTGACCGCGAACGGACGCAGATCCACGTGACGGGGCCGGAACCCGTCCTCGACGAGCGTGGGGATCGTGGAGAGCTGCACCACCGGCTGCGCGATCCAGCCGCGCGGGTCGGCCAGAAGCGTTCGACGGAGGTCCTCGAGCGTCTCTTTCGAGGCGTCAGGGCCCACGACCAGTCCCTTGCCGCCGGAGCCGTCGACGGGCTTCACCACGAGTTCGTCCAGCCGGTCCAGCACCTCCTCGAGCGCCGCCGGCTCCTCCAGCCGCCAGGTATCGACGTTGGGCAGGATCGGGTCCTCGCCGAGGTAATAGCGGATGAGGTCGGGGACGTACGTGTACACGAGCTTGTCGTCGGCGACGCCGTTGCCGACGGCGTTCGCGATCGTCACGTTCCCGAGCCGCGCGGCCAGCATGAGCCCCGGGGCCCCGAGCACGGAGTCGGGGCGGAAGTGCTGCGGGTCGAGGAACTCGTCGTCCACCCGGCGGTAGATCACGTCGACCCGGGTCGGACCGGCGGTGGTGTGCATCCACACGCGCCCGCCGGAGCAGAACAGGTCGCGCCCCTCGACGAGCTCCACGCCCATCATCCGCGCGAGCAGCGTGTGCTCGTAATAGGCGGAGTTGAAGACGCCGGGGGTCAGCACCACGACCGTCGGGTCGTCCACGCCCTGGGGTGCGGCCGCCCTGAGAGCCTGCAGCAGGCGGCTCGGATAGTCGACGACCGGACGCACCCGGAGGCTCGTGAACAGCTCCGGCAGCGTCTGGGCCATCACACGCCGGTTCGCCAGCACGTAGCTCACGCCGCTGGGCACGCGGACGTTGTCCTCCAGCACCCGCCACGCGCCCTTCTCGTCGCGGATCACGTCGATGCCTGCGACGTGGATGCGCACGCCGTTCGCGCCCACGATGCCCGCCGCCTGCCGGTGGAAGTGCGAGGAGGAGCTGATCAGCGAGGCCGGGATCAGCCCGTCGCGCACCGCGAACTGCGGGCCGTACACGTCGGCGAGGAAGGCCTCGAGAGCCCGGACGCGCTGCTTCACCCCCGACTCGACGTAGGCCCAGTCGTCGGCCGCGAGGACCCGCGGCACGACGTCCAGCGGGAAGGGCCGCTCCTCCCCCGCGAAGTCGAAGGTGACTCCCTGCGCGAGGTAGGAGCTCGCCAGAGCATCCGTCCGAGCCCGCAGCTCGGCATCGTCCATGCCGGACAGCGCGGGATACAGATCCCGGTACGGGCCCCGCACCTCCTCGCCGGGAACCGCTTCGAGGGGGAACATCTCGTCCCAGGGCGGTGGTGCGTCCCGTGCCGGCGTGCGGCGGGTGGTGTATCCGGTGAACAGCGACTCCATGACGGAATGCTGTCCTGCTCCGGTTTCCGTCAGGTTACGAGTCTGCGTCGGTGCCGAGACAGTCCGGCGCGCGGTAGAATCCTGCTGTCCGGCCTTGACGCGGCCGGTGCCTGAAAAAGAGGCACGAAGCACCTCGCATCGATGCGAGGGCGAGACACATACGGAATCAGCATTCGCTCCGTCCCTGTCTCGAAAGGCTTCCGCATGCCCACCGTCTCCGCGCACGTCGCCCTCACCCTCGCCCAGCACATCGACGCCGTCTTCGGCGTGATGGGCAACGGGAACGCCTACTTCCTCGACGCCCTCGAGAAGCAGACGGATGCCGTGTTCACGGCCGTCCGCCACGAGCAGGGCGCGGTGGTCGCCGCCGACGCGCACTTCCGCGCCTCCGGTCGCATCGCGGCCGGCACGTCGACCTACGGCGCCGGGTTCACGAACACGATCACGGCGCTGGCGGAGGCGGTGCAGGCGCACGTGCCGCTCGTGCTCGTGGTCGGCGACGAGCCCACCTCCGGCCCGCGCCCGTGGGACGTCGACCAGATCGCCCTCGCGTCCGCCGTCGGCGCCCGGACCTACACCGTCGGACGAGCGGATGCCGCGGCGACGACCGTCATCGCGATCGAGCACGCGCTCACCTATCGCGTGCCGGTGGTGCTGGCGATCCCCTATGACGTGGCGGCGCTCGACGCCGGGGAGGTGCCGCCGGCGCCCGAGCCCCGCGTGCCTGCTCCCCTCGCTCCGCGCGGCGAGTTCGCGGGCGGGATGCTCGACGAGATCGCCCAGGCTCTCGCCGGGGCGGAGCGGCCCTTCCTCCTCGCCGGCCGTGGCGCCTGGCTGGCCGGGGCCGGGGCCGCGCTCGGCGAGCTCGCCGCGGCGACCGGGGCGCTGACCGCGTCCTCCGCGCTCGGCCGCGGCGTCTTCCCGGAGGCGCAGTACGACCTCGGCGTGGCCGGCGGCTTCGGCGCCGACGGCGCGATGGAGCTCATCCGCACCGCTGACGTCGCGGTCGTCTTCGGTGCCTCCCTGAACCAGTTCACGATGCGCTTCGGCGAGCTGTTCGCTCCGGGCACCCGCGTGTTCCAGGTGGACATCTCCCCGGCCGCCACACATCCGCACGTCGGCGGCTTCGTGCGCGGCGACGCCCGCCTCGCCGCGGAGGAGCTGGTGCGGCGCGTGACGGGTGCCACGGCATCCGCCCCGGCTTCCGAGCACGGCTTCGGAGCTGAGAGCCGACACGCCGAGGCCGTGCCCTCAGCCAAGGGCGTGTCGGATGCCGCCTCCGAAGCTGTGCCCGCACGCCCATGGCGGGAGACCGTGGACGTGCCCGCGGCCCGCGCGTACGCGCCGGGCGACGACCTCGCCCCTGACGGGCGTCTCGACCCGCGCTCCGCGGCGCGCCGCATCGCGGAGCTGCTGCCCCAGGACCGCGTCGTGGTGTCGGACGGCGGGCACTTCATCGGCTGGGCGAACATGTACTGGCCGGTCGCGGCTCCCGACCGCATGATGATGGTCGGCACCGCCTTCCAGTCGATCGGCCAGGGCTGGCCGAGCGTGGTCGGCGCCGCCCTCGCCCGCCGGGAGTCGACGGTCGTGCTCACCTCCGGAGACGGCGGCGGCCTGATGGCGATCGCCGACCTCGAGTCGGCCGTGCGCGCCGCGGGCGGCCGCGGCATCGCGGTGATCTGGAACGACGCCGCCTACGGCGCGGAGGTCAACCTCTACGGCCTGAAGGGCCTCGCCGAGGGGCCCATGCGCATCCCCGAGGTGGACTTCGCCGCGTTCGGCGCTGCCGTCGGCGCGGAGGGCGTCGTCGTGCGCACCCTCGCCGACCTCGACCGGCTGGAGACCTGGGCCGCCGAGGATGCCGCCACCCGCCGCTTCCTCCTGCTCGACCTGCGCATCTCCGGAGACGTGATCGCCCCGTACCAGCAGGAGATCATCCGCGTGAACTCGTGACCTGGATAGGCTGAGCGGATGCCCGCCATCCGCAACATCAGCGTCGGCCTGCCCGTCAAGGAGGGTCACGTCCTCGTGCTCTCAGGCCGGGATGCTCACAAGGGACTCGACTTCCACCGCGCGATCGGCGGCGGGATCGAGTTCGGCGAGCGCGCGGCAGATGCCCTACGCCGGGAGTTCCTGGAAGAACTCGGGGTCATCGTCGACGACTGCGCGCTGCTCGGCGTGCTCGAGAACATCTTCACGTACGAGGGCGAGCTCGGGCACGAGATCGCGCACGTCTACGCGGTGACGTCGGCGGAGATCGACGCAATACCGCTGGATGCCGAGTTGTACGTGCTCGATGAGGGAAGCCCGGTGCGCTGGGTGTCCGTTGACATCATCCGCTCCGGATCGCGCCCGCTCTTCCCCGAGGGCGCTGCGGAGGCGCTGCTCACCCTCATCAACTAAGCCCACCCGAACTCGCTGGGCACGGCCTGGCCAGTGAGATCAGGCAAACCACCCGAGATCCGGCCGCCGATGCGTTCATCGATCGGTTCTCGGGCGGTCGCCTGCATCTCCGGATATCGCTCAGTTCTGCGCGCCGTAGTCCGGCAGCTGCTGCAGCGTCCAGGTGTTGCCGTCCGGGTCGTCGAACCAGACGAAACGGCCCCAGCCGAGGTCCTCGACGCCCTTGGCCGTCACGCCGACCGCCTCGAGCTGCGCCTTCGCCTCGTCGGCATCCGGCACGACCACCTGGATGGTCTTCTGCTGCCCGGGCTCCAGGTCGATGCCGAGTCCGGTGCCGAACGCGATCGAGCAGGCCGAACCCGGCGGCGTCATCTGGACGAAGCGGAGCTCGTCGTTCACCCGCTGGTCGTGGTCGGGGTTGAAGCCGATCCGCGTGTAGAACTCCTTCGAGCGGTCGACATCCGTCACCGGCACGAAGATGAGCTCGATCTTCCAGGTCATTGCACACACCCTCCTGGCGGACTCCGTCGCCCGTCCGGGATCCACCGTATGCGGGGCCGCCGACATCGCACCAGGGGTTCCGCTACAGGGACGGGTGCGCTCAGGATGCCGGCAGGAACGCCCCCTCGAGGAAACCCTCGAGCTCGTCGACGGCATCCAGCGGGAGGATCGCGGCGACGTACTGGTCGGGGCGCACCACGATCACGACCCCCTCGCGCGAGAGCTCACGCGCCTCGAAGATGTCGGTCTCGGTCCACTTCGACGGGCCCGCCGCGTAGACCTTCTCCCAGTCGGTGAGGCCGAGCGGGCCGGTCTGGGGCTGGAACAGCTCCGGGGTCGTCGTGACCTCGATCTCCTCGTAGGGCTGCTGGTAGACGGCCTTCACGTCGAAGACGGCATCCACGTCGCCGGCCGACGGCGTGAAGCGGGTGAAGACCGGGGCCGCGGCATCCGCCCATGCGTTCAGTCGCGTGCCGTCGCGGTCCCCGAAGGCGTAGACGCGCCAGCGCCCGTCGGCCCTCGCGTGGTGGCCGAGGTGGATGACGTTCCCGTCGCCCACGCGCACCACCTCGGCGGACTTGAAGCGCTTGCCGAGCGGGAACCCGCCGGCGAGCGCCTGGTGCGCGTCGCTGCCGACGATCATCGAAGCCGTGTACTGCGTCATGAACCCAGACGGGAACTCCGCGGTGCCCAGGTAGAAGGTGGCGAGCTCCGTGGGGTCGCTGATCTCCTCGGGCTTGCGCGCCATCAGCGACGACCACTCGCGGTCGAAGTCGATGAGCTGCTGGGCGACGGGGTGCCGCTCGGCGCCGTAGGTCTCGAGGAGCGTCTCAGGGCTGCGTCCCGTGAGCACCGAGCCGAGCTTCCAGCCGAGGTTGAAGCCGTCCTGCATGGACACGTTCATGCCCTGGCCGGCCTTGGCGCTGTGCGTGTGGCAGGCGTCGCCGGTGAGGAACACCCGCGGATGCCGGTCCGATTCGAAGGCGTCGTCGAAGCCGTCGGTGACCCGGTGCCCTACCTCGTACACGCTGTGCCAGGCGACCTGCTTGACGTCGATGGAGTACGGATGCAGGATCGCGTTCGCCCTGCGGATGATCTCCTCGACCGGCGTCTGCCGCACGCGATGGTCGTCGTCCGCGGCGACCTCGCCCAGGTCGATGTACATGCGGCTGAGGTAGCCGCCCTCGCGCGGGATGTGCAGGATGTTGCCGGCTTCCGAGTTGATCGCGCACTTCGTGCGCCAGTCGGGGAAGTCGGTGTTCACGAGGACGTCCATCACGCCCCACGCGTGCGCGGCCATCTCGCCGACGTGCGTCCGGCCGATCGCGCCGCGAACGCCGCTGCGCGCGCCGTCGCAGCCGGCGACGTACTTCGCACGCACGGTGCGCTCCTCGCCCGCACGCTCCCCCGCGACGTATCGGATGCGCACCTCGACCGGATGCTCGCCCTCGTCGTGCACGGTGAGCCCGAGGAACTCCACGCCGTAGTCGGGCACGATGCGCCCGGGACCGTGCGCAGCCGCCTCGGCGAAGTAGTCCAGCACGCGCGCCTGGTTCACGATGAGGTGCGGGAACTCGCAGATGTCGTAGGCGTAGTCGGCGGTGCGCGCCGTGCGGATGATCTCGTCGGGCTTCTCGGGGTTCGGGCCCCAGAAGTTCATCCAACCGATGTTGTACGCCTCGGCGATGATGCGCTCGGCGAACCCGAACGCCTGGAAGGTCTCGACGCTGCGCGGCTGGATGCCGTCGGCCTGGCCGAGCACGAGGCGCCCCTCGCGCTTCTCGATGATCCGCGTCGACACGTCGGGGTACTGCGACATCTGCGCGGCGAGCAGCATGCCCGCGGGCCCGGAGCCGACGATGAGCACGTCGATCTCGTCCGGGAGGTCGGCGGGACGGTCGGCGCCGAGGCCCTCGGCGTCCTTCACGCGCGGGTCGCCGGACACGTAGCCGTGGTGGTGGAACTGCATCGTCGTCGATTTCCTTCCGGACTGCTCTGTCAGGTCTTGCGGGGTGAGATTGAGTGTTCTATATTCGAACACGACGTTCTACTATTGAACACAGCTTAGAGAGCACCGCCGCCGAGCGCAAGGGAGAGCAGCCATGCCCGACGTCACGAGCCCCGCTTCGCAGACCCTCAGCCGCGGCATCCGGATCCTCGAGGTGCTGGCCGACGCCCGCGGGCCGCTGACGATCGACGAGATCGCGACCCGGCTCGGCGTGCATCGCTCGATCGCCTACCGCCTGCTGCGCACTCTCGAGGACCACCGGCTCGTCGCGCGGGACGCCGCGGGTGCGGTGACCCTGGGCGCGCGCATGGCCGCCCTCGCGGCCGGCGTCGCGCACGACCTCCAGGCCGAGGCCCTCCCGGAGCTCACGGCGATCGCCAACGAGCTGGGCATGACGTGCTTCCTCGCCGTGCTCGACGGCGACGACTGCATCACGCTCGCCAGCATCGAGCCCCGGCATGCGGTCGCGAGCGTGGCGCAGCGCCCGGGCGCGCGGCATCCGGTGACCGTGGGCGCCCCCGGCAAGGCGATCCTCACGCAGGTCCCCTTCGCGCAGTGGCCGGCCGACGCCCCGGCCGCGCTGCGCGCCGACGTCGAGGCCGCGACCGCTCGAGGCTGGGCGACCAGTCACGACGAGGTCATCCCGACCGTGCAGTCGGTCGCGGTGCCGCTCCCCCTGCGCGGACAGCGCCCCGCGGCGATCGCTGTCGTGCACGTGGCCACCGATCTCGACGACGCCGACATCGCGGAGCGCCTGCAGCGCTCGGCCGCACTCATCCGGGAGTCGCTGGAGGGCTGAGCGGGCGCCGCCGCGGCCGCATCGCGGGGATGGATTCCGCTGTGCCGCTCCGCGCGGGAGCCGCGAGATCCACCCCCGTCGATCGGCGGGATCAGGGGTCAGGCCTTCGCGAGTCCCCGGATCGGGCTCACCGACTGCTCCTCCTCGTGGTCGGGACCGAGCGGGATGCCGGAGCGGTCGCGCAGCAGCAGCGTGGCGATGAGGCCCAGCAGCGTCATCCCGGCGAGGTACCAGGTCACCGCCTGCGTCGAGCCGGTCGCCTGCACGATCGCCGTCGCGATGGTCGGGGCGAACGCGCCACCGGCGATCGCGCCGATCGCGTACGAGATCGAGACGCCGGAGAAGCGGATGCTGGCCGGGAAGAGCTCGGTGTAGAGAGCCGCCTGCGGCCCGTAGGTGAAGCCGAGGCCGATCGTGAGGATCGCGAGACCCGCGAACAGCAGGCCGATCTGCCCCGTGTTCACGAGCGGGAACAGCGTGAACACGCCCACGAGCTGCAGCACCCAGCCGACGATGTACGTGGTGCGGCGCCCGATGCGGTCGGAGATCCAGCCGGCGAGGAGGGTCGTGAGCAGCCAGGTCACGGCGGAGCCGGCGACGGCCCACAGCACCGGTCCGCGATCGAGGCGCAGCGGACCCTCCGGGTTCGTCGCGTAGCCCTGGATGTACCCGCCGGTCGTCATGTAGCCGACGGCGTTGTTGCCCGCGAACACGAGCGCGGCGACGATCACGAGCAGGGCGTGCTTGGCGAACAGCTGCACGATCGGCATCTTCGCCTTCTCCTTGCGCTCGGCGAGTTCGGTGAAGACCGGGCTCTCCTCGACCTTGCGCCGCACGTAATAGCCGACGAGGATCAGCACCACGCTGAGCAGGAACGGGATGCGCCATCCCCAGGCGAGGAACTGGTCTCCGGGGGCGATCGCCGTCATCAGCGCCATCACGCCGGAGGCGAGCAGGAGCCCGAGCGGCACGCCGATCTGCGGAGAGGCGCCGAAGATGCCGCGCCTGGTGCGCGGGGCGTGCTCGACGGCCATCAGCACGGCACCGCCCCACTCGCCGCCGGCGGAGATGCCCTGGACGATCCGCAGCAGCACGAGGAGGATCGGCGCGGTGAGACCGATCGCCTGATAGGTCGGAAGCACGCCGATGAGGGCGGTCGCGGCGCCCATCAGGATCAGCGTCCACATGAGCACGGTCTTGCGACCGAGCTTGTCGCCGAAGTGCCCGGCGAGGAAGGCTCCGAGCGGACGGAACAGGAAGCTCACGCCGACCGTGGCGAAGGCGATCAGGGCACTGTTCGCGCCGAGCGGCTCGAAGAAGAGCTGCCCGAAGACCAGGCCGACGGCCGTGGCGTAGATGAAGAAGTCGTACCACTCGACGGTCGTCCCGACCACGGTGGCGAAGACGACGCGGCGGCGATCGGCCGGTGATGCGATGGTGCCGGTGGGCGTGAACCCATCGTGTGACTGCCCGCTCATGGGGTGTCTCCTTTGCTGGTGACGGCGTTGTCACGGCCCGCATCCGATGGTTCCCGGAATGCTTGCCGAGGGTGGGACCGATGATATATGATTTCGGATACGACGTACAGGGCGTCGACGACGAGCGCGAGGAGGCGCATCCGTGACGGCATCCATCAACCGCCCCGGCAAGATCATCGCGATCCATCTGAGCTACGCCTCACGCGCCGACCAGCGCGGGCGGCGCCCGGCATTCCCCTCCTACTTCTTCAAGCCCTCGAGCTCCGTCGGCGCCACCGGAGGCACGGTCGAGCGCCCTGCCGGCACCGAGCTGCTCGCCTTCGAGGGCGAGATCGCCCTCGTGATCGGCACCCCCGCACGCCGGGTGTCCCTCGAGGACGCCTGGTCGCACGTCGGCTGGGTGACGGCCTCGAACGACCTCGGCCTCTACGACCTGCGCGCGAACGACAAGGGCTCGAACGTCCGCTCCAAGGGCGGAGACGGCTACACCCCGCTCGGCCCCGAGCTCATCGACGCCCGCATCGTCGACCCGGCCGCCCTGCGCGTGCGGGCCTGGGTGAACGGCGAGCTCCGCCAGGACGACACGACGGCCGGCCTCATCTTCCCGCTGGCGCAGCTGGTCGCCGATCTCTCGCAGCACTTCACGCTCGAGCCCGGCGACGTCATCCTCACCGGCACCCCCGCGGGATCCTCGGTGATCGTGCCCGGCGACGTCGTCGAGATCGAGGTGGATGCTCCGGATGCTCCCGGCGCGCCGACCTCGGGCCGCCTGGTCACCACGGTCACCCAGGGCGAGGTCCCATTCGACGGCGAGATCGGCTCGCTCCCCGCCGTCGACGACCTGCAGCGCACCGAGGCCTGGGGATCGCGCGAGGCGGCCGGGCTGCCGCCGGTCGACGCTTCGACGGGCTCAGCGACCCAGCCCGCAGGCCTCTCCCCCGAGCTGCGCGCGAAGCTGCTCGAGGCGCCGACCGCCGGTCTCTCCGCCCAGCTGCGCAAGCGCGGTCACCACTCCTGCTTCATCGACGGCGTCTCCGCGAACATCGCAGGGGCGAAGATCGTCGGCACGGCGAAGACGCTGCGCTTCGTGCCCTTCCGCGAGGACCTCTTCAAGAGCCACGGCGGCGGCTACAACGCCCAGAAGCGCGCGTTCGACGCGGTGGAGGAGGGCGAGATCATCGTCATCGAGGCGCGCGGCGACGACAGCACCGGGACCCTCGGCGACATCCTCGCACTCCGTGCCAGGGCCCGCGGCGCGGCCGGCGTCGTCACCGACGGCGGGGTACGAGACTACGACGCCGTCGCCGAGATCGGCCTTCCCGTCTTCTCGCAGGGCGCCCACCCGTCCGTCCTCGGCCGCAAGCACGTCCCGTGGGACGTCGATGTCACGATCTCCTGCGGCGGCGCGACCGTGCAGCCGGGGGACATCATCGTGGGCGACGGCGACGGCGTGATCGTCATCCCGCCGGCACTGGTCGAGGAGGTCGTCGACGACGCCCTCGCCCAGGAGATCGAGGATGCCTGGATCGCGGAGCAGGTCGCGGCCGGCCACCCTGTCGACGGGCTGTTCCCGATGAACGCGGAGTGGCGTGCGAAGTACGACGCGGAGACACGCCGGTGACCACGCTCGCGAGCGCCAGCAAGTCGGAGCAGGCCTATCAGTGGATCCGCTCCCGGATCTCCGGCCAGGCCTTCGGCCCGGGCTACCGGCTCGTGCTCGGGTCCATCGCCGAAGAGCTCGACATGAGCGTGGTGCCGGTGCGCGAGGCGATCCGCCGCCTCGAAGCCGAGGGCCTGGTGACCTTCGAGCGGAACGTCGGAGCCCGCGTGACCCTCGTCGACGAGAGCGAGTACGCGCACACGATGCAGACGCTCGGCCTCGTCGAGGGCGCGGCGACCGCGCTCTCCGCTCCCCTGCTCGGCTCCGACGCCCTCGCCGAGGCGGCCGAGGTCAACGAGCGGATGGCGCGGCTGCTCGAGCACTTCGACGCGCATGCCTTCACCGAGCTGAACCGCCGGTTCCACTCCGTGCTGTTCGAGCCGTGCCCGAATCCGCACCTGCTCGACCTCGTGCACCGCGGCTGGGCGCGCCTCTCCGGCATCCGCGACTCGACGTTCGCGTACGTGCCGGGCCGCGCCCAGCACTCCGTCGACGAGCACACCCACATCCTCGAGCTGATCCGCGACGGCGCCGACGCCCTCGAGATCGAGCTCGCCGCCCGAAACCACCGCTGGCGCACGAGGGACGCGTTCCTCGAAGCGCTGCACAGCCGTTCCCACAACACCCCAGGAGAGTTCTGATGGCCGATTCCCGCATCCCCGCCGATCTTCCCGACCGCATCCAGCACTACATCGACGGGGCGTTCGTCGACTCGATCGACGGCGACACCTTCGACGTCCTCGATCCGGTGACGAACCAGACGTACACGACCGCGGCGGCAGGCAAGAAGGCCGACATCGAGCTCGCGGTGGCCGCGGCGAAGCGCGCCTTCGACGAGGGGCCCTGGCCGCGGATGCTCCCGCGCGAGCGCAGCCGCGTGCTGCACCGCATCGCCGACATCGTGGAGTCGCGCGACGCCCGCCTCGCCGAGCTGGAGTCCTACGACTCCGGGCTCCCGATCACGCAGGCTCTGGGCCAGGCCCGCCGCGCCGCCGAGAACTTCCGCTTCTTCGCGGACCTTATCGTCGCCCAGGCGGATGACGCGTTCAAGGTGCCCGGCAAGCAGATGAACTACGTGAACCGCAAGCCGATCGGCGTCGCCGGCCTCATCACGCCGTGGAACACGCCGTTCATGCTCGAGTCCTGGAAGCTCGGCCCCGCCCTGGCGACGGGAAACACCGTCGTGCTCAAGCCGGCCGAGTTCACCCCCTTGTCGGCCTCCCTCTGGGCGGGCATCTTCGAGGAGGCGGGACTGCCGCAGGGCGTCTTCAACCTCGTCAACGGCCTCGGCGAGGACGCCGGAGACGCGCTGGTGAAGCACCCCGACGTGCCGCTCATCTCGTTCACCGGAGAGAGCCGCACCGGCCAGATCATCTTCGGCAACGCCGCCCCGTTCCTGAAGGGCCTGTCGATGGAGCTCGGCGGCAAGTCCCCCGCCGTCGTGTTCGCGGATGCCGACCTCGAGGCCGCGGTCGACGCGACCATCTTCGGCGTCTTCTCCCTCAACGGCGAGCGCTGCACCGCCGGCTCGCGCATCCTCGTGCAGCGCGACATCTACGACGAGTTCGTCGAGCGCTACGCCGCGCAGGCGAAGCGCGTCAAGGTCGGCTACCCGCACGACCCTGCCACCGAGGTCGGCGCGCTGGTGCACCCGGAGCACTACGAGAAGGTCATGAGCTACGTCGAGATCGGCAAGGGCGAGGGCCGTCTCGTCGCCGGCGGCGGCCGCCCGGAGGGCTTCGACGAGGGCAACTTCGTCGCGCCGACCGTGTTCGCCGACGTCTCCCCCGACGCCCGCATCTTCCAGGAGGAGATCTTCGGCCCGGTCGTCGCGATCACGCCCTTCGACACCGATGAGGAGGCGCTGGCGCTCGCGAACAACACGAAGTACGGTCTCGCCGCGTACATCTGGACGAACGACCTCAAGCGGGCGCACAACTTCGCCGGCGCCGTCGAGGCGGGCATGGTGTGGCTGAACAGCAACAACGTGCGCGACCTCCGCACCCCGTTCGGCGGAGTGAAGGCCTCGGGTCTCGGCCACGAGGGCGGCTACCGCTCGATCGACTTCTACACCGACCAGCAGAGCGTGCACATCACGCTCGGCGGCGCCCACAACCCCACCTTCGGCAAGAACTGAGCAAGGACGCTGAGATGACCAACCGCGACGACATGACGCTGACCTCGTCAGGCTTCTACGTGAGCCAGGAGGCGCCCATCCATCCGGACAACCCCACCCCCACCCCGAAGAGCACCCCGCCGGACGTGCTGCGCTGCGCGTACATGGAGCTCGTGGTCACCGACCTCGCCGCCTCCCGCCAGTTCTACGTCGACATCCTCGGCCTGTACGTCACCAGCGAGGACGACGAGGTGATCTACCTCCGCTCCACCGAGGAGTTCATCCACCACAACCTGGTGCTGCGAAAGGGACCGATCGCCGCCGTCGCCGCGTTCTCGTACCGTGTGCGCACCCCGGAGGACCTCGACCGCGCCGTCGAGTTCTACACCGAGCTGGGCTGCGACGTGCGCCGCAACCCCGACGGCTTCGTCAAGGGCATCGGCGACTCGGTGCGCGTGGTCGACCCGCTCGGCTTCCCCTACGAGTTCTTCCACCAGACCGACCACGTGGAGCGGATGTCGTGGCGCTACGACCTGCACATCCCCGGCGAGCTCGTGCGCCTGGACCACTTCAACCAGGTCACCCCCGACGTGCCGCGCGCCGTGAAGTTCATGCAGGACCTCGGCTTCCGCGTCACCGAGGACATCCAGGACGAGGAGGGCACCGTCTACGCCGCGTGGATGCGCCGCAAGCCCACCGTGCACGACACCGCCATGACCGGCGGCGACGGGCCGCGCATGCACCACGTGTGCTTCGCGACCCACGAGAAGCACAACATCCTCGCGATCTGCGACAAGCTCGGCGCACTGCGCCGCTCCGACGCGATCGAGCGCGGTCCCGGCCGGCACGGCGTGTCCAACGCCTTCTACCTGTACCTGCGCGACCCCGACGGCCACCGCGTCGAGGTGTACACGCAGGACTACTACACGGGCGACCCGGACAACCCCGTCATCACGTGGGACGTGCACGACAACCAGCGCCGCGACTGGTGGGGCAACCCGGTCGTGCCCTCCTGGTATACCGACGCCTCTCTGGTGCTCGATCTGGACGGCAACCCGCAGCCGGTCGTCGCCCGCACGGACTCCTCGGAGATGGCGGTGACCATCGGCGCCGACGGCTTCTCGTACACCCGCCCGGACGAGGGCGAGGAGTCGATGCCGGAGTGGAAGCAGGGCGAGTACAAGCTGGGCCACCAGCTGTGACCCTCCCCGCGGAGACCATCGCGGAGATCGCCGCTGAGCTGGCCGAGGCCGACCGGACGCACGGCGTGATCCCGCGGATCACCGCCCGCTACCCGGAGGCGACGGTGGAGGACTCGTACGCGATCCAGGGCGTCTGGCGCGACTCTCAGATCGCGGACGGACGGAAGCTGGTGGGCCGCAAGATCGGCCTCACGTCGAAGGCGATGCAGCAGGCGACGGGGATCACCGAGCCCGACTACGGCGTCATGTTCGACGACACCGTCTACGAGTCCGGCTCGGAGATCCCGGTCGACCACTTCTCGAACGTCCGCATCGAGGTCGAGCTCGCGTTCGTGCTGAAGCATCCGCTCGAGGGTCCCGACTGCACCCTCGACGACGCGCTCGCAGCGATCGACTACGCCGTGCCGGCGCTCGAGGTGCTGAACTCGCACATCGAGCTCGAGGGCCGCACGATCGTCGACACGATCAGCGACAACGCGGCCTACGGCGCGATGGTGCTCGGTGACGTGCACAAGCGGCCGGACGAGATCGACCTGCGCTGGGTGCCCGGCGTGCTGTCGCGCAACGGCGAGATCGAGGAGACCGGGGTCGCCGCCGGCGTCCTCGGTCATCCCGCCACCGGCGTCGCATGGCTCGCGAACAAGTTCCACCAGCACGGCGCGCGCCTGGAAGCCGGGGAGATCATCCTGGCAGGATCGTTCACGCGCCCGATGTGGGTGTCGCGCGGCGACGAGGTGCTGTGCGACTACGGACCGATGGGAACCATCTCATGCCGCTTCGTCTAGACCCCTCCTTCCGCGAGCGGATCGCCGGCTCCGACCGCGCGCTCATCGGCATGTGGGCCTGTTCCGGCAGCCCCCTGGTGACCGAGGTGGCCGCGGGCTCCGGCCTGGACTGGCTCCTCATCGACATGGAGCACTCCGCCAACACGCTGGAGAGCGTGCTGGTGCAGCTGCAGGTCGCCGCCGCCTACCCGATCGCGCCGGTGGTGCGGGTGCCGTGGAGCGACCCCGTCGCGATCAAGCAGGTGCTCGACCTCGGCGCGCAGAACATCATCGTGCCGATGGTCTCGTCGGCGGAAGAGGCGCGTGCCGCCGTGTCGGCGACCCGCTACCCGCCGGAGGGCGTGCGCGGCGTGGGCAGCGCCCTCGCCCGCAGCGCGCGCTGGAACCGCGTGGAGCGGTACCTGAACGAGTCGGCGCAGCACACCTCGCTGACCGTGCAGATCGAGACGGCAGCCGGAGTGGATGCCGCCGCCGAGATCGCGGCCGTCGACGGCGTGGATGCGGTGTTCGTCGGCCCGTCCGACCTCTCCGCCTCCATGGGACTGCTCGGTCAGCAGACGCACCCTGAGGTCGTGGCTGCCGTCGAGAAGGTCTTCGCCGCCGTGCAGGGCGCCGGCAAGCCGGTCGGCGTCAACGCCTTCGACCCCGCCGCGGCCGACGCCTACATCGCGGCCGGTGCGGACTTCGTCGCGGTGGGCGCGGACGTGGCGCTGCTCGCCCGTGCGTCCGAGTCGCTCGCGGCCCGGTTCATCCCGGCATCCGACGGGGTCACCCGCGCGAGCTACTGAGTCAGGGCCGCGTAGGCGTCCATCCCGCCGGCCAGGTTCCGCAACGGGGTCCCGGCCGGCGCGGATGCGGCGAGCGCGTCGATCGCACGCGCCGAGCGGATGCCGGCCTGGCAGGTGACGACGATGTCGCGCCCGTCCGCCGCGCCCGCCCCGAGCGCCTCGGCGACCGCCGGCCAGCCCTCGGCGAGGATCCGGTCCAGCGGCACAGGCACCGAGCCCTCGATGGCGTGAACGGACCTCTCGGCGCGCGTGCGCACGTCGACCACGGCGATCCCCTGCCCGCCGTGCTCGAGACGCGCGGCGACCTCGCCGGCCGTGATGTCGTCGTCTCTCCCCTGCTGCGACAGCGCCCGGCAGGCGACCGCCACCTCCTCGAGGTCCGCGACCGGCGGCCGTTCGGGGTCGGCGGTGAAGCGCAGCTCGTCCCAGCGGGCGGACAGCGCGTCGTAGCGGGCGAGCCGCCCGATCAGCGGCTCCCCGATCCCGCAGAGGAGCTTCAGCGCCTCGGCGGCCATGGCCGACCCGACGGCCCCGCAGAGCACGCCGAACACGCCGCCCGTCGCGCACGACTCGATCGACCCGGCATCCGGGATGTCGGGGAAGAGGTCGCGGAGCATCGGGCCGTGGCCGGGGTGGAAGACGCTGACCTGGCCGGCGAAGCGGTGGATGCTCCCCCACACCACGGGTGTGCCGGTGAGCTCCGCGGCGTCGTTCACCAGGTAGCGGGTGGCGAAGTTGTCGCTGCCGTCGAGCACCAGATCGTGGTCGCGGAACAGCGCGAGCGCGTTGTCCGGGCCGAGCCGTTCGACCAGGGCGGTGACGTCGACGGCGGAGTCGCGCAGCGCGACCGCGTCGCGGGCGGACTCCGCCTTGGGCCTGCCGACGTCGCCCTCGGTGTGCAGCACCTGGCGCTGCAGGTTCGTGCGCTCGACCCGGTCGTCGTCGATCACGGTGATCCGGCCGACGCCGGCCGCGGCGAGGTACTGGATCACAGGCGCGCCGAGGCCGCCCGCCCCGATCGCGAGCACGCGCGAGGCGGCGAGGCGCCGCTGGCCGAGCGCGCCGACCCCCGGGAGCGTGAGGTGCCGGGCGAACCGCGCGGCGCGCGACGGAGAGAGGGGCGGGCCGGGCTCGACGAGAGCGGGCAGGCTCACAGGTCGTCCTCCGACGGTCGCGCGGCGATCAGTCCCTCGGCGGCCGACGAGGCGAACGCGAGCGGGCGCTTCGGGATGCGGCCCGCGGCCCTGGCCAGCCGGCCGGCTTCCACGGCGGACCGCATCGCCCTGGCCATGCCGGCCGGGTCCTGAGCCCGCGTGACGGCGCTCGCCAGCAGCACCGCGTCGACGCCCAGCTCCATCGCCAGCGCGGCATCGGATGCCGTCCCCACGCCCGCGTCGAGCACGACCGGCACCGACGCGCGCGACACGATCGTCTCGATGTTGTGCGGGTTGAGGATGCCGAGGCCGCTGCCGATGGGCGAACCGGCCGGCATGACGGCGCTGACGCCGACGTCCTCCAGTCGTCGCGCGAGGGCAGGGTCGTCGTTGGTGTAGGCGAAGACCCGGAAGCCGGAGGCCGCGAGCTCCTCGGCGGCGCGGAACAGCTCCACAGGATCGGGCAGCAGAGTCTCCTCGTCGGCGATCACCTCGAGCTTGATCCAGTCGGTCTCCAGCGCATCCCTGGCGAGCTGCGCCGTGAGGATCGCATCGCGGGCGGTGTAGCAGCCGGCCGTGTTGGGCAGCGCCCGCACGCCGAGGCGCTCGAGCATCGCGAAGACCGAGTCCCGCCCCGCAGGCGAGAAGCGGCGGATCGCGACCGTGGTGATCTCGGTGCCGGAGGCGACGAGCGCGTCCTCGAGCAGCGACAGGCTGGAGGCGCCCCCGGTGCCCATGATCAGGCGCGAGGAGAACGTCTCCCCCGCGACGGTGAACGGATCGGTGGCGGTGACGGTGAGGCTCATAGGTGCTCGTCTCGTGTGAGGGGAAGGGTGCTCAGCCGCCCTGGACGGCGGTGACGATCTCGATCTCGTCGCCCGGGGCGATGTCCCGGGCGACCCAGCGCCCTCGCGGGACAACGGTCCCGCCCACCGCCGCGGCGACCCCGAGACGACCGCCGTCGGCGCGCGAGCCGTCGGCGCGCAGCGCATGGCCGGTGAGATCGGCGACGACGCCGAGGAGGGTGGAGCCGGCGGGGACCTCGTGGTCGGCGCCGTTGAGGCGGACGGTGTGCAGGGTCGTCATCGCGAGCCTTCCGGTAGGGCGCCGACCAGGTCGGCGAGGGCGGGCGCGGTCCGCGAGCCGGCCGCCTCGCGGTCGCCGGCCGCGGTGAACCGTCGGTGATCCATGGCGGAGAGCAGCGCGGCGTCGACGTCTCGCCCCTCGGCGAGGTCGGCCCCCACCTCCGCAGCGAGCGGGGTGAGCAGCACGCCGTGCCGGTCGAAGCCGGTCGACACGACGAGGCCCGGTGAGACCCGGCCCAGCAGCGGTACGGCATCGGGGCTGCCGGGGCGGGGGCGGGCGAGCATCTCGACGATCTCGCACTCGCCGATGCCGGGGACGACCGTGTCCGCATCGCGGAGCAGCGCGAGCACGGATCCGGCCTGCACCCCCTCGACGCTGCCCTCGCGCACCGACGCCCCGAGGACGACGGTGCCGTCGTCCCGCGGCACGAGATACACCGACCGTCCGCGCACCTGTGCACGGACCGTGAGCGTCAGGAGCGGGCGCAGCCCCTCCGGAATCCGCAGCCGGAGGATGTCGCCCCAGACGGGCCGCAGCGGGAGCGACGGGACGCCCTCGATCGCCGCGCTGCCGAGGCCGGCGGCGACCACGACCGCATCCGCCTCGATCTCCGTGCCCGACGCGAGGCGGATGCCGGTCGCCGCACCGGCCGTGCGGATCACCGCATCGACGCTCTCGGGCCGGACGCGGTCGCCGAGCACCGTGAGCAGGGCGGCGGTGACCTGCCGCGGGTCGACCTGGTGGTCGTCGACGGTGAGCACGGCGGAGGTGACCGCCGGGCCGAGCGCCGGTTCCCGCTCGCGCGCCGCGGAACCCGTCATCCGTTCCGCCGGCAGGCCGTGCGCGCGCTGCAGCTCCGCCAGCGCGGCGAGCGCCTCGCGATCGGCTGCGTCGACGCCGACCGAGAGCGTCCCGTCGACGCGGTGGCCGACGGCGTGCCCGGCGGAGGCGGCGAGCCGCGCCACGAATCCCGGGTAGCGCGCGGCCGACGCCGCCATGAGCGACATCAGCGCCTCCTGCCCCCAGGCGGCCTCGGCAGCGTGGGCGAGCATCCCCGCGGCGGCGTGGCTCGCTCCGCCGGCCGGCCGCGGATCGCAGACGGCGACGTCGTGTCCTCGACGGACCAGCTCGTCGGCGGTCGCCAGGCCGATGATCCCGGCGCCGATCACAGCGATGCGCATTGCGTGCCCTTTCCTACGACGGTATGACCCGTATCAGGTTCAGCGGTCGGCACGTGGCCCTCTCAGCCCCTCTGGGCTCCCGCGGACACCTCTACTCTAGGGCTATGCCCGCACTCCTCCCCTCCGTCGCCGACGCCGCCGGTCTCCGCGCCCGCCGCCGGGAGCTGCTCGCCGCCGCGAAACTGTACGTCTGCACCACCGCCCGCACCGCCGAGGGGGACCTGGCGGACTTCCTGGAGGCGGCGTACTCCGGAGGCGTCGACATCGTGCAGCTGCGCGACAAGGGGCTCGAGGCGCGCGCCGAGATCGAGGCGCTCGAGGTGCTCGCCGCCGTCGCCCGCCGTCACGGCAAGCTGTTCTCCGTCAACGACCGCGCGGACGTCGCGGCGCTCGTCGGCGCCGACGTGTTCCACGTCGGACAGGGAGATCTCACGACCGCGCAGGCCAGGGAGCTCCTCGGCGACGACGTCATCCTCGGCAGGTCGACGCACTCGGTGACGCAGGCTCTCGAGGCGGATGCCGATCCTGGGCTGGACTACTTCTGCGTCGGCCCGGTGTGGGAGACGCCGACCAAGCCCGGTCGCGCCGCGGTCGGACTCGGACCGCTCCGTGCCGTCGCGGCGACCGGCACCGCGAAGCCGTGGTTCGCGATCGGCGGGGTCTCCGCCGGGGAGCGCCTCGACGACGTGCTCGCCACCGGCGCCTCGCGTGTGGTGGTGGTCCGGGCGGTGACCGAGGCGGCCGACACGGAAGCGGTGGCGCGGTCGCTGCGCGCCCGCCTGGCGTGAGTCGTCCGTTCGTCACCGCCGGATCAAAAACCTTAACGTTGACGGGATTTGCCTGAGGCCGGTATCTTCGCCATACCCGACACCGTCGTCGGCCCCTACCCGAGGGAGCACTCATGGCTTCGTTCCGTCCCCTGGCGCGCGCCTGCGCAATCGCGGCTGCTGCGCTGATGTCCGTCTCACTGCTGGCCGGCGCCGGCCTCGCCTCCGCTTCGCCCGGCGCATCGCAGGGCAGACCCGTCGCAGCCACGTCGCTGGAGGGCCTCAGGATCCTCGTCACGAACGACGACTCGATGCGCGCCGACCGGCCGAACAACTCCGACGGCCTCGGCCTGTACGAGATCCGCCGCGCCCTCTGCAACGCCGGCGCCGACGTCGTCGTCATCGCCCCGTGGCAGGTGCAGAGCGGCCGCGGCTCCGCGGTCACCAACAGCGGCGTGCTGACGCTCGGCGAAGACCCCGTGATCACCAACGCCGGCGAGGACGTCAGCGCGGAGTACGCGGACGACTGCGCCGACGCGCCCTCGGGCGGCGCTGTCTTCGGCCTGTGCGTGCAGGACGGCCCGTGCCAGCCCACGAGCCCCAGCGCGACTCCCGCCGACACCGTGAAGTTCGCCACCCGCGGCGGCCTGCACGCGACGGTGGGCTGGGAGCACCCCGACCTGGTCGTCTCCGGCATCAACTCCGGCCTCAACGTGGCGAGTTCCGTGAGCGACTCCGGCACGGTGGGCGCCGCCCTCGCGGCCATCGAGCACGACATCCCGGCCGTCGCCTTCAGCACCGCGGGCACGAACGACCTCTCCAGCTTCCCGCTGGTGAACTACCGCTCGACCGCCGAGTGGGGTGCGCAGTTCCTCATCGGTCTCCGCGCCGAGGGCCTGCTCATGCAGAGCGAGTTCGGGCTCAACGTGAACTACCCGAACGTCTCGCAGGGCGCCGAGGCCCAGCCCGCCGTGTGGTCGTCCGTCGGCTCGCAGACGCTGGCCTACCACAGCTACGCCGTCCAGCCGAACGGCTCGTACCGGATCGTGCTCGGACTGTGCGCCGACGTGGCGGGTGAGGACCAGGCCTCGTGCGAGGAGGAGCGGTCGGATGCGGACGTCACCGCGTCCTGGTTCAACAGCACGATCTCGGTGACGCCGATCAGCTGGGACCGCACCTTCGGCTACAAGATGGGCGGGCAGCAGGAGCTCGCGCAGGTCGAGAAGTTCGTCGAGCACGACGCCCCTCGCCCCTGACACCCTGAATCGAGTCCCGGTGCGCTCCGCGAGCGCACCGGGACTCGTCGCATTCCGGCCGTGGCAGGATGGGCGGATGCGCAGACAACGGGCCCACCGGTGATGCGAGGCCTGGCCGCGATGCAGGACCGCGGCTTCCGCTGGTTCTTCCTCGCCCGCGCGATCACGATGATCGCCGGGTCGATGTCGTCGATCGCGCTCGCCTTCGCCGTGCTCGGCATCGACAACGCCCCGGATTCGCTGGCGATCGTGCTGACCATCCACACGCTCGCCAACGTCGTGTTCCTCATCTTCGGCGGCGTCGTGGCCGACCGGCTGCCCCGCGCCCTCGTCATCCAGACCTGTTACGTGGTCGACATCCTCTCGATCGGAACGACCGCCGCCCTCCTCTTCACCGGTACGGCGACGGTGCCGATGCTGGCGCTCCTGGCCGCGGTGAACGGCGCGTCGTCGGCGTTCGTGATGCCGGCGATGCAGGGCATCATCCCGCAGCTGACGACCCCCGAGCACCTGCAGCAGGCGAACGCGATGCTCTCGTTCGTGCGCTCGGCGACGACCATCGGCGGCCCGATCATCGCCGGCGTCATCGTGGCGACGGCGGGACCCGCCTGGGTGATGGTGATCCAGGGCGCGGGCTGGGCGATCGCGATCGTCCTGCTCGCGATGGTGCGGCTCCCTGCGCCGTCGCCGTCCGGGTCCAGCTTCTTCCGAGACCTGCGCACCGGCTGGCACGAGTTCTGGTCGCGCACCTGGATGTGGACGATCTGCCTCGCCTTCATGCTGCTCAACGCGATCCACATCGGCGCGTGGGGTGTCGCGGGGCCGTACCTCGCGAAGAACGACCCGCGCCTGGGCATCACCGGCTGGGGCTGGGTGGTCAGCGCCGAGGGCGCCGGCATCCTCGTGATGACGCTCATCCTCATGTGGTTGCCGCTGCGCCGCCCGCTGCGCTGGGGCATGCTCGCCGTGAGCGCGCTCGCGATCCCGCTGGCGATGCTCGGCCTGTACCCGCACGCCCTCCTCGTCGCGATCGCCGCCTTCGTCGCGGGCGCCGGGGTGGAGATCTTCAACACCGGCTGGAACGTCACCGAGATGGAGCAGATCCCGGGCGACAAGCTGTCGCGCGTGGCCAGCTACGACATGCTCGCCAGCTTCGTCGCGATGCCGGTCGGCACCCTCGCGTTCGGCTGGCTCATCGGGCACGTCGACGTGTCGGCACTGCTCGTCGGCTCGGCGATCGTGTACGCCGTCGTCGCCCTCGGCACGATGCTCATCCCGAGCGTGTGGCGCATGGGCCGTGCCGAGGGGGCCCTCGCCGAGGTCACCGCGTCGGTGGATTCATAGCAATCGGGGTGAGACTGTCCTCATGACCTTCGCCGCGCTTCAGCCTCTCGCCGACCGTGCCGCCCTGTTCACCGCCCTCCGCCAGGACCAGCTGCTCACCGCTGCGGAGGCGCTGGGCGAGCACCGTTGGGATGCCGACATGACGGACGGCACGATCATCTTCTCGGCGAATGCCGACGCATCGCGCCGGCTGGTCGCACGAGCGCACCTGATCGCGACGATCGCCCCGGCGCCCCGCTCGCTGCTGTGGGCCTGGGCGCACCCCCACGGCGACCGGAGCGGCATCGCCACGCGGCTGCGCGACTACGGCGCCGCGCACGGCATCGCCGAGCTGACCGTCGGCGAGCTCCCGTTCCCGGCCGACGCCGCGGGCGACGAGGACTGGATCGCGGCGGCCGCCCATCAGGTCGGCGGGGCGGCGGTCGAGATCACCGGCGGCTCGCCGTACTACTCGGCGCCGGTCGGCGGAGGGACCAGGGCGGTGTTCCTGCTCGACGCCCCGCTCCCGCCGCTGACCGTGTCCGGATCGGTGGCCTCGCTCCCCCGCATCCTCGCCGGACTCGATCTCCCCGACGCCCGCACCTCCGTGTGGGACCTCGCCCGGCTCGCCGGGTGGAATCTCACCTGGACCGACGAGGCCTACACCGGTGCGATCGTCGCCGACGCCGGCGGTCAGGCCGCCTTCCGCTTCGACGAGCAGGCCCGGATCACCGGCATCGAGGGTTCCCTGACCCCGCAGGCCTGAGGTCCACACGCTCTCCCACGGCTCCGGTCGCAGAAGAGCACAGTCCCACGCTCGAGCACCGTGCTCTTCTGCGACCGGAACGACGGGGTTGCCGCGGCATCCGTGCGAGGCGATCAGCGTCCGAGCCGCTGACGCGCGGTCTTCATGCCCGGGCCGATCGGGGCGTGCGTGGTCGCCGCGGCCAGGCCGAACGCGGGCATGTCGACATACACGGCCTCGAGGTCGGCGACGGGCACCTGATAGGTCTCGTGCCAGACGCCCACGCTGCCGGAGCCCTGCAGCGTGCGCATGAAGTCGCGCCACGGCTGCAGGTGCGGAGCATCGCGATCGGCGGCGAAGCGCTGCAGGTGCTCGGGACTCTCCCAGTACGACAGCAGCAGCGTCGTGCGGCCGAACCAGTTGTGGGCGCCGAGCATTCCGGCATCCGGATGCTGGGCGAGATGCCGCAGCATCGGCCCCATCTTGCCGGCGACGCGCGCGACCTTGGCGACCTGCCACCAGCGGTTGGCGCGCATCCCGATGAGGAAGACGGTGATGTCGGATCGCTCCGGGGTGGCGGTGAAGCGACCGGGGAAGACATGCTGGACCATCGGACCCTCCTTGGGGACATTGTTATGTAACGCTGTTATGCAACAACGTTACGATACGATCCATCCCATGGCAAGACCCGCGACCTACGACGAAGCCCTCCGCGACCGCCTCCTCGACATCACCGCCGAGACGGTGGACAGGGAGGGCCCGGAACGGATCAGCCTGCGCGACATCGCCCAGCGGGCCGGAACGTCGACCTCGGCGATCTACGCCCTGTTCGGCGGCAAGGCCGAGCTGCTGGTGGCGGTGATCGAGCACGGCTTCACGTCCTTCGGCACCGCGCAGGCCTCGACCGAGGGCGCGGGCCTCCGCGCTCTCGGTCTGGCGTATCGCGACTGGGCGAAGGCCAACCCCGCGCTGTACCGGCTGATGTTCGGCGGGGCGATCACCGACGCCGCGGGCTGCGCTCCGGACGCCGAGGTCATGAGCTCTGCGATGGCACCGCTGGTCCGGACGCTCGCGGCGCGCGTGCCCGAGGACGAGGTGATGACCGCCGCGGTGACCGTGTGGGCGCAGGTTCACGGCTCGGTGGCCCTGGAGCTCGCCGCGGTCGCCCCCGAGGTGACGGACTGGGACGTCGTCTACGCCGCGGCACTGGATGCCGTGGAGCGCGCCTTCCCGCCGCGCTGACGCGCCGCCCCCGGGTCGGGTTCCGGTCGCTCAGCCCGCTTCGGGTCGCTCAGCCCGCTTCCGGTCGCAGTCGAGCACAGTGCGCAGGCGCGAGACTGTGCTCAAGTGCGACCGGAGCGATACGGACAGGCCTCAGACCAGGCGCTCGGCGGCCTCGACCACGTTCGTCATCAGGAGGGCGACGGTCATCGGGCCGACGCCGCCCGGGTTCGGGGAGATCCAGCCGGCGACCTCGGCCACGTCCGGGTGCACGTCGCCGAAGACGAGGCTCTTGCCGGTCTCGGCATCCGTCTCGCGCGTGACGCCCACGTCGAGCACGGCGGCGCCCGGCTTCACGTCCTCGGCCTTGATGAGGTGCTTCACGCCTGCGCCGGCGACGATCACGTCGGCCTGGCGGAGGTACGGCGACATGTCTGGCGTGCCGGTGTGCACCTGGGTGACGGTCGCGTTGATGTCACGCCGGGTCAGCAGCAGTCCCATCGGGCGGCCGATGGTGACGCCGCGCCCGACGACCACCACGTGCTTGCCCTTGAGGTCGTAGTCGTTGCGCAGCAGCAGCTCGATCACGCCACGGGGCGTGCACGGCAGCGGCGTCGTGATCGGGCTGTTCACGTTCAGCACGAGCCGGCCGAGGTTGGTCGGGTGCAGGCCGTCGGCATCCTTCGCCGGGTCGATCCGCTCGAGGATCGCATCGGTGTCGAGGTGCTTCGGCAGCGGCAGCTGCACGATGTAGCCGTGGCACGCGGGGTCGGCGTTGAGCTCGTCGATCAGCGCCTCCACATCCTCCTGCGTGGCGTCGGCGGGGAGCTCGCGCTGGATCGAGTTCATGCCGATCGCCTCGGACTGGCGGTGCTTCATGCCCACGTACAGCTGGGATGCCGGGTCGGCGCCGACGAGCACGGTCGCGATGCCGGGGACGATGCCCTTCTCCTTGAGAGCGGCGACGCGCTCCGTGAGCTCGGCCTTGATGGATGCGGCTGCGGCCTTGCCGTCGAGGATCTTCGCGGTCATGTCAGGAGCCCTTTCGAGGCGGGAGTCGGATGCCGGATACCGGGAGCGTTTCGTCTCGTCGCTCCGCTCCTCGCTCAACGACCGGGAGGGACCCGGTCGTTGAGCGAGAAGACGGTCGTCGAGCGAGCGAAGCGAGTCGAAACGCAGAGACGAAACGCCGTTACTGCTGCAGGTCGGGGTACAGCGGGAACGCGGCGGCGAGGGCGTCGACGCGGGCACGGAGCGCCTCGACATCGGCGCCGGGGAGCAGCGCGAGGGCGATGATGTCGGCGACCTCGGTGAACTCGGCGTCGCCGAACCCGCGGGTGGCGAGTGCCGGGGTGCCGATGCGCAGGCCGGAGGTGACCATCGGCGGGCGCGGGTCGTTCGGCACGGCGTTGCGGTTCACGGTGATGTGGATCTCGTGCAGGAGGTCCTCCGCCTGCTTGCCGTCGATCGCCGCGTCGCGCAGGTCGACGAGGACCAGGTGCACGTCGGTGCCGCCGGAGCGCACGCCGATGCCGGCATCCTTCACGTCCTGCTGCGAGAGGCGCTCGGCGAGGATGGCCGCACCGCGCAGGACGCGCTCCTGGCGCTCCTTGAACTCGGGGGTCGCCGCGAGCTTGAAGGCCGTGGCCTTGGCCGCGATGACGTGCATGAGCGGTCCGCCCTGCTGGCCCGGGAAGACGGCGGAGTTGATCTTCTTCGCGATCTCGGCGTCGTTGGTGAGGATGAAGCCCGAGCGCGGGCCGCCGATGGTCTTGTGCACGGTCGAGGAGACGACGTGGGCGTGCGGCACCGGGTTCGGGTGCAGGCCCGCGGCGACGAGGCCGGCGAAGTGCGCCATGTCGACCCAGAGGAGAGCGCCGACCTCGTCGGCGATCGCGCGGAACGCGGCGAAGTCGAGCGTGCGCGGGTAGGCCGACCAGCCGGCGATGATGACCTTCGGCTTGTGCTCGATGGCGAGGCGTCGCACCTCGTCCATGTCGATGGTGGAGGTCTCGGGGTTCACGCCGTAGGCGACGATGTCGTAGAGACGGCCGGAGAAGTTGATCTTCATGCCGTGGGTGAGGTGGCCGCCCTGGTCGAGCGAGAGGCCGAGCAGCGTGTCGCCGGGGCGGGCGATCGCGTGCAGCACGGCCGCGTTCGCGGAGGCGCCGGAGTGCGGCTGGACGTTCGCGAACTCCGAGCCGAAGAGGTCCTTCGCGCGCTGGATCGCGAGCTCCTCGGCGACGTCGACCTCCTCGCAGCCGCCGTAGTAGCGGCGGCCGGGGTAGCCCTCGGCGTACTTGTTGGTGAGCACCGAGCCCTGCGACTGCAGCACGGAGACGGGCACGAAGTTCTCGGATGCGATCATCTCGAGGAACGTCTGCTGGCGCTTGAGCTCGCGGTCGAGGACCTCGGCGATCTCGGGGTCGACCTCGGCGAGCGGGGCGTTGAAGTAACGGTCGGTCATGTGACGTGCTCCTCTGACAACGGATTCGAAAGGGATGCTTCCATCGGCCCAGGCGCGCGGTCGAATTCCGTGGTCAGTCGCTCCCCGGTGGTAGTCCACCCAGACGCCAGTCGCGACGGTTACGAGCATAGCGGATGCTGCGGGGAGCACTTCCCCTCTGTTACCCGCCCCACCTCGCACGGTAGGTTTTGTTCATGGTCCTTCCTCATCCCCTGCCGCTCGTGCCCGCGCCCGTGTCCGCCACCGCAGGGGAAGGACGGATGCCGGTCACCGCGGCGATCCGCGTGGCGGGTGACTCCCCGGCGGTGCCACAACTGATCGACGCGGTCGAGCGGCGCACCGGCATCCGCCTCGCACAGGCGGAAGCGCCTGCCGAGATCACCCTGCGCATCGACCCGGCAGTCGCTGCATCCGAGGGCTACACCCTCTCCGTCGGGGAGACCGCCGAGATCGTCGGCGCCGACGAGGCCGGACTGTTCTACGGCGTGCAGACGCTGCTGCAGCTCCTGCGCGAGGACGAGGACGGCAGCTGGAGCCTGCGACAGGCTGACGTCTCCGACGCCCCCCGCTTCCCGCGCCGGGGCGTGATGCTCGACGTCGCCAGGCACTTCTTCGGCGTCGACGACGTGAAGAGGTTCATCGACGCGGCGAGCGCGCTGAAGCTCAACCACCTGCACCTGCACCTCAGCGACGACCAGGGCTGGCGGATCGAGATCGCCTCCTGGCCGCTGCTCACCGAGCGCGCCGGGGCGACCGCGGCCGGCGGCGATCCGGGCGGCTTCTACACGAAGGACGACTACCGCGAGATCGTCGCCTACGCGGCATCCCGCCACATGATCGTGATCCCCGAGATCGACCTGCCCGGCCACACCCATGCGATCGGCGTCGCCTATCCGGAGCTCGTCGAGGCCCCCGTGCTCAACGACGAGCTCATCGCCGAGTCCGCGCGGCTCGGTCAGCCGCTGCCGGTGGCCGGTGAGCCCTACCTCGGCTGGGGCGTCGGTCATTCGAGTGTCCGCATCCACGAGGCCCGCGCCTACGACTTCGTCCGCGACGTCGTCCGCGAGCTCGCGAAGCTGACCCCGGGCCCGTACCTCCACGTCGGCGGCGACGAGTCGTTGGGCACCCCGCAGGCCGACTTCGACCTGTTCGCCGAACGGGTGACGGCCATCGTGGTCGAGGCGGGCAAGACGCCCGTCGCGTGGCACGAGATGGGCTCGGCGCCAGGCATCGCCGAGGGCACCGTGGGCCAGTACTGGGGCAGGACCACCCCGGAGGGCACGCACGCCGAGGAGGCCGCGCGCTTCGTCGAGCGCGGCGGGGCCCTCATCCTGTCCCCCTCGAACACCGCCTACCTCGACATGAAGTACGCGGAGGACTTCCCGCTCGGACTCGCCTGGGCTGGCGTCATCGACGTGCGCACGGCCTACGAGTGGGAGCCGACCGCGGTGCTCGACGTTCCGGATGCCGCCATCCTCGGCGTCGAGGCGCCGCTGTGGAGCGAGACGACCCGCACCCTCGCCGAGGTCGAGCGCCTCGCCTTCCCGCGCGCCGCCGCGCAGGCGGAGATCGCCTGGTCGCCGCGGGAGTCCCCGGAGCGCACCTGGGAGTCCTTCCGTGCGCGCCTCGGGGCCATGGCCCCGCTGTGGAAGGCTGAGGGAATCGACTTCCACCCGTCCGCCGAGATCACCTGGAGCGACCGATGACCGTGCACACCGCGACGACGGGCTCGCTCGTCATCCATTCCGCCCGACTGGTCGACGCGGGCGCCGTCGTCGAAGACGCCTGGGTCCGCGTCGAGGACGGCCGCGTCGCCGCCACCGGCACGGGCTCGGACTGGGCGCCCGCCGACGAGGTCGTCGACGCGGTCGCGACGGCCGGCCCCGGCGCGATCCTCACCCCGGGCTTCATCGACATCCACGGTCACGGCGGCGCCGGCGCGGCGTTCGACGACGGCGTGGAGGCGATCCGCACCGGGCGCGCCCTGCACCGGGAACACGGCACGACCCGCGCCGTGATCTCCCTGGTCACCGCTCCGCTGGACGCGCTGGCCCGGAGCGTGGCCGACATCGCGGAGCTGATGCGGACGGATGCCGACATCCTCGGCTCCCACCTCGAGGGGCCGTTCCTCGACCCCGGCCACCACGGTGCGCACGAGCCCTCACTGCTCCGCGCTCCCGTGGCCGCCGACGTGGAGCGGCTGCTGGAGGCCGGCCGCGGCACCGTGCGGCAGGTCACGATCGCGCCTGAGCTTCCCGGCGGGTTCGACGCCGTCCGGCTGATCGTGCAGGCGGGCGCGGCCGCCGCGGTCGGCCACACCGACGCGGATGCCGCGGTCGCCGTCGCGGCCTTCGAAGCGGGCGCCTCGATCCTCACGCATGCGTTCAACGGCATGAACGGCATCCACCACCGCGCCCCGGGGCCGGTGCTCGCCGCGGCATCCGATCACCGCGTGGTGCTGGAGGCGATCGCCGACAACGTGCACCTCGACCCGCTGGTGATCAGGCTGCTGTTCGACTCGGCTCCCGGCCGGGTCGCGCTGATCACCGACGCGATGGCCGCGGCGGGCAGCGCCGACGGCCACTACGACCTCGGCGCGGTCAGCGTGACCGTGAAGGACGGGATCGCCCGCGCCGACGACACCGGGTCGATCGCCGGCTCGACCCTCACGCAGGATGTCGCGCTGCGCCGTGCGGTGGCAGCAGGGGTCCCGCTCGCGGACGCCGTGCGTGCGCTGACCAGGACCCCGGCGGCCGCGATCGGCCTCGGGGCCTCGGTCGGCGGATTGAGTGCGGGATTCCCCGGCGACGCGGTGCTCCTGGATGCGGAGCTGCACGTCGTGGACGTACGGGTCGGCGCGCGCTGAGTCCCCTCGAGGGGGAGGCCGCCGGTCCCCAGATCGGCGGCCTCATCCCCAGAGCAGAGCGGGGGCCCGGTCGCTCCTCCCCTGCGTGCTCCCGGGCCACCCGACCGGTGCTGTTGCCCCCCTCGCACCGGCACCTCGGGCGCCGCCCCCCGGTGGCGCCCTCGGATGTCTCTACGAGGTGAGACGGAGGAGGCCGCCGTTCATTACGCGACTTCGCAGGATTTCTTCGAGGTTCTTCGAGCGATTCGACAGAAGAGGCCCCGGATCTGGGATTCTCCGATGTGAGATTTCTCCATGGATCTCGTCCCGGGGTGGTCAGAGCGGGAGATTCGAGAGAGAATGGACGACGCGCGTGATGAACAACCCCGTCATGCGTCTCTCCCTGTGGAGGCACACCTGCGCCCCACGACAGATGGATGACTGTGGACCACGAGAACACCCTGCCCGACGGAACGATCGCCGACTCCGACCTCGTCCTGCGCACCCGTTCGGGTGACGCGGAGGCGTTCGGCGAACTCTGGCGTCGGCATTACCCGTCCGGCATGGCGGTCGCCCGCTCCATCACCTCCTCCATCGACCCGGACGATCTCGTCCAGGAGTCGTACACGCGCATCTACCAGGCCATCGTCAAGGGCGGCGGCCCGAACGGCTCGTTCCGCGCCTATCTCTTCACGAGCATCCGCAACACCGCAGCGGCCTGGGGCCGTTCGCGCCGCGAGACGAACGTCGACGAACTCGACGCCGTCGCCGACCCGCACAGCACCGACCAGGCGGCGAACGAGGCGCTCGACCGCAGCCTCACCGCCCAGGCGTTCCGCAGCCTCCCGTCGCGCTGGCAGGAGGTGCTCTGGTACACCGAGATCGAGCAGATGAAGCCGCAGGAGGTGGCTCCCCTGCTCGGCATGAAGGCCGGGGCCGTGTCGCAGCTCGCCTTCCGCGCCCGCGAGGGGCTTCGCGAAGCGTGGATCCAGGCGCACCTGCGCAGCGCCGCCCCCGGATCCGAGTGCCAGTGGACGATCGAGCACCTCGGCGCCTACTCGCGCGGCAACCTCAGCACCCGCGATCACACCCGGCTGGAGAAGCATCTCGACGAGTGCGCGCGCTGCATGATCGTCGCGGCGGAGGCCAAGGACGTCTCCAGCCGCCTCGTCCTCGTGCTGCTCCCGCTCGTGCTCGGGGTCAGCGGGTCCGCCGGCTACCTCGCCACGCTCCAGGGCGGCGGCGCCCCGATCGTGGCGCTCGCGGCGATGCCGTCGGGCGTGATCGAGGGCGGCGTCACCGTCAGCGGAGCGGGCGTTGCGGGGATCGGCGCCGCGAGCGGCTCAACCTCGGGCGGCAGCGCCGGTGGCGCGTCCTCCGGCGGCCTCCTCACCGGGATGGGCGCCCTCGTCGGCGCCGGATCCGCCGCGCTCGTCGTCGCGGGCGTCGTCGCCGCCGTCGCGATCGTCCCCGGCCTGGCCGGAGCGAACCCGGCCACCTCGCTGCCGAACGCGGGCGACGGCGAATCGAGCTCGATCACGGCGGACGTCGGCCCCGACGAGTCGATGACGGTCGAGGAGCCTGTGGTGATCGAGGAGCCGGCGCCGACACCCGATCCGGCGCCGATCGTGGATCCGGTCGCGCCCGATCCTGCGCCCGCCCCCGAGTCCGCACCTGTGGTGAGCCAGCCGACCGCCCCCGTGGAGCCCGCTCCGGTCGACCCGGAGCCCGAACCCGAGCCGACCGAGCCGGCGGAGCCGACGGATCCCACCGAGCCGACCGATCCGACCGAGCCCACCGACCCGCCCGAGTCCACGGTCCCCGAAGGATCGCCCACGTTCGGCGAGAGCACCACGTACCTCGATGTCCAGACGCTCACCCTCTTCTTCGAGATCCCCGTGAGCGGCGAGCCCGATGCGATCGTCCGCACCACCCTCGACGAGGCCGTCCAGGATCTCCCCCTCGGCGACGACGGCGCCGCGCTCCTGGAGCTGCACCCCACCTGGCAGCAGGTCTGCGAGGACGCCCCTGTGACCTACTCCTATGTCTCCGGAGAGACGATCGGAGACGTCGTCACGACGAGCATCCAGACCATCGCCGACCTCCCGCAGCTCCCGGGACTCTGCCAGAACTCCTTCTGAGCGTGCAGACCTCCCTCTGAGCGTGCACCACGATCGCGCAGCCGGGCGGCCCGCGCACCCCGAATAGACTGGGAGCATGCCCCAGGAATCCAGCTCCGTCCCCGGCGTCGAACGCCCGAACATCTCCGCGCTGGACGTCGTCCGGGCCGTCGTCCTGATCATCGCGATCGGCACGCTCGCCCTCTGGGGCTTCGCCACCTGGCCGCTGCCGTGGAACATCATCCTCGGGATCGGCGCACCGCTCGTGGTGCTGCTCGTCTGGGCGCTGTTCCTCTCTCCGAAGCCGGTGCTGCGCCTGCATCCGTTCCTGCGCGCGGCGGTCGAGCTGCTCATCTACGTCGGCGTGACGATCGCCTGGTGGCTGATGGACCAGCCCGTCATCGGCGTCGCCTTCGCGGTGGTCGCCGTCGGCGTCGGCGTGGTGAGCGGGCGACGCAGCCTCTCATGAGCGCCCTCGAGCTGCTCACTGCCGCCCTCGGCGATCTCGTCGACGTCTCCCCGGCCGCTCTCGAGGCCGCGCGTGCCGATCACTCCGGTCACTCCTCACCGGGCCGGCCCCTCGCGGTCGTGCACGCGGAGACCGTCGAACACGTCCAGCAGGTCCTGCGCATCGCGACCGAGACCCGCACCCCCGTCGTCGTCCGCGGCGCGGGCACCGGTCTCGCCGGGGCGGCGAACGGCGGCGCCGGCGAGATCGTCCTCTCCACGCTGCGGATGACGGCGGTGCGCGAGATCCGCGCCGACGACCTGCTCGCCGTGGTGGAGCCGGGCATCCTCAACGCCGATCTCAACGACATCCTCGCCGCGCACGGCCTGTGGTGGGCGCCCGATCCCGCCAGCCGCGCGATCTCCACGGTCGGCGGCAACATCGCCACCGGCGCCGGCGGGCTGCTCTGCGCGAAGTACGGGGTGGTGCGCGATGCGGTCCTCGGCGTGGATCTCGTGCTCTCCGACGGGCGCCTCCTCCATCTCGGGCACCGCAGCGTGAAGGGCGTCACCGGGCTCGACCTGACCTCACTCGTGATCGGCTCCGAGGGCACCCTCGGGGTCGTCGTGGGCGCCACATTGAAGCTCCGCCGGCTCATCGAGGGCGGCACCTGCACGATCGCCGCGACGTTCCCCGACGTGCGCACCGCCGCCGCAGCATCCGCCGCCGTCACCGCCGCGGGCGTGCAGCCGGCGATCATGGAGCTGATGGATGCCGCGAGCCTGGCCGCCGTCGCCTCGCTGCTCGAGCTCCCTCCCTTCCCCGCGGGCAGCGCGCAGCTGACGATCCAGACCGACGGCCCCGCCGCAGCATCCGAGGCCGACACGATCGCCGCGGTCCTCCGCGCCCACGGCGGCGACACCCAGGTGTCCCACGATCGCGAGGAGGGCGAACGGCTCCTCGCCGTCCGCCGCGCGATGCACCCCGCGATGGCCGCGCTCGGCACGAACCTCATCGAGGACGTCTCGGTGCCGCGCAGCGCGATGCCCGCGATGTTCGACGAGATCGCCCGCATCGAACGGGACTTCGGCCTGACCATCCCGACGGTCGCGCACGCCGGCGACGGCAACCTGCACCCCAACTTCATCTTCGAGGGCGCCGAGCCCCCCGCGCACATCTGGGCGGCCGCTGACGAGCTCTTCCGCGCCGCGATCGCGCTCGGCGGCACCCTCACCGGTGAGCACGGCATCGGAGTCCTGAAGAGCCGCTGGCTCGCCGACGAGCTCGGCGAGGAGCAGTGGGAGCTGCAGCGGCAGATCACCCGGGTCTTCGATCCGCTCGGCATCCTGAACCCGGGAAAGGTGTTCGCGCGTGCCTGACATCCTCGTCAGCGCCGCCGTGATCACCGACGACGACGGGCGCGTGCTCGTCGTCCGCAAGCAGGGCACTGTGCGGTTCATGCAGCCCGGCGGCAAGCCGGAGCCGGGTGAGACCCCCGCGCAGACTCTCATCCGGGAGCTCCACGAGGAGCTCGGGCTGCTGCTCGACGAGGGCGATCTCGAACCGCTCGGAACGTTCGTCTCCGAGGCGGCGAACGAGCCGGGTCACCGGGTCGTCGCCGAGGCGTTCGCCACCTCGATCGACCCGGCGTCGGTCGCTGTCCAGGCCGAGCTCGCCGAGCTCCGCTGGATCACCGCCGGGGACGTCGAGACGCTGCCGCTCGCCCCGCTGAGCACGGAGCACCTGCTCCCGATCGCCTGGCCGTCGCTGCGCGACTGAGCACCGCGCGGGCCTCACGCCCCCGCGGAGCCCGGCGGATCAGATGCCCTGCCAGGCCGGCTTGTTCGCGAACGTGTAGCGGTAGTAGTCAGCGAGCTTCAGCTTCGACGCCGCCGCCTCGTCCACGACGACCGTCGCATGCGGGTGCAGCTGGATCGCGGAGCCGGGCAGGAACGCAGTGAGCGGGCCCTCGACGGCGTCCGCGACCGCCTGCGCCTTGCCAGCGCCGAAGGCGAGCAGCACGAGGTGCCGCGCCCGGAGGATGGTGCCGAGTCCCTGGGTGATGCAGTGCCGCGGCACGTCGTCGACGGAGTCGAAGAACCGCGCGTTGTCCTCGCGGGTCTGCTCGGTGAGCGTCTTCACCCGCGTGCGGGACGCGAACGACGAGCCGGGCTCGTTGAAGCCGATGTGACCGTCGGTGCCGATGCCGAGGATCTGGATGTCGACGCCTCCGGCCGCCTCGATCGCGGCCTCGTAGTCGTCGCCGGCGCGCTGGATGGTCGCCTCCGCCCCGTTCGGGACGTGGATGCGGCGCGGATCCAGACCGAGCGGCTCCACGACCTCGCGGGTGATCACGGAGCGGTAGCTCTCCGGGTGGGCCGGGTCCAGGCCGACGTACTCGTCAAGGGCGAAGCCGCGCACCTGCGAGACGTCACGGCCGGCGAGCTGCGCGCGCAGCGCCTGGTACACGGGGAGCGGCGTGGACCCGGTCGCGAGGCCGAGCACGGCATCCGGTCGCCCTTCGATGAGCTCGACGATCTCCTCTGCGACGAGCGCGCCCGCCGCTTCGGCGTTCTCGACGATGACGACTTCAGCCATGGGACACGATCTCCTTCGAAGGTATGGATGCGCCCACCATGGCCGCACCGAATGCCGCCGCAGGGGACCCCGCGGGGAGCAGCTCGATTCTCTCATCCAGGTGCAGTGAGCGCATGAACGGCGAAGCCTCGGCCCCTGCCAGCAGGGCGGCGCGGATGCCGTCCTCCAGGCGGGCGCCGAGGGCAGTCAGGCCGCCGCCGATGATGACGCGCTCCACGTCCGCGGAGAGCACGAGGACGCGGACGCCGGCGGCGGCGCCCTGGTAGAGGCCCGCCTCCAGCAGGAGCGCGTCAGGGTCTCCGGCGTCGGCGGCGACGAGCAGGTCGCGCACCGGGAGGTCGCCGGGGCGACCCCAGGCCCTCGCCAGCGCTCCCCCGCCGCAGAACGTCTCGATGCAGCCGCGCTGTCCGCAGCCGCAGAGACGTCCGTTCGGGTCGACGGAGAGGTGCCCGACCTCACCGGCGATGCCTCGGGAGCCGCGCCAGATGCGCCCGTCCACGACGATCCCGGCGGCGACGCCCGTGCCCAGGTTCAGGTAGGCCATCGCCCCCTCGGCGCCGCTGAGCGCCGCCGCGCCCAGGGCCGCGGCCTTGACGTCGTTCTCCACCCGGAACGGCACGCCGAGTCGCTCGCCCGCGCGCGCTGCGAGGTCGAGCGACTCGACCCCGAGGTTCACGGCGTGCAGCACCCGGCCGCTGTCGGCATCGACGAGTCCCGGGATGCCGACGCCTGCGGAGGCGACGTCGGAGAGGTCGAACCCGGTCTCCTCGGCGAGCGCGGAGACGGCGTCGACGATCGATGAGACCACCGCGGCCTCGCCCCAGCCGGTGGGCCGGCGGAGGCGCCCGGCGATCTCCCCTTCCGGAGAGACGGCGACCGCGTCGATCTTCGTGCCGCCGACGTCGAGGCCGACCCTGATACGGGTCACGAGACTCCCAGCTGCCCGGAGAGGACCATCACCGCGGCGCCGCGCAGCACGATGTCGTCCTGCTGCGTCAGGCGGATCGCCACGTCCTCGAAGACGCCCTCGAGCGTGCGTGCGTGCAGCGTCTCGACGGCGGCCTCGACGAGAGTGCCGTCGAGCAGGTCGGCCGGACCGGAGAGCACCACCTCGGAGAGGTCGAGGGCGGCGACGATGGGCGCGGTGCCGATCGCCATGCGGGTGCCGGCATCGCGGAGGATCTCCTCGCGGGCATCCGGGTCGGCGTCGATCGCGCCGCGCAGGCGGCTGACGCTGAGCCAGGCCTCCAGGCAGCCGTCCTTGCCGCACGCGCAGCGCGGGCCGCCGTCGGTGCCGACGACGACGTGGCCGATCTCCCCCGCGGCGAATCGGCTGCCGAGCAGCGGCTGGCTGCCGGTGATCAGGCCGGCGCCGACACCGCGCCCGATCTTGATGAGCATGAAGTCGGTCTTCGCCTCGCCGAAGGTGTACTCGGCGAGCACGGCCGCGTTCGCGTCGTTGCGCACCAGCACGGGCAGGTCGAGGTCGACGCCGAGCTTCGCCTCGAGCGGGAGATTCGTCCAGCCGAGGTTCGGCGAGCTCAGCACGACGCCGTCTGGGCGGACGACGCCGGGGGTGCCGATGCCGACGCCGAGGATCGGCTTGGCCGCCGCGGCGACGAGGGAGCGGGCGAGCTCGAGGGTGGCCGCATAGACGACCTCGCCGTCCGGCTGCTCCGGTCGCGCCACTTCCCGGCGCTCCAGGACGTCGCCGTCGAGGCTGAGCACGGCGCCGACGAAGGCGCTGGGGCCGGAGAGGTCGATCCCGATGATCTGGTGGCCTGCGCGATCGATGTCGATGAGGATCGGCGGCTTGCCGGGGCCCACAGTCTCCCGGATGCCGATCTCGACCACGATGCCGTCGGCGATGAACTCGGCGACGAGGTCGGAGATCGTGACGCGGGTGAGCCCGGTCTCGCGGGACAGGTCGGCACGGCTCATGGCACCCGAGTGGTACAGCGTCTGCAGCACGAGGGCCCGGTTGTGCCCGCGGGCGTGCTCCGGAAGCACCTTGGAGCGGGAGCGCAGATGCCGCCCCGGCCCGAAGACGTGGGAGCTGGCGCCGGTGTAGTCGCTCGGCGCCGTCGGACGCGTGTCATCGGATACGGACATATTTGTTAGTAGACCTTACGAACAGGATTTTCGCAAGCCCTGGCTGCGTTCGGCGTGGCGAGGATCCCCGGATGGCCGGCGGAGGAGGGCGTCGTCACCGAAGAGCCCTCCCGCTCGACGAGCCGGGCCACGAGTCCCGCCACGATGTCCTCCCTCGCGGCGACGGTGAGCGGCTTCCCCGGCACTCCCGGGCGCCGCTGCGCAGGCTCCGGCCCGTCCAGGGGACGGTAACGCACCCCGGCGGCCCCGAGTCTGCGCAGCTGCACGGGCAGCCGCCGCGCGAACTCCGCGTACGGGCGCGGGTCTCCCCCGTCCCAGAGGCGCTCGGCGATCGCGGAGAGCCGCGGGAACATCGCGAAGTCGACGCGGTCGCGCGTCGGCAGATGCTCGGTCCACACGTTCGCCTGGCCGCCGGCCGCACCCGCCTCGACCCGGAGCGAGTAGGCGCGCTCGATCGTCAGCGGCGGCCCGACGCGGATCGGCTCCTCCGCGGAGTCCGACTGCGGATAGTCGAGATAGACCTCCAGGTCCGGGCAGGCGATGACCGGGATGCCGCGGCGCAGAGCCTCGCGCATCGCGACCGGTCCGCGCCAGGCGAGCACCTGCACACCCTCGGGGACGTCGCCCTCCAGCACCTCGTCCCAGGCGAGGGCGATGCGGCCCCGACTGCGGACGTGAGCCGCGAACTGCGCGGTGAACCAGGGCTGCACGTCATGCGGCGTCTCGAGGCCGAGCTCGCGCATCCGCTCCCGTGCGGCCGCGCTCGCCTCCCACTCCGCGACCGGCACCTCGTCGCCGCCGATCCCGATCCACGGGGAGTCGAAGAGCTCGCACAGCGCATCGATCGCCGCTCGCCCGAATGCGAGCGACGCCTCCGTGGGCGCGAGCGTCCGGGGATTGACGCCGAAGCGCTCCCACGGCGAGGTCACCGGCTCCCCCGCATCCCCGTTGCCGAGCTCCGGATAGGCGGCGAGGGCGGCCTGGATGTGCCCCGGCAGCTCCACCTCCGGCACGACGGTCACACAGCGCTCGGCAGCGTACGCCACGAGATCGCGGAGCTCGGCATCCGAGTAGAACCCCTCGTGGACACCGGGTTCCACCGTCGCGAGCGGGCCGTGGCCCCGCTGCGTGGCCTCGCGGCGGGCCCCCACCTCGGTGACGCGAGGGTAGCCGGGCACCGCGAACCGCCAGCCCTGGTCGTCTGTGAGATGCAGGTGCAGCACGTTGAGGTGATGCTCGGCGAGCAGGTCGACGAGACGGCGCAGGTCCTCCGCCGGACGGAAGTGCCTGGCGACGTCGAGCATGGCGCCGCGCCACCGGTACGCGGGAGCGCCCTGCCAGACGCCGGCCGGGATGCGCGCCGGCAGGCCCTCGGGCGCCCGCAGCTGACGGAGCGTGGTGGCGCCGCGGAACACCCCGGAGGCCGTCGCTCCGCGGATCTCCACGCCGTCCGCGGCGACCGTGATCCGGAACGCCTCGGCGCCGATCCTGCCGCGGAACGCGTCGTCGGCGGCGAGCGCGGGGTCGACGACCAGCGCGATGGCCGGTGCCGAGGCATCCGCCCGCCCCTCCCCGGCGAGCCGCGCCCGGCTGCCGGCGAGTTCGTCCGCTCCGGTCACGGGGGTCTGCGGCGTCCACGCGAACGGCGCGTCCTCCGGATCGACGACGCCCTCGATTCTCGGCACGGTCGCGCGGTGCGGCGGCGGCGGCATCCGCAGCGCGCCACCCGGCGTGGCGCCGGTGACCTGGCCGTCGCGGACGACGGGGATGCCGCCGACGAGCACCTCGATCACGCCGACGGGGTTCTCGAAGGGCTCCTCGAACGTGGCGCCGGCGGCGACGGTGTCCGGGTCGAACAGGACGAGGTCCGCGGTCGCCCCGGGGCGGATGACGCCGCGCGGGGCGTCGCCGCGGTGGAGTCCGAGACGGGCGGCCGGGGTTCCGGAGAGGTGCCGCACCGCCTCCTCCAGCGTGAGGATGCCGAGCTCGCGCACGTAGTGGCCGAGGTAGCGCGCGAAGGTGCCGCGGCCACGTGGGTGCGGACGCGCCCCGATCAGGATGCCGTCGCTGCCTGCGCTGTGCCGCGGGTGGCGCATGATGGCGCGGACGTTGTCCTCGTCGCCGACGTGCATCAGGATGCCGGTCGCACCGCCGTCCTCCACGATCGTGTCCAGCACCACGTCCACGGCGCGACGGCCCTCGTCGCCGGCGATCTCGGCGATCGTGCGCCCGACCAGCCCTGCGAGCGCGGGGTTCCCCGTCCCGGCGATCTGGATCGCCGTCCAGTCCGCGCGCTCCCCGTGGAAGCCGTCGCAGCCGACCTCCTCCAGTTCCACCCGCACGGCCTCGCGGCCTGCAGCATCCAGGGCCGCGATCGTGCCGAGCAGGTCGCCGCTCTCCGAGAGCCGGCTGGGCAGCAGCGCGGCGAGCGTGGTCGCCCCGGGGAGATAGGGGTAAGTGTCGAGCGTGACGTCGACGCCGTCGGCGATGGCCTCGTCGACGAGCGCGAGCAGTTCGGCCGCGCGTCCGCGGTTCGGTGCGAAGTTCATCGTGGCGTGGGTGAGGTGGATCGGGCACCCGGTGCGGCGCCCGATGTCGAGCACCTCCCGATAGGCGTCCAGAGCCCCGCCGCCGTAGCTGCGCGTGTGCGGCGCCCAGTAGCCGCCGCGCTCGGCGACGATGCGGCACAGCGCCTCCAGCTCGGCGGTGTCCGCATACATCCCGGGCGTGTACGTGAGCCCGCTGGACATCCCGAAGGCGCCCTCGTCGAGCGCCTCCCCGAGCATCCGCTGCATGGTCGCGATCTCGTCGGCCGTGGCCGGGCGGTTCTCGTGGCCGACCACGATCATGCGCAGGTTCCCCTGCGGGACCAGCACGGCGGCGTTCGCGACGGCCGCGGCGTCGACGGCCGCCAGCTGGTCGGCGATGGAGCGCCAGGGCATCGAGGCCGGCGTCCCGTTCCAGCCGGCGATCTGAGCCGGGATCACGGATGCCGCGGCCTCGTCGAGGGGCGCGTAACCGAGGCCGTCCTGACCGAGCACCTCGCAGGTCACGCCCTGCCTGATCTTCGCGGTGTGCGCCGCCCCGTCGAGGACGGCGAGGTCGCTGTGCGCGTGCATGTCGATGAAGCCGGGAGCGAGCACGAGTCCCGTCGCCTCCACCTCCACCGCGTGCTGCGGCAGCGCGAGGCCGGTGGCGTCGCCCTCGCGGACGATCGCCACGACCCGCGCCCCCTCGACGGCCACGTCCGCGATGTAGCGGGCGTCGCCGGTGCCGTCGACCACCGTCGCGCCACGGTACACGCGCACCGGCTTCTCGGAGCTGAGCACCACGTCGACGGGGTGATCCGTGTTTTGTACAGGCATCTAACAACGCTACTAGGCTGGCGGTATGACTGCGAAGATCCGTGTCTCGACCGACGCCGCCCCCGCTCCCGCGCACACCTTCTCCCAGGGCGTCCGCAAGGGGCCGATCGTCCAGGTCTCCGGGCAGGGCCCTGTCGACCCCGCGACGAGCGAGTACCTGTTCCCCGGCGACGTCGCGGCCCAGACCACCCGCACCCTGGAGAACGTGAAGGCGATCGTCGAGGCCTCCGGCGCGACCTTCGACGACGTCGTGATGCTCCGCGTCTATCTCACCAAGCGCGAGGACTTCCCGATCATGAACGAGGCGTACGGCGCCTTCGTCACCGCGCACACCTCGGGAGACGTGCTGCCGGCGCGCACCACGGTGTTCACCGGCCTGCCGCGCGAGGAGATGCTCGTCGAGATCGACGCTCTCGCCGTCGTCGACTGACCCCGCGGAGGCTGCGGAAGGGGCCGCGGACCGTTGCCTCCTCGTTACCTGCGATCCCGTACGATTGGTCCCAGGTGCACGTTGATTGCCGGGGGGTGAAGTTCGTGACCGATCTCATTTCTGCGCCGGACGCAGGAACCTCGAAGCTGCCGGAGTCGCCCTCCGCCGCCGACGAGACGGCGACGGCCGTTCTCACGCCCGCCGACGGCGTTGCGTCGGAGGACGTCGCGCCGCCGTCCGACGGCGACCAGCCGCTGGCCTGGGCGCCGGTCGAGCCGCGCCCGAAGCGGAAGCGCGTCGGCCTGTGGGTCGGAATCGGCGTCGGAGCCCTCGCGCTCGGAGCCGGAGCGGCCTCGCTGATCCTCATCGCCCCGGGAACCACCGTCGCCGGCATCCCGGTGGGGTTCATGACCCCCGGCGCCGCCGCTGAGGCGATCAGCACGCACCTCGCCGAGACCGAGATCACGCTGACCGGAGCGGGCGAGGACATCGTCCTCACCGGTGCCGACCTGGGCGCGGCCATGGACGCCCGCGGCCTCGCCGACGAGGCGTTCGCCTCCCGGCCACTGTGGAACATCGGCGCGTGGATGGGCGAGCCGATCGCCGGCGAGATCGTCCTGGATCCGGAGACGGCCGACAGCGCGCTGCGCAAGGCTGTGCCGTCCAGCTACGCCGACCCCGTGGACGCCGGCGTGGTGTTCGACGCCGCCACGGGCGCCTACGTGACCACCCCGTCGGAGACGGGCACCGGCATCGACATCGACGACCTCACCGCGGCGATCGCCGACACGGTCGCGGACGGCGGCAGGACCCTCGAGTTCCCCGGCGGGCCGGCGGAGGCCCAGCCCGCGATCAGCGACGAGGATGCCGCGACCACCGCCGCGTCCCTGAACACGCTGCTCGGCTCCATCGGCTTCTACGTGGGCGAGGAGCGCACGGTGCCCATCGATCCGGCGACGGCCGCGTCGTGGCTCACGATCGTCGACGAGGACGGGCAGCTCCGGATCGAGGCCGACGAGACGGCCATCCAGGCGACCGTCGACGCGCTCCCCGCGGCCGTGAACCGGGCTCCGGTCGATGCCGCGACCATCGTCAACTCCTCCGGCGCCGTGCTCCGCGACGAGGCCGCCGGCCAGGTCGGCCGCGCACTGGGCGACACCTCCGACGTCGCCGCGGACTTCGCCGCCCAGCTCGAGAAGGGTGAGGGTGCGTTCGCGCTCGAGGTCGAGGAGGTGCCCTTCGCCAGCGTCGCGATCGTCCGCACGATCGACGTCGACCTGGGCAGCCAGACCCTCTCGCTCCTCGAGAACGGCAACGTCATCGACTCGTGGAGGATCTCCTCGGGCGTCGACGGGTGGGAGACCGAGACCGGGAACTACACGATCAACTGGAAGCTCAACAGCCAGAACATGGGCAACCAGGACCTCACGAAAGCGCCCGGCTACTACCAGCCGAACGTGAAATGGGTCATGTACTTCAACGGCGACCAGGCCCTGCACGGCGTGTACTGGCACAGCAACTTCGGCCGCCGGATGAGCCACGGCTGCGTCGGCATGCCCGAATGGCAGGCCAAGAAGGTCTTCGACTGGGCGCCGCAGGGCGTGGAGATCTCCGTCCACTACTGAGACACGCACCGCGGCGACACTGCGATCCGCACCGCCGCGGGTATATGTTCCCCGCAGGACAGGTGATCCGCACCTGAGAAGGCGGGGCATGCGATGGATCCGAATCAGTCGTCGTTCGAGGGGCCGGTCTCTCCGGAGACCTCAGCCGGAGTGAGCATCCACAGCAAGAAGCTGCGCTCCAGACACATCACGATGATCACGCTCGGCGGGATCATCGGCGCGAGCCTCTTCGTCGGCTCCGGCAACATCGTCCGCGCCGTGGGCCCCGCCGCCGTGCTGTCGTACCTCATCGGCGGGGTGCTCGTCTTCCTCACCATGCGGATGCTGGGCGAGCTCGCCGCCGCACGCCCGGCGATCGGGTCCTTCATGGAGTACGCCCGCACCGGGCTCGGCGACTGGGCCGGCTACTTCGTGGGCTGGCTGTACTGGTACTTCTGGGTCGGCGTCATCGCGTTCGAGGCGGTCGTCGGCGGCGCGATCCTGAACGGGTGGATGCCCGGGGTGCCGCAGTGGCTGTTCTCCGTCATCCTGCTGCTGATCTTCACGGCGACCAACCTGATCTCGGCCCGGTCGTTCGGCGAGGTCGAGTTCTGGCTGGCGAGCGTCAAGGTCATCGCGATCGTGGTCTTCCTCCTCGTCGGCACCCTGTTCGCGCTCGGGCTCTGGCCCGGCGCCACGTTCGCCGTCGGCAACCTGTGGGAGCACGGGGGCTTCGCCCCCTACGGCTACTGGCCGGTGATCGGCGGGGTGGCGATCGTGATCTTCTCCTACTTCGGCACGGAGATCGCGGTCATGGCGGCCGCAGAGTCGGAGAACCCGTCCAAGGGCATCCGGCAGTCCACGACGACCGTGATCTGGCGCATCCTGCTGTTCTTCGTCGGCGGCGTGCTGCTGATCGTCACCATCGTCCCGTGGGACGAGCTGCCGGACCCGGCGGAGAGCGCTCCGTTCGCCTACATCTTCGGCCTGTTCGGCCTGCCGGGCGCTTCAGTCGTGATGAGCGCCGTCATCCTCACGGCGGTCTGCTCGGTGCTGAACTCCGGCCTGTATTCCGCCGCCCGGATGTTCGCCGCGATCGCGGACGAGGGACTCGCCCCGGGATTCGTCGCGAAGCGGGCGAAGTCCGGCGTGCCGGTGATCGCGGTGATCGCGTCCACCCTCGGCGGCTACGCCGCGGTGATCGTGAACTTCGCCGCTCCCGAGTCCGGCATCTTCGACTTCATCATGAACTCGGCGGGCCTGGTCGCGCTCTTCGTCTACGCGTTCATCGCGCTCACCCAGATCCGCACCCGCTCCCGGATGACCCCCGCCGAGCGCGATGCGCTCAAGATCAGGATGTGGCTGCATCCGTGGCTCGCGATCCTCGTGCTGGCGGGCATCGCCGGCATCGTCGTGGTGATGCTCGTCAGCAGCGACTCGAGTCGCACGCAGGTGTGGACGAGCCTGGTCTCGGTGGCCGTTCTCGCGGTGTTCTGGCCCCTGGTCTCGCGCAACCTGAAGAAGCGCGACGCCGCCACCGGCCGCACGGAGCACTCCTTCGCCGGCGTGCACGACCCCGGCGCCGACGAGACCGAGCACGGCGTGCACCAGTAACCGCCCAGGACGCGAAGAGGCCGGATGCTCCGCAGCATCCGGCCTCTTCGCGTCGGCGTCTCAGCGCAGCGCGTCGACGATGCCGTTCAGCGTGGCCGACGGGCGCATCACCGCGGCGACGAGCGCGTCGTCCGGACGGTAGTATCCGCCGATCTCGACCGGCTTGCCCTGCACCTCGTTGAGCTCGGAGACGATCTTCTCCTCGTTCTCGGACAGCGCGGCGGCGACGGGCGCGAAGGATGCGGCGAGCTCGGCGTCCTTCGTCTGCTTCGCCAGCTCCTGCGCCCAGTACAGGCTCAGGTAGAAGTGGCTGCCGCGGTTGTCGATCGTGCCGAGGGCCCGGCCCGGCGAGCGGTCCTCCTCGAGGAAGGTGCCGGTGGCGGCGTCGAGGGTCTCCGCGAGGACCCGGGCCTTCTCGTTGCCGGTGCGGTCGGCGAAGTGCTCGAGGGAGGCGGCAAGGGCGAAGAACTCACCCAGCGAGTCCCAGCGCAGGTAGTTCTCCTCGACGAGCTGCTGCACGTGCTTCGGCGCGGAGCCGCCCGCGCCGGTCTCGAACAGGCCGCCGCCGGCGAGCAGCGGGACGATCGAGAGCATCTTCGCCGACGTGCCGACCTCGAGGATCGGGAACAGGTCGGTGAGGTAGTCGCGGAGCACGTTGCCCGTGACCGAGATCGTGTCGAGGCCGTGGCGCATGCGCGCGAGCGTGTAGCGGGTGGCCTCCTCGGGGGCGAGGATCGTGATGGTGAGGCCCTTGGTGTCGAGCGTCGCGAGACCCTGGTGCACCTTCGCGATGATCTGGGCGTCGTGCGAGCGGTTCGCGTCGAGCCAGAACACGGCGGGGGCGCCGGTGGCGCGGGCGCGCCCGACCGCGAGCTTCACCCAGTCCATGACCGGGATGTGCTTGGTCTGCGTCGCGCGCCAGATGTCGCCCTTCGAGACCTCGTGCTCGATGAGCACCGTGCCCTCGCTGTCGAGCACCTGGACGACGCCGTCGGCGGCGATCTCGAAGGTCTTGTCGTGGCTGCCGTACTCCTCGGCGGCCTGCGCCATGAGGCCCACGTTCGGCACGGTGCCGATGGTGGCGGGGTCGAGCGGGCCGTTGGCGATGACGTCGTCGATCACGGCCTGGTAGACGCCGGCGTAGGACGAGTCGGGGATGACGGCCAGGGTGTCGGCCTCCTCGCCCTCCTTGCCCCAGAGCTTTCCGCCGTTGCGGACGAGAGCGGGCATCGAGGCGTCGACGATCACGTCGCTCGGGACGTGCAGGTTCGTGATGCCCTTGTCGGAGTTCACGTAGGACAGGCGCGGGCCCTCTGCGATGGCCTTCTCGAACGCGGCGGCGATCTCGTCGCCGCCGGCGATCTCGCCGAGACCGGTGAGGATCGAGCCGAGGCCGTCGTTGGCGTTCAGGCCGGCCTCCGCCAGCTGCTCGCCGTACTGCGCGAAGACGTCCTTGAAGAACGCCTTGACGACGTGACCGAAGATGATGGGGTCGCTGACCTTCATCATCGTGGCCTTGAGGTGCACCGAGTACAGCACGTCCTCGCTCTTCGCCGTCTCCAGCGTCTCGGCGAGGAACGCGTCGAGCTCCTTCGCGGAGAGGAAGGTGGCGTCGATGATCTCGCGCGGCAGGACCTTCAGGCCCTCCTTGAGGACCGTGACGGTGCCGTCGGCGGCGGTGTGCCGGAAGCTGAGGACGTCGTCGTGGGCGGCGACCCAGGAGCGCTCGTTGTGCTTGAAGTCGTCGTGCCCGAGGGTGGCGACGCGGGTCTTGGAGCCCTCCGCGAACGGCTTGTTGCGGTGCGGATGCTTCTTCGCGTAGTTCTTCACTGCCAGCGGAGCGCGACGGTCGCTGTTCCCCTCGCGCAGCACCGGGTTGACGGCGGAGCCCTTGATGCGGTCGTAGCGCGCGCGGACGTCCTTCTCCTCGAGCGAGGACGGCTCATCCGGGAACTCGGGGATGTCGTAGCCCTGCGCCTGCAGTTCGGCGATGGCCGCCTTCAGCTGCGGGATGGATGCCGAGATGTTCGGCAGCTTGATGATGTTCGCCTCGGGGAGCGTGGCGAGTCCGCCGAGCTCGGCCAGCGCGTCGCCCACCTGCTGCTCGGGAGCGAGCTTCTGCGGGAACGCCGCGAGGATGCGGCCGGCGAGGGAGATGTCTCGGGTCTCGACCTCGATTCCCGCCTGGCCCGTGTAGGCCTGGATGATCGGGAGGAAGGAGGCGGTGGCGAGCGCCGGAGCCTCGTCCGTATAGGTGTAGATGATGGCGTCGTCAGTCACCGGGAGGTTCTCCGTTCACGTGGCTATTTGTCTCGATACCAAGATACCTGAGCGGCTCTCCGCGTGCGGGTCCTGCAGTCTCCCTGCGTCCGGCAGCCGTGGGATCCGCGTTCCCCGGCGGCGAAATATGCGGGCATTGCGTGTGCAGTGGCCGGTGAGGGGCTAGCCTGGGAGCATGTCCGAACTGCGCATGGTCGAACTCTCCGCTGCGACGATCGTCGCGGTGAACAACCTGTCGCTCAAGCCCGGACAGGAGCAGTTCCTCGCACCCGTCTCCTATGGCATCGCGGCCACCGTGATCAACCCGGCGACCTCCTGGCAGCGCGTCATCCTCGACCGCAACGAGGTCGTCGGCTTCGTCAGCGCGAACTTCGACGAGGAGGCGCCAGAGGAGCACTTCCGCTCCGTCCTCTGGCGGATCAACGTCGACGCCGACGACCAGGGCCGCGGCGTCGGCCGCTTCGCGGTCGAGAACCTCGTCGAAGAGGCGCGTCGCCGCGGCGTGGACCACGTCAACGTGATCTACGAGGCGGGCGAGGGCGGACCGGAGGCGTTCTTCCATCGCGTCGGCTTCAAGCCGGTCGGCGAGACAGCCTACGGCGAGGTCATCGCGGAGATCCGCGTCGCCCCTTGAGCCGGCGGCGGGGTCTCGAATCCCCTCCCCCATCGAGACTCCGTCGCCTTGACCCGGCCCCGAGCATGCTGCGCATGCCCGGGGCCTTCTCGTCGGCGACGACGACGGCCGTCGTCTGTCCGGTCCGGTGGCAGGGGCCACGGTCGCTCAGCGGCCGGGGCGCTTCCGGTTGGTCCAGGCGTCGATGACGGATGCCGCCGCCTCGGCCGCCCGGCCGATCGCCTCGGCCGAGCGGCCGAGCGCATCCTGCGCGGCATCCTGCCAGGCGGGCGCCGGCGGGGCCTCCCCGGCCTGCACCCGTGCGGCGTGCTCGGCGGCCTCGAAGGCGCGCTCGAGCTCGGCGACCGCATCCCGGTAGGCGGCGAACTCGGCGGGCGTGACGCGGCCGGTCGTGGTGCGCCGCAGTTCGGTCGCGTGCCCGGCCGCGCGCAGGTACGCGGCCGTGGCCGGATGCCGCACGTCGGTCATCCCCGGATAGGCGATCTGCAGCGCCGGGTCGGTCTCGTAGCGCATCCAGCGTGCCGTGATTCCGTCGTGCTCCGCGTGAAGGCGCTCCAGCGGCCGGGGGGCGGAGGCCCCGGGTATGGCCGCTCGCGCCGCGTTCAGCCGCACCTGGCGTGCGCGGACGTCGGCGGCCGCCGCCTTCGCATCGCGCTCCTTCTCGCGCAGCATCCGCTTGGCGCCGGCCACCTGCTCTGCGGTGGCGCGACGCGCGCCGCGTTCGGCCGCCACCCGCGCGTAGTCGGCACGGGCGACCTTCACGGCCACGCGGCGCTCTGCCGCGGCCTGCCGTGCGGCCCGCAGGTCGTGACGGGCGGCGTCGTAGGCGAGCCGGCGTCCGCCCGCCCTGCTCCGCCGCCGCACGCCGATCGCGCCCGCCGTACCGGCACCGGCAGCGACGGGCGCGATCCACCACCACTCGGCGAGGAGCAGCACGGGGTCCATGGACTCGATGCTAGACGAGGGTCTCCTGCCAGGCCGCGTGCAGCTGGGCGAACTTGCCCGTGCCGCCGATGAGGGCGTCGGGCGTGTCGTCCTCGATGATCCGGCCGTGCTCCATCACGAGCACGCGATCCGCGATCGCGACCGTCGACAGGCGATGCGCGATGATGATCGCCGTGCGGTCCTTGAGCAGCGTCTGCAGAGCATCCTGGATCAGGCGCTCCGACGGGATGTCCAGGGAGGCGGTCGCCTCGTCGAGGATCAGCACCGCGGGGTCGGCCAGGAAGGCGCGCGCGAACGAGATCAGCTGGCGCTGACCCGCCGAGACCCTGCCGCCGCGCTTGTTCACGTCGGTGCTGTAGCCGTCGGGCAGCGAGGAGATGAACTCGTCCGCTCCCACCGCCCGGGCGGCCGCCCGGATCTCGTCGAGCGTCGCGTCCGGCTTGCCGAGCGCGATGTTGTCGGCGACGGTCCCGCTGAACAGGTACGCCTCCTGGGTGACCATCACGATCGCCCGGCGCAGGTCCTTCGGGTGCAGCGTGCGCAGGTCGATGCCGTCGAGGGTCACCCGGCCCTTCGTCGGGTCGTAGAACCGCGAGATGAGCTTGGCCAGCGTCGACTTGCCCGCACCGGTCGTGCCGACCAGGGCGACGGTCTGCCCCGCGGGGATGTCCAGCGAGAAGTCCGGCAGGATCGTCTTCTCGCCGTTGTACCCGAAGGTGACCCCGTCGAACTCGATGTGCCCGCGCGACTCCCACAGGTCCACCGGCTTCTCCGGGTCGGGCACCGTCGGCACCTCCTCGAGGACTCCCGACACCTTCTCCAGCGCGGCGGTGGCCGACTGGTAGGAGTTCAGGAACATCGCGATCTCCTGCATCGGCGCGAAGAAGTTCCGCACGTACAGCACGGCCGACAGCAGCACGCCGACGGTGAGCGTGCCGGTGGAGACCCGGATCCCGCCCCAGAGCACGACGAGCCCGAGGGTGAGCGCGGCGACCCCCATCAGCCCGGGCTCGAAGGTTCCGAAGAGCAGCATCGAGCGCCGGTTGATGTCGCGGTAGTCACCGGCGACCTTCTGGAAGGTCACGTCGTTGCGGGGCTCCTTGCGGAACGCCTTGACAGCGCGGATGCCGGTCATGGTCTCGACGAACTGCACGATGACCTTCGCGCTGATCACCCGCGACTCGCGGTACACGAGCTGCGAGCGGGTGTAGAACCAGCGCATCAGCAGGAACAGCGGGACGCCGGCGAGCGTGAGGATCACGCCGGACTGCCAGTCCCAGATGACGAGCGCGATGAACGTGAAGGCCCCGAACAGCACGCCGGAGACGAGATTGTTCAGACCGCCGTCGAGCAGTTCCCGGATCGAGTCCAGGTCGCTCGTCTGACGCGAGATGATGCGGCCGGACGTGTACGACTCGTGGAACTCGAGGCTCAGCCGCTGCGTGTGCAGGAAGATCCGCTTGCGCAGGTCCAGCAGCACCGCCTGGGTGATGCGCGCCGCGATCATCACGTACCAGGCGATGAGCACGGCGGCCGCGGCCCCCGCGAACAGGTAGACGAAGCCGACCATCAGCGTCGGCATCCAGTCGGCGCGCTCCAGCACGGCGGGCAGGGCGCGGTCCAGTCCGATGCTGATCAGGATCGGCCCGGTCACCTGCAGCGCGGTGGAGACCACGAGCACGACGGCGGCGAGGATGACCTGCGGCCGCAGCGGGCGCACGAGGGAGCCCAGCAGCCGCAGCGAGCGGCGGCGGATCGCCCTGCTCTCCTCGCGGGTGTAGCGGGAGCGGTCCTCGTCACGGGTTCCGGTGATCGCGGAGCTCATGCCTGCACCTCCTCTTCGGTGAGTCGTTCTTCGTCGGCGGCATCGATCTCCTCGAGCTCGGCATCCGCGTCTCTGATGATCGGGATCGCGCCGGTCCTCGCCGCCTCCTCCGCCTCGAGGCTGGAGATGACGTGCCGGTAGTGGCGGCTGGTCTTCAGCAGCTCGGCGTGCGTGCCGACAGCGGTGATGCGGCCGGCCTCGAGCAGCGCCACCCGGTCGGCGAGCGCGACCGTCGAGGGACGGTGCGCGACGATCATGGCGGTGGTGTCGGCGAGGACGTGCCGCAGCGCCTCCTCCACGAGCGCCTCGGTGTCGACGTCGAGGGCCGACAGCGGGTCGTCGAGCACGAGCACCCTCGGCTTCGCAGCGACGGCCCTGGCGAGGGCGAGCCGCTGGCGCTGTCCGCCGGAGAGGCTCAGGCCCTCTTCGCCGATGATCGTCTCGACCCCGTCGGGCAGCGCGTCGACGAAGCCGGCCTGGGCCACGCCCAGCGCCTCCCGGAGCACGCGCTCGCCCTCCTCGCTGTAGATGTCGAGATCCGCGCGGCCGAGCAGCACGTTCTCCCGCACGGATGCCGAGAACAGGGTCGCGTCCTCGAACGCCATCGCGATGTGCTGGCGCAGCTCTGCCAGGGGCAGGTCGCGCACGTCGACGCCGTCGAGCGTCACGCGACCGCCGGTCACGTCGTACAGGCGCGTCGGCAGGGTGGTGAGCGTGGTCTTCCCGCTGCCGGTGAGACCCACGAGCGCCATCGTCTCCCCCGGCCGCAGCACGAGATCGATGCCGTCGAGCAGGTCGCGCTCCTGGGCCCCTGCGTCCTGATACCGGAAGTGCGCGTTCTCGAAGGCGAGCTCGCCGCGGGGCTCGGTGATGTGCAGGGGGTGTTCCGGATCGGTGATCGTGTTCGTCTCCGAGAAGATCTCGAAGACGCGGTCCGTGGCCGTGCGGGCGTCGAGCATGAACGAGAACAGGAAGCCGATGGACTCGATCGGCCAGCGCAGCACCGTCGCCATCGCGAAGAACGCGAACAGCTCGGGCAGCTCGATCGCCCCCTGGGCGATCAGCCAGATGCCGGACATCAGGCTGAGGCCGAAGGCGATCTGCGGCATGAGGTCGAGCCAGAACCAGATCGAGGCGATCGCGCCGGCCTTGCTCATCTCGGTCTCCCGCAGCGTCTCGGCCTGACGGCTGAAGCGGCTGAGCGCGTGCTTGCCGCGTCCGAACGCCTTCAGCACGCGGATGCCGTGCACGCTCTCCTCGACGCTGGTGGCGAGATCGCCGGCCTGGTCCTGGCTGCGCCGGGTGAGCGCGCCGTAGCGCTTCTCGAAGAGGTAGCCGCGGATCCACAGCGGGATCGCCGTGACGAGGAAGATCGTGCCCAGCAGCCAGTGCCAGCGGAACAGGAGCACCGAGCCGATGATGATCGTGAGGACGTTGACGACGAGCAGCACGAGGCCGAACGCGAGCCAGCGGCGGATCAGGCCGATGTCCTGCATCATGCGGCTCAGCAGCTGACCGGACTGCCAGCGGTCGTGGAAGGCCACGGGCAGCGTCTGCAGACGCGAGTAGAGCTGCGTGCGCATCTGGTACTCCACCTCGGTGGCCGGGTTGAGCACGAACTGGCGGCGCAGCCACACCATCACGGCTTCGCCGACGGCGAGTCCGAACACGGCGGCGGCGCCCCAGGCGATCGCGCCGATCTCACCGGACTGCACGGGCCCGCGGATGATCTGCTCGAGCACGATGGGGATCATCAGCGCGATGACGGCGGCCGCGAGCGCGCTGGCGGCACCGCCGGCGAGGCGCCAGACGACCGGCCTGACGAAGGGCTTGAGGCGCCACAGGGCGGCCGGCGTGGAGAGAGCGGAGGACGGGGACGTGTTCTGCGATGAAGGCGAGGAAGACATGTCTCTCAGATGAGTTCGTATGGAAAGCGGTTGCTGAACGAGGTGCGGATGCGAGAGGGACTCGTCGAGTCCGGCATCCGATGCGGATGGGGCGGGGCGGCTCTACGCGGAGAGCGGGCGCGCCGGGGTCGAGCCGAGAGCTGCGATCTGCGCGTCGGCGATCGTGGTCATGATGTCCTCCTCAGGCTCGGGCGATGTCGGACCGGTCGGCGCGACAGCCCACCAGCCTATTCCTGTGAACAAGCTGGGCGCAAGAGTGATTCCCGGCGCGTCTGCGTGGCCGCATCCGATGCGCTTCTGCCACATCCCCGCTGCGGTCGCAGTTCGGCACAGTGCCGCGGCCCCGCACCGGCGCCAACTGCGACCGGAACCCCGTCATCGGCGCTCCGTCCATCGGATCCGACCAAGAACGACAGCGCGGTTCGGCGATCCCGACAGCCCGGTGGCCGAGGGCACGACTCAGTATTGATCCGCGGGACCGCGCCGGTTCCACGGGCATGCCACAGCGAAGGAGCACCGATGCCGGAACGCGTCGCCGCCATGGTCGCGGACATCCAGCACCTGGTGCGCTGCGAATCCCCGTCCGACGACCTGGAGGCCGTCGCCCGCAGCGCCGATGCGGTCGCCGCGATGGGTGCCCGGCTGCTCGGCACCGCCCCGGAGCGCATCGTCCTCGACGGGTGCACCCACCTGCGCTGGCGCTTCGGCGAGGGCTCGAAGGTGCTGCTGCTCGGACACCATGACACCGTCTGGCCGCTCTCCACGATCGACAGCCACCCCGCGGATGTCGTCGACGGAAGGCTGCGCGGCCCCGGCTCCTTCGACATGAAGGCCGGGCTGGTGATCGCCTTCCACGCGCTCGCGGCCCTCCCCCGGCTCGACGGGGTGACGCTGCTCATCACCGGCGACGAGGAACCGGGCTCGCAGACGTCCCGCGGGCTCATCGAGGAGGAGGCGCGGCGCTGCGCAGCCGCCCTCGTGCTCGAGGCCGCCGGCCCCGGCGGAGCACTCAAGACCGCGCGCAAGGGCGTCTCCCGTTACGAGATCCGTGTGCGCGGCCGCGCGGCGCACGCCGGCCTCGAGCCCGAGCAGGGGGTGAACGCGACGATCGAGCTCTCCCATCAGATCCAGGCGGTCGCCGATCTCGCCGACCCCGCTCGCGGCACCACGGTCACGCCGACGCGCACCCGGGCCGGCACCACCTCCAACACGGTCCCCGCGCACGCCTCGTTCACCGTCGACGTCCGCGCCAGGACCGCGGCGGAGCAGCACCGCACACATGAGGCGATCCTCGGCCTGACCCCCCGCATCGACGGGGCCGCGGTGACCGTCCACGGCGGGATCAACCGCCCGCCGCTCGCACCGGAGTCGTCGGCCGCCCTGTTCGCCCGCGCCGCGCGGATCGCCGAGCGCCTCGGCATCCGTCCGCTGCAGGAGATGGCGGTGGGCGGCGCCTCCGACGGCAACTTCACGGCGGGGGTCGGCACGCCGACTCTCGACGGCCTCGGAGCGGTCGGCGGCGGGGCGCACGCCGACGACGAGCATGTCGTGGTCGGCGAGCTCCCCGACCGGGCACGCCTGCTCAGCGCGCTCGTCGCCGAGCTCCTCGAGGAGGAGGAGCCCACGCCGCCTTCGCCCCGTGCGGGGAAGGCGGCCGTGCGATGACGGCGGATGCACACAGGCAGGCCGACCGCGACGCCGAAGCCGCGGCCTCCCGATCGGGGCTGGGCATCCGGCTGCTCGATCGCATCGAGGATCACGCCGAGGTGCGTGCGCTCATCGAGGAGGTGTGGCGCACCGGTGAGCGCAATCCTCCGGTGACTGCGGACATGCTCAGCGCGATCCGCACCGCCGGCGGCTACGTAAGCGGCGCGTTCGACGATCGCGGGCTCGCAGCGGCCTGCCTGGGGTTCTTCGGCCCGCCGGCAGGGCGCCGCCTGCACAGTCACATCGCCGTCGCCCACCCGCGCACGCGCGGCAGCGGCATCGGCACCGCGCTGAAGCTGCATCAGCGGGCGTGGGCCCTGCACCAGGGCGCGAGGACCATCACCTGGACGTTCGATCCGCTCATCCGCCGCAACGCCTGGTTCAACCTGGGCAAGCTCGCCGCCGGGGTCGGCGGGTACCTGCCCGACCTGTACGGCACGATGGACGACGCGATCAACCGAGACGACATCACCGACCGCGTGCTGGCCCGCTGGCCCCTGACGGATCCGGCCGTCACCGCGGCGGCCGCAGGCCGGCCGAGTGTCCTCCGCATCTCCGACCTGCCCGACGCCGTCATCGCCGTCAGCGAGGGCGCCGACGGCAGGCCGGTCCTCGGCACGACCGACGCGCCGACGGTGCTCGTGGGGGTACCGGCCGACATCGAATCCCTCCGCGAGACCGACCCCGCGGCATCCGCGGCCTGGCGTCTCGCGATCCGGCAGACCCTCGGCGTCCTGCTCGCCGAGGGCGCCGTCGTGCGCGGCTTCGACCGCGACGGCTGGTACATCATCGACAGAACGGAGAAGCCATGAAGCTCGAGGGCGTGGAGATCGTCCGCATCGCGATGCCGCTGGTCGGGGCCTTCCGCACCTCCTTCGGCACCGAGGCCGTGCGGGAGACGATCCTGCTGCGGGCCGTCACCGACGAGGCCGAGGGCTGGGGCGAGTGCGGGGCCGGCGAGGCGCCGCTGTACTCCGGGGAACACACGGACGGCGCCGCCGATGTGCTCCGCCGGCATCTGATCCCGGCGCTCGCCGGCGTCGCGGACCTCGACGCGCACAGCGTGACCCCGGCTCTCTCCGCGTTCAAGGAGAACCGGCTCGCGAAAGCCGTGCTGGAGACCGCGATCCTCGACGCCGACCTCAGGGCGCGCGGCATCCCGCTCTCCTATGCGCTGGGCGCGGTGCGGCGCTCGGTGCCGAGCGGCGTCTCCATCGGGATCGCCGACTCGGTGCCCGAGCTGCTGGACACGGTCGGGCAGCACCTCGCCGAGGGCTACCTGCGGATCAAGCTGAAGATCGAGCCGGGCTGGGACGTCGAGCCGGTGCGCGCGGTGCGGGAGCGCTTCGGCGACATCATGCTGCAGGTCGACGCGAACGCCGCCTATGAGCGCGGCGACATCGACGACCTCCTCGCTCTCGACGCCTTCGGCCTGTCGCTCGTGGAGCAGCCGCTCCCCGCAGACGATCTCCTCGGGCATGCGATGCTCGGCCGCCGTCTGGCCACCCCGATCTGCCTCGACGAGTCGATCCTCTCCGCCCGGTCGGCGGCCGCCGCGATCGAGCTCGGCGCGTGCCGGATCGTGAACATCAAGCCGGCCCGCGTCGGCGGGTACCTGGAGGCCCGGCGCATCCACGACCTGTGCGTCGCTCACGGCGTGCCGGTGTGGTGCGGCGGGATGCTGGAGACCGGCATCGGCAGGGCCGCGAACGTGGCGCTCGCCGCACTGCCCGGCTTCACGCTCCCCGGCGACACCTCCGCCTCGGCGCGGTACTTCCGCGAGGACCTCACCGAGCCGTTCCTCCTCGTGAACGGGCACCTCGAGGTTCCGACGGGTCCCGGCATCGGCGTGACTCCCGACCCCGATCGCCTCGCCGAGGTCACCGTGGCCAGGGAATGGGTTCCGGTCCGATGATCACCGTGCCGCATCGCGCAGGCCGGGGCATCGCCCGGCCGCTCCCTGGTGCGGCCCCGGTGCTAGCCTCACAGGAATGCGAGGAGTCCCGATGAGCCATCGGCCACAGACGAGCCTCGTCCGCATCATGGAGGAGCTCGGCAGCACCCTCCTCGACGTGATCGCCGGCGAGATCGACCCCGACCGCAGCGTCGAGGCGATCGTCATCCACGACCCGCTCGACGAGCCGGACGCTCCGCGCGGCGGGATCGTCCTCGGCGTCGGCATCCAGGAGCCCGCGGAGGCCGCACGCATCCTCTCCCGTCTCGGGCTCACCGGCACCGTCGGCCTCGTGGTGCGCGCGCCGTTCGCCGTCGACGAGGAGGTGCGGGCCGCAGCGGAGAGCTCCGGTGTCGTGCTGCTCTCGCTCACCCGCGGCACGGCCTGGGCGCACCTGGCCGGCATGTTCCGCTCGCTGATGACGCCGGGCGGGCCCGATGACGCCCGGCCGGTGACCTTCGGCGGCATCCTCGCCGGCGACCTGTTCGCGATGGCGAACGCGATCGCGGCCCTCGTCGAGGCTCCCGTGACGATCGAGGACCGCAACTCGCAGATGCTCGCCTTCTCGAGCACGCAGGAGCCCCGTTCCCCCGCCGCTTCACGGGGACGGCAGCTGCCCCCGCATTACACGCGCCTGCTCGAAGAGGCCGGGGTGTTCCAGGAGATCACCCGCAGCGAGAGCCCCGTGGTGGTGTCCGCTCCGGCCGACGACCTCGCCGCCCTGGAGGACCAGCGCACCGTGATGGCCGTGCGCGCCGGTGACGAGGTCCTCGGCACGATCTGGGTCACGTCCCCCGCCCCGCTCAGCGAAGAGCACCTGCGCGTGCTGCGCGACTCCGCCCGGCTCGTCGCCATGCACATGGTCTGGCAGCGCACGGATGCCGACGTGGAGCGACGGCTGCGGGCCGACCTCCTCCGCACCGCGCTCGACGGCGGGCCGGCCGCAGCCGAGGCGGTGCACCGGCTCGGCCTGCGCGAGGAGCCCTCGGTGGTGCTGGCGCTCTCCCTCCACGCCCCGGCGACCGACCAGCTCCCGCATGCGGCGCTGGCCGCCGAGCGCAAGCGGATCGCCGACGCCTTCTCGGTGCACCTGCTGTTCGCGCATCCCCGGTCGACGGTCGGGCTCATCGGCGAGGTCGCGTACGGCGTTCTCCCGGTCTCCGCCGCCGTGGACGAGGCCGAGGAGAGCGCGGTGCGCCTGGCGAAAGAGTTCCTCACCCGGGTGCGCTCCTCGCAGACGCCGTTCATCGGCATCGGCAGCGTCGTGCAGGAGACCGCGCAGCTCCCGCGCTCGCGCTCCAGCGCCGACCGGGCGCTCCGGGTGCTGCGGGCGGACGTCGTCGACCGGCAGGTCGCGCGCCTCGAGGACGTACACGCCGAGGCGCTGCTGCTCGAGCTCTCCGTGCCGGCGCGGGACGTGCCGTCCGGACCGCTCGCCCGGCTCATGGACTACGACGCCGCGCACCAGGCGAGCCTCGTCGACACACTGCGCGCCTGGCTCGATGCCATGGGCGACGTGACGCTCGCCTCGCAGGCGATGTACGTGCATCAGAACACGTTCCGGTACCGCCTGCGCCGCGTCGCCGAGGTCGGCCGGATCGACCTGGACGACCCGAGCGCGCGCTTCGCGGTGCAGCTGCAGCTCCGGCTGCTCGCGATCGCCCCCGACCGCTGACCGGCGCTAGCCGCGGCCGAGGCCCAGCGCGCCCATCAGACACGAGAGCCATTCCGCGTCCTGCGCCCTGAGCACCGCGGGACTGGTGCCGGCCCCGTGCCCCGCGTTCTCGAACACGTGCAGCAGGATCGGCTGATCGCCCCGCTGGGCCGCCTGCATCCGGGCGACGAACTTGCGCGCCTGAGCGGGCGGACACCGCGGATCGGTGTCTCCGGCCTGCACGTAGACGAGGGGGAACTCACCGGCGACGACGAGCTCGTACGGCGAGGAGCGGAGCAGCCGCCGCACGTCGTCGGGATCGTCCGGGTCGCCCCAGGCCTTGCGGATCACGAACTCGAGGTAGGGCACGCGGATGCCGCCGATGAGGTCCAGAAGAGGCGCGCGCGGCAGCACCGCCCGCCACAGCTGCGGATGCTCGGTGACCGCGACGCCGCACATGAGGCCGCCGTCGGAGCCGCCGGTGAGCGCGAGCAGCTGCGGGGCCGTGATGCTCCGGGCGATGAGGTCCTCGGCGACGGCGACGAGATCGCCGTCGCGGACCCGGCGGCGTTCGCGGTCCGCGCCGAGGAACCAGTCCCGGCCGAACTCCCCTCCGCCCCGGAGGTAGGCCTGCACGAGGGTGCCGCCGGCCGCGACGAACGCGGCGAGGTCGGGCTGGTAGCGGGGCAGCGTGGGCACGCCGGCAGCGCCGTACGCGGAGATGAGGGCGGGCCCGGGACCTCGGGCCGCACCCGCCGGACGGACCGCGTGATACGGGATCGGAGTGCCGTCGGCGGCGATCGCCCGACGGTACTCGACCGCGGCGTCCAATCGGACCCGCGGCGCGAGCAGCTCCTCCGTCTCGCCGCCGGGGCGGTGCCGGTACGCACCCCACGAGGTGGTGAGGGTGGAGAAGGTGAACAGGAACCCGCCGCTGCCGTCGTCAGGGTCGAGGCCGGTGAGCGGGAAGAACGCTCCGCCGAGCGCCCCCTCACCCGGGAGCGCGACGGATCCGGCGTCCGAGCCGTCGCGCCGGAGCACCCGCACCCGCGCGGCGGTGTCGCGGAAGGCGGTGAGGTACAGGTGCTCGCCGGCCGGTGTCAGCGCGCGGAGGACGTCCTCCCCCTCGGGCACGAGCACCCGCCAGGTGCGGTCGTCCTCAGGATGCGGCTCGTCGAGGGCGATGGCCACGACGCGTCCGCGGGCTGCGCCGTGATCGGTGACCGCCACGTAGTCGTCGCCGACCACGTGACCCGCGATCATGCCTGCGCAGTCCGTGACGAACGGCCGCCACGGCGTGCCCGCCCGGAGGTCGCGGACCGCCACCGGGATGGGGCGGCCGACACGGTGGCTCGCGACGGCCCACCGCCCGTCGGCGGAGAACTGCACGCGGGTGTACTCGAGCGACCCGGCGGGGACCGGGATCTCCTCGACCGCCGACGGCCCGCCCTCGCCGAGCAGGTGGCGGTAGACGACCTGACGGAAGTCGGCGGCTGCCCCGTCGAGGGCGAGGAACAGGAAGCCCGAGGCGTCCGGGAACCAGGAGACCCCTCCGCCCCAGGCGCTGTGCAGCACCTCGGGCGGAGCATCCGCGCGGAGCGCGCCGGAGGAGACGTCGATGAGGCGGATCGTGTTGTGCTCGCTGCCGTCGGTGCACACTCCGAGAGCGAGCACCTCGCCGTCGGGAGAGGGCGCCAGCCAGGAGAGCACCGCGGCGTGGCCCGGCTCGTCGAAGGCGGAGAGGGCGACGAGCGGGGTTCCGGGGCCGTACGGCTCGGCGCTGACGACGATCGCGTCGTCGTCGACGCGGAACCAGCGCCCTCCGCCATGCCGGGGCAGTTCGGGGCGCGCACCCGCCTCGTGCGCCTCGATGAGGGTCAGGGCCGCTTCCGTCGCGCCGGTGGCGGCGACGGTCGCCGACGCGAGCGCGGCCTGCGCGCGCTGCCAGTCCCGCACTTCCGCGGAGGCGTCGTCCTCCAGCCAGCGGTAGGGGTCGGGGACCGGGATGCCGGCGACGTCCTCGATGACGTCGACCGTGCGCGACGGCGGGTACGAGAGGCTCACAGGGCTTCACGTCCTGGTGCGTCGAACTCGTCGCGGAGCCGTTCGAAGGCGCCGGGGACGGGCGTGGCTCGCCGCAGGTGCAGCAGGGCGTCGAAGCTGGCGGGGAAGTCGTCGACGGTCTCGAGGGATCCGCTGGCGATCATCCCGGTGACGCCGTCGAGGAGAGCGTCGTCGGCGGCGCGCAGGTCGACGAGCGCCGCTTCCGCGGAGGCATCGCCGAGACGCTGCTCGATCCGCTCCTCGATGCTCCCTGCCACGGTGCCGCGAACGCTGAGGGACACGTCGCAGTCGAAGGGCCGCGGCGAGCGCTGCGCGAAGGTCACCACGGGCCCTGACCCGTAGGTCATCCCGAGCGCACGGAGGTCGGCGCCGAGCCGCTCCGCGAGCAGTGCGCCCATCATGGGGCGGCCGTCCAGCGGCGTCCGGCGGACGTGTCCGTTGTGCGCGTACACGAGCACCCGCTCCTCACGCGCCGCGATCCACTCGACCGTGTCCGCCATGAACCGCTCCCGCGGATAGGGCCCCGGCTCTCCGTCCCACGCCAGCTCCCCGAGGAACGCGTCGATCGACGCCGCGCACCGCACCGCGATCTCGTCCCCGGCCTCCCGCACGCGGGCGATCAGCGCTCGGAGCGCGAGGGCCAGGCCCGTGCGCTCGCCCTCGCTCATCGCGGCGTAGGCGACGGCCGCCTCGGTGCGGCCGCCGAGGTCGGCGAGCCGCAGGAGCTCTTCGTCGCCGCGGCGGGCGGGGATCCGCGCGAGGCAGGCGCGCACGGCAGGTCCCGGCGAGGTGGACGAGCCCGGCAGGTCCATGCCGTGGAAGCGGATACTCCCGCCCGCGGAGTTCCACTCGCGCATCCAGGCGAGCTGGCGGCGGATGCCGTCCGTCTCCCCGAATCGGTAGGTGATGCCATCCCTGGCGATGTCGTCCACGGCCCCGGGTCCGCCGTGGATCCAGTCGTCGACGAGGAGCCCCTCGGCGAAGCCCGACTCCATCACGAAGGCGGTGACGCCGTGGTCGCGGACCAGTGCGCGCAGCAGCGCATCGCCGAGGGCAGTGAACTCGGTGATGCTGTGCGCCCCTTCGCCGAGGGCGATGACGCGCGCGTCGCCGATGAGCGCGCCGATCGCTCCCGGGTCGGGGAACTCCGGCCGTGCGAGGTCGATCCGGTCGATCGGCCGCACGGAGGGTGCGATCTGCGCGCTCATCGATGTGCTCCCGCTCCTACTGCTCTTCCGTGAAGTACCACTGCTCCGGCGAGTACACGAACTTCAGCAGCGACCGGAAGGTCGACGGCGGGCCGGAGAGCGTGTCCTTCCACACGATGAGGTTGTCAGGTGTCGGGAAGAACAGCACGGGCAGGTCCTTCGAGAGCATGCTCACCTCGGCGCTCAGTGCGTCGGGGTCGCTGCCGAAGGTGCTCGCCATGATGAGCTCGTCCGCCTCGGGGTCGCTGTAGCTGCCGAGGTTGAAGCTGCCGCCGGTGTTGAACGCGTTGTTGCTGGTCGGGTACGCGGTCTGCACGAAGGCGCCGAAGTCCTGCATCCCCCACTCGTCGGCGTTGTCCGGCGCGTAGCTGTTGCCGTAGTTCTCGTACATGTAGTTCAGCGACTTCGTGACGATCTTCGCCTCGATGCCGAGCTTCTTCGCCTGCGAGACGAAGGCGAGGTCGCGAGCGCCGACGTAAGCCGGCTCGTTCGCGGAGGCGATCGTGAACGTGATCTTCTGCCCGTCCTCGATCCCCTCGCCGCATTCGTCGTCGCCGGTGCCCGGCCTGACGCAGGTCGTGCCGTTCTCGGCATCCACCTTCCAGCCGTGGTCGGCGAGCAGCTTCTCTGCGGCCTCCGGATCGAACGGGTACGGGGCCTCGTCGCCGAAGTCGGGCGGGTACGGCGAGTTCAAGCCGCCGGTGCTGTAGTTCTCGCTGGCGGTGCCGCTGTGGATGCCGCGGGACTTGATGTACCCGGGCTGATCGATGAGGTGCTGCAGCGCCTGACGGATGTAGAGCTGTCCGATGACCTTGTCGAAGCCGTCGACGGTGTTGGCGAAGTTGATCACGAGTCCGTCGAAGCGGGCCGGCGAGGGGGCGCCGTAGACGTTGTACCCCTTCTCCCGCAGCTCGTCGATCTTCGAGGCGTAGCTGGCATCCAGACGGCCGACGGTGAGCGTGCCGGCCTGGTACTGGTTGAAGATCGCCGCCGCGGAGGTGAAGGCCTTGAAGTCGACCTGCTCGATGCGCGCGTCACCGGGACCGGAGTACTCCGGGTTCGGCACGAGCGAGAAGGAGCCGGTCGACGGCTCGAAGGCCGACAGCCGGTACGGCCCGTTCACGACCTGCCACAGCGGATTCGTCGCGAAGGTCGACTGATCGGAGGACTGCTCGGTCAGGTAGCGGTAGATCGCGGCGGCGTTCGCCGGGTCGCGATGGTCGAGGAGCGGACCGCCCGTCTCGGCGATGCTCCAGTCGTCCGCCGGCATCACGTAGAGCAGCTGCAGCAGCGACACCAGGTAGGAGGGGTTGTAGGGCGTCTCGAACGTGAGCGTGAGAGTGTGCTCGTCGGTGGCCGTGGCGGTGACGCCGTCAGGGAACTGCCCCGGGGTGTAGAAGCTCCAGTTCGCCGGGCTCTCCGCGATGGCGGCCTTGAGCAGGTCGAAGGAGAACACGGCGTCGCCGGCGGTGACCGGCTTGCCGTTGGACCAGGTGTAGTCCTTCATGGTGATGGTCGCAGTGTGACCGTCGTCGCTGATGACAGGCGCCTCGGCGAGGCTGGTGGCCTCGTCGAAGGGCTCGCCCTCGAGGCTCGTGCGGTACAGGGCCCGCCACATGAGGTCGTAGCCGATCACCGTGCCGCCGGCCTCGGCGGGCGGGTAGGGGTAGATGTAGTTCGGGGTGAGTCCCGGGGTGAGGGCGATCGTGACGGTGCCGCCGTCGACGGGCGTGCCGCTCTCCTCGGGGATGGTGTCGTACGACGACGAGTCGACCTGCGAGCTCGTCGCCGTGCAGCCGGTCATGATCAGCATCCCGGCCGTGGCCAGGGCGATCAGGAGGCGTCCTCGCCTCCGCGCAACCTGCGACATGTGCTGTGCTCCTTCTTCGGGTTCAGGTGGGGCTCGGACGGTTCGGGTGGTGCGGATGTCCGATGCTCCGAGAGTGCAGGATGCCGCTCCGCCGCCGTTCAGGGATCCCGACATAATCGCCGGGTCGCATCCGTCGAGGCCGACACAGGGACGCCGGCATCACAGCGACCGGTGCTCGATGGCGTCGCGCAGGGCGTCCCCGAGGAGGTTCAGGGCCAGCACCGTGAGGACGATGCACGCGCCGACGGGGTAGATCAGCCACCAGTAGTCCGCCGCGAGGAACGACACCCCGCTGGAGAGCTGACTGCCCCAGTCGGTCACCGGATAGCTGAGCCCGAACCCCAGATAGCCGAGCGCGGCGAGCACGAGGATCGAGTCGGCGACCTGGAACGTGAGGTTCACGACGATGACGCCGAAGGTGTTCGGGATGAGGTGACGGAGGATGAGACGGCTGTTGCTCGCGCCCATCAGCCGCGCCGCGGAGACGAACTCGCGCACTCGCAGCGAGAGGACCTCGCCGCGGATGAGGCGCGCGGCGACGAGCCACGAGAATCCGCCGATGACGAGCGCCAGGGTGAGCGGGGTCGCGCTGAACCGCGCGGCGATGATGAGCACGAAGAACAGGAACGGGATCGAGAGGAGCACGTCGACCACGCGCATCATGAACCCGTCGAGCACACCGCCGACGAGTCCGGCGACGGCCCCGTAGATCGTGCCGAGCGTGGTGGCGAAGAGCGCGGCGAGCAGGCCGATCTGCAGGGAGACCTGGCCGCCCTGCATGAGCCGGCCGAGCACGTCGAAGCCGTTGCTGTCGGTCCCGAGCAGGAAGCCGTCGCCGGGCGGGAGCGCCGCGTTCAGCAGGTCGACGTCGGTCTGGTTCGTCGGATGCAGGACCGGGCCCAGATAGCAGAACAGCACGAGCACGGTGAGGATGACGACGCCCGCCCTGCCGGACCGGCTGCGCCAGAGCGCCCTCAGCACGGCCGAGCGCGAGACGGGGCTGCGGGTCGCGATCGCGGGGAGCTCCTCCGCCGCGATCTCCGCGCGTGCGGAGCTCATGCGCCCAGCTCGATCCGCCGGTCGGCGCGGGCGACGACGAGGTCGGCGATGAAGTTGCCGGCGACCGTCAGCGCACCGCCGATGAGGGTGTAGGCGAGCAGCACGGGATAGTCCTCTCGATGGAGGCTGTTGAGGAACAGCAGCCCGAGACCGGGATAGTTGAACACCGCCTCGACGATGAGGTTCCCGGCGAGGAGGGTGGGGATCAGCACGCCGACGAGCGTGATGATCGGGGTGACGGCGTTGCGCAGCAGATGCCGGGTGAGCACGATCCGCTCGGAGGCGCCCTTCGCCCTGGCCACCTTGATGTAGTCCATGCCGAGCTGCTCCAGCGCCGACGAGCGCTGGTACTGCGCGAACACGACGACGTTGGTGACCGCGAGGGTGATCAGCGGCAGCGCCATCGCGCGGGTGTCGGTGAACACGACCCACGGCGAGGTCGACTGCGAGGCCTCCGCGGGGAACAGCGGGACGGTCTGGCTGAACAGGCCGATGAGCACCAGGGCGATGAGGAACGACGGGGTGGCGTACAGGAGGTAAGACACCGAGGTGGCCGCGCGATCGACGAACCGCCCGCGCCGCACCGCCTGCAGGATGCCGAGCGGGATCGCGATCACCAGTGCCAGGACCAGCCCGGCGAGTGACAGCATGGCGCTGCGCGGCGCGTTCTGGAGGAGCAGGGTGCCGACGTCCTCGTTGAGCTTGTAGGAGCGGCCAAGGTCTCCGCGCAGCAGCTGCAGGAGGTAGTCGAGGTACTGCGCGAGCACCGGCCGGTCATAGCCGTGCTCGCGGTTGAACGCGTCGACGGCCGCCTGCGTCGCCTGCTGACCGAGCACGGCGCGACCGGGGCTGTCGGAGATGAGGTGCAGGAGGAGGAACACGACGAGGGAGATCCCCAGCAGCACCGCGAGCGACACGAGCACGCGGCGGATGACGAACCAGATCATGAGACGACCTCCTCGCTCGCGGCCCCGGCGGCGGCCGGCGAGGTGTCCGCGGGTGGTGCGATCTTGGGCTGCAGCGGGTAGTGGCAGGCGACCGCATGGTCGGCGCCGACGGCTTCGAGGCCGGGCTCGACCGCTGCGCACAGCTCGGTGGCGAGCGGGCAGCGGGTGCGGAACCGGCATCCGCTGGGCGGGTCGAGAGGGCTCGGCAGCTCTCCGCGCACCCGGTCGACCGGGGCGTCGGTGAGGTCCGGGTCGGCGACCGGCACGGCGGCGAGGAGGCCGGCGGTGTACGGGTGTGCAGGCCGGGCGTAGACCGCCTCGGTCTCCCCCACCTCGACGAGGGCGCCGAGATACATCACGCCGACGCGGTCGACGAGGTAGCGCACCACCGCCAGGTCGTGCGAGATGACCACGCTGGACAGGCCGCGCTCGAGCTGGATCGTGCGCATCAGGTTCAGGACCTGCGAGCGGATGGACACGTCGAGAGCGCTCACCGGCTCATCCGCGACGAGCACCTCCGGGTCCAGGGCGAGGGCGCGCGCGAGGCCGATGCGCTGGCGCTGCCCTCCGGAGAGCTCGTGCGGGTAGCGCTCCAGGATCGACGCGCCGAGGCCCACGCTCGCGAGCAGCGCCTTCGCCCGCTCGGTGCGCTCGGCCGCCGTGCCGATGCCCTGGATCACCAGGGGCTCGCGGAGGATGTCGTCGACGCGCATCTTCGGGTCGAGGGAGGCGTGCGAGTCCTGGAACATCATCTGCAGCTTCGCGCGGCGGGCGCCGAGCCGGACGCCCGAGACGCGCTCGCCGTCGAGCCGCACCTCCCCGGCGGTCGGGCGGTCGAGCGCGACGATCATCCGGCCCAGGGAGGACTTGCCGCAGCCGGACTCGCCGACCAGGCCGAACGCCTCCCCGGCACGGACCTCGAAGCTCACGCCGGCGACGGCCTTCACCGACCGGCGCCGTCCGAACAGCCCCCTCGCCGCGACCGGATGCTCCTTGCGCAGGCCGATCACCTGCAGCCTCGGCACGGAGGACGGCGCCTCCGGTGCCGATGCCGGGAAGCGCCGTGGCGCGGACGCGGCGCCGGCCTCGGTGACGGGGTTCCAGCAGGAGAACACATGCCCGCCCCCCGGGCCCGCCACGGATACGGGGGTCTCGGTGCGGCAGCGTTCGGTCGCCGCCGCGCAGCGCGCCGCGAACCGGCATCCGATCTGCGGGTCCGCCGGATCGGGCGGGGATCCGGGGATGCTGAACAGCTCGAGGTCCTTGTCCTGTCCGAGCGACGGGATCGAGGACAGCAGCGCCTCGGTGTAGCGGTGCCGGGTGTGCCGGAAGATGTCCGCCGTGTCGCCGGTCTCGACGAGACGTCCGCCGTACATGACCCCGACGCGATCGGCGTGACGGGCGACGACGCCCATGTCGTGGGTGACGAGGATCATGGCCATGCCGAGCCGGCTCTTGAGATCGCCGAGCAGCTCGAGGATCTCCGCCTGGATGGTGACGTCGAGCGCGGTCGTGGGCTCGTCGGCGATGAGCAGGCGCGGTTCGCAGATGAGGGCCATGGCGATCATCACGCGCTGCCGCATGCCGCCGGAGAGCTGGTGCGGGAAGTCGTCCATGCGCTCGGAGGGGCGAGGGATGCCGACGAGGGCGAGCATCTCGGCGGCGCGGGCCCGGGCGGCCCGGCGAGTCGTCCCCCGGTGCAGCCGGAGCGGCTCGGCGACCTGGTCGCCGATGCTGCGGGTGGGGTTCAGCGAGGTCATCGAGTCCTGGAACACCATGGAGATGTCGTTGCCGCGGATCGCGCGGTACGCCGCCGCGTCGAGGGTGGTGAGCTCGGTGCCGTCGAACTCGATCGAGCCTCCGGTGATGGCGCCGCCGCCGGGGAGCATCCCCATCACGGCGAGTCCGGTCATCGACTTCCCCGAGCCGGTCTCCCCGACGATGCCGAGGGTCTCGCCGCGGCGCAGGTCCAGGTCGACGCCGGCCACCGGGCGCACGGTGCGATCGCCGCGGCGGATCTCCACCGTCAGGTCTCGAATCGTCAGCATGCCGCGCTCCCTTGCGACTTCATGGGCGTGCCCGCGGGCCCGGGCCGGGTCCCGCTCCTCTTCGATGATGCGCCAGAAGGCACCTGGTCCGTTCGTCGCGGGTTTCGAACGGGACCCGACCCGTTCGTCGAGGTCGACGAATCAGGAGGGGCGATGGGCGATCGGGATGCCGAGCTCGGCGTGGAGCAGCCGCAGCACGTTCCCGCCGAGCACCGCGAGGATATCAGCCTCGCTCCACCCGCGGCGCTGCAGCGCCTCGGTGACGAGCGGCAGCCCGGCCGGCCCCTCGAGCCCCGGCAGGTACTCGTCGGCGGGCACGCCCTCGACGGTGTCCTGCGTGCAGCAGGGCGCGACCGTGTCGGCGATGACCTCGCGGACGAAGTCCGGCCCCATGCCCACGTGCTCGATCCCTGCGACCGCGACGAGGTGCTCGAAGTGGTCGACGAGGACGTCGAGCGTGTACGCGCTCGCGTGCAGGAAGGGTGCGAAGAAGTTCACGCACACGACGCCGCCGGTCGCCGCGATGCCGCGCACCTGCGCGTCGGCGAGGTTGCGGTGGTGGTCGAACAGCGCGCGGGAGGACGAGTGCGTCGCCAGCACCGGACGCGTGGCGAGCTCGAGCACGTGGTCGACCCCGCCGACGCCGAGGTGGCTCACGTCGAAGAGCATCCCGAGGCGCTCCATCTCGGCGACCGCCCGGACGCCGGATCGGGTCAGCCGGCTGCCCGCCGCGTCCTCACCGCTGCCGTCTCCGAAGGCGCTGCGGCCGAAATGGGCGATCGAGCCGACCCGCACCCCGAGCCGGTGCACCGTCTCCAGCAGCTCTACGTCCTCGCCGATGCCGGGCATCCCCTCGAGCGCGAGCACCAGGGCGATGCGCCCCTCGCCGATCACGCGCTCGACGTCCGCGCCGTCGAGGCACAGGCCGACGGCGTCCGCGTTCCCCTCGGCGAGCCGGTGCGCCGCCTCGATCATGCGGAGCGTGCGGCGCAGGGCTCCCTCCGGGCGGTACGGGTCGTCGATGAACACGGGCAGGATCTGCAGGTCGACGCCGCCGGCCCGCAGCTGCGGGAGCCAGCGCTCGCGGAAGAAGACGGCCCACTGCTCGGGCGGCCGGCCGGCGACCGCGCAGAGCAGATCGTTGTGCGCGTCGGCGACGACGGCTCGGCTGTGCAGCTCGGTGCTCATCCGTCCATCCTCCTCTGTGCGCGACCGGTGTGCAGGTGCAGTGCACGACCGCTGCCGTCGTCGCCGAGGAAGGCGATCGGCTGCCGGGCACCGCCCTCCTCCTCGACCGGCAGCAGCACCTCTCCGCGCCACGTGACGAGCTCGCTGCGGAACGGGAGGTCGCCGAGATCCGCGACGACGCCGCGGGGCGCCCTGTCCAGCCAGAGGCGGCCGTCGGCGGTGCGGCTGATCGTCGTGCGCGCGGTGCTCGACTCGTAGGCTCCGAGGAAGCGCCGGGCGTCGGCGGGCGCCGGACCCGACGGTGCGGGTGCCTGGGTGTGCGGGAGACCGGCGACCACCCGCAGCACCTCGTCGACGATGCGGGCGAAGACCGGATGCGGCGCGCCGCCGTTGGCCAGCACGGCGACCGCGACGCGCTCCTCGGGGAGCAGCCGCAGGCACGCGGACTGGCCGATCGTGTTGCCGTCGTGCCCGACGACGGTGCGTCCGCCGCGATCGAACAGCTCCCAGCCGAGGCCCCAGGACGACCCCTGGGCGATGTCCGGGAGGCGCACCTGGGGGACGCGCATCTCCGCGACGGCGGCATCGGAGAGAAGGCGGGTGCCGTCGGCCGCGACGCCGCCGGCGAGGTGCAGGCGTGCGAAGGCGAGCAGGTCGCGGGCGGTCATCGCGAGCCGCGACCCTGCCGGGCTCCCCGAGCGCTCCATCGACCACACGGTCGTCGGCTCGATCCGCCCGTCCGCGCCGCGCAGATGTCCGACCGCCGCACGATGCAGGATCGCCTCCTCGGCATCCGTCGCGGCGTGCCGGAGCCCGAGCGGGTCGAGCAGGCGCTCGCGGAGCACCCTGTCGAAGGGCGCACCGCGCAGCACCTCCACGATGCGTCCCAGGGTCGAGAATCCCGCGTTGTTGTACGAGAACATCTCTCCCGGCGCGAAGAGCTGAGGGGTGGTCGCGAGGATCTCGACGTATCGCTCGAGATTGTCGTCGCCGGCTCCGGTGTCGACGAACACGTCGCCCTCGAAGCCGGCGGTGTGGCTGAGGAGCTGGCGCACGGTGATCCGGGCGGATGCCGCGGGGTCGGCCACCCGGAAGCCGGGGAGGACGTCCTGCACGACGGTGTCGAGATCGAGCATCCCCTCATCCGCGAGCTGCAGGACGAGGGTCGCCGTGAAGACCTTCGTCACGGAGCCGATCTGGAACACGGAGTCGGTGTCCGCAGCCACTCCGGTGCCGAGGCTGAGCACCCCGCGCGCCCGCTCCAGCCGGTCGTCGCCGACCGTGACCGCCAGCGACAGGGCCGGCACCCCGTGCTCCGCCAGCAGCCCGGGAAGGTGCTGATCGACCCAGTCCCCGATCTCTGCGAGCTGCGACATGGCCCCTCCTCGACGTCCGCGAACGCCCCGAGCTTAGAAAGGTCCGGGGCGGCGCGGTTCGTCGGAGCCGACGACCGGATCGACGTCCGGTCGTCGGCCCCACTCAACGCGACGCGGACTCGCGGGCGAGCAGGCTCTCCTTGACGTCGAGACCCCAGGCGAATCCACCGAGGCTGCCGTCGGTGCGGAGCACGCGATGGCACGGCACGAAGAGCGCCGGCGCGTTGCGGGCGCAGATCGAGGCCGCGGCACGCACGGCGCGAGGGTTGTCCAGGCGCGCGGCGAAGCCCGTGTAGGTCAGCGGCGCCCCGGGCTCGATCCGCCGCAGCATCTCCCAGCCCGCGAGCTGGAGCGCGGTGCCGGTCTGCTTCACGGCGACGGCGTCGATCGCGGTGAGGTCGCCGCCGTAGTAGGCGAGCGCGGCGGCGGCGGCATCCGTCTCCCCCTCCACGATCCGCTGCGGGCGGTGGGCGACGGCGAGCCGGGCGACGATCGCCGCGGGGTCGGCGGTCCAGCCGGAGGCGAGCACCCGCTGGCGCTCGTCGGCGAGGATCGTGAAGGCGCCGTCGGCGGTGTCGACGGTCTGGATGAGAGCGGTCATGAGATCTCCTCGGTCTCGGTCGGCGCGGGGGCCGTGGTCGTGGTGCGGGCGGGCCGGATCGGCGCCGCCCGCCAGAGGTGCGCGCTGAGGTAGCTCCGCCACGGGGCTGCGCGCTCCGCCCAGGCGGTGAGTCCCTTCGGGTCGCCGGGCAGTCCGGAGGCCGCGGCGCCGGCGCGCAGGGCGACGTCGCCGGGGAGCAGGATGTCGGGGTCGCCGAGCACGCGCATCCGCACGTAGTCCGCCGTCCACGGCCCGATGCCCGGCATCGCGAGGAGCGCGGCGCGCTGAGCGGGACTGTCGTCGCCCACCGTCAGCGTCAGCGAGCCGTCGGCCAGCGCCGCGGCGGCGCCCGTGATCGCGCGGATGCGGGCCGCCGGGCCGCGGAGCACCTCCGCACCGTGCTCGGCGATGGCCGCCATGGTCGGGAAGAGCAGGCCCCGCTCGGTGCGCTCCCCGAGCGCGTCGGAGAGGGCAGTCAGCGCCGTGCGCGCCGCGACGACGGTGATCTGCTGCCCCACCATGGCCCGGATCAGCATCTCGTGCGGATCGGCGGAACCGGGCACGCGGATGCCGGGGGTACGGGCCACGAGCGGCGCGATCTCCGGGTGGGCGGCGAGCGCCTCATCGACGGCGAGCGGGTCGGCGTCGAGGTCGAAGATGCGGCGCACCGTGGCCACGAGGGGCGCGAGGTCGCCGAGCTGGGTGACGCTCGCCCGGAGGTGCAGACGTTCGGCGGCATCCTGCCTCACCTCGAACCAGGCGGGACCGCCTGGCATGCGCAGGTGCCGGGCGAAGGAGCTCTCGGTCGCCTCCTCGATGCCGGGCACGGCTCGCGCCGCCATCCATGCGAAGATCCCCGCAGCATCGAGCGGCCCGCGGTACGGCAGCACCAGGTCGATCACGCCCGGCGTCTGCCCGGCCGTGGTGCTGTCGCGTCTGCGGCGCGCGCGCAGCTCCCCCGGCGTGAGGCCGAACACCTCGCGGATCGTGTCGTTGCACTGGCGGATGCTCGCGAAGCCGGCCGAGAACGCGATGTCGGAGATCGGCATGTCGGTGCCGACGAGGAGCATGCGGGCGGTGTGGGCGCGATGCGCCCTGGCGAGCGCGAGCGGGCCGGCGCCGAGTTCGGCGGTGAGCAGTCGAGTGAGGTGCCGGCTGGAGTAGCCCAGCCGCCTGGCGAGCCCCGGCACGCCCTCGCGCTCGATGACGCCCGAGGCGATGAGGCGCATCGCCCTGGCGGCCGTGTCGCCGCGGAGGTCCCAGGCGGGCGACCCGGGTGCGGCCTCGGGAAGGCAGCGCTTGCAGGCGCGGAAGCCCGCCTCGTGGGCGGCGGCGCTGGTCGGGTAGAAGGTGACGTTCTCGGGCTTCGGGGTGCGCGCAGGGCAGCTGGGGCGGCAGTAGATCCCGGTCGAGCGCACGGCCGTCACGAACTGCCCGTCGAAGCGGGTGTCGCGGGCGCTGATCGCGCGGTACCGCTCGTCGAAGTCGGTCACGCCTCCGGTGACGACCTGTGCTGTGCTCATGCCTCCACTCTGCCACCCGTCGAGGACGTTGACTGGCGGAAATCGGACATCGCTGTCTGGGCGCCCGCCGAGACCCCGTCCTCTCGTCGAGACCCCTCGCTGCCGACGCCGACAGCTGGGGGTGTGGACGACAACCAGGGGTCTCGGCGAATGGGGGTCAGCGGCGCACGGGGAACACCGCGGGGAAGATCTCGTCGACTGTCGCCGTGCGCGCGCTGCGGTCGGCGTACGAGTCGCGGAGGATGCCGAAGATGCGCTGCCCCTCGCGGCGCAGCTCCTCCATGTCGACGCCAGGGAGAACGCCGTCGCGGAGCACCACGCGCCCCGCCACCATGCTGAAGCGCGCGTCGCGCGCGGTGCCGGCGAGCACGAGCGTGCGCAGCGGGTCCTCCACGGCGCCGATGCGGATGTCGTCGAGCGCGAACGCGACGACATCGGCGGCGGCGCCCGCCTCGATGCGGCCGAGATCCGGGCGGCGCAGCGCCGTGGCTCCGCCGAGGGTCGCCGCCTGCACGTACTCGGCGAGCATCCCGCGGGACAGATCGCCGTGCTGCGCCTTCGACAGCTGCACGCCGTGGTCGATGGCGCGGATGAGGTCGGGCGGGAACGAGTCGGTCCCCATCGCGATGTTCACGCCGGCCTCGAGGTACTGCGAGAGATCCTCGAGCAGGAAGGCGTACCGGGCATTGGTCAGCGGGCAGTGCACGACGGATGCTCCCGCCGCGGCGAGCGCCGCGAGCTCGCCGCGGTCCTCCCCGTGCACGTCGGGATGGACGTCGAGGTAGACGCCGTGCGCGACGAGGAGCCGCGGCCCCAGGAGGCCCGTGCGCTCGAGCAGCCCGAGCTGCGTGGTGCCGGCGGTGCGCGCGAAATGCTCGCGCTCGCCCAGCTCCTGCAGCGCGTGCACGCGCACGAGGACGTCGCGATCCGCCGACACCCTGGCGGTCTCGCGGAGGAGCTCCTCGGTGACATGCTCGATGCGGCACGGCGCGAGCACGCCGGTGAGCAGCGGGTCGCCCCAGCCGGCGATCGTGTCGAGGAAGCGCACCGCCTCGGCGAGACCCGCCTCTCCCCTGGCCTCGTCCCAGGCGACGCCCTCGGCGCCGTCCGGCTCGGTCACCGGCACACCGGATCGGTACGAGGGGCCGAGCCAGGCGCGCAACCCGAGCTCCTGCGCCGCACGGGCGACGTCGACGAGATCGTCATGGGTCTCCGCCCAGGCGGTGTGCACCTCGGCGGCGATCGGCATGAACGTCGTGATGCCGTGCAGCGCGAGCTGCGCGACCGCGTAGCGGCGCATGAGGCGACGATCCTCCGGGCTCAGCGCGCCGGCCGGACCACTCTCGGCGTACGCCCGTGACCATCGCAGCTCCGCCCAGCCGTCGTCGTCCCGCCAGGAGTCGAGCTGGAGGTGATCGATGTCGGCGAGGCCCTCGAGGTCGATGAGCCCCGGCATCAGCAGCGCCTGGCCGAGGTCGATGCGCTCGTCGAATTCGTGCGCCGCGGCCCTGCCGACGGGACCGACCCATCGGATCGAATCCCCGTCGACGAGCACCGCGGCATCACGCAGCTCGCGGAACCTGCCGTCCTCGCAGGCGAGGACGTGGTCGGCGGTGAGCAGCGTCCGCATCGCGATCCTCAGCCGGCCAGCCGCTCGCGGCGGACCGGCTTCCAGCCCGCGCGCGGCACGGCGGCCCGCAGCGCGCGCGTGTACGGCTGCACCGGGTTCGCGAGGATCTCGGCGGTCACGCCGGCATCCACCACCTTCCCCTGCTCCATCACGATCATGCGGTCCGAGATCTGGTTCACGACGGCCAGGTCGTGCGAGATGAACAGGTAGCTCACCTTGCGCTCGGCCTTGATGTCGCTGAGCAGGTTGAGGATCTGCGCCTGGATCGAGACGTCCAGCGCGGCGACCGCCTCGTCGAGGACGATCACGCCGGGGTTCGCCGCGAGCGCGCGGGCGATCGCGACGCGCTGCCGCTGGCCGCCGGAGAGCTGGTGCGGGAACTTCTGCCAGAAGCGCTCCCCCAGCCCGACGCTCTCCAGGATCCCCTGCGCGGCGGTCCGGCTGGTCCGCGCGCTGTCGGTCCGCCTGGCGTGCAGCGCGACCGACGACCCGATGATGTCGACGATGCGCTGGCGCCCGTTCAGCGAGGAGTACGGGTCCTGGAACACGTACTGCACCTCTCGCGCCCACCGGCGACGGTCGGCGAGGCGACGGACGCCCTTCGCCCGCGATTCGCCGCGGACGGCGAGCTCCCCTCCTGTGACGGTCTCGAGGCCGACGAGCATCCGGGCGACCGTGGTCTTGCCGGAGCCCGACTCGCCGACGATCGCGAGGCACTCGTCCTCGAAGAGCTCGAACGACACGTCGTCGACCGCCACGATGGGCTGTCCGTGCGATCCCCGCGGCGCGGGGAACACCTTCCTGAGATTCTGCGCGACGATGATCGCGTCACCGTTACCGCTCATGCGTCCGCCTTCAGCTGCTCGTGGATCTCTCGGTTGTAGGTGAGGACGGGCAGGCGCTCGACCCGCTCCTCGATGCTCGGGCGGGCGCCCAGCAGCTCGATCGTGTACGGATGCCGCGGCGACTCGTACACGTGGGGTCCCTGTTCGACGATCTCACCGGCGTACATGACCGCGATCCGGTCGCAGCAGGCAGCGGCGAGTTCGAGGTCATGAGTGATGAACAGCAGCGAGAGCCCGCGGGCCTTGCGCTGCTCGTCGATGATGGCCATCACGTCGGACTGGGCGGTGACGTCCAGCGCCGTGGTCGGCTCGTCGGCGAGGATCAGCTTCGGCTCCGCGAGCAGCACGCTCGCGATCATCACGCGCTGCAGCAGGCCGCCGGAGAGCTCGTGCGGATACTGGCGCAGCCGCGACTCCGGGTTGCGCACGCCCACCTCGTCCAGGAGGACGATCGCACGCCGGTCGGCCTCCCTCTGGTCCATGCCGCGGTCGCGGACGAGCACCTCGGTGAGGAAGTCCCCGACCGTGTGCACGGGGTTCACGTGCGCACGCGGATCCTGGAAGATCATGCCGACGTCGGTCTGCCGGTAGCGGCGCAGCGCCGCGGGCGACATGTCCAGCACCGAGGTGCCGTCGAACTCGATCGATCCGGTGACCGTGAAGTTCGGGTCCAGCATCCGGGTGATCGCCCTGGTGGTGAGGGACTTGCCGGAGCCGGATTCGCCGACGAGGCCGAGGGCCTCGCCCTCGCCGATCTCGAAGGTGACGCCGTTCAGCAGGGTCTGGCTGCTGCGCCGCAGGTGCACGGTGGCGTGCACGTCGTCGACGCGCAGAAGCGGTCCGGTCATCACATGCTCCTCGCGTTCGAGGTGAGGCGGTCGCCGAGGACGGTGACGCACCACACGATCAGGATGATCAGGGTTCCGGCCGCGATGGCCTCGCCCGGGTAACCGCGCAGTGTCGAGTCGAACCCGCTCTTCACCATGAGGCCGAGATCGGCCGTCGGCGGCTGCACGCCGAGCCCGAGGAACGAGACCGCGGCGAGGTCGATCACGGCGAAGCCGAGCGACGACACCGCCTGCGCGATCACGATGGGCTGCACGTTGCGGAGGATCTGCGTCGTCGTGATGCCGAACCCGGAGTGCCCCTGCAGCCAGGCGGCCGACACGTACGGGAGGTTCCGCTCGCGCAGCGCCGCTCCGCGGACGACCCGGGCCACGTACGGGATGTATGCGACGGCGAGGCCGCAGACCACCGTGAACAGGCTCGGGCCCCAGATGGCGACCGAGATGAGCGCGAACACGATACCGGGGACGGCGAACAGGATGTCGAGCACCCAGACGATCACGGCGTCCACGCGCCCTCCGCACCACGCCGCCACGAGGGCGAGCGCCGTGCCGACGATCGTGGAGAGCAGGATCACCAGGCCCGGGCCCGCGAGCGTCACCTGCGCACCGTGCATCAGACGCGACAGGATGTCGCGGCCGAGGGCGTCCGCGCCGAGCGGATGGGCCGCGGACGGCCCGCTCAGCGCCGCGAACAGGTCGGGCGTGTTCGGGTCCGACGGCGCGAGCCACGGTGCGGACACCGCGGCGATCACGATGAGGGCGAGCAGCACGGTGGCGATCACGCCGATCACGCCGAGCCGGTCGAGGAGGCGGCGCACGACCGTCTCCCTGCCCCGCAGCGCGTCGTCCTTGGCGACCGCGAGGGTCGTCGTCTTCAGGCTCATTGCTTGCTCCCGAGCTTGATCCGGGGATCGATGAACGTGTACAGCACGTCGACGATCGCGTTGACCACGACGAAGGCGACGACGAGCACGAGGACGACCGCCTGCACGACCGCGAAGTCGCGCTGGAGGATCGCCTTCACCAGGAGCGAGCCGAGGCCGTCCAGGGCGAACACGTTCTCGACGACGACGGCCCCTGCGATGAGCGTGGCGATCGTGAGTCCGAGCACCGTGGTGATCGGGATGAGCGCGTTGCGCAGCACGTGCCGGCGCACGATGATGCTCGGGGACAGGCCGCGCACGGTGGCCGTCTGCACGTGCTCGCGCGTGCGCTCCTCGTTCACCGCGGTCTTCGTGATGCGGGCGAGGTACGCGGCGCTCGCGACGCTGAGCGCGACGGCGGGCAGGAGCAGGTGCCAGAGCGTGTCGAGCCCGCCGGAGCCGACGCCGAACGTCGGGAACCAGCCGAGACCGACGGCGAACAGGCTGATCAGCGCGACGCCGACCACGAACACCGGCGTGGACAGGCCGACCGCCGCGAGCGTCGACACGACCTGGTCGACCCAGCGACCGCGCAGCGCGGCCCAGGTGCCGGCGAGGACGCCGACCACCGCGATGATCACCGCAGCCAGGGAGACGAGCGCCGCCGTCGTCCCCGCACGGGAGATCAGCAGGTCGGCGACCGGCTGACGGTACACCAGGGAGCGACCGAGGTCGCCCTGCACCAGGTCGCCGAGCCAGGCGACGTAGCGCACGAGGAACGGGTCGTTCAGGTGGTACTGCTCGGTGACGGCAGCGATCTGCTCCGGCGTGCCGCCGCGCGGACCGAGGATGAAGGCAAGGGGGCTGCCCGGTGCGAGGTACAGCAACCCGAACACGAGGAACGAGGTCACCAGAAGCACCAGCAGCAGCCCCCCGAAGCGCCTCAGAAGGAAGGACGCGAAGGACATGGACTCTTACTCGGTCCCGCCGATCGAGACCGCCCACGGCGCGTAGAGGTACGCGAACGACGGGACGGCGCCGGAGATCCGCGTGCTCTGGATCATCGTCGTCGGCTCGTACGCGAGGGGGATCCACGGCAGCGCCTCGGTGACCTTCTTCTGGATGTCGATCACGAGCTCGGCGCGCTTCTCCTCGTCCGTGGTCTGCAGCGCCTCGCGGATCTCGGCATCCGCACCGTCCCAGCCGATGTAGTCGTGCGAGTTCGTGGACTCGAAGAAGCTGTACACGCCGAGCGGGTCGGCGAAGTCGGCGTAGTTCGTGGTGAAGAACCCGTCGAGGCCCTCCCGGGCCGCCGGGTCGAAGTACAGGTTGCCGAACTGCTCGACGGGGATGACCTTGGTCTCCACGTTCAGGCCGATCGACTGGCCGGCGGCCTGGATGACGCTGGCGGTCTGCTCGTGCACCGCCGAGCTTCCCTGGACGGCGAGGACGATGGGCTCCTTCGGAGCACCGGCCTCCTCCACCAGCTTCTTGGCGGCCTCGAGGTCGGACTTCACGTCGAACTCCGTGAAGGCGTCGGCGAAGGCGTCCTCCTCGTAGCCCCAGGTGGCGGGACCGGCGATGGTCGGCGCGGGGATCGCGGCACCCTGGAAGACGACCTCGGTCAGCTGCGTGCGGTCGATCGCGAGCGACAGCGCCTGGCGGATCTTCTCGTCGCCGAGCCCGCCGTCCTTGCCGATCGGGGCGAGCGTCCAGAACACGAAAGACTCGCCGAACGTCGTGGTGACGTTCTCGCTCTTCTGCAGCTGCGAGAGGCCCGCGGGCGGAAGGTAGAAGAACTGGCCGTCGACGTCGCCCGTGCTCAGCGCGTTGATCGCGGTGGACTCGTCGGCGATGAAGCTGAACGAGATCTGCTCGGCGAGCGGCTTGACCTCGGCATCCCAGTAGGCGTCGTTGCGCTCGATCACGAGGCTCTTGCCCGAATCCCACTTCGCGACCTTGTACGGGCCGGTGCACTGCAGGTTGCCCTTCGGCGTTCCGAAGGCCTCGCCGTCGGCCTCCGCTGCGGCCTTCTCGACGATCGCGCCCGCGGCGGATCCCATGGCCTGCCCGAACAGCACGTCGGGCTGCGACAGGGTGACGGTGACCTCCATCGGGCCGGTGACCTCGGCCGACGCCACGTTGCTGAAGTAGTCGGACCAGTAGGTGCTGGACTCGGGTCCGATCTGACGCTGCAGCGAGAAGGCGACGTCCTCCGCGGTGAGCGGGTTGCCGTCCCAGAAGGTGACGCCCTCGCGGATCGTGTACACGTAGGTCGTGTCGTTCGGCTGATCGACCTTCGAGGCGAGCCCCGGCTCGAGCGACAGGTCGGGCTTCATGCGCAGCAGGCTCTCGCAGAGGTTCGCCGTCGCCGTGTTCTCCGCGTAGTTCCAGGTGAAGATCGGGTCGATCGACGAGGGCTCGTACGGGAGGTTCCATTTCACCTCGTCCACCGGCTTCGTCCCGGCCGGGGTGGTGGTGGCCAGATTGCTGAGATCCAGGTCGAGCGAGGCGGGACCGGAGTCGCCACCCTTGTCGGCCGGGCCGGCGCAGCCGGCGAGGGCGAGGGATGCGGCCGCGAGGGTGGCGGCGGCGCCGAGTGCTGTCTTTCGGTATACCACGAGAACTCCTGTGTTTCCGGGTCGGGATTTCGATATGAGGGGGGTGGGGGATTCGTTCAGAGCACGCGGCCGTGACGGATCACGCGCGCGGGGGCGGGACGATCGACGACGAGCTGCGCGATCGAGGGGGAGTCGAACTCGAGGCGGGTGGCGCTCGTGGCGTCCACCTCGACGTCCAGATCGGGGATGCCGAGCATGCGGCCGCCCTCGCGTGAGGCGATGCGGTAGCAGCGCTCCAGATCGGCGTCGGTGACCGCGCCGGTGCGATAGCCGAGCAGGTGCGCCCGGTCGACCATGCTGCCGGTGCCGAACGGCGACCAGCTGTCGCGGACCCCGTCGGAGCCTGCCGCGAGCTGGACGCCGTGGGACTCGAACAGGTCGAGGTCGGGGACCGGGTCGGGGCCGAGAGCGCACGTGGTGATCCAGAGCCGCGCCTCGGCCACCGCATCGAGGGTCTCGCGGAGGGAGGGCAGCGACGCGTCGCAGAGGGCGAAGGCGTGGCTCACGGCGACCCGGCCCTGCATGCCGGCGGCGCGGGTGCGTTCGGCGATCTCACGGATCTGCGCGAGCCCCTCCTCTCCCCCGTCGTGGAGGTGGATGTCGAGGTCCCGGCCGCTGCGCACGGAGAGGCCGAACACGGCATCCAGGTGCCGGGCGACGTCGCCGTCTCGGCCGAGGGGATCGATGCCGCCGACGATGTCCGCGCCGGCGTCGAGGGACGCGGCCATCAGGTCGAGCGTGCCCGGGTTGGTGAGCAGGCCGAACTGCGGGAAGCAAACGATCTGCACCGTGAGGTCGGGTCCGATCCGCTCAGCGGCCGCCCGCACACCCTCGACATGGGCGAGGCCGACCTCGGTGCCGACGTCGACGTGGGCGCGCATCGCGAGCGTGCCGTTGCGCAGCGCGTGGCTGAGCAGCGCATACGCGCGGTCCTCGACGCTGCGACCGTACTCGGTGAGGGCGAGGATGTTGTTCTCGATGAGCTCGTCGAGGGTGCGCGCGGGCCTGCGCGCCATCCACCGGTCGCCCCAGCTGGTCTTGTCCGGGTGGATATGGGCGTCCACGAGCCCGGCCGCCACGAGGGGTGTCGGTTCGATCAGTGCTGCCACGTGCTCCGCGCTCCTTCGGCATCCTCGCCTTATTGATCAGCTGTTTAGCTGATCATCGGATTGTATGATGAATTTTGCACAGCTGTCACCCCCTTTGCGAGACAATGTGTGCGTGGAACCGATTCAGCGCCGCTCACTGGTGGACACCGTCGTCGAGCGCCTCCAGTCAGAGATCACCTCGGGGGCGTGGGACGTCGGCACGCGCATCCCGACCGAAGCCGAGCTGGTGGCGCGCCTGGGTGTCAGCCGCCCGTCCGTGCGCGAGGGGGTGCGGGCCCTGGCGCAGCTGGGGCTGCTGGAGACCCGGCAGGGCGACGGCACCTACGTGATCGCGAACGACCCGACCGAGGTCGCACTCCGGCGAGCCCTGCGCAACGCCGACCCGCGGGAGGTGTTCCGGGTGCGCCGCGCCCTCGACGCCCTCGCAGCGACCGAGGCTGCGGAGAACCGAGATGACGAGATCCTCGCGCTCATCGAGGCCGAGCTGATCGCCCGGCAGGAGGCCGCGAACCGCGACGACGCGCAGGCCTTCATCGACCACGACGTCGCCTTCCACCTCTACGTCGTCCAGGCCTCGCGCAACGCGCTGCTCGGCGGGATCTACACGAGCTTCGTCTCGTCGCTGCGCAACGCCGTCACCCAGAACGTCGTGGGCTCGATGGCACTGGCCGAGACGCCCGGGGACAAGCACGACGCGCTCTTCCAGGCGATCCGCGCCGGCGACGGCGAGGCCGCACAGGATGCGGCGCTCAACATCATCGAGCGCTCGAAGCGGTTCCTCGAGACCTGAGCGGTTCAGCCCGCATTCGGGCGGAACGCCTGGATGCCGGTGATGTGCGCGCCCAGCACGAGCGTGTGCACCTCGTCGGTGCCCTCGTAGGTGCGCACGGACTCCAGGTTCGCGGCGTGACGGAGCGGCGAGTACTCCCCCGACACGCCGTTGCCGCCGAGCACGGTACGGGCTTCGCGGGCGATCGCGATCGCCGCACGGGTGTTGCCGAGCTTCGCGACGGAGATCTGCTCGGGAGTGAGCCGGCCGGCGTCCTTCAGCCGTCCGAGCCGCAGGGCGACGAGCTGCGCCTTCTCGATCTCCACGGCCATGTCGACGAGCTTCTGCTGGGTGAGCTGGAAGCCGGCGATCGGCTGGTTGAACTGCACCCGCGTCTTCGCGTACTCGAGGGCCGTCGCGTAGCTGTCGCGGGCGGCGCCGATGACGCCCCAGCCGATGCCGTAGCGCGCCTCGTTGAGGCAGGAGAACGGCGCGCGCAGCCCGCGCGCCTCCGGCAGCTGGGCGCTCGCGGGGAGCCGCACGTCGGTGAGCGCGATGTCGCACTGGATCGACGCGCGCATCGACAGCTTCGGCGCGATCGGCGTCGCCTCGAAGCCCGGCGTGTCGGTCGGCACGATGAAGCCCCGCACGCCGTCGTCGGTCTGCGCCCAGATGATCGCGATGTGCGCGATCGAGGCGAGTCCGATCCACCGCTTCGCGCCGTTGAGCACCCAGTCCTCGCCGTCGCGCCGTGCGAACGTCGTCATGCTGGAGGGGTCGGATCCGGAGTTCGGCTCGGTGAGCCCGAAGCATCCGATGACCTCGCCGGTCGCCATCCGCGGCAGCCACTGCTGCTTCTGCTCCTCGCTGCCGTGCTTGTGGATCGCGCTCATGGCGAGCGATCCCTGCACCGACACGAAGGTGCGCAGCCCGGAGTCCCCCGCCTCCAGCTCGAGCGCCGCCAGCCCGTACTCCACGGCGCTCCGGCCCGCGCAGCCATAGCCGGTCAGGTGCATGCCGAGGACGCCGAGCTCCCCGAGCTCGGGCACGATCTCGGCCGGGAACACGGCGCGGTCGAACCAGTCGGCGATGTTCGGGCGGATGCGCGAGTCGACGAACGCGCGCACCCGGTCGCGCGCGGAGCGCTCCTCGTCGCTGAGCAGGTCGTCGAAGTCGAGCAGGTCGGGAACGGTGTGCATGAACACGAGGTTAGACACCCCGGATGCCGCCGAGCGGCAACAGTTCGCACAGACTTGCCTGAAGACTGTGCATCCTGCACACTGGCGGGATGGTGTCCCTCGGCGATCTCGTGCGCGCGGCCGGGTCCTCCCTCCGTCCCCTGCTCCCGTTCGACCCCGCACGGGAGGTCAGCGGCGTGCACGTCTCCGAGCTCGCCGACCCCGGCCGGTACCTCGACGGCGGGGAGCTCCTCCTCAGCACCGGTCTGCCGCTGAGCGGATCGGAGGCCGACACGGCGTACGTCTCGCGCCTCGCCGCGCAGGGAGCGGGAGCGCTCGGCATCGGCCTCGGCGAGGGCTGGACCGACGTCCCGCCCGGCCTCGCCGGCCGGTGCGAGGCCGCGGGGCTCCCGCTCTTCTCCGTGCCGGACGGCGCCCGCTTCCTCGACGTCTCCCGCGCGTTCTGGTCCGCCGAGGGCCGGAGCGAGCACGACACGGCCCTGCGCACGGGGCACGCCCACACGCGCCTCGCCGAGGCCGCGGGCGGCTCCGATCCGATCGCCGCCGTCACGCGCCTCATCGCGCAGGAGATCGGCGGCTGGGCCGCGTGGATCCCCTTCGACGCCGCGGCCCCTGGCGCGGTGCTGCATCCGCCGTCTCTCGCCGGGCTGCTGCCGGTCGTGACCTCCGATGCGCGGCACTCGCTCGCCCGCTCCGGCGTGGCCGCTGCCTCTTTCGTCTCACACGGGTCGACCGTCATCGCGCACGCCGTCACCCGCGGGCAGGACGCCGTCGGCGCGCTCGCGCTCGGCGCCGGTCGCCCGCTGACGCGCGCGGACCGGCAGCTGGCACTCACCGCCACGGCGCTGCTGCGGCTCTGCCTTCCCTCCGATTCCGCGGGCGATCCGTCGCGTTGGATCGCGACCCTGATCCTGGAGGGACGCGCCGACGCGGCCAGGGCTCTCGGTCGCAGCGCGGGCGTCGCCGTTCCGGGGACGGTGCGCGTGCTGCTGGATCCGGAGGGAGCGGGACGGGCGGCATCCGCCCTCGCCGCGCCGTACGACGGAGAGCCTGTCCGGCTGGCGCCCTCCGGCGCCGAGGCCGCGCTCGCGAGAGGCGCGATCGGGATCCCCGTCGCGCTCGAGGCGGTGCCGGCCGCGCTCTCGCGGCTCCTGACCCTGCGGCGCACCCCCGGCGCGCCGGCGCTCGTGGTCGAGAGTGCGACCCGAGGAGACGACGGCGTGCGGGCGCTGCGCGAGGCCGACCCCGCCCTGCTCGACACGGTGCGGGCCTACCTCCGGCACGGTCGCAGCGCCGAGCGCACCGCACGCGAGCTCGGCGTGCATCGCAACACGGTGCGCCCGCGGATCGCGGCGGCCGAGGCCGTGCTCGGCGCGTCGCTCGACGACCCCGACGCCTCCGCCGAGCTGTGGATCGCCCTCAGGGCAGCAGGCTAGTCCTGCTCCGAGAGCCAGGCGCGGATCGCCTCGTCCTGCTCGCCGAGACGAGGAGGGGCGACGGACGGGGCCGGGATGCCGGGTGTCCAGGCGATCGGCGGGCGGATCTGCCGGGACACCCGCCCGTCGGCGCCCGTGGTCTCGAGCACCGGATCCAGCCCCAGCCGCTCGGCCAGGGCGATGCCGCCGCCGATGCCGTTGACCTCCCCCGCCGCCACGCCCGCCGCGTTCAGGCGCGCGGCCCACACGGCCGCAGTGCCGGCGGCGAGCGCCTCCTCCAGCAGCCCGGCCAGGGCGTCGCGGTGGGCGACCCGGTCGGGGTTGCGGGCGAAGCGCGGATCGCCGGCCAGCTCGGGTCGCCCGAGTTCCGCGGTCATCCTCGCGAACTGCGCGTCGTTGCCGCACGCCACCGCCAGGGGTCCGTCCGCGCAGCGCAGAACCTCGTAGGGCGCGATCGAGGGATGCCGGTTGCCCAGGCGCCCGGGTTCGACCCCGGCGCCGAGATGCGCCGAGACCTGGTTCACCAGCGAGGCCTGCAGGCTGGAGAGCAGGTTCACCTCGACGCGCGAGCCGCGTCCGGTGCGCTCGCGCCGGCGGAGCGCGGCCAGGATGCCGATCACGGCGTCCTTGCCGGTGAGCACGTCGACCAGCGCGACCCCGGCCTTCATCGCCTCGCCGTCCCGTTCCCCCGTGATGTGCATGAGCCCGCCGACGGCCTGGGCGACGAAGTCATAGCCGGGCAGCGCCGCCCCTCCAGCGGACCCGAAACCGCTGATGGACGCGTAGACGAGATCCGGATGCCGTGCGGACAGCTCGTCCCAGCCGAAGCCCATCTCCGCGAACAGCCCGGGGCGGAAGTTCTCGATCACGACGTCGCTGCGCGCGATGATGTCATGCGCGGTGGCGCGATCGCCCTCATCGCGGAGGTCGAGCGCGATCGACTCCTTGCCGCGGTTCGCCGATTCGAAGTACGTCGTCTCGCCAGAACCGGCGTACGGCGGACCCCATGAGCGCGTGTCGTCGCCGCCTCCCGGCCGTTCGATCTTGATCACGCGCGCACCGAGATCGGCGAGGGTCATCGTGGCGAGCGGCCCGGCGAGCACGCGGGAGAAGTCGGCGACGACGACGCCGTCGAGGGGCGCGGTCACGGGGCGGTCGTCCGGGCTCGCGTGCTGACGGTCGATCGGGGACGCCGGGGCTCTCGCATGCGGCCGATCTAACCACAGGGACCGCTCCGGACGCGAAGCCGCCTCTCCGACGACGTGCGTCGGAGAGGCGGCTTCAGGCGCGAGCGCTCAGTGGAAGAAGTGGCGCTCCCCGGTGAAGAACATGGTCACGCCGGCCTTGCGCGCGGCATCCACGACCTCCTCGTCGCGCACGGAGCCGCCGGGCTGGACGATCGCCTTGATGCCGGCGTCGATGAGGACCTGCGCGCCGTCGGCGAACGGGAAGAACGCGTCGGATGCCGCCACCGAGCCGGCCGCCCGGGCGCCGGCCCGCTCGACGGCGAGACGGCACGAGTCGACCCTGTTGACCTGGCCCATGCCGACGCCGACCGTGGCGTTGTCCTTGGCGAGCACGATCGCGTTCGACTTGACGGCGCGGCACGCCTTCCACGCGAAGATGAGGTTCTCCAGCTCCTCGTCGTCCGGGCGCTCGCCGGAGACCAGCTCCCAGTCCTTCGCGACGGACCAGATGTCGTCGGGGAAGCGGTCGGCGTCCTGCAGCAGCAGTCCGCCCGAGACGAGGCGGACGTCCATGCGCTCCTGGCGCCAGTCCTCCGGCAGCTGCAGCAGACGCAGGTTCTTCTTCGCCTTGAAGACCTCCAGGGCGGCCGGCTCGAAGGACGGCGCCACGATGACCTCGGTGAAGATGTCCTTGAGGTTCTCCGCCATCTTCAGCGTCACGGTGCCGTTCGCGGCGATCACGCCGCCGTAGGCCGAGACCGGGTCGCACTCGTGGGCGCGCAGGTGCGCGCTGGCGATCGGGTCGAGGGCGTTCGGCGCGGTCGTCGCGATGCCGCACGGGTTGGCGTGCTTGATGATCGCGACGGCCGGGAGCACCATGTCGTACGCGGCGCGCAGCGCGGCATCCGCGTCGACGTAGTTGTTGTACGACATCTCCTTGCCCTGCAGCTGCGTGGCCTGGGCGATGCCGTGGCCGCCGGCGCGGGTGTAGATGGCGCCGCGCTGGTGCGAGTTCTCGCCGTAGCGCAGCGTGGCCAGGCGCTCGGCCTGGATCGTGAGGTGCGTGGGGAGGTCGCCCTCGTCGGCGAGGGTGCCCTCGGCGAACCACGACGCGACGGCCGTGTCGTAGGCCGCGGTGTGCGCGAACGCGCGGGCGGCGAGCTCGCGGCGCTGGGAGAGCGAGGTGCCGCCGGAGCCGATGGCCGCGATCACCGCGGGATAGGAGTCGGGCGAGACGACGATGGCGACGTTGGCGTGGTTCTTCGCGGCGGCGCGCACCATGGCGGGGCCGCCGATGTCGATCTGCTCGACGACGTCGTCGCCGACGGCACCCGAGGCCACGGTCTCGACGAACGGGTACAGGTTCACCACGACGAGCTCGAAGGGCTCGATGCCGAGGTGCTCGAGCTGCCCCTCGTGGTCCTCGAGGCGCAGGTCGGCGAGCAGGCCGCCGTGGATGTTCGGGTGCAGCGTCTTCACCCGGCCGTCGAGCATCTCGGCGACGCCGGTGACGGCGGCGACGTCGGTGACCTCGAAGCCGGCCTCGCGGATCGTGGCCGCGGTCGAGCCGGTGGAGACGATCTCGACCCCGCCCTCGGCGAGGGCCGCGGCGAGCTCGAGCAGGTCGGTCTTGTCGCTCACCGAGACGAGCGCGCGGCGGATCGGCACGGTGTCGCGGTCGCGGTACAGGGCGGCGTCGTGGCGGGGGCCTGCCATGGGGGGCTCCTTCGTTGCGAGGGGTCGGGTCAGGATGCGGCGGACAGCGTCAGCTCGCCGGTGGCGATGCGGCGCACCACATCGATGAGCAGCCGGCGTTCGACGGGCTTGATGCGCTCGTGCAGCGAGTGCTCGGTGTCGCCCTCGACGACCGGCACGCGCTCCTGCGCGAGGATGAGACCGCTGTCGACCCCGTCGTCGACCACGATGACGCTGGCGCCGGTCTGCGAGACGCCCGCGGCGAGCGCGTCGCGGACGCCGTGCGCCCCGGGGAACTCCGGCAGGTAGGCCGGGTGCGTGTTGATCAGCCGCGGCGAGTACTCCGCGACGAGGGAAGGCGGCAGCAGCCGCATGAGACCGCTGAGGACGACGAGGTCGGGGTTCCAGATCGCGAGCTGGCGTCCGAGCTCCTCCCCCCACGCCTCGCGGCTCTCGTGCTCGTGCCACGGCACGGTGAAGCTGGGGATGCCGAACTCCTCGGCGTGAACGAGGCCGTCGGCCTGGCGGTCGGCGCCGACGACGACGACCCGCGCGGGGAAGTCCGGGTGGCGGGCGGCCTCGAGGAGGGCACGAAGATTCGAGCCGGTGCCCGAGATGAGAACGGCGACCGTGAGCACCGGCCCAGTCTACCGGGGCGGCACGGCCCTGCCCGACCCGATGTCAGCCGACGGGATCGCCGGGATCGCGCCGCGGGATCCGGAACCCTTCGAGCCCGTCCAGCGGCGCCGTGTCCGCCGCCGACGCCTCGTACGGGGCGGGTGCGGGGGCGCCGGCATCCGTGGTCTCCGCGTCCGACGGATCGGATGCCGCCATCTGCGCCAGCCAGCGGTCCGTGCGCTCCTCGGCGAGCTCGTCGCGGTGACGCGGCGAGAGGAGCAGGATCGCCGCACCGAGCAGCACCTCGCCCCCGAGCGCGAGGGCGAACGGCAGCGGGGCCGGTCCCGCCTCGGCCAGCCGGCCCGGTCCCATCGAGCCGCTCGTCAGCACGCCGGCGACGGCGGCGACCGCTGCGGTCGCGACGGCGATGCCGACGGCGATCACGGCCCGCGGTCCGAACGCCAGCGGGGTGTCCTCCCAGACCAGCCGCGAGCGCACCGCCCAGCCTGCGAAGGCGCCGGCTGCGACCGGCACCAGCACGACGACGAGCATCCAGATCGAGCCGTTCTCCGGCAGCAGCCCGAGCAGCGGGATGCCGGGCACGACGCCCAGCTGGGTGCCGGCCGGTGACACGGCGGTGCCCGCCCCGACGGCGAACCCGGGGCCGGCGAGCCAGGATGCCGCCCACACGATCAGGGTCGGCAGGTACGCGAGGTGCGCGAGCGTGAGCACGACGGCGCCGAGCACGTCCACCCGCGCCGCCTCGAACAGCGCGACGGCCTCGCCGCTGCGCAGCACGGTCATCAGGGCGACCGCGAGTGCGGAGGCGCCGACCATGCTCACGACCGCGAAGGCGGCGCCGCGGACGGCGGCTGCGGGCACCGCGCCCCACTCGCCCCAGGCGTCGACCGCGTCGTGCACGCGGTCGACGAGGCCGCCGTCCCCGTCCTCCCAGACCACGCGCAGTGCGCCGCACAGAGCGCCGACGAGGTACACCGCCGTCGGCACGACGATCGCGAGGAGCAGCGAGGTCTCGGCTGCGGCCAGCCGGGAGGTGAGCGCGACGCCCGCGCCGATGAGCCCGAAGGCGCCCACGCCCGCCGCCGACCCGAGCAGCCAGGCGCCCGCGTGCGCGGCGCGCGCCCCGGAACGGGCTGCGAAGAGCAGGGTGAACAGCAGGAAGGCGAGCGGGGCGATGGACAGCGTGAACCGGGCGGCATCCGGGGCGATCCCCGTCGCGACGAGCACCTCGTCCGGCACGACGACCTCCACCGGCACTCCGTGCCCGAACTGCCACAGCGTCCCCGTCAGCGGCCAGAGCGCGCCCCAGTCCGCGCCGACGCCGAACGCCAGGGTCCAGAGCACGGTGAGCGGGGCCAGCAGCACCGCGAGTCCGACCGCTGCCGCGATGGCTGCGTCGAAGGCGGCGAGGAGCGCGACGAGGAGGCGTTGCATAGCGATTCGAGACTACGACGAGAACCCGCGCCCCGCCTGGGGACTCGCGCGGCTCGGGCGACACGATATCGTCTCCTGCGGAGGTTCCCCGATGACAACTGCCCCGCCCGCCACGACCGCAGAGCCCACGAACGCTCTGGATCGCTTCTTCGAGATCACGAAGCGCGGATCCACGATCGGCACCGAGATCCGCGGAGGCCTGGTGACCTTCGTCACCATGGCCTACATCGTGATCCTCAACCCGATCATCCTGTCGACGCCGGACGTCGACGGCACGACCCTGCCCACCACGGCCGTCGCCGCCGCGACCGCGCTCACCGCAGGGGTGATGACCCTCCTGTTCGGCGTGATCACGCGGCTTCCGTTCGCCTTCGCCGCCGGCCTCGGCATCAACGCGTTCCTCGCCTTCACGGTCGTCGGGTCGGTGACCTGGGCCGAGGCGATGGCGCTCGTCATGATCAACGGAGCGATCATCGTGCTGCTCGCGGCGACCGGCCTGCGGAAGCTCATCTTCGATGCCGTCCCGGTGCAGCTCAAGCTCGCGATCACGGTCGGCATCGGCCTGTTCATCGCCTTCATCGGCTTCGTCAACGCCGGCTTCGTCTCGGCAACGGGCAACCCCTCTCCCCCGGTGGACCTCGGCATCGGCGGCTCGGTCGCCTCGATCCCGACCCTGCTCTTCGTGATCACGCTGCTTCTCGGCGGGGTGCTCATCGCGCTGCGCCTGAAGGGCGCGATCCTCATCGCCCTCGTCGGCGGCACTGTGCTCGGCGGCATCCTGAACCTCGTCTGGCCGTTCGGCCTGGACTTCGGGTTCTCCGGGAGCATCGTGAGCCTGCCCGACCTGAGCCTCATCGGCAAGGTCGACTTCTCCTTCGACCTGAGCAAGGTCAGCGTGGTCGCCCTGGTGATGTTCGTGTTCACGCTGCTGTTCTCGAACTTCTTCGACGCCATGGGCACGATGACCGGCCTCGCCAAGGAGGCCGACCTCGCCGACGGCAAGGGCGACTTCCCCCGGATCAAGTCGGCACTGGTCGTCGAGGGCGTCGGCGCGATCGTCGGCGGCGGCACCTCCTCGTCCTCCGCCACCGTGTTCGTCGAGTCCGGCTCCGGCATCGGCGAGGGAGCCCGCACCGGCTTCGCGAACGTCGTGACCGGTGCGATGTTCCTGCTCGCGATGTTCTTCACCCCGCTCACCTCGCTGGTGCCGGGCGCAGTCGCCGCGGCAGCGCTCGTGCTCGTCGGCGCGATGATGCTGGCCCAGATCAAGAACATCGATCTCGGAGACTTCCGGGTGCTGCTGCCGGTGTTCCTCACGGCGACGGTGATGCCGATGACCTACTCGATCGCCAACGGCATCGGCGCGGGCTTCGTCAGCTGGATCGTCGTGAACGCGCTCTCCGGCCGGGCGAAGACCATCCACCCCCTCCTGTGGGCGGTGGGCGCCGGCTTCGTGCTGTTCTTCGCGCGCGGCCCGATCGAGGCGCTCTTCGGCGTCGCCTGACCCACCGCACGCAGAACGGGGCGGATGCTGCGGCATCCGCCCCGTTCGCGCCCTCTGGCGGCTACTCGCAGGTGAAAAGCGCGTCTCCCCACACGCCGTGAGCGCCGTTGATGCTGCCCGGCGCCTCGACGATCAGGTCGACGTACTGCGCCCCGCTCAGGTCGACCTCCACGGCCTCCGGTGCGAAACCGGGGGTGAAGGTCCGCGACTGATACCTGTTCGCGCCGTCGACGTCGACCTTGAAGATGACGTTCCCGGCGAACCCGGCTTCCAGGCCGACCTGTGCGGTGAACGCGCTGCAGGCACCGCCCGTGTAGTACGTGATCTTCGACTGCGCGTGGACTCCCAGCCCCTTGTCGTAGGCGGGCGCCTCCCCCGTCGCCGGATCGGTGTAGTTGATCCGCAGGGGCACGTCAGGGGACGACGCGGAGTCCTTGTTCGCGACATCCTTCCCGATCACTCCCCACCCGTTGGTGGCGGAGATCCAGTCGAGATCCGACGCGTAGGCGGTGCCCTGCGGCTTCGGCGGCAGCGGCTGCGTGACGACCTTCCAGTCGAAGATGCGCATCCGCGACTCCGTCGGCAGGACGACGGACGCGACCTCCTTGTCGGGGTTCAGGCGCACCAGGTTCGAGTACACCTGGTAGGGATAGGTCGGGTACTCGTACACGGCGGGGTTCGTCGCGCTGTTGCGCCCGAGCGATCTGATCGCGACCTGCGCGCCCCCGAGCCCGGACGCCTGCGGCAGCCAGTTCGGGAAGAACAGCGGCTGCGACGCGCTGGTTCCGTCCGTGTACTCGATCTTCAGCGTCGCCGTGACGCCGCCGCCGGATGCCGCGGACCCGAGCACGGCGAGGTGCGTCCCGGAGCCCTTGACGGCGATGGTCTGACCGGCGGGCGAGACGGCATTCGCGGTGCCGACGCCGGACGGCCAGTCGTAGACGATCGCCGCATCGCCGGTGCCGACGGTCACCGTCCCGCCCGGCTGCACGCCGGCCGCGGCGATCGCCTCGGCGGAGAAGGTGTTTCCGGAGCCGTCGAAGTTCCCGTCCTTCGCGGTCGCGCGGTCTGTGATCGACACGGAGTTGTACGCTCCCGCGAGCGACCCGAACGCGACGTAGATCTCGTTGCCGCCCGACTTCACGTACTCCGTGCCCGTACCGGCGAGATACGCCGCGTTCACGGTGAGCAGCTGGGGACCGGATGCCGCGGCATCCGTGACCTCGAAGACGAACTTCGCGGACACGGACTCGCCCTTGCGGATCGAAGCCGCCTCGGCGCCGTTCGACTCGACGAGGGTCCACCCATCGGGCACGACAGGGGTCAGCGTCACATCGCTCTTCGTGCGCTTGCCGTCGTTCGTGAACGTCGCCGTGACCGTGGTGCGCTCACCCTGGAAAACCCGTGAGGCGGGAGTCACGGCCACCGACGCGGCCGCGGCATCGGCATCCTCGCCGCCCACGCCGGTGGTCTTCGTCAGGCGGACCTTCGCGGATTCCCCGGAGGCGATCTCGCCGGTCGCGACGTGGACGATGCCGGTCTCGGGGTCGTAGAACCAGCCGGGTCCGGCGTCGAGCGCCGCGAGCTCGTCCTGTTCGGAGAGCGCCCGGTTCCCGAGCACGACCTTCACGGGTTCGGACCCGGTGTGCACCTCCAGCCGGTACGGGCGCGCCGCGGCCTTGCCTTCGTAGTCGCCGTCCCGCTTTCCGATCGTGACCTCGACGTTGCCGGTGTGCATCGGCTTCGGAGCCTCGACCGAGAACTCCTGGCGGCTGCTCTGCCCGTCGGCATAGCCGCGGGTGACCTCATCGTCCTCGTACAGCGTGAACTCGGAGGAGCCTTGCGGATACACGGACAGCGTGATCGGGGAGTCCTCCGGTGTCAGAGCCGAGTTGCGGGCCACGATCCCCTGGGGGACGACAGCTCCGGCGCGGACGAAGATCGGCAGCTTCTCCAGCGGCGCGGCGTAGCCGTTCAGGACCGTCCCGCCCTTGTGCAGCTCACCGCTCCAGTAGTCCACCCAGGTGTCGCCGGCCGGCAGGTAGATCCCGTTGCGGACGTCGCTGTCGGTGAACACCGGGGCCACCAGGTAGTCCTCGCCGAGGAGGAACTCGTTGTTCGCCTCGACGCTGTAGGCCCCCGGATCGCCCGGGTACTCCAGCGCGATCGACCGCATCATCGGGATGCCGGTCCGATGCGACTCGGCCGCGAGCGTGTAGATGTAGGGCATCAGGCGCTGGCGCAGCTGCAGGTAGGAGCGGTTGATGGCGGTCGCCTGCTCGCCGTACAGCCACGGCCGCTTGTCGGTCGGCGCCCACCCGCTCATCGAATACAGAGCGGGAGCGAACGCCTTCCACTGCAGATCGCGCACGTAGCTCTTCGCGGAGCCTCCGAAGATGCCGTCGACATCACCCGTGGTGAAGGCGAGACCCGAGTTCCCCGCGCCCGTCAGCGCCGAGACCTGCCACCGCACGGCGTCGAGGTTCCCCGTGTGGTCCCCCGTCCACTGCATGCCGCAGCGCTGGGAACCGGCCCATCCCTCCACCATCAACGAGGTGCCCCGCGCGTCGGAGTGCTCCTCGATGCCGCTGTGCGCCGCCTCGCAGCCGGTGAGCGCCATCCGGTATCCCGCGCCGACCCAGGCGACGTCGAGCTTGCGGAGACGGATGCCGGCCTCGCCGACCTCGTACTCCTGCTCGGTCAGCGACCGCTGCGTCCACAGACCCGTCTTCAGCCCGGTCTGCTCCTCGATCGCCGCCACCGTCTCCGGGAGGTCCACGTACTCGCAGCCGTAGCCGTCGTTGACGAGCATCCATCCGCCGGGCATGTCGTGCTCGACGAAGTCCTTCGCGATCTCGAGGGCCTGGGGCGTCGTCATCTTGTCAGGGTGATCGGAACCCTGATAGCTGGGGTTGGAGCGGTTGTAGCAGTCCGCGTCTCCGTACTCCAGCGCATAGCTCGGCGGCATCATCGGGCGTCCGGTGAGCTGCGTGTACGACTCGAGGGACTTCTTGAAGTCGCCGACGAAGTAGTAGGCGTCGAAGCGCCGCTCCCGGTGCGTGGTGGTGTGGGCGGCGAAGTCGTAGGAGCCGCTGGCGAAGGTGTTGCGCAGCACCCCGTACCCGTTCGACGTCATGTAGTAGGGCACCGCGTTGGGGTAGCCGTCGTCGTCCCAGTCGAAGTTCGAGGCGATGTTGATCACCGCGCCGGTGTGGATCGAGCGCCCATTCTGCATGCCGCCGCCGAGGAACTGCTCGCCGTCGCGGGGAGCGAGATGCTGGGTCGCGGAGTCCGCGCCGAAGCTCAACGGCGAAGACTCGGCGAAGATGACCCGTCCTGCCGCATCCTCGGCGCTGATGAGGCTCGTCTCCCGGTCCACGGTGACGGTCGCATCGGCCGAGCCGATGCGGATGACGTCGCCCTCGGCGACGTCCACGACGGGCGCCGTGAAGCTGCCTGCGCCGACGACGATGTCCGCCGTGCGGGTCGGATCGCCCTGCGGGGTGTTCGCCGGGTCGGAGAACCTCCCGCTCGGGTCGGCCTCGACGCGGAACGTGCCCGCCTCGAGGAACGTGACGCGCATCGCGCCACGCTCGGCCGTGAGGGTGACGGCCGCTCCGTCCTGCGCCACGTCGAGGATCCGGCCGAGCGTCTCGCCTGCGGCGTCCGCCGGCACGATCGGCGCCACCGGCTTCGGCGAGATCGGCGTGGTCGCGGCCTGCGCGGCCGCCTCGGTCGCGATCGAGGATGCCGAAGCCACGCTGCCGGCCCCTCCCAGCATCCCCGTGACGGCGAGGATTGACGCGACCCCGCCGGCGATCAGGCATCGGACGTGCCGTCTGTCCCTGTTCAGCTTCATTGCTGGCCCTTTCTGATGAGCTGTGATTGTTACTCCATCAAAACGATCACATTCCATCAGAAGATGGGTGGCCTGGTCAACGGAATGCTCACATCTGCACAGAGGAGAACACCGGTCGGCCTGTCGAGCACCCGATCCCGGGCACGCAAGAAGGCCCCGGGGTGGAGCCCGGGGCCTTCTCTACGAGTCTAGCTCAGGTCAGAGCGCTTCGCTCTTCGACTCGTCGCTGCGCTCCTCGCTCAGTGACCAGTCTGCAGTCGCTTCGCGACTAGAGCGATTCAACAATCGCGCGCATGAGGTCGGCCGTCTCGGACGGCGTCTTGCCGACCTTGACGCCGGCGGCCTCGAGGGCCTCCTTCTTCGCCTGCGCGGTGCCGGCGGAGCCCGAGACGATGGCGCCGGCGTGGCCCATGGTCTTGCCCTCCGGCGCGGTGAAGCCCGCGACGTAGCCGACGACCGGCTTGGTGACGTGCGCCTTGATGTAGTCGGCCGCGCGCTCCTCGGCGTCGCCGCCGATCTCGCCGATCATGACGATCGCCTTGGTCTCGGGGTCCGCCTCGAACGCCTCGAGGGCGTCGATGTGCGTGGTGCCGATGATCGGGTCGCCGCCGATGCCGATGGCCGTGGAGAAGCCGAGGTCGCGCAGCTCGAACATCATCTGGTAGGTCAGGGTGCCCGACTTCGAGACGAGACCGATCGGGCCCTTGCCGGTGATGTTCGCCGGGGTGATGCCGACGAGCGCCTCACCGGGGGTGATGATGCCGGGGCAGTTCGGGCCGATGATGCGGGTCTTGTTGCCCTTGCTCTTCGCGTAGGCCCACGCCTCGGCCGAGTCGCCCACGGGCACGCCCTCGGTGATGACGACGAGCAGCGGGATCTCGGCGTCGATGGCCTCGATCATCGCGTCCTTCGTGAAGGCGCCGGGGACGAAGGCGATCGACACGTCCGCGCCGGTCTCCTTCATGGCCTCGGCGACAGTGCCGAAGACGGGGATCTCGACCTCGCCCTCGTGCGGCTTCTCGTGAGTGACCGTGGTGCCGGCCTTGCGGGCGTTCACGCCGCCGACGATGTTGGTGCCCGCCTTGAGCATCAGGGCGGTGTGCTTGGTGCCCTCGCCGCCGGTGATGCCCTGGACGATGACCTTGGAGTCCTTGTTGAGGTAGATCGACATTTCTTCTGTCCTTGTGTCTCGTCGGCGATCAGGCGTTGGCGAGCTCGGCGGCCTTGTCGGCGCCCTCGTCCATCGTGGCGGCCAGGGTCACGAGCGGGTGGTTCGCCTCCGCGAGGATGGCGCGCCCCTCCTCGACCTGGTTGCCGTCCAGGCGGACGACCAGCGGCTTGGTGGCGGCGTCGCCGAGGATCTCCAGCGCCTTCACGATGCCGTCGGCGACGGCGACGCACGAGGTGATCCCGCCGAACACGTTCACGAACACGCTCTTGACCTGCTCGTCGCCGAGGATGACGTCGAGGCCGGCCGCCATGATCTGCGCGTTGGCGCCGCCGCCGATGTCGAGGAAGTTCGCGGGCTTCACACCGCCGTGGTTCTCACCGGCGTACGCGACCACGTCGAGGGTCGACATGACAAGGCCTGCGCCGTTGCCGATGATGCCGACCTCGCCGTCGAGCTTCACGTAGTTCAGGCCGCTCGCCTTGGCCTTGGCCTCAAGCGGGTCGGCTGCGTCCTTGTCCTCGAGCTCCTCGTGCTCGGGGTGGCGGATCTCGGAGGCGTTGTCGTCGAGGGTGACCTTGCCGTCGAGGGCGATGATGTCGCCGTCCTCGGTGCGGACCAGCGGGTTCACCTCGACGAGGGTGGCGTCCTCGCCCTTGTAGACCTCGTAGAGCTTGACGAACACATCGGAGACCTTCTCGACGAGGTCCTCCGGGAAGTTCGCGGCACGGGCGATCTCGACGGCCTTCGCCTTGTCGATGCCGGTCAGCGGGTTCACCTCGACGCGGGCCAGGGCCTCGGGCTTCTCGACGGCGAGCTGCTCGATCTCCATGCCGCCCTCGACGGAGCACAGCGAGAGGTAGGACCGGTTGGCGCGGTCGAGCAGCACGGAGAAGTAGAACTCCTCGGCGATGCGCGCGCCCTGAGCGACCATGACGCGCTTGACGACGTGGCCCTTGATGTCGAGGCCGAGGATCGCCTTCGCGGCCTCGTACGCCTCGTCAGCGGTCTTCGCGACCTTGACGCCGCCGGCCTTGCCGCGACCACCGGTCTTGACCTGGGCCTTGACGACCACGACGCCGCCGATCTTCTCCGCGGCTGCCTTCACCTCCTCGGGGGTGTCGGCGACGATGCCGGCGAGGACCGGCACTCCGTACTTCTCGAAAACGTCTCGTGCCTGGTACTCGTACAGATCCACTGTGGTTCCTTCACTGGGATGCGGCCTGGTAATTCTCTCGATGTCGAGACATCGACCAGTCCCCCAGCTTACTACCTCGCCCTGAGCGTCCCCGCGAGTCACAAGCCACGGCGGGCGCGCGACGCCGGTCTAGGCTTCTGCCATGCGAGACTTCCCCGAACCGCGCGCCGCCGTCGTCGCCGCCGCGCTCGAACTCTTCCAGGCGCAGGGATTCGACCAGACCTCCGTCGAGCAGATCGCCAAGGCGGCGGGGGTCTCGCGGTCGACCTTCTTCCGCCAGTTCGGCGGCAAGGAGGACGTCGTCTTCGCCGACCATGAGGTGCTCCTCGAGCAGTTGCGCGAGTTCCTCGCCGAGGGCCACGACGACCCGTGGGGCGCCGTGTGCGCGGCATCCGAGTCCGTCTACGCGCACTTCGCGCACGACCCCGACCTCGCCCGCCGTCGCTACCAGATCGTGCGCCAGGTGCCGGTGCTGCGCGAACGCGAGATCATCACCGTGTTCCGCTACGAGCGGCTGTTCGACGAGTACCTGCGCAGCTCGCTCCCCGGCATCGACCCGCTGGACGCCGTCGGCTTCGCCGCCCTCGTCACCGCCGTGCACAACCACGTCCTGCGCCAGCTGCTGCGCGGCAAGAAGAAGGTGCCGCTGTCGACGCTGCAGTCGGCGCTCGCCGACGTCCGCCGCCGCTACGGCGTGCCGGCCGAGGCTCCGGCGGAGGCCCCGGACGACGTCGTCGTGGCCGTCTTCCCCCGCTCCATGCCGATCGCGGAGGTCACGCGGCGGCTGCGCACCCAGCTCGACTGACGGGCTCCCCCTCCCCGGGGTCGTGAAACTCAGTTTCGGCGAGTACGATACTTGGTGCCACGAAGGAGCACCATGAGCACCGAAGCCACCCCCTTCCCCGGCGAGCGCGTCTCGTCGTACGACATCACCGGACGTCAGGACAGCGACTACTACGCGGTGTTCGCCGACATCCCGGCGGAGGACCGCTCCGCGTGGGACCGCGCGAAGGCGTACATCGACGAGGTCGGGCCGCAGATGGCGGATGCGTGGGACCGCGCAGAGTACCCGCTCGACGCCACCCGCCGGATGGGCGAGATGGACCTGGTGGTCGACGGCATCGAGCATCCGCTCCTGACGCGGCTCTCCCCGCTCGCCGCCGGGCTGGTGAACATGGAGATCTCGCGCGGCGACGGATCGCTCGGGACCGTGCTCGCCGTGCAGGGCGGACTCGCCCTGCGCACGCTCGCGCTGTTCGGGTCGGAGGCTCAGCAGGAGAGGTGGCTCACCGCCCTCGCCGACGGCTCGGTGTTCGGCTCCTTCGCGCTCACCGAGCCCGACCACGGCTCCGACTCCGTCTCCCTGGAGACCGTCGCCCGCCGCGACGGCGCCGAGTGGGTGATCCGCGGCGCGAAGAAGTGGATCGGCAACGGCGCCTCCGGCGGCATCACCTTCGTGTGGGCGCGCGTCGACGACCCGGATGCCGACGAGCACGGTGCCGTGCGCTGCTTCCTCGTCGAGCAGGAGACGCCGGGGTACACGGGCACGCCGATCCGCGGCAAGGCCTCGCTGCGCGCGATCCACCAGGCGCACATCCTGCTCGACGACGTGCGGGTCCCGCTGGACGCGGTGCTCCCCGGGACGAAGAGCTTCAAGGACGCCTCCACCGTGCTCTACGCCACCCGCTCCGGGGTGGCCTGGTCGGCGCTCGGACATGCGACCGCCTGTTACGAGGCCGCCCTCGCGTACGCGGCGCAGCGCATCCAGTTCGGAAAGCCGCTGGCGAAGTTCCAGATGGTGCAGGAGCGGCTCACCCACATGCTCGAGGACCTCACCGCGATGCAGCTGTACTGCCGCCGCCTCGCCGACCTGGAGACCGCGGGCGAGCTGCGTCCGACGCAGGCCTCGCTGGCGAAGTTCCACAACACCCGCGCCGCGCGCCGGGTCGCGGCCACCGCTCGCGACCTCCTCGGCGGCAACGGCATCCTGCTGGAGAACGGCGTGATGCAGCACATGGCCGACATCGAGGCGATCCACACCTACGAGGGCACCGAGAGCGTGCAGGCGCTGCTGCTCGGCCGCGACATCACCGGGATGAGCGCCTTCGTCTAGGGGGCATCCGGCACCGGCGCTCCGCTGAACGACTGCGCGCCGAGCACGGACAGCAGCCGCAGCTTCTCATCGCTCTCGCTCCCGGGGGCGGCCGTGTACACCAGCAGAGAGTGCGCCTGCACCGGATCGACCAGGGTCTGGCAGCTGAGCTCCAGAGAGCCGAGCTCCGGATGCCGGAACCGCTTGACCTCGCGCGGGCGGAGGCCGACCTCGTGCTCGGCCCAGAGCGCCCGGAACTCCTCGCTCTGCGCGAGCAGCAGCTCGGCGTAGCGGGCCGCTCTCGAGCCCGGTCCGCGGAGCGCGAGCACCTCGCGGAGGCCGGACGCCCAGAGGCGGCTGAGGTAGGCATGGTCCTCCGGCTCGTAGAGCAGGCGCGCGGACGGGTCGGTGAACCACCGGTAGCCGATGCTCCGCGCCGGCCCGCTGAAGCGCGTGAGGTCGCCGAGGAGCGCCGAGCCGGGCGCCGTCTGCCGCAGCGTCTCGCCCAGCTCGGTGATGATCTCCGCCGGGGTGTCCTGCAGGCGGTCGAGGATGCGGAGCATGCCAGGGCTGATGTGATCGCCCCCGGCGCCCTTCGCGGGCGCCGCATGCCCGGCCAGCCGGAACAGGTGGTCGCGCTCGCTCAGGGAGAGGTGCAGCCCCTGTGCGATCGCCGCGACCATCTGCTCGGACGGCTGCGGGCCGCGCTCCTGCTCGAGCCGCGCGTAGTAGTCCGTCGACATGTGGCATAGGGCAGCCGCCTCCTCGCGGCGCAGTCCCGTCGTCCGGCGGCGCCGACCGCGCGGGAGCCCCACATCCTCCGGCTGCAGCGCCTCGCGACGCCGCCGGAGGAACGCGGCCAGACCGGCCCGGTCGATCACCATCAGCGCCTCCTCCCCTCGTTCCGTTCTACCAGCCAGCCGCGAGCGCATCCACGGATCGGTAGTCCCTGGATGCGCCGACGGCGCTGCGGGAGCGTGGAAGGGAGATCAGAGGAGAGCATCATGGCACGCACGGACATCGACATCACCGTCCCATCCCTGACGGGCACCAGAGCGGTCATCACCGGCGCGAGCGACGGCATCGGCACGGGCATCGCCGCGCGCCTCGCCGCCGCGGGGGCGGAGGTGATCATGCCGGTGCGCAACCGGGACAAGGGCGAGGCGGCGATCGCCCGCATCCGCCGGACGGTGCCGGCGGCCGCGCTCTCGCTGCGCGACCTGGACCTGTCCTCGCTGGACTCCGTCGCGGACCTGGGCTCCGCGCTGCGCGCCGAGGGCGACCCGATCGGCATCCTCATCGCGAACGCGGGCGTGATGACGCCGCCGGAGCGGCAGACCACGATCGACGGCTTCGAGCTGCAGCTCGGCGCCAACCACCTCGGCCATTTCGCCCTCGTCGGGCAGCTCCTCCCGCTGCTGATCGACGGCCGGGCACGCGTGACCTCGCAGATCAGCGTCGCGGCTCGCACGGGGACCGTGGACGAGGACGATCCGAACAGCGAGCGCTCCTACGACGGGATGCGCGCGTATCGGCAGTCGAAGATCGCCCTAGGACTCTTCGGCCTGGAGCTCGACCGGCGCAGCCGCGCGGAGGGGTGGGGCATCACCAGCACCCTCTCCCACCCCGGAGTCGCTCCCACGAGCCTGCTGGCCGCTCGACCCGAGCTCGGGCGGGAGACCCAGACGCGCAGCAGGAGGGTGATCGGGGCGCTGTCCCGGCGCGGCATCCTCTTCGGCACCGCCGAGAGCGCAGGCCTTCCCGCCGTGTACGCGGCGACCTCTCCGGATGCCCGCGGCGGCGGCTTCTACGGCCCGAGCGGGCCCGGTCGCCTCGGCGGCAGGCCGGGACCGCAGAGGCTCTACCGGCCGCTGCGGGATGCGGATGCCGCAGCGAGGGTGTGGCGGCTGTCGGAACAGCTCACCGGCGCCCGGGTCGCCGTCTGATCGCCACGGACGGCTTCCCGACGATGTCGCGCCGTCCTAGTCGCAGCCGCAGCCGCCGGCCGGGGTCTTCACCATGAAGCACACGTCGCAGACGCCGTAGTCGCGCTCCTCCGGCTTCGGGGCGCGGGGGGCGGCCGCCGCCCGAGGCGCCGCCGTGCGCGGGGCGGACGGACGCTTGGCGCGAGCCGGAGTCTCCGGGAGGAACTCGCTGGGGTGCGTCACGTAGAAGTACGGCGGACGCCCCTCGCTGGGCTTCAGCCGCTGCGGACGGGAGCCGACGACGACGAGCTCGTCCTCGGTGAAGCCGTTCGTGTAGGTGCGGCCGATGTGCAGGGATGCGCCTTCGCCGCGGCGGATGGCCTCGATGTACCGGCCGCGGTCGATGTAGGAGGAGATGCCGACGGCATCCATGATCGCGGCGATGAACTCATGGTTCGATTCGTTGATGCGGTGCGCGCGCAGAGCCTCTGCGAGGGATCGGTACGGACGGGAGGTGCCGGTGGGGGTCGGGCCCTGGACTTCGTTCATCCCTTCCATGATCTCATCCCCGGCCGGGCGTGGAAGACTGGCCGCATGGCTCGCGCGACGATCATCGGCTCCGGCCCGAACGGCCTGACGTCCGCGGTCGCGCTCGCGAGGGCCGGCTACGAGGTCCGGGTGCTCGAAGCCGCGGACACGATCGGCGGCGGCGTCCGCACGGCCGAGTCCACGCTCCCCGGCTTCCGGCACGACGTCTGCTCCGCGGTGCATCCCGCCGCCCTCGCCTCGCCGTTCTTCCAGGCGTTCGGACTCGGAAGCCTGATCGAGTGGATCCGTCCCGAGATCTCCTACGCGCATCCTCTCGACGGCGGCAGGGCGGGCATCGCCTGGCGGGACATCGACCGCACCGCCGCGAGCCTCGGCGACGACGAGCGCGCCTGGCTCGCCCTGCTCCGCCCCCTGAGCGCGCACATCGACGGAGTGGTCGACTTCACCGGGAATCAGCTGCTGCGCCTCCCCCGCGAACCCGTCACGGCCATCCGGTACGCCCTCCGGATGCTGGAGCAGGGCACCCCGCTCGCGCGCCGCGCCTTCCGCACCGAGGAGGGCGCGGCCCTGCTCTCCGGGGTGCTCGCGCACGCGAACACCCCGCTCCCCTCGCTCGCCGGTGCGGCCGCCGGCCTGCTGCTCGCCGCGCTCGGGCACGCCGGCGGCTGGATGTATCCGCGCGGAGGCGCGCAGCGCATCGCCGACGCCCTCCTCGCCGATCTGGAGGCCCACGGGGGCGTCGCGGTGACGGATGCCGGCGTCGCCGACCTCTCCGCCCTCGACTGGGGCGACCCCGCCCGCGGCGATCTGCTGCTGCTGAACACGTCGCCGAGGCTCGCCCTCACCCACCCGGACATCCCGGCCGGCTACGCCCGCGCCCTCCGGTCGTACCGCTACGGCCCCGCGGCCGCGAAGGTCGACTTCGCACTCGACGGCCCGGTGCCCTGGGCGAACGCCGACGTCGCCGAGGCGCCGACGGTGCACCTCGGCGGCACGCGTGAGGAGGTCTGGGCGAGCGAGAACGCCGTCGCCCGCGGACGCGTGACCGACCGCCCCTACGTGCTCGCCGTGCAGCCGTCGGTGTTCGACCCGAGCCGCGCGCCGGAGGGCAAGGCGGTGCTGTGGGCGTACATCCACGTGCCGCCGGGTTCCGATCTCGACCCGACCGATCTCGTCACCCGGCAGGTCGAGCGGTTCGCGCCCGGGTTCCGCGACCGGATCCTCGCGCACCACGCCGTGCCGGCATCCGCCCGCGAGGCGATCAACCCCTCCGAGATCGGCGGAGACGTGCTCGGCGGCTCCTTCACGATCAGGCAGGCGCTCCGCAGGCCGACCCTCGGCCCCGCCCCCTGGCGCACGCCCATGCGCGGGGTGTACCTCGCCTCCGCGTCGACCCCTCCCGGACCCGGCGTCAACGGCATGGCCGGCTGGCATGCCGCGCGGACGGCGCTGAAGGACGCCGGCATCCGGGCGTCGCTCGACGAGCTGTTCTGACCCGCCCCCTTCCCTGGTCCTCGAGACCCCGGGCTCCCGCCGAGACCCCGGCGTATCGACGTCGGCAGGACGGGGTCTCGACGACAGGACGGGGTCTCGACGACATGAGGCCGCCTTCCCTCCTCCACTCGGCGCCGCCAGGATGGGACCATGCGCTACGACATCCCCGCGCCCATGCTGGCCAAGGCCGCGGCATCCGTCCCCGATCCGTCGAAGACATCGGGCGGCCTGCTGTATGAACCGAAGTGGGACGGCTTCCGCGGTCTGATCGCCTGGGACGGCGAGACGGTCGAGATCGGCTCGCGCGGGGCGAAGCCGCTGACGCGGTACTTCCCCGAGCTCGTGGAGGCGATCCCCGCGCTCCTCCCCGGTCCCTGCCTCCTCGACGGTGAGATCGTCGTCGCGACAGGACCCGCGGGCGCGCAGCGGCTGGACTGGGAAGCGCTGAGCCAGCGCATCCACCCCGCCGCCTCCCGCGTCGCGAAGCTCGCGGTCGAGACGCCCGCGATGTTCATCGCGTTCGACCTGCTCGCCGCGGGCGACGAGGATCTGCAGGCCGCCCCTTTCGCCGCGCGCCGCGAGCGCCTGGAGGCGCTGCTGTCCGGCGTCGGGCACCCGCTGCATCTCACCCGGACCACTCGTGACCGCGAGGCCGCGGTGCGCTGGCTCGAGGAGTTCGAGGGGGCGGGACTGGACGGGGTCGTCGCGAAGCCGCTCGATCAGCCGTACGCGCCGGGCAAGCGGACGCTGTTCAAGATCAAGCACGCGCGCACCGCCGACGTCGTGGCCCTCGGCTACCGCATCCACAAGTCCGGCTCCGGGGTGGGCTCCCTCCTGGTGGGCCTGTACGGCTCGGACGGCGTGCTGCGCCAGGTCGGCGGCGTCGCCGCATGGAGCGACGCGCGCAGGCAGGAGCTCGTCGAGGAGCTCGCACCGCTGGTGGAGCGCGACGAATCGGGGGCCGCCGTCACCGGCGAGGGCGAGCGCTCGCGCTTCTCGGGTGCGAAGGACGTGTCGTTCGTGCGGCTGCGCCCCGAGCGGGTGCTCGAGGTGCGCTACGACCAGCTGGAGGGCATGCGGTTCCGGCACACCGTGCAGTTCGAGCGCTGGCGCCCCGACCGCGACGCGCGCACCTGCACCTACGACCAGCTCGAGACGGTGGCCGGCTACGACCTCGCAGACGTCCTGAGCTGAGCCCGTTCAGCCCGCCACCGGGTTGCCGTCCTCGTCCCAGTTCTCGGCGACCTTCTTGCTGGGCTGCACGCGCGGCGGCTCCCCCGGCATCTTCGGGAACTCCGGGGGGAACGGCAGCTCCCCCAGTCCGTTCGCCTTGTCGCGCTCCCACCACTCCAGCAGCGTGTCGATCCGGCCCGGGGCGTCCTGCTTCCCGGCCCACGGGTCGCCGATGTCCGCGAGTCGCTTCGGCACCGTGCGCACCGTGAACTGCGCAGGGTCGAGCCCGTCGAGCTCCTCCCAGTGCACCGGTGTCGACACGGTCGCGGCGGGGAGGGCGCGCGGGCTGTAGGCGCCCGCCATGGTGCGGTCGCGGTTGGCCTGGTTGAAGTCGATGAAGATCCGCTCTCCGCGCTCCTCCTTCCACCAGTTCATCGTCACCCGGTCCGGCATCCGGCGCTCCAGCTCGCGGCCGGCGGCGATCACCGCGTGGCGGACGTCGAGGAACTCGTGCGTCGGCTCGATCGGCGCGAAGACGTGCAGGCCGCGGTTGCCGCTGGTCTTCACGAACGCCTCGAGACCGACCTCCCGCAGCACCTCGCGCAGGGCGTGGGCCGCAGGGACCGCGTCGGCGAAGTCGGTGCCCGGCTGCGGGTCGAGGTCGATGCGCAGCTCGACAGGGTTGTCGGGGTCGCTCGCGAGCGACGCCCACGGGTGGAACACGATCGTGTTCATCTGCGCGGCCCACACGATCGCACTCGGCCGGTTCAGGACGATCTGCGGATGCTGCCGCCCGCTGTTGTACGTCACCATCACGGCATCGACGTAGTCGGGGGTGCCGGCGGGCGGGTTCTTGGAGAAGAAGCCGCCCTTCGCGATGCCGTCGCGGAAGCGCTCGAGCGACACCGGCCGGTTGCCGTTCGCCTCGAGGAAGGGACCGCTGACGAGCTGGAAGTACTCCGCGAGCTCGGCCTTGGTGATTCCGGGCACCGGCCAGACGGCCTTGTCCGGGCTGGAGAGCACGACCTCGCGCTCTCCGTCGGGGTCGACGACGGTCAGGGTCACTCGTTCGGAGGCCATGCTCCGACCCTAGGGCGCGTGCTCGCCGCGCGGAACCCCGGACGCGCCGCGACCACGCCGCTGCGGTCGGTCGCTGCTGTCAGTCGCTGCCGTCGCCGAGGCGCACGGCGAGGACGAGCACCGGGGCCAGGGCGTCGCGTTCCACGACGAGGGTCGGGCCGGCGGGGTCGACGACGACGCCGGCCATCTCGGTGTGACTGGAGAGCACCTTCGCGAGCTGCTCGGGCTCGAAGGGCAGCGGGCGGTCGCCGCGTCCCAGTGCGAGCACCTCGAGCGGGTGCGAGAACAGCTGGAGGAACCTCTTGCCGTCGGGGGTCTGCGCCTCGGCGATGCCGACCTGACCGGTGCCCGATCCGTCGTTCACCGCCACCCACATGCGCTTGCGCGCGAGAGCCTCGCCGACCTTCGAGGTCGTGTCCTGCGCGCGCGGGGCAGCGAGGAGCGACTTGACCGTCATCTCGGCGTCGGCCTGCTCGACCGCCTTCTGCAGCAGCTCCGTGGGGAACACCACCCGGTGCGGCGCCGAGGCGTTGTCGACGATGAGCCCGGCGAACTCTCCGGCGACGACCTGCTGGAACACGGAGGTCGCCGGCTGCGCGACCGCCGAGGTGGCGGTGGGGTCGCTCTCGAGCTGCACCGAGTCGCGGACGGCGCCCGCGGAGCTGAACGCGAGCATGAACTGCCGATCGCCGTCGCGGACGACGGCCACGGCGAGCGGCTTGCCCTCGCTGATCTGCGCGCGGGCGTCGCCGTTCACGCGGATGTACAGGTGACCCTGGAGCGCCTGGCGGAGCACGCCCAGCAGCTGCTCGTTGGACGCCCCCTGTTCGATCTGCTTGAGCGCCTCGCGCAGCAGGACGTTGTCCTTCATCCCCGCGACGGTCTCCGTCTGCGCGGGGGGCAGGGCGGGGGCGAGCGGGAGTCGGCGCTCCTCCGGCTGGGCCGGTGCGGGCGCAGGCGCCGCGGCGTTCACCGGCGCCGCGGGGGGCTGCGGCTTCGCGTCGGGGTCGGGCAGCGTGATCGCGGGGCCTGCCTGAGCGCCGACGCCGCGGAAGGCCTGCACGGAGATGCTGACGGCCGGAGCCGGCTCCGTCGTCTCGGGCTCCGCGGCGACCGGAGTCTCGCTCTCCGGCTCCGTGAGGGCGGATGCCGGCGTGACGACGTCGTCAGCGGACTTCTTGCGGCGGGAGAACAGGGCCATATGAGCCAGCCTAACCCTCGCCGGCGTCAGTGCTCACAGCATCGGGGCGTCAGATCTTCTCGATCGGCGCGACCTTGATGAGGAGCTTCTTCTGCCCGGCCGAGTCGAACCGGACGTGGGCGATGCGCTTGGCGCCCTCGCCGGTCACGGCATCCACGCGTCCCTCGCCGAAGTCGACGTGACGGATGCGGTCGCCCGCGGCCAGCTCGAGGTCGCCGTTGTCGCGCATCTTCGCCGTGACGCGGTTGGGGATCTTGTCCATCGCGGTCGAGAGCGGCTTGAGCTGATCACGCCCGGGCAGCGGCTTGACCGCGAACCGGTCGCCTGAGCCGGAACCGCCGCCGAAGCCGCCCGCGCGCCGCGCGTTGAGCGCGCGCGACTGCATGCCGCCGCGGGAGTTCACATCTCCCGGGGACTGGCGCCAGTCGATGAGCCCGGACGGGATCTCCTGCAGGAACCGGCTCGGCATCGCGACGGAGACCTCGCCGAACTGCGCCCTGGTCATCGCGAGCGACAGGTGCAGGCGCTTGCGCGCCCTGGTGATGCCGACGTAGAACAGCCGGCGCTCCTCCTGAGGACCGCCGGGCTCCCCCGCCGAGATGCGGTGCGGGATGAGGTCCTCCTCGACGCCGGTCACGAAGACGGCGTCGTACTCGAGCCCCTTGGCGGTGTGCATGGTCATCAGGGAGACCGCGCCGGACTCGTCATCCAGGTCGTCGGCGTCGGAGACGAGGGCGACCTCGGTGAGGAAGTCGACGATCGTGCCCTCGGGGTTGTTGCGCGCGAAGTCGCGGGCCACGGCGACGAACTCGTCGAGGTTCTCCACGCGGGCCTCGTCCTGCGGGTCCCGGCTGGCGCGCAGCGCGTCGAGGTAGCCGCTCTTCGACAGCAGCAGGCTCAGGCCGTCTGCCACGGTGGTCGGCGCCGGCACCTCGCCGGAGGAGGGCAGCATGATCTCGGTCGCCTCGGCGAGCACGGCGTCGAGCTGGGCGATCGCGGCCTGGATCTTCGGACCGAACCCGAGTTCGGCAGGCACCGACAGCGCCTGGCGGAACGTGATCCCGTGCTCCTCGGCGAAGCGGGCGATCGCCGTCTCGGTCACGTCGCCGATCCCGCGTCGCGGTTTGTTGAGGATGCGTCGGACGGCCATCTCGTCGGCCGGGTTCGCGACGGCGACGAGGTAGGCGAGGGCGTCCTTGATCTCGGCGCGCTCGTAGAACTTCGTGCCGCCCATGATCTTGTACGGCACTGCGGAGCGGATGAAGATCTCCTCCAGCGCGCGGGACTGCGAGTTGGTCCGGTAGAAGACCGCCATCTCGGAGTACGGCATGCCGGCGCGGCGCAGCGCCTCGACCTCGTCGGCGACGAACTGCGCCTCGTCGTGCTGCGAGTAGCCGGTGAAGCCGACGATCCTGTCGCCGTCGCCCTTGTCGCTCCAGAGCTTCTTGTCCTTGCGGTCGAAGTTGTTGCCGATCACGGCGTTCGCCGCCGAGAGGATGTTCTGGGTCGACCGGTAGTTCTGCTCGAGGAGCACGACCCTGGCGCCGGGGAAGTCGCGCTCGAACTCGCTGATGTTGCGGATGTCGGCGCCGCGGAAGGCGTAGATGGACTGGTCGGAGTCGCCGACGACCGTGAGCGATGCCGCCTCCAGCGCGGGTGCCGTCTCCGGCTCGAAGATCATCATTCCGTTCGAGGCATACGGGTCCGGGGCGTCGGCGGACACCGGTCGCGTCAGCTCATGGATGAGCGCGTACTGAGCGTGGTTGGTGTCCTGGTACTCGTCGACGAGGATGTGCCGGAACCGGCGGCGGTAGGTGTCCGCCACCTGCGGGAAGGCCCGGAACAGGTACACGGTCTGTCCGATGAGGTCGTCGAAGTCGAAGGCGTTGGCCTTCTGCAGCTGCCGCTGGTAATCGGCGAACAGCTCGACGAAGATGCGCTCAGCGGGGTCGGACATGTTGGCCTGGCGGGCGTAGCCCTCGGCATCCGACAGCTCGTTCTTGAGCTTCGAGATGCGGGACTGCACGGATGCCGGGGTCAGCCCGTAGGCGTCGGCCTCGTGCTCCTTGACCAGCCGCTTGATGAGCGCGCGCGAGTCGCCGGAGTCGTAGATGGTGAAGGACTTCGTGAACCCGAACTGCTCCGCCTCGCGCCGGAGGATGCGCACGCAGGCGGAGTGGAAGGTGGAGATCCACATGCCGCGTGCGGCGTCGCCGACGATCGCCTCCACGCGCTCGCGCATCTCGCCGGCCGCCTTGTTGGTGAAGGTGATCGCGAGGATCTGGCTCGGCCACGCCTCGCGGGCGCGCAGCAGCGAGGCGATCCGGCGGGTGAGCACGCTGGTCTTGCCTGAGCCCGCTCCCGCCACGATGAGCAGCGCCGGGCCGCGATAGGTCACGGCCTCCAGCTGCTGAGGGTTGAGGCCGGCGAGGAGGTCGTCCTGGCCCTGACCCCCCGTGGAACGAGGGCCGACGGATCCGGGGACGATGAGGGGAGCTTCGGTCATGACCTTAGAAGTCTAGGCCGCCCCGGGGACACCGCAGACGGCGCTCCCCTGCCGCCGCGGCAGCGGGCGCTCAGGCGATGCGGGTTCCCGGAGGAAGCCGTCTCGCCGGCGTGCGCGTGCGCGCCCACGCGCCGGCGAACAGGCCCGCGGCGACGACGACCTGCACGCCCAGTCCGACGAACCAGCTCGGCACCGAGGAGTCGAGGATCTCCCGGGGCGTGCGGTAGTCGTCCGGCGTCGACGTCGTGTCGCAAGCGTCCCAGATCTGCGGCTGCGGCGGCTGCTGGGCGCTGCGCACGCCGAGCTTGATCTGGCCGAACATGTCGACCGGATAGCCGTCGGGGGAGAACTCGGTCGGAGTCGCGTCAGCGAGCACGACGAACGGGTTGGCGGCCAGCGTCCACCAGACGAGGTCGAAGCGCGGCACCTCGTACGTCTGCGTGTCCCAGCGGTCGCAGACGGGTTGGCCGTTCGCATCGAACGGACGCTGCTGAGAGGTCACGTCGGTGCGCACGGCCAGGCCGCCGAGCGCGAACACGATGAGCGTGCCGATCACGAACGCCGCGACCACGAGGTACGTCGAGGCGACCGAGAAGAGGGGACGGGCGATGAGTCCGCTCAGTCCCACCCCGATCGCGGCGACGATGACGATCTCCGCCATCAGCACGAGCAGGGAGACCGCGAGGACCACGGGGTTCGCCCCGCCTCCGAGCAGTCCCACCGCGAGGAACGGCAGCGCCACGACGAGGAAGGCGCCGCCGGTCGCGACGGCCGCGACGAGCTTGCCGAGCATGATGTCGCCGGTCGAGACCGCGGTGACCTGCACGGCCGCGAGGGTCGCCGCGTCGCGGTCGCCGTTGATCGCGTTGCCGCTGAGCGTGGGCGAGACGAGAACCACGAGCAGGAGCACCATGTTCACGACGATGGAGAACACCCCGGCGCCGACGAACTCGCCCCAGGAGTAGACGGCGAAGGCGAGCCCGGTGACGCCGAGCAGCACCAGGGCGAAGACGCCGAGCAGGATGTACCAGCCGACGCTGCGCAGGCGCTGGGTCAGCTCGAGGCGGGCGATGATCCCGATGCTGGAGATGCTCATGCTCCGGCCTCCGTCCCGCTCGGGGCCTCAGGTGGCGGTGGCGGGGAGGCCGCCGCCTGCGGCGGTGCGACCGCCGACGGATGCAGGTTGAGGAACGTGTGCTCGAGCGCGCTCTGCGCGGGGGCGAACTCGGAGACGGCGAGCCCCGCGGCGACGAGGGCCTGCAGTCCCCCGGATGCCGCGGCCTCGCTCTCGAAGCCGACCAGCACCGCCCCGCGGTCGGCGCCGAGCGCCTCGGGCGGGACGCCGAGAGCTGAGGCGACCTGCCAGGCGTCCGCGCTCTGCCGCGCGGCATCCGCCCCGACCAGCCGGATCCGCCATGCGCGCATCATCGCCTGCGCCGGGGCGGTGTCGACGACGGCGCCGGCGACGAGGAAGACCGCATCGTCGACGACCTCCTCGAGCTCGGAGAGGATGTGGCTGGAGATGAGCACCGTCCGCCCCTCCGCGGCGAAGCGCCGCAGCAGCACGCGCAGCTGGATGCGCGCCTCGGGGTCGAGGCCGGAGGCCGGCTCGTCGAGCAGCAGCACCTGCGGGTCGTGCACGAGCGCCCGGGCGAGACCCAGCTTCTGCTTCTGACCGCGGGAGAGGACCTTTGCCGGCGCGTCGGCGAGCTCGGCGAGTCCGACGACGCGGAGCAGCTCCTCGGCCCGCGCCGCGGCGTCCGCCCGCGGGATGCCGTACAGCCGTGCCGTCGTCGCCATGGTCTCGCGGGCGGTGAGCGAGGGCCACGCCCCGAGCGCGTCCGGCATCCAGCCGAGCAGCCGGCGTGCGGAGAGCGGGTCGTTCACGGGGTCGACGCCGCCGATGCTGATCGAGCCCTCGTCGGGAGCGAGCAGGGAGGCGAGCATCAGCAGCAGCGTGGTCTTGCCTGCGCCGTTCGGCCCGACCAGGCCCGTGACCCGGCCCGGTGCGGCGCGCAGCGTCGCCGAGCGCACGGCCTGGACGGCCCCGAAGGACCTGCTGACGTTCTCGACGACGATTCCGGTCATGCGGTCAGTCTCGCACCGGGGCGCCGCGTTTCCGCGCAGGCGGACGCGGATGCTCAGCCGACACGCAGGCTCGCAGGTCGGAGGTGCGAGAATCGAGCCGTGCGCACGATCCTCAACGTCATCTGGCTGATCTTCGCCGGCTTCGGGCTGTTCCTCGGCTATGTCCTCGCCGGCGTCCTGCTCTGCATCCCGATCGTGACCATCCCCTGGGCCATCGCCTCGTTCCGGATCGCCCGCTACTCGCTCTGGCCGTTCGGGCGGGAGATCGTCAGCAAGCCGACCGCGGGCGTCGGCTCCTTCCTCGGCAACGTGCTCTGGGTGATCCTCGCCGGGTGGTGGCTCGCGATCGGGCACATCGTCTCCGGCATCGCGCTGTGCATCACCATCATCGGCATCCCGATGGGCATCGCCGACTTCAAGCTCGTGCCGGTGTCGCTGATGCCGCTGGGCAAGGAGATCGTGTCCACCCGCGAGGGCGCGTTCGACCGCTCGCTCTGAGCCGCGCCTAGACTGGCGCGGATGGATGCCGACCGCCTGATCGCCTGGGACGACGAGCTGCGCAGAGCGCACACCCGGCTGCGGGCTGCGCTGGAGACCACCCGTGAGGCGCTCGCCTCCGGCACGGACGCACCGCAGGCCGCCTCGGACCTGCTGCTGTTCTGCATCGGCTTCTGCTCCGCCCTCGACGGCCATCACCGCAGCGAGGACCGTGCGCTCTTCCCGGCGCTGCGGACGGAGCATCCGGAGCTCGGCGGGGTGATCGACAAGCTCATGCAGGATCACTCGATGCTCTCACACCTGCTCGGCGGACTCCGTCACGCCGTGGAGAGCGGCGAGAGCCGGGACTCGATCGAGCGCCACCTCGACGGGGTCGGCGCGATCATGGAGTCGCATTTCCGCTTCGAGGAGCGCGAGATCCTCGCCCCGCTGCGAGCACTCACCCTCGCGGGCGCGGTCCAGGACGCCCTCGGACCGCTCTGATCCGGCTCCGGTCGCAGTTCGGCACGGTCCGGCGGCGGAACACCCGCACGAAGTGCGACCGGAACCGCGATCGAAGCGCGTCAGCCGCGGAAGAACCCGACGCCGAGATCGGGATGGTCGACGAAGACGCCGTCGACGCCGGTGCGGGCGATCACGCCCCACTCGGCCTCGTAGTCGCCGTAGGCGCCCTTGCCCCCGGCCCCGCGGAACTCCGCGGAGAGGAAGGCGTTCTCGGGGCGCGCCGTCCAGGTGAACACCTTGAGCCCCCTGGCGTGCGCGTCCGCGACGATCGTGTTGCCCTTCGCGAGCAGCATCCGCTTGTTCACGCTGATGCCGTCGACCTTGCCGACGAGGCCGTCCAGACCCTTCGGCGTCACCGTCGCCTTGTACGAGAGCGCCTGCTTGCCCTGTGCGACGAGGAGGTCGTAGGGGCGACCCGATGCCTCGATGAGGTAGATGTACGACGCGACGATGCCGCGGGCCTTCAGATCGCCGAGGATGCTCGACTCGAAGCACTCGACGATGAGGGGCAGCTCTCCGTCCGCCCAGCCCGCCGCGCGGAGGTCCCGTTCGATGAGGGGCGCGAGGTCCAGGCCGATGCTCGCGAAGTACGTCGCATGCTTCACCTCGAGGACCACGCCGATCTCCCTGCCGTGCTCGTGCGAGCCCGCCCGCACGATGTCGAGGACGTCGACGAGGCGCAGGATGGCCTGAGCGCCGTCGAAGCTCGCGCTGGAGAGGCGCACCTCCGGCAGCCGCTCGCGGCTGCGCAGGGTCGACAGCTCCGCCCACGTGAAGTCCTCGGTGAACCAGCCGGTCAGCGCCTGGCCGTCGACCCGCTTGGTCGTCTTGCGGTCGGCGAACTCCGGATGCTCGGCCACATCCGTCGTGCCGGAGATCTCGTTCTCGTGCCGCACGACGAGGACGCCGTCCTTCGTCGCCACGACATCGGGCTCGACGGCATCAACCCCCATCGCGAGCGCGAGTTCGTAGGAGGAGCGACTGTGCTCCGGCCGATAGCCGGGGGCACCGCGGTGCCCGATCACGAGCGGGGATTTCCTGGGCACGCTCACAGCGTAGAACACCCCCGCGTCCGCACCGCGCGGGTATCGTGGAGGAAAGCGACTTCGACCCTCTTTGGAGTGAGGCCCACCATGAGCAACTTCGCATTCAACAATCCGGCGTTCCAGCAGCAGGACCCGCGCAACGTCGCGACCTACCCGGGCGGACCGCAGGCGGCTCAGGGTGCGCAGACCGCCTCGTTCCAGCACGCGGGCATGGACGCCGCCGTCAACGCGCAGCTGGAGGGCATGTACGCCGCTCCCCCGGCCGGCGCGATCGAGACCGACCGGATGACGGTCGAGGACACGGTCTGGAAGACCGCAGGCCTGTTCGGCATCCTCCTCGTCACCGCGGCGATCGGCTGGGTGTGGACCCTCGGCGGACTGAGCGTGAACCCGTACCAGGGCGTCTCGATGCTGCCGTGGATCATCGGCGCCCTCGGCAGCTTCGTGCTGGCGATGGTCGTCTCGTTCACCTCGCGCAAGAAGGTGCGCCCGGTGCTGATCTTCGCCTACGCGGCCTTCGAGGGACTCTTCGTCGGCGGGATCTCGGCGTTCTTCGAGATGCTCTGGCCCGGCATCGTCATCCAGGCGACGCTGGCCACCGTCTCGGTCGTGGCCGTCACCCTGGCCCTCTTCGCGAACGGCAAGATCCGCGCCTCGGCGAAGGCCACGAAGATCTTCATGATCGCGATGGTCGGCTACCTGGTCTTCTCGCTGCTGAACCTCGTCCTGATGTGGACGGGCGTCCTGCCGCAGGGTCAGGCGTTCGGCCTGTACAGCGCGGAGATCATGGGCATCCCGCTCGGCCTGATCATCGGCATCCTCGTGGTGCTCATGGCCGCCTACTCGCTGGTCCTCGACTTCGACCAGGTCCAGCAGGGCGTGCGCAACGGCGCTCCCCGCGTCTACGGCTGGCTCGGCGCCTTCGGCATCATGGTCACGGTCGTCTGGCTGTACGTCGAGATCCTGCGGATCATCGCGATCCTCCGCGGCAACGACTGACCCCGAGCAGCACCGCACAAGGCCCGCCTCCCTCGTGGAGGCGGGCCTTTGCCATACTCGCGGGCCTCAGCGCAAGGGCCTGTGCTTCAGGAACGGGAACCGCCAGAGTGGCACACACGAAGCCCTGCCACCGCGGGGCTCCTGACACAAAGGAGCTGACTCATGAGTTTCCTCGCCTTCCTTCTGCTCGGCCTCATCGCCGGAGCCATCGCCAAGCTGATCCTCCCGGGACGCCAGGGCGGAGGCTGGTTCGTCACTCTGCTCCTCGGCGTCGTCGGCGCACTGCTCGGCGGCTGGCTCGGCAGCGTGATCTTCGGCGCGAACCTCCAGGAGTTCTGGAGCCTGCAGACCTGGCTCCTCGCGATCGGCGGCTCGATCGTCGTCCTCCTGATCTACGGCCTGATCGTCGGCCGTGGCGACCGGGTCCGCAGCTGACCGCTCGCGCAGAGACCGCACACGTCCGTCCCCTTCGGCGCCCTCCGGTTCCGAAGGGGACGGGCCCGTTTCAGCGTCCGGCGGCCTTGGCCTCGAGAAGCGCTCGTTCGCGGTCGTTCCCGGCGAGCGCGGCCGCGGCCGCGAACTCGCTCCGCGCCTCCTCCGTGCGCCCCAGACGCAGAAGCATCTCTCCGCGGGTCGCCGGCAGCAGGTGATAACCGCGGAGCGCCCCGGATTCCGCGAGGCGGTCGATGATGCGCAGGGCGGATGCAGGGCCGGTCGCCATCGCCACAGCCACGGCGCGGTTCAGCTCGATCACCGGTGACGGCGCGATGCGCCCCAGCGCCTCGTAGAGCAGGACGATGCGCTCCCAGTCCGTCTCCTCCACGGATGCCGCCACGGCATGGCACTCGGCGATCGCCGCCTGGAGCCCGTAGGAGCCCCGGCCCGTGCCGAGCGCATCCGCCCTGGCGAGGGCGGCGCGCCCGCGCGCGATCCGGCTGCGATCCCAGCGACGGCGGTCCTGATCGCCGAGCAGCACCGGGTCGCCGTTCGCGTCCACGCGGGCGGCGAAGCGCGCCGCCGTGAGCTCCATGAGAGCGAGCAGGCTGTGCACGTCTCGCTCTCGCGGCATGAGCGCCGCCAGCACGCGCGTGAGCCTGATGGCCTCGAGGCTGAGTTCCGGGCGCATCCAGTCCGGACCGCTCGACGCCGCATGCCCCTCGTTGAAGATCAGGTAGAGCACGCCGAGGATCGCGCCGAGGCGTTCGCCGTGCTCCTCGCGCGGAGGCATCTCGAACGGCACGTTCGCGGCTGCGAGCGTCTTCTTGGCGCGCACGATGCGCTGCTGCACGGTCGCGGTCGGCACGAGGAAGGCGCGGGCGATCTCCTCGCTGGAGAGGCCTCCGACGACCCGCAGGGTCAGCGCCACCTGCGCCTCTCTGGAGAGCACGGGGTGGCAGGAGATGAAGATCAGCCGCAGCACGTCGTCGTCGACGGCATCCGGGTCCCAGGGCGTCGCCTCGGCCTGCTCGGCCTGCTCGCGCTCGAGGTCGTGCGCGAGCACGGCGATGCGGTCGTCCAGGCGCTCCCGCCGTCGCCAGCCGTCGATCGCCTTGCGCTTGGCCACGGCCGTGAGCCACGCCGCGCCGTTGCGCGGCACGCCCTCCACCGGCCACTGGGAGAGGGCGTCGACGAGGGCCTCCTGGGCGAGGTCCTCGGCGAGTCCGAAGTCGCCGACCATCCGGGTGAGCGTCGCGACGATCTTGGCGGACTCGATGCGCCACACGGCGGCGACGGCGCGCTCCGCCGCTCCCCTGCCGGGGGCGGAGCGCGCCGTCTCGCTCGGGAGGATGTCGCTCATCTCACTGCTGGGCGCGCTGCGCCTGCTCCTCGCGCCAGCCCTCTTCCTTCTGGATCCACTCGTTGTCGGCCGGGAAGTCCTCCGGTCCCGTCACTCGGCGGACCTCGAGGTAGGAACCGGGTCCGAGCGGGGCGCGGCTCGCCCACTCCGCGGCCTCCTCGCGCGTGGACACCTCGATGATCCAGAAGCCGTTGAACAGCTCCTTGGTCTCCCCGTAGGGGCCGTCGGTGATCAGCGGCTTCTCGGCACTGAAGTCGACGACGAAGCCCTCGGCGGCATCCGTGAGGCCCTCGCCGGCGAGAAGGACGCCGGCCTTCATCATGGACTCGTTGTACGCGCCCATGGCGGCGATGACCTCCTCGAACGGCATCTCCTTGTAGGCCTCGACGGCCTCGTCGTTCGAGCGCATGATCAGCATGTACTTCATGGTGTGTCTCCTTGGTGGTGAAGGCCGTCTCTCGACCCTCTCATTGAAGACGTCGAACGGGAACGTCCGGGATCGACATGCGCGCAGAAAAAAACTTCGGAGGATTCTTCGCGAGCCGCCCCTAGACTCGCTCCGTGACCGCCGCCGAACTCGCCGACAGCATCCGCCTGGCCCTCCGTGAGATCGCGGATCCGTCACTCGCCCCGGCGCAGCAGACGTACATGAAGTCGACGATGCCGTACCTCGGCGTGAAGCTGCCGGTGCTGCGGGCGGCGCTGCGGCCGCTCACGAGGGGCGTGACGGATGCCGACGTGCTGCGCGAGGCCGCGACGATGCTCTGGCGGGAGGCGACGCACCGTGAGGAGCGCTATGCGGCCACGGCGCTGCTGGCGCTGAAGCCGCTGCGCGGCCGGCTCGACCTGCTCAACCTGCACGAGGAGTTCATCCGCACCGGCGCCTGGTGGGACCACGTCGACGAGGTGTCGGCGCGGATCACCGAGGTGCTGCGGAACCACCCCGTGGAGGTCACGCAGCTGATGCTGAGGTGGACCGCCGACGATGATCTCTGGATCCGCCGGTCGAGCATCATCTCGCAGCTGAAGCAAAAGGAGGCGACCGATCTCGAGCTGCTGACGATCGCGATCGAGTCGAACATCGAGGACACGGAGTTCTTCATCCGCAAGGCGATCGGCTGGGCGCTGCGCGAGTACGCGAAGACGGATGCCGAATGGGTCCGCGCCTTCGTCGCCGCGCACCCCGATCTCAGCGGGCTCTCCCGCCGGGAAGCGCTCAAGCACCTCTCCTGACCCGCCGAGACCCCGTCTTGACGTCGAGACCCCGTCGTACCTGCGCAGGTACGACGGGGTCTCGGCGACAGCCGGGGTGTCAGCGCGTCAGACGCGTCACTCCCACTCGATGGTCCCCGGCGGCTTGGAGGTCACGTCCAGGACGACGCGGTTGACGTCGCGCACCCCGTTGGTGATGCGGTTCGAGATCTTCGAGAGCACGTCGTAGGGCAGGCGCGTCCAGTCGGCGGTCATCGCGTCCTCGCTGGACACGGGACGCAGCACGATCGGGTGGCCGTAGGTGCGGCCGTCGCCCTGGACGCCGACCGAGCGGACATCGGCGAGCAGCACGACCGGGCACTGCCAGATCTCCTGGTCGAGGCCGGCCTTGGTGAGCTCCTCACGGGCGATGGCGTCGGCTTCGCGGAGGATCTCCAGCCGGTCGCGGGTCACCTCTCCGATGATGCGGATGCCGAGGCCGGGGCCGGGGAACGGCTGGCGGCCGACGATCGCCTCGGGGATGCCGAGCTCGCGGCCGATCGCACGGACCTCGTCCTTGAACAGGGCGCGCAGCGGCTCGACGAGCTCGAAGTCGAGGTCGTCGGGCAGACCGCCGACGTTGTGGTGCGACTTGATGTTCGCGGTGCCCGCGCCGCCGCCGGACTCGACGACGTCGGGGTACAGGGTGCCCTGCACGAGGAACTTGACCGGGGCGCCGCCCGTGGCCTTCGCCTCCTCGACGAGGTCGCGCTGCACCTTCTCGAACGCGCGGATGAACTCGCGGCCGATAATCTTGCGCTTCTCCTCAGGGTCGGTGACCCCCTTGAGGTGCCCGAGGAACGTGTCTGCGGCGTCGACCGTGATGAGACGGACGCCGGTGGACTCGACGTAATCCTTCTCGACCTGCTCGCGCTCGCCCTTGCGGAGGAGTCCGTGGTCGACGAAGACCGCGGTGAGCTGATCGCCGATGGCACGGTGCACGAGTGCGGTGGAGACGGCGGAGTCGACGCCGCCGGATAGGGCGGAGATGACGCGCGCGTCGCCGACCTGCTCGCGGATGCGCTCGATCTGCTCGGCGATCACGTTGCCGCTGTTCCAGTCGGAGGCGAGGCCTGCACCGCGGTGCAGGAAGTTCTCGATGATCGCCTGGCCGTGGTCGGAGTGCTTCACCTCGGGGTGCCACTGCACGCCGTAGAGCCTGCGCTCCTCGTTCGCGAAGGCGGCGACCTTCGTGGCGTCGGTGGTGGCGAGCACCTCGAAGCCCTCCGGGGCCTTCGCGACCTGGTCGCCGTGGCTCATCCACACGTTCTGCTCCACCGGCTGTCCGGCGAGCAGCGAGCTCTGGTTGTCGGGGATGTGCGCGTCGGTCGCACCGTACTCGCGCAGCCCGGTGTTCGCGACCTCGCCGCCCAGCGTCTGCGCCATGTACTGGAAGCCGTAGCAGATGCCGAGGGTCGGCACGCCGAGGTCGAAGACGGCCGGGTCCAGCTTCGGGGCGCCGTCCTCGTACACCGAGGAGGGACCGCCGGAGAGGATCAGCGCCACCGGGTTCTTCGCCGCGATCTCCTCGGCCGTGGCGGTGTGCGGCACGATCTCGCTGTACACGCCGGCCTCGCGCACGCGCCGGGCGATCAGCTGCGCGTACTGCGCGCCGAAGTCGACGACGAGCGCCGGACGCTGCTGAGTCTCTGTTTGTTCGGTCAACGGACACCTTCCGTGGCGGGAGCGGAGACCTCGGCGGCCTCTCGTGTGGCGAGGTAGGCCTTGACGTCGCGGGCGACGACGGCCTCCATGAAGAACGACAGCAGCGGGATGACGCCGCCGAGTGCGAGCAGGATGAAGCGCAGGAACGGCCAGCGCATGAGGCTCCACATCCGGAAGCACGCGAAGAGGTAGACGACGTAGAACCAGCCGTGCGCGACGAGGATCGCGAGCGACAGGTTGATGCCGTCACCGGTGGATTCGAGGCCCTCGGGCCCTTCGACGACCGGGGCGAACCAGAGCGGCCCGCCGGAACCGCCTGCGAAGAGCTCGAGGTGGATCGGCGTGTACTTCAGCACCATCTCCGCGACCAGGAGGAGCAGCATGACTCCGGTGATGATCGACGCGACCTGGTAGAACTTCAGCGCACCGCGGATCGCCGGAAAGCTGGCGACTTTCGGTTCGGGCATGTCCCCAGTCTAGTCGCCGGCGGACGGGCGCCTCTCCGGCGTCACGGGGCGGGCGGCCTCGCCACAAGCACCTCCCCCGCGCCGCTGACCGACAGTGCCCCCGCCGCGTGCGGCACCAGCAGCGTCGTCCCCGCGCTGACGCGTTCGCCGCCGATCGTCACCTCGCCGCGAATCACGACGACGATCGCGAAACCTGCGTCGATCCTGGCCTCGCCGTCGACCGGCAAACGGTCGAGCCGGAAGTACTCATCGGCAGCCTCGGGGAAGGCCGACCCCGAGGCGGGTGCCGCGCGCACCAGCGCCCCCATCTCGTCGGCCGCCCGTCCACGCGTGTTCACCCCGGCGAGCGCGACATCGAAGCCGAGGCCCAGGTGCCCGACAGCTGCGCCGTCGATCGCGAACCCCTTCCACTCCAGCAGGATCGACAGGTCCTCGGGTTGCTGGAGCTCGAGGAGCAGAACGCCCGCCCCGATCGCATGCAGCTCTCCCGGCGGCACCCAGACCGCGTCCCCGGGCTTCACCTCGCACTCGTGGAGGAGCCCCAGGAGCCTCGGTGCGTCCTGCCGCGCGACGAGGCCAGCCAGCTCGACAGTGTCCGTGTCCCGCCGCAACCCCACATGGACGGTGCCGCCCTGCAGGATGTACCAGGCCTCAGCCTTACCGTGCGCGGTGTTCAGGTGGGCCGCTGCGAAGTCGTCGTGCGGATGCGCGTGCACGGGCAGCCGCTGCCCGGCGTCGAGGAGCTTCACGAGAAGCCTCACATCCGAGCCCCAGCGTCCGGCGTGCTCCTCGCCCAGCCATGCGACCGGGTCCGCCTCGACAGCCTCCCGGAGCAGACGGCCGTCCGGCAGCCGGGTGAGGCCGGAGTCCGCCTCTCCGTTGATCGTGGTGGTCGAGCCCACCCAGTCCTCGGGCTCGCGGGGCGCATCTGCGGACTCGCCGCGGAACGCGCTGATGCGCGAACCACCGCGGTAGAAGCGCTCCGGCGGCCGGTTCGACGGCAGGACCAGCGGCTTCATCCGCTCTCCGCTTCGCCGAAGGATCCGGCGAGGAAGCCGCCGACGAAGGTGTCCCCCAGGCCGACGGTGGTGGGGTGCGCGACGTCGAGCGCGAACGCCGCCACCCCCACCGCATCGCCGAGTTCCGCCACGACTGCTTCGATCAGCGCCGCGCCCGCTGCGTGCCGTGGCATCTCGTCGGTCTCCGCGACGTCGGCTGCCGTGAGCCGATCGCCGACGCGGTAACGCGTCGCAGCCACTCTGACCGCGCTCTCGATCGCCGCGTGGTGGCGCCGGGCGCCCTCCCCGACCGCGATCGCCCAGTAGCGCGTGTGCACCACCAGCGCCACGGCGGGGATGATAGACCGGACCTCGTTGAGCGCTCGCCGCACGTCGTGCGCATCGAGGAGGTTCACCGACCGACCGATGTACTCCTGCAGCTCGTCCTCGTTCATCCCGTACACGTCGATCCGGCCGAGCAGTCGCGCCCGCACGGTTTCGGCGAACTCCAGGCTGTAGAAGCCGGCGTCCTCGTAGTACACAAGTGCACCGCGGGGCAGCGCTCGCATCGCCCGCGCCAGCTCCACGAGCCGGCGTTCGAGCAGGTCATGGTCCTGCATGGTGTTGAACCCGGAGACGAGGAAGGCGTCAGCCTGGGCGAGCTCCTGGGCGAGGTCGGCGGCGAGCGGCATCGATCTGTTCGGCGGGTCGTTCGCGAAGATCAGCCGATTCGGCGCGGGCGCGAGCACGTCGCCGTCGGTCAGCCGGACCATCGCGCCCGCCGGATACTGCACAATGAGATGCGGATCGAGCGTGTCCTCGCGCGCCGCTGTCACGTAGGAGATCGAGTCGGGCAAAAGCCGGCGCACGTTGTCGTCGATGCTCACGAGATGCTGGGTGCTCGGGATGCCGAGGGCATCCAGGACGAGCCCCGCCCGAACGCCCGTCCCGCCGAGGGTGATCGCGTAATCGAAGTGCGACACGAACGACTGGATCACGGCCGATGAGGCTACGAACCGCTCCGCTCCCGCTCCAGACGCGAGGAACGACACGATCGCGACGAGCAGCGACCGTTCGTCGATGATCGGCGCCGTGGTGGTGAGCTCGTGCCGTCTCACTCCGTGTGCATGCGCGAGACGATCGAGCACGGCCGAGTCCCATGACAGCTCGTAGTCGACGGTGCCGCCGAGTCCGAGCACGAGCTTCCTGTCCACGTCGCCGATCATTCTCCGAGTCCGCAGCTCAGTACAGCGACGCCTTGCCGTCTGCCTGGAACAGCGAGATCTTCTCTGCGGCCGTGACCTTCATCGCCGCGAGCGCCTCGGGCTGGATCGCATTCGGCTCGCGCAGGCGGCGATCCGTGCCGAGCACCTCGCGCATGCGGTCGTGATACGAGACCTTGATGTCGCTGGAGATGTTGATCTTGTTGACGCCGAGCTCGACCGCGCGGCGCAGCTCGGCATCCGGGTTGGAGGAGCCGCCGTGCAGCACGAGCGGGATGCCGATCGCGGCTTTGATCTCCTGGAGAAGGTCGTGACGCAGTTCAGGGTTCTTGTCGCTCGGGTACAGGCCGTGCGACGTGCCGATCGCGATGGCGAGGCTGTCGACGCCGGTCTCCTCCACGAAGCGCACGGCGTCGGCCGGGTTGGTGTAGATGATCTCGGCCGCGCCGGACTCGCCGTAGCTGTCGTTCGCGCCGATCGTGCCGAGCTCACCCTCGACCTGGATCCCCGCAGCGTGCGCCGCCTCGACGACCTTGCTGGTCAGTGCGACGTTCTGCTCGAACGGCTCGAGGGACGCGTCGATCATGACCGAGGTGAACCCGGAGTGGATCGCCCTGATGATCTGCTCATAGCTGCCGCCGTGATCCCAGTGAATCGCGACCGGCACGCTCGAACGGTGGGCGCGCGAGTGCATCGCGGGGATCAGGTCGGTCGTGATGTGCGAGACCTCGTCAGGGTGGATCGCGATGATGACCGGGGCGGCCTTCTCCTCGCTGATGTCCATGATTCCGTTGAACATCGCCCAGTCGCTGATGTTGAATGCCGGGATGGCGAAGTTGTTCGCGTTGGCGACATCGAGGATGGATCTGCCGGTGTAGAGCACTTGTTTCTCCTGTTTCGTGATGGTCGTGGTTCCGAGGACACGGCTCAGCTCTTCACGGACCCTGCCGTGAGACCGCTGATGAAGTACCTCTGGAAGAAGAGGAAGAGGATCAGCACCGGGATGGATCCGAGCACGCTCATGGCCATGATCTGGTTCCATTCGTAGGAGTGCTGGCCCATGAGGAGCTGGATGCCGATCGGCACCGTGCGCATGTCGATGGTGCGCGTAAGCGTGAGCGCGAACAGGTACTCGTTCCACGCGATCATGAACGTGTAGATGCCGACCGAGACGATGCCGGGGATCGAGATCGGGACGAGGATGCGCCACAGCGCCGTCATCGACCCGGCGCCGTCGACGCGGACGGCTTCGTCCAGCTCTTTCGGCAGGGTGTTGAAGTAGCCGGTCATCATGATGATCGCGTAGGGCAGCGTGAACACCATGTATGTGAGGATCAGCCCCGCATAGGAGTTGTAGAGGCCGAGTGCCACCATGAGCCCGAAATACGGGATGAGCAGCGTGATCGGAGGCACGGCCTGCACGCTCACGATCACCACGTTGAGGATGCGCTTGCCGCGGAAGTCGAACCGGCTGAACGCGTAGGCGGCCTGGATCGCGACGAGCAGCGTCAGGATCGTCACGGAGCCGGCGACGACGTAGCTGTTCAGGAAGAACCGCATCGTCTCGGGATTCGTGAAGATCGCCGTGTACGCGTCGAACGAGAACGTGTCGGTGAGCAGCCGGGGCGGCAGCTCGAAGATCTGCGTGTTGGATTTGAACGAGCTCGACAGCATCCAGGCCACGGGGCCTGCGGCGAACACCGCGCCGATGATCAGGCCGACGATGAGGGCGGACTTCGCGACGCGTCGCCGGGAATCGACGGTGAGAGCCATGATCAGTCCCTCGCTTTCTGATGGCGGACGTAGAAGACGGCGAGCACCATCGACATCAGCAGCACCAGCACCGCAGAGGTCGCGGCGAGGGAGAAGTCGTACTTGGCGAAGGCCAGCTTGTAGGTGAATGTGCTGAGCACCTCGGTCACGTCGATCGGACCGCCGCCCGTGGTCATCCAGATCAGGGCGAACTGCTGCGAGGTCCAGATCAGGTCGAGCAGCACCAGGCTGACGATGATCGGCCGCAGCTGCGGGATCGTCACGTTCCAGAAACGCTGCACGGCGTTCGCGCCGTCGACGGTCGCCGCCTCGTGCAGTTCGACGGGAACGCCCTGAAGCCCGGCTAGCAGGCTCACCATGAAGAACGGGTACCCCGCCCAGATGTTGATGAAGATGATCGTGCCCAGTGCCAGCTGCGGGGAGGCCAGCCACTCGATGTCCGTGTTGAGCAGGAAGTTGACGACGCCGTTGGGGGCCAGGAGCATGCGCCACAGGACCGCGATCACCGCCACCGTGAACAGCCAGGGCAGTACGTAGAGCGCCCGGAAGATCGAACGCGAGAAACGCCCCAGCAACGGGCTGTTGAGCATCATCGCGAACGCGAGACCCAGCACGAGGTGCGCCGCGACGCTCGTCACCGTGAAGAGCACCGTATTGCCCGTCGCCTTCCAGAACCCTGGGTCAGTGAGGATCTGGACATAGTTGCCGATGCCGACGAACTCGGGCGACTTGTTCAGGATCACGTTGTCCTGGAACGAGTAGCCGATCACCATCACGATCGGGACGATCATCAGGACGAACAGCAGGATGACCGTCGGAGAGAGGAAGGCGTACGACTCGGCCGTTTTGCGCAGCTGCCGACGGCGACGCGAGGGGGCGACGCCCGTGACGATCACCTCGGTGTCGTCGGACAGTTTCAGGCTCATGTGAACCGATGCTCCTAGGTTGGTCGGGTGCCGCACCGCATCCGCGATGCGGCACCCCGTTCAGGTGGGAAGCCGAAGGAGCTTCAGAACTCTTTCATCCACGACTCCTGGGCCTTCTTCAGGGCCTCGTCGATCGACTGCTGCCCGTCGAACGCGGCTTGCAGCTGCTCGCCGAGTTGACGCATCAGATCCTCCGCCACGGGGAGGCCCGTGAACTCGTTCGCCGGGTATCCGGCCTGGTAGATCTCGAATGCCTTCTTGAACAGCTCGTCGTCGTTGACGAAATCCGGAACGGACTCCGAGTTGCCCGGGAACGCCTTGGCCATGGTCGACAGCTCGGAGTTCGTCTCCTGGCTCATGAGGAACTCGACGAGCTTGAAGGCGGCTTCCTTGTGCTCGGAGTTCTCGGCGACGCCGATGCCCCACGACGCGTAGGGGATGCCCCGCTCGCCGTCGTAGCCGTCCTCGGCGGGCAGCGCTGAGATCGAGAACGTCAGGTCGGGGTTGGTCTCGCGGATCAGGTTGATGTGCGCGAGTGAGTCGATCATCATGCCGACGCGGCCGTTCGTGAACTCCTCGACCTTGTCCTGCTCCTTCATCGTGAAGGAACCGGAGGCGATAGAGCCGTCATCCCACATTCCGCCGATGAAGTCGACCGCCGACGTCACGTCGTCGTTTGTGAGATCCGGCTGACCGTCCTTCAGCATCGATCCGCCCGACGCCCACACCCATGACATGACGTCGTTCTGCACGCCGTTAGGCGCCTCGAGCGAGAGCGGAAGCACCCAGCCCGAGACATCGCCGCCCAGGGCGGAGACCTTCGAGGCCGCATCCGCGAACTCGCTGCGGGTCGCCGGCGGAGCAGTGACGCCGGCCTCGGCGAGGAGCGTGTCATTCGTGAACATCGGGTAGACGAAGTTCACGACCGGGATCATGTAGGTGCTGCCGTCGACCTGGATCTGACTGGCGAGCTCGCCGTCGTCGTAGCCGAACTCCTCCATCAACGCGCTCAGGTCGGCGATGACGCCCTGAGAGGCGAAGTCGTTGACCCAGGCGCCGTCGAGCCCGACCACGTCGGGCATCGTGCCGGATGCTGCACCGGCGAACAGCTGTTCCTTGGTCGACGCGTAAGGACCGCTCACGAGTTCGACGGTGACACCGGGGTTGGCGTCCTCGAACTCGTCGATGAGCGCCCGGAACTCGCCGTCGGGGAGCTCCGGCTCCCACCATTGTGCGAACTCGATGGTGACGTCCCCCTCGTCGCCTCCCTCGGCTCCGCTGTCGCCCGCGGCACAGCCCGCCGCGCCGAGTACTGTCACGGCTGCTGCCGCTGCGCCGGCGACCTTCAGAACGCGTCGCCCTCGCCCCACTGTGATCATCACTTCTCCTCTTCGAGATCGTGCCGCATACGCGCTTCGAGTGCTAGTTCATGCGGTTTTGAGCAATGTTACGCAGTTATTTGCAAGAACGTCAAGCATGGAGTGAATCCCGGCCGGCCGGATTCCCGGCGACAAGGAGTCGAATCCCGTGCACACGCGGTCGAATGGCGCGCACCACGCGGCAGACCCGGGGCAATCGCGGACCGACCCCTCCTGCTGGTTTCTGCCGAAGTCTGCCGCATTTGTTGCATGCATGTGCTAAAGATGACTGCATGGACGCAACCGGGCCTTCCCCCAGACGGCGCCTCCCCGCGGGGCGTAAAGCCGACCTCGCCGCATACGTCGAGCAGGCGGGCGAGGTGACCGTCGGCGACCTCGCGGAGCACTTCGGCGTCTCCATCGACACCATCCGCCGCGATCTGGACCAGCTCGACCGCGAGGGCGTCGTGATCCGCACCCATGGCGGAGCGGTGAGCGCGGCGGACGGTCAACTCAAGGACCGCGCACTCGATGTCCGGCTCCGTATGCAGACGGAGGAGAAGGAGAAGATCGCCCGGCTCGCCGCGGGGCTGATCGACGACGGCGCGGTCGTGATGCTCAATGCGGGGACGACGACCCTCGCCCTCGCGCGCGCGCTGCGCAATCACCGCGACCTCACGATTGCGACGAACAATCTGCGGATCCCTGCGGAGATCTCCCCCTCGGCGTTCCGCGACCTCTACGTCTTCGGCGGGGCGGTCCGGGCGATCACGCAGGCCACCACGGGTCCTGTCGCCTTCACGATGACCCCCGGAGGTCCCGAGGTGGACATCCGCTGCGACCTCGCCCTGATCGCCGTCGGCGCCGTCGACGAAGCGGGGTACTCGACATCGAATCTCGGGGACGCAGCGATGATGTCCGAGATGATCCAGCGGGCCGAGCGCACGGCGATCCTCGCAGACTCCACGAAGTTCGGTCGCCGGCTCTTCGCGCAGGTCGCTCCCCTCGATCGAGCCGACCACATCGTCACCGATGCACCACCACCGAGCACCATCGCCGCTGCCCTCACGCAGGCGGACGTCGAGGTAATCACTCCCTGAGGCACACTGAGGCATCGGTCAGGAATCGAGAAGCACGCCTCCGGCGGCCTCCGTAGCGTCGAGGACATGAACAACACCATCGACTCCTTCACCCTCGACGTCACGGACGTCGCCGCCGCGCAGACGTTCTACGAGACCGCCTTCGGCCTCAGCGAGCGGCTCCGCTTCCGGCTCGCGGATGCCGGCACCTCCGGCTTCCGCGGGTACACGCTCTCCCTCGTCGCCTCGCAGCCGGGGAACGTGCGGGCCCTGTTCGACGCAGCGGTCACTGCCGGCGCCACGGTCGTCAAGCCCGTCTCGAAGTCGCTGTGGGGCGTGGGCGGGGTCGTGCAGGCTCCGGACGGCGCCCTGTGGAACATCGCCACCTCCGCGAAGAAGGACACGGCCCCTGTCGCGAAGGCCTTCGACCACGTCGTGCTGCTCCTCGGCGTCGACGACGTGCGTGCGAGCCGCGCGTTCTACGCCGATCGCGGCTTCCGCGTGCGGAAGAGCTTCGGCAGCTACGTCGACTTCGAGACGCCCGCCGGCTCCATCGGACTGGGGCTGTACAAGCGCGCAGCCCTCGCGAAGTCCGCCGGAGTCTCCCCCGACGGCAGCGGCTCGCACCGGATCACCGTGCACGGGGCGATCGGCGCCGTCGTCGACGCCGACGGCTTCGCGTGGGAGCCCGTCACCGCCGCCGCGAACACCTGACGCGGAACAGGTGCGGACGACGAAGGCCGCCGGGATCACTCCCGGCGGCCTTCGCCTGCGTCATCCGTCAGCCGGACTCAGAACCATCCCTTGATCAGGTCCCAGATCCAGTCGACGATGCCCTTCACGCCTCCGTTGCCGTTGCCGCTCTTCACGGTCACGTCGGCGGTCGCCTCGTCGCCGTCGGCCTGAGCGACGGCGATCGTGTAGGCGCCCTTCTTCGTGCTCTTCGGCACGACCACCGACTGGCTGAAGCCGCCATCGTCACCCACGACGACTTCGCCGAGCGAGACCGGCCCGCCCTTGCCGCCGCGGAGTTCGACGGTCACCGTCTCGCCCGCCACGTACCCGGAGCCGGTGATGGTGAGCGCCTTGCCGGCAGTCACCGTCGAGGAGCTCAGTTCGATGCTGCCGGCGAACGGAGCCTCACCGGCGATGGTGAAGGGCACCTGCACCGTGGTCCCCGTGCCGGCCACGGCGACGGTGAGCGACTGCTCGCCGTACACCCCGTCCGGGACGGTGAAGGTGAGCGCAGCGCGGCCGACCTCGTCGGTGGTGTCGACGATGGCGGTGTCGATCGCGCCGGCCGCCAGCTGCGCGTCGCCCAGCGAGAGCGTCACCTCGCCCGGTGCCGGCTCGCCCGCGCTGAACGCCAGCGAGGAGAGCGAGATCGTCACCTGGTCGCCGGCGCTGTAGCCGTCGGCATCCGGAGCGCTGACCGCGACGCCGACGGCGCGCTGAGCGTAGTCCGGGCTCGCCGTCTTGTTGGCGTCGAACCAGTCGACCATCGACTGCAGGTCGATCTTGCCGGTGTCGCGCTTGCCCGCTCCCTGCTTGAAGGTGGAGAAGTTGTCCCCACCCGCCGCGAGGAACGAGTTCGCCGCCACCGTGTAGTTCGCCGCCGGGTCGATCGCCACGCCGTCGAGCGTGATCGACGTGATCCGGGAGCCCTGCGCCGCCGTCGGGTCGTAGGTGTACACCAGGCCCTTCGAGACGCCGAGCTTGAGGAACGGACGGGCCGCGCCCGCGGGCTGCCACTGCTCCTCCAGCACGCCCTTCAGCTGCGCACCGGTGAGGGTGAGCGTGACGAGCGTGTTGGCGAACGGCTGCACCGTCGCCGCCTCGCGATAGGTGACGTTGCCTGCAGGGTCGGCTTCCGGTCCCGCCGCGCCCGGCGCGTGGGTCAGGTTGGCGCGGATGCCGCCCGGGTTCATGAACGCGATGTCCGCATCCGTCGCCCACTTCTGCACGTCGGCGACGAAGTTGCCGATCGTGGACTCCCCGCCGCGGTTCTCCGACCCGTTGGTCTGGCGAGCGCGGTTGAAGTCGGCGGTGATGTCGCCGACCTTGACGGCACCCAGCACATCGGCATCCGCCTTCGCCTTCGCGACGATGTCGGCGACCGTCTGCACCGCCGGGTAGAGCGGCTTGCCGGCGGACGTGAGCGGCTTGATCTCGTTGGTGATCGAGATCAGGTCCTTCGTCTTCGCGTCGACCTGGATGTTCATGAGGCCGAGGTTCTCGCCGTACTGGCCAGCCGAGACGACCGGACGGCCGTCGATGACGTGGTTGTACGCGAGGTGGGTGTGCGCGGAGACGATGGCGTCGACGTCCTGGTCGACCCCGTAGACGATCTCGCCGAGCGCCGAGTCCGGCGTGATGCTGGAGACGTCCACGGTGGTCGCGCCCTCGTGCACGAGGAGGATGACGACATCCGCCTCGCCGTTGGAGGCGTCGCCGTCACGCAGGTCGTCGGCCACGGCGTTCACGGACTCGGCGATGCTGCGCACCTCGAGCTCGGCGATGCCGTCAGGCGAGACCAGCGTCGGCAGGTCCTCGGTGACGGCGCCGACGAAGCCGACGCGCACCCCGTCGAGCTCCTTCACCCACGCCGGGGCGAGCGCCGGGTCGCCGGACTCGGTGACGAACACGTTCGACGAGATGTACTCCCAGTCGGCCCGGTCCTGCACACGGTCTCGGAGGTCGGCCCAGCCCTGGTCGAACTCGTGGTTGCCCGCCGCACTGACGTCCAGCCCGGCGGCGTTGAGCGCGTCGATCGTGGGGTTGTCGTCGTTGATGAACGAGGTGAACGTCGATGCGCCGATCAGGTCGCCCGCGGCGGCGAAGATCGTGTTCGGGTTCGCAGCGCGGAACTGCTGAACCGCGCCGGCCATCACCGCAGCGCCGGCGGCGGCGCCGTCGGCCTCGATGCGACCGTGGAAGTCGTTCATCGTGACGACGTCGATGCTCACGGGCGGGATCTCCGAGGAGACGCCGACGATGATCGGGTCGTGGTCGCTGGAGCGGAACGGGGTGCCCGCCTCGGCGGCGCCGAACGCGAATCCGCGATCGCTCCACTCCGGGGAGTTGATGCTCCACACGCCCGCGCCGGTGATCGACGGGGCCAGGGAGGGCGAGGCGATCACGTGGTCGAGCGAGCCGAGCTCGCCGTCGAACGTGTATGTGTGCTGCTCGGGTGCCTTCTCCCGGGCGACATCGCTCCAGCCCGCGGTCGTGAAGACCTCGATCGGGTCCTCCTTCGCGTAGGCGTTGAAGTCGCCGATCAGCAGGATGTCGCTGCTCCCGGTGGTCTCCTCGATCGTCTGCGTGAACGCCAGAACCGAGTTGGCCTGCTTCACGCGGTCGGCGTTGAAGAAGCCCTGGCCGTCAGCCGGCTCCGTGCCGCCGCCCTCGGGAGCGGACTTCGACTTGAAGTGGTTCGCGACGACGGTCACGACGCGGCCGTCGACGTCGAAGGCCTGGGCGATCGGCTCGCGCGCGTTGCCCCAGACGGTCTCGTCGGTGACGGTCATGCTGTCGCCCACGCGCGAGACGGCCGCCTTCCGGTAGATGATCGCGCTGGTGATGTAGTCGGTCGTGGACGCGTCGTGCAGAGCGACGGGAGTCGGCACGTAGGCCCAGACCTCGCTGCCCGCATCCTCGTTGAGACCGGCGACCAGATCGGCGAGAGCCTCGTCGACGGTGCCGCCGAGCTTGATCGAGTTCTCGATCTCCATCAGCGACACGATGTCGGCGTCGAGCCCGTTGATGGCCGACACGATCTTCGACTTCTGGATCGCGAACTGCTCGGCAGTCGCCGCGCCGCGCGCGTTCGAGTTCTCGCTCTTCAGCGTGGTGAAGTAGTTGTAGACGTTGAACGACGCGACCTGGACGTCACCGCCGACGGCCGGCGCCGTGTCGACGCGCGGGTTGGTCGCTGCGAAGCCGACCTTGAGGTCCGCCGGCGACGCACTGTCGATCGGGACGACCGGCTGCAGGCGCCAGTCGTTGAAGCCCCACTGCAGCACGTAGCCGTTGTCGCCGAAGTCGACGGTGTCGCCGTTGCGGACGACGACGTCCTTCGTGAAGTACGGCTGGTCGGCGGGGTGGCCGCTGTTCGAGACCTGGATGGACCAGCCGTCGTCGAGCAGGATGCGGTTGGCGCGGTTGGCCGCGGTGATCGCCGCCGCCTCGTCACCCGGGCGCACGACCTCGGTGCTCTTCTGGTTGAGCTCGCCACCGACATTCAGCCAGAGGGTGCCGAAGTTGTACAGCTGGTGGCTGGATGCGACGCGGTAGGCGCCCGCCGGGGCGACGTACATGTTCTCGTACTGCTCGCGGTCGGCGCCGAGCACGGTGTCGGCGAGCGGCGTCGTCGCCGGCACTCCGGCGCCGGCCTGGACGACGCTGATCCCGGACAGCGCGGTCGGGTTGATCTGCGTCTGACCGAAGTACTCGCTGACCGTGCCGGTCACCGAGACGAGGTCGCCGATCGCGAGCGTCGGCGACAGCGCGTTCAGGAAGACGAAGACGCCGTCGGATGCACCAGGCGTCGCGTCGGTCGCGCCACCGGAACCGGCGGTCTGGATGGTGATGCCCTTGTAGCCGCCGGTGCGGTAGTCGGCCGTGACGACGCCCTCGACGGTGACGGTCTGACCGCTCAGCGGCGAGACGTCGGTGGTGCCCTGGACCTCGGCGATGGAGACCTTGGCGGGTTCCTCCGGCTCCTCCGGCTCGGTGCCGCCGGTGTTCTGCGGCGTGATCGTGGCGGACAGCGTGAAGTCGGCGCTGTTGTCGTCGGTGTCCGCTCCGCCGGTGCGGTTCAGCGACTTGACGTCGGTGTTGCCCGCGGGCGCGGTGGCTGCCTTGGTCTCGTAGGTGTTCGATGTGCCGTAGCCGACCAGGTCGACGACGCCGGCGGCGCCGACGACGGAGCCGGGGGTGAGGGTGACCGCGGCGGTGCCCTCGACGAGGGCGAGCGTCCCCGTGCTGCCGCTCGGGTTGAGGGTGCTGACGACGTCCGCCGTGGGCAGGGCCGCGCCGTTGGCGCCGTTGCTGCCGCCCTGCACGAGGAAGTAGCCGCCGGCCGGGATCTCACCGGTGAGCGGCGCCACACCCTGGAACGCGGCCGTGCCGGTGCCCGAGCGGTACTGGAGCGACATGCCGTCGAGCGTGACGGGTGCGTCTGTCGGGTTGTGGAGTTCGACGAACTTGTTCGTGAACGCTGCACCCGCACTGCCTCCCGACAGGTAGGCCTCGTTGATGACCACCCCCGTCCCAGAGGTGTTCGCGGCGGCAGGGGTCGCGACCAGGGCGCCGGCGCCCAGGGCTGCGACGCAGGTGAGGGCGAGGGCGCCGACGCGCCCCCTGTTTCTGCGGAGTGACACCGGTACCTCTCGGTTCTCGGCGTCGGGGGCGGACATCATCGGTGCTGTCTCCTCGTTCGGGTCAGGCGACAGCTCTCGTGGAACCGTCGCAGCGAGCGCTCATGGCGCACACACATGGATGGGAGCATACGGAGCGGCCCGGACATCCTCAACGGTGTTTGCCGTTTCGTCATCCGGCGATCACCGGATCGCACAACCTGTTCAGAGGGAGCGCACAAAACGCCGCTCAGGTGCGCATTCCGCGGTGCGCGGATGCGCAGATCGTCAGGCGGATGCCGTCCCGGCGGAGTCCTCGAAATCCTCGACCTCGCGCTCCCAGGCGTCCCTCGCCAGTCGGTACCAGAGGTAGAACGCGAAGCCGGCGAAGATGGCCCACTCGGCGGCGTAGAAGATGTTCAGCCAGTTGACCGGGGACTGCTCCTCGGGCGCGGGCGAGGAGATGTCGACGAGGCCTGCGGATGCCGTCGCCGACGCCAGGTACGGGCGGTAGACGTCCAGCTGGTCCACGTCGTGCCACCGGCTGAGCAGCGCCGCCGGCGACATGCGGTCCAGGCGCCCCGGGTCATCACGCGGCGGCGCCGAGGGGCCCTCATCGGAGATGATCCGGCCGGTCACCGAGACCTCGGAGCCGTCGGCATCCGCGTCGAGCGCCTCCACCGCCGCATCCGCCGTCTCCCGGTCTGGCGCCCAGCCGATCGCCACCGCGATCGACGTGCTCTCCGCGACGCGGAGCTGCCCGGTCACCCAGTACCCCTGCACGTCGTCGTTGAAACGGCTCGAGACGACGATGAAGTCGCCGGGGATCCACGAGCCGGTGGTCTCGACGCGCTGCCCGACGAGCGGCTCCGGGAGGTACTCCCCCGGCGCGACGACGTCGCTCAGCGGACGCACCTTCTCCGTCGCGCCCGGCGGTGGCGGGTCGGTCTCGATCGCGCGCCCGAGCTGCCACTGCCCGAGCCAGGCGAAGACCCCGGCTACGACGAGGCAGAGCAGGAGCATCCCGATCCAGCGTCCCCGGAGCATCACCTCACGGAGAGTGGGCGGGAACAGCGCAGGGGATGTCACGGTGCGGTGCGGTGCCTCAGGACTCGTAGGGCGCGAGGACGACCTCGACGCGCTGGAATTCCTTGAGGTCGGAGTAGCCCGTGGTCGCCATCGACTTGCGCAGCGCGCCGATGAGGTTCGCCGTGCCGTCGGCGATCGGTGCCGGGCCGTAGAGGATCTCCTCGAGCGTGCCGATCCCGCCGACCCTCACGCGGCGACCGCGCGGGAGCTTCGGGTGGTGCGCCTCGGGTCCCCAGTGGAAGCCGCGACCCGGTGCATCGGTGGCGCGGGCCAGTGCGACGCCGAGCATGACGGCATCCGCGCCCATGGCCAGCGCCTTGACGATGTCGCCGGAGGTGCCGACGCCGCCGTCGGCGATCACGTGCACGTAGCGGCCGCCGGACTCGTCGAGGTAGTCGCGGCGGGCGGCCGCGACGTCGGAGACGGCGGTCGCCATCGGGGCGTGGATGCCGAGGGTGGCGCGGGTCGTGGAAGCCGCTCCCCCGCCGAAGCCGACGAGCACGCCCGCGGCGCCGGTGCGCATGAGGTGCAGGGCGGCCGTGTACGTCGCCGCGCCGCCGACGATGACGGGGACGTCGAGGTCGTAGATGAACTTCTTCAGGTTCAGCGGCTGGTCGACGCTCGAGACGTGCTCGGCGGAGACCGTGGTGCCACGGATGACGAACAGGTCGACGCCGGCGGCGGCGACCGTGTCGTAGAACTCCTGAGTGCGCTGCGGCGTGAGGGAGCCGGCGACGGTGACGCCCGCCTCGCGGATTTCGGCCAGGCGGCGGGTGATCAGCTCCGGCTTGATGGGCTCCGAGTAGAGCTGCTGCATCCGCACGGTCGCGACGTCGTCGCCGAGTCCGGCGATCTCCGCGAGCAGCGGCTCCGGGTCCTCGTACCGCGTCCACAGGCCTTCGAGGTCGAGGACGCCGAGGCCGCCGAGCTGGCCCAGCATGATCGCCGTCTGCGGGCTCACGACGGAGTCCATCGGGGCGCCCAGCACGGGGATCTCGAAGCCGAAGGCGTCGATGGTCCATGCGGTCGACACGTCCTCCGGGTTGCGCGTGCGCCGAGACGGCACCACCGCGATGTCGTCGAACGTGTACGCGCGTCGCGCGCGCTTTCCTCGGCCGAGCTCGATCTCCATGGTCACCCCACCAGACTACCCGGCACGCGGACCCGCCCGCGGCTGGGAGACTGGAACCGACTCTCCGGGAGGCGGATATGGGAGCGGATGCCGTGGACGTCGCCGTCGTGGGCGGCGGCGTGATGGGGCTGGCGACCGCGTGGGAGCTCACACGGCGCGGACGGCGGCCGGTGGTGCTGGAGCGCTTCGCGCGCGGTCATCACGAGGGCGCCTCGCACGGCGCCACCCGCAACTTCAACAACGCGTACGACGAGGAGCACTACCTCGACCTGCTCGTGCGCTCCCGCGCGGGCTGGGAGGCGCTCGGAGACGTCGGCGGCGAGCCGCTGCTGCGGCTGCACGGGCTGGTCACGCACGGCGCGGTCGACGCGGGCGCGATCGCTCGGCGGCTGACCGCACGCGGCATCCACGCCGAGCTGCTGTCGGGCGCGGAGGCGTCCGCCCGCTGGTCGGGGATGCGCTTCGAGGAGACGGTGCTGTTCTCCCGCGATGCGGGCGTGGCACGAGCGGCGGCGGCGATGGCGGAGCTGGAGCGGCGGATCGCCGCCGGAGGCGGCGAGGTGCGCTGGGAGACGCCCGTGCTCGGCATCGAGGAGACGGATGCCGGAGTCACGCTGCGACTGCCCGCGGGCCTCCTGCACGCGGACGCCGTGGTCGTGACGGCGGGCGCGTGGACGACGCGGATGCTGCCGTCGTTCGGTCTGCCGCCGCTGGCCGTGACCGAGGAGACGCCGGCCCATTTCTCCCCTGTCACGGACGCGATCTGGCCCTCGTTCAACCACTACGTCGATCCGGCCGCGTACCCGGGGACGGTGTACGGCATGCCCACCCCCGGCGAAGGCGTGAAGGTGGGCTTCCATCAGGTCGGGGACATCGTCGACCCCGACGCCCGGCCGCACCGCCCCACGCACACGGCCGCCCTCGCGGAGTACGTGCGTGAGTGGATGCCGGGCCTCGACCCGGCATCCGCCGTGCCTGTCAGCTGCACCTACACGTCGACCGCAGACAGCGCGTTCGTGCTCGATCGCCGCGGCCGCATCGTCGTCGGCGCCGGATTCTCCGGTCACGGCTTCAAGTTCGCCCCCGGTGTCGGGGCCGTGCTCGCCGATCTCGCGCTCGATCCGGCGGCTCGCGCCGCGGAGCCGTTCCGCCTCGGTCGCTGAGCGGCTCAGCGCGCCCTGACCACCCGCTTCTCGTCCCACACCGGCTCGTCGGCCTCGTAGACCTCGCCGTCGGAGCCGAAGACGAGGAAGCGGTCGAACGAGCGGGCGAACCAGCGGTCGTGAGTGACGGCGAGCACGGTGCCCTCGAAGCGGGCGAGCGCGTCCTCGAGCGCTTCCGCCGACTCCAGATCGAGGTTGTCGGTCGGCTCGTCGAGCAGCAGCAGCGTGGCGCCGGAGAGCTCGAGCAGCAGCACCTGGAATCGCGCCTGCTGGCCGCCGGAGAGCGACTCGAACGTCTGCTGCGCCTGCCGCACCAGCCCGTAGCGATCGAGCGCAGAGCTCGCGGCGTCGCGCGGCAGGCCCGCACGGCGCTCGTCACCACGGTGCAGGATCTCGAGCAGCGTGCGCCCGACGAACTCCGGGTGTGCGTGGGTCTGGGCGAACAGGCCGGGGACGACCCGCGCGCCGAGCACGGCGCGCCCCGTGTGCGCGACCTCGCTCAGCTGCTCCCCCGACGACGTGACGTGACCGAGCGTGGGGTCGGGATCGGTGCCGCCGCGTGCGAGCAGCCTCAGGAAGTGCGACTTGCCCGAGCCGTTGGACCCGAGCACCGCGACGCGGTCGCCGTACCAGACCTCGGCGTCGAAGGGCCGCATCAGTCCCGTCAGCTCCAGCCGCTCCGCGACCACCGCGCGCTTGCCCGTGCGAGCGCCGCGCAGTCGCATGTCGAACTCCTGCTCCGGTGGACGCTCCTCCGGAGGGCCGGCCTCCTCGAACTTCCGCAGACGGGTCTGCGCGGCCTGATACCGCGAGGCGAAGCCGTCGTTCGCCGCCGCCTTGACCTTGAGGTTCGCGACGAGGGTGCGCAGCTTCTCGTGCTGCTCGTCCCACCGGCGGCGCAGCTCGTCGAGCCGGTCCATCCGATCGCTGCGGGCCTGGTGGTAGGTGCCGAAGCCGCCGCCGTGCACCCACGCGGTCGCTCCGGCGCCGCCCGGTTCGAGGGTGATGATGCGGTCGGCGGCACGGGCGAGCAGCTCGCGATCGTGCGACACGAGCAGCACCGTCTTCGGCGTCTGCCGCAGCTGCTCCTCGAGCCAGCGCTTCGCGGGCACGTCGAGGTAGTTGTCGGGCTCGTCGAGCAGCAGCACCTCGTCGGGACCGCGGAGCAGGGCTTCCAGCGCCAGCCGCTTCTGCTCTCCACCGGAGAGGGAGGTCAGCTCGCGGAAGCGAGCCCGCTCATAGGGCACGCCCAGGGCCGACACGGTGCACTGATCCCACACCGTCTCGTGCTCGTAGCCGCCGGCATCCGCAAACTCGGCGATCGCCGAGGCGTAGGCCATCTGCGCGTCGTGCTCGTCGCGCTCCATCAGGGCGTTCTCCGCCGCCTCCAGCGCCTCGGCCGCCTCGCGGATGCGCCGCGGGGCGACGCGGACGAGCAGCTCGTGCACGGTCTGGCCGGGCTCGCCGTGACCGACGAACTGGTCCATCACGCCGAGTCCGCCGTCGATCGTGACCACGCCGGCGTCCGCCGCCTGATCGCCGCGGATGATCCGCAGCAGCGTCGTCTTGCCTGCGCCGTTCGGCCCGATCAGCGCGCTCGTGGAGCCTGCGCCGACCCGGAACGTCGCCTCGTCGAGCAGGGGTCTCCCGTCGGGCAGTGTCAGAGAGATCCCGGAGACATCGATATAGCCCACCGTGCGTGGCCGTCCTTCCGCCCGCACCTGCGAATGGCGAGCCGACCAGGCTATCAGTGCGCGTGCGACCTCGGCGCACCTCGCTCAGACCACGTCGACGAAGATCGGGTTCGCGTAGAACCAGGTGTCCAGCCACGGGTCGCCCTCACCGGCACCGTGCCGGATCGGCCCCGCGGGATCCACGGAGGCCCCGTGGTAGCCGGTGCCGTTGCGTTTGCCATCACTGCCGCGGAACCGCACGTAGAACGGCCGTTCGACGCGCTCGAAGACGTGTGTGAGAGTGAACGTGCCGCGTCGGGCGGTGGTGTCGAACCGGTGGACGACCCGCGTCTCCGGCGCGCGCATCGCGTCGGCATCGGCAGCCGGTCCGGTGATGGGTCCCGCGATGAGGTCGACGTGTGCAAGCTGCGGGAGGATGCCGGCGGCGTTCACGTAGTCGGTCGTCGTGACGGTGATCGTCAGCACCACATCCTGGCCGCGCTTCGCCGTGAGGCGTCCGCCCAGGGTGACGCTGCGTCCGGCCGCATTTCCCCAGCCGCCTCCCGCGCCGTTGCCGCGGCCCCTCCCCTTCCCGGGCATCGTGAGCTGCGCGCGCACGTCGAAGCCGCTCAGCAGATGACCGTGGTCGACCCACATGCGTCCCCGGCGCATGGCGTCGAGCACGCCAGCGTAGGAGCGCGTCGTCACACCGGTGTGCAGGCGCGAGAACTGACCCGGCCAGAAATCGCTGCCGCCCTGGGGCACGCCGGTGTCGATCGGATCAGGGCGCTTGCCGAGCACCGCCCAGCGGTCGTACTCGCTGGGCAGGCTCGCGTACGGCTCCCCGTCGGGATAAGGCCCGGTGACCCAGGTGTCCTTCGCGGTGAGGTGATTGTCGGAGTTCGACGTGATCCAGAACGGCTTGCCCTCGGCGAGCAGTGCATCCCACAGTCCGCCGACCGTGGCGGTGGCCCAGTCGAACCCGCCGTACGGACGGTAGGCGTCGGCGGGATAGCCCGGCCAGCTGTCGGGACGCGGCGAGTTGACGTACTCGCCGCGCTGATCACCGGGGCCGGCGTGCTGGCTGATCGCCGATGCCTGGGCGCCGGGCGCTCCCTCCATGCCGATCATGATGTCGGGAGCGGCGTCGCGCCAGAGCCGGAACTCGTGCGGCGAGTCGATGCCGAGGCGCATCGGGTGGTTCGCGAGCACCACGGCGTCGCCGACGACCCCTGCGCGCTTCTGCGCTCCGAGCCAGGCGATGGCCTCCGCGGCGCGACGCTCGAACTCCGCGGCCTGCGCGGCGTCGACCGGACGCTCCCAGCGATTGAGCTTGCCGTCCCACGCGAGCTCGAACGCCCGCAGCGTACGGGCGTCGTCGGCGCCCGGCTCCACGAGCACGGTGGCGTGCTCGGCTCCGGGGATGTACCACTCGAGGCCCTGGAACAGCAGCATCCCGCGCGTCTCGCGCTCATGCTGGATCTGCTCGCGCGCAGACGCCAGGCCCCGCTCGGCGTGCGCGACGTTGCTGTGCTCGGTGAACGCGAGCCAGTCGATCCCGTAGCGCTGGGCGGCGTCGAGCTGCTGGGCGATCCGGTACTTGGCGTCGTGGCTGAACTGGGTGTGCACGTGGTGATCGCCGACGAGCCAGTTCAGCGCCTCGGGCTCGCCGGCGGTCGTCCCGGCGAACGTGCTGGCCGAGGCCGGCGCCGCGCTCGCGTTGCCGGCCATGGTGGCGACGGCGCCCGCTGCGAGGGCGATACCGGCTGTGCGGAGCATCTCGCGGCGCGAGAATCCGAGCTGACGAAGCTCGGCGTCGGTGTCGATCGGGAGGGCGCCGTGGGTGTCGTGGTCGAACATGCGGAGATCCTTCGGGTCGGGTCGGAACTCCGCACCCTAACGACCGCGAATGGACGGCCGGGAAACATCCGATGTCCTCCTGGCGAAGCCCCGAGCATCACCCGACCGCGCGCGCCGCGCGCTTCTCCTGCTGGAATGCGCGCAGAGCCTCGTAGCGGTCGGCCGAGCGCGCCTGGCGCTTGGCCGCCTCCTCCTCGCGGCTCTTCGGCGGCGCCGTCGTCACGAGACCGGCGAGCAGATGCCGTGTGGCGTGAGCGATCTCCTCGACAGCACGATCGAAGACCTCCTGATTCGCCTTGGACGGCTTCGTCGTCCCTGCGATCTTCCTCACGTACTGGAGCGCCGCGTCGTGACACTCCTCATCGGTGGCGGCGGGCGCGAGATTGTTCAGCGGAACGATGTTGCGGCACATACCCGCACGCTACGCCGCGCACCCGACATCCGGAAGCCCTCGGATCCGACGACGGCAGAGGGCCGGATGCCCACGGCTTCCGGCCCTCTGCGCGAAGTGCGTCAGCGCTTGTAGTTGGGCGCCTCGACGACGATCTGCACGTCGTGCGGGTGCGACTCCTTGAGCCCCGCCGCGGTGATGCGCACGAACCGGCCGCGCTGCTTGAGCTCCTCGATGGTACGGGCACCGACGTAGAACATCGACTGACGCAGACCGCCGACCAGCTGGTACGCGACCGCGGAGAGCGGGCCCCGGTACGGGACCTGGCCCTCGATGCCCTCGGGGATCAGCTTGTCGTCGCTGGGCACGTCGGCCTGGAAGTAGCGGTCCTTCGAGTAGGAGGTCTGCTTGCCGCGGGTCTGCATGGCACCCAGCGAGCCCATGCCGCGGTACTGCTTGAACTGCTTCCCGGACTGGAACACGATCTCGCCCGGCGACTCGTCGGTGCCGGCGAGCAGCGAGCCGAGCATCACGGCGTCGGCGCCGGCGACGAGCGCCTTCGCGATGTCGCCGGAGTACTGCAGGCCGCCGTCCGCGATCACCGGGATGCCGGCGGGACCCGCGGCGAGCGACGCCTCGTAGACGGCCGTGACCTGCGGCACGCCGACGCCGGCGACCACGCGGGTGGTGCAGATGGAGCCGGGACCGACGCCGACCTTGACGGCGTCCACGCCCGCGTCGACGAGGGCCTGAGCACCCTCACGGGTCGCGACGTTGCCGCCGATGACGTCGATGTGGGCGAAGGACTCGTCCGCCTTGAGGCGCTTGACGAGGTCGATCACGCCCTGCGACTGGCCGTTGGCGGTGTCCACGACGAGCACGTCGACACCGGCGTCGCGCAGCGCCTCGGCGCGCTCCCACGCGTCGCCGAAGAAGCCGATGGCCGCGCCCACGCGCAGGCGGCCCTGCTCGTCCTTGGTGGCGAGCGGGTACTTCTCGCTCTTGTCGAAGTCCTTGATGGTGATGAGGCCGGCGAGCTTGCCGTCCTCATCGATCAGCGGCAGCTTCTCGACCCGGTGCTTGGCGAACAGCGCGATGACCTCTCCGGCCGCGACGCCGACCGGAGCCGTGACGAGGTTCTCGCTGGTCATGACGTCCTTGACGAACGTGGTCTGGCGCTCGAAGCCGGAGACGAAACGCATGTCGCGGTTGGTGATGATGCCGACGAGGCGGCCCTCGTCGTCGACGACCGGCAGGCCCGAGATGCGGTACTGGGCGCAGAGCCTGTCGACCTCTTCCACGGTCGCGTCGGGGTTCGTGGTGATCGGGTCGGTGATCATGCCCGACTCGCTGCGCTTCACGCGGTCGACCTGCGCGGCCTGGTCGGCGATCGAGAGGTTGCGGTGCAGGATGCCGATGCCGCCCTCGCGCGCCATCGCGATCGCCATGCGGGCCTCGGTGACGGTGTCCATCGCGCTGGAGAGCAGCGGGGTCGCGACCGAGATCCGGCGCGTCACCCGCGACGAGGTGTCCGCCTCGCTGGGGATGACGTCGGTGTGCCCCGGGAGGAGCAGCACATCGTCGTACGTGAGTCCGACGAAGCCGAAGGGGTCGTGCTGGTCCATGGATGCTCCTCCTGCGCTGATGGCGCTGTTCCGGGTGCGTGCGGGGGTGAACGAGGGCCGGGCGAGCCGGGAAATCGTATGTAGATTCTAAGCGAGACACGCCCGAGAACATTCCCAGGGACCGGCCCTCGCTCCACCCGTATAGGAGATTCGCGGATCGCGCACTACGCTCAAGTGCGTCGTCCATCGCTGCGGTTCACACCCGATGCCGCAGCGGGAGCACTCAAAGTGGAGGTTGCGTGGCACCCACAACATTCGCCGTGCATCGAAAGCGCCCCTGGCTGGTCGCGCTTCTCGGCATCCTGATCGCGCTGTCGGCGTTCGTGCTGACGCCGCCCTCCCCGGCATCCGCCGAGGAGACGGACGACGGTCAGGAGATCACAGACTTCTACTTCGGCGGCATCATCACGTTCGAGGACGAGCCCGTCGAGGGCGTCGTCATGACGATCAAGGGCAGCGGCTTCGAGGGCGAGACGGAGACGGATGCCGAGGGCAAGTGGCGCCTGTACGTCCCCGAGAAGGAGAAGTACACCCTCACCGTCGACGAGGACACGCTCCCGGAGGGCGTGATCGTCGACGCCGCGCAGCTGCCGGAGGGCACGCAGCCGATCGCCGGCACCACCGCGTCCTTCGAGGTGGAGTTCGGCCTCACCGGCACGAAGATCATGAACCTCTTCCTCGGCGAGGGCGAGCGCATCACGGTCACCTTCATCGACCAGCTGCTCTCCCGCCTGGTCGGCGGGCTGAACTTCGGCCTGCTGCTCGCGCTGGCCTCGATGGGCGCGGCGCTGATCTACGGCACCACGCGCCTGTCGAACTTCGCGCACGCCGAGATGGTGACCTGGGGCGGACTCGTCGCCCTGGTCACGACCTCGTTCTGGCACCTCCCGCTCTGGCTCGGCATCGTCGCCGCCGTCGTCGGCGGCGGCCTGTTCGGCTGGGCGATGGATGCCGGCCTCTGGCGTCCGCTGCGTCACCGCGGCCTCGGCGTCGTGCAGCTGATGATCGTCAGCATCGGGCTCTCGCTCGCGCTGCGCTACCTCTTCCAGTTCCTCATCGGCGGCGGCACCCGGCAGCTCCCCGGCGCGAGCCCCGCCCCGATCCAGTTCGGCCCGGTCTCGCTCTCGTACATCGATCTGATCGGGATGGGCGTGAGCATCGTGGTCATCATCGGCGTCGCGTGGTTCCTCACCCGCACCCGCATCGGCAAGGCGACCCGCGCCATCTCCGACAACCCGCAGCTCGCGGCGGCGTCGGGCATCGACGTCGACCGGGTCATCCGCTACGTGTGGATCCTGGCCGGGTCCCTCGCCGCGATCTCCGGCATCCTGTGGGCATACTTCCGCCCCGGCGTGAAGTGGGACATGGGAGCCCAGATGCTGCTCCTGATCTTCGCCGCGATCACGCTCGGCGGCCTCGGCACCGCGTTCGGCGCCCTGTTCGGCTCGCTCATCGTGGGCATCGCCGTCGAGGTCTCCACGCTCTGGATCCCCTCCGACCTGAAGTACGCGAGCGCTCTGCTGGTCCTCATCGTGATCCTCCTGGTCAGGCCCCAGGGCCTGCTCGGTCGCAAGGAAAGGTTGGGCTGATCATGGACTTCGGAAGCATCTTCTCCAACACCGCCGTCTATCTCCTCAGCCCGGTCACGATCGCCTACGCCCTGGCGGCGACGGGTCTCGCCGTCCACTTCGGCTACGCCGGCCTGCTGAACTTCGGCATGGCGGCCTTCATGGCGATCGGCGGCTACGGCTACGCGATCTCCGTCCTCAGCTTCGGCCTGCCCTGGTGGGTCGGCATGCTGATCGGACTCCTCGGCGGCGCGCTGTTCGCGATCCTGCTCGGCATCCCGACCCTGCGCCTGCGCGCCGACTACCTCGCCATCGCGACCATCGCCGCCGGCGAGATCGTGCGCCTGCTGTTCACCACCCAGGTCTTCGACGAGTGGACGAACTCCGCCGACGGACTCGCCCAGTACAACGGCGGCTTCCGCGACGCGAACCCGTTCCCCCCTGGCACCTACGGATTCGGCCCGTGGACCTTCAGCGCCGACGACCTGTGGAACCGGGTCTTCGGCCTGGTGCTGCTCGGCCTCGCGATCGCCCTGGTGTGGTCGCTGATGCGCAGCCCCTGGGGACGTGTGCTCAAGGGCATCCGCGAGGACGAGGACGCCGTGCGCTCGCTGGGCAAGAACGTGTTCGCCTACAAGATGCAGGCGCTCGTCGTCGGCGGCGTGATCGGCGCGGCGGGCGGCATCGTCTTCGTGCTCCCCTCCGCCGTCGTCCCCGGCAGCTACACGACCTCGCTCACGTTCTTCCTGTGGACGATCCTCCTCCTCGGCGGCGCGGCCACCGTCTTCGGCCCCACGCTCGGCGCGGTGCTGTTCTGGGTGGTGTACTCGTTCCTCGCCAACATGCTCCCCGCTCTGTCCCGCGCAGGCATCCTGCCGATCACCGACAACCAGGCGTCCACGCTGGTCCAGATCCTCATCGGCGTCTCGCTGATGCTGCTCGTGATCTTCCGCCCGCAGGGCATCCTCGGCGACAAGAGGGAGATGACCTTTGTCAAGTGAACTGAACCCGGAAACGCCGGCGACCGGCAGCATCCGTCGCCCGAAGACGACCGGACTCGCGAAGGGGCCAGCGAAGCCCGGCGTCGCCAAGGTCGACCCGATCATGGTCGTGGACGCCGTGCAGCGGCGATTCGGCGGTCTGACCGCCGTCGACGTCGATCACGTCGAGATCCCGCGGGGTGCGATCACGGCCCTCATCGGACCGAACGGCGCCGGCAAGACGACCCTGTTCAACCTGCTCTGCGGCTTCGACAAGCCCAACAGCGGCACCTGGTCGTTCAACGGCACCAGCCTCGCCGGCGTCCCCTCCTTCAAGGTCGCCCGGATGGGCCAGGTGCGCACCTTCCAGCTCACGAAGTCGCTCTCGCTCCTCACGGTGCTGGAGAACATGAAGCTCGGCGCCCCGCATCAGCGCGGCGAGGGCTTCTGGTCGAGCCTGTTCCCGTTCCTGTGGCGCAAGCAGGACAAGGAGATCGAGGCGAAGGCGCGGGAGCTGCTCACCCGCTTCAAGCTCGACGCCAAGGAGAAGGACTTCGCCGCCTCGCTCTCGGGCGGTCAGCGCAAGCTGCTGGACATGGCCCGAGCACTGATGAGCGATCCGGTTCTGGTGATGCTCGACGAGCCGATGGCCGGCGTCAACCCGGCGCTTACGCAGTCGCTGCTCGACCACATCCTCGACCTCAAGGAGCTCGGCATGACCGTGCTCTTCGTCGAGCACGACATGCACATGGTGCGCCACATCGCCGACTGGGTCGTCGTGATGGCGGAAGGCCGCGTCGTCGCTGAGGGCCCGCCGGAGGAGGTCATGGAGGATCCTGCGGTGGTCGACGCCTACCTGGGCGCGCACCAGGACGTCGACCTCGGTGCGGTCACCGGACGCATCCCCGTGCTCGCCGACACCGCAGCCATCAAGCTCCGCGAGAAGATCGAGGCCGAGGCAGAGGCCGAGCTGGCCGCGGAGAACACCGAGGAGGGAACCGCATGAGCGACGACACTTCGACCGGCTCAGCGCAGGGACCGGACGACCGCGACGTCGTGGTCGAGCTGACCGACGTGCACGCCGGTTACCTCCCCGGGGTGAACATCCTCAACGGCGCGAACCTCGTCGCGCGGCAGGGCGAGCTCATCGGCATCATCGGCCCGAACGGCGCAGGCAAGTCGACGCTGCTGAAGGCGATCTTCGGCCTCGTGAACGTGCGCGGAGGCGAGATCACCGTGAACGGCGAGAGCATCGTCGGGCTGAAGGCCGACAGGCTCGTCAAGCGCGGTGTGGCCTTCGTCCCTCAGACGAACAACGTGTTCCCCTCGCTCTCCATCGAGGAGAACCTGCAGATGGGGCTCTACCAGAACCCGAAGATCTACGCGGAGCGCCTGGAGTTCGTGACCGGCATCTTCTCGGAGCTCGGCAAGCGCCTCAAGCAGCGCGCCGGATCGCTCTCCGGCGGCGAGCGCCAGATGGTCGCCATGTCGCGCGCGCTGATGATGGACCCTTCGGTGCTGCTGCTGGACGAGCCGTCGGCCGGCCTCTCCCCCGTCCGTCAGGATGACGCGTTCATCCGCGTCTCCGACATCAACAAGGCCGGGGTCACGACCATCATGGTGGAGCAGAACGCCCGCCGCTGCCTGCAGATCTGCGACCGCGGCTACGTGCTCGACCAGGGCAAGGACGCCTACGAGGGCACCGGACGCGACCTGCTGAACGATCCGAAGGTGATCGGGCTGTACCTGGGCACGCTGGGCACGGACGCAGCCTGAGCGCACGAGACGTGAGGAGAGGGCGGATGCTGCGGCATCCGCCCTCTCCTCACGTCTGCGCTCCTCGCTCGAGGACCGTGGCATGACGAAGGCCCCGGATGCGCGCATCCGGGGCCTTCGCTCAGCTCTCAGTTCGTACGGGTGATGAGGTTGTCGTCGCCCTCGTACTTGTAGGTGCCGATCGTGGCGCCCTGCGGGTCGCCGTTCTCGTCGAAGGTGACCTCGCCGGAGTAGCCGTCGTAGTCGGCCGTGCCGCCCCCGTTGATGATCTCGGCGCACTCGGCGAAGCTCGTGCACTTCTCGCCGTCGCCGGAACCGCCGGAGACCTCCTGCATCTTGGCCGCGATGTCCGCGCCCTCGGTCGAGCCTGCGGCGAGAGAGGCGAGCGCCACGAGGACGACCGCGTCGTAGGCCTCAGCGGCGTAGGTGAAGTCCTTCACCTCTTCGTTTCCTGCAGCCGTCCACGACGCCTGCAGGCGCTCGACGAAGTCGTCCTCCAGCGCGGGTCCGGGCTTGGTGCCCTGCGCGCCCTTGAGCGAGAACGAGAAGTTGGTGTCGGGCTTCGCGCCGTAGTCGGACAGGTTGCCGTCCACGAGGTACCACTTGTCGGGCGTGATGCCCGCGTTGAGCAGCAGCGGCGCGATGGTCTTGAACTGGTCGAACGACACGATCGCGACGGCATCCGGGTTGGCAGCCTTGATGGTCTCGACCTGCGCGTCGAACTGGCCGTCGCCGACGTTGTAGGAGGCGTTCGCGACGACCTCGCCGCCGGCACCCTCGAACGTCTTCTGGATGTTCTCGAAGAGGCCCGTGCCGTAGGCGTCGTTCTGGTAGATGACGCCGAGCGTCTTGTGGCCGTCCTCGGCGATCAGGTTGCCGAGCACCTCGCCCTGCAGCAGGTCGCTGGGTGCGGTGCGGAAATAGAGACCGTCGTCGTCCCAGTCCGTGAAGTCGGGACCCGTGTTCGACGCCGAGATCTGCAGGATGCCCGCGCTCACGTTGCCGTCGAGGATCAGGCGGGAGACGCCGGATGCGGCGGCGCCGACGATCGCGGAGACGCCCGCGCCCTGCAGCTTGGTGATCGAGGTCTCGAACGCCTTGGTGTCGGTGTCGCCCTCGTCCTCGGCGGTGAGTTCGATGGTGACGCCCGCGTCGGCCTCGTTGATCTCCTCCACGGCCAGTCCGACGCCGGATTCCATGGGCGGGCCGAGGAAGGCCAGCGCACCGGTCTGCGGCAGCAGCGAGCCGAGCTTCAGCGTGAGGTCGGCGGCCGGCTTGTCGCCGCCGTCTGACGGCTCCTCGCTCGGCGTGCTGCTGCAGCCGGCGATGACCAGTGCGGATGCGCTGAGCAGCGCGATCCCGGCGAAGACCCTCGCGGTGCGCGAGCCCTTCAGTGCGTTCATGATGCTCCCTTGCGTAACTGAACGTGGATTGTGACCACGGTCGGGTGCTCTAACCCTAGAGCGTCGTGCCCGCGCGTGGTGGGAGCTTAGATTTCGGTGCGTTAACGATCCGGCACCGGGTTCCGCCCCGGCTGCACCTGAGGATCAGACGAGCTCGGCCTGCGCCGTGCGCCGTCCCCGGCGCCCCGCCGTCAGCAGGTCGATCACGAACACGACGATCGCGAACCACACGAGGATGAAGCCGATCCAGCGCTCCGCCGGCATCGGCTCCCCGAGCACGACCACGCCGATGAGGAACTGCATCACGGGGGTGATGAACTGGATCATCCCGATGACGGTGAGGTTCACGCGTCGCGTGCTCGCCGCGAACAGCAGCAGCGGCACCGCCGTCGCGACTCCGGCGAAGAGGAGCAGCACGACGTGCCAGGGGCCGTTCGCTCCCATGCTGATCCCGGCCGGGGTGGTGGCGACGATGACCAGCTGGACCACCGCGATAGGGATGAGCCAGAACGATTCGAGCGTGAGCCCGCTGACGGCATCCACGGCCGGCCCGATCTGCTTCTTGATGAGCCCGTAGACGCCGAAGGTCGCCGTGAGGGTCAAAGCGATCCAGGGGAAGGATCCGTACGCGACGACGATGACGACCACCGCGACCGCGGCGATCGCGATCGCCGTCCACTGCAGTCCGCGGATGCGCTCCTTGAGCACGAAGACGCCGAGCAGAACGGTGGTGATCGGGTTGATGAAATAGCCGAGGCTGGTCTCGACGACGTTCCCGGTCAGGGTGCCGATGACGAAGACCTGCCAGTTGACGTAGATGAGGACGCCGGCGAGCGCCGTCCACCCGAGCAGCCGCGGCTGCCGGACGATGACCCCGAAGGCCTGCCAGCCGCGGGTGACGGTGAGCAGGAGCAGGCAGAAGGCGAGGGAGAACAGCACCCGCCAGGCGACGACCTCCCACGGGCCGGTCGGTGCGAGCAGCAGGAAGTACAGCGGGAAGATCCCCCAGAGCAGGTAGGCCGCGACCCCGTAGGCGACTCCGGAGGTCTGTCCGGAGCGCGGCGAGGTGACTGTATTCATAATGCAACCTTATGCCGGGATGGATGTGAAAGAGCCCGGATGCCTGAGCATCCGGGCTCTTTCGAGCGACCTGGGCCGCTGAGATCAGCGGACGACGACCGCCAGGACGTCGCGAGCCGACAGGACGAGGAACTCGTCTGCGCCGAACTTCACCTCGGTGCCGCCGTACTTGCTGTAGAGCACGCGGTCGCCGACGGCGACGTCGAGCGGGACGCGGTTGCCGTTGTCATCGATGCGACCGGGGCCGACCGCCACGACCTCGCCCTCCTGGGGCTTCTCCTTGGCGGTGTCGGGGATGACCAGGCCACTCGCGGTGGTCTGCTCGGCCTCGACCTGCTTGATGACGATGCGGTCCTCGAGCGGCTTGATGGAAACCGACACGGTCTACCTCTTCTTTCTTGACGCTGACACGAAAGACTCGTTCGCACTCTCAACCCGAGAGTGCTAACGCCAGTCTAGGCGGTCGGCTGGCACTCATGCAATGCGAGTGCCAGCGCCGCGGGACGAGAGACACCCGCCTAAGCTGAGGAGGTGGAGATGTCCGAGCTGCGCGCACTGCTCACGCCCGAGGGCCTCGAGCTGCTGGACGCGCTCGGCCCGATCGATTCGGTCGCCGAGGTGGCGACGGCGGTGTCGCGGCTGCGCGCCGCTGGGCACTCCCCCGACCTCGTCTCGGCCGTCGTCGGTCAGGCGCGCCTCCGCGCGAAGGCCGAGGCCAAGTTCGGGGAGTTCGCCGGGCGGATGCTGTTCACCCGCGCGGGACTCGAGCAGGCGACCCGGCTGGGCGTGGCCGCCCGGCACGCGCAGCGGATGCGCGCGGCCGGCATCACGAGCGTGGCCGACCTGGGCTGCGGCATCGGCGGGGACGCACTCGCTTTCGCGGGCGCCGGTCTCGACGTGCTCGCCGTCGACGCCGACGAGGTGACCGCCGCCATCGCCGCGTACAACCTCGCACCGTTCGGCGCGAACGCCGCGGTCGTGCATGCGACCGCGGAGGGCGCCGATCTCGGAGGCCCGGGAAACCGCGCTGTCTGGATGGACCCGGCCCGACGCACCTCCGGCCACAGCGAGACCCGGCGCGTGTCGGCCGACGACTACTCCCCCTCTCTGGACTGGGCCTTCGACCTGGCCGCGCGCATCCCCACCGGGATCAAGCTGGGGCCAGGGCACGACCGGGACGCGCTCCCCGCCGACGCGGAGGCGCAGTGGGTGAGCGCGGACGGCAGCGTGGTCGAGCTCGTGCTGTGGACCGGCGCGCTCGCTCGCGAGGGCGTGCGCCGCGCGGCGCTGGTCATCCGCGGCGAGCGCTCGCACGAGCTGACGGCGGGGGCGGATGCCGAGGACGCCCCTGTCCGGGAGCTCGGAGCGTTCGTGCACGAGCCGGACGGAGCCGTCATCCGCGCCCGGCTCATCGGAGACGTCGCGCGGACCCTGGATGCGGGCATGGTCGACGAGCGCATCGCCTATCTGACGTCGGATGCCGCGCTGACGAGTCCGTTCGTGCAGTCCTTCCGCGTGCGGGAGATCATGCCGGCGAATCCGAAGGCGATCAGCGCGGTGCTGAAGGCCCATCGGATCGGCACCCTCGAGATCAAGAAGCGCGGCATGGACGTGGATCCCGCGGCGTTCCGGAAGAAGCTCACCCTCAAGGGCGATCAATCAGCGACGCTGATCCTCACCCGCATCGGCGACCAGCGCCGGGCGATCCTCGCCGACCGGGTGCCGGCGGCCGGGTAGGCGTCAGGGCTCCGCCGTCTCCGGCGTGACCTCGATCGGATCGCCGTGCTCTCCGCCGAGCTCGAGCGGATCGGCAGAGCCCTCGGACGGCGCCGCATAGCGGATGATCGTGAACACCCCGGTGCCAGGCCCGAACTCGTACTCCGTGTCGCCGACACGGAGTCTCAGGGACTCCTCCTCGGCGCCGATCGGGCCGCAGCTCACCTGTGTCTCGCCGTCGACCACGACAGCGAGACAGGTCTCGTCGCCGCGCCAGCCCTGCCACACCGGGAGGTCGCGGTCATAGCCGATGATCTGCAGGGCGGATCCGGCGAACCCCTCCTCCTCCAGCACGCGCACGGCGACGAGCTGCTCCTCGGTGTACTGACTCTCCCACCCCCCGGCACTCATCACCGAGCGCTGCACGATCGTCACCGGCTCTCCGGAGATGTCGGCGACGATCGACGCCCACACCATGACGGCCTCGCCGTCCTCCTCGAACTCGATCGACGTCGTGAGTCCATCGAACTCGTACTCCTTCGGCGGCTCATCCACGACTCGGCACTGCGCTCCCTGTCGCTGCTCATGGGTGATGACGATGCACTCGCGAGCTCCGCCGTCCATCGTCGCGCGCCAGACCGCTACGCCGTGCTTCTCGCCGACGAAGCGGACTGACCCGGCATCGTAGGCGCGCTTCTCGATCATGGCGAGGGCATCCTGCTGGCCCGCGGGCACCGCGGACGGCAGCCCCGGCCGGCCGAAGAGGAGCCATCCGGCGGCGAGACCGATGATCACCAGCGCCGCGGATGCCGCGGCGACAGCCTTCCAGTACCGACGCAATGCGCTGTGAGAACCCGCGGGCGGCGCGGCCGCGTCGACGCCCCGTTTCAAGGGCGCGCCCTGCTCGGTACTGCTGGCGTGCAACGTCGCCGCAGTATCGCGTTCCCTGACATCGGAGGCCTCCGCTCGGGAGGAGTTCGCACGCTCGGGAGGAGCTTCTGCCTCGATTCCTCCGCCCGAACGCGGGTTCTCCTCCCGCACGCGCGCGGCGTCCCATGCCTCGGCTCGCGCGCTTCGGGCGTCCTCGAGTTCGCGGAGACGCGCCGCTTCGGCATCCGTCAGTCCGCCGTCGCGTCCGTAGGCCTTGTGCTGGAGCGTCCGCAGCTCCTCATCGTCATTCGGAGGCATCGCCGGGCTCGATCCCCCTGGTGAGGGTGAGGTACGACGATCCGCCGCCGTACACGTACTCGAAGCGGGTGAGCTCCCCGTCCTTCTCGTCCTCGCGGTCGACGATCAGCGAGCCGCCGCCCTGCCACAGCTCCTCCGTGTCCGCGCAGTCCATCGCAGGATCGGGCTCGGAGCCGTCGTAGATGAGACACTCCTGCGGCTTGTTCGTGCGCAGGGCGAGCCACACGGGCACCTCGCCGTCGTAACCGACCACCCGGATCGATCCGGCGTCGAAGCCCGACTCGCGGAGAGTCTCCGCGATCGCCTCCTCCTCCTCGGTCGCGTACTGCATCGCCACGCCGCTGTCACCGACGACGTAACTCGAGACCGACACCGCCGGGTCGCCTTCGGCGTCGAGCAGGATCTGTGCGAACACCTCGCGATGATCCTCGCCCGCGGGCGTGCGGAACTGACCGAAGAGCCCTCCGACCGCGGCATCCTCCGCCGGAGCACAGGACGGGCTGGTGTTCTCCCCATCGCTGAGGATGACGCAGGCGAGCGTGCCGTCCTGTTTCGTCGCGTACCAGACGACGGCGCCCGCCTCCTCGCCGATCGCACGGAGGGAGCCCGCGTCGTATTCGGCGCTCGCGAGGAGCTCGTTCTGCCATTCCTGCTGTTCGCCGGTGAGCGCCACGGGCGGCGGCTCCCGGTCCCCGAACACGGCAGCGCCGAGCGCGACCCCTGCGGCGGCGATGAGCACCGCCCCGACGATCATCGTTCGCGGGCGGGGACTGCGGAACCGGCCGGCGGATGCCGGTGGCCCGCTCTCGCCGTCGTCGGTCGTCGCATCGACCGGAGGCGCCGGGCCATCCCCCGCAGGCAGTTCCTGCGCGCCGGCATCCGCTTCGTCCTGCGCCGCACCGGAGGAGTTCGCATGCCGGGGAGGAGCCTCCGCCGGGATTCCTCCGCCCGGACGTGCGTTCTCCTCCCCGACGAGGGAGGCACCGGAGCGCGGCACCTCCTCCCGAACGCGGGTGTCGACGGAGTGCCGAACGTCTTCGCCGCCGGAGCGCGCGGAGCCCGATGCGGCTGCTGCTCCGCGCAGCGCCCTCTGCAGCTCGTGCAGCCGTGCCGCCTCGGCATCCGTCAGTCCGCCGTGACGACCGTACGCCCGTGCCTGCAGGGTGCGCAGCTCGTCGTGCTCGGCCGAACCCGGCATCGTCTCAGCCGAGTCTCTCGAACTGCATGCCGGCCCACACCAGCCAGCCGAGGCTGTACACCGTGGCGCAGAGGCCGAGCACCAGAGCCCAGCGGCCGATCGCGCGGCTCTCGGCCGGTCGGCGCAGCGACATGATCGCCGCGACGACCGCGACGACCGCGAGGGGGATTCCCCACCCCACGAAGAAGGAGGCCACCAGCGCGACGATCGCGGCCAGCAGCGCCCAGGGCGCCAGTCGGGTCTCGTCGACATGAGCCGACCCCGCGGAGGGCTCCCAGCCGGAGTCCCTCTCGGGGTGGTCGACGTCGGGCCCGCTGGCCACAACCGGCTCGACGCCCACCGGTCCGGTCGGGAGCCTCGTGTAGCCGCCCTCGCGTGCACCGGGCAGCCGCGCGGATCCCGCCGGCCGCTCGACCTCGCCGCTCGGCCCCTCGATGCTCGTGTGCATCAGCGCGTCGGCACGGTCCTGCGCCGGGCCGGAACCCGTCGCGCCTGGAGTGCCCGGCCGGTCGCTCATGACGCCTCCGCCAGCCTCTCCGCGACCTGGATCTCCGTCACCGGGAGGGTCGAGTCGGCGCCGAAGGCGAGGGTCGACGGGCGGCGGCCCGAGGAGATCAGCTCGGCGGCCAGGGCGGCGATCATCGCGCCGTTGTCCGTGCACAGCGACAGCGGCGGGATGCGCACCGTCACGCCGGCCGCCGCCGCCCTCGAGAGGGCGACCTCGCGGAGCCGGCGGTTGGCGATCACGCCGCCGCCGAGCAGCAGGCGCGGCACGCCGAGGTCGGTGCAGGCGGCCAGCGCCTTCGTGACGAGCACGTCGACGACCGCCTCGCGGAAGCTCGCGGCGACGTCAGCGACGGGAACGGGGATGCCGTCGGCTTCGCACCGCTCCACCCAGCGGGCCACGGCCGTCTTGAGGCCGGAGAAGGAGAAGTCGTAGCGGTGCTTCGCCAGGTCGGATGCCTTGGACAGCCCGCGCGGGAAGCGGATCGCGTCCGGGTCTCCGTCGGCGGCCGCCCTGTCGATCTCGGGACCGCCGGGGTACGGCAGCGACAGCAGCCGGGCGACCTTGTCGAAGGCCTCCCCTGCCGCGTCGTCCATCGTCTCGCCGAGGAGCTCGACGTCGGTGGTGAGGTCGCGCACGTGCAGCAGCGACGTGTGCCCGCCGGACACGAGGAGCGCGACGGTCGGGTACTCGAGCGGCTCGGACTCAGGGGTCAGGATGTCGGCCGCGATGTGGCCGACAAGATGGTTCACGGCGTACAGCGGCTTGCCGAGGGACACCGCGAGACCCTTCGCCGCGCCGACGCCGACCATGAGCGCACCGGCCAGGCCGGGGCCGCTGGTGACCGCGACGGCATCGAGGTCGTGCAGGGAGACGCCGGCCTCGGCGAGCGCGGCGTCGATGGAGGGCTGCAGCGCCTCGAGGTGCGCGCGGGCGGCGACCTCGGGCACGACGCCGCCGTAGCGGGCGTGCTCGTCCATGCTCGAGGCGATCATGTTCGACAGCAGCGTGCGGCCGCGGACGATCCCGATCCCGGTCTCGTCGCAGCTCGTCTCGATGCCGAGCACCAGCGGCTCGTTCATTCGGCTCCCTCCACGATCCGGGTCGCATGCCCTGCCCGGGCCCGCAGGTCGAGGCGCATCACGACCGCATCGACATCGTCCGGCTGATAGTAGCGGGGCCGCCTGCCGATCTCCTTGAAGCCCTCGGAGAGGTACAGCCCCGCCGCCCCCGGGTTGTCCGCCCGGACCTCGAGGAACATCTCGCGGGCGCCCCGGTTCGCGGCTTCGGCGAGCAGGGCGCGCAGCAGCGCCCGCCCGCGGCCCTTCCCGCGGTGCGCCGAGTCGAAGGCGATGGTCTGGATGTCGGCATCCGCCGATCCGGCCAGGTGCCGCAGCCCCCCGTAGCCGATGAGGACGCCGTCCTCCTCGTCGACGAGGTAGCGGCCGTGCGGGCTCGCGAGCTCCGCGGCCATCGTCTCCGGGCTCCAGGCGTCGGTCGGGAAGGACCGGTGCTCGATGCCCATGATGGCGTCGAGGTCCTCTGCGGTGGCCGCACGCAGGGTCACAGCCCCACCCGCTTCGGAGCGCCGGGGAGCACCACGTCGGGATGGCGCAGGTACAGCGGCTCCTCGCCGGCGAGCACGCGACCGGCAGCGTGCGCACGCGCCCCGACTCTGGCGAGGTCGGCGGCGGAGAGCGCGGCGACGTCGATGCGGCGGATGCCGTCCAGGTGGGCGTCAGCCTCGACGGCGGGCACGAGCACGGTGTCGGCGGAGACATGCGGGATGCCGTCGGCATCCGTCCCGTCGAAGACGGTGATCGCGACCTCGCGACGGCGGGCGTCCGTGACGATCGCGAACGGGCCGCTCCCGGTGCCGAGCGCCGTGAGCGCGGCCGCGTGGTGGCTCGGGACCGCGATCACGGGAACGCCGCGTCCGAGCGCGAAGGTGCGCGCCGCGGCGATGCCGATCCGCAGGCCGGTGAACGGCCCAGGCCCCATGCCCGCGACGACGTGGGTGACCTCCCCGGGACCTGCGGCGTCGAGCGCCTGCACGAGAAGGTCGCCGATGACCTCGGCGTGGCCGAGAGGATCGGTCGTGTTCGCTTCGGAGCGGAGTGCGCCGTCGGCGTCGATGAGGGCGACGGCGGTGCCCAGGGAGGTGTCGACGGCGAGGATCACCTCTCCAGGTTAGTCGCGGATGCGGAGCGCGCCGCCTCGGCGGGACTCACGCCGGATGGTGACGATCCGGGGCGCATCGGCATCCAGCTCCGACGGGTCGAGATCCTCGTCACCGCCCACCGGGCGCTCCAGCTCGATGTCCCACCAGGCGTCGGCGAGCTCCTCCGCCATGCCGCGCCCCCATTCGACGACGACCACGGCGCGTGCGAGGTCGAGATCGAGGTCTTCGAGCTCCGCCTCGGAGCCGAGGCGGTACGCGTCCACGTGCACGAGCGGGGCCCGTCCGACGAGCGAGGGGTGAGTGCGCGCGATCACGAACGTGGGGCTCTGCACCGGTCCGCGGACTCCGAGGCCCTCGGCAAGCCCGCGGGTGAAGGTCGTCTTGCCCGCGCCGAGAGGGCCGGTGAGGATGAGGAGGTCGCCGGCCTCGAGCTGCTCGCCGAAGCGGAAGCCCAGCTGCTCCATGGCCTCGGAGGTCGCGATCTCATGACGCCCGGCGATGCCGGGGTCGACGCTCACGACGCCCTCCGCGGCACCCGGGGACCGATGCGCGTGACGATCTCGTAGTCGATCGTGCCGGCGGCATCCGCCCACTCCGCCGCCGAGGGGAGGCCGAGCGTCGGATCGCCGAAGAGCACGACCTCGTCGCCGACCGACACGGAGTGATCCCCGACGTCGACGACGAACTGGTCCATGGCGATGCGACCCACGTTCGTGTACCGGCGACCTCCGATCGACACCGGAAGGCGTCCGGAGGCGTGACGCGGCACCCCGTCGGCGTAGCCGAACGGGACGAGCACGAGGGTGGTGTCGCGATCGGTGCGGTGGTCGTACCCGTACGAGACGCCGGCCCCTGCCGGCACCCGGCGCACCGCGGCGACGGCGCCGCGCAGCGTCATCGCCGGGCGCAGGCCGAGCTCGGCCGAGGTGCGGCCGTCGAACGGCGAGAGGCCGTAGATGCCGATGCCGATGCGCACCGCGTCGAGCCGGGTCTCCGGGAGGTCGATCGCGGCGGCGGTCGCGGCGATGTGGCGGATCTCCGGACGGATGCCGAAGGACTCCGCAGCATCCACTCCCTCGAGGAACCGCGCGAGCGCGGCGCGGTCGTCCTCGGCGGAGGTGTTGGACAGGTGGCTGAACAGGCCGACGATGCGCAGCCGGCCGATGCGCTCGAGGCGCGCCGCCTCGGCGAGCACCCGGCCCCAGTCGGCCGGCGCGATGCCGTTCCGGGACAGCCCGGTCTCGAACTTCAGGTGCACGCCGACGGGGTGGTCGACGCTCGCGACCGATGCGGCGGCCTCCAGCTGGTCGAAGGACGAGATGCCGAGCTCGACGCCCTGGGCGGCCGCATGCTCGAACCGCTCCCCCGGGGCGTGCAGCCACGCGACGATCGGCGCGGTGATCCCGGCGCGGCGCAGTTCCAGCGCCTCGGCGATCTCGGCGACGCCGAGGCGGGTCGCCCCACCGGACAGCGCCGCGACGGCGACCGCGGCCGCACCATGGCCGTAGGCGTTCGCCTTCACGACGGCGATGACGTCCGTCTGGGTGAGTCTCCTGAAATGACGGACGTTGTCGGCGATCGCATCGAGGTCGATGGTCGCTTCCCTGAAGGGCGTGGTCACAGCGGCTCCCCCTCCGCCACGACGAACGCCGCCGCCAGGCCGGCGTCGTGGGTCAGCGTCAGGTGCAGCTTCGTGATCCCCCGCTCGATCACGACCTGCGCCGTCGTGCCGCTGAGGACGAAATGCGGGCGCCCCGACGGCTCGGAGGCGATCTCGATCTCGGTCCAGTGCACGCCGTCGGATCCGCCGAGCGTCTTGATGAGAGCCTCCTTGGCGGCGTAGCGCGCGGCCAGGGAGTGCGGACGCAGCGCCCGCTCGCTCGGCGTGAACAGGCGCTCGAGGAGCCTGGGGGTGCGTGCGACGGTCCGCTCGAACCGCGGGATGTCCACGAGGTCGATGCCGGTCCCGATGATCACCCGTTCAGCCTACCCGGGCCGCGCGCTCCGGCATCCGTCGGGCTTTCCGTTCGGCTCCCCAGCCTGACGGCTCCCGACAGTTGCAGGCCCAGATTCCACATGGATGCCGATTCTCCGGATGTCGACCTGCAACTGTCATATGGACCTGCATGTGGAGATGCCGGGCCGCGATGCAGTCCCGACTTCTCCTGCACAGGCGCGGATCCTTCCACAATCGTTCCGGATCCGTCCCGTGGACGTCGCCGGAAGCGGATGCTCGGAGCATGTTCGAGCCTGAGGACCTCATCGCCCGCTTCGACGGCATCGCCCGCGGCACACTCCTGCAGGGCTACGGATGCTCCCGAACCCAGCTGTCCGATGCGGTGGCGGCCGGCCGCATCCGACGCCTCCGCCCCGGTGTCTTCGTACTGCCCACGACGGATCCGAAAGTCGTGACGGCCGCCGCGCATGGAGGAGCGCTCACGTGCGCTGACGCCTTGCGCGCACGCGGGATCTGGATGCTCGCCGACCCGAACGGCGAGGTCCACGTCTGGCTGGGACGCTCGGGGCGTCGACATCCGCACCACCCCTGTTCGTGCGTCGTGCACTACTCCCCGGGACAGGCCCCGCTCGGACTCGCGCCCGTCGCAGCCGCTCTCGTGCACGCCTACCGCTGCTTCGGCCAGGAGGCGTTCTTCGCCGCGTATGAATCGGCCTGGAACCGGCGCCTGATCTCCGCCTTCGATCGGCAGCGCATCCGCCGTGAGCTGCCGAAGTCGGCTGAGTGGCTTCTCGATCTCGTGAGACCTGATGCCGACAGCGGCCTCGAGTCGCTGCTCCGATTGCGGCTGCACGTGCTCGGCATCCGTCTCGACTGCCAGGTCGAGATCGACGGCGTCGGCCGGGTGGACTTCGTGGTCGGCGGCCGCCTGATCCTCGAAGTTGACGGCAAGGAGAATCACGACGGACCTGTGAACCGCCACAGGGACCTGGTTCGGGATGCCGCGGCGTCGAGGGCCGGCTACGAGTGCCTGCGCTTCGACTTCGCGCAGGTCGTCTACGACTGGGCCACAGTGGTCGACGCGATCCGCGCCGCGCTCGATCGCGCGCGTGCCTGACCGGCCCAGGCATCCCTCTTGGATCCCGCCGGACCGGAGCTGATGCCGTCCCCACACCTGCTGGTGCAGAAACCCCTGCACCTGCAGGCGCAGAACACGGATGCAGGTCGGTTTCCCGCATCCGAACCTGCAGGTGTGATCTGAACCTGCAGGTGCACTACGGCGCGGGTGCGCTCCCCGTACATCGGAGGCTCGCCCCGCAGACGGAACCGCCCCGGCTCACACGGAGCCGGGGCGGTTCGGGAGGAGTCGGATCACTCGACGGTGACGGACTTCGCGAGGTTCCGCGGCTGGTCGACGTCGAGGCCCTTCGCGGTGGCCAGCGCCATCGCGAAGATCTGCAGCGGGACGACGGCGAGCAGCGGCTCGAACATGGCCCCGGCGAGCGGGATGTGGATGACCTCGTCGGCGAACGGGAGCACGGCGGCGTCGCCCTCTTCGGCCACGACGATCACCCTGGCGCCGCGGGCGCGGATCTCCTGGATGTTCGAGACGACCTTCGAGTGGATCAGCGCCGAATGGCGCGGCGACGGGACCAGCACGAACACCGGCTGACCGGCCTCGATGAGGGCGATGGGGCCGTGCTTGAGTTCGCCGGCGGCGAAGCCCTCGGCGTGGATGTAGGAGATCTCCTTCAGCTTCAGCGCGCCCTCGAGGGCGATCGGGAAGCCGACGTGACGGCCGAGGAAGAGCACCGAGCGGGTGTCACTCATCCAATGAGCAAGCTGTTCCACATGCGCCTGCTCCGACGAGAGGACCTTCGCGATCTTCTCCGGGAGCTCCAGCAGCTCGGCGACATCAGCGGAGGCATCCGTCACCGTGCCGCGGACGCGGCCCATGTGCAGGCCGAGCAGCAGCAGCGCGGTGATCTGCGCCGAGAAGGCCTTGGTCGAGGCGACGGCGACCTCGGGTCCGGCGTGCGTGTAGACGACGGCATCCGACTCGCGCGGGATCGTCGCGCCCTGGGTGTTGCACACCGACAGGGTGCGGGCGCCCCGCTCGCGCGCGTACTTGACCGCCATCAGGGTGTCCATGGTCTCGCCGGACTGGCTGATGGAGACGACGAGGGTGTCCTCGCCGATCACCGGGTCGCGGTAGCGGAACTCGTGCGCGAGCTCGACGTCGACGGCGACGCGCGCCCACTGCTCGATCGCGTACTTGCCGACGAGGGCTGCGTAGGATGCCGTGCCGCAGGCCGTGATGATGACGCGGTTGATCCCGATGAAGAGGTCGTCGAGGCCGTCGAGCTCGGGGATGACGACCTGCCCGTCCTTGATGCGGCCGCGGATGGTGTTCGCGACGGCCTCCGGCTGCTCGGCGACCTCCTTGGCCATGAAGGACGACCAGCCGCCCTTCTCCGCGGCGGCGGCGTCCCAGGAGACGTCGAACGGCTCGGCCTCGACCGGCGTGCCGGCGAAGTCGGTGACGGTGACGGCGTCGGGGGTGATGGCGACGATCTGGTCCTGGCCGATCGCGAGCGCCTTGCGAGTGTGCTCCACGAACGCGGCGACGTCGGAGCCGAGGAAGTTCTCGCCCTCGCCGAGGCCGATCACCAGCGGGGAGTTGCGGCGGGCGCCGACGACGAGGCCCGGCTGGTCCTGGTGCATCGCGAGGAGCGTGAACGCCCCCTCGAGCCGGTTGACGACATCGCGGAAGGCGCGCTGCAGGTCGCCGCCGTTGTTCGCGTACTCGCGGCCGAGCAGCGCGGCCGCGACCTCGGTGTCTGTCTCGCTGCGGAAGGTCACGCCCTCGGCGATCAGCTCCGCGCGCAGGGCCGAGAAGTTCTCGATGATCCCGTTGTGGATGACGGCGAGCTTGTCGTCGTCCGCGAGGTGCGGGTGGGCGTTGACGTCGGTCGGCCCGCCGTGCGTCGCCCAGCGGGTGTGCCCGATGCCGGTGCTCCCGTCGGGAAGGGCCGACTCGGCGAGCGAGTCGCGCAGCACGCTGAGCTTTCCGGCCTTCTTGCGCATGCCCAGCGAGCCGGCGTCGTCGATGACGGCGACGCCGGCAGAGTCATAGCCGCGGTACTCGAGGCGGGCGAGCCCGGCGAGAAGGATGTCCTGGCTGGGGCGCGGGCCCACGTATCCGACGATTCCACACATGGGGTCAAGGGTAATCGGGCAATTTTGCGAGGGTTCCGAACGAACCCATCTCACGGACCGCGGATGCCGGCGCGCGTCAGAGCTTCCTGAGCAGCACGCTCTCCACGGAGTGGTCCGCTCCCTTGTTGAGCACCAGGCGCGCGCGGTGCTTGGTCGGCATCACGTTCTCGACGAGGTTCGGCATGTTGATCTCGTTCCAGTACCCGAGGGCTGTGGTGATCGCCTCCTCGTCGGTGAGATGCGCGAACACGTTGAAGTACGACGACGGGTTCGAGAACGCCCCCTGACGGAGCGCGAGGAAGCGATCGACGTACCAGTTCTCGATGTGCGCGGTCTCGGCGTCGACGAAGATCGAGAAGTCGAAGAGGTCGCTCACGGCGATGTCGTTCGGCGCGGGCGGCGGCTGCAGCACGTTCAGCCCCTCGACGATGACCACGTCGGGGCGCCGGACGACGACGTGGGCGTCGGGGACGATGTCGTAGCGCATGTGCGAGTAGAACGGTGCGCGCACCTCGGCGGCGCCGCTCTTCACCTCGGTGAGGAACTCGATCAGGGCACGCCGGTCGTAGGACTCCGGGAAGCCCTTCCGGTCCATCAGCCCGCGCCGCTCGAGTTCGGCGTTCGGGTAGAGGAAGCCGTCGGTGGTGACCAGCTCGACCCGCGGGGTGCCCGGCCACCGCGACATGAGCTCGCGCAGCAGACGGGCGATCGTCGACTTCCCCACCGCGACTGAGCCGGCGACGCACACGATGAACGGCGTCGTCGAGTCCTCCTCCTGCAGGAAGGCGGAGGTCGCCGCCCCGAGTCGCTTCGTCGACGTCGCGTAGAGGCTGAGCAGGCGGCTCAGCGGGAGGTACACCTCGCGCACCTCCGCGAGATCGAGACGGTCGCCGATGCCTCGGAGCTCGACCACCTCGGTCTCCGTGAGCGGCTGATCGAGTCCGGCCGCCAGACGCGCCCAGTCCTCGCGGCTGATCTCCCGGTACGGCGACAGTGGCAGCGTGGAGTCGGCGGTGGTCACGGCATCCATCGTAACGGCCGTGCTCGGGCGCGTTTCCGCGCCGCCCCGGTCAGGGGGACGGCTCCGGCGTCGGCGGCGGGCTGGGCTCGGGATCCGGGGTCGGCTCCGGAGACGGCGGCGGGGGCGGGGGCTGCGACGGCTGCGGCACAGGAGGGGCGGAGGGGACGGGCGTCGGCAGCGGACGCTCCGCATCCCGCGACCTCGCCTCCTCGGCGGCGCGGACCTGATCGGCCCGCAGCGCGGCGACGGCGGCGACATACTCCTGCACGGCGGTTTCACCGGCCTCCGGCGCGGCGACGGATGCCGCAGCCTCGGCCACCGCGGTCCGGTACTCCTGCTCCGCCAGCGGGTTCTCCGCGATCAGGGCCTCCGCGTACGCGGGGATCGTGGCGAGGAAGGAGTCACGCGCGGCGGCCAGAGCCGAGGTCAGCGCCAGCAGCTCCGATTCCGCCACGGCCGCCGCGGCGAGGATCTCCTCGATGGACGCCCGGCGGCCCTCGACGTCGTCGACCGCGGCGGTCACCTCCTCCGCGCCGAGTGCTCCCTCCGGCCGAGCGTAGGGCTCGGGGCCCTCCTCGAGGACGACGCGCTCCGCGCCGGCCCGGTACGCCTCGAGGGCGGCGAGCGCGGTCGTGCGGGCATCCTCGTCGGCGAAGCCCGCGAGCGCGGCGAGCATCGTCCCCGCCCGCTCCGCCGCCAAGGCCCCGTCCTCTCGGATGTCCGCGATCCGGTCCACCGCTCCGTCGAGCATCCGCTCCGCGTCCGCGAGTCGGGCTTCAGCGGAGGTCAACGGGCCCAGGGCCGGCGCCTCCTCCGCCTGCGGCGCGACCTGTCCCGTGACGGCGACCGCGGCGACGCCGGCGAGCGCGACGACCACGGCCGCCGCGACGATGGCCGTGCTCAGCCGGCTGGGACGCCACCGCCCGGCCAGCCGCGACAGCGCGGTCCCGGCATCGAGCGGCGACACGGGCGATGCGGCGCCCGCAGACGGGCTCGCCGGTGCCGTCTCCTCATCGAGCTGCTGGAAGTACTCGTCGAGTCCCGTGCCGAATCCGCGTCCGGGGTCGGGATCCCGGGCCGGCACGCCGGAGTCTCCGAAGACGTCGGAGAGCGACCTCCTCGAGTCGGCCATCGCGCCCTCGGCAGTCCGCGCCGGGGCACGCGAAGCCCGATCTTCCCCCGCTCACCGCCCCAGCAGACGAGCAGACCCCGCCGGAAGACGCCGGCGTCCCTCCGACACTACTGCGCCCTCAGGGCGACGGCCCGGCCATCGGCGCAGAGTATCGGTACGGAGCATCCGCGGCCGGCCGGCGCACTCCTGCGCCGATCCGATTCGCGGTGCCCCGCGAAGCGTGGAACCTCTAGGCTGTACGTCATGCACCGATCTCAGGATCGCGGCTCTCTGGGGGAGCCGGGCGGTGGAATCGGCGCTCCGGCCACGCCGCTGACCCGACGCGAGCGCCGGAGGTCGCTGGCTGCTCAGACTCAGACGCCGGAGGCCGCACCCGCGCCCGCGACGCGCTCGCCGCTGTCGCTGCTGTTCGACCCTGCCCCCGCCGAGGCGAGCGATGAGGTGGGCGCGCTCTCGCTGCTCACCGTCTGCACCGGCAACATCTGCCGTTCGCCGCTCGCCGAGGTGATGCTGCGCGTCGCGCTCGACGAGCGCAGCGTGATCGTCGCGAGCGCGGGGACGCACGCGCTGGTCGGCCACGAGATGACCGCGCAGGCCCGGTCTCTGGCCGTCGCGGGCGGAGCGCGCGAGTACGACGCGAGCAGCCATCGCGCGCGTCTGCTCACCGAGCGGATGCTGCTGGACACCGACCTCGTCCTCACGATGACGCGGGAGCACCGCGCCTTCGCCGTGCAGCTCGCTCCGAGCCGGCTGCACCGCGTCTTCCCGGTGCGCGAGTTCGCCCGCCTCGCCGCGAGCATGACCGACGACGAGGTGCGGCGGGCCGCCGACGCCGGTACGACGGTGCGCTCGCGCGTGCGCAGCGCCGTGACCGCGCTCTCGCACCGCCGCGGTCTCGCCGGGGTCGCCTCCGCGGACGACGACGTGATCGACCCGTACCGCCGCTCCACCGAGGTGTACGAGCAGTCGGCGCGGGAGCTGTTCCCCGCTCTGGAGCAGGTCGAGCGCGTGGTGCGCGTGGCCAGCTCCTGACCCGGAATCGGCACGGCGGCGCGGCCGCCGCGCGCAGATGCGCATGTCGGCGTGCGCAGGTGGCTGTACTCTGGCGATACAACGGCCCGTTCCGCCGTCCCGACAGGAGCGGGTCTCCCGATCGACCCTTCCAGACCGATGGCATCCCCGAACGCCGCACAGCTCATTCAGACGCACCTCGACCAGGACGCTCATCGCAGTGGCCTGGTCTCCAGTCGCGCCTTCCGCTCGGTGTGCGTATCGCGGATGCAGCCGCTCCCCGGGCGCTGGAAGTGGAAGCCGCCCGCGGTGCTCTCCGCCTATGCGGCGCTGGTCATCGCCGCGGAGGGGCAGACGGTCGGCACCCCGGACGGCCCGCAGGCCAGAGGGCTCTTCCTGCCGTCGGTGAGTGAGACCGCCGTCGGGTGGAGCGACCCCGCAGACCTCATCACGGTGTGGCTGCCGCCGGATGCGCTCTCCGAGCTGGCCAGCTCGGCGGCGCCGGAGCCGTCGCCGATCGCGAACTCACCCCTGCTGACGGCGGTGCACTCCTTCGCCTCTTCCCTCGTCACCGCGACGCAGGACTCCTCCGGCGTCGCCCGCTATGCGATCGAGCGGCTCCTCGTCGAGATGGCCTTCGGCGCCCTGCTGGAGCAGCACGCCTCCGAGCACCTCGAGGTCGCGGCGGCGCCGCTGATCGAACGAGCCAGGACCGTGATGATGGCCCGGCGCGACGACGCCTCGTTCACGCCTGCCCAGCTCAGCCAGGACCTGCACGTCTCGATGCGCCAGCTGCAGCGCGCCTTCGCCCGCGAGCGGACGACGCCGCTGCACGCGCTGCGGCGGATGCGCGTCGAGCTCGCAGAGTCGCTGCTGCGCAACCCGCAGTACGACACCCTCGGCATCGATGAGATCGCCCGGCACTCCGGATTCACCAGCGCGCTGCAGATGCGCAGGGCGCTCAGCGCGGAGAAGCTGCCGTCCCCGGGCGCGCTCAGAGCCCGCGGTTCCTGAGGCGCCCTCCAGCAGCTGAGGGCCGCGCTCAGCCGCGCCGGAGCAGTCCCGCGCCGGCGAGTTCCGCCAGCGCCGCCCGCACGAGGTCCTCCGCGTCGCCCGCAGGCGGATCCCCGTGTTGCTCCCGCACAGCGCGGACGATCGATGAGACGTCGTCAGTGGACTGCGCGGCGCGGATCACGGTCGGGGCGATGCCGGCCAGCACGCGCAGGGTCCGGTCGGAGAGCACCGCGATCGCGTCCCCGTAGTCGACGGCGTCGGCCACGGCCGGGCCGCCTTCGGCATCCGCCACCGCGAACCGCGCCCGCTTCCAGCGCTCCGGAGCCGGCACATCCGCGAAGAGGGACTCCAGCATCGCCGGCACATCGGCCGCCTCGGAGTAGCGCAGGCGGCGCACGCCGCCGACACGGTCGCAGAGCTCCGCGAGCGTGGCGACGGTGCCGTCGAGCTCGGCGAGGTAGCTCGTCTGTTCGACGAGCTCGGGGGCTGCGTCGAGGAAGTGCAGGTGCTCGATCTGCGGCGCCCCCGCGGACGGGTCGCGGTCGAGGAGGACGATCGCCGCCAGACGCAGATCCGCGTCGGGCAGCGGGCGCAGCCCAGCCTCGGCGGGCGCGACCTGGTCCTTCGGCATCCCGTGCCGGATGACAGAGAGCGGCTTGCGGTACGGGTGGACGCGCAGGTCGCGGTCGAAGGCGATCGTCTCATCGGACACGTAGCCGTGCACCTTGGCGAGCACTCTGCTGAGGGTCGTCTTCCCGCGGCCGGACGGGCCGGTGAAGGCGATGACCCGACCGTCGTCGAGCGCGACCCCCGCCGCGTGCAGCATCATGAGGCGCCCTCGCGCATGAGCGAGCGCGTCGAGCGTGACGGTCGTCGAGAGCTGCTCCATGAAGCGCTCCGCGTCGGGCACCTGCCCGAAGTCGCGTCTCAGGTCGACGGCGGCACCCTCGGGCGCGGCGGCACCGGACCAGGCGCGCCGGACGCGCTCGACGACGTCGGCTGGCACCTGGTCGCCGAACTCCAGCTCCATCACCGCGCCGAGAGCCGAGACGGCGATCCTCGTCGTCACGCGGCGGGCCTCACTCGACCGCCGCACGCCGGCGGCGCGGTCCCGGGGCGAGGTCCTCTTCGCTCTCCTCGGAATCGGCGCGATAGTAGTCGCCGTGGTACTGGTAGCCGTAGTATGCGGCGCCGCTGCCGCGACGGGGCACGCGGTTGAGCACGACGCCCAGCGCCCTGGCGTTCGCCCGCGCGAGGTTGCCGAGCGCCTTGCCGAGCACCTCGAACGTGGTCTTACCGACCGTCGCGACGATGATCGCACCGTCGGCATGCTGCGCGAGGACCGCGGCATCGGTCACCGGGATCAGCGGCGGAGCGTCGATGATCACGATCGCCTCCCGTGAGACGGCCTGGAGCATGTCCCGCATCTTCACCGAGCCGAGCACCTCGCTCGGGTTCGGCGGCAGCTTGCCTGCGGCGACGACGATGAGGTTGTCGCGGCCGGGGATGCGCTGCGCGACCTGAGTGATGTCGGCTCGTCCCGAGAGCACCTCGGAGAGCCCGACGGCCTCGACGAGCCCGAAGATCTTGCCGATCATGGGCCGGCGCAGGTCGCCGTCGATGAGCAGCACGCGCTCCCCGCTGGACGCGAGGGTGATCGCGAGGTTCGACGCGGTGGTGGACTTTCCGTCGCCGGGCAGCGGGCTGGTCACGACGATCACCCGCGGCGGGTTGTCGACGTCCATGAACTGGATGTTGGTGCGCAGCTCGCGCATGGCCTCCGCGATCGCGAAGAGGTGGGCATGGGCGCTGTTCGCCGAATTGCCGCCGTCCTGCGGGATCAGGCGATTCTCCGGAGTGAAGGACTTCTCCTCGGGGAGCGTGCCGACGACGGCGATGCCCAGCTCCTTCTCCACCGCGTCCACCGAGCGGATCCGGCGGTCGAGGGTGTAGCGGAGCATCGCGTAGCCGAACGCCACCGCCATGCCGATGAGGGCGCCGACGGCGAGCGCGAGCCGGGTGTTCGGCGAGGAGGGGGATTCCGGGAGGCGCGCGGAGTCGATCGCTGCCAGGTGCACGAGTCCGGCCTCCTCCTCGTCGGCGGTCTCCAGGAGGTTGACCTCGGCCGCCATGCCGCGCACCCACGCCTCGGCGATGTCCCTGGCGCCCTCGGGAGACGACGCGGTCGCCGTCACCTTGAGCGAGAAGGTGTCGAGCGGGTTGGTGACGGTGACCTGCGACACGAGCCGATCCGGGGTGGTGTCGAGTTCCAGCTCCTCGATGACGCGCTCCGCCACCGAGCGCGAGGTGCCGAGATCCACGTAGGTCTTGACGCTCGAAGAGGCCAGCTGATTGCCGAGCATCTTCGAGCCGACATCGTCACCCGATGCTGTCGCCTGCACGATGGCGGTCGCGTCCGCGGTGTACACGCGCGGCTGCAGGAGCGTCCACCCGAAGGCGATCGCGACGGCGGCGACCACGAGAAGAAGCATGCCCAGCCAGTGCGCGCGGAAGACGCGCAGATAGTGGCGCAGGTCCATTGAGCAGTCCCTCTGTTCCGGTCGTTCCAAAGCCTGAAGATCCCCGCTCAAACCTACTACAGGGCGCCAACCGCGCCGCGCCGGAAAGGTAGGGTGGCAGTCAGCGTCCAGCACCCCGAGGAGACCCCGTGAGCACAGAGGAACCGGTATCGCTGCGACGCCGGATCACCGGGAGCTTCTGGTTCCACCTGGTGCTGGCCTTCGTCGTCGCGGGGCTCATCCTCTCGTTCGTCGCCAAGCCCTATCTCGTGCCCTCCGGCTCGATGGAGAGCACGCTGCAGCCGGGAGACCGGGTGCTCGTCAACCGCCTCGCATACATCGGCGCCGACCCCGCCCCCGGCGACGTGATCGTCTTCGACGCCGACGATTCCTGGGGTGTCTCGACCTCGGCATCCGGCAACCCGCTGAAGGACGTCCTCCGCTGGCTCGGGGAGACGACGGGCTTCGGCCCCTCCGGACCGCACACGCTCATCAAGCGCATCGTCGCCGGGCCCGGCCAGACCGTGCGCTGCTGCACGGTCGGCGGGTCCCTCATCGTCGACGGAGAGCCGCTCGACGAGCCGTACGTCTTCCAGGACCTCCCCTTCGGCGAGGGCGTGGACTGCGATTCCGAACCGGCCTCCCGCCGCTGCTTCGACGAGGTGACGGTCCCCGCCGGCTCCTATCTGGTGCTCGGCGATCACCGCTCCGTGTCCGCCGATTCGGCGATCGCCTGCCGCGCACCGGAGTCCCCCTCCCCCGGCTGCTGGCGCTGGGCGAAGCGCGAGCAGATCGTCGGCCGCGCGGTCGCGATCCTGTGGCCCGCCACCCGGTGGAGCGGCTTGTAGAACCAGCCTGACCAAAGGTGCATATTCGCTCTACCAGAAAGTGCACCTCGGGGTTAGACTGCGGACTGGGCCTTCGCTTCGGCGGAGGAAACACCGATTCCTGGGGCATCGGTGAAATCGCTCCCTACTGGGAAGGGAGCGTCGGCCTGCTCTGCAGGGCGCTACTGGGGCACTTCTCTGGGGAGAGATTGTGGCAATATCTGGGGACCTTGCCCTGCCGTCGAGGCAGGGCAGGAGGCACGTCCGTACCGTGGAGGCGGTACGCACGGCGGAGACGCTCGCGGTCGCATCCGCGGCGCAGCCGGCACGATGGCAGCGCGGATACGCGCGGCGCCTGCTGCTGAGCGACACCGTCATCATCGTCTGCGCCGTCTTCGGAGCGCAGCTGCTGCGCTTCGGGCAGTCCAGCGCCGACCTGTTCATCCCGGGCGTGACCGGAGCCGGCTTCGACATCGCCTACACCTCGGTGTCGGTGCTCTTCGTCGCGGCCTGGCTGCTCGGCCTCCGCCTCTACGGCGCCTGGGATGCGAAGGTCATCGGCGCCGGCTCACAGGAGTACCGTCGCGTGGCGGATGCGAGCATCCGCGTGTTCGGCCTCCTCGCCATCCTCGCGTTCCTGCTGGGCGCCGAGGTCGCCCGCGGCTACCTGCTCGTCGCGCTGCCCGCGGGGCTCGCCGCCCTCATCGGGAGCCGCTGGGCGTGGCGGCGGTGGCTCAGGACGCGTCGCGCCGAGGGGCAGTGCCTGTCGCGCGTGGTGCTCGTGGGCGAGCACGCGAAGTCCCGTCACATCGCACAGGAGATGCGCCGGGACAGCGCATCGGGCATGGCCATCATCGGGGCGTTCACCGAGCGCGGGGCGGGTACGGCTCTGCTTCCCGGCCTCCCGGTGATGGGCGATCTCGACGACGCCCTCAGCCGCCTGGACTCGGTGGACGCGGATGCCGTGGTCTACAGCGGCTCCGACATGATCACCCCCGCTCAGCTGCGCCAGTTCGGGTGGGATCTGCAGTCGCGCAACGTCGACCTCATCGTCGCTGCTGCGCTCACCGACATCGCCGGTCCGCGCATCCATGCGCAGCCGGTCGCGGGACTCTCGCTGATCCACGTGGACTACCCGTCGTTCAGCGGTTACCGCTACGCGACCAAGCGCGCCTTCGACATCGTTGTGTCCCTCCTCGCGCTGATCGTCCTCAGCCCGGTCTTCCTCGCGCTGAGCACCATGGTCCGCCGCGACGGCGGGCCCGCGCTATTCCGTCAGCGCCGGGTCGGGCACGAGGGCCGTCAGTTCACGATGCTGAAGTTCCGGACCATGGTCGTCGACGCGGAGGCGCGGCTGCTCGAGCTCCTCCCCGCATCCGAGGGCAACGGCGTGCTGTTCAAGCTGAGGGAGGACCCGCGCGTCACCCGCATCGGCCGTGTGCTGCGCCGGTTCAGCCTCGACGAGCTCCCGCAGCTGATCAACGTGCTCCGGGGGGACATGTCCCTCGTCGGACCGCGCCCTCCGCTGATGAGCGAGGTCGACACCTATGAGAAGTGGGTGCAGCGCCGCCTGCTCGTCAAGCCGGGCCTCACCGGCCTCTGGCAGGTCAGCGGTCGCTCCGATCTCTCCTGGGACGACAGCGTCCGGCTCGACCTCTACTACGTGGAGAACTGGTCCCTGACCAGCGACCTCGTGATCATGTGGCGGACGGTGCGCGCGGTGCTGGAGCGCCGCGGGGCCTACTGAGCTCACACCGTTCACTCGGCGCGCACTCCTACGATGGATGCCATGACCACGAGAGCCGAGCGCGCCGGCCGCGCCGACCGTCCGCGCCGGCCACTTCTCCGCAGCTTCCGCTTCTGGGTTCCCGTCGGCATCCTCCTCGTGCTCATCGCGCTCGCGGCCGTGACCGTCGTCGTCGGCCAGCGCGTGTACGACCGCGCGATGGCGGCGAAGGACTCGCTCGAGCAGGCGATGCCGCTGGCGACGACGGTGAAGGACCAGATCCTCGGCGGCGACCCGGAGAGTGCGCAGGGCACTGCGGCGCAGCTCGCCGCGCTCACCGCCGATGCCCGCGAGCAGACCGACGACGAGACGTGGAAGAACCTCGAGTGGGTGCCGGTGGTGGGACCGAACCTCTACGCCGTCCGCACGGCGGCGGCGGTCACCGACGATCTGGTGGCAGACGCGCTCACCCCGGCGACGACGCTCAGCGTGAACGCGCTCAAGCCGGTGAACGGAGCCATCGACCTCGCGGCCGTGGCGGGGATGCAGGACACGGTCACGCAGGCTGCGGATGCCGTCGCCAAGGCGGCCGACGACCTCGACTCGATCGACCGCGAGGCGCTGATCCCCCAGGTGGAGGGCGCGCTCTCCAAGCTGACGGATGCCGTCGACGAGATGCAGCCCATGCTCGGCCCGGCGAAGGACATCATCGGCATCCTCCCGACCGCTCTCGGGGCAGAGGGACCGCGCAACTACCTGATGATCTTCCAGAACAACGCGGAGGCCCGTGGAACCGGAGGCAATCCCGCTGCGCTCGTGCTGATCACAGCGGATCAGGGGAAGATCAGCATCACGCAGCAGGCCTCGAGCGGTGACTTCGAGAACGCGCGCCCGGAACCGATCGTGCCGCTGGACCCGGAGACCATCGCCCTCTACGGCGACAAGATGGGCCGCTGGATCTCCGACGCGACGCTGAGCCCTGACTTCAGCGAGACCGTCGCGGTCGTGCGCGCATATTGGGCGGAGTCATTCGGAACGCCTGTCGATGCGGTCGTGTCGTTCGATCCGGTGGCGCTGAGCTACCTGCTGAAGGCGACGGGTCCGACCGTGGTTCCGCCGACGACCGCCGAGATCAACGGCCGGACCTTCACCGCCAACCCCGAACCCGTGACGCTCACGAGCGACAACGCCGTCTCACTCCTGCTCAACCAGGCCTATGTGACCTACCCGGAGGGCTATCAGCAGGATGCGTTCTTCGCCGCCGCGGCCAAGTCGGTCTTCGACGCACTGACCTCCGGCAGCGCCGAGCCGAAGGCTCTGCTCGAGGCCCTGACCCTCGCGGTCGACGAGAACCGGCTCCTGTACTCCCCCGCCACCGAGGCGGAGGCCGCGCTGGTCGGCGAGTCGAAGCTGTCGGGGAAGCTGCCCAGCACCAACGAGGAGCGCACGCTCCTGGGCGTATACGTGAACGACTTCACCCAAAGCAAGATGGACTACTACATGCAGCTCGACCTCGCCGCGACGTCGACGCAGTGCTCTGCTCCGGACAGCCCGGCATTCACGACGACAGCGACCCTGACGAACACGGTGACACCCGATCAGGCTCGTGAACTGCCACGTGCGATTCACACGACGAAGTACTTCCCCCGGGGTCAGGTCGCGACGGATCTCGTTTTCTACGGCCCCGTGGGGTCCACATTCACGGGGGTGACCGTCGATGGCCAGCCTGTCCCGGCCGGTGGTGTGCAGCATCTGGGTCGCGGCGCGGTGAAGGTGGCCGTGATCAACGATCCGAGCCAGACACACACCGTGACCGCGACCTTCACCGGTGCTGCCGGCGAGTACGGCCCCCTCGATCTCCAGCACACGCCGATGGTGCGCCCGGTCGGCGAAACCCTGACCGCAGAGGGCTGCGGCTGACCTCAGCCCTCTGCGGGCGGCCGCTCGCCGTGCAGGCTCTCGTAGATGTCGCCGATGAACGCGGACACCTCTTCGTAGCCGGAGACCGGTCCGCCGGCTAGGTAGCCGTCGGCGCCGATCAGCACGGCGGCCGGCGTCGCCCAGTCGGCGATCGAGCCCTGCACGTACATGAACGGATCGTGCAGGGACTGCGGCTCCTCGAGCTCCGTGAGCTCGCTGTTCCCCGGAACCGGCCACAGCAGGAACCGGACCGACACCTCGGGGAGCAGTGCTCGCCAGCGGGGCGTCGCCTCGATCACCCGCGTGCAGGCGCCGCAGCCCTCCTTGACGGCGAGCAGGAGCATCGGCCCGTACTGCGCCAGCTGGCGCAGGTTCACGGTCCGTCCGTCGGCGAGCATGACCGGAACGGCGGGCGTGCGCATCCGGACGTACTCGCCCGGCTCGCCGCCGTCCGGGCCGGCGCCGCCCACGGTGGGCACGCCGGCTTCCGCTGTGACGGGCGCGGAGTCCGCGGGCTGCCAGAGGATGAGGGTCGCGGTCAGCGCCGATGCGGCGAGCGCGACGAGCCAGCCCCCGTCCGCCCCGAGCGCTGCGAAGGCGCCGCCGAGCACGGCGAAGGTCCAGGTCACCGCGGCAGCCAGTGCGGCGAGCAGAAGAAACCAGGCGTTGCGCACGATGGTCGCCCCGGTGATCGGCCGGCGGCTGCCGAAGCAGGCGCACGAGGCATCGGGAGCGTTCGCGCGGCGCCGCACCACGAGCACCAGGTAGGCGCCGAAGAGGAGCACCGCGACGACCGCGGCCAGAGCCCCGAGGACGCCGCCCAGGAGCGCGAGCGCGACCGCGAGGGCCAGCTCCGCCCACGGGTGCACCCGGATGAGCCAGGAGCGGCGCAGCGCCGCCGGGATGCCGAGATCCTCCCAGTCGGCGGCGTCCTCCGGATGCCGGAGCTTGGCGATCCCGCTGACGACGAGCACCCCGGCGAGGATCAGCGGGGCGGCGGCGAGCACCGTGGGGGTCATGCGTCCTCTTCCTCCAGCAGATGCGCCTCGAGCAGCGCCTGCACGTACATTTCCGCGTCGGCCTCGGCCTGGCCGTCCTCACTGACGCCGTCCGCGGCGAGCACGGCGGCGACACCCGCGAGGTCTGCGCCCTGGGCCGCACGCCACACGACCGCCCCGATCCCGGCGAGCACGACGATCGGGCCCTGCGGCAGTGCGGCGGCGAACACCCGGATGCCGTCGTCCACGACCCCGACGTCAGTGCCCCTCATGAGGCGCGTCACGTCTTCCGCTCCTTTCCCCCGGATCTCGGGCGCAGGGCGCGACCGAGCCGGCGCACGAACGCGCGGATGACGTCGCCGACTCTGGGTTCGCGTCCCAGCTCATGCGCGAGGACGGCGCGGTTGACCAGCGGGGCGCGGAGCATCGTCTGCAGCGCCTCTCCGACGGTCGGCGCCGCCTTGATGCGCGCCCACCACTCGACGGCCCTGGTCCCGCCACGGGACACCGTCTTCCAGAGCAGATACTCCCGGCGCCCGCGGTAGCGCTCCAGGTCGCCGAGCGCGGCGGCGAAGGCGACCTCCGCCCGGAGGGCCCGCACCAGTCGCGAGCGGCGCACGCGCTCCTCCTCGTCCTGCCGGCGCCAGAGCGACGCCGCCTCCTCGCCCAGGGCGTCGACGTCGCGGGCCGCGTTGAGCACGAAGAGCACCGCCTGCGCGTCCACCGAGGGAGTGACGCAGTCGATGCCCGCTGCGGCATACGACGCGCGATCGGCCCAGAGCAGGTCGAACGCGTCCTCGTCGGGGATCCGCACCCCGGGGAACCGGCGGTGCAGGTCGAGGTAGCCCCATTCCGGATGCCGATACGTCTGCGCGTGCCCGAACGGAGAGCCCTCCAGGAAGGAGCTGTAGACCACCCATCCCTGCCGCACCAGCTCGGCGTGGAGCGTCGGCACCCGGCGGGGGTCGGCGATCACGTCGACGTCGCTGCCGCCGCGGCGGCCGGTGCGCACCTGCGGGTCGACCGTCCCGCCTTTGATGTGCAGGAGACGGATGCCGACGTCGCGGGCGATCACCTGGATCGCCGCCCTGCTGAACTCCAGGCGCACGTCGAGCGCGATCGGCGTCGTCTCCATCGCGTCCACGGCGTCAGCCTATGCCCGCCTGCGGTGGCCGGGGCGGACGCGGTGCACGTCGCGGAACACCTCGGCGTGCGCCGCCGCGACGGCGGAGTCGTCGAGGAGGCCGGGTGTCGCGACGGCGGCGGCGGCGAGCCGCTCGCGCTCGTCGCGATCGTCGGCGAGATGCCGCAGCGCCTGCGCGAGCGCGGCGACATCGCGCGGCGCGACACGGATGCCGTTCACGCCGTCCTCGACCCATTCGGTGGGACCGCCCTCGTCGGCGACGACGGTCGCGACACCTGCCGCCAGGTACTGCAGCACGTTCTGACCCATCGGCTCGGGGCGGGTCGAGTACTGCACCGCGATGTCCCATCCGGCGAGCACACCGGCGGTGTCGTCCACGTGGCCGAGGAGGCGGACGTGTTCGCCGACTCCGAGCTCCGCAGCCCTGTTCCGCAGCCGCTCCGCGAAGGCCTCGTGCTCGAAGGGTGCGCCGCCGGCGAGCTCGAGCACCGCCGTGCCGTCGGGGAAGGCGTCGGCGAACGCCTCGAGCAGCTCGGCCTGCCCCTTCCACGGGTCGATGCGCGCGAGCATCCCGATCCGCAGCGGTCCCTCGCGCCGAGGGCGCGGCGGGGCGAGCACGAGGCCGGAGGCGCTGGGGATGGCCGTCGCGATCACGCCCTCACGGAGGAACGGGAGGGCGGTCGCCAGGGTCGCCTGCGAGTTGCCGATGACGGCATCCGCCCTCGGGAGGATGAGGCGGGTCATCAGCCGGTATCCGAGGGCGCCGAGGCTCTCCTCGTCGATCATGTCCCGGAGGTGGACGACGAGGGGGGTGCGGGAGAGCTGCAGCGCGAGGGCGGCGTACGCGGCCGCGCGCGAGCTGTTGGCCGCCACCACATCGGCGGAGCGGACCAGCGGGTGCAGCCGGGTGAGCACCGCCTGGGCGAGCAGGCGTGCGGAGAGACCGAGAAGGCGCAGCGCCGAACGGCCGCTGCCGCCCGCCTGCTGACGCACTCCGCACGTGCGCCGCACCACCTTCGCCGGGAGCTGCGTGAAGACGTCGACGTCGTCGACCGCAGGGACGAGGACCGCGGGGATCCACTGCGGATCCGCCGTCAGCAGGCGGACGAGGGCCAGCTCGGCGCCCCCGCGGACGGTGGTGTGATCGAGGTGCACGACGCGAGGACCGCGCGTGCCCGATGGCGTGCGGTCCACGGCTGCCCTCCCCCCAGGAAACCTGCTGGCCGTCCGCGCTCCCCAGCGCACCGATGGACGGTTATGGTTGCTCAGACAGAGCATATCTTGGGGAGGCTTCGTGCGAGTGCTGCGGATTTCGCACAGCGCCGCGATCGCCGCATGGCGGGGACGCGAGCGCGCCCTGCGCGCGCGTGGCGAGGACGTCTCCCTCATCACCGCGCGACGCTGGCACGCCGGCGGAGTGTGGGTGGACCTCGACGCCGCACCGGACGAGCAGGTGATCCCCGCGCGCACCGTGGGGACGCATCCGGCCCTGTTCCTGTACGACCCGCGCCCGATCTGGCGCGCGCTCGGCGAGCGGTGGGACGTCATCGACCTGCACGAGGAGCCTTTCGCGCTGAGCACCGCGGAGGTGCTCCTGCTGCGGATGCTCCGTCGCAGCCGCACGCCTGTCGTCCTGTACACGGCGCAGAACCTCCACAAGCGCTACCCGCTCCCGTTCCGGATGCTCGAGCGCTGGGCGCTGCGCACCGCCTCGGGCATCTCGGCCTGCAACACCGAGGCCGCGCGCATCGTCGAGGCGAAGGGCTTCGCCGGTCGCGCCCGCGTGATCCCGCTCGGCGTGGACGCGCCCGCCGCCACGCCCGGGGCCGCTCCGGTCGCAGTTCGTCACAGTCCCGTGGCCGAGAACCCGCACGAAGTGCGACCGGAAGACCCGATCACGGTGGGGATGCTGGGGCGCCTGGTGCCGGAGAAGGGATTCGGCACGCTGCTGGACGCGCTGGCGCGGGACGCGCGCCTGCGCGCGCGGATCGCCGGATCGGGGCCCCTCGCGGAGGAGCTCCCGGCCTGGGCCTCGGCGCGCGGAGTGGCCGACCGCGTCGAGATCCTCGGCCCGGTCGACCCTGAAGAGGTGGAGTCCTTCTACCGCTCGATCGACGTGCTCGCGGTGCCGTCGATGCCCACGGCGAGCTGGACGGAGCAGTTCGGCCGGGTGGCGGTGGAGGCGATGGCCGCGGGAGTGCCGGTAGTCTCCAGTGATGCCGGGGCGCTTCCCGACGTCGTGGGCGGAGCCGGGATCGTCTCCCCGACCGGGGACGCCGAGGCGCTGGCGGAGAACCTGGTCGCCGCGGCGGGACCGCGGCGGGCAGAGCTCATCGCGGCCGGTCTCGTGCGGGCCACGGAGTGCAGCTGGGACAGCGTCGCGGATGCCTACCGCGAGCTCTACCGCTCGGTGACGGCTCCGGCACCCGCTGAGAAGCGCGGCGTCGAGATCGTCGTGGTCGCGTACGGCTCGGTGGACATGCTCCGCCGCGCCCTCCTTCCCGTGGCTGGCCTCGCCGTGACAGTGATCGACAACTCCTCGCGGCCGGAGATCGCGGCGCTCTGCGCGGAGCTCGGCATCCGCTACCGCAACCCCGGTGCGAACCTCGGCTTCGGCACCGCCGTGAACCGTGCGCTCGCCGACCGGATGCTCCCCGGGGCCGATGTGCTGCTGCTGAACCCGGATGCCGAGGTCGAACCGGCCGTCATCGACGCGCTGCAGTGGGCGCTGCACTCCGATCCGCGTCTCGCGAGCGTCGGCCCTGCGCAGGTGGACGGGTCCGGGCATGCCGCTCGCGTCGAGTGGCCCTTCCCCGGTCCCTGGCGCGCGCTGCTCGACGCGGTCGGTCTCGGTCGCGTCGCGGCAGGGGGGCCGCAGTTCGTCATCGGCTCCGTCCTCCTGCTGCGCGCCGAGGCGCTCGCGCAGGTCGGCGGCTTCGACGAGCGCTTCTTCCTCTATGCCGAAGAGACCGACTGGGCCTATCGCGCCCACCGCCTCGGCTGGAAGCATCGCGCTGTTCCCGAGGTGAGCGCGCTGCATCTCGCCGGCGGCACCAGCTCGGACCCGCGCCGCCGGGAGGCGTACTTCTTCGCGTCTCAGGAGCGATACTACCGCAAGCACTTCGGCGCCGCGGGCTGGGGACTCGCACGGTTCGCCGGGTGGGCGGGCGCCATGGCCCGGGCCATCCTCCTTCGCGGCGAGCGCCGCACGCAGGCCCGGCGGCGGGCGGCGATCCACCGGCTCGGTCCCGTGCGAGTCGAGGCGAGATTCCGCGAGGCAGGGTGATGCGCATCGTCCACGCTGTGGCCTCCGACCGGTTCGCCGGCGTCGAGCAGTTCGTGCTGCGCCTGGCGAGGGCCCAGGCGGAGCACGGAGACGACGTCACCGTGATCGGCGGCGAGCCAGGCCGGATGCGGCAGCCGCTCGAGGCCGTCGGCGTCCGATCCATCCCCGCCGCACGGGCGGCTCAGGTGTTCCGCGAGGTGCGCCGTCTCCGCGCCGACGTCGTCAACTCGCATATGACGGCGGCGGACGCCGCCTGCGCACTGGCGCTCACCGGCAGACGCGGCGCACTGGTCTCGACCCGGCACTTCGCCAGCCGGCGCGGCCGCACGCGGATGCTGCCCGTCGAATCGATCATCGGCCGGCGCGTGGATGCCGAGATCTCGGTCAGCCGGGCCGTGGCCGACGCGATCGGCGTCCCCAGCACCGTCGTGCACACGGGCGTCCCGGAGGCGACCACCGGTTCGACGGGTGCTCTGCCCCGGATCGTGATGGTGCAGCGGCTGCAGCCGGAGAAGCACACGGCGGTGGGCCTGCACGCCTTCGCCCGCTCCGGTCTGGCCGACGATGGGTGGCTCCTCGACGTGATCGGCGAGGGGCCGGAACGCAGCGCGCTGTCGGAGCTCGTCACGGGCCTCGGCCTGAGCGATTCCGTCCGGTTCCTGGGCTTCCGGGACGACGTGCCGGCACAGCTCGACGACGCGTCCATCCTGCTGGCGACCTGTCCTGTCGAAGGGCTCGGGCTCGCCGTGCTGGAGGCGATGACCCACTCGGTCGCTCCGGTGGCGGCGGGCGCAGCGGGTCATCTGGATCTGCTGCAGGACCTCGACTCGCGCGCCCTCTTCCGCCCGGACGATGCAGCGGATGCCGCCGAGGCGCTGCGGGCCTTCGCCGACGACCCGGCTCGCCGCCGGCGCCTCGCCGAATCGGCGCGTGACCGCGCGCGCCGGGAGTTCTCCGTGGCACGGCAGACTGCCCGGACAGAGGCCGTCTACCGCTCCGCGCTGGAGAGGAGGCGCCGGTGACCGATCTCGTCGTGCTCTCCCTCGAAGGGTGGGACGAGGTCTGGCGCCGCAACCAGTACCTCGTGGCCGGCCTCCTCGATGCCGACCCCGAGCTGCGCGTGTTGTTCGTCGAGCCGCCGGTCGACCCGTTGCACGATCTGCGTGGCAGGCGTCGCCCGGGCACCGGCCACGGGCTCCGCCTCGTGCGGGAACGTCTCTGGAGCATCCGTCCCGTGAAATGGCTGCCCCGGCGGATCGACCCTGGTGGAGACGGGCGGCGCATGCGCGCGATCGTGCGCGCCGCACGGGGTCTCGGCTTCACCGCGCCCCGGCTCTGGGTCAACGACCCTGCAGGAGCGCCGCTGATGTCCCGCACCGGGTGGCCGACGATGTACGACATCACGGACGACTGGCTGAGCGCCTCGCGCCCGCCCGCGGAGCTGTCGCGGATCGCCGCCGGTGAACGGCTGCTGCTGGAGAGGGCGGACGCCGTGGTCGCCTGCTCGCCGGAGCTCGTGCGCCGCAAGAGCGGAGCCCGCGACGGCATCCGCCTGATCCCCAACGCCGTGGACGCAGCGGCCTACAGCACCCCTGGCGCACGTCCGCGCGGCCTGCCGTCGGGTCCGGTCGCCCTCTACCTCGGCACCCTCCACAGCGACCGCCTCGATGCGGCGCTCTGCGCGCGCATCGCCCGGGAGCTCGCGGGCAGGGTGGCCATCGTGCTCGCAGGCCCCGACCTGCTGTCGCCCAGCGTGCAGGAGGCGCTGGACGGCGCGGGTGTCCGGCGCCTCGGCCCGCTGAACCGCCCCGACGTGCCCGGCCACCTGCAGCATGCCGACGTCCTGATCGTGCCGCACCTGATCACGTCGTTCACCGACAGCCTCGACCCCATCAAGCTGTACGAGTACCAGGCTGCAGCGCGTCCGGTCGTGTCGACGGCGGTCGCGGGGTTCCGCGATGCCTCCGATCCGCGGATCCGCATCGCCGGGCACGACGACTTCGCCGAGGCGATCCTCGATGCGGTCGCATCCCCGTTGCCTGACGGGCCTGCGGAGGTGGCGGACTGGAGCACGCGGGTCTCGCAGATGCGCGACGTGATCGCCTCGATCGCGTGAGCCTCCGATCCTTCCCGGATGCAGGTCCAAAACGAAGGCCCCGCACGCGGCGGGGCCTTCACACGATCACTTGCAGCAGTCGGGGGGCGTCCCGGGGACGCTGACGGTGACCTGGATGGGCGCGTGGTCCGTGTCGGAACCGTCCTGCTCGTGCCCCCAGGTGACGAGGAAACCCAGGTCGAACACGCCGTTGGCGCTGTTCTGGCTCGTCGCGTTGAAGTTCACATTGATCGACTGGCCGGCCGGGATGAACCACGGCAGAGCGGGGATCGGGTTGAGCCCGAAGTTGAGGCCGCTCGTGTTGACGTTGATCGAGATGGCCGTGACCCATGCATCCTGGTTCTGATCCGGGTTGTACACGGTCGCCGGAACGCTGTAACCCTTGATGATCGGGGCACAGCTCGCACCGGGCGCCTTACAGGCCGCGCCGGGCGTGATGATGATGGTCTCGCCGGATGCCGCGAATGCGGGCACCGGTGCGGCGATGGCGATCGCCGGAACCGCCCAGGCCATCGCCTTGGTCACGGTGCGACGGCTGATGCCCTCGGACGTGTTTGCATTGTCAACCATGGTTGAACTCCCCAGAATCCCGGTCGCCGGTCGACGTCTGGGCCCAGTTCCCAGGCGCCATGTCCCCAAGACACAGTGCGACTTGATGTGAATGATAGCGTAAGACCGCTCTGCAGGGAACACCCGTCGTCGGCAGGGACTCTGCCTGGGAGGATCAGATGACCGATTCCGAGCGCCGTCCCGGCCTCGCGCAGCAGCTCCGGGCTCTGCTTCTCCTCACCGACACCCGTCCGCGCCGCTGGATCGGCTCGACGGTCGCGGCGTCCGTCGCGCTGGCCCTGCTCGACATGGCGGGCGTCGCGGCGATGATCCCCCTGATGCAGCTGATCACGTCCGGCGCCCCGGAGGGCGCCTTCCTCGAGGCGGTCGCCCGGTTCGTCGGCTCCGAGGAGCTCTCCACCTTGATCCCGCTGCTCGCCGGCTTCGTGGCGCTGGCGTTCATCGTCAAGAGCGCCGGGGCGATGGCGTTCCGGTGGTGGCTGCTCGGCAGGACCTCGCGCATTGCGGCACTGGCCTCGTCCGAGATGATGAGCCGCTACGTCCTCTCCCCCTACACCGCGCACCGCTCACGCTCGCTGAGCGTCGTCTACCGCAACATCAACGACTGCACGAGCCAGGCTGCCAGCGTGCTGGTCGCGGTGGTCAACATCTGCACCGACGCGCTCATGCTCCTGGCGATCATGGCGGTGCTCGCGATCGCCGCGCCGCTGGTCACCGCATTCGCCGTGCTCCTCTTCGGCGGCCTCGTCTTCGGCGCCCAGCGCATCCTCCGCGCCCGCCAGCTGCGCATCGGCGAGGAGCTCGCCGAGTCGAGCCTCCAGGCATGGCAGGCGCTCATGCCGGGCCTCGACGGCTTCCGCGAGACCAGGCTCACCTCGAGCGCGGCCTCCTTCGTGCGGCGCTTCCGCGTCGCGCGCCTGCATGGCGCGCATCTCCGCCGGGAGATGGGTTTCATGTCCGACGTGCCTCGCTATCTGCTGGAGATCGCCTTCATCGTCGCGATCGTCGGCATCGCGCTGATCCTCTTCGCAACGGGCCAGGGAGGGCAGGTCGTGCCGATCCTGGGTCTCTTCGCCACCGCTTCGATGCGGGCACTGCCGACGATGAACCGGGTCAGCGCGAGCCTCGCCACCGCCCGTTCCAGCCAGGCGGGGCTGCGGATCATGGTCGAGACGATCGACCAGCTCACCGCCGAGGGCAGCCACGACGAGAAACCCCGGGGCGGTCCCGGCTACTCCGGGGACATCGTCCTCGACGAGGTCACGTTCGCGTACCCGGATGCCGAGCAGCCGGTGCTGTCGAGCCTGACCCTCACGATCGCGGAGAACCGTACGACGGCGTTCACGGGCGGCAGCGGCGCGGGCAAGACCACCGTGGTCGACCTGGTGCTGGGCCTGCTGCCGCCCACGTCCGGGACGATCCGCAGCGGCGGGCGGGCAATCGATGAGGACCTCGCCTCCTGGTACTCCGGCATCGGCGTCGTGCCCCAGGACGTCTTCCTGCTGAACGCGACGATCACCCAGAACATCGCCTTCGGCGAGGAAGCCGGCTCGATCGACCTCGACCGGGTGCATGAGGCGGCGCGTCAGGCGCAGCTCGCCGACCTGCTGAGCGAGCTTCCCGACGGCCTGGACACCGTGGTCGGCGACCGCGGTGTCCGGCTTTCCGGCGGGCAGCGTCAGCGCGTCGGGCTTGCGCGCGCCCTGTACCGGAGGCCGCGGCTGCTCGTGCTCGACGAGGCGACGAGCGCGCTGGACAACGCGACCGAGCACGAGATCGCCCAGACCCTGCAGGAGCTGCGCGGCCGGATGACGATCGTGATCGTCGCGCACCGGCTCTCGACCATCCGCTCCGTCGACCACCTGGTGCATCTGCGAGACGGCAGGATCGCCGCGGAGGGCACCTTCGAGGAGGTGCGTGCGCAGGACGCGGAGTTCGCGCGCCTGGTCGAGCTCGGCTCGCTGGACTGAGCGAGCGCGGCAGCGCTCTGACCTTCAGCTGCTGCCGGCGCGCCGCGTGACCCTGCGCGCGAGCGCCGAGAGCGAGGATGCCGGGGCGCGACGCAGCCCCCACAGTCCGAGCAGCCCGGCGTAGCGCCAGTCGCGTCGTCGCATCGCATCGATGAGCTCGCCGAGATTGTCTGCGGCCGCGTAGCGGCGGAAGGCTCGCCGATGCCGCGTGAGCAGCCCGGCCATCCCGTCGTCGCCGCGCACGCGCGCCTCCTCGATCCGGTCCGCGAGGACCCGGCGGTTGGCTTCCCGTCCGGCGAGACCGCGGCTGGTGATGTTCGCACCGTGCCTGCGATAGCCGACGAGCTGCCGGTCGATCGAGGCCACCTCGCCGTGCTGCAGCAGCCGCAGGATCAGGTCGTTGTCCTCGGCAGGCTCCATCGCGCTGCGGCATCCGCCGACCGCCAGGTAGGCTTCGCGGCGGATCAGCAGCGTCGTGATCCGAGGCGGCGGAGTCTCGTAGGCGATCAGCTGCGCCGCGGACGCCGGTCGCGCGCCCCATCCAGTGCCGAACGGGACGCCGTCCGCGTCCATGTACCAGCCCCCGGTGCAGGCCGCGACGGCGTCTGGTGCCGCCTCGAGCCCGCGCAGCTGCTCGGCGATGCGCTCGGGATGCCACACGTCGTCGTCGTCGAGGTACGCGATCCAGTCGCCGGTGGCGGCGGCCGCCCCCGTGTTGCGCGCCACGGAGAGTCCCGAGGGCTCCTGCCGGAGGTGGCGGACCCCCAGCCCCGCGGCGACGTCCGCCAGTCCGGGAGCGGGTGAGCCGTCGTCGACGAGGAGTATCTCGTGCACGGGCGAGGTCTGTGCGCGAACCGATGCGACGGCCTCGGCGAGGTAGCGGCCACCCTTGTTCGTCGGGATGATCACCGTGACCGTGGGGTCCGCCATCGCCTGCACCTCCAGCCCTTTCCGCCGCGAGCCTACAGCTAAGCTGAGCCGCATGTCCGCCTCGCATCTCAGCGTGTGCATCGTCACGTACGAGCGCTCAGCGTTCATGATCCGCTGCCTGCGCTCTCTCGCCGAACACGCCGGCGAGGACATCGAGGTGATCGTGGTCGACGCATCGGCGAAGCACGACGGCCCCGCGGCCGCCGAGGCGTTCCCCGGCGTGAAGTACCTGCACCGGCCGGAACTCGCCGGATGGATGACGCGTTCCCGCAACGAGGCGCTGCTGCACGTGCACGGGGAGCTCATCTCGTTCCTCGACGACGACGTCGTCGTCTCCCCCGGCTGGCGGCGCGGGATCGTGGAGGCCTTCGCCACGGATCCCGCCCCCGATGCGGTCGCCGGGCGCACCCGCAACCTCCTCCCCGGTGAGGAGGTCTACGATCTTCCCGTCGGCCGGCTCCGTGACGACGGCACGCTGACGGCCGGATTCGCCTCGCTGCCCGGGGGGATGCTCGACGTCGATCACGGCATCGGCGCGAACATGTCGTTCCGCCGGGAGATCGTGGCACGGCTCGGCGGCTTCCGCGACGACTACCCGGGCACTGCGATGCGCGAGGACACGGACATGTTCCTGCGCGTGAAGCGCCTCGGAGGCCGCACCGTGTTCGCCCCCGACGCCGCCGTCGACCACCTCCCGGCCCCCCACGTGAAGGGCCGGCGCTTCGACACCCGCTACAAGCTGTACGGCCGGCGCAATCACATGGTGCTCCTCGCACGCTATGCGGGACTCGGCTCCCCTCTGCTGCGGCGATGGATTCGCGCGGATCTCCGTGCGGTCCGCGAGGCCGGCGGACTCGGCAGGCGGATGCAGCGATTCGGTGTCTCGATCCTCGGGATCGCCTGGGGCGCCGGCGCCGCACTCCGCCAGGCGCGCCGCGGCCCGCTGCCTGCCGAGCGCTCGGGGGCGCAGGCCGAGAGCATCCGTGCCGCACTGCGGCGCTGACGTTCTCACCGTGCCGGGACGCGCCCTATCATGACTGCGTGCCCGAACCTCTGAGCCTGCCAGCACGCATCTCGCGCCACCTCGCCTGGCGTGCCCGACGTGCGACGACCGTCACCGTCGACCGTTTCCGGCGCGGAGATCGCGTGGTCACGATGACGCCGCCCGTCGGGCTCCGCTTCGGCAACTGGCTCTACCTCTGGCTGCACGCCCACGAGGCCGGCTCGGCGGGCCGGCCGTGGATGGTTCTCGAAGCCCCGGGGATGGAGGAGTGGCTCGACGCCTTCCCCGGACTCCGCGACCTCACCATCGCCAGGGACCAGCTGCGGTTCCACGACCGCAGGGACTGGGGCGAGCACTCCTGGAACCAGCGCTTCGGAGAGGAGTTCAGCCGCGAGGCCCTCGACGCGTTCATCGCCGAGGTCCTCGCCCCGATGATTCCGAGGGACGACACCGGCACCGTCGTCGTCAACGTCCGTCGCGGCGACTATTACGCGCACGAGCATCTCCGGGTCCGCTACGCCTTCGACCAGGCCGGCTACCTCGCCGAGGCGCTCGAGGCCGTAGGACCGGCAGCGCGCATCCGGCTGGTGTCCGACGACCCGGAGTGGTGCGAAGAGCACCTGGGTGCCCTGCTCGGCCGCCATGCGGACGAGGTCGTCTACGAGCCTCGCGGTGCGGTCGGGAACTTCCTCGCGGTGTCGGGGTCCCGCACCCTCATCGGCACCAATTCGACGTTCTCCTACTGGGGCGGATACATCGCCGGCGTTCTGCACCCGGACGCCCGGATCGTGATGCCGCGTTTCCACGCGCGGACGGAGTCCGGGACGGACGCCTACCAGCTCGATCCGTCCTGGACGATCATCGAAGGTCACCACTGAGCGGTCGACGCGGGCCTAGAATTCAGGTGGCTGAGGGGAGCTGGGACATGGGGACGGGCTCGATCGGGATCGTGATCCCGGTGTACAACACCGACGGCGCGTACATCGACGAGTGCATCGCCTCCGCGCTGGCGCAGACTGTCGAGTGCCGCGTCGTCGTGGTCGACGACGGCTCCACCCACCCCGGCACGCTCGAGTCTCTCGCCCGCTGGGCGGCGCAGGGCGTCGAAGTCGTGAGGCACCCGGAGAATCGCGGAACGAGCGTCGCACTCGATTCCGGCGCCGGGGCGCTCGACACCGACTACATCATGCCGGTCGGCAGCGATGACCGCATCCGTCCCTCTCTCTGCGCGGAGGTCGCCGCCGTGCTCGACGACGATCCCGCGGCCGGCGTCGTCTCGACCGACCTGCGCTTCTTCGGCTCCCACGACAGGATCGACCGGCTCCCCCCGACGGACTCGGTCGCGGACATCCTCTTCGGGAACACGATCCCCGGGGCCTCCGCATTCCGGCGCAGCGACTGGATCGCTCTCGGCGGGTTCGCGACCGGCCTCAAGTTCGGGCAGGACTGGGAGTTCTGGGTCCGACTGCTGGCCACCGGACGCACCGCACGCATCGTCCATCAGCCCCTCTACGAATACCGGCGGCACGCCGCGCAGGTGACCGCGCGGATGACGGAGGAGGGCAAGCTCGAGCACAGCCTCGACGTCGTCCGCCGCAACACCGGCATCTGGGGCGATCATGTCGAGGAGATCATGCGTCGCTACTGGACGCTGAAGGACGAGCACACCCGGCAGGCGGCGCGGCTGGAGGTCCTGGAGCGCCGCTACGGAGCGCTCAACCGGATGCTCGGGCGCGGGGCACGGCTCCTGAGGTCGCTGCGGCCGGGACGGAAGCGCGCAGGGTGAGCACTCCTCGCCTGTCCATCGCGACCATCGTGACCGACACCCCGATGGGCGCCCAGGTGTACCAGCGCGAGGTCACCTCGCGTGCGGCCGCCGCCCTCGGAGAGGTGGCGGGCCGGCCGTGGCGGGTCCGCGAACTGGACCTCCGATCGATGCGTTCGCCTCTCCCCGGCAACCGCAGGCTTCCGCTCGGCCGTGTGGCGACCGCTCCGGTCGCCGCCCGTCGCGCGCTCGGACGTCTCCTGTACGGCCGTGACACGGTGTCGCATCGGATGGCTCTCGAGCTGCCGCCCTCCCCTCACGCCGATGTGGCGACTCTGCACGACGTGGTCGCGTGGCGGTTCGCGGACGAATCCGCTCCGGTCGGTGCTGCCGCTGAAGAGCTCCGGCGCAGCGCCGCCGTGATCTGCGTCTCGGCGTTCACCGCATCCGAGGCGGTCGATCTTCTCGGAATCCGCGATCCGCATGTGGTCCCGAACGGCGTGGACCAGCGCTATTTCGACGCGGCGCCGCTGGATGCCGCCGCTCGGCACTCCCTCGGACTCGACGCGTCGTACGTCCTCCACGCCGGCGGCGCCGCACGGCGCAAGAACCTCCCCGCCCTCGCCGAGGCGTGGCCGCGCGTGCACCGCGAGCGCCCGGACCTGGTCCTCGCCCTGGCGGGACCGCCGCATCCCGAGCGCACCGCCCTGTTCGAGGGGATGCCGGGAGTTCGACTTCTCGGCCGCCTTCCGGATGAGCAGATGCCCGGCCTGGTGGCCGCCGCCGCCGTCGTCGTCGTGCCGTCGCTCTATGAGGGCTTCGGCCTTCCCGTCCTCGAGGCGATGGCGGCCGGCGTCACGGTCGTCGCGGCGAACACGAGCAGCCTTCCCGAGGTCGCCGCCGGGCACGCGATCCTCGTGGAGCCGGATGCGTCCGCAATCGCCGCCGGGATCATCGATGCGACGTCGGGCGACGCGGCCGTGGCCGCCCTCCTCCGAGGCGCGCGCGAGCATGCCTCCGCGTTCACCTGGGAGCGGAGCGCGCTCGGGCACGCACGCATCTGGAACTCCTTGCGCTGACCGCCGCGTCCGCACTCATAATGAGCGCATGGAAGCGATGGTCGCCCAGACTCCGCGCGTGGAACGCGAAGACGATCGCGTCCGGGTCGTGTCGGAGGTCAGCGGACGCCGTCCGCTGTGGTTCTCCGTGGAGGGGCGCCATGCCGAGCTGCTCGGGGACCGGGCGGATCATGTCGCCATCGGCCTGCTGATGCCGGCGATGAAGGAGGGGCGCGATCTTCACGTCGGCGGCACGGTGACCGACTCGCTGCTGCACCAGGCCAACGGCGATCTGCAGCTGCTCCTGCGGCTCATCCACCCCGGCCTGCACCCGATCAGGGTGACCGCGGGTGCCGTGGAGGTTCCGGCCGCGCGCGCCGCCGGGGTGGCCTCCGGCTTCTCCGGCGGCGTGGACTCGTTCGCCACGCTCGCCGAGTACCTGTGGGCGGACGACGCGCCGGCGTCGTTGCGCGTGACGCACCTCCTGAACAACAACGTCGGCGCGCACGGTCACGAGGGCGAAGCGCTGTGGCGGGCCAGGCGGGCGCCGCTGGCGGAGGCGGCCGCGGAGTTCGGGCTGCCGTTCGTGACCGTGGACAGCAACCTCGACGAGCACTACCCGCGCATCGGCTTCATCCAGTCGGTGACGATGCGCAACGCCGCTGTGCCCCACCTGCTCGGGGCGGGGATCGGTCATCTGCACCTCGCCTCGGCGATCCCGTTCTCCTTCGTCCGCATCGACTCGTCGGGGGAGATCGCTCGCTTCGATCCCTTCCTGGTCCCGCTGCTCTCCACGTCGGCGGTCACCGTGAGCTCCGCGAACTCCGGGCTCACGCGCGTGCAGAAGACGCTGTCCCTGATCGGCCGCCCGGAGTCCCGCTACCTCGACGTGTGCACCGACGACGATCCGGCACGCACGCGGAACTGCTCCCAGTGCCCCAAGTGCATGCGCGCGATGCTGACGCTCGAGATGGCGGGGCACCTGCAGGACTTCTGTCCGCGGACGTTCTCCCTCGCGCCCTACCTCGAGCGGCGGGACGCCTTCATCGCCAGCGTGCTCGCATCCGACGGGCCTTATCCGCGGGAGATTCGCGACTACGCGAAGCAGATCGGGTGGCACTGGCGCGCCTCCGATCATCGCCGAGCGGCAGCCCTGCGTGCACGCGAGACGGCATCCGGGATGGCGCACAGGGCCGCCTCCCTTCCGGCGCTGCGTCCGCTGCGGAAGGCTCTGGGCCGCTGACCGACACGCGCTCGGGTCGCGCTCGGGAATCCCTGGCTCTGCGACCCGGCTGACTGCGACGGGAGTGCGCGTTCAGCGGCCTCGCAGCGCCTGGAGCACGCCGGAGGGAAAGGGACGCTGCCCGAGCGGCAGCCCGTGCGCCCGCGCGAGCGCCGCCTCGAGCGCGTCGGACATCGCGATCACCCGCGCCCTGTCCGGTGCTTCGACGTCGTCCAGCATCTCGTCCAGCGCTGCCCCCATTTCGCGGAAGCGCGTGCGCCCGGGGGTCACGGCCGCCTCGTAGTCCCGGAACTTGAAGTCGCCGCCGCCGAGGGGAGGGTCGAGCGTCGTCCACACGGCGGGGATGCCGTAGGAGTCGGCCGTGATGAGACCGTGCAGCGACGTCGTCACGACGGCCCGGCTCGCGGCGATCTCGCGCACCGCGGACCGCGCGCGCTGATGCACGTTCACGACGCGCGCCGCCTCGCCGGCGTCGTGCACACGCCGGTCGAGCAGCTCGTGCGGTCGATGATGCCCGTGCGGCACCACCGCGATCCGTCCGTCGCTCCGGGGTCGTGGAAGGTGGCGCGCGACGAGGAGGCCGGGGTCGCCGAACGGGACCTCCTCTCGCAGCCCGATGCGTTCGGCGGTCAGCGGTCCTCGCAGAGCGAGAACCGTCGCCGCCGGCAGCGGACGCGCCCTGTCATGCATGAGCCCGGTGCCCCAGATCGCACCGGTGAAGTCGGGCGGCGCGAACTCGAGCAGGCTGCCGACCCCGATGAGCCGTGCCGCCCGCGGCTCGCGATACTGCGGAGCGAAGCCGTACCTCGGCAGCAGCCACGGGGTGAGGTCGTCGCCGAAGTTCGGGTGTCCGTCCCACCAGAACGCGGGGACGATGGCGCCTCCGTCGCGCATCCGCGGCTCGCGCAGCGCCTCGGCGAAGCGGCGCAGCTGCCGCCCACGCCGCCGCACGCTCCCTTCGTACCTCACCGGCTTCGCCCCCGAGCCTCGTCGCGGACCCGCGCGAAGAGCCGCTCGTAGGCGCTCGCCACCCGGCCCCAGGTGAACTCGGGCACCCGGCGCGAGCCGGCCTCGGCGAACCGGCGTCGGCGCCCTTCATCCTCGATGAGGCTGCGGATGGCCGTGGCCAGTGCGTCGGTGTCCTCCGGGTCGACGAGAAGGCCGTCCTCCCCGTCGCGGACGAAGTCCGAGGCCCCGCCCCGCGAGGTCATGACGAGCGCCGCGCCGCCCCGCCACGCCTCGAGCGCGACGATCCCGAACGACTCCGAGCGACTCGGCACGACGAGCACGGATGCCGCTGCGATGCGACGCGCCACGCCCTCCGCATCCGCGGCGCCGGTCAGCAGCATCCGCTCGCCGAGTCCTGCGGCGTCGATCTGCCGCTGGAGCCGCGCGCGTTCGGGGCCGTCGCCGATGATCTCCAGGCGCACCGACTCGAACCCGGGCTGCGCCATCGCGGTGATGAGGAGATCGAACCCCTTCATCCGGCCCAGTCGGCCGACCGCGACGACCAGCGGGAGGCGCGGACTGCCGGGGTCCTCGACGCCGAGGGAGAGGTCGACTCCGTTGGGCACGATCGTGCCGCCTTCGAGACCGAACCGGCCACGGAGATCGTCGAGGACGTAGGTGCTCGGCGCCGTCACCGCGGCAGCAAGCGCGAGCGATGACCGCAGCCCGCGACGAAGGAGCGCGGAGCGCGCGTACACCCCTCCGTCGTCTCCGAGCGTCTCTCCGTGGGAGCTGACGACGAGGGGTGTCTTGAACCGCCTGTGCAGGGCCAGGGCGTACAGCCCGTTCGGCCCGAAGCACTGCACGGCGAGGATGTCCGGCGCGAACCGGCGGTGGGCTCGCCGCCACGCGCGCCAGGCCCGGGGAATCGCCCAGAGCATTCGCAGCGCTCCCCTCGCCGACTGGGCCGGCAGCGGTGTCGGGAGGTAGCGGACCACTGCCGGGGGCGCCGCATCCGGCCTCATCCCACGGTCGACCGTCCACACCTCCACCTCGTGTCCCGAGGCCGAGAGCTCCGCCGCGACGCGATCGACGTGCGTCTCGACGCCCCCGACGTGCGGCGCGAAGGAGGAGGCGATCAGCGCGACGCGCAGCGGGCCGTCATTCGGTGCCACGTCTACCGCTGGGCTGTCGCTTCGGCTTCGCCGTCTCGATCGCGGCCTCGTCGAACAGCTCCTCGAGAGCTGCGTCCTCATCGAAGTCGTCCCGGCGTGTCGCGGGCTGGGGCTCCGATCGTGGCTGCGGCTTCCGCCCGGTGCGGACCACGCCGCCGCCGGGGCGCGGTGCGGTGCGGACGTTCCGGTGCCGTGAGGCCTTCGCCTCCGGCTCCTCGGCCGCCGTCGGCTCGTGGGGGTGGTATCCGTACCCGTAGTTCGTGGAGCCGCCGGAGAGCGGCGTCCGGTTGAGCACGACGCCGAGGACCCGGCCGGACACCTTCTCCAGCGCGTCCATGGCCTTGTCGACGAGGTCATACGTGCTGCTGCCGACGGTGACGACGACGATCGCGCCGTCCGCCTGGTGGGTGAGGATGGCACCGTCTGTGACGGCCAGCAGCGGGGGCGCGTCGATGATGACGATCGCGTGCTCCGCGAGTTCGGCGAGCAGCGACCGCATCCGGTCGGAGCCGAGCAGCTCGCTGGGGTTGGGCGGAATCGTTCCTGCGCCGAGGACGACGAGCCCGGGAACCCGCTGCGTGCGCTGCAGCACGTCGATGAGCTCGGCACGTCCCGCGAGGACGTCGGTGAGGCCCGCTCCGGGCAGCAGCCCCATGGTCACCGCGACGGTAGGGCGACGCAGGTCGCCGTCGACGAGCGCGACGTGCTCGCCGTTCGCGGCGAGCATCGTGGCGAGATTCGCCGCGACCGTGGACTTGCCCTCGCCGGGGAGGGCGCTGGTGACGACGATGCGACGCGGCGGATGGTCGACGTCCATGAACTGCAGGTTGGTGCGCAGCGCGCGCAGCGACTCCGCCACGGCGAACCCGCCCTTGGTGGAGGTGTCGCTGAGGTCGATGAGACGCTGCGAGGGGTCGTGCTTGCCGACGTTCGGGATGCTCCCCAGCACGGAGACCCCGAGCCGCTGCTCGACATCGTCCCCCGCGCGGACCCGGCGGTCGGAGAGCGCCCGCAGCAGGGCGAAGGCGATGCCGGCGCCGAGGCCCAGCACACCGCCGACGAGCAGCGCCGTCCGCTCGTCGGGGAAGCTCGGCGACGTCGGCAGCGAGGCGGACTCCCCGAGGATGATGCCGACCGGAGCGGAACCGGGCGATCCGTCGCCTTCGAACTCGTCGATGGTCGCCGTCATTCCGCGCACCCACGCGGATGCGAGATCGCGGGCGGCCTCCGGTGTCGAGCCGGTGGCGGTGATCTTCAGGATGGCCGTGTTCTGGGGGTTGACGACGGCGATCTGCCGCACGAGGTTCTCCGGCGCGGTGTCGATCCCGAGTTCGTCGGCGGCGAACTCGGCGACGTTGGTCCAGGTCGCCATGTCGAGGTACGTCTGCACCTTCGCCTTCGCGAAGCTGTCACTGGCGCTCGGCGCGAGAGCGACGCCCTCCTGGTCGGTGATCTGGGTCTTGAGGAATCCGCTGGCGGAGGCCTGGTACACCGGCGTCTGGATGGCTGCCCAGCCGTAGCCTGCGCCGAGGCCGACGAGGACCAGCAGCACGATCCCGATCCCGTGGCGCCGCAGCGCCAGAAGATAGTCGCGGATCTCCATTCATACCCCCAGTGTCTTGACCGATCTTACGCGCGGGCCTCAGGGCCGGCCGTCACGAGCTGATCTCGGGCGCGCTCTCGGCGCCGGGCTGCCCGGGCGGGAAGCGCGCGCGAGCGCCGACTCGCCCGGTGGTGCTTCTCGTTCCAGAATCCCCCGGCATCGCCTGCCGTCACCGCGAGCGCCTGTGCCCCGAGACAGATACCGGCGATGAAGAACGGGATGGAGACCTGCGCCGACACCCAGAACAGGTCGAACTGGGCCTGCACGATTCGGGCCAGCACCAGCCCGAGGGCCAGCATCCCGAATCGCCGGTCGACGCGCCAGAGGACGATGAGGATGCCGAGCCACATCGCGATGAAACCCAGGAGCCCGACGATGCCGGCGGAGGCGATCACCTCCAGCTCGGCCTGCGGCGGCTGGAAGTTCGCCGTCGGGTGCACGTACCAGTAGCGCAGCCCATGCCCGAAGATCGGCGAGTGCTTCCAGAGGGCATACACCTCGCCCATCCACTCGAGCCGCTGATACACCGAGTTGAAGCGGTTCTGCGATTCGATCTGCTCGATGACGCTCTGCACGATGAGCACGACTCCGGGCACGGCGATCGCGGTGATCAGGACCCAGTGCCGGGCGGCGCCCTGACGGACGACGTGGACGAGCAGGGCGACGAGGAAGCCGACCATCGCCTGCCGGGATTGGGTGAGCAGCAGGGCGACGAGGAAGAGCACCAGCGCGCTGCGCGCCCACCGCTTCGGGATCTGCGCCCAATCGGGGTTGACGTAGGCGACGAAGGCGGCGAAGGCGAGCGCCCCGCCCGCGAAGTTCTTGTGCATCGACCACGGCCACTGCGGGTAGACCGCCTCGATCTCGCCGCTGGGGATCATCAGAGCGGCGCCGGTCAGGGTGCCCAGCGCGATCAGCGTCGCGACCGCATACACGAGGATGAGAGCGAAGCGCGCCTTCCCCGCCCGGCCGATGGCCCATCCGCCCAGCAGTGCACCCGAGATCAGGAGCCAGGCGTGGAACCACTCGATGAGATTCTGCGTGAACGGGTTGACGATGACGGTGAACAGCGTCGTGAACTGGTAGATCAGATTGAGTCGCAGCAGGGCCTTCAGCGGCGGGCTGAGGTCGCGATCGCCGAGAAGGACTGCCGATCCGAAAGCCGCGGCGAGCGCCACATCGGATGCCGTCAGGTCGCCGCCGCCGAGACCGACCCGTTCCACGACGAACAAGGCGGGTGTCGCCATCAGCGCGATCGCCATCGGCTTCGAGGAGCTGAGCACGGCGCCGACGAGCAGCGCGCCGATGGCCGCCGCGGTGACGATGCCGTTTGCGACGCCGCGGTCGAGGAGGAGATACCCTCCGGCAGCGACGCCGCCGGCGAAGAGCACCCATCGCCACGCGTCACCCCACAGGTCGCGCAGCCACGACGGCACCGCGGCGCTTCCGCGCGACTGCCTCGTGTTCGTCCCCATGACTGCGCCCCCTCAAGCGTGGTCTCAGTATGACACCGCGGGAGCGGTCAGCCCAGGTTCTCCGGGCGGGAGATCCCCCGCAGCTGCAGGGCCACCTCCGACAGCATCCGCTCGACGACCGCATCGCCGCCGCCGTCGGGCCGCGGCGCGTCCAGGAGGGCCGAGGCGAAGGCGAAGGCGGCAGCGCTGAGTTCGGGATCGTCGACGACGGCCACGGGATCCGCCTCTCCCGGCGGCGCCGTCACGGGGACGCGCACCGAGACGACGGTCGCATCGGACTCCGCCCGCAGCAGGATGCTTCCACCGCCGCGGATCACGAAGGCCGGATCGCTCCTCGGCTCGGGAGCGAGTGCGTTCAGGCAGGTGACCGAGCCGGAGCACAGCACCAGCATCACCGAGCCTTCCGCGGCCGTCTCGGCCCAGATGCTCTTCTCGCCTGCGTCCAGGTGTCTGCGCACCACCACGGCGCGTCTCCAGACGCCGTGCTCTGCACGGGTGTCTGTGGTCCCAGCGACCGGGTACGTCGCCTTCTCCATCATGTTCGTCCTATCGGGTCGACGCCGGAGCGTCATGTCCCCTCAGACAGACATGAACAGTGTACTCCCCGGTCGGGAGACGCCGCCGGGGCATGACGCCGGCGCCGGCCTGTCAGCCGCGTGCGTCGAGGAATCGGCGAGCGGGGCCGGCGCTGTACCCCTGCACGACGGCGTCGGCGAGAACGGTGTCCCTCATGATCAGCGCGTCGATCGCCAGTCGCTCGGCTCGCAGCGCGGAGTCGTCGACCTTCAGGGAGTGGGACAGCAGCCGCAGGCGCGAATCGATGATCCCGCCGATCACCGGCACGAGCGAGTTGCCGGAGACCGCATGCAGGATGTCGCGGAAGTCGAAGACCGACTCGACGAACGCCATCGAGTCAGCGGATGCTGCGAGCTCGTGCTGTCGCTGCAGGAGGGACTCGAGCGACGCGATGTCCGCAGCAGTCGCGCGCTGGGCCGCGAGCTTGATCGCGGCGGCGCTCAGAGCCGACGAGACAGCGAAGAGGTCGGCCGCTTCCGCGTCGGAGACTCCGCGCACGCGCGCGGACGATCGTGCGGTTCCCGGCCAGGCGAGCCCCTCGATGACGAGGCTCTCGATGGCCTCGCTGATCGGGATCCGGCTGATCCCGAACTCGCTCGAGAGCTCCCGCTCGGACAGCGGGTCGCCGGGAGACCGCTGCCCCCGCACGATCTGCGCCCGCAGGCAGGAGAGGACGCGATCCGCCTCGGACTCGAACGGCGCCGGCGTCGGCTCAGCCGCGCCCGCAGGCGCCGCGACGGATGCTCCGGGGAGGAACGACTGCACCGGGGTCGGGAGCTCCCCTGCGTCGAGCGCGTCGATCATGCGTTCGCGGTTGGTCGTCTGGAAGGCGGCGAGGAAGCGGACGAGCGCAGCCGCTGCCTCTTCGGCGTCGCCCGCCTCGATCGCGGCGTAGATGCCTTCGTAGAGCGCGATCGAGCGCTCCTCGTCGGCGGCGGGGAGAACGAGCCGGCGCAGCCTTCCGTCGAGGACGCGGTTCACGTCCTGGAGGGCGACGTTGCGGGAGACGCGGTAGACCTCGCGGCGGAAGTCGAGGCCCGCGTGATGCACAGTCTCACGGTCTCCGCGACGAACGGCGGCGATGCATGCATCCGCCGCCGCACGGAGGGCAGGCAGGTCGCCGGGGACCCGGCGCGTGGCGGCCTGGCTGTTGGCGAGCACGTCGAACGCGGGAAGCAGTTCCGACAGGTCGGCGAACTCCGCGAGGGTGAGGGTGTGCACCACGCTCCCGCCCCTCGGACGGCGGTCGAGCAGGCCCTCTCTCGCGAGCATCTTGAACGCCTGCCGCACCGGAACGCGGCTGACGCCGAACTCCTCGGCGACGGCCCGCTCGACGAGGCGCTGCCCGCTCGGGAGCGTCTCGTCGAGGATGCGGGCCCGCAACTCCGCTGCGACGCGAGCCGCGTCGCCCTCCGCTTCCCGTTGCATGTTCATGCCCTCCCTCCGCTCACATCATTCTCCCACCGTCGTCGATCACTGGCAGGCCATCCTGAAAACTGCTGGCATACCGAGCCGCGACAGGTGCCTCGGCATTCCCCTGTAAGCTTCAGATTAGAGCGCCTTTCCTGGAATACCAGAACGTGATAGTGTGCCTGTCAGTGGCATACCAAGCACCCGACGCTGTCATATGCATCCGATTCTGACGATCTCGATACCTCCCTCCCCCCTCAGATAGGTGAGATCGCCGGGGACGCAAGACCGGCATCGCCGGTTCGTGCGCGGGTACCCCAGACCCGCTGCCACCCTGGATGGAGGCGCGGCGCCCCTCAGCTGCCGGCGCCTCCATCCCCCTCCCGACGCGACTTTCCGGCGCTCGTCCGCGATATTGATCCAGCGTCTCGATCAGTTCCCGACAGGGTTCGATCAGAGTGCGACAACGCCGCCAGACTGACCTCTCCGTTCAGCCAATCTTCAGACAGGCCGCCCTGTGCGGCAGTCCCCACACCGTCCGCTCCCCTGGAGCGGAAGACCACCGGAGAAACATGTCTGAAGAGAACTCCTTCATGCCCAAGGACGGCGTCTCGCGCCGTACCCTCGTCAAGGGTGCGGCCTGGTCGCTGCCCGTCATCGCGGTCGCCGCCGCCACGCCGCTCGCCGCGGCTTCGACCGTCACCTGGAACGGCGCCGTCACCGGCGTCTGCGACAACGACTACGACATCTCGGTCCTCGAGGGCATCGTCGGCGCAGGCCTCGTCGGCACCGTGGAGAGCGCGCTCGCACTCCTCGGCATCACCGCCGGCGCCACCCGCGGTTTCAACATCACCGCGACCCAGGGCGACATCCCCGCGGGCACCCAGTACGTGCTCACCGACCCGAACGCGCTGCTCACCCTCAGCGGCCTCGAGGCTGTCGTCTCGGCGACCGTGGCGGGCATCGCGACGACCGCGGGCGGCTTCATCCTCACGCTGACCAACCCGATCCCGCAGGGTTCGACGGTCTTCATCAACGTCTACGACGCTCTCATCAACGTCGGCGCCCTGAGCAGCTTCACGCTGACCCAGACGACCGCCGACGCGAACGGCGGCGACAACACCGGCTCGACCGGCTCGCTGGCGGCCGCGGCGGTCAACCTCGGCTCGCTCGGCATCCCGCTGGTCTCCGGCTCGCTGGCCGTCCAGACCTGTAACCTCATCTGACGCTAACCTGAGGTTCATGCCTGCGAACCCCGTCGAGTTCATCTCCATGTTCTCGACGGGGTTCGTCGCGTTCGTGCTCCTCTTCTCGGGCGCGACGAAGCTCGGACGAGCCGCCCGCACGCTCGACAGCATGGGTGCACTGGGCGTCCCCGCCTTCGCGCAGCGCCGCTGGATCGCCGCCGCCGTGCCGCTCTGGGAGATCGGGCTCGGTCTCGCCCTCCTCCTCACCTCCGGCTGGCTGCGCGCCGCGTCCGCGGCGCTCGCGCTGGGGACGTTCGCCGTCTTCACGGTCTTCCTCATCGGAGTCCTCCGACGCGGTGAAGAGGTGGACTGCGGATGCTTCGGCCCGCTGTCCGCCGACGATCGCGTCACCGGCTGGACGGTGGCTCGCAACGTGGTGCTGATCATCGCGTCGACGATCGCGGCCGTCACCGCGGCTTCACGTCCTGCGCTGGTCGTCGAACTGTTCACCGCCGAAGCGACGCTGGTGCTGTTCACCGCCCTGGCCTGGACACTCGTCGCGCTCGCCGTCGTGACAGCTGCCCTCGTCCGCCTGCGCCGCCCCTCCGAAGACCCCGCCGCCTCGGCATCCGCCGCTCCGACGATCGCCGCTGGAGTGGGCGATCCGCTCCCCGCAGCGGAGCTCGTGAGCGGCGACGGGGTCACCCTTCCGCTCAACGTCCTGGGCGCCGGCGCGCCGGTGCTCCTCGTGTTCCTGTCCGCCGAGTGCGGCAAGTGCGCCGCCGTCGCCAAGCGCCTGCCCGAGTGGCAGGAGCAGATCGGCTCCTCGGTTCTGCTCCGCGTCGCCACCTCCTCTCGCCCGGACTTCCTCGCGAGCAAGTACCCCGAGGCCGCGCCCTTCGCCTACTACGGCGCCCGCGCCGCCAAGAACGCCCTCGGCATCGAGGGCATCCCCTCCGCCGTGCTCCTCGGAGGCCTGCAGCATCCGTTCGTCGCGTCGCCGGTCGCACACCGCGAAGACGAGATCGACGCCCTGGTCCGCGGCATCGTCGAGGCGCAGGCGCAGGCGAGTGCCGATGCCGCCGGCTGACTCCGGCGCTAACGAACCGGTCGCAGCCGCTTCGGCCGCCCGGTGAGCAGGCCCATCAGCCACTCCACCGGGCCGACGCCGGCGAACCGCCACCAGACCCAGGCGACGAGGACCATCCCCGGCACGATCAGCAGCCACCCGAGCGGCTCGTTGCCCTGCGGGAAGCCGTTCGCGCGCGCCCAGAGCGCGATGAGGCCGACGTGCAGCACATACAGGCTCAGCGCCAGCTGGCCGCAGGCGCGGAAGGGCACGAAGACGCGCTCCCACTCGCCGCGCGCCCGCGCGGTCGCGGCGAACACGACGGCCACGTAGACGGCGAAGACGAGCCCGATGTCATGCAGCGTGTCGAGGTAGTCGCCCGACTTCACCTCCGCATCGGTGAGCTTGTCGATCGCGAAGCTCGCGATGTACGCGAGCGGGGCGATCGCGGCCATGATCCACAGCATCCGATCCCGGGTGAAGCCGTGCCGCAGCAGCAGCGCGCCGAGCAGGAAGAACGGCAGCAGGTTGATCAGCCGGTAGGAGGGTCCGAGCGCCACGGCGTTCGCGAGCTCGATCACGAACCCGGGCTGGGTGAAGATCCAGAGGGCGCCCCGCGCGAGGGCGATCAGCGGCTGGCTGATCAGCAGGATGGCCACGGCCGCGACGATCAGCATCCGTGTGCCCAGCAGGAGCAGGGGGACGCCCACGATCAGCAGGGCCCCGAGCGCCTGCAGCACGATCGCGACCCACGACCCCCAGGTCGACATCCACATGCCGAGAGCGAAGAGGAGGATGCCGCGCCAGGTCTGCTGCAGCCAGGTGCGGGCGAGGCCGTCCCGGCGGTTCCACACCAGCTGCGCGGAGATGCCCATGACCAGGGCGAACAGCGGCGAGGCCACGTCGTTGATGTCCGACTGGACGTACAGGAGCACCTTCGGCATGTTCGGGACGAAGGGACCGGCGTGGGCGATGAGCATCGCGAGGATCGCGACTCCGCGGAGCACATCCGGGATCGGCATCCGTCCGGCGCGGCGGCGGTCGGAACGGCGCGTCGCTGCGGTCGAGGTCAGTTCGTCGGCACTCATCCCGCTCAGCCTAGGGACAGTCACCTCCCGTTGGCAGTACCGTCACCGAAATGCGCCATGATGAGAGGACATCGCCCCCTCACTGGGAAGAGGAACACATCGTGCGACTGTCGGTCATCGGCTGCGGGTACCTGGGCGCCGTCCATGCGGCCGCGATGACCTCGATCGGGCACGAGGTCGTGGGCATCGACATCGATCCGCGCAAGGTCGACGCGCTCTCGCGCGGCGAGGCGCCCTTCTTCGAGCCGGGCCTGCAGGACATCCTCACCGAGGGCGTCGCATCCGGTCGACTGACGTTCACCACCGACATCGCCGCGGCCGCGGGCGCCGCGGTGCACTTCGTCGGCGTCGGCACCCCCCAGCAGCAGGGCGGTCACGCGGCCGATCTCAGTCATGTGAACGAGGCGTTCGACGCGCTCCTCCCCCACCTCCGCGAGGGCGACGTGGTCGCCGGGAAGTCGACGGTGCCGGTGGGCACGGCGGCCGGCCTCGCCCCGCGAGTGGAGGCCGCCGGCGCCACGCTGGTGTGGAACCCCGAGTTCCTCCGCGAGGGCTGGGCGGTGCAGGACACCATCGATCCCGACCGGCTCGTCGCCGGCGTCCCCGCGACCCCCGCCGGGGAGCGCGCCGCCCAGGTGCTCCGCGAGGTGTATCACCCGGCCGTCGCGAAGGGCACGCCGTTCATCGTCACCGACTACGCGACCGCCGAGCTCGTCAAGGTCGCCGCGAACGCCTTCCTCGCCACGAAGATCTCGTTCATCAACGCGATGGCGGAGATCGCCGAGGTCACCGGCGCGGATGTGACGCAGCTCGCCGACGCGATCGGGCACGACGCCCGCATCGGCCGCAAGTTCCTCGGCGCCGGCATCGGCTTCGGCGGCGGATGCCTGCCGAAGGACATCCGCGCGTTCGCGGCGCGCGCCGAAGAGCTCGGGCGCCGCGAGTCGGTCGCCTTCCTGCGCGAGGTCGATGCCATCAACATGCGCCGCCGCGACCGCGCCGTCGAGCTCGTCGTCGATGCCCTGGGCGGCGTCGTGCACGGCAAGAAGGTCGCGGTGCTCGGGGCGGCCTTCAAGCCGTTCAGCGACGACGTGCGCGACTCCCCCGCCCTCGACGCCGCCGTGCGGCTGAACGGCCTCGGCGCCGACGTCGTCATCACCGACCCGCAGGCGATCGAGAACGCCCGGCGGCTGCATCCGCAGCTCACCTACGAAGTCGACCGCGACACGACCCTGCGGGACGCGGATGCCGTGCTCGTCGTCACCGAATGGGACGAGTACCGACGGCAGATGTCGGCCGCCCACGTGAGCGCCCTGACGCACGGCCGGGTGGTCGTCGACGGCCGCAACTGCCTGGATGCCGCCGAGTGGCGCGCCGCCGGCTGGACGTATCACGGCATGGGGCGTCCCTGAGTGTCAGGTCTTCTTGTCCACGAGTGGATCGAGTCGTCGGGGGGTGCCGAGCAGGTGCTGGCCGCGATGGCCAGGGCGTTCCCCGACGCCGACATCCAGTGCCTGTGGGATGACGCGCCGGCGCGCTTCGCCGACCGCCGGGTGATCGAGACCTGGCTCGCGCGCACCCCGCTGCGCCGGCACAAGGCGCTCGCGCTCCCGGTGACCGCCGCGGCCTGGCGACGGCTCCGCCCGGCGCAGGCCTACGACTGGATGCTCGTGAGCTCGCATCTCTTCGCGCATCACGCGCGGCTGCTCGGCCAGGACGTGCCGAAGTACGTGTACGCCCACACCCCCGCCCGCTACATCTGGAACCCGGAGCTCGACGAGCGCGGCGAGAAGGCCGTGGTCAGGGCCGTCGCACCGCTGTTCCGCCGCCTCGACAGGCGCCGCGCGCAGGAGCCCACCGCGATCGCCGCCAACAGCGCCTTCGTGCGGGAGCGCATCGCGGAGGCATGGGGGCGGGATGCCGTCGTCATCCACCCGCCCGTCGCCGTCGACCGCATCCGCGCCAGGGAGGATTGGCGTGACGCCGTCACCGACGCCGCGGAGCTCCGGCTGCTCGAACGTCTGCCGAGACCGTTCGTCCTCGGCGCCTCGCGGTTCATTCCGTACAAGCGGCTCGACCTCGTGATCCGGGCGGGTGAGCGGGCAGGGATGCCGGTCGTGATCACCGGTCGAGGACCGGAGGAGGACCATCTGCGTGCCCTCGCCGCGGAAGCCCAGGTGCCGGTGGAGGTCGTCCTCTCCCCCTCCGATGCGCTGCTCTACGCCCTCATGCAGCAGGCGTCGGTGTTCGTGTTCCCGGCCGTCGAGGACTTCGGCATCGTGCCGGTGGAGGCGCAGGCGGCGGGCACGCCCGTCGTCACCGGCCCGGTGGGCGGCCAGCTCGAGGGGATCCGCGACGGCGTGAGCGGCGTGATCGCCGCCTCGACGGATGCCGGCGACCTGGCATCCGCGATCGAGCGAGCGATCGCGCTCCCCGCCTTCGACGCGGATGCGGTGACCGCGCCGTTCCGCGAGGAGCGATTCGCGGACGCCATCCGCGCCTTCGTGGGCCGCTCATGACGCAGCCTCGCACCGCGGACCGGAACGGTAGAACTGGTTCGCTGAGCCCGTCGAGGGGTCTTCGGAACCTGCAGCTCTGGTCGCGCATCCTTCTCGCGCCGTACCTCGTCGCTCTCCTCCTCGTCACCCTGCTGCCCGGCGCGGAGGCGGCACGGGTCACCGGGATCGTGGCGACGGTCGCGACCTGGCTCGGCGTTTTCGGCGTCCCCTACGACATCGCCTATCCGATCATGGAGTTCCTGGCGAACATCGCGCTGTTCGTGCCCTTCGGCCTGCTGATCGCCGTCGCCTGGCCGACAGTGCCGCGCGGGCGGATCGTCGCGGCCGGCTTCGCGACGAGCGGGGCGATCGAGCTCGTCCAGCTGATGCTCCCGACGCGGTTCTCCACGCTGTCCGACCTCATCGCTAACACGCTGGGCACGGTCATCGGATGCGCGGTCGCTGTGCTGTTCGCAGGCTACCTCCGGCGACGTCGCCGTACGCTGGAACCATGACTGATTCCGGTTCGCCGCATCTGCATGCCGGCATGAGCAGACGAGAGCGGCGTCAGTTGCTCGAGTCGCTCCGCGCCTCCGGCCTGCCGGATCTGCATCCCGCTCCGACTGAGCCGGCGTCGGCCGCCGCTCCGGAGCCAGCCCCCGTGGCGGAAGAGGCTTCCGAGCCGCCGACCATCCTGATCGTCTGCACCGGCAACATCTGCCGCTCGCCGATGGCAGAGATTCTGCTGCGCTCCCGTCTGGGCGACCTGGGCGTACGGTTCCACAGCGCCGGCACGCATGCGCTCGTCGATCACGAGATGGATGCACAGTCACGCGAGCTCTCGCTCGGACTCGGAGCGACCGCTGACGACGCCGCAGCGCACCGCGCCCGCCTTCTCACGGCGTCGCACCTCCGCGAGGCCGACCTGATCCTCACGATGTCACGCGAGCACCGCACCCACGTTGTCCAGCTGCTGCCCGAGGCACTCCGGCGGGTGTTCACCCTCCGCGAGTTCGCCCGCCTCGCCGCCACGCTCTCGTCCGAGAGCGCGCGCGATGCGGCGGATGCCGGAGACGGCGCGCCGCGCGAGCGTCTCGGCGCCGTGGTCGCGGCCGTCGGCGCACAGCGGGGCATGAGCGTTCCCGCCAGCGCCGAGGATGACGACGTCATCGACCCGTACCGGCGCTCGCAGCGGACCTACGACCTGTCGACCTCGCAGCTCACCCCCGCGATCGGCGAGGTCGAACGTGTCGTTCGCGCGACACTCACCACGCTGTGAGGCGCGACACGCGGGAATGCCGCTCAGGCCGCTCGGTCATGGCGCGTTGCAGGCCAAACGATCTTTGCAGGCATCTCACCCTCGATGATCTGTTTGTGGACTAGGACTACGAATACGAATAGGAATAGGACGGGTGTACCGATGAAGATCTGCCCTTTCAGGATTCCGATAGCGAAGCCGACAAAGAGCGCGACGAAAAGGATGGTGTCAGGCTTCGAGTCCTTCAGAAGAAAGTAGGCCAGCGTGCCGTAACCGAGGACAACAAAGATGAGTCCACCCATAAACAGGTCATTCGTCAGCCCGACGTCTGTCCTGAAACCCTCATTCGCATAGATGTCGTCTCCGGTCCCCCATATGAGCGCGAGTCCTTCAGGAACGACGAGCACTTCCGAGAACAGGACACCATAGTTCCCCTGGAGCGACCCGTCATTCACCAGCGCGCTGGTGTCCTCGACGAGCCCCTGGAGGAATCGTGCGGTGATCGGACTGAGTTGCGACACAACGAACCATGCCACTGACATGAGGCCCGCCAGTGAGGCAACCGTGAACAGCCTCGCCAAAGGGCTCACAATGACCGCGCCAATCTTTCCCCGGAAAGTCTGCCCCAGGATCATCAGCACCGCCATGACTGCAAACACGATGATACCGGTGCGCCCGTTAAGCAGGATGGCAACCAGAATCAGCGGCACGTAACGGATACCACGGAACCTATAGTTCAATGTGAAATATACTGCGACGGCAGCGAGCATTCCGTGATAGATCGGTGTCACGAACGTGTACTCGCCCATAAAGCCATAAATGCGGGAACTCAGCAAGTAATCGCCACGGTCGCCGGCTGCGAGTTCGTACAGCCAGTTTGAGATTTCCTTCAGCGGCGGAAACACAAACGACATCAGCCCCCAGATCCCTTGGAAAGCCGCGAGCTTGTAGAGCATCGAAAGCGAGGATTCAGCTGTGAATCCACGACTCTTGCATAGGTAGATGATGAAAGTGACATGGATCGCCATCAGAAGGATGACGTTGTTCTGTACGATGCGCAGGTCTACGAAGCTTTCAACCTCTGGGTGAGTTGCAAGGTGCACGAGCGCGACGAACAGGCTCAGCCCGAACATCACGATCAGGAACCGCTTGAGTGGCTCGTAATTGAGGAGCTCGAACACGCGCTGCTGCCGAGTGAACAGGACATGAACAATTAAGAGCAGGGCCAGCACACCCAAGATGAAGAACTTGCTCGCGAAGAATGATGCCGAGAACGTCGGAGTGTAGATCACGTAGAACACATAGATATAGAGTCCGACGTTGCGAAGGAACCCTGATCCATCCGAAAGCCTTGTGCTCTCGTCATCGCCGCGCAATGCGGATGCCCCGGTCGTTCCGCTCATCACGTCCAAGCCTACTGCTGAGCGCGTGTGGGGGCAGTCAGTAGACTGCCCCCGTGCCCACACCCAAGAGAGTCGAGTTCCGGTATCTGGATGGGTTGCGCGGGGGCGCGGCCCTGTTGGTCGCGGCATACCACGCGTACCTCTTCACCGGCAGGACTGGTGATGCCGAGGCAGCGATGCCCCTTTGGAAGGAGGTTATCGGGCTCGGCTATGTAGGTGTACCGGTGTTCATCGTCCTATCCGGATACGTCCTCATGCTTCCCGTCACTCGAACGCGGGACCTCACATTCCGTGGCGGTGTTGGCGCGTTCATCAAGCGGCGTGCCCGACGAATCCTGCCGCCGTACTACGCGGCGATGGCATTCGCGCTACTGCTGATCGCCATCGTCCCGGTGATGCAGCAGCCAACGGGGACGGCCTGGGACTCCAAGCTCCCCGTCACCTTGGAGTCAGTGGTCGCGCACTTGCTTCTGCTGCACAACCTGTCTCCTCACCAGATGTTCACCATCAACGGTCCATTGTGGAGCGTCGCCCTCGAGTGGCAGATCTACTTCGTCATGTCCTTCGCCCTTCTGCCCCTGTGGCGTCGGCTTCCCAGCACACTGGTCGTCGGTGCCCTTCTGGTTGTGACGATGATCCCCGTCGCGTTGCAGACAGGCACCTTCGCGCACCCATGGCTAGTCGCCCTGTTCGCTGTCGGGATGCTGGCTGCACAGTTGACCCTGAGTAATTCGGAGCAGAGATGGGCTGGGCCCACGACCATCACGCTGGCCTTGGCGATCATCCCAGCCGCCGCACTCCCCCGGCTGTTCGATGTTCCTGCAGACCCCTTCGTGGAAGTCATCGCGGGTTTAGCGGTTGCTTCGGCTTTGATATGGGCCGGTCGTCGGACCCTCTCGTCGGGCACCCCGCGCGCCGCCGTGCCATTCCAGTCACGTCCGATGATGTTCCTCGGGTTGATCTCGTACAGCATTTACCTCTTCCACAGCCCAATTCTTGGCCTCTTCAATCTTCTACTCCTACCACTCCAAATTCCGACAGTCATGCTGTACATGCTCGTTACTTTCGTCGGCCTGCCGCTGGCAGTCGGGGTCGCGTACCTGATGTTCTGGCTTATTGAGCGGCATTTCTTGAATTCTCACCAGCGGCACGCTGCCCAAGAGATATCAAGCTCAGCAGATCGGGGAGTTAAGCATGGTTCGCACCTACTAGGAAGCAGGGAAATCTCTCTTAGACTGGATGCTCTCCCGGGTGAGACTCACCGGACAGTGCAGCGCGAGCAGGAGCCCGGAGCACCACGAGCATGGCGCCGATGAAACCAGGTGCGCGGGTCTAAGCGAAGGCCATCACACGTTTCGAAAATCACGAACCGGGCACCCGGTCGACGGAATCTGATGCCCGCGAGTCGCGGCGACCGGTCTCGTGAACCGTTCGCGCGACGGGCTATGTCCGCGCCGCGTCGCAACCGCAGATCAGCGGCATCTGCTTGCTCCGTCAGCATGGGACGAGCACTCCACGACTGTGCAACTCATGCAGCACCCTGACAACATCACCAGTGACCACTGAAGCGTCTAGGCCGACGCTGGTTGCGCACTCTTCGATCAGTCGCGGTTGCAGAATCGAGCCGTTCCCAGCAATGATCGACCAGATGATGATCGCTGACCCTTCAAGCACGATCGGCTGAGGCGACGATGCCTCAAGGTTGAGCACCGTTACTCGATCGCGAGAGTATGTCCACGCGACGGCGTCGCCTATCCTCCAGGCGGGATCGTTGCTCAGTAAGCCACCAGAAACCATGCCGCGCAATACCTCGCTTAGGCCACCCGTGCGCTTTCGGTCGTCTTGCGAGCCACCCATATTCCAAGCTGCTTCTAGGGCTTCGCGTGGTGATCCCGATGCAGCTCTCCAAACGTCGCTTTCAATCTTGTCTAAGACCCGTAACTCATCGCTTGCTGTGCCGGCGAACAGCACCGCGGTCTTATCGAACTCCAAGGAGAGCGCATCGAGCACGGCAGATCTAAAGAAGCGATCTCCTCGAGATGCCTGCAGATCGACCACCCCAAAAGCCGATTCCGAACGTACCCGCGCCGGGCGTGACGGTGGCTCGAACTCGAGGAAATCCGCCAGCGATGATGAGAGAGTTGAGGGGTGACGATAGCGGATCCGAACCGCACCTCCCGTGGCGGCCAGAACTGCTTCGATAGTCCGCAACGGAGCCTGTAGTTTGCGTAACCCGCGACTCATCGGCACCAGAGCTTGGAGCGCTGATTCAAGACTGAGGTGCTCGACTGTGGGAAGAGCTGGAGATTCAGAGTCACAGTCGAGCACAACGATCTTGGCCAACCACGTTGGTAAGCGACGGCCGACAGCCTGATCTCCTGCCGGAGTACAGGCTGAGGTTCCAGGAACAGAATCTGTCGTGCCCGATCTCGATGTTCGGCAATTGACAACACGTCCGTGCAGATCCAGGCCAACGGCTTCATCGATCACGTAGCAATAGCGATCTGCAAAATACTCAACTACATCGCGTTGCTCAGAGCCATCGAGAGCGACCATCGCCACGACGCGACCCCGCGTATCCGCCAACGCCGCAGCTTGCAATTGCCAATAGCTCCGACGAGAAGGATCATGCGCGTCCGGCGGCGCCTCACTGGAGGGATCACTCATCATGAACGCGAACCCGAGCCCTAAGCTTCTGTCCCGCGGCATCGACCTGGATCGCGCTACCACCGCTCGCCAGAATCCGCTCGGACATATCCCTAGTCTATCGAGACACACGCTCAAGCCTGCCGCCGCGGTCCGCCCGCTCCATTGGCCACGAGGACGCCACCATCTCGATAGGGTCTCAGTGTGCGCGTACTTCTCACCGGCGGTGCCGGCTTCATCGGCTCCCACACCGCGGTCTCATTGATCGAGGCCGGGCACGATGTCGTCGTGGTCGACGACCTCTCAAACTCGAACTCTGAATCACTGCGCCGGGTAGAGAAGATCACGGGGGTCGCCGTTCAGTTCATCAAGGCGGATCTAGCTGACAAGTCCGAAGCGACCGCTGCTCTCGAGAGAAGCGACTTTGAGGCGGTGGTCCACTTTGCGGGTCTCAAGGCTGTAGCTGAATCAGTACAGCAGCCCCTCGCCTACTACCGAACGAACCTCGATACCACACTTAATGTGCTGGATGTGATGCGCTCCAGGCATGTGACGCAACTTGTGTTCAGCTCATCTGCAACTGTTTACGGGTCGCCCCAGACCAACCCCATAGACGAAACGCATCCTGTCGGGGTAGGCATCACGAACCCATACGGGTGGACCAAAGCGATGAACGAGCAAATCATCCGGGACGTGCAGTCAGCATGGCCCGAGCTCTCTGCCACTCTACTTCGTTACTTCAACCCAGTTGGCGCCCACCCGTCTGGACTCCTCGGCGAGGATCCCGCAGGCATCCCGAACAACTTGATGCCGTATGTGGCGCAGGTCGCAGCTGGCCGACGGGAGAGGCTACGTGTGTTCGGTGCGAACTACGACACGGTCGACGGCACTGGTGTTCGTGACTACATTCACGTCGTCGACCTCGCCGCTGGACATGTTGCGGCCCTTCTCAACGCCGCGCCCGGCCTGTCTTTGTACAACCTCGGCTCCGGCATCGGCTACAGCGTCCTCGAGGTCGTCAAGGCATTCGAGAAGGCTGCCGGACGGCCAGTGCCATATGAACTCGCGCCGGAGCGTCCCGGTGATGTCGCAACGTCGATTGCAAACCCTGCGCGTGCAAACTCGGAACTCGGATGGCGTACTCGCCTCGAACTCGAGGATGCGTGTCGCGATGCCTGGAACTGGCAGTCGAAGAACCCGGAGGGTTTTAGGAGAACCTAAACCAGTGAATCGACCGAACGGGGGGCATCGGCGCGTCACGGTGCGCCACACGATTGGCGACGAGGGGCGCGGGTGCCGACTACGCTCGGAGGAAACGCTCGAGACCTATCCAGAGGAAATCCGTGAGAGAACCAGTGATCGAGAACGCGTTCTCATTCCCCTCGATCACAGTGATCACACTCCTCGGATTCGGGACGTTGCTCGCGGCAGGCGCGATTCGCCGCAGCATCCCCCGAGAGGTATCCGTGTTCGGTCCTATGCTCGTTGCCGTTGCCACCAGTGTCGGTGCGCTCTTCTATCGCCTCACGGTAGACCCCTATCTCGTTTCCGACGAGGTGACATGGCACGAGCAATCGATCGCGGTCGCCGACTACTTGCTCGGTCACGATCAACTCCCCACAGGCCTCCACGGTGGCAAGGAGGGGTATCCATGGATCATCGGCCCCCTGTATGCCGCGACGGAACCAGCGCCGCTTGTCCCGATCGCCTTGGGCATGTTGCTCTTCGTGCTGCTCGTGCCGGTTGTCGGGGCACTAACCGCAACGGCCACAGAAGAGCTACAACTTCCTGAGCGCTCGGCGAACAGAGCGATTCTGTTCTCGTGCTATTTCTCCGCGCTCTGCCCGGCGACTGCGATCTGGGCACCCCGAATGCTGCGTGAGATCATTTGCATGTTCCTCGTGGGGATCATGATCCTGGGCTTCCTAAAGTTTCTCGCGAAGCCGCGATTCGGGCCGCTGGTGCTCGTGGCGCTTGCGGCGACGATCATGCTCTCCGTGAGGGCACAAGTAGCGATGGGCGTTGTCGCCGGCCTCCTACTGAGTGGGGTGGTCGTCTACGCGACGAAGTTCAGATCTTCGATTGCGCGGGTCATGATCGTCGCTCCCGTCTTCCTTGGAATCTTTACGCTCACTTGGACTTACGTTGACAGCACCGCCGATCTGAGCGTGGAGAGCATCGCCCTCCGCAACCAGGCACTCTCCGATGCTTCGAGCGCTTTCGAGGGCGGCGACACCGCGTATCAGGCGGGCAGCATCGTCGACATCATCCTGTTCAACCTTCCGAGGGCCGCGTTCGGACCCTTCCCGCATGAGTTCAATGGCAGCGGGGCGATTCTGCTCGCTATCATCTCGAACCTGTTCTGGTTGTTCTGCGTTGTCGGTGCTGTGCTCGCCATCGCCACGGTCCGCAACGCGCGCGCCATCGGGAAACCCGCCTCCCGGAGATTCCCGCGATCCGTCGTCGTGATGATCACGATCTCGCTGACTCTCGTCGCGATCCTTTCGATCACAGCTGGAAACTACGGGCTAGTCGTGAGAATGCGGCTCATGCCGCTGATGGCACTCATCCCCATTGCCGCACTTGGGTACACACTCTGGCGCAATCGTCGAGAGAATCTCCGGTCAGCGCGAAGGAGTCGAAGCATCACTGCATCGCGGACGGTCGTGTCCTAATTCTCGGCGGAGGGTTCTAACTCCCACGTCTGGCTTGTCCGGCCAGGTACCTGCCAAGCGCCCGTGCACCGCGGCGCCACCGAATTAACTGGTGTGCCCATGCGTCGCGACGCGTCGGCACGACCGCTGGATCGTTACGGGGGATCTGGTCTCTGGGCACCCAGATTGCGGCCGCCAAGGTCGCCACTCGTTGTCGAAGAGACCCGACGCTTGCGGCCATCAACCAACCTACGGCTGATCCGTCCGCCCCATACTTGAGGTTGGTGACCCAGACGCGCATCTGTTCGGGCGTCACGTCGACCCTCGTGCCGCCGGGGGCGATGATCTCGATGATGTCTGTGAGAACCCACAGCGACCTTCCACGACGAGCGAGCTCGAGAAACTCACTGCGCTCGCCGTCCGTGAACGCTTCAACGATCGCTCGAGTCACGAAGGCCAGTTCGCGCTGATGCCGCGGAACACTCAGATTCCTCAGCGCGTGCAACGCTCCGATCGCAGCCGATGCTGGACGTGAGGGAATCGTGATAGCGACGTTGGCCACGACCATAGTTCCTCGTTTACACCAGAGTTCGTCGAACACAACGCTCGGATCCTCGAAGAATCCAGGAAACGAGTTGTGTACGTCGATATCACACGGCCAATCCGGGTGAATATAGGTCGTCGAATGCGACTCAAGGATCGACGGCGTGGGGCGGGCTACGCGTTGCCGCCATCCGCGGGCCTCCAGTTCTCGACAGAACACCTGAAAACGAGACGGTTCAACAAGGATGTCCGCGTCAGCTGACACCCAGGGATCTCTGAGCTGGTAGTGCTCGGCAACGGGGCCCTTAATCGCAAGCGCGCGCACCCCGGCAGACGAAGCTATCCACCCCGTCAGGGCGTGGGCAAGTATCGCGCTGTCTTCAAGAGTCAAGGCACGGGTGTTGGTCTCACCGATCATGCTCGCCTAGCCCCCTTCGCGTCATTGTTCTTCACAGCCGCTCCGTGGTCGCCGCCACCGCTCTTGAGATGGCTTCTCGCATGTCTAACCGCTTCTTACCGGCAAGCGGAGCGGCTATCGCACGAGTCCGCATTGTAGGCCGCACTGTGTTCATCGCTGACCATCTCGAGGATAGCGCGGAGAGGGAGGGCCACAGATCCACGGAGATGACCGTCGACGACTCACTACACGGCGTACGTAAGTTGTTCGTGGGAAGCGCGCCACCACGAGCTTCGTCATCCCCGAATGCTGTGGGCCCCACAGCGAGTCGCGCACCCTTTGCTCGCCAGCGCCGCTACCCGACTCGATAGGGGCGGGCTTCCTCTGCGCAGTTCAACAACCGCTCCTTCGCCGGACAGGGGGCCAGTTAGAATCGTTAGAACCGAGCAGCTCTCCGACCGTCGTCCCGCGGAAGTACTGCTAATTGCCGCGAGATGGGAAGCCACGAGTATGCCAACACAGGAGGTTCCACGCGTCGGCGTCATCGTCCCGGTGTACAACGTGGCCGAGTACCTCCGGCCTTGTGTAGAGAGCATACTCGCGCAGACTCACTCAAACCTCGAGGTGATCCTCGTGGACGATGGCTCGACAGACGCCAGTGGCGAAATGTGTGACCGGTTCGCAGAGCATGACCGCAGAGTTCGAGTCATTCATCGACCTAACGGCGGACTTTCGGCGGCAAGGAACTCGGGGATCGACGCCGCGAATAGCCCGTTCCTACTCTGCGTCGACGGAGACGATGTCGTGTCGCACGACCACGTCGCGAGGCTCGTCGCCGCATTCGAAAGCCCGGGCGTAGATGTCGCAGTTGCCGATTTCGTCGCTGTCGACCCAACACCGGACTACCCCAGCGTCGGTAGGACATCCGGCGAAGCTACCGAACTGCTTGATCGAGAAACCGCGCTCACCCGCCTCTTCCACCAGCGTGGCGTGACTAATAGCGCTTGGGCGAAGCTCTACCGCGCCGAACTCTTCGACGGAATCCGATACCCCGAGGGCGCGCTTTATGAGGATCTTCCCGTCACGTATCGGATCTTTGGGCGCGCGAATCTCGTCGCGTTGACCCATGACGCGACGTATTTCTATATCCAGCGACCAACGAGTATCACTGCCCAGAAACAGATACACCGACGCATGGATGCCATAAGGTTCGCGTCTGAGGCGATCGCGGCAGTTGCCCCTTTGGGGGAACGGGTGGTGAGCGCCGCACGAGCCCGCGCATTCATGGAGAGCGTCTTCTACATTTCAGAGCTTCCTTCCTTTGCCGCTGCATCAGCCGTTGCTCCAGAAGTTGTTTCCCCTTTGCGTGAGTATCGCCGAGAGGTTCTCCTGGACGCTCGCAACCGGATGGATGCAAGAGGCTTCGCCCTCGCTGCATTCGCAGGCCCCAAGGCTGTTCGCGCTCTCGGATTGCTTCGTGTCCGGTTAAGCCAAATGACTCGCCAAAAACTCCAGAAGGAGCCTCGATGAGGGTAAAGATGTTGCTCGCTCGCGCCTATCAGAGGTTCATGACGGCGGCTTCAGGCGGCGGTATCAAGTTGGACCCGTCGCGGCCAAATGCTGTTATTATGCTGGTCCCTGACTACGGGAACATAGGCGACCTGGCTATCGGCTACGCCCAGGAGCGGTTCCTCCAACTCAACGCTCCGCAGTTCAGCGTGCAGAGCGTTCCCATTCGTAACACTTATCGTGTATTGCGAAGCCTCCGACGTCAGTTGAGTCCTCGTGACGTCGTCTTCCTCGTCGGTGGCGGAAGCATGGGTGACCTCTATCCTCGTGCACAACTCGGGCGCGAATTTGTTGCGCAGTACCTGCGCGGCCAAAGAATCATCTCGTTCCCGCAGTCGATCATCTACATGGACCGTCCCGAGCGCGAACTGAGTGCACGCCGGGAGGCTCGGGCTCTTTCAAAGAGCGCTGGTTGGTTGACGCTGTTCGCACGCGAGACGACCAGCTACTCGACGATGAAGGACTTCTTTCCAGGGCACGTCGGTTTCGCACCAGACATCGTGCTCTCGTTGATCACGGACTACCAGTCGCTCCCCGAGAAGAGCCGGGAGGGCGTCCTGCTGGCGCTTCGTACAGACACAGAACGAGCCCTCACGCCTGCGGATCACGAGCGTATTCGCCGCGTCGCGGAGAGCCACGGAACCATTATTGACCGCGATCACGGTGTACCGAACGAAGAAGTCGATCAAGCAGACTCGTACAGGCTACCCTTGTCCACCCTTGATCTGTACCGGAGTGTTTCCCTGGTTGTCACCGACAGGCTCCATGGAATGATCTTCGCCGCCGTGACGGGCACTCCGTGCGTAGTACTGCCGAACACCAACCACAAGGTCACGGGTACTTATCACGATTGGATTGCTGGGCGATGCCCCTACATCTCCCTCATCGCCGACACGGAGGACAGGACCCTGCTCGAGGCAATTCACCGAGTGATGGCCCCGGAGTCCAAGCACGCTTATCGCACTATTCAGTTTGACTTCAACGAGTTCCGACAGGAGATCTCTGGATCACGGTCGATTCACTCCAGCGCGAACTAGGGCGCCTACAGTATGGACTCAGATCGTCATTCGCCTCGCCGCGGCTTCGCCCAGATCCTGGCGGGGACCGCGGTTGGCCAGGTACTCACCTTTTTCGCGCTCCCATTCTTGTCGCGCATTTACGATTCAGATCAGTTCGGTGTATTGACCTTTACTCTCTCTATCGTCGCGATCTTGACGCCTGTCGCCCTGCTCGGCTTTGATCAAGCCGTGCTACAACCTCGCCAGGACCGCGAGGTCGCCCCGATCGCCTTCGCCGGCATAGCGGTGCTCGTTGTTGTTGCGGTGATGCTCTCGTGCGTGGTCGCGTGGGGGCCCACTCCATCGACGATCGATCCTGAGTTGCGCCCGTTTCTTGCGCTAGCAGTGCCCGGCCTCCTCATTGTGACGGGACTAGCCACGGTTCTCACCCAGCTCGCGGTGCGCAATGGCCGATACGGCAGCATCGGGAATCGGAACACTGCTCAATCAATCGCCATCACGACAGCCCAACTATCGTTCGGCGGTCTCGCACGCTCCGCCGGGTTCAGCGGACTCGTCACCGGCGCGCTGATCGGGACAACACTCGGAGCAGTGCTCTTGGCTCCCTACGGGCGCCAGTACACCCGACGTGTCAGCTTACGGGAATGCCTCAACGCCGTTGCCGAGTACTGGCGATTCCCGTTGGTATTCGCGCCCATGACGGCCTTGACCTTGCTCGCGCAACAGACTCCCCTACTCTTCGTCATCTTCTACTTCGGAGTAGCCGAGGGCGGTCAGGTTGGGATGGCCGAACGACTCGTCGCGGTTCCACTGGCGCTCATCGGGATGGCTGCCAGTTCGGTGTTCACGGGAGAACTCTCGCAGGCACTGCGCAACGACACCACGCACAAAGCACGGGTCTACCTCAAGACATCGCTCTGGCTCACTACGCCGGCGATACTCGCCCTCCTAGGGCTATATATCCTCGCCCCTGTAGCGTTTCCGGTCTTTCTAGGCGACGGTTGGCACACTGCCGCCGTGATCGCTCAGACAATGGCCGTCGTGGCTGCGACCCGGATGCTTGCCAACCCCGTCAGGAGCGCCTTCCGAGTGCTTGGTCGTGCCAGAGTGCTCACACTCGTTGAGTCGACACGTGTCCTGCTGCTGCTGGCGGCGATTGCACTCACGTTGGCCATGGGACTGGGCCTAGTCCCCAGCCTCCTGGCGTTGTACACAGCCCTTGCTGTAGCTGATGTAATGAGCTGGGTGCTCGGCTTAGTGGTTTCCAGACAAGCGGACAGCGCACCCGGTTCCAGGTGACGGTCTAGCGCGAGTCCGCAACCGATCCGACAACGGAATAGAACTCATCAACGTATCGCCGCATGGACCAAAATGAATCTGACCGCGCACGGTTCACAAACATGGAGCTGATCTCGGGGGTCCGTGCAAGCACATCGGAAATCGCATCGGCCAGTAACTCGGGATCTTGGCGCTCAATGAGAACGCCATCTGCGCCCTTCTGCAACACCTGACTGATGCCGCCGACATTCGTGGCCACGATCGGCGTGCCCAACACCGCGGCCTCCATGAGAGCGACCGGTAGCCCTTCGTACTCACTTGGGTGCGCGATCAGATCGGCGACGGCAGTCCAGCGCCAACCGTCGGGAACTCGACCCGCGAACCTGACTCGGTCGCACACGCCGAGAGCTTTGGCCAGTGACTGTAAGGACGATCGTTCGGGCCCGTCACCCACGAGCACGAGCGCAACCTTTTCGAGGCGCGAATCCGCGAGCGACTCTATGAGGTAGCGGTGACCCTTGAGCGGAATCAGACTTCCCACCGCCACCATCAAGCGGTACTCGGCGGGGATTCCTTCATCCCGTCGAAGGTCAGACGGCGCTCCCGCGTTGTCCCCCACCCACGTTCGCATTCGGTCGACATCGACACCAGCGAAAAGAGTTGTTACCTGCCGGAAGTGAGCGGTCGTTGAGGCTGCTGCAACGTCGTCGCTCACCGCAAGAGCAACATCTGCCTTGCGGTCTAGAAGAGCTCCGAGAGCCCGATAGATCGACCGATAGCGGGTGCTGTGGACCACGTCGATGATTCGCGGCTGAGCCGGGCGGGAGCGCACGAATCTCAGCAACTTCTCGAAGTAGGAGGTTACTGGCGAATGAAACACGATCGCTGACACGTTGTTCGTCGATCTGAGAAATCGACGGAGCTCGATCGCCCCGACGATCGGGTTGGCGGACGGCAACGTGATCAAAGGGACCCCAAGTTCGTGGAGTGCTTCTGTGTAGTACGACGACGTGCCGAGCGTGTTCACGACTATTGTTCGTTTGAATTGCTCGGGTCTATTGGCCTTGAGATATCGGAGTCTTGTGAAGAGGAGTGTCTCCGCCCCACCCATATTGAGTCCACGGATGACCTCGACGATCACTTGCAGTCCCTCACGCAGCGATGAGCGTTCACTGCGCCAGTCCCGTCGACCTCCAACGCGCGGAGTGCAGAGCCCACACGTCGGATGGAGCGAAGTGAGCAACAGCCCGCTGGCGGGCAGCTGCTCCCATCTGCGCCCGCAGACGGCCATCCTCAACCAATCTTGTGATCGCGGCGGCAAAGCTATTCGCGTCGCCCACCGGCTCGATCATTCCGGTTTCGTCCGCCACGACCGAATCAACGCACCCAGTGGCGTCGGAGACCACGGCGGGCACTTTCATGGAGGCTGCCTCGAGCACCACGTTCGGAAATCCTTCTCTCTTGCTGGGCAATACCAACAAATCCATCATCCGGAGGTAGGGCCGGGGATCAGGGGTGTGACCAACGACGTGCACAGGTATCTCGGCGCGCACTGGTTCGAGTAGTTGCGAAAGGCCGGCTCCCTCGTCCCCGCCGACCACCAAGAGCTGAAACTTGAGTCCGCGCGAGACACAAATACCCAAAGCTTCGGCGAGCGTGTCGATGCCTTTGTCCGGGTGGAGTCGTCCGATGAAGCCGACCACCGGAGTCCCGCTCTTGACAACCGCTGTCTGCGTCTCTAGATCGGGGTCAGGCATCGCTGCAAGCGGCGAGAAGAACGAAGCATCCACACCGTGGGACGATCCGTGCCCGAGCACCACGATGTCTCGGCCACCGTTGACGCCAAGTTGAATCGCTCGCTCGGCCAAACTGCGGCTGTTGGCGATCACCAACGTCGACAGCCGAGCCGTCAGCGTCTCAAGTACCCGAAAGACTCTCTGCGCTAGACCGACGGACGTTTCGAGCCGTAGCCCCCAAAGTTCGTACACCCTGATCGGCACACGGGCTAGCGCCCCAGCGAGCGCACCCACCAGACTCGCTTTCGGTGTGGCATATACGAGAACGTCGGGCTGGATTCTTCGCAGGAGACGGTATGCCTGTATCACAGATCGAATGTCGCTCCACGGCGACGGGTCACGCCTCATCACAAGAGGCCTGAAGTTCACACCTTCTCGCTCAGCAAACTGTCGGAGCCCCTTCCCGTCGGCACAGATCAGGTTGACTTCCCACGCGTCATCCTGGAGAAAGCGCAAGTACCCTTTGAGGAAAGTCGTAGCCGTGATCGGACTCGTCACCATTACGCATAGACGCTGCTTCCCGGTCATCGCGCGGGCACGCCTATCACTGTGACACCATCCGCTACCGGACGCGTCACGCACGCCGCAGCCCCCACAATCGCATACTCCCCCACAGCAAGTCCCTGAAGTACGACGGCTCCGGCTCCTACGAGCGAGCCTTCACCCACACGTACGTCGCCTGAGATCACTGCGCCGGGGTTCACCGACACGAAATCCTCGAGCATCGAGTCATGGCCGATGATCGCACCGGGGTTCACATGCACGTGACACCCAAGATCGACGTTCGTCGACAGCTGGACCCCCCCGCAAACCACCGACCCTTCACCGATTCGCAGGTGCGAGCCCACGACAGCACGAGGGTGCACCAACGTCGCAACTCGTCCCCCGAGGTCGTCTATCTGAGCTGCGATCCTCGCTCGGATCCGCGATGCGCCGATGGCGACGATCGACCACGAAGCCGTCAGCGCGTCTGCGGCCTCCGCCAGCGATCCGAGGTGCGTGTATCCTCTCGCAGCCAGTCGCTCCATCTGCACGTCTGCTGGACCGTCATCTACCACCCCGACTACACGCCACACCGGCTCGTCTGCAGCGGCGTTGATCGCCTCGATCACATCGAGCGTCTCACGGCCGAAGCCTCCCGCCCCGATGACCACGATGTCTTCAGCCACGCTCGTCTCCGAATTTGCTCATGGTGACGTGCCCCTCAGCGGTGATCCCCTCACGCGCCAGCACCGAGCGCGCCGTTGCGACGAGGATGCGAAGGTCGACGCTCAGACTCCGTCGATCCACGTATTCGACGTCCAAAGCGAACTTGCGTTCCCAAGTCAGAGTGTTGCGCCCGCTGGCCTGCGCGAGTCCCGTGATACCGGGGCGGACCTCGTGCCGCCGAGCCTGTTCCGGGGTATACCGCTCAAGGTACTCCACGAGCAACGGACGCGGTCCGACGAAGCTCATGTCACCGCGCAGTACGTTCCACAGAGACGGTAGCTCGTCGAGGCTCGTCGCGCGGAGCGTTTCACCGAACGAAGTGAGGCGTTGCTCGTCCGTCACCCATCCCTTCGCTACATCGACGTTACGCATCGAGCGAAACTTGTAGAGCGTGAAGATCTGGCCGTTGAGGCCTGGGCGCGCCTGGGCAAATATCACGGGCCGACCGAGCTTCGACGCGACGAGTGTAGCGGTGACGGCGATCACGGGCGACAGTACGAGCAGACTGATCGCGGCGCCTCCGATGTCGAGGATGCGTTTCAGCCTGTCGTACCGGTGGAGACGGTGCGGCACTTCACCGACCACCAAAGAAGCCGCGGATCGCGCCGAGCACCCGCTCACGCTGATCGACGCTCAGGGCGGATCCGCTGGGAAGCGTCAGCCCTCGCTCGAACAGCGCCTCGGAGGTGCCGTCGATCTCACCGCGGTAGCCCGCGAAGACGGGCTGGCGGTGCATCGGCTTCCACAGCGGACGGCTCTCGATGTTCTGTGCGGAGAGCACGGCGGTGAGCTCGTCGGGCGTCCAGCCGGCGGCATCCGTATCCACGACGATCGAGGTCAGCCACACGTTGTCGTCTTCGTCGCCCTCGGCACCGAACACCTCGACCCCCGCCACATCGGCGAAGAGGCTCTTGTACTCTTCTCGCATCTCACGGCGCTTCGAAATCATGTCGTCGAGGCGGGAGAGCTGGGCGCGTCCGAGCGCCGCGAGGAGGTTGCTCATCCGGTAGTTGTAGCCCACGTCGGTGTGCTCGTAGTGAACGACAGGCTGACGGGCCTGGGTCGCGAGGTAGCGCACATGCTGAGCGAACTCGGCGTCGTCGGTGAGCAGCATCCCGCCACCGGAGGTCGTCATGATCTTGTTCCCGTTGAAGGAGACGATCGAGGCGCGCCCGAAAGAACCGGCCGCTTTGCCCTGGTGCACGGCTCCGAGCGACTCGGCGGCGTCCGCCAGCACCGGCACACCGAACTCGTCGGCGGTCGCGAGGATCTCGGTGTAGTCCACGGCCTTGCCGAGAAGGTCCACGGGCACGATCGCGGCGACATGCTCGCCGGCATCCCGGAGCCGCTCGAGAGCGCGGCGGAGAAGCCTCGGGCTCATGTTGCCCGTCGCCGCGTCGGCATCGACGAAGTAGGGCTCGGCGCCGGTGTAGACGATCGCGTTCGTCGTGGCGGCGAAGGTCATGGTCGAGGTCACGACGATGTCGCCCGGTTTCACTCCGAGCGTGATGAGGCCGAGGTGCAATGCCGCCGTGCCCGAGCTCAGGGCGACCCCGTGCGCGACGCCGACCCGCTCCGCGAGCTCTCTTTCGAACGCGTCGACGTCAGGGCCGAGCGGGGCGATCCAGCCGGAGCGCATCGCGGCAACGACCGCATCCTCCTCGAGCTGGGTGACGTCGGGCGACGACATGTAGATGCGGTCGTTCACGAGTGCTGAGCCTTCTCCAGGTTGATCGGTTCGATGATCGCCGTGTCGTTGTTGCGCGGGTTCGCCTTCATCCGCGCCTCCCAGCCGGCCTTGTCGAGGCGCTCGGGGCTGATCACATCGGCGCGGGCGTGCGACACCTTCGGGTGGAAGGGCCGCTCGAGGTTCTCGCGGTGACCCACGAGCTCCTCGTGCAGCTTCTCTCCGGGGCGGAGCCCGGTGAACACGATCTCGATGTTCTTGCCCGACATCGCGATCATGCGCTTCGCGACCTCGAGGATCGACACCGGCTCGCCCATGTCGAGGATGAGCACCTCCCCCGCCCGGCCGATACCTCCAGCCTGGATGACCAGCTGACACGCCTCGGGGATGGTCATGAAGTAGCGGGTGGCCTCCGGATGGGTGACCGTGATCGGCTTCCCCTCGGCGATCAGTCGCTGGAACGTCGGGAGCATCGAGCCGCGGCTGCCGATCACGTTGCCGAAGCGCACCGAGAGGTAGCGCATCGAGGTCTCCTCGCCGGCCCAGGCCGTGAGCTTCTCGGCGACGCGCTTGGAGTGGCCGAGCACGCTCGTCGGGTTCGCCGCCTTGTCGGTGGAGATGTTGACGAACGTCGTCACGCCGACCCGACGGGCGGCCTGGATGACGTTGAGCGACCCGAGCACGTTCGTCTTCCACGCCTCGTCGGGGTACTGCTCGAGCATCGGCAGATGCTTCAGCGCAGCGGCATGGAAGACGACCTCGGGGCGACGCTCCTCGAACAGGGCGTTCATGAGCTCGGGATCGCGGATGTCCGCGAGCACCACGTCGTTCGTGTCGAGGAGGCCGTGGCCTGCGGTACCCAACTGAGCCATCTGCAGCCCGGTCTCGTCGCGGTCGAGCATGATCAGCTCGCTCGGACCGAACTTCGCGAGCTGGCGGCACAGCTCGGATCCGATCGATCCGCCGGCCCCGGTGACGAGCACCCGCTTGCCGGTGATGTAACCGGCGATCTGCTCGACGTTCGTGTCGACCGGGTTGCGGCCGATGAGGTCCTCGATGCTGATGTCGCGCACGTCGGAGGGCGACTCGGCGCCCGACTGCAGGTCGGCGAGGGTCGGGGTGACGGCGACGCGGAGGCCGGCCTTCTCGCCGAGATCGCTGAGCTTGCGCAGCAGAGAGCTGTCGGCCTGGCCGATCGCGACGATGAGCATGGTCGCCCCGGTGCGCTCAGCCGCTTCCTTGACGTCATCGATTCGGCCAATCACGGGGACACCGCGCAGAAGCAGGTTGGCTTTCGCGGGGTCGTCGTCGAGAAGCGCCACCGGCCGGAAAGTCGCCGTCGGATCGGTGTTCACGTGGTGCAGTAGGCGGTCGGCGATGTAGCCGGCGCCGACGACGATGGCCGGCTCGGCATCCGCCCCGGGCTTGCGGGCACGCTCGATCGTGAGGCGCGCCAGGTAGCGCACGCCGAACATGAGCAGGAGTACGATCGGCGCGGCGAGGAGCGACGTTCCACGCGGGACCCCGATCAGCGGACCGAGCGGGATGATGAACAGCGCGATCAGGATCGTCTCAACGAGCACGAGGAGCCCGAGCACGCGCACCTCTTCGAAGGAGCCGTACGTGAAGCGACCGCGGTAGAGCGCGAGGTAGTAACCCGCCCCGATGTGGATGCCGGCGGCGATCAGGCCGAGCAGGATCGTGGCGATCCAGCCACGTGGGCCCATCATGAACTCGAAGCGCAAGGCGACTGCGAGCACGATGCCGAACGTCCAGGCTGCGCCGTCGACGGCGGCCGCGAATGCGCGACGACGCTTCTGCGCCTCCGTGGTCGACCGCACCACGGGCACTCCTCCGGTTGTCAACGACGCCTCAATGATCTCGTCCCCCACCTGCATCCACTTTCTCTGCGCTCCCCCAAGCACTGTCACCCATGATTCCACAGTTGCTGGAAGAAATTGTTCGTCGATTCGACAGAGGAAGGGAAAGAAGGCTGTTCGTTTCGTCTCGCTTCGCTCGCTCAACGACCGGCGGGGTTTCGTTTCGTCTCGCTTCGCTCGCTCAACGACCGGTGGGGCACGCCCGGTCCGCGACCGGCCGGGCTCGCGCCGCAGTGATCAGGGTTCCGTGCCGCCCTCGACCGGCGGGATCACGATGGGATCCGTCGGCTCCGGCGGGGGCGTCGCTCCGGGATCCGTGGTCCCAGGGTCTGTCGTGCCGGGGTCGGTCGTGCCCGGCTCGGTGGTCTCCGTGTCCGCTCCGGGGTTGCTCGTCCGCGGGCGCTCCTCTTCGACGGGCTCATCCGCCATCAGCGCCACGACCGCGTCACGGTACGCGGTCACAGCCGCAGCGCCCGCCTGCCCTTGAAGCTTCGACGTCCCGACCGCCGCGGCCGCCGCCGTCACGGCCTCCTGAAGCTCGATGTCCGCATTCTCGTACTCCTCGACCAGAGCGGCACCGCTCTCGGCGAACCGCGCGGACAGGGCCTCCAGTGCCGCGGCATGCGCGGTGTCGATCGAGTCGACGCCGGCCCTGATCTCCCTCAGCGCCTCGGTCGTCGCGTCGAGCACATCGAGATGCTCCTGCGCTGCGCCGATCGCGGACCCGACCTCCTCGAGCGAGTCGGCGTCGAGATCGCGCTGTTCGTAGGGCGCCGGCAGATCCGCCAGGACGACCGACTGCAGCGCCGCGGTGTACCTGTCGATCTCGGCGAGGATCTCGTCGGCCACGGCGGGGTCAAGCACGTCCGCCGTCTCGTTCCAGCCCAGCCACGGCGCCGGCGCTTCACGGGCCGCGTCGACGGCGGTTCGCAGTGTCGCCGCATCCGCTGCTCCTGTCTCCAGGCCGGTTCTGAGGCGCTCGTGCGTCGCGGCGAGCGCGCTCTCGGCGCTCCGGATCGACTCCTCGTCGGCGCGGAGCGACTGCATCGCATCGCCGGCCGGGTCGGCGTTCGCGGTCTGCACGCCGGCGACGATGCCGGCGACGGCCAGTGCCGCGATCGCGAGGGATGCCGCGGCCGCGGAGAGCACGTCCATGCGACGACGGGGCCGCTTCCCCGCGGCGGCCGGCTCCCAGGCGAGCGCGGGGGCCGGGTCCGCCTTCGCTTCGGCGACGAGCTGCGCCAGCCGCGCGCCGGAGCGGGGAGATGCCATGTCGATCTCGTCACGCGGATCGCCGATCATCTCCCGCAGGCGGCGCACGGTGTGATGGTCGTCGAAGACCCCCGATTCCTCCTGCGCGCGGGGTCCGCTCGGGAAGAGGTGTGCGAAAGAGGTCATGAGGCTTCCGGGCGCTGGCGAGAGTGCGGATAGTGTTTCACAGACGAACATACCTGTCGCCGGCTGGAGCATCCATGGATCTAATCGACCTCGTGCGGGTTCTGCGACGCAACCTGACGGTCATCATCGCAGGCCTGCTCGTGGGCATCTCCTGCGGTGCCCTGGTCGCGATGCTGACGCCGCAGCGCTTCGATGCGTCCACGGATCTGATGATCTCGGTCTCCGCCGGCGAAGCCGCCACGCCGGTGGAACTCGCCCAGGGGACGAGCTACGCCCAGCAGGTCGTCGAGACGTACCGGACGATCATCACGAGCTCGGCCGTGCTGCAGCCGGTGATCGACGACCTCGGGCTGTCGACCACGCCGGCGGCGCTCGCCGACCGGGTGACGGCATCCGCCGGGCTCCGCAGCACGATCATCACGATCACGGTCCGCCACCCCAACCCCGGCCAGGCGGCGCGCATCGCCAACGCGATCGGCGACAGCTTCTCGACCCTGGTGACGGAGAGCCTCGAGAACGGCACGGCGGATGCCACCCACCGCATCCGCGTGATCTCCCTGCAGTCCGCCCAGGTGCCGCTGATCCCATCGGCGCCGAACGTCAGCATGTCGCTCGTCCTCGGGGCCGTGCTGGGCCTGGCCGCCGGGATCGGCATCGCACTCCTGCGCACCGTGCTCGACACCCGCATCCACGCGCTCGGCGACCTCGAGACGACGATCAGCGCTCCCGTGCTCGGTGGCATCGCCTTCGACCCGAAGTCGATGACCCGCCCGCTCGTCGTCGCCTCGGACCCGCAGGATCCGATCGCCGAGGCCTACCGCACCCTCCGGACCAATGTGCGCTTCCTCTTCCCCCGCGGCGAGCCGGGAGTGTTCGTCGTGACGAGCTCCGGCCCCGGCGAAGGCAAGACCACCACCGCATCCAACCTCGCCATCGCGTTCGCCGAGACGGGACAGCGGGTCGCGCTCGTCGACGCCGACATGCGCCTCCCGCGCGTCGCGGAGCGGTTCGGCATCGAAGGAGGCATCGGCCTGAGCGATGTGCTCGCCGGACGGGTCGCCGTCGGAGACGTCATCCAGCGCTGGGGCCGCGGGGCGCTCTTCGTGCTCCCGGCCGGCACGATCCCGCCCAACCCCGCCGAGCTCCTCGGCTCCCCCGCGATGTCGCACCTCGTCGATGAGCTCACCTCCGTGTTCGACGTCGTCATCATCGACTCGCCTCCGACGCTGCTGGTGACGGATGCTGCCGTCGTATCGCGCTTCGCCACCGGGACGATCCTCGTGGCGGCCGCCGGCACGACCACGAAACCCCGCCTCGCAGACGCCGTGACGCGGATCGAAGCCGCCGATTCGCGTGTTCTCGGTAGTGTGGTCACCATGCTCCCCACGACAGGAGCGGACAGAACTGCATACGGCACGTATGCGTATGGGGCGCAGCGGGCCAAGGTCTGAGCGCACGGGGACAGCGCCCTCCGACAACTGGACGAAAGAATCTCGTGGAACTTCGCGACTACGTGCGCATCCTGCATAAGAACTGGATCCTCATCCTGGTGCTCCTCCTGCTCGGGCTGGGCGGCGGCACCGCCTACGCCCTGCTCCAGGAGCCCAAGTACGTGGCGTCCACGCAGCTCTACGTCTCGGTGCGCACCGAGGGAGCCGCGACCGGCGATCTCGTGCAGGGCACCACCTTCGCACGCCAGATGGTGACCAGCTACGTCGACGTCGTGGGCACCGCACTCGTGCTCGAGCCCGTCATCGAGGAGCTGAACCTCGACACCTCGGTGGGCGCGCTCGCCTCCCGGATCTCCGCGACCACGCCGCTGAACACCGTGCTCATCGACATCGACGTGACGGACACCGACCCCGAGCGGGCGGCGAAGATCGCCGACGCGGTCGCCCAGAGCTTCTCCGCCGCCGTCCAGGGCACGCTCGAGCAGCCCGCGGCCGAGGGGGCGACCAGCCCCGTGCAGATCACAATCACCGAGCCCGCCGCCGAACCGACGGCGCCGACCAGTCCGAACGTCCGGATGCTCATCATCCTCGGCGGCGTCCTGGGCCTGGCCGCAGGCATCGGCATCGCACTTCTGCGCACGGTGCTCGACACCCGCATCCACACCCTGCACGACATCGAGCACATCACCGACCGGCCGATGCTCGGCGGCATCGCCTTCGACCCGAACGCGACCAAGCGCCCGCTCATCGTCCACGACGACCCGCGCAGCCCCCGCGCCGAGTCCTTCCGCACCCTGCGCACCAACCTGCAGTTCCTCGACGTGACGTCGGGCCCGCGGATCTTCGTGGTCTCCAGCTCGGGCCCCGGCGAGGGCAAGTCCACCACGACGGCGAACCTCGCGATCGCGCTCGCCGAGACCGGAGCCCGGGTCTGCCTCATCGACGGAGACCTCCGCCTGCCCCGTATCGCCGACTACCTGGGCATCGAGGGCGGTGTCGGACTCACCGACGTGCTCATCGGGCGGGTGGACACCCCCGACGCCCTGCAGAAGTGGGGCCAGAACGACCTCTACGTGCTCGCCAGCGGCCGCATCCCGCCGAACCCGTCCGAGCTTCTCGGCTCGGCGGCGATGGATCAGGTGCTCAAGCCCCTCGGCGAGTACTTCGACTACGTGCTCATCGACGCGCCGCCGCTGCTGCTCGTCACCGACGCCGCCGTGATCGGCAAGAAGTCTCGCGGAGTGATCCTCGCCGCCGCCTCCGGCAAGACGAAGAAGCAGGAGCTCAGCGGCACCGTCCGCACGCTCGAGACCGCCGGCGTCGACCTGCTCGGCGTCGTCGTGACGATGCTTCCGACCAAGGGGCCGGACAGCTACGGCTACGGCGCATACACGTACGGCTCCACGCACGACTTCGAGCAGGCGCCGACCGAGCTGAGCCCGGCGAAGACCAAGCCGAAGCCGAAGCGGCGCGCCCGCGCGAAGGCCGGCGCCTGACACTCAGGGGCTCGCAGGCGGGCTGGCGAGCGGAGGTCCCGTGCGGTGCCTCATCAGCCCCTCGAAGGCGGCGACGGCGACGAGCCCCACGCAGGCCCCTGCCGTGTTCGCGATCAGGTCGATCACAGTGGCGCCGCGGCCGGAGAGCAGCAGCCCCTGCAGGCTCTCGATCGTGAGAGTCGCGAGGAATCCGAGCGGCAGCACGAGATACCGATGCCGGGGAAGCAGGATCGCGAGGCCGATGCCCAGCGGCACGAAGAGCAGGATGTTCGCGGCGAACTCCACGCGCATGGGCGTCAGGGCCGGCACGATCGCGGCGATCCGTCGCAGCCACGGCGAGAGCCCGAAGTCCGAGGGCGTCGGCCAGAACACGATGTACGCGACGACGAGGCCGTAGACGATCGCCCAGGGCGTCATGTGACGCCACCACGGCACGCGAGCCGAGGCGGGAACGGCCGGCGGCGCAGGGCGCGGCGGAATCTCCATCACGGCCTCTCCTTCCCCCAGTGCTCCCCCAGGAGGAATAGTCTCATACGGTGCGCCTCGGAGTTCTCGACATCGGTTCCAACACCGTCCACATGCTGGCCGCTGACGTCCACCCCGGCGGGAGGCCGCTGGCGGCGACGAGCGACCGGTCGATCCTGCGTCTCATGCGCTACCTCACCGACGACGGCTCGATCTCCGAGGCCGGCGTGGTCGCCCTCGAGACGGCGGTCGCCCGCGCCCGCGAGGTCGCCGAGTCCGAGAAGGTCGACGCGCTGCTCGCGACCGCGACGAGCGCGGTGCGCGAGGCCCGCAACGGCGCCGAGGTGATCGCCCGCATCGAGGCCGCCCTCGGGCAGCCGCTGCAGGTGCTGGACGGCGAGACCGAGGCGGAGCTCACCTTCCTCGCGGTGCGACGCTGGTTCGGCTGGTCGGCAGGCCAGCTGCTGCTGCTCGACATCGGCGGCGGCTCGCTGGAGATCGCGGCCGGCGCGGAGGAGGTTCCCGATGCCGCGGCATCCGTCCCACTGGGCGCCGGACGAATGACGATCCAGTTCCTGCCGAACGACCCGCCGGGCGAGGACGACGTGGAGCGGCTGCGCGAGCACGCGACCACGACCCTGCAGGAGGTGCTCCCCCAGTTCACGGCGCTCCCGCGCCCCGATCACGTGGTCGGATCCTCGAAGGCCATAAGGTCGCTCGCGCGCCTCGTCGGCTATCCGGTGCCCGGCTGGTCGGGAGACGAGCGGATGCTGCTGCCCCGGGCCGCCCTGGGTTCATGGATCCCCCGGCTGGCGCGGCTCCCCGCCTCCGCCCGCCAGGAGCTGCCAGGGATCACCCCGGACCGCACGTTCCAGATCGTGGCGGCAGCCGTCTCGCTGCACGCGGCGATGACGCTGCTCAAGGTCGACGAGCTCGAGGTGTCGCCGTGGGCGCTGCGCGAGGGCGTGCTGCTGCGCTACATCGAGCAGCTCGCCTGGAGCGAGCGCGGCTGAGCCCGCTCTTCATTCAAGTCGAAGAACCATCCCATTCCGTCATTCCGGAATTGCGGGCCGTGGCTGTGCCCACGCCTCCGTGGAGCGCGGTATCACTCTTGTACGGAGCGATGCTCCGCGCGGCACGCCCTCGAGGGAACGGCGGGCCGCACGCCTTGAGGGATTGAGGGATCCGATGGCATACGCACGCGCAACCGAGGCTCCGGGCCCATGACCACCCAACGACAGCCAGGCCGGCACCGCACCAGTCGGCGCCACCGCCGCCAGATGAATCGCTACTACCGCGCCCCGAATCGGAAGCTGGACGCTCTCAAGAGCATCGGGATCGTCGTGCTCGTCACGGCGAGCGTCTGCTTCCTGCTCTGGGCGTTCCTGATCTATCGCTGATCGAGCTCGCCGGGTTCAGCCGCGGGCTCGGCCTTCGGCGAGACCCGGAAGACGAGCTTGTGGTACAGCACGAACCGCACGAGCACGACGACGACGATGCTGACGAGGTTCACGAAGTTCACGATGAATGGACCGGGCGTGCGCCCGAGCGCGGCCTCCGCCGCTTCGACGCCCAGCCACACCAGGAGCGCGCCGAGCCCGGTGCACGCGGCGTTGGTGAGCAGGAACAGCACGAGCTCGTTCACACGGCCGCGGCGGTCGCGGTGACGGAAGGTCCACTCCCTGTTGCCGATGTACGCGTTCACCAGCGCCACCAGCGACGCGATCACCTTCGCCGCGATCACGTCGACACCCCACGCATAGACCAGCAGGTTGAAGACGCCCACCTCGATGAGGGTGCTGACCGCGCCGACGATGAGGAAGCGGCTGCCGACACCGGCGAGTCGGCGCAGTCGAGAACGGATATCCATGGCTCTACTAGGCTACTTCGTGCGCACACCGGCGCTTTCCACCACCGTCTAGGAACCACGTGACCCTCCATCGCCTCGCCATCGTCATGCCGGCTTTCAACGAGGCTGAGGGCATCCGCGGCTTCATCGACGAGATCCGGGAGGCCGTGGCCCCGCTCGCGGACGAGGTCACCTTCCACATCGCCGACGACCGGTCGACGGATGCGACCCCCACCGTGTTCGACGACGTCGCGGATGTGACGGTCGAGGTGCAGCCGGAGAACCGCGGCCACGGACCGACCGCTCTGGCCGCCTATCGCCTCGGACTCGCGGCCGAGCCCGACGTGCTCGTCCACGTCGACGGCGACGGGCAGTTCCACGGCGCCGACTTCCCCCGGCTCATCAACGCCCTCGTCCGCGAGCAGGCCGACGTCGTGCACGGCATCCGCGACGGCCGCACCGACCCGTGGTACCGCAAGGTCCTCACCGCCGCTGTCGGCCTGCTGATCGCCTCGGCCGCCGGACGCCGCGTCCCCGACGTGAACACTCCGCTGCGGGCGTACCGTCCCTCGGCGATCCGCGCCCTCGTCGACGCGCTGCCCGCCGACGCGTCCGTGCCGCACGTGCACTTCTCGCTGGCAGAGGCGCGCTCCGGCTTCCGGGTCCGCTACGTCCGCGTGGCCAGCATCCCTCGGCGCGGAGCATCCGCTCAGGGCACGATGTGGGGCCGCGCCGCCGCCGTGCGCCTCCCCCCGAAGCGCCTCCGCCAGTTCGTCGCATCCGCTCTCCGCGAAGCCTGGAGCCTCTCCCTGCGCCCGTCCGCGCCGCTGCGCAGCATCCGCCTTCCGGAGGCCGCCGCCTCATGACCCGCGCCCGCACGATCCTGTTCTGGGCGATTGCGGCCGCCCTGCTCGTGGGGCATGCGATCCTCGCCTGGCACAGCCTCGTGATCTGGCGCTTCTGGGAGGACGAGGCGTTCAACCTCACCGTGCCCAGGAATCTCCTCGCCGGTCTCGGCTATTCCAGCGACGGCGCCCTATCCGGCTCGATGATCACGCCCTTCGATCCTCGGATCTCCACTGGTCCCGTCGTGCTGCTGCCGGTGGCGGCGCTGCTGGCGACCGGCATCGATCCCGTCATCGCGGCGCGGCTCGTGCCGCTCGCCTACTGGATCCTGCTCCTTGCCGGATCGGCGGTGCTCGGCCACCGCATCGGGGGACGCTGGGCGGCCCTGCTCGCCGTCGCCGTCCCGCTCGCGTTCACGACCAGCGCCGGTTTCTCTCCGATCCAGGGGCCGGCAGACCTCCTCGGGGAGATCCCGGCCGCTGCCCTGATCGTGTGGGCCCTCGTCGTCCTCCCCCGCCGGGCCTGGCTCGCCGGCCTGCTCGTCGGACTCGCGCTCCAGGCGAAGCTCATCGCGCTGCTCGCCCTCCCGGCCTTCGCCGTCGCGATATGGGTGCTCACCGATGGAACCGGCTGGGCTCGCGCAGGGGCCGCGCTCCGCCGCTCCTGGCTGCCGCTGCTCCTCGCCGGAGTGCCCACGCTGCTGCTGGAAGTGGCGGCGCTGCTTACCCTCGGCCCCTCCGGATACGTTCAGCACCTGCGTGCACTCGCCGGCTTCGTGCGCAGCGGCGGTCAGGGCGACGCCGCGACGAGCATCACGCAGAAGCTCGGCACCCTCGCCGATTCCTGGTCGCTCCCCGCGGGAGTGGCGATCGCCTGCGCGATCCTGACCCTCGGACTCGCTGCAGCCGGACTCATCATGTCGGCTCGATCGGCCGCGAAGGAAGACAGGCTGGTGATCGCCTACGGCCTCGCCGCTCTCGTCGGCGCGCTGGCCTTCGTCGGCTGGTGGGCCACGGCATCGCGCCTCCCCCTGTGGGTTCGGCATCCAGCCCCCGGGGTCTTCGCCTTCTTCCCGATCATCGCGGCCGTCGCACTGTGGTCGGTGATGCGGATGCGACCGCACGGCGACGCCGTGCGGGTCGGAAGCACCGCGCGGATCGGCGGGACCGTCGCCGCATCCGCCCTGGCCTTCATCGTCGCCGCGGGAGCAGCGCTCCACATCGCCTCGCTCTCCAGCTCGGACATCTGGCTCCTCGAGCGCCAGCGCGCGGAGATCGAAGCCATCACCGACTGGGTCGCCGAGAACGACATCGAGTGGCTCGCCGCGGAGCCATGGGGCGCGGCCGTCGCCCCGATCGTCATGACCGGAGCCCACGTCGGCCTGTTCGATGCACCGGCCATGGACGGCGTTCCGCGTCTCACCGGCCTCCCCTGCACGACGGAGACGCTCGTCGACAGCGGCACGTTCCGCATCTGCACGGCGCCCTAGCGGCGGGCCCTGCGTCCGGCCTGACACGAAGAACCGGCCGGCGCTGATCGCTCAGCACCGGCCGGTGTCGTCTTCTCGTCAGATCGGAGCGCTCGTCAGATCAGAGCGCGAGGTGCTCCCGCACCACGTCTGCGAGGTGCTCGGCGTGCTTCTGCACCGACTCCTCATCTGCGGCCTCGACCATCACGCGCACGAGCGGCTCGGTGCCGGACTTGCGCAGCAGCACGCGCCCGGACTCGCCCAGCTCGGCCTCGACCGCGCGGACGGCTTCCTGCACGCCCTCGTGGTCGTCCACGGCGTCCTTGTCGACGCCACGGACGTTGATGAGCACCTGCGGGTACACCGTCATGATGCTCGCGAGCTCCGCCGCGGTCTTGTTCTGGCGCGCCATCTCGGCCACCAGGTGCAGGCCCGTGAGCAGGCCGTCGCCGGTGGTGGCGTACTCGCTCATGATGACGTGACCGGACTGCTCGCCGCCGAGGGCGTAGCCGCCGGCGTTCATGTCCTCGAGCACATAGCGGTCGCCGACGGCGGTCTGCCGCACTGTGATGCCGTGCTCGCGCATCGCGACGTGCAGGCCGAGGTTGCTCATCACCGTGGCGACGAGGGTGTCGTCGGTGAGGTGTCCGCGCTCCTTCATCGACACCGCGAGGATCGCCATGATCTGGTCGCCGTCGATGACCTTGCCCTCGGCGTCCACAGCGAGGCACCGGTCGGCGTCGCCGTCGTGGGCGATCCCGATGTCGGCACCGTGGCGCACGACAGCCTCTGCGAGCTTGTCGAGGTGAGTCGAGCCGACGCCGTCGTTGATGTTCCAGCCGTCCGGGTCTGCACCGATCACGATGACTTCGGCGCCCGCATCGCGGAACGTCTCAGGGGAGACTCCTGCGGCCGCGCCGTGTGCGCAGTCGAGGACGACCTTGATGCCGTTCAGGCGGTTCGGCAGCGACGCGAGCAGGTGCACGACGTAGCGGTCCTCAGCATCCGAGAACCGGATGATGCGACCGACGTCAGGACCGGTCGGGCGCAGCTTCTCACCGGCCATGGCCGCTTCGATGCGCTCCTCGACCACGTCGGGGAGCTTGACCCCGCCGCGGGCGAAGATCTTGATGCCGTTGTCCTTCGCCGGGTTGTGCGAGGCCGAGATCATCACGCCGAAGTCGGCGTCGCGGTCGGCGACGAGGAAGGCGAGCGCGGGCGTCGGGATGACGCCCGCCTCGAGCACGTCCACGCCCGAGGAGGCGAGGCCCGCCGCCACGGCGGCCGTGAGGAAGTGACCGGAGACCCGGGGGTCGCGGGCCACCACTGCGGTGAGTCGCTTGCCTGCGGCCTTGCGAGCCTCCGCAGTACGGCCCTGGCCCAGGACGACAGCAGTCGCCTGGGCCAGGGTGAGCGCCAGGTCGGCGGTGAGGACGCCATTGGCGAGTCCTCGCACGCCGTCCGTGCCAAAGATCGGCATCGGAACCGGTGGACCTTAACGCTTCGAGTACTGAGGCGCCTTGCGGGCCTTCTTGAGACCGGCCTTCTTGCGCTCCTTGACGCGAGCGTCGCGCGACAGGAAGCCGGCCTTCTTCAGGGTCGGACGGTTGTTCTCCGCGTCGATGCCGTTGAGGGCACGAGCGATGCCGAGACGCAGCGCGCCGGCCTGACCCGAGGGGCCACCACCGGAGATGCGCGCGATGACGTCGTAGCCGCCGGCGAGGTTGAGGACCGTGAACGGGTCGTTGATCAGCTGCTGGTGCAGCTTGTTCGGGAAGTAGTCCTCGAGCGTGCGGCCGTTGACCGTGATGGTGCCCGATCCGGGGATCAGGCGCACGCGGGCGATGGCCTGCTTGCGACGGCCGACAGCGGCGCCCGGAACGCTCAGCACGGGGCGGGGAGCCGCCTCGACTGCGTCGGTCTCGGGGGTCGAGGTCGAGTAGTTCTGGGGGGTTTCGGTGGTGTCCTGGATGTCAGCCACGAGTATGTCCTTAAGTCTTTACGGCGCTTACTGCGCGACCTGGTCGAGGGTGTACGGCGTGGGCTGCTGAGCGGCGTGCGGGTGCTCGGCACCCGTGTACACCTTCAGCTTCGCCAGCTGCTGGCGGCCGAGGCTGTTCTTCGGGAGCATGCCACGGATGGCCTTCTCCACAGCGCGGACCGGGTTCTTCTCGAGGAGCTCGGAGTAGGTGGTCGCCTTGAGGCCGCCCGGGTAGCCCGAGTGACGGTAGGCGATCTTCTTCTGGAGCTTCTGACCGGTGAGCGCGACCTTCTCGGCGTTCACGATGATGACGAAGTCACCCGAGTCGATGTGGTTGGCGAAGGTCGGCTTGTGCTTGCCGCGCAGGAGTGCGGCGGCGTGCGAAGCCAGACGGCCGAGGACGACGTCGGTGGCGTCGATGACGACCCAGTCACGCTGGACCTGCCCGGCCTTCGGGGTGTAAGTGCGCGTCACGATAGTGCTGCTTTCTTGTTCGAACGGAGAGGTTCGTGAATCCCACTCCGGGGTGGTTCCCAGTGGCCTGAGTTCAGGACTTCGGGGAACACGCCAGTGGAGGGCTCACGTTCGTGGCACCCGGCAGTCGAGTACCAAAGTGACAGCTTACGTCATCAGGGCCGCTTCCCCCAAAACGTGCGCCCCGCCGGACTCGCCGGCGGGGCGTTTCGAGGATGCTCAGGAGAGCTCAGCACGCTCCCCCGCCGTGAGCACACGCAGGCGGTCGCCGCGGCCGGCGTGCTCGAACATGCCGATCAGGCGCTCACGCGTCTCGGAGAAGTGGAACCAGCCCTCGGCGTGCACGGGGACGATCATGGCATCCGCCAGCACCTCCGCGGCCTCGAGCGCGGTGCGGGCGTTCAGGGTGAGGTCGACGTCGCCGAAGCGGCCGACGTTCGCCGCCCCTGCGAAGAGCACCGCGATGTCGATGCGAGGGAATCGCCCGGCGATCTCGCGCACGAGGTCGACGGAGGCGTTGTCCCCGGAGACGTACACGGTCGGCTCGCCTTCCGCCTCGAGCACGAACCCGGTGACGACGCCGGTCAGCGCCTCGGCACCCTCCGGGCCGTGCAGGGCGGGCACAGCCGTGATCACCACGTCGCCGACGCGGTGCTGCCGCCACGGCGCGAGGCCGGTGATGTGCGGGATGCGCGCGGCGGAGTCCTCGGTGCCCAGCACGAGCGGGATCTCCGGGAGCAGCGCACGGCCGGCCTCGTCGAGGTTGTCCTCGTGCTGGTCGTGCGAGAGGAGGACGACGTCGATCGGGCCGACGGCGGATGCCGGCACGGCGGGTCCCGTGAGCTTGTACAGCGTGATCGGGCCGGGGTACTCCCGCGGCTCGTCGAACGTGGGGTCGGTGAGGAAGGACAGTCCCGCATAGGTGAAGTGCAGGGTCGGACCGCCGACGAGAAGGGCTGAGATCGTTGTCATGGCCCCAGTCTTCGGCATCCGCTCGTCGGCCTCCAGTGGCCTGAAGGCGCGTGTTCGATAGGATCAGGCCATGTCTGATCCCGGTCGTCGCAGCCGTGTCGCCGTGCTGGCGTTCCCGCACATCAGCCCCTTCCACCTGTCCGTCCCGACTCTCGTGTTCGGCGGCGCCGGGCTCGACGGCGTCGAGGGCCTGTACGACGTCACGGTGTGCGCCGAGCATCCGGGGTCGATGCCGACCGGCGCCGGGTACGCGATCCAGGTGGATGCCGGACTCGAGGCGATGGCGGAGGCCGATCTCGTCGTGATCCCGAGCTGGCGCGAGTCCGTCTCCCCCTCCGCGGAGCTGCTCGACGCGGTGCGCGCGGCACACGCCCGCGGGGCGCGCATCGTCGGGCTGTGCCTGGGGACCTTCGTGGTCTCTGCATCCGGGGTCGCTGACGGACGGGAGGTGTCCACGCACTGGTCGGCCGCGCCGCGCCTCTCGGCGGCAGAGCCCGCCGTGACCGTTCGGGAGGACGTTCTGTGGACCGACCTCGGCGACGTCATCACCTCCGCCGGCGCGGCTGCAGCGCTGGACTGCTGCCTGCACATCGTGCGCTCCGACCACGGCAGCCTCGCCGCGGCCGCACTCGCCCGGGCACTCGTGCTCGCCCCTCATCGCACCGGTTCGCAGGCGCAGTACATCCCGGCCCCCGTTGTGGCGGCATCCGCGGACGACCCGATCGGCCGGGCCATGCTGTGGGCGCGCGCGCACCTCGCCGACCCGATCGACGTGGACACCTGGGCGGCCTCGGTGCACCTCTCCCGGCGCACGTTCACGCGCCGGTTCCGCGAGCGCACCGCGAACAGCCCGCAGCAGTGGCTGCTCGACCAGCGCGTCGACGCCGCCCGCACCCTGCTCGAAGGCGGCGACGACACCGTCGAGCGCATCGCCGAGCTCGCCGGATTCGGCAGCGCCGTGTCGCTGAGACTGCACTTCCGTCAGCGCCTGGGCGTGAGCCCCGCCGCGCACCGGGCCGCGTTCCGCGTCGGCGCGGCCTGAGGGGTACGCATGTGGCGCGCCGGGGCACCCGCCCCGGAACTCGAGCGTCAGTGCGGCCGTGCGGTGACCAGGATCGGGCGGTGGTCGCTCGACCCCTGCGGGAGCGTGGTCACCTTGTCGATCTCGAAGCCCACAGAGGTCGCGAAGTCGTAGTGCCCGCGGAACACGCGGTAGCGGGTGTAGGTGTGGTCGTCGCTGAGCGTGAGCGCGTAGCCGTGGTCGCGGACCGTCTGGCCGAGGTTCTCCTTGAACACCGGGTAGTTGTAGTCGCCGACCATCAGCACCGGCAGCCCCTCGCCGAGCTTCTCCAGCTCGGTGAGCGCCGCACGGATCTGATGCCGGCGGAGCGAGTTCAGCGCGGTCAGCGGCGCGGCGTGGAAGGAGGCGACGATCATGTCGCGCCGGTCATCGATGTCGTGCAGCCGCACGCCGAGCACGCGCTCATGCGCCGGACGCAGCAGGTGGTCGTGCAGCGACTTCTTCAGCCCGATCGTCTTCACCGCATCCATCCGGAAGACGCTGCTGCGGTAGTACACCGCCAGGCCCAGCCGGTTGCCCTGCGTCGCCAGCGCGAGCACGAGGTCGCCCACCCGCGGAGGCAGCTCCTGCACATCGCACTCCTGCAGGCAGAGGACGTCCGGGTCGTGCTGCTCCTGCAGCGCGACGAGTTCGCCGGCCGCCCGATGCTTGCGCAGGTTGTAGGAGATGACCTTCATGATCGCTCCTACGCTACTCGCGTCCGCCCCGCGAGCGGGGACTTCTCCGGGTGTCGCCCCTCCTGTCGGACGCGGTGCCCGAAGGCGGGCGTCACTCGCCGGGGATCTCGCGGCGGGCGCGCGTCTGCTCGGCCCGTGCCGACAGCAGATCGTCGGCCGGATACCCGACCTCGGTCAGTGTCAGTCCCCGCGCGGCGAGGACCTTGAACTCGCTGGTGCGCTCGAGGGCATCGCGGAGCACCACGAGGTCGTCGACATCGAGTCGCCCCTCGCCCACTGCGGCGCAGGCGCCGACGAGGGCGCGCACCATGCTGTGGCAGAAGGCGTCGGCCTTCACCTCCGCGACGAGCACGCCGAGCTCGTCGCGCGTCCAGCGGTAGTCGAGCAGCGTGCGGATCGTCGTGGACTCCTCGCGCGGCTTGCAGTACGCAGCGAAGTCGTGCAGTCCGATGAGCGTGCGGGCGGCGGCATCCATCGCCTCGGCATCGAGCGCGCCGCGGTGGGTCGTCGTGTCGTGCCGGCGCAGCGGGTCGTAACCGGACGACTCGTCGGCGAGCCGGTAGCGGTAGCGCCGCCACACCGCGGAGAACCGGGCGTCGAACCCGTCCGGGGCGATCGACGACCGCGTGACGGTCACGTCGGGGTAGGCGCCGAGCACCCCGCGCATGCGCCCGGCGATCGAGCCGGCAGGGTCATGCGCCGCGCGGCCGTGCCTGGCCTCGATCCGCGACCACTGCGCCTCGTCGAGGTCGACGTGCGCCACCTGACCGGCGGCGTGCACGCCGGCATCCGTCCTCCCGGCGACGACGAACTGCACGTCGCTGCCGACGATGCGGGCCAGGGCCGCCTCCAGGGTGCCCTGCACGGTGCGCAGATTCGGCTGCTTGGCCCACCCGCGGAAGTGGGTGCCGTCATAGGCGATGTCGAGGCGGATGCGCACGGAGAAAAGCCTAGGGCAGGCTCGACCCGAGCCTCAGCGCTCGACGAGGATGCCGTCCTCGTCGCTGTACAGGCGCGCCCCGACCCGGAAGGTCACGCCGCCGAACTCGAGCGTCACGTCCGCCTCCCCGGTGCTGAGCTTCGTGCTCTTGCGCGGGTTCGTGCCGAGCGCCTTCACACCGAGATCGAGCCCGTCGACCGCGACGCTGTCGCGGATCGCGCCGTGGATCACGACCCCCGCCCAGCCGTTCGAGACCGCCAGCTCGGCGATCATGTCGCCCATCAGCGCCCGGTTGAGGGAGCCTCCGCCGTCGACGACGAGCACCGCTCCCTCGCCCGGAGTCGAGAGCACCGACTTCAGCAGCGCGTTGTCCTCGAAGCAGCGCACCGTGCGGATCGGGCCGTCGAACGCGCGCCGCCTCCCGAAGGAGCGCAGCTGCAGCGGCAGCGACTGGATGCCCTCCTCGAGCTCGTCGTACAGGTCGGCGGTGGCGACGGTCATGTCAGATCCCTCCATCGATCGAGCGCGGGAACTCTGCGGCGTCCTCCGGCACCATGACCTCAGTCTGCCGGTTCAGGCTCTCGCCGCGGAAGAACCGCTTCGAGCGCGGGAACAGGTACCAGACGAACATCAGCACGAGGCCGACGGCCAGCGAGCCGATGCCGACCACGAAGGTGCCGCCGATGCCGAAGAGCACGGTGTAGCCGTAGTCGACGTCCCACATGTCGATCGCGGACTGCACGAACGCGCCCGTGAGCAGGAGCGCCCCGATCAGCGGGAACAGCCCCTTGAAGAGGAAGTCCCGCGGCGAGCGGCGCAGGTCGGCCCGGAAGTACCAGACGCACGCGAAGCCGGTGATCGCGTAGTAGAACGCGATCGCAAGACCGAGCGAGAGGATCGAGTCCTGCAGGATGTTGTCGCTGATCAGGGTCATGCCGACGTAGTACGCGATGGCCACGACCCCCATGACGATCGTCGAGAAGGACGGCGTCTTGTAGACGGGATGCACGTCCTTGAACTTCTCGGGGAGGGCGCGGTAGACACCCATCGCCAGAGTGCCGCGGGCCGTGGGGAGGATGGTGGTCTGGGTCGAGGAGATCGACGAGATGATGACGGCGACGACGAGCACCCAGCCGAACGGACCGAGGAGTCCGTCTTTGATGGCGAGGAAGAAGTCGTCGGCGTTCGCCTCATTGCCGAGCCCCGGCCCGTCTTCGCCGAGGCCGGCGTACATCATCGCCGCGATGGTCACGGCCACGTAGGTGAAGAGCAGGATGACGGTCGTGAGCAGCGCCGCACGCCCGGGGATGCGCTTCGGGTCCTTGGTCTCCTCGTTCAGCGCGAGACAGGTGTCCCAGCCCCAGTAGATGAACAGGGCGAGCAGGATCGCCTCGGTGAAGCCCGACCAGGAGGTGAACGCGAACGGGTTCATCCACTCCCAGGAGAACGGGATCGCGTTCGGGGCGTTGCCCGTGGCGATCTGCCAGAAGACCGCCACGATGAAGACCACGAGTGCGAGGTACTGGACGCCGAGGAGCACGTTCTGGATGCGCTCGCCGATCTCGACCCCGCGCCAGCTCACCCACGTCATCGCGGCGATGAACAGCACGGCGACGAGCACGACCCGCAGATCGTTGTTCTCCAGGTCCTGTCCGAACAGCGCCCAGAAGTACACCGAGGCGATCTGCGCGAGGTTCGCGAGCACGACCATGCCTGCGACGGCGACGCCCCAGCCGCCCATCCAGCCGATCCATGGGCCGAACGCCTTGGTGCCCCAGGTGAACGTGGTGCCGCAGTCTGGCACCGCGTTGTTGAGCTCGCGATACGCGAAGGCGATGAGGAGCATCGGGATGAACGCGAGGATGAACGCGATCGGCGCCTGCGCGCCGACGGCGAGGACCACCCAGCCGAGAGTCGCGACCAGCGAGTAGACCGGTGCGGTGGAGGCGAGGCCGATGACGGTGGATCCCCAGAGTCCCAGCGTGCCGGCCGCCAGCCCCTTGCCGTCGGGTCGTTCCAGGTGGATGGGCGTCGTTGACATGAAGTGAACAGTAGGGCCGCCGCGGTTCCCTGGTCAAGTTACGCGTTTTCGCGACGGAATCCGTGTGCGTCAGCCCCGTGGTGCGACTGAATCCGTTTCGGTACGAGTCGAGCGTCCCAGCATGCCGTCCGAGTGCTCCGCGACCCACTCGACCAGCGGCAGCATCCGCTCCATGAGGTCCCGCCCGAGCGGGGTCAGGCTGTACTCGACGTGCGGCGGCACCGTCGGGAAGGACTCCCGATGCACCAGCCCGTCGTCCGAGAGCGTGCGCAGAGTCGACGCGAGCATCTTCTCGCTGATGCCGCCCACCTCGCGGCGCAACTCGCTCCACCGGCGGGTGCCGTCCGAGAGGGACGACAGCACGAGCACGCCCCACTTGCTCATGACGTGATCGAGGATGACACGGGTGCTGCATCCCGGGTCGAAGACCATCGGCGTGGATGCCTTTATCTGCGCAAAACTCACCGTCATGTAGGTACCTTACTTCAAAGTGGGTACCCTTCTGTTGGAATGTTCATGACCGCGGATGCTGTTGTCCCGGGTGATCCCAACGAAAGGACTCACCCATGACCATCCTCGTCACCGGCGCGACCGGGCAGCTCGGCCGCCTCATCATCGAGAGCCTGATCGAGCGCGGAGCCGACCCGCAGTCGATCGTCGCCGGAGCGCGCGACGTCGCGAAGGCCGCCGATCTGGGCGTGCGCGTCGCCCGTCTGGACTACACCGAGCCGGAGACGGTCGCCGCGGCGCTCGAGGGCGTCGACACCGCGATCCTCGTGTCGAGCTCCGAGGTCGGTCAGCGCGTCGCGCAGCACCAGGCCGTCATCGACGCCGCCGTCGCGGCGGGTGTCTCGAAGTTCGTGTACACGAGTGCGCCGAAGGCGACGACCAGCGCGCTCGTGCTCGCGCCGGAGCACAAGGCGACCGAGGAGCTCATCGCGGCATCCGGCCTGCCCGCGGTGATCCTCCGGAACAACTGGTACTCCGAGAACTACGCGGCCGACGTGGCCCGCGCCGCCGAGACCGGCGTGATCGCCGCCGGCGTCGGCGAGGGACGCGTCGCCTCCGCCAGCCGTAAGGACTTCGCGGATGCCGCCGCCGTCGTCGCGCTCGAGGACGGCCACATCGGCGAGGTCTACGAGCTCGGCGGCGACGTCGCCTGGGACTACGCGCACCTGGCCGAGGTCGCCACGGAGCTCGTCGGCCGGCCCGTCGAGTACCGCGCGCTCGCGTTCGACGAGCAGCTCGCCGCGCTGCAGTCCGCCGGCCTCGACGAGGGCACTGCGGGATTCGTCGCCGCCCTGGACGCCGGCATCCGCGACGGCGCCCTCGCTGACACCGACGGCACCCTCTCCCGTCTCATCGGCCGGCCGACCACTCCCCTGATCGAGGGGCTCCGCGCGGCCGCCGCCTGACCGGCATCCAGTCAGGCCCGATCTGATTCCGGTCGCAGTTCGGCACAGTCCGCGGCACACGCACCGTGCCGAACTGCGACCGGAGCCCCAGCGACAACGTGCTGTATCCCGATATACGCGTCATGAAACACAGTTCCGATGATCTCGACACTGAGGACCAGGATCGGAACCACTATCGATGACCCAGCACGCACATGTCACCAAACAGCCGCTTTCCGAGGACGTCTTCCGTCATGTGGCGTCACGCATCGTGGTCGGTGACCTCACTCCCGGGAGCTACATCCGTGACGTGGAGATCGCGGCCGAACTGCATGTCTCACGCACCCCGGTTCGTGAAGCCCTGCTGCGATTGGAACGCCTCGGCATGGTGTCGATCCAGCCAAGTCGCTTCACCGTCGTGACCTCGGTCACGATTGAGGAGATCACGGAATCGATGGAAGCGGCGGGCTATTACGCGGGCGCCCTGGCCCGGATGGCGATCGGCCGAATGACTGCGGAGCAGCGGGCAGAGGCGATCGCCCTCGTCGAAGCCCTCGGTCGTGTGCTCGAGGATCCCGTCGCCTCCGCGAGCACGCGGATCGACCTCCTCACCTGCCTCCGAAGGCACGCCTGCAATCGCTTCTATCAGCTTCTGTCGGATGAATGGGTCATCGTCCTTCGGAGGAATCTCCGACTTTTCGTGCCGAGTGCCGATGACCTCGATCAGATGCGCAGAAGCTGCCGCGAACTGCAGCGGGCGATGAGAACCGGCGACGCCGAGTTCGCCGAACGTGCGGCGCGCGCTCTTCACCTCATTGCGTGAATTGCCGAGCACAAGTCGCCGACCGCATCCGAAGAATGCCGATATTGCGCTCGTCTTCGCGTAATAGTCGTCATCGTTGACCGTCCTCTGTCTGGGGAGGAGAGGCGTTTCGCAGGGTTATTACCTCCCCCGCCCCGAAATGCCTCTCCTCTTCCGCAACACCTGATGGCACGAGGCTCCCTAATACATATCGATATTCAGGTCGGGATACCGATATTCCGAGTAAGAATCGCGAAGCGCCCGGTATCTGTCTAATGAAGGCAAATGACGCTGCATCGAGGGAGCAGCGCACAGAACTGGGGGCTTCCATGAACCGAACGACCGAGCACGACGCGAACCGAAGCGGCGGGATCACGCGTCGCACGATGACGAAGGGGCTCGCCTGGTCGACACCGGTGGTCGCCGCCGCGGTCGCGATGCCGCTCGCTGCCGCGAGCACGAATCCTCCGGGGTGCGGGTGCCTGCAGACCGGTTCGCTGGGCGCCTTCACCGCACAGTCGGTCACCGTCCTCAACCTGGGAACGGTGACCGGGAGCATCGTCTTCAACCTCGACAGTTCGGCTTGCGACACGGGGTTCTTCAAGCCCGGCTATACGATCGTCGGGGTCGGCGGCAGCATCTCATTCAGCGACAACACTAAGCACGACTACACGATCGGCGGCACGACGGGTGTGGGGACGATCGGCCAGATCAGCGGCTTCACGTCGACCTTCTCCGTTCTCGGCAACGTGAACATGCCGAACGACCTCTTCCCTCCCTACACTCCGAAGGTCCCGACGCGACTGTGCATGACCTTCACGGCGATCTTCATCCCCATCCTCCCCATTCCCCAGGTCGAGTGCACCTACAGCCTGTGCTTCGACATCACCTCGCCTTCGAGCGTGGGCACGGTCATCGCGGGAACGGGCACGGTGAACTGGAGTGACCTGACTCCGAGCAACCCCGTGCTGGCCAGCATTTGAGTCGCAGACCTGTGGTCACCGATCTCCGCGGCGGCTCTGCGAAATCCCCGTCCCGGGCTCAGCGGTCGAGAGCCCGACGCAGATACGACCGAAGAATGCGACGCTATTACCGAACGCCCAATTCGGCCGTGGAATCGGCGATGAGAATTGCGCTCGCGATCTTTCTCTTCGGATGCCTTGGATTCTTCGCGTGGGCATTCCTGTTCTACAGGTAGCGATCCAGACCGCCCGGCGGACCGTCGATCTGGACACCCCGTCTTCCGGACCGGAGACCCGGACCGGAGCCTGACCGGAAGCCCGGACGGATGCCGGGGCGTCAGGAGCCGGCGGCGCGCGGCGGCGCGACCGATGCGCGCTCGATGAGCCGCGTGTCGAGGGTGTGCACGCGCACGGCATCCGACTTCCCGTCGATCAACTCGAAGAGCGCCTCCGCGGCCCGCGCGCCGAGCGCGAGCATCGGCTGCTCGATCATCGTCAGCGGCGGCTCCATCACCGCAGCCCACGAGCTGTCGTCGAAGCCGATCAGCGACACGTCGCGCCCCACCCGCAGGCCCGCGTTCCGGATCGCCCGGAGGGCGCCGGTCACGGCATCCGTCTCCGTGCAGAACAGCGCCGTCGGCGGGTCGGCGAGCGCGAGCATCCGCCCGACCTCGGCCTCTGCACGGTCCTCGTTCTTCAGTCCGACCATCACGAGTTCCGGATCGAACGCGATGCCCTCGTCGTCCAGCGCGTCGAGGTAGCCCTGCAGACGATCGCCGTCGGTGGAGAGGTTGCCGGCGCCGACGTCGACGAAGTCCCGGCGGCGTGCGGGCCGCTCCGCGACCGGCGGCCCCCACACGAACCCGATCCGGCGATGCCCCTCGGCGATCAGCCGGGCGACCGCGTCGCGGGATGCCGTGCGGTTGTCGATCACGACGGCGTCGAGGTGGAGTCCCGGAATCACCCGGTCCACCAGGATCACGGGGATGCCGCGGGAGCGCGCCTGGAGGATGTGCTCGGCGGATGCCGGGTCGAGGGCAGCCGAGGCGATGATCATGCCGTCCACGCGCTTGTCCACCAGCACGTCGGTCGCGGCGACCTCCTCGGCGAGCTTCTCGTAGGTGCTGAGCACCAGCGCGTCGACCCCGCGAGGGCGCGCCGCGTCGGAGATGCCGCGCACGACGCCGCCGAAGAACGGGTTCGCGATGTCGGCTACGATCACGCCGATCGTGTGGGTGACCCCGGTCGACATGCTGCGGGCCAGCGCGTTGGCGCGGTAGCCGATGCGCGCGGCCGCCTCGAGCACTCGCTCGCGCAGCTCGGGGCTGACGTAGCCGTAGCCGCCGAGCGTGCGTGCGGCCGTGGCCCTGCCGACTCCGGCTTCAGCGGCCACCTCCGAGATGGTGGGCGGCGCGGCACGCTCGTTCGTCACCCGCTTCGCCCCTTTCGATCGGCTCACCTCATGCTAGCCGCGGCGGGGGTCCGCCGCCCGCGGCCGAACGCCCCCTCGACGAGGCACTGGTCGCGAGCGGCATCCGCTCCGGCCTCGAGGGCGCGCCCCAGCGCCGTCGCCTCCGGCCGATGAGAGCGACGCCAGCCGTCGCCGTGCAGCGACACGAGGAATCCCGCGACGAACGCGTCGCCGCATCCCATCGTGTCGACCAGGCGCTCCTCGCCGCCGAGCAGGCGCGCCGGTGCGGCGATCCGGTTCCGGCCGTCGGCGACGACCGCGCCATCGACGCCGCGCGTACCCAGGGCGAGACCGGCGCCGCGCCGCACGGCATCCTCGAGCAGTGTGAACGAGGCCTCCTCGTCGAGGTGGGCGCAGGAGAGCAGCACGACGTCGGCGAACGGCGCGATCCGGTCGAGGTACGCCGGGGCGCGGTACTCCGGCTCGCTCGACAGGTCGAAGCTGACGAGCACGCCGGTCTCGCGCAGCCGAGGCAGCTGGGACTCGACGCCGGAGTAGACGCTCGAGTGCACGACGTCGAAGGATGCCGCATACTCGGCACGTCCGTCGTCGAGGTCGATCGGCTCGCGCACGGTGACACCGCCGCCGTTCCAGCCGAGGAAGGTGCGGTCGCCGTCGACGACCTGCAGGGAGGAGACCCCCGACTCCCCCCTGCGGACGAGGCTGCGCGACGTGGGCACGCCGGCGTCCTCGATCGACGCCCGCAGGAACGACCCTGCGTCGTCGTCGCCGAACACCCCGAGATACTCGGCGTGCGCACCGTGGCGGTGCGCATAGACGGCGACGTTGACGGCGTTCCCACCCGGGTAGTCGATGCCACGGTCGAGGAAGCGGTCGATGATGTTGTCGCCGAAGCCGAGTACTCGCATGGTCCGTTCCGCCTGCTTCAGTACGCCATGACGCGGTAGTAGCGGCGCAGGTCGAGCGAGTGGTCGCGCACGCGCTCGAGGTGCTTGCTGACCCGGCCCATCACGGTATCGAGGACGATCGGTGCGATGAGCGCACGGTTCTCGGCGCTGAAGCCCTCGAGGGCGTACTCGCGGGTGTCGAAGACGGTGACGTCGTTCGTGATCCGCTTCGCGAAGGCCTCGGCGCGATCGGTCAGCGGACGCGTGCGGTCCTCGCCCTGGAAGACGAGCACCGCCGTGTCCTCCTCGAGCAGCTCGAGCGAGCCGTGGAAGAACTCCGCGCTGTGCACGCGGGTGGTGCGCAGCCACTGCATCTCCTCGAGGATGCACATCGAGTACAGGTAGGTGAAGCCCCACAGCGGCCCGCCGCCGATGAGGAAGTAGTAGTCGGTGTCCTTGTGCGCCTCGGCGAAGGATGCTGCCGCCGGCTCGGCCTGCTCGGCGACGGCGACGAGCGCGTCGGGGAGGTTCACGAGCTCGTCGGCCAGGGAGGCGTAACCGTCGAACTCGCCGCGGCGCTCGAGGAGGCGCCCGACGAGAAGGAGCAGCTGCATGTCGAACGGCCAGGTCTTCGGCTCGGAGACGAGCGCGTGGTCGACTCCGAGGGCGATCGGCGAGTCGGCGTGCCCGGTGAACGCGATCGTCGTGGCGCCGGCGTCGCGCACGTACTCGATCGCGGCGAGGACGTCTTCCGTGGTGCCGGAGACCGAGGTGAAGACGGCGGCGGTGGTCTTGCCGAGCAGGGCATCGCCGGCGACCACGAGCTCGGCGGCGATGACGGCGCGCACCGGAAGCGTCGAGCGCTCGCGAGCGAAGAGCTCATACGGCCACGCCTGCGCGTAGGTGCCGCCGGATCCGACGAGCAGGACGTTGTCGATGCCCTGGGCGAGCAGCTCGTCGACGAGCTTCTCGATCTGGGGGCGGAGCGCGACGGCACTGGCCGTCTGCGCACGGAAGGCGGTTTCGTCGAAGCCGAGCATCAGAGGAGTTCCTTTCCAGCGCGGGTCGGCGGTGAAGCCTTCCGCAGCGAGGTTATGGTACCGGTATCAGGTGGCAGTCATGCTGGCACAGATCCTGTCATGCGGTCAACAATCCGTGCAAGATTCGAGCTTTTCCAGAAAGCGCGGACCCATTCCGAGATTGGGGGTGGTACCGGTATCAGCTTTTGGCTACACTCGCCATCCAGGCACCGAAATCCAATGGCGGATCGGTCGCCGCCCGAAGGCGGCCTCGATCGCCCCCGAAGAGAGGCAAGACATGCGCACTCCACGCACCCTCGCAGTCGTGGCCGCGGCGGCGACCGCACTGACCCTCGCGAGCTGCGCGAGCACCCCGACCGCGCCCGCGGCCGACATCTCGGCCGACCCCGAGTACTCGGGCGAGCTCAGCATCCTCACCAAGTTCGGGGGCGACCCGCTCGACGCGTACTTCGAGGATCTGGCCGCCGAGTACGAGGAGCTCCACCCCGAGGTGAAGATCGAGCTCATCCAGGAGACCGACCAGTCCATCAAGGACAAGACGAAGACGCTCACCGCATCCCAGGCGCTCCCGGACATCTTCTTCACCTGGACCGGCAACTGGGCGGAGAACTTCGTGCGCGGCGGCATCGCGGCCGACCTCACCGAGGTGATCGCCCCCGGCACCGAATGGGGCGACACGTTCGGCGAAGGCTCCCTGTCCGCCTTCGAGTACGACGGCAGGTACTACGGCATCCCGCTGTACAACAACGGCAAGTTCATGGGCTACAGCAAGGCCGCGTTCGCCGCCGCCGGTATCGAGGTCCCCACCACCTTCGACGAGCTCATCGAGTCCTGCGGTCCGCTGCGGGATGCAGGATACGAGCCGATCGCCTTCGGCAACAAGGACGGCTGGCCGGCCCTGCACTACCTGCAGCAGCTGTTCGCCTACAACGTCCCCTCGGACGTCCTGCACGCCGACTTCGACCCCGAGACCGCCACCTGGGACGACCCCGGCTACGTCACGGCACTGGAGCAGTTCAGCGAGCTGGTGACCACCTGCACCGACTCCGGCAAGGGCACCAACGGCGTGCTGTACACGACGGCGCAGGAGGCCCTCGCCGGCGGCCGCGCCGCGATGTACTACCAGGAGGTGCTCGAGTTCGACTCGATCACCGTCGACGGCGCGAAGGTCACCGCTGACGACTTCGGCATCTTCCAGCTGCCCGCCGGCGCCGGCGCCGAGGGAGACCCGGCGGCGATCGAGGGGTCCCCCGAGGGCTACCTCATCAACGCCAAGTCGCCGCAGGCGGCGCTCGCGGTCGACTTCATGAAGTTCGCCACCTCGACGGAGCACGCGCAGACGCTCTCCGCCCCGCCCTACGGCACGCCGAGCGCGGTCGTCGGCGCCGTCACGGAGGACACCTCGAGCAAGGCGGTCTTCGAGGGCATCACGAAGGTCAACGAGGCGTCCCAGCTCGTGGTGTGGCTCGACACCGTCACCGTTCCGGAGGTCGCCGACGCCTGGCTCGCCGGCGGAGAGGCCCTGATCAGCGGCAGTGCCACCCCCGAGGAAGTGCTCGAGAGTGTTCGCGCAGCGAACGACGACGCGAAGTGAGGCGCGGTCGGGGGCGGGCTATCGCCTGCCCCCGACCGTGACCGAGGCGGTCGTCACCACCCCGGGCGGGCGGCGGCCCGTCCCACGTCCCGGCCGCTCGCGCCTCAGCCGGATCGCCGGCCTGGCCTGGGTGCTGCCGGCGCTCGTCGTCCTCGGCGTGTTCGTCTACCTGCCGCTCGTGCAGAACTTCGTGTTCTCCACGCAGGAGTCGGACATCTACACCGGCACGCAGGAGTTCGTCGGGCTCGAGAACTACGAGAAGCTGCTCGGCGATCCGATCTTCTGGTCGGCGCTCGGCAACAACGTCCTCTACGCGGTGCTGTCGATCGTCTTCCAGGTCGGCGGCGCGCTGATCCTCGCCGCACTGATCGAGAGCCTGCGCAGCTCGCGCTGGCGCAAGGCGCTGCGCGCGATCTACTTCATCCCCTCGGCGATCTCGCTGACCGTCGCAGGCCTGCTGTTCTACTTCATCTACGAGCCGAAGCTCGGCATGCTGAACCATGCCCTGAGCGCGATCGGACTCGGCGACCTCGCCCAGCCGTGGCTCGGCCAGGAGTCCACGGCGATGGTGTCGATCATCGCGATGAGCCAGTGGCAGGGCTTCGGCTACTCGACCCTGCTGTTCGCCGTCGCCATCCAGCGCATCCCCGCCGAGCTGTACGAGGCGGCGAGCCTCGACGGCATCGGGGCGTTCGGGCGCTTCTTCCACATCACCATCCCTCTCGTGCGGGAGATGACGGGTCTCATGATGATCGTCACGATGTCCGGGGCCTTCCAGGTGTTCAACGAGGTCATGGTGATGACCTCGGGTGGCCCGAACAACTCCACGCAGGTCCTCGCCACGTGGCTGTACCGCAGCGGATTCGTCCGCAACGACTTCGGCTACGCCGCCGCCATCGCGACCGTGCTGTTCATCGTGACGATGCTCATCGCGCTCGCCCAGCTCTGGTACACCCGTCGCAGAAGAGTGGAGTTCTGATGAACCGCATCGGATTCGTCGGCGCCGTCGGGCGCATCTTCGTCTGGTCCTTCCTGATCGGCCTCGTCCTGGTCGTTCTCTACCCGCTGCTCTGGATGGTGCTGAACGGCTTCAAGACCAACGCCGAGCTGTTCGGCAACCCGTTCGCCCTCCCCCTGCAGTTCGGGTGGCAGAACTACGTCGACGCCTGGAACCGCGGCGTCAGCGACTACCTCACCGCGAGCATCCTGGTCACCATCACGTCGACCGTAACGACGGTGTTCATCAGCGCATGGGCGGCCTACGGCCTGACCAGGGTGCGGATGCCGTTCGGACGGACGATCTCCGGCATCATCCTCGGCGGGCTCATGCTCGCGCCGGCCGTCGCCCTCGTCCCGCTGGTGCGGATGTTCCAGGCGATGGGGCTGTACAACACCTTCTGGGCCCTGCTCATCCTGTATACCGCGTTCCGGATCCCGTTCACGACCTTCCTCATCCGCTCGTACATGATCGACCTGCCGCGCGAGGTCGACGAAGCGGCCGAGGTCGACGGCGCGAGCCGGTGGACGACGTTCTGGCGGATCATCCTGCCGATGTGCCGGCCGATCATCATCTCGACGATCCTGCTCCACGTGCTGTTCGCCTGGAACGAGTACCTGTTCGCGATGGTGTTCACCAGCGGCACGACGATCCAGACGCTGCCGGTCGGCCTCACCAGCCTGATGAGCAAGCACGGCACCGACTACCCGGTGGTGTTCGCCGGCATGGCGGTCGCGGCCCTGCCCGTCATCGTGCTGTTCTTCGTCAGCCAGCGGCACTTCGTGAAGGGACTCGCCGAGGGCATGGGCAAGTGAGCGTCCCGCCCCTCATCGACCGGGTCACCGGCTCGAACTTCTCCTACCAGCACCACGCGCTGGAGAGCTGCTTCGACGACCTGGCCGCGCTCGGGCGGACGGACGTGGAGCTGTGGGGCGTCGCCCCGCACGCGCACGTGCCGTGGATGACGGATGCCGAGGCCCGCGGCATCCGTCGCTCGGCCGCCGCCCGCGGCCTGTCGGTCGCCTGCTTCACACCCGAGCAGGTGGCGTACCCGGTGAACGTCGCGTCGCCGGATGCTCGGCTGCGCGCCGCGAGCGTCGCGATGTTCCGGCGTGCGGCGGAGCTCGCAGCCGAGCTGGGAGCCGGGATGCTGTTCCTCACTGCGGGACGCGGCGGCGAAGACGAGCCGCGGTCCGCGGCCTGGACGCGGGCGGTGGATGCCGTCGGCGAGATCGCCGCGTACGCCGGCCGCCTCGGCCTGACATGCGTGCTGGAGCCGCTGCAGCGCGTCGAGTCGAACCTCGTGACCACGGCGGCCGACGCCCAGCGGATGCTCGACGAGATCGCCGCGCCGAACCTCGGCGTCGCTCTCGACACGGTGGCGGCGTACGCAGCCGGCGACACGGTCGACGCGTACTTCGCGGCGCTCGGCGACCGGGTGCGGCACGTGCACCTGATCGACGGGACGCCGACCGGGCACCTCGCCTGGGGCGACGGCATCCTTCCGCTCAGCGAGATCGTGTCCGCATTCGCCCGCAACGGCTACGCGGGACTCGCGACTGTCGAGCTGTTCGGCGACGGCACCTATGCGCTCGACCCGCGCCCCGCGCTCGAGCGCTCGCTCGCCGCGATCGCCGCCGCCTGACCCGCCCCGACGCGCTGAGCTCCCGTATGAGTTCTTGTCGCTTTTCCGGGCGGAAAGCCACAAGAACTCATACGGGAGCGGGGTGTGTGCGGCTACTGCGTGACGGGGGCCCAGGCGCCGATGCCGACCTCGCCGAGCTCGGCGCCGGCCTCGAAGCGGTCGAGGCGGAACGCGTCCAGCACGGGAGACGGGCGTCCGGTGAGGATCTCCTCGGCGACGAGCTCGCCGAGGATCAGGCCGAGAGTGGCGCCCGAGTGCGTGAACAGCGTGTACAGCCCGTCGATCGCGGAGACCGCGCCGACGACCGGCTCGCCGTCGCCGGGGATCGGCTTGAGACCTGCGGCGACCCGCGCCGCAGTCAGCACAGGATGCCCGGCGAGCACGCGCGACCCCTCGTCGAGCAGACCCTGCACCGAGGCGTCCGGCACGGTGAGCGAACCGTCGGACTCGACCACGATCGACTTCTCCGCCCAGTCGGCGTCGAGCACGAGCCGCCCGTCGGGCATGGGGCGCACGGCCACCCGCGGGGTGTTCAGCACCGTGCGCACGCGCGGCTCGACCGGCTCTGTGATCACGACGAAGGCCGCGGGAGTGGCGTCCGGCACCTTCACGCCGAGCGCCTCGAGCTGAACCGGAACCTGCCCTCCGGTCGCGAGCACGACACGATCGGCCGCGAGGCGCGTGCCGTCGCCGAGGACGACCCCGACGGCCCTGCCGTCCTGCACGTCGACGCGCACGTCTCCCGCGTCCTCGATCAGCTCGGCGCCGTCGGCTGCGGCCTCGGAGAGGAGCGCGGCGATGAGGTCGGGCAGGTTCACCCAGCCCTCACCCCGGTTGTAGATGGCGCCCTCCTCCGCGACGGCCTCGGCCGCGACATCCGGCGTCAATGCCGCCACCTGCTCACGCGAGAGCCAGAGCGAGTCGTACCCGCCGTCCCGCTCGTACGCGAACGTCTCGCGGAAGCTCTCGTCCTCGCCGCCCCACTTCAGCGCGCCGTCGAAGCGGAGGTAGCTCGCGCTCTCCGGGTGTCGCTCCCGCCAGGTGCGGTAGCGGTCGATGCCGATGAGGCGCAGGTAGCGGTACTCGGTCGACCGGGCGCCCGAGGAGTTCAGCCAGGCGATCGAGCGACCGGATGCTCCGTCGGCGGGCTTTCCCGCGGTGACGAGCGTCACCCGGGCGCCGCCACGCGCGAGGTGCGCGGCGGTCGAGGTGCCGAGGATGCCGGCGCCGATGACGGCGACGTGAAGAGGCTGCGAGGTGGTCATCGTGGTCCTTCATTCAGATCGGAGGTTTCGGGTCGACGCAGCGGCGTCTCGGCGTGCAGGCGCTCGATGAGCTCGAGCACCGCGACGGAGTCGGCCGGGTCGACGGGGGGCGGGGCGTCCGTGCGGATGCTGTCGGCGAGAGCGCGGTAGAACGCGCCGTAGTCACCGCGGACAGTGGGCAGCGGCTCCAGAGAGCCCTCCACGCCGAACACGCCCCAGTGCTCGGCCGGAGTGTCGCCGTAGTCCTCGTCGGAGGGCGAGGCGCCTGCGGCGAGCGCGGCCTCCTGCCCGTCCAGGCCGTAGGAGGTGTAGCCGCTCTCGGAGCCCAGCACGTGGAATCGCGGGCCGAACTGCGGGGCGAGCGAGTTCATCCACAGGTGCGAGATCGTGCCCGACTCGTGCCGCAGCGCGACGAACGCATCGTCGTCGGCGAGGCCGCCCGGCCGGTTCACGGCGAGTTCGGCGCGGACCTCGGCGATCGAGCCGAACAGCTGCACGGCCTGGTCGATGAGGTGCGTGCCGAGATCGAACAGGATGCCGCCGCCCTGCGCAGCCGTCGCCTCGGCCTTCCAGCTGGCGCGGATCTCGGGCTTGTACCACTCGAACCGCGATTCGAAGCGCCGCACGGCGCCGAGCCGGCCGGACGCGACGAGGTCGCGGATGGTGAGGAAGTCCCCGTCCCAGCGCCGGTTCTGGAACACCGTCAGCCGGCGGCCGAGCCGCTCGGCGTGCGCGATCAGCGCGCGGCCCTCGGCGGACGTCACCGTGAACGGCTTGTCCACGACCACGTCGAGGCCGGCGTCGAGCGCCGCGGTGGCGATGTCCGCATGCGTGGCCGGCGGGGTGCCGATCACGACGAGGTCGAGCTCGGCGGCGCGATCGAGCAGCTCATCGACGGACCCGAGGACGGATGCCGACGGGTACCGCTCCCCCGCGGCTGCCGCCCGCTCAGGGTCACCCGTGACGATCACATCGAGCGAGTACGCCGGGTCCGCGTCGAGGAACGGCGTGTGGAACACCCGACCGGAGACCCCGAAGCCGACGACGGCGGCACGGATCGGCCGCGCGGCGGCATCCGTCGTCACAGCATCCGTCATCACAGGACCTCGGAGAGGAACAGCCGCAGGCGGTCGCTCTGCGGGTCGTCGAAGATCTGCTCGGGGGTGCCGGCTTCGACGACGCGGCCCTCGTCCATGAAGACGACCTGGTCGGCGACCTTGCGGGCGAAGCCCATCTCGTGGGTGACGACGAGCATCGTCATGCCGCGCTGCGCGAGCTCGGCCATGAGGTTCAGGACGCCCTTGACGAGCTCCGGGTCGAGCGCGCTGGTGGCCTCGTCGAAGAGCATGACCTCGGGTTCCATCGCCAGCGCCCTGGCGATCGCGACGCGCTGCTGCTGTCCGCCGGAGAGGTCGCGGGGGCGGTGGTCGGCGCGCTCGGCGAGGCCGACCTCGGTGAGACGGGCGAGGGCGATGCGCTCGGCCTCGCCCTTCGGCATCCGCTTCACGTTGCGCAGCGCGAGCGCCACGTTCTGCAGCGCGGTGTGGTCGGGGAAGAGGTTGAAGTGCTGGAAGACGAGCCCGACCCTGCGGCGCAGCACGTCGGGCTTCAGGGTGAGCGCGTCGTCGTCGGCGAGCTGCACCCGCCCCGCCTTCGGCTCGTGCAGGCGGTTCACGCCGCGCAGAAGCGTGGACTTGCCGGAGCCGGACGGGCCGATGATGCAGGTCGTGGTGCCGGGCTCGACGGTGATCGAGACGCCCTTGATGACGTCGATGTCGCCGTACGCCATGGCGAGGTCCTCGATCTGGAGGCGGGACCCCTCGTAGAAGCGGCCCTCGGTGACGGGCTGGGGCGAGGTGTAGGTCATGTGTTCTCTCCACGGGTGTAGACCGGGCTGAGGGACTGCTCGGCGACCTCTTCGAGGCCGCTCTTGGGCGGGGTGGGCTTGCGCCGTCCGGTGCGGAACCGGTTGTCGAAGTAGTTGACCAGGTGCGTCAGCGGCACGGTGATCACGAGGTAGAAGATGCCGGCCATCACCAGGGGCGACAGGTTGCCGGTGAGCACGGCGGCGTCCTGCCCGACGCGGAACAGCTCGCGCTCGGAGACCAGCAGGCCGAGGAAGTACACCAGCGAGGAGTCCTTCACGATCGCGATGAACTGGTTCACCAGCGCAGGAAGGACCCGGCGGATGCCCTGCGGGACCACGACCAGGCGCATGGCGCTGCCGTAGGTCATGCCCAGCGCGCGGCACGCCTCGAGCTGGCCGCGCTCGACGCTCTGGATGCCCGCGCGGAAGATCTCGCCGATGTAGGCGCCCGCGATCAGGCTCAGGGCGAGGATGCCGAGCGGGTACGGCGAGGGGCCGAAGACCTGCCGGCTGATCGAGGCGAAGCCCTGCCCGATGAGGAGGATGGTGAGGATCGCGGGCAGGCCGCGGAAGATGTCGGTGTAGATGCGAGCGGGGACGCGCAGCCACGCGGTGCGGGCCACGCCCATGACCGCGAGGATCATGCCGATCACGATGCCGAGCACGGTGGCGGCGACCGAGATGATCAGCGTGTTCACCAGCCCGGTGCCGAGCAGCTGCGGAAGGACCTTCCACATCGCCTCGAAGTCGAGGAACGTCTTGATGAGCTTGTCGAGCCAGTCCATGGGATCTCCTGTTCGAGGTGCGGGGCCTCGGTCGGCCGAGGGCCCGCACCGACGAGGCGATTACTCGCCGTCGCCCTCGCCCTGCTCGTCGCTGGGCAGGTACTGGTCGGGCATCGGGGAGCCCGGGAACCACTTCTCGTAGAGCTCCTTCCAGGTGCCGTCCTCCATCGCGGCGTGCAGGGCCTCGTTCAGTGCGTCCTTGAACTCGTCCTTGCCCTTCGCGATCGCGAAGCCTGCCGGCGCGTCGAACGACGGGATGTCGATCGCGTTCTCGAGGCCGTACTGCGCGGCGTACTCCTTGGCCGCCTCGTAGTCGAGGAAGTGCGCGTCGATCGAGCCGCTGTTGACGGCCGAGATCGCCGAGTTGTTGTCCGGGAAGCGGACCAGCTCGGTGTCGGTGAAGTTCTTCACCGCGTACGCCTCCTGCAGGGTGCCCTGCACGACGCCGAGGCGCTTGCCGGCGAGGCTGTCCTCGTCGGTGATGTCGCTCTCGGGGCTCGCCATCACGGTGAGGTAGCCGGCGAGGTAGCCGTCGGAGAAGTCGACGGTCTCCTTGCGCTCCTCGGTGATGCCGATCGCGGCGACGCCGACGTCGAACTGGCCGTTGGCGACGGCGGCGAGCAGGCCGGAGAAGTCCTGGCCGGTGAAGACGACCTTCTCGATGCCGATGCGGTTCGCCACATCGGTGAACAGCTCGACGTCGAAGCCGGTGAACTCGCCCGACTCGTCGGTGAACGTGTACGGCTTGGCGTCGCCGAGGCTGGCCACGCGGATCTCACCGGGGGTGATCAGGCCGTACGGGTTGTCGGTCGGCTCGTCGCCGGAGTCGCCGCCGTTCGACGCGGACGGCGAGCACGCGGCGAGCGCGATCGCGGCGGTGGCTACGACGGCGGCGATGGCCGTGCGGCGGAGTGTGGAGCGGATGCTCATGGTGTTCCTCTCTGAACTGCTGGTGCAAGGGTGCGGGTAGGGCGACTGTGGTTGAGACCGGTCTCAACGTGCTAGATTGAGACCGGTCTCAATTCGTTTCATCGGACGATACACGTCTCCGGACGCGACGTCAACCGATAGGTTCGAATCTGCGATCCTCCGCATCAGCGGAGACACCGAAGGGGGTGACATGACCGAGACCGGCATCGGCCGCCGAGAGGCGACCGTCAGCGACGTCGCTCGGCTCGCCCGCGTGTCCAAGGCCACGGCGGCACGGGCGCTCGGCGACTACGGCGCCGTCAGCGACGGCGTGCGCGACCGCGTGCAGAAGGCCGCCGACGAGCTCGGCTACCGCCCGAATGCGCTCGCCCGCACGATGAGCACGGGCCGGTCGCACACGCTCGGCATCGTCATCGGCGACATCGAGAACCCGTTCTTCGCCAAGGCCACCCGCGGCGCCGCGGACGTGGCCGCCGAGGCAGGGTACGACCTCATCCTCTCCAACTCCGACGAGGAGCTGGCCGCGGAGGCGAAGGCCGTCGCCGTGCAGCTCGCGAAGCGCGTGGACGGCCTCCTGATCGCCCCGGCCTCCTCCCTCGCCCCGGGCAACCTGCAGTCCGTGCTCGACGCCCGCCGCCCGCTGGTGCTGTTCGACCGCACCGTCCCCGGCGTCGAGGTCGACGCCGTCATCACCGACAACCGCGCCGGCGCTCGGCAGCTGACCGAGCTGCTGCTGAAGGCCGGGCACCGGCGCATCGCCTTCATCTCGACGCTCGCACACGAGGGCGGGTTCCGCGCCGGCGAGGTCCTCTCCTCCTCCGCCGTCGGCGACCGCGTCCTCGGCTTCCTCGAGACGCTGACTGAAGCGGGGGTTCCGCACCCGGAGTCCTTCGTACACCTGAACGCGCGGCGCGACGGCGTCGAGGTGCTCGCCGCACGCCTGCTGGGCGGCGCCGATCCCGTCACCGCGATCATCGCCTCCGACAGCCTCATCGCCCTGGCCGCCTTCCGCGCGGCCAGGGAGCGCTCGGTGTCGATCCCCGATCAGCTCTCCCTCGTCGGCTTCGACGACGCCGACTGGATGAGCCTTACCACCCCGGGCATCACGGTGGTCGAGCAGCCGATCCACGAGATCGGCGCACAGGCGACGCGGATGCTGCTGCGCCGCATCGCCGGCGACGCCCGCCCGCCCGAGACCACCCTGCTCGCCCAGCGCCTGGTGGAGCGGGGCTCGGTGGCCGCACCCGCACGCTGACCCGCGGCATCCGCCGTCGACACCCGGCTCCGGTACGCGCCCGAGTCAGAGCTCGTAGAAGCCGACCTGCTCCAGCATCCGCACGGCGTCGGCACGGGATCGCACGCCGAGCTTGCGATAGATCGAGAGCGTCTGCGACTTGACCGTGCTCGGCGCGACGAAGAGGAGCTCGGCGATCTGCGCGATCGACAGCGTGGTGCGCAGTTGCAGCGCGACGACGCGCTCGCGGTCCGTCAGCGACGGCGGGATGCGCGGATCAGCCTCCCCCGGTGCACTCGGCTCCCCGTCAGCGCCCGAGAGGCGGATGCCGTCGGCGATACGTGGGACCCTCTTCTGCGCGAACGCCATCAGCTCCTGCAGCTCGCCACCGGGGAACAGCGCGATGACGGAGCGGAGCCGGCTCCCCTCCGCATGGGCGAGGGCCTCCCCGGCGTTGCGCAGCGCCGCGGCAGCGTGCCCCAGCCGCATGTGCGCGATCGCACGCGTGAGCAGCACCAGCGGCAGGCTCCACAGGTTGTGCTCGACCCTCCGGCGCTTGCAGGCGCTGGTCGCCTTCAGCGCCTGCCGGTCCTCGTGAAGCTGCAGGAACGCGACGGCGCGAAGGCTCGCCGGGCAGATGAAGTGGTTCCGCGAAGGCTCAGCGCCCTGGAGCAGGCTCAGCGCGCGCAGCGGCTCCCTCTCGCCGAGGAGGAGGAACGCCTGCAGCGCGAGCGCCTGACTGCGCACGAGTCCCGGTCCGTCCGGGTGGGTGACGCCCTGCACGACCTTCGTCGCCAGCGCCATGGACCGCGTCGGCTCGCCGGCGAGCGCCAGCGCCACCGCCTCGAGCAGGTCGGCGAGCGACCGCGCGTTGGGCTCGGCCTCGACGAGACTGCGGACCCGCGGGACGAGCGCGGCTGCGGCCTCCGCGTCCATCCGCGTGAAGACTTCGATGCCCTCGGCGACCGCCGCCATGAACTCGGCGCGATCGCCGTCCCAGGCCTCGTCCCGTGCGAGTTCGCGCATGGCGGCGCGGGCGGTGGCGGCATCCGCGAACTCCCCGTTCACGGCGTGCGCCGCTGCGAGGAGGCCGAGGGCCCGATAGCGCCAGCGCGGGTCGCCGGCCTCCCGTGCGCGCGCCTCGAGCCGCAGGGCGTACTCGAGGGCACGCACGCCGTCGGCGACGCCGATGTACAGCTCCGCGAGCGCCGCGCCGCCCGCGAGCAGCACATCGAGGGGGAGGTCCCGGTCTCCGGGGAAGGGCTCGCCGTCGACGAGGATCGCGGCGAGATCCAGCGCCTCGGCGAAGCGGTCGGTGCGCGAGAGCGCCATGATCATCGCCGCGCCGATGTACCCGGCCTCCGCGCGGGGCAGGGCACGGACGTCGGAGACGGGAGCCGCCCGCAGGGCGTCCAGCTGGCGCTGACTGGGCGGGCAGCCTCCCTGCAGGGAGGATTCGATGAGAGCGGTGGCGGCAGCGAGCAGCATCCCCTCCCCCTCCCCGAAGCGCTTCCCAGGATTGTACTCAGACCTCTCTCCTCGTGGCGGCCGGATCAGCCGTTCGCGGGGAGGCGGTAGAAGACCGAGCCGACCTGGTGCCCCTGATCGAGGGCGGGATTCCAGGCGACGCCGTCCGGGCTCGCCGCGCTCCCGGGAGCGGAGCTGCTCGTCTGCGGCCACACCAGGAGCCTCCAATAGCCCGCGTGGTCGAGGGAGAAGTCGCCGAGGACCGCACCGAGGTACACCCCGGAGGCATCGTTCACGTAGTTCGGCACGGTGAGGCGACGCGGCGTCGGGGTCACCGAGGCGGGGCGCCCCGACTCGTCGACGAACTGGAACAGCACCTCGGTCGTGAGGTCGTTGCCGATCGCGGCGGACCGTCCAGAGGTCTTCGCCCCGACGAAGAACCGGTCGCCGCTGAGGGTCGCACCCCCGGCGGGGACGACGTTCCCCCATCCGGTCTGCGAGTTCGGGCCGGGGTAACCGGGTACGCGCGCGGTGACGGTGTCCCAGGCGTTGATCGCCAGCGGGCGGCCGTCGTCGCCGAAGTGCACCAGAGTGAAGGGCATGTCCAGCTGCGTGCGCGATCCGTCCGGCCAGGTGGCCCGCACCGGCCACGTATGCGAGCCGTGCGGCGCGTTCGGCACGTCCGCGTCTCCGCGGGCGGAGATCCAGAGACGCTCGAAGCCGCTGCCGACGTCCTGCACATGCGCGACGCCATAGGCCTCCCCGATCGAGGACTGCACGTCGGCGACGGGGGCGAGCCGGGTCCAGCCGGACGCGGTGAGCGGGTAGAACGCATACTCGAGCCGGGTCGGCCGGACGCCGGCCGGCACGATGACGCAGAAGTCGGCACGGAACTCGTCGGGCCCGTCGCCGATCGCGGTGGTCCCTCCCAGGAGGGACAGCGCATAGGCGCGCTCTGCGCGCACGGTCGCGGCGACCGTGGTGCCCGCGACATCCGCGACCACGGTCGATGCCGACGACGGCTCGACCGCCCGGAACGGGGGCACCGCCACCGTCCCCGGACCGGAGCCGATGACGCGCGGGATGCCGGCGGTGCCCCCTCCGTCCACCCACTCGAATCCCTCGGGCAGCGTGACCGTAACGTCGTCCGTCCCATCGGTCGAGACCATCGCCCCGGAGACGTCCGCCCCGATCACCACCGTCTCGGGCAGGCCGTCGATCCGGACGGATGCCGACGGGGCGACGCTGGCCGATGCCAGTGGCGTGGCGACGGCGACGGCGATCACCGGCACAGACCACGCGGCTCCGCGGAGCACCGTCCGCCGCGACCACCCCGCCTCCGTCGTCGTCCCGACCGTCGTCTCCTCTGCCGTGTGCATCGCTCGCCCTCCTGTGGTGTGCCGAGTCGCAGCGCAGGCGCGCGGCGACTCTTCCACTCTCGGTGGCGAACGAACCGCCTTCCGGGGAATCGGATGCTTTTCCACCGGTCTTTCCACCGGAGGATCCGGTGGTCACATCCAGGGGCCCGTGACGCGGAGGCGGAGCCCGCTCCGGTCGCACTTGAGCACAGTCGCGCGGGCTCGCACCGTGCCCACGTGCGACCGGAACCGGGTTCAGGCGCGCAGCGCCTCCACGAGCGCGGCGATGTCGGCCGGCGTGGTGCGGCAGCATCCGCCGATGAGCCGCGCTCCGCTGTCGCGCCAGCGTGGCGCCAGCTCAGCCAGGGTGGATGCTCCCTGGACACCCGGACCCCAGGTCTTGGTGACCGGGTCGTAGGTCTCCCCCGAGTTCGGGTAGGCGACGAGAGGCAGGCTGGTGTGCGCAGCGAGCTCCTCGAGCGCGGGCGCCACCACCTCGAGGGGCACGCAGTTCACCCCGAGCGCGATCACACCCGCGCGGCCGTCCAGCGCACGCGCCACCTCGGCGAGAGGCGTGCCGTCGCTGATGCTCGCAGCGTCGCGGAGCGAGAAGGAGATCCACGCCGGCACGCCCAGTTCCTCAGCGAGATCGGCGAGGGCGAGCGCCTCGGTGAGCTTCGGCAGGGTCTCGAACGCGAGCAGGTCCGCACCTGCGTCGACGAGCGCCGCGGCACGAGGGCGATGGAAGTCGACGAACTCCTCACGGGACAGGTCGTAGTCGCCGCGGTACTCCGAGCCGTCGGCGAGGAACGCTCCGTAGGGTCCGACCGAGCCTGCCACCAGCCCGTCGGCGGCTCCCCCGCCGTCACGGGCGGATGCCGCCAGCCGGACGCTCAGCGCGATGAGGTCGAGCGCAGCGGCCTCGTCCATGCCGCGCGCCGCATATCCGGCCGGCGTCGCCTGATAACTGGCCGTCGTCGCCACCTGCGCACCCGCACCGAAGTAGTCACGATGCACGGCCTCGATCGTCTCCGGCTGCTCGAGCAGCGTCTTCGCCGACCACAGCGCATCGGCGAGATCGCAGCCGCGCCGCTCGAGCTCTGTCGCGAGTGCGCCGTCGAGCACGATCGGGGTCTCGGTGTGCAGACGCTGACGCAGGGCGGCGGCGGTGATCATCGTTCTCCTCGGGAACCGTCCGGCTCGGTAGCGACCGAGCCGGATACGACAAAACCCCCGGAATCCCGGGGGTTTCATACGGTAGCAGGAGCGGGGCTTGAACCCGCGACCTCACGATTATGAGTCGTGCGCTCTGACCAGCTGAGCTACCCTGCCGCACTGCATCCGCATCGCAGATGCAGACACTGTGAGCCCCGAGTCAGGATTGAACTGACGACCCCTTCCTTACCATGGAAGTGCTCTGCCACTGAGCTATCGGGGCGCGCTGCCCCTCGCGGGGCAACCAGACGAGAATACCATCACAATGGGCTTCTCATGAAATCGAGCCGGTCAGTACGAGTACCGGCCCGCGTTCTCGCGCAACCACGGCATCGGGTCGATGGTTCCGCCGTTGACGATGATCTCGAAGTGGAGGTGCGCGCCGTAGGAGCGGCCGGTGTTGCCGGTCTTGCCCACGATGTCGCCGACCTTCACGGTCTGACCCGCCTGGACCTGCAGGGAGCCGTACTGCATGTGCGAGTAGTGGCTGGTGACGACCTGGCCGTCGATCACGTGATCGATGTACACGGTCACGCCGTAGGCGCCGCCCTGCTCGGTCGCGATGCGCACGGTGCCGTCGGCGATGGCCTGGATCGGAGCGCCCTCACCGGGCACGAAGTCGATGCCCTCGTGCAGGCGGCCCCAGCGCATGCCGTAGCCCGAGCTCATCCCCACGCCGACCTTGAACGGCCACTGGATGGCCGCGTCGGGGTCGTTCGTGAAGACCTCGTTCGAGTAGTCGATGCCCTCCTCGGCGGCCACCTGGATCAGCGAGACGGTCGAGAAGCTGTCGGATCGCACCAGCGTGGAGTTCTGCACGTCGGAGGAGGTGACGAAGGCCTGGATCTCACCCTCGGCCCTGTCGGAGCCGGAGGCGCCGGATGCGGCCACCAGCGACGTCGCGGCGAACGCCTGCGGGCCCTGACCGGCGGCGACGGCCTCGGCGGGCAGGGTCATGGAGACGGTGAGGAGACCGGCGAGACCCATCACGCCGACGGTGGCGCCGAGAGTGACGGCCTTGCGCAGACGCGGACGCGGACGACGCGGGGCCACGTGCTCGACGACAGGCGCCTCGGCCTCGGCGACGGCCTCCGCGGGCTCCGGGGCCGGGACGGCCTCGGAAACGACGGCACGGAAGGCGCGCGAAGCCTCCTCGAAGGCGTCGACAGCCGGAGCCGCAGATGCCGACGGCCCGGCCTCGACGACAGGCTCGGCCTCGACGATGGGCTCGGATGCCTCGGGGATCACGGTGGGGGCGAAACGCTGGCGGGCGGCGCGGCGCGAAAGCGGGGCCTCGAACGCGGGGGCCGCTGCTTCGGAGACAGCTGCCGTCGCTCCCGCCGCGGGGGCCTCGAAGGCCGCACTGCGGATACGGCTGGAGCGGCGCGTGGGCGCAGGGGCAGCCGGGGTGTTATCGAAGGGCAAAACGGTTCTCTCGGGTTCAGACGTCAAGCTGGGGGGCGCTTACGACTTCCATCGAATTCGGGCCGATGAAAGTAACGATCGGATAAACACTAGCGTGATCCACCTGGGAAAGCCATGAGTCCGTCACGTTTCCTGCCCCAGGATCTCATTCAGGCGCCCGTGCACCGCTGCTCCGCCGGCGATCAGCATCGGGCGCACGGAGTCTTCATCGAGCAGGGACACGGTGCCGCCGGCCTCGCTCACGAGCAGCGCCCCGGCCGCGAGATCCCAGGACTTCAGGCCCCGCTCGAAGTAGCCGTCCAGGCGCCCGGCGGCGACGTAGGCGAGGTCGAGCGCCGCAGAACCGGCGCGTCTGAGGTCCCTCGCCATCGTCATCACGCGGCGCACGGTGGCGAGGTCGCCGTCGTGCGTCGACGGGTCGTACCCGAAGCCAGTGGCCAGCAGCGCGCCGGCCGGCGACTCCGTGGTCACGGCCAGAGGTCGCTCCCCCAACCAGGCGCCGTGGCCTCGGCTGGCGGTGAAGAGCTCGCCGGCCGCGGGGGCGAACACCGCCGCGGTCAGCGCCTCCCAGCGCAGCGGCACGGCGTCGCCGCGGACCGCCGCGATGCTCACGCAGTACGCCGGGATGCCGTACGCGTAGTTCACGGTGCCGTCGATCGGGTCCACGATCCAGGTGATGCCCGTCTCCCCGTCTGCGGCATCCGACTCCTCTCCGAGGAATCCGTCACCGGGACGCGCCTCTCGCAGGCGGGCGCGGATGAGCTCCTCCACCTCGCGGTCGGCCTCCGTGACGATGTCGGCGAGCGTCGACTTCGTGGCGGCGAGGTGCACGCCCTCCTCCCGCCGCCGGCGCGCGAGCTCGCCCGCCTCGCGGGCCACGTCGGAGGCGAGTGCGGCGAGCTCGAGTTCGCTGGTCACTGCGGCGGGAGCGGCGGCGCGGGCGGGAAGACCGGGGGCGTCGCGGGGGACGGCGGTGCCGGCTGCGGAGGCGGTGTCGGCTCGGCCTGCGGGGCCGGCGGAGCGGAGACCGGAGCCTGCGGCGCGGCCGCGGGAGCCTGCGGCACCGGCGCGACCGGGAACGAGGCCGGCGCGGCGATCTGCTGCGCCGCGGACGGACGCCCGGTGTAGTAGGCGTTCCAGTCCGGCGTCCCGTCCGGGAGCGGCGGGAGCGGGGTGACGCCGTCGGCGTACGTCGGCCAGGCCGGTGCGGGTGCCAGCGGCGCCGGGGCCTGCTTCTTCGGCGCGAACAGCGCGTTCAGCAGCGGGATCAGCGTCGTGCCCACCGCGGCGAGGATCGTCAGCGCGACGACGATCCTCCAGTACAGCTCGTCGTAGTCGAAGGTGTGCGGGAACGTGAGGAAGAACACGAGCATCCCGACGAGCGCTCCGAGGAACACCAGCGTCGCGATGTAGATGATGCGCGTGAAGACGGTCACATGCCGCTGGGCCGCCGGCGTGAACAGCCGCAAGTGCAGCAGCGCGAGCTGGAGGATGCCGACCACGAGCAGCAGCTGGAAGAACCGCTCCGCACCGGTGAAGAACTCGCCGTCCTCGGGGAGCCAGATCTTCACCGCGCCCACGAGAAGGGCGAGGATCCAGGACACCATGCTCGACAGCGCGAGCCAGTCCGGGCGGTTCGGCGCCAGTCCGGCTTCGGCGATGGCGATGCCGGCGAAGCCCGCGAGCAGCAGGATCGTGAGGAACGCGCGCCCGATCAGGCCGTCCTGATCGCCGATCAGCACCCAGACGACGCAGACGAGCGCCGCGGCGATGAGCGCCCCGATCGCGATCCAGATCGCGCCTCTGATGAGGAGGGACATGTTCTTCCGGTCGGCGGGACCGACCGGAACCGGAGCACCGCCCGGCCTTGCGTCGGCGCTCCCGAACTCCATCTGCGACATGACGTTCCTCCCGTTGTGCGGCTCTGCCCTCATCCTCGCACGCGGCGCCGACGATGCCGAGCGATCACCACACCCTGTGGAGAGGGTCAGCCCTTCGTCGTGGACGCCGCCGCGAACGCGGCGATGCGCGCCCTGGCGTCGGCGGTCTCCATGGACGCGCCGATCGAGCGGGCCTCCTCGCTCAGTTGCTCGGCGAAGGTGCGCTCCGGCTGGCTGCGGACGAGTCTCTTCGCCTGCCCGTAGGCGTCCGCCGCTCCGGCCAGCCAGAACCGGGCGACCTCCTCGGCCCTGGCGCGCACGGCCTCGGCCTCGGCCGCGGCATCCGCTCCGTCCACCGCCTCGGCGACCAGTCCCCACTCCACGGCCTCGGCGGCGGTGAGGAGACGGTCCTGGAGCACGAGCTGCAGCGCGCGGCGCTGCCCGATCGCGCGGGCGAGCTGCGCGGAGACGGAAAGATCCGGGGTGAGCCCGATGTTCGCGTACAGGCTGCCGATGCGGGAGCGCGACCCGATCACGGCGTAGTCGGTGCTGAGGAGGATGCCGAGCCCGCCGCCGGCGGTGGTGCCGTGCGCGGCGGCGACGACCGGGATCGACGACTCCGTCAGCGAGCGGATGCCGGCGTTGATGACCTCCGCGAGCGCCGTGATGTCCGCTCCGGAGCCCATGGTCGCCGACATCTCGATGACGTCGCCGCCGGCGCAGAACGCGGGCCCGGTCGCGTCGAGGAGGATCGCCTTCACGTCGGAACGGGAGACCGCCTCCGCCGTGACCTCTCGCCAGGCGTAGGCGAGATCGGCGTTGAAGGCGTTGAGGCGGGCCGGACGGTTCAGCGTCAGCCGTGCCATCCCCTCATCGACAGAGAACAGGATGGCATCGCTCATGGCTTCTCCTTCGAGCACAGGACGTATACCTCCAGGGTAATCAGTCGCCGCCCCGGACGCGGGAGACGAAGGCCTCCATCCGGCGCCGGGTCCCGTCCAGGCGGAAGTCCACCTGGCCGGCGGCGCGGACCTCGTTGGGGGCCAGCGGATGCGCGAGGCGCACGCTCTCATGGCAGGAGAGGTCGGCGCACATGTACGTGCCGACCGAGTCGCCGCGCTGCCCGGCCTCTCCGGCGCGACGCGCGGAGAACAGCAGCACCTGGTTGCCGGGCTGCATGGTGTGGCAGATGTTGCACATGCCCGATCGCGCCCGGCCCGGATCAGACGCCCGCAGCACCACCCCGGTGACGCCGCCCTCGTGCTGGACCAGCACATAGCCGCGCCGCCCCGCACCCGGGTCCCTCCAGGCGAAGAAGTCGAGGTAGTCCCAGTCGACGAGGAGGAAGTCGTGCGGCATCTCCATGACACGCAGCTCGTCGGCGTCCGCGTTGATGAAAGACGCGCGGACGTCGGCTTCGGTGAGCGCTCGCATCCGACCAGTCTAGGCAGGAAGGATGCCGCCCTCGCGGCGTCCGTGCAGGACGGACACCGCCCCCGCGGTTCTCCCCCGACGGGAACGGCATCCGCCGGCTCAGGGCAGGAGACCGCTGATCTCGGCGCGCCGGAGCGCGCGCAGCAGCCCCCGGGACGGCGGCGCCGCCTCGGCATCCGTGGAGTGGCGCAGGATCGCGGCGATGCCGGCGACGGTCGCATGCACGGTCGAGCCGTCCCGGCGGGCGAGGCTCATCCCGATGAGCGCCTCCAGGTTCCGCCGGCGGCGGCCGGCGGTGAACAGGCCGTGCCGCGGCGCCGCCGCGAGGAACCTGCTCTCGAGGAGGGGCTCGATCTCCCTCATCTCGTGCTGCACGAGCAGCGAGAGGTCGGCGCGGAGCGCCTCCGAAAGGGCCTCGCCCCGCAGCTCCCCTCGCAGGATCTCCTCGTCGATGCTCAGGTCCAGGGCCGCACGACGCTCCAGCCGGGTGCCTCCTGGCACCGGCGTCTGGGCGGTGTCGCGCGCGCGGAACGGGCGCGATTCGATGGCCGTCATACCTGGGAGACGCGCAGATCCCGTGTTCATTACGCGATTCGCCGGAGATGATCCGCGGCGCCTCCTGCACCTGCAGGCCCGAACACACGGATGCAGGCCCAGAAAGCCGTTCTGAGCCTGCATCCGTGATCTGAACCTACAGCTGTCTCGGCGAGCGCCGCAGCGCGATCACCCCGCGGGCGCCACCGCGATGCGGTCGACCCGCACCTCGCCCCCGATCCCCTCGACGGCGAGCACACGCCCCTGCTGCGGCGCGATGAGGTCGGTGAGCACGCGAGTGCCGCCGTCGGCGAAGACCTCGACCGAGGCGCGGTCGATCCAGATCACCAGCTCGATCACGTGCCCTCCGGAGACCGGCATGCTCTCGACGCTGCCGAAGCTCTCGTGGATGCCGTCGGCGCCGTGCCGTCGGTCGAGAGTCAGCCGGCGAGCGCCGCGGTCGTACGCGAGCACGACGCCGCCTCCTTCCGGGGAGTCGCCGTTCAGCCGGAGCCTGAAGCCGGAGGCTTCCTGCGTGTCGATGCGCACCGTGATCCGTCCGGCATCCGGCAGCTCGCCGATCGCCCGGGGCGCGTCGACGAGGACGCCCTGGGTGACCTGCTCCTCTCCCGGGGATGCCGTGATCGGCTGCTGCCGCAGGCGCAGGCGCCCATCGACGCGCACCAGGGAGAGCCGGCGCGGGAGCGCCATCATGCCGTGCTGCAGCGTCCCCTCGGTGAAGGGCAGGTAGCGGGCGTAGTCCCAGTTGGACATCCAGGCGATGAGGGTGCGGTCCTCTCGGGCGAGCCCGTCGAAGGTGACGCCCGCGTAGCAGTCCCGGCCGAAGTCGAGCCAGTCGATCGCCTCGCCCGTCGCGTCGGCATCCGCCGTGAAGGTCACCCCGTCGAACCGCCCGATCACGTACTGGGTGCCCGACCCGCCGGCGATGCCGCCAGGGTTGAGGCTGATCAGCAGCACCCAGCGCACGTCCGACGGATCGCCGTCGACGGCGAGCGGGAAGAGATCGGGGCATTCCCACACGCCGTCGACGGCACGCTCCGGCCCGAAGGACGAAAGGAAGGTCCACCGGGTGAGGTCGTCGGAGCGGTGCAGCAGCACCTGCCGGTCGGTCGCCTCGACCGCCACCATCACCCAGTAGCTTCCCGCCGGACCCTCGTAGCGGAAGACCTTCGGGTCCCGGAACTCGCCCGTGCCGCGGTCGAGCACGGGGTTGCCCGCGTACTTCGTCCAGGTCAGGCCGTCGTCCACGCTGTGCGCGAGAGCCTGGGCCTGGTGGTTCGGATGCTTCGACGCCTGCGTGTACAGGGCGACGAGCGCCGGGGCATCCGCCGACCCCAGTCCCGAGGTGTTGCCCCGGTCGACGACCGCCGAGCCCGAGTAGATCTCCCCCGCCTCGTCGTTGCGGATCGCCACCGGATGGTGGTCCCACTCGACGAGATCCGTGCTGGACGCGTGTCCCCAGCTGAGGTGATCGTGGATCACCCCGTCCGGATTGCACTGGTAGTAGAGGTGGTAGCGACCCTTGTGGAAGACGAGCCCGTTCGGGTCGTTGATCCAGTTCCGCTCCGGTGCGAAGTGCAGCAGAGGGCGGGGTGCGGGGGCGTCGGTCACGTGCGGTTCCTTGTGCTTCTCGTGGGGGTCGGGGTCACTTGCCGGCGCCGGCGGTGAGGCCCTCGCGCAGCGGCTTCTGTCCGAAGATGAAGACCAGCAGCGCGGGGATCATCGACAGCACGACGCCCGCGAGGACGGTCGCGACGCTGCCGCCGCCGAGGTTGCCCTGCAGCGTCACCAGGCCGAGCGGAAGCGTGAAGTTCTCCTCGCTGATCGTCATGATCAGCGGCCGGAAGAACTCGTTCCAGTGGTAGTTGAAGGCGAGGATGCCGACGATCGCGAGTCCGGGCGTCGCCAGGGGCAGGTACACCCCGAAGAACACCCGCCAGGGTCCCGCGCCGTCGATCTCCGCCGCCTCGGCGAGCTCCGCCGGCAGGCCCATGAAGTACTGCCGCATGAGGAACGTGCCGAACGCGGTCGGGATCATCGGCACGATCAGCGCGAGCAGCGTGTCGGCGAGGCCCATGCCGCGGACCAGCATGAACACCGGCACGATCGTGACCTGCATGGGCACCATCATCGTGGCGAGGATGAGGCCGAACAGGACCTTCTTGCTGCGGAACTCGAACCTGGCGAACACGTAGCCGGCCATCGCGGCGGTGAGCATCTGGCAGACCGCGATCAGCAGCGTCACGAGAGCGCTGTTCCAGGTGTACAGCCAGACCGGGATCTGGGCGAACACATCGGCGAAGGATCCGAGACCGAACGAGGTGACGCCGGTCTCGGTGTCCGTCACGGTGAGTGCCGTGATGAGGGTCCAGACCACCGGCGCCAGCGTGAAGAAGGCGGCGAGGCCGAGGAGGACGAACTTCCCGATCGAGCCCGCGCGGGCCTTCAGGGAGTGTGTTGCGACTGCTTCGATGGACATCTCTGACCTCACCCGTAGAAGACGTAGCGCTTGCTGAGCTGGAACTGGGCGGCGGTGACCAGCATGATCAGCACCGTGAGCACGATTCCGATCGCCGAGGCGAGGCCGAAGTCGAGCTGCTGGAAGGCGGATTCGTAGATCACCATGACGGCGGTCCGGGTCTCGTCCCCGGGTCCGCCCCTGGTGAGGACGTACGGCTGGTCGAAGATCTGCAGGGCGCCGATGATCGCCATCACGCTGGCGACGAGCATCGTCGGGCTGACCAGCGGGAGCGTGATCTGGCGGAACTGCGTCCAGCCGGTGGCCCCGTCGAGCGAGGAGGCCTCGTAGACCTCCTTCGGGATCGCCGAGACGCCGCCGAGGAACAGCAGGAAGGTGAAGCCGAAGTTCTGCCACACGTAGACGAGGAGCACGACGATCTTCGCGCCGAACCCGGTGGTGAGCCAGCCGACCTTGCCGATGCCGACCCAGCCGAGGATCTGGTTGATCAGGCCGAACTCCTGGTTGAACAGGTAGGCCATCACCAGCGACACGGATGCCGCCGACAGGATGAGCGGGAAGAACAGCGCCGACCGGAAGAAGGTGCGCAGCCAGTTCGGCATCTTCGACTGCACGAGCACCGCGAGCAGCAGCGCCACGGCGATCTGCAGCGTCACCGCGACGATGACGAAGCCGATCGTGTTGAGGAACGACACCCGCACGGTGGGGTTCGTGGCGAGGTCGACGAAGTTGCCGAACCCGATGAACTCCGGAGCGGTGATGATGTCCCAGCGGAAGAAGGCCAGGAGGAACGAGCCGATGATCGGCACGAAGCTGAACAGACCGAGACCGATGACGGTCGGGGCCAGGAACACCCAGATGAGCAGGCGGTTGCCGCGGCGCTTCTCCGGCGTGGGCTTGACGCCCTTGGGCACGGTCACGGCGCGCGTGCTGTCGATGGCGGTGGTAGACATCATCGTCCCTTCAGTGCGACTTCGAGGTCACGCTGCATCGTCTCCAGCCCCCGCTTGACTCCGCCGGGGCCGTTGGTGATGGTCGAGACCACGTTCTTGAGCAGCGCGGACTCGACGGCCGCCTGCTGGGGCGGCGCGGGCATCGGCGCCGTGGTCGGGAACTTCTCGAGGGTGTCGTAGAACACGTTCCAGTGCTTCGGTCCGACCCCGGCGCCGTAGAGCTCGTCGTTCACCGAGCGTCGCGCGACGTTGGAGTCCGGCTTGTTGTGCGCGATGCGCATGCCCTCCACGGTCGAGGTGTACTTCAGCCACTCCCAGGCCTCGTCCTTGCGCTGCGAGGTCGACATGATCGCGTAGCCCGCGGTGCCGAACTGGTGGCGCTGGCCGCGCATCTTCGGGAAGTAGGTGACGTCGTAGTCGTCGTTCGCGAAGCCCGCCTCGTTGAGGCCCTGCACCCAGTAGCCGCCGGCGGGCGTCATGCCGACGCCGCCGCTGGAGAACAGCGCGACGAGCTCGTTGCCGCCGCCCTGCGCGGGGTTCGCGGCGAGGCCTTCGGAGACCATGCCCTGCAGCACCTCGAAGCTCTCGATGGTGCGGTCGTTCAGAGCATCCGCGTTCTCCCAGAGGAAGCCGCCGCCTCGGGGCTTCTCGTTCGGGTAGAACTCCTTCCAGAGCCAGTCGCCGCCCTTCGCCTTCTCCTCGGTGAGGAAGCTGGTCTCGTTCACGTAGAGCCAGGGCACGACGCCGCCCCAGAGGCGGTTGTTCCAGAAGTAGGGCAGGAAGTTCCCCTCCGCCGACTTCTTCATCGTGCGCGCGACGTTCAGGAACTCGTCGAGCGTCCAGTTGTCGCTCGGGCGCTCGAGGCCGGCGCGCTCCAGCGAGCGGGTGTTGTAGAAGATGTTCGGCGCGTTGAAGTTGTCGGGCAGCTGGTAGAGGCTCCCCTTGTACATGAAGGCCTCGACGAGCGACGGATGCACGTCGTCGAAGTACTCCTTCATCTCGGCGGCGTCGCGCTGCACGAACTCGTCGAGCGGGTGCGCCATGCGGGACGCGAACAGCTGCGTGCCCTCGGTGGCGACCATCACGACGTCCGGCGGGTTGCCCGCGGCGACCATGGTCAGGATCTTCGCGAAGAAGTTGCTCCAGTCCTGCCCCTGGATGGCGACGATGCGCACGGGGATGTCCGGATGCTTCCGCTGGAAGCCGTCGACGAGACCCTGCCGTGCCGCGGCATCCTGCGCCGTCCCGAACAGGGCGATGGTGAGGGCGTCGTCTCCGCGCCCCGGGATGTCGCCGCCGGTGAGTCGCGGCCACGAGACCGCGGTGCCGATCGCACCGAGGCCGAGAAGGGCGATCATCGCCCTCCGACTGAGCTCAACCACTGTGTCGTCCTCTTGTCGTCCTGCCCGTCCGCCGGCCTTGGTGAACGGGTGCTGAATTGATTCAGCAGATTGAAGTTAGCATCCGCTCCCCCGCTGCACAAGAGTTTGTGCTGAAATGGTTCAGCATCAGTGGGGGAAAGGAAGTCCGATGGCGGAGCCGAAGGCCCGGAGAGTCACCCTGGCCGACGTCGCGCAGGCAGCCGGCATGTCGAAGTCCGCGGTGAGCATGATCCTCAACGAGCGGCCGGGAACCCGACTCTCCGAGGAAGCCGTGAAGCGGGTGCGGGCAGCCGCCGAGGAGCTCGGCTACCGGCCGGATCCCCAGGCGCAGAGCCTGCGTCTCGGGCGCACGAAGTCCATCGGCTTCATCTCCGACCAGGTCACGCTGACCCGCTACGCGTCGGCCATGATCAGCGGGGTGCTCGACGAGGCCAAGGCTCACGATCGCACCGTGCTGATCGCGGAGACGCGCGGCGATCCGGCGGAGCTCGCCCGCGCCGTGGACGCCATGCTCGACCGCCGCGTGGACGGCCTGCTCGTCGGGCAGATGGTCGCGCGACTGATCGACGTGCCGCAACTCCCCCGCGACGTGCCACTGGTCGTCGTGAACGGCACGACCTCACGCGATCACCCCAGCGTGCTCCCCGAGGAGCGGACGGCCGGCTACACCGTCGCGAAGCACCTCGTCGACGCCGGACATCGGCGGATCGGCATCGTCGGCGACATCCCCCGGCTGATGAACGACCCCCGAGGATCCGCGACGATCCCCGACCGGTTCGCCGGCATGATGGCGGCGTTCGACGAGGCCGGGGTCGTCCCCGAGCGCGTCGAGGTCGACGAGTGGAACCCCTCGGCCGGGTACTCCGGCGCGCACCGCATCCTCGACGCGCATCCCGACCTCACGGCGATCCTCGCCTGCAACGACAACGTCGCCTTCGGCGTGTACCAGGCGCTCGGCGAGCGCGGCATCCGCGTGCCCGATGACATCTCGGTCATCTCGTTCGACGACGAGGAGCTCGCGGAGTACCACCGCCCCGGCCTCACCACGGCCCGCCTCCCCTACGAGGAGATGGGGCGCCGTGGCGTGCGGATGCTGCTGGGCGAGAGCGAGCCGGCGCACGAGCTCGTGCCGATGCCGCTCATCGTGCGGGAGTCGGTGCGGACGCTGGGCTGACCAGGGTCCGGCACCCGGCCGCCGCACGGATGCCGGGCCGCCGGCACGGATGTCAGATCAGATCCGCGATCAGGCCCGACAGGTGTGATCTCGATCCGGCATCTGTGCGGCGCCCGGGCTGGGGAACCGAGACGAGGTCGCGCAGCCTCCATGGATCCCGTTCCGCTGATCAACGACTGAAGGCCCCGCGTCGCGGGGCCTTCAGTCATGTGGTGGCGAGTGAGGGATTCGAACCCCCGAAGTCGAAGACGGCTGATTTACAGTCAGATCCCTTTGGCCACTTGGGTAACTCGCCAGAGCGCACCCGTCCGACTTGAACAGCCAACCGGGGGCACGAGTATCAATCATACCCGTCTGCGGCGGGCACGAGAAATCGACGGTTCAGCTGCCGTACACGCCGCGTTCGGCGTCGGCGAGCGACTCCGGCGTGCGCAGCAGTCCGCCCTCCGCGCGGCAGGTCGCAGCGGCGATGTCCATCGCCCGGACGAGCAGCGCCTCCCACTCCGCCGCCGTCGCCGGCTGCCCCTCGACGAGCGACGCCGCCACGGCGGAGAGGGTCGCGTCGCCCGCTCCGACGGTGTCGATGACGCGGCCCGGCAGGTCCGAGATCGGGGCCGTGACGACGCCGGCATCCGACTCGAGGATCGCGCCGTCGGCACCGGCCGTGGCGAGCACGGCACCGACTCCCAGCGACCGCAGGCGCAGACGCAGGGCGTCGAGGTCGCCGTCGTAGAGGATGGCCGCGTCGTCGGCGCCGACCTTCACGATCGCGCTGTGCGCCGCGAGCCGCTCGAATCCGCGGACGAACTCCTCACGCGAGCTCAGCATGCCGGTGCGCGGGTTGGGGTCGATCGCGATGCGTGCCTCGCCGAGCGCGTCGGCCAGGGCGTCGACCTCCTCCGACCGGTCGAACGGGAAGCAGCTCGTCACCACGAGCGCGGCATCGGCGATCGCCGCACGCGCCTCCTCGGAGTAGCGGATGCTGCGCCGCTGGGCCGCCTCGTTGAACACGTACTCGGGCTCGCCGTTCGCCGCGCGCGTGACGATGGCACGCGAGGAGCCGAGCGGAGATTCGCTGGCGATCAGCCGCACGTCATGGTCGGCCAGGTACTCGCGGATGTGCGCCCCTGGTTCGTCGTCGCCGACCATCGCGATCAGCGTCGTCGGCACGCCGAGACGGCGCAGGCCGACGGCGACGTTCAGCGCGGCGCCGCCGACGAGCTCGCGCACGCCCGACTCGTCGCGGATCTCGTCGATCAGGGCATCGCCGATGACGACTGCTTCACGGACCATCATCCGCTCCTCTGCTCACCTCGCGCTGCGTCCAGCGCCTCCTTCTTCCGCGACGCGGATCGCGCCCCGGGTCTGCACTCTATCGCCCTGGCGACCGCCGCCGCCGGGCGTTACGACCGGTCGTCCCGCCGCGCGGACCCGGCGGGACGGCCGAGGTCACAGCGCGATCTCGCGGATCGTCAGATCGCGGAACACGGCTGTGCCCTCGTGCGCGTACAGGCGGATGCCGTCGTCGCCCTCGAGCGGGAACACGCGGTGCGAGTGCACGGCGCGGCCGTCGTCGAGGAACAGCTCCACGCTGGTGCGGTCGACGAGCAGCCTCACCTTCAGCCGGCCCGCGGCCGGGTCGACCGGAGTCTGGGACTCCCCTCCCGTCGGGTTGATGGTGGGCCGCCGGTTGACGTACGCGAACGGCCCGCGCAGGTAGGCACCCGCAGCCACGTGACGCCCGCCGCCGGGCGCGCGGCACACCTCGAAGCCGATGTTCACCGGCGGTGCGGCCGGATCCCACACCAGCTCGGCGCTGAGGTCGTACGCGCCAGAGCGGATGTCGAGATCGCGCGTCCCCTGCACCGTGACGTCGCCGAGCCGATGCGTCCGCGTCGCGTATCCGGCGAGCGCCGCCGGTGGCGCCGAGTGCAGACGATACCCGGCGTCCGCGGCGACCAGCGTCAGCTCGCGCACGATCATGTCGTCGCCGTTGTAGCCGTCGGTCGCGAGGGTCGGGGTGTTGTGCGGGTAGTCCCAGAAGTTCGCCCAGCCGATGGCCCTGCGCAGAGCCGGGTTCTCCGCCCCTGACTCGTCGTGATCCGGGTACGTCACAGCACCGTAGAAGTCGAAGCCCCAGTCCAGCCAGCGCGGCTCATCCCGGTCGGGGGTGAACGCGGCGCCGTCGAAGCGTCCCGTCCAATAGGCGTAGGTCGCCGGCAGCCCCCTCCCCTTGCCGTTCGCGCTGACCCCGAGCACCCACTGCGAGGTTCCGTCGTCCGCGGTCATCCGGAACACGTCGGGGCACTCGAGCAGGCCGATGTCGGTGCGGACGAACTCGCCGGTGCGGATCCACGACTTCAGGTCCGCGGAGGCGTAGAAGCCGATGCGGTTCCCCTCGGCGTTCGCCATCGACCAGCGCGACCGGTCGGCGTCCCACATCACCTTCGGGTCGCGGAAGTCGTGCACGCCGGGGTTCGGCAGCGCCGGAGCCGCGTCACCGGGGGCGAACGTGCGCCCGCCGTCGGTGGAGTACCAGAGGAACTGCGCCTGCCGGCCCTCGGGCGCCTGCGTGACGAGGGCGATCACGGCCCCCTTCCCGTACCCGGCGGTGTCGTGCTCGTCGACCACCACGCTGCCCGACCAGCAGTCGCCGTTCGCGTTGGAGAACTTGGGGATGGCGACCCCGCGGTCGAGGAACCTCACATGGTCGGTCGTCGTGGCCAGCCGCCACGCCGTCCCCGCACCCCCGTCGATGTAGTCGGCGTTGTACAGGTAGTAGTACAGGTACTCGCCGTTCACGAAGATCGGGCGCTGGGGATCGTTCTTCCAGTTGTCCGGGACGCTGAAGTGATACGCGGGGCGGCTCCGCTGCCGCGCCGACGGATTCGCCGCCGGCACGGCAGCGGCGGGGGCCGGTGCGGCAGCGGCCGTCGCGGCCGGAGCGCAGATGGTCCCAACGGCCGCGATGCCGGCTCCCGTGAGCAGCGTCCTGCGTGACATGCCGTGATCCTGTTCCTTGTCCGTCATGAGGTCTTCCTCTCCTTCGGCGCCCACACCCAGTGGCCGGCGCTCTCGTTCACGTGCACGCGGGCGGATTCCGACTCCGCCCACTCCCAGATCTCGGTCCGCTGCCTGGCACGCGCCGCCGGGTCGTACGGCGCGCGCCGGTCCGGGTCAGGCACCGCGCCGACCAGCATCCGCATGTAGGGATGCTGAGGCTCGGCGAGCAGCGCGACGGCATCCCCGCCCTCCACGAGGACCCCTTGGTGCATCACGACGATGCGGTCGGCGAGATAGCGCGCCGAGGCCAGGTCGTGCGTGACGTACAGGATGGCGATGCCGCGCTCGTCGCGCAGGCGCGCGAGCAGGTTGAGCACCCCGATCCGCACAGACACATCGAGCATCGATGTCGGTTCGTCGGCGACGATGATGTCCGGCTCGACGGCCAGCACCCGCGCGATGGCGATGCGCTGACGCTGTCCTCCTGACAGCTCGTGCGGGAAGGATCCGAGCACGTCGACGGGCAGGCCGACCGAGGTCACGAGCTCTTCGAGCCGCGCACGCAGGTCGCCCCGCACGCCGCCGTGGAGCAGCAGCGGCCGGGCGAGCACGTGCTCGACCCGCTGGGTCGGGTTCAGCGATCCGAACGGATCCTGGAACACCATCTGCACCGTGCGCCGGTAGGCCTTCGTCGCCCGCCGCGGCTGGGTGCGGAGCACATCCTCCCCGAGCACCTCGAGCACACCGGCATCCGGTGTCTCCAGGCGGGCGATGCACCGCGCCAGGGTCGACTTCCCCGACCCGGACTCCCCGACCAGGGCGACGATCTCGCCGCGGCCGATCTCGAGGTCGACGGACTTCAGCGCGGAGACGCGCCGACGGGAGCGCCAGCTCCCCTGCGTGAACGTCTTGTCCAGCCCGGCGATCCTGATCGCCGGGACGTCGCGTCCCTGGGACATCATGCCTCCTCCGTTCGCAGCACGGTCTCGCCCGGGGCGACGAAGTGCCCCGGCGCCACCTCGACGAGATCGCCGATGTCGGTGAACCGGGTGCCCTCGGCGAGGCCGGTGAGCCTCGTGCGCGGGCCGGTGATCGAGGGGAAGGCGCCGAGGAGCGCCCTCGTGTACGGATGCCGTGCCCCGTGCCGCAGCACATGCGCCGGCGCCAGCTCCACGATCCGGCCGGAGTACATCACGCCGATGCGGTCGGAGAGCTCGAGCATCAGGGACATGTCGTGGGTGATGAACAGCACCGAGAACCCCAGCTCGGACTGCAGCTCCTTGATCTGCGCGAGGATCTCCTGCTGCACGACGACGTCGAGCGCCGTGGTCGGCTCGTCGAGGATGAGCAGCTTCGGCCGGAGCGCGCAGGCCATCGCGATCACGACCCGCTGCCGCTGGCCCCCGGAGAGCTGATGCGGGTACGCCCTCATGCGCGCGGGGTCGATGCGCACCAGCTCCAGGAGCCTCTGCGCCTCGTCGAGCGCTCTGCGCCGCGGCATCCGCTCGTGCGTGGTGAACACGTCAGCGAGCTGATCTCCGATGCGCATCACCGGGTTCAGCGAGTTCATCGCCGACTGGAACACCATCGCCGCCTCGCGCCAGCGCCAGTCGCGCAGCCGATCGGCATCCATCCGCAGCACGTCCTGCCCGTCGAAGCGGATCGCTCCGCCGCTGATCCGCGCCGGATCCTTGAGCAGGCGCATCACCGCGTTCGCGACGGTGGACTTGCCGCATCCCGATTCGCCGGCCAGCCCCAGGATCTCCCCCGGCGCTATCGACACGCTCACACGGTCGGCGCCGCGGACCGCGCGCTCGTCGCTCACGTAGTCGACGACGAGGTCCTCGATCTCCAGCAGCGCACTCATCGGGCACCGTCCTCTCCGGCGGCGGTGCCGCCGATATCCACCGCGGTCGGCGCGGTCGCGCTCGCGGCGCGACGGGGCGTGCGCAGGCGCGGGTTGGTGATCTCGTCCACCGCGTAGTTGCACAGGGCGAGGGCGAACGCGATCAGGGCGATGGCGAGACCCGACGGGAAGAAGATCCACCACTGCCCGAGCATGAGCGCGCCGTCGCTGGTCGCCCAGAACAGGTTGGTGCCCCAGGAGATCGTGTTGGAGTCGCCGAGGCCGAGGAACTCGAGCCCGGCCTGGGCGCCGATCGCGCCGATGATGCTGCCCAGCAGCGTCATCATCACGATCGACGCCATGTTCGGCAGGATGTCGCGGAGCATGATCCTCAGCGCCGGCTCGCCCGTGACGATGGAGGCGGCGACATAGTCCTTGCCGCGGATCGACATCGCCTGCGCGCGGAGCACCCGGGCGCCACCCGCCCAGCCGGTGATGGCGAGCACGATGATCACCGTTCCGAGGCCCGGAGGCAGGAACGCGGCGAGGATGACGAGGAGCGGCAGACCGGGGATGAGCAGGAACACGTTGGTGAGCAGGCTGAGGACGTCATCGGCCACGCGACCGAAGTAGGCGCTCGCGAGTCCGACGAGGATCGCGATGATCGTGGCCAGGATGCCGGCGACGAGGCCGACGAGCAGCGAGGAGCGCGAGCCCCAGAGCGTGAGCGCGAGCACGTCCTGTCCCTTCGAGGTGGTGCCGAGGAGATGCTCGAGGCTCGGCGGCGTCGCACCCCCCGAGCCGATGCGGGAGGGATCGCCGGGGAACATCGCCGGCGCCAGGAGCGCGAGGGCGATGAACGCGACGATGATGATCAGGCCGGCGACGGCCTTGCCGTTGCGGCCGAGCGCGCGCAGCAGTCGCAGCAGCGATCGGCCGCGAGCCGGCGGACGCCCCGTGAGGAGCGCCTGGGTCTGGGAGATGGCGATGATCCCGCTCCTCTCAGGAGACCCGCACGCGCGGGTCGAGGCGGACGTAGATGATGTCGATGAGGAAGTTGGCGATGAGCACAGCCGCCGTGATGGTCAGGAACATGCCCTGCATGAGCGGGTAGTCCAGCCCCTGCACGGCGGCCATCAGCTGGTACCCGACACCCGGGTAGGCGAACACGACCTCGGTCAGCAGCGCCCCGCCGACGATGAACCCGATGCTCATGCCGATGTTCGTGACGGCCGGGAGCATGGCGTTGCGGGCCGCGTAGCGGAGCATGATCCGCGACGGCCGCAGGCCCTTCGCCTCGGCCATGAGGATGTAGTCCTCGCTGTTGGTCGCGATCATCGTGTTGCGCATCGCCAGCATCCATCCGCCGACCGAGACGAGCACGATCGACAGGGCGGGGAGCACGAGGTGCGCCGCGACGTCGCCGATGAAGGCGAGGTTCCACCCGGGGACGAGACCGACGGAGAACGCATGCCGGAGCGGGGCCCAGCCCAGGGTCACGCCGAAGAGCCAGAGCAGCCCCATCGCGAGCCAGAAGTAGGGGAACGAGCCGATGAACACGAGGAAGGGCGGGACGAACGAGTCGAGGAAGCTGCCCCGACGCCAGGCGGCGAGGATGCCGAGCAGGTTGCCGATGACCACCGCGAACAGCAGCGAGGTGGCCCCCAGCAGCAGCGTCCAGCCGAGCTGGCTGCCGATCACCTCGGTCACCGGGGTCGGGAAGCGGGAGATCGAGATGCCGAAGTCGCCGCTGAGGATGCGGCCCAGGTACTCGGGGTACTGCTCCCACCAGGGCCGCGCGTCGACGCCGAGCAGCCGGCGCAGCGACTCGATCTGATCCGGGTCGAGCCGGCCCTGTGAGCGCGACAGCATCCGCGACACCGGGTCGCCCGGCATCAGCCGGGGAAGCAGGAAGTTGAGGGTGATGGACAGCCAGAAGGCGACCACGTAGAAGCCGAGACGGCGCAGGATGAAGCCCATGACGAGCCCTTTCGCGTCAGGAGGGTGGTGCCTGGGGACCGGACTCGGTCCGGCCCCCAGGGTCAGGCGATCGCCGGGGCGATCAGTTCTCGACGGGCTCGAGCGTGGTGAGCACGAGGACGGTCGTCGGCGAGCGCGTCGCCAGCGTCGCGTACGGGTTCTCCTCGGTGGGCCAGCCCGTGAACCGGACGTCGGTGTAGGCGCCCCACTCCGGGCCGGGGAACAGCGGGATGACCGGGGCGGTCTCGTCGTAGATCGACTGGAGCTGGTTCACGATGTCGTGCTGCTCGGCCTCGTCGGCCGTCGCGGCGAAGCGGGCCAGCAGCTCGTCGGCGCGCGGGTCGCTGAAGCGGTGGTAGTTCGAGAAGGTCTGCTCGCCGACCGGCTTGACGGTCGACGATCCCATCACGGCGCGGTAGTACTGGAACGGGGTCGGGGCGTTGTCGCTCCAGACGATGCCGCTCTCGAACTCGCCGGTCTCGTAGCCGGCCACGACGGCGGCCCAGTCCGGAGCATCCACCGTCGCCGTCACGCCGATGTCCTCGAGGTTCTGCGAGATCACGTTGGCGACCGAGAGCCAGTCGGTCGAGGTCGACCCGACGGAGATGTCGAAGGCGAAGGGCTCGCCCTCGGGAGTGACGCGGAGGCCGTCGGCCCCTTCGACGTAGCCGGCGGCGTCGAGCAGCGCGGCCGCGCCCTCGAGGTCCCGCTCGGTCCAGGTGCACGCGTCGGCGACCGCGGGGTCGCGCCACTCGTCGTAGTTCCCGGAGAGGCCGGTGCAGTCGGCCGGCTCGGTGTAGCCGGACATGCCGACCTCGACGACCTGCTCGCGGTCGATCGCCATGCTGAGCGCCTTGCGCACGTCGGGGTCGCTGAACTCAGGCAGGGTCGTGTTGAGCTGGAGGTGGATCTCCGAGCCGGTGGGCGGGAACCAGTAGGTGCGGTGCTCCGGGTCCTTGTCGACGTAGGTCTTCTGGATGTCCGGCATGTACTGCGGCGCCCAGTCCACGTCGCCGTTGATCGCGGCGAGGTTCGCGCCGTCGTTGCCCGCGAACGCGAGCATCCGGATGCCGGGGATCTTCGCCTCGCCCCAGTACTCGGGGTTCGGCAGCAGGTCGAACGACTGCGCCTGGAAGTTGGAGACCTCGGTGAAGGGGCCGGTTCCGACGGGCTCCTCGTTCTCGAACTTCGCCGGGTCCTTCTGGTCCGCCCAGATGTGATCGGGGACGATGATCTGCTGGCCGATCTCGTAGAGCGCGGGCGAGAAGGCCTCGGCGAAGGTGAACACGACGGTCCTCGCATCCGCCGCCTCCACGCCGGCGAGGTAGGCGAAGCTCCCCTCGAAGAGCTCGCGCTGCAGGTCGAAGGTCGTCACCACGTCGTCCGCGGTGAGCGGCTCGCCGTCGGACCACTTCACGCCGTCGCGCAGCGTGAACGTCAGGCTCAGCCCGTCGTCAGAGGCGGTCCACTCCTCCGCGAGCCACGGCACCGTGGAGCCGTCGGCCGGGTTGTAGACGAGCATCGACTCGTAGACGGCCTGCTGTGTCATCGGCGCCGCGTTCGGGGAGAACGGATTGAAGTTCTGCGTGAACGTGCCCATGTCCTCACGCGGGATGGTGAGCAGCGCAGCAGCGTCGCCGCCGGCGGTGTCGCCGGCCGTGCAGCCGCTCAGCAGGAGCGCCGCGGAGACGGCGGCGGCCCCGAGCGCGAAGGTCGCCCGACGGCGAGGGAATCGTACGGATAGCATGGATGAGTCCTTCCTTGGACTTGTCGGTGCAGGGTGGGGAAGCTCATCAGCGGAGTACCAGTCCAACTGATGAACGCAAACGCAGCGGGCAGTCGATCACGACCTTCGGGTTCTCGATCGTGCTGCCCGCTGTCAATGAGGTGAGCATGCTCACCCCACGGGCGCCCATCTCCTCGAAGGGAAGGGCGACAGTCGTGAGGCCGGGGCGCAGGGCCTCCGCCAGGAACCTCTGGTCGTCGAAACCGACGATCGAGAGGTCCTCGGGGATGCGGATGCCGCGCTCCTTCGCGGCGTCGTAGACGCCCATGGCCATGCGGTCGTTGCCGCAGAAGATCGCCGTCGGCCGGTCGTCGAGCTCGAGGAGCTCGACCGCTCCCCGGTAGCCGCTCTCGGTCGATCCGTCGCCGGCGATGACGAGGGCGTCCTCGAGGACGATCCCCTCCTCCGCGAGCGCGGCGCGGAAGCCCTCGAGGCGGCCGACCTGGGCGGGGATGCCGGGCTCCAGGGTGACATGCCCGATGCGACGGTGACCGGCCTCGATGAGCACCCGGGCTGCCGTGCGCCCGCCGCCGACCTCGTCGGGGACGATGCTCGGCAGGATGCCGTTGGCGTCGAAGCAGTTCACCAGCACGCACGGCACGTCGTACGCGTTCGGCGGGACGACGACGGCTCGGTGCCAGGTCGCTGCGATGATGAGGCCTTCGATGCGCTGTTCGAGCAGCTTCTCGATCGCTGCGGGCTCCATCTGCCATTCGTCGTCGCTCGGCGCGATGAGGAGGAACCGCTCCTCCGCCCACGCCTGCTCCTGCGCCCCGAGGATGACCTGCACCGCGAGAGGGGAGGTGACGATCTCGGTCACGAGCCCGTAGGAGCCGCTGCGCTGCAGAGCGAGGCCGCGGGCCGCGAGGTTGGGGCGGTACCCGAGCCCGGCGGCGATGCCGCGGATGCGCTCGCGGGTGCGCTCCGGGATCGCGACGTCCTCGCGCTCGTTCAGCACGAAGGACACCGTCGCGCGGCTGACGCCCGCCTCCTTGGCGATGTCGGCCATCGTGACGGCCCTCGCGCGCGCGGTGGACATGGGGACTCCTTCGTCTGGCATCCGGATCGGGGATGCTCCGATCAACTTACCCGAGTTACTTACGCGCGTCAACCGCGATTTCGACACCGCTGTGCTGCCAGCCGTCGAAACCCGGAGGCGGGATCCCTGATCCGGCCGAGGAGAGGAGTACGGTGTGGCCATGAACGCACGACTCGCGGCGGCGGCATCCGCTCTCCTGCTCATCGCGGTGCTGGCAGGGTGCGGTCCTGCGTCATCCGGCGGCGGGCAGGGCGCGGGCGGCACCGAGAAGCCCTCGACCGGCTCCACGCCGGAGCCGGAAGACACGTCGGATCCCTCCCCTTCGCCGTCGCCGACCCCGACGACGAAGGGCGTGGTGCTGCCCACCGACTGCCGCGCGATCCTCTCCGAGGACGTGCTCTCGCAGCTCGACGATATCCCGCTGAACGACAAGGCCTTCGGCCCCTCGGGAGTCGGCGACGACGGGACGCTCACCTGCATCTGGGGCGACCCGCAGGCCGACACGACCAATCTCGTCACGAAGATCTCCGCGATGAACCGCGGTCCGGCGCTCGACATGCTCAACGCACTGGTCGCGAACGAGGGGTTCACCTGCTTCACCCCCGACGGCGGCACCCGATGCGAGAAGACCTGGCAGAACGAGCAGTATCCGGTCACCGACGGGCGCACGCTGTTCTGGCGCGACGACATCCTCATCGACACCCGCTACTCGAACCTCGCCCCGAACGGCTACACCTCGAGCATCGTGAAGAGCCTCTTCGACTGACCTCAGTTCCCGTATGAGTTGTCGTGGTCGAAACGGCGTTTCCACGACAACAACTCATACGGGAACGGGAGCGGATGCCGCCTCGCCGGCATCCGGACACGAAGAAGGCCCCGGGCTGATTGCCCGGGGCCTTCTCACTCACTCAGCACGTGAGCGCGGCTGTCGCCTCACTCAGTTGTAGGTGCCCGGCGTGATGTCGTCCGTCGAGAACGCGTCGAAGTCGACGTAGCCGAAGTCGCCGTCGGCGTACGCCCCGTCGGATGCGAAGATCCGGTTCGGGTAGCGCTCGCTCTTGGCCTCCTCGGTGGCCTCGACCGTGACGTCGCGGTACTTCGAGAGACCGGTTCCGGCGGGGATGAGCTTACCGATGATGACGTTCTCCTTGAGACCGACCAGCGGGTCGCGCTTGCCCTCCATGGCGGCCTGCGTGAGCACGCGGGTCGTCTCCTGGAAGGACGCGGCGGACAGCCACGACTCGGTCGCGAGCGACGCCTTCGTGATACCCATCAGCTCCGGGCGACCCGACGCGGGGCGCTTGCCCTCGGCCACGGCCTCGCGGTTGATCTGCTGGTAGCGCTTCAGGTCGACCATCTCACCCGGCAGCAGGGTCGTGTCGGCGTGGTCGACGACGGTGACCTTGCGGAGCATCTGGCGGACGATGACCTCGATGTGCTTGTCGTGGATCGGCACACCCTGCGAGCGGTAGACGCCCTGCACGCCGCCGACGAGGTAACGCTGCACCTCGCGGGCACCCATGACGCGCATGACCTCCTTGGGGTCGAGCGTTCCGACCTGCAGGGGCTGACCGACGGTGACGTGCTGGCCGTCCTCGACGAGAAGCGTCGCACGCTTCAGCACCGGGTACACGACCGGCTCGTCGCCGTTGTCGGGCGTGAGGATGACCTTCTTGGCCTTCTCGGTCTCGTCGATCGTGATGCGGCCGTCGGCCTCTGCGATCGGCGACGCGCCCTTGGGGGTGCGGGCCTCGAAGAGCTCCTGGACACGCGGCAGACCCTGGGTGATGTCATCCGCCGATGCCGAACCACCGGTGTGGAACGTGCGCATCGTCAGCTGGGTACCGGGCTCACCGATCGACTGGGCCGCGATGATGCCGACGGCCTCGCCGATGTCGACCGTCTTGCCGGTCGCGAGCGAACGGCCGTAGCACTGCGCGCAGACGCCGACGGCGGAGTCGCAGGTGAGGACCGAGCGCACCTTGATGGTCTCGACACCCGCCTCGACCAGCTTGTCGATGAGCACGTCGCCCACGTCGTCACCGGCAGCGGCGAGGACCTCGCCCTTGCTGTCGACGACGTCGGCCGCCAGGGTGCGGGCGAACACCGAGTTCTCGACGTTCGCGTCGCGGACGAGCTCGCCCTGCGAGTTCGGCGCGGCGATCGGGAGCTCGAGGCCCTTCGACGTGCCGCAGTCCTCCTCGCGGATGATGACATCCTGCGAGACGTCCACCAGACGACGGGTCAGGTAACCCGAGTCGGCGGTGCGCAGAGCGGTGTCGGCGAGACCCTTGCGGGTACCGTGCGTCGCGATGAAGTACTCCGCCACCGACAGGCCCTCGCGGTACGAGGAGATGATCGGACGCGGGATGATCTCACCCTTCGGGTTGTTCACCAGACCGCGCATACCGGCGATGTTCCGGATCTGCAGCCAGTTACCACGGGCGCCCGAGGACACCATGCGGTTGATGGTGTTGTCCTCCGGGAAGTGCGCCTTCATCGCGGCCTGGACCTCGTCGGTCGCCTCGGTCCAGATCTTGATGAGCTCCTGACGACGCTCGGCGTCGGTGGTGAGACCCTTCTCGTACTGGGACTGGACCTTCGCGGCCTGCTTCTCGTAGCCGGCGACGATCTCCGCCTTGTTCGGCGGGGTGAGGATGTCGCTCAGGGCGACGGTCACACCGGAGCGCGTGGCCCAGTAGAAGCCGGCGTCCTTGATGCGGTCCAGCGACGCAGCCGTCTCGACCTTGGGGTACTCCTCGGCCAGCTTGTTGACGATCTGCGACAGCTTGCCCTTGTCGGCCTGCTCGCGGACGAAGGGGTAGCCCTTCGGCAGCGCGTCGTTGAAGATCGCCTGGCCGAGCGAGGCGTCGACGAGACCGTGACGCTCGTAGCCCTCGGGAGCCTCGCCCTCGAGGAAGGTCAGGCCGGGGATGCGGATGCGGATCTTCGCCTGCAGGTCGAGGGTGCCCTCGTCCTTCGCCAGGATCGCCTCGCCCACCGAGCCGAACGCGCGGCCCTCGCCGAGCGCACCGGGCTTGACCGTGGTCAGGTGGTGCAGACCGATGATCATGTCCTGCGAGGGCAGGGTGACCGGACGGCCGTCGGACGGCTTCAGGATGTTGTTCGACGCGAGCATGAGCACGCGGGCCTCGGCCTGGGCCTCGACCGACAGCGGCAGGTGCACGGCCATCTGGTCACCGTCGAAGTCGGCGTTGAACGCCGCGCAGACGAGCGGGTGCAGCTGGATGGCCTTGCCCTCGACGAGCTGCGGCTCGAAGGCCTGGATGCCGAGACGGTGCAGGGTGGGTGCACGGTTCAGCAGCACCGGACGCTCGCGGATGATCTCCTCGAGCACGTCCCAGACCTCGGGACGGGTGCGCTCGACGGCGCGCTTCGCGGCCTTGATGTTCTGCGAGTGACCGAGGTCGATCAGGCGCTTGATCACGAACGGCTTGAAGAGCTCCAGGGCCATCTGCTTGGGCAGACCGCACTGGTGCAGCTTCAGCTGCGGGCCGACGATGATGACCGAACGGCCGGAGTAGTCGACGCGCTTGCCGAGCAGGTTCTGGCGGAAGCGACCCTGCTTTCCCTTCAGCATGTCGCTGAGGGACTTCAGGGCGCGGTTGCCGGTACCGGTGACGGGGCGGCCACGGCGGCCGTTGTCGAACAGCGCGTCGACGGCCTCCTGCAGCATCCGCTTCTCGTTGTTGACGATGATCTCGGGGGCGCCGAGGTCGATCAGACGACGAAGACGGTTGTTGCGGTTGATCACGCGACGGTAGAGGTCGTTCAGGTCGGAGGTCGCGAAGCGGCCACCGTCGAGCTGGACCATCGGGCGCAGCTCCGGCGGGATCACCGGGACGACGTCGAGGACCATGGCGGCCGGGCTCATGCCGGTCTCCAGGAACGAGTTGACGACCTTCAGGCGCTTGATCGCGCGGATCTTGCGCTGACCCTTGCCCTCGGAGATCTGCAGGTGCAGGCTCTCCGCCTCGGCCTGCAGGTCGAAGGCAGCCAGGCGGCGCTGGATCGACTCCGCGCCCATGTAGGCCTCGAAGTACTGGCCGAACCGGTCCTGCAGCTCGTGGAAGACGTCGTCCTCGGGACGGAGGGCGCCGACCTCGAGCGTGCGGAAGTCCTCCCACACGCGCTCGAGCTTGGCGATCGCCTCGTCGGCACCCTTGCGGATGAGCGACATCTCCTTCTCGGCGGCGTCCTTGACCTTCTTCTTCTGGTCGGCCTTGGCGCCCTCGGCCTCGAGAGCCGCGAGCTCCTCCTCCAGCTTCGCCAGGCGGTCCGCGATCTTGGCGTCGCGGCGGTCGCCGAGCGTCTTCAGCTCGAGACGGATGTTGTTCTCCTGCGTGGCCAGGTCGCGGTGACGAGCCTCCTCGTCGACCGAGATGACCATGTACGCGGCGAAGTAGATGACCTTCTCGAGGTCCTTCGGCGCCATGTCGAGCAGGTAGCCCAGGCGCGAGGGCACGCCCTTGAAGTACCAGATGTGGGTGACGGGTGCGGCGAGCTCGATGTGGCCCATGCGCTCACGGCGGACGGAGCTCTTGGTGACCTCCACGCCGCAGCGCTCGCAGACGATGCCCTTGAAGCGGACGCGCTTGTACTTGCCACAGGCGCACTCCCAGTCGCGGGAGGGGCCGAAGATCTGCTCACCGAAGAGGCCGTCCTTCTCCGGCTTCAGCGTGCGGTAGTTGATGGTCTCAGGCTTCTTGACCTCGCCGTACGACCACGCGCGGATGTGGTCTGCGGTGGCCAGGCCGATGCGAAGCTCATCGAAGGTTGTTGCGTCGAGCACTAGTTCTCCTGTGTCGGAATTCTTTTGTGAGAAATCAGGGCTTCGACGGGCTCAGGCGTGCTGAGCCCGTCGAAGGGATCAGATCTCGTCGATCGAGGCGGCCTCGAAGCGGCTGGAGATGTTGATTCCGAGCTCCTCCGCTGCGCGGAAGGCCTCGTCGTCGGTGTCGCGGAGGTTCACCGCGGTGCCATCGGCCGAGAGGACCTCGACGTTCAGGCAGAGCGACTGCATCTCCTTCATGAGCACCTTGAACGACTCGGGGATGCCGGGCTCCTGGATGTTCTCGCCCTTGACGATCGCCTCGTAGACCTTGACGCGGCCGAGGATGTCGTCGGACTTGATCGTGAGGAGCTCCTGGAGGGCGTACGCGGCGCCGTAGGCCTCGAGGGCCCACACCTCCATCTCACCGAAGCGCTGACCGCCGAACTGCGCCTTACCACCGAGCGGCTGCTGGGTGATCATCGAGTACGGGCCCGTCGAGCGCGCGTGGATCTTGTCGTCGACCAGGTGGTGGAGCTTCAGGATGTACATGTAGCCCACGGAGATCGGCGCCGGGAACGGCTCGCCCGAGCGACCGTCGAACAGCTGGGTCTTGCCGCTCGAGTCGATCAGGCGCACGCCGTCGCGGGTCGGGAGCGTCGAGTCGAGGAGACCGGAGATCTCCTCCTCGCTCGCACCGTCGAACACCGGGGTGGCGACCTTGGTGCCGGGGGCGGCCTCGAAGGCCTCCTTCGGGAGCTTCGCAGCCCACTCCGGGGTGCCCTCGACCTTCCAGCCCTGCTTCGCGATCCACCCGAGGTGGGTCTCGAGGACCTGGCCGAAGTTCATTCGACCCGGGATGCCGAGCGGGTTGAGGACGATGTCGACCGGGGTGCCGTCCGCGAGGAACGGCATGTCCTCGATCGGGAGGATCTTCGCGATGACGCCCTTGTTGCCGTGACGGCCGGCGAGCTTGTCGCCCTCGGTGATCTTGCGCTTCTGGGCGATGTAGACCACGACGCGGCGGTTCACGCCGGAGCCGAGCTCGTCGTCGCCGTCCTCGGCGTTGAACTCCTTGACGGCGATGATCGTGCCCTGCTCGCCGTGGGGCACCTTCAGGGAGGTGTCACGGACCTCGCGGCTCTTCTCGTTGAAGATCGCGCGGAGCAGGCGCTCCTCCGCCGACAGCTCGGTCTCGCCCTTCGGCGTGACCTTGCCGACGAGGATGTCGCCGGGGCGGACCTCGGCGCCGATGCGGATGATGCCGCGCTCGTCGAGGTCCTTCAGCAGCTCGGGGCTGACGTTGGGGAGGTCACGGGTGATCTCCTCCTTGCCCAGCTTCGTGTCGCGGGCGTCGACCTCGTACTCCTCGATGTGGATCGAGGAGAGGGTGTCGTCCTTCACCAGGTCCTGGCTGAGGATGATCGCGTCCTCGAAGTTGTAGCCCTCCCACGTCATGAAGGCGACGAGGAGGTTCTTGCCGAGGGCGAGCTCGCCGTTCTCGGTGGCGGGACCGTCGGCGATGACCTCGCCGACCTCGACGCGCTCACCGGCGTTGACGACGACCTTCTGGTTGTACGACGTGCCCTGGTTCGAGCGGTCGAACTTGCGCAGGTGGTACTCCTGCGTGCCGCCCTCGTCGAGCATCACGACGACGCGGTCGGCGGAGACCTCGGTGACGACACCGGCCTTCTCGGCGGTGAGCACGTCACCCGCGTCGATGGCGGTGTAGCCCTCCATACCGGTTCCGACGAGCGGCGAGTCGCTGCGCAGCAGCGGCACGGCCTGACGCTGCATGTTGGCGCCCATGAGCGCGCGCTGCGCGTCGTCGTGCTCGAGGAAGGGCACGAGCGAGGTCGCGACCGACACCATCTGGCGCGGCGAGACGTCGATGTAGCCGATCTCCTCCGGCAGGAAGAGGTCCACCTCACCGCTGCCGCCCTTGGGGCGCGCGAGGACGTGGCTCTCGCGGAAGCGGCCGTTCTTGTCGAGCGGGGCGTTCGCCTGCGCGATGTTGAAGTCCACCTCCTCGGAGGCGGTCAGGTAGTCGATGTGCTCGGTGACGACGCCGTCGACGACCTTGCGGTACGGGGTCTCGATGAAGCCGAACGAGTTGATGCGCGCGAAGGTCGCGAGCGCACCGATCAGACCGATGTTCGGGCCTTCCGGCGTCTCGATCGGGCACATGCGGCCGTAGTGCGAGGGGTGGACGTCACGGACCTCGACGCCGGCGCGGTCGCGGCTCAGACCACCGGGGCCGAGAGCCGAGAGACGGCGCTTGTTGGTCAGACCCGCGAGCGGGTTGTTCTGGTCCATGAACTGCGACAGCTGCGACGTTCCGAAGAACTCCTTGATCGCGGCGACGACGGGGCGCACGTTGATCAGGGTCTGCGGGGTGATCGCCTCGATGTCCTGCGTGGTCATGCGCTCGCGGACGACGCGCTCCATGCGGGACAGGCCGGTGCGGACCTGGTTCTGGATGAGCTCGCCCACCGCGCGGATGCGACGGTTGCCGAAGTTGTCGATGTCGTCCGTGGCGATGCGGATCTCGGTCTGCTTGCCGCCGCGGATGCCGTCGAAGCTCTCGACGCCCGCGTGGATGCGGACCAGGTACTTGATCGTCGCGACGATGTCCTGGACGGTCAGGACCGAGTCGGTCAGCGGCGCGTCCAGGCCGAGCTTGTGGTTGATCTTGTAGCGACCCACCTTGGCCAGGTCGTAGCGCTTCGGGTTGAAGTAGAAGTTGTCCAGCAGCGCGCGGGCGGCCTCGGCGGCGACCTGCTCGCCCGGACGGAGCTTGCGGTAGATGTCGCGGAGCGCGTCTTCCTTGGTGACGATGGTGTCCTTCGCCAGGGTCTCCTCGATGGAGGGGAAGCCGGCGAACTCGGCGAGGATCTCCTCGCTGGTCAGGCCCAGGGCCTTGAGGAAGACGGTGACGGACTGCTTGCGCTTGCGGTCGATGCGCACGCCGACCTGGTCGCGCTTGTCGATCTCGAACTCGAGCCAGGCGCCACGGCTCGGGATGACGCGAGCGGAGACGATGTCCTTGTCGGAGGTCTTGTCCGGGGTCTTGTCGAAGTAGACGCCGGGCGAGCGCACGAGCTGCGAGACGACGACGCGCTCGGAGCCGTTGATGATGAACGTGCCCTTGTCGGTCTGCAGCGGGAAGTCGCCCATGAAGACCGTCTGGGTCTTGATCTCACCCGTGAGGTGGTTCATGAACTCGGCCTCGACGTACAGCGGAGCCGCGTACGTCTTGCCGCGCTCCTTGCACTCCTCGATCGAGTACTTCTCCGGCTCGAGGTACGGGTTCGTGAACGAGAGCTGCATCGTCTCGCCGAGGTCCTCGATCGGGGAGATCTCCTCGAAGATCTCGCCGAGGCCGGAGACCTCGCTGACGTCGGTGCGGCCGGCGGCCTTCGCCTCCGCGACGCGCGCCTTCCACGCGTCGTTGCCGACGAGCCAGCCGAAGGACTCGGTCTGCAGGGCGAGAAGGTCAGGGACCGTCAGCGTGTCGGAGATCTTGGCGAACGAGAGGCGGGATGCTCCGCGTCCGTTCTTGGTGGTGGTGGATGTGGATGCGTTGGGAGCAGCAGCCAAGGGAATAACCTCCGTGAGCCCCGCAGGGCTTCTCGATTCCTTTGTCGTCAGGTGGAGTGCGCGCTCAGAAGCTCAAACGAATGCCGACCACCATATGAGGGCACGGAGAAGCGAGCGCAACTACCAACTATAGACGCGATTCTGCGACATGGCAAGTCAAATCCTTGACCAATTCCGGATGCTGCGGTAAAAGCATCCGCATCCACCACTTCGGCGGGCTACTCCTCGTGCGCGACGTTGCCGCGGCATTCGTCTCCAGGACTCGGCACCATCCCCTTCATGTCCGCCTTCACATACATCCCGTAAGACTGCACGTGCCCGCCGGTCACGGCGTCGTCGTCCATCCACGGGAACGGGTTCATCTCCACGTCGTCCGGCAGATCGCGTCCGGAGAAGTGGCACGCGGAGTGCGCTTTGTCCCCGCCGCGCACGTCGCCGCCCTGGCCGTTGTACTCCCCCGCCATCGCGGCACCGCCGCTGCCGAGCACCAGGCCCAGTGCGAGCGCACACGTCAGCATCGTCTTCTTCATGGTCTTCCTAACCCCAGAGGAACACCGGGTCGTCGCCCACGGCGACTCGGGTGCGGCGACGTCGCCGCACGACTAGGAAGCTAGTCCTCCGTCCCGCCCCGCACAAGAGGCTGTGCGGGGCGGGACGCTCAGGAGGCGATGTCGAGCTCGTTGCCGGGGATGGAGGCGAGGAGCCGGCGCGTGTACGGATCGCGCGGGTTGGTGAAGATCTCCTCCGAGGAGGCCGCTTCGACCAGCTTCCCGTCCTTCATCACGCACACGTAGTCGCTGATCAGGCGGACCACGGCGAGGTCGTGCGAGATGAACAGATAGCTCAGCCCGTACTCGCTCTGCAGGTCGCGCAGCAGCGTGAGCACCTGGTCCTGCACGAGCACGTCGAGCGCGGAGACCGGCTCGTCGCACACGATGAGGTCCGGCGAGAGCGCGAGCGCCCTCGCGATCGCCACACGCTGGCGCTGCCCTCCGGACAGCTCCGACGGGTACCGGGTGAGCATCGACTGCGGCAGCGCCACGTCGTCGAGGAGCTGGCTGACCCGCTTTCGCCGGTCGGCGCCGCTCCCGCGCCGGTAGAAGTCCAGAGGCTCGGAGATGAGGCGCTCGATCGTGAACATCGGGTTGAGGCTCGAGTACGGATCCTGGAAGATCGGCTGCACCCGCTGACGGAAGTCGCGGGTCTCCGCCTTCGTGAGCGAGGAGATGTCCTTGCCCTCGAAGCGGATCAGCCCGCTCGTCGGCTCGATCACCTTCAGCAGCATCCGGGCCGTCGTCGTCTTGCCCGAACCGGACTCTCCGACGATCGCGACCGTCTCCCCGCGCGGGATCGCCAGCGACACGTCGTCCACGGCGACGAAGTCCTCGCCGCGCCCGCGGACCGGGTACACCTTCGTCAGGTGCTCGATCTCGACGATGTTGTCGGCGCTGGCGGGTTCGGTGCGTTTCGTCTCGCTTCGCTCGCTCAACGACCGGGGGTCTTCGGAGCGGGGAGCGGTGAACGCCTCCGGCCGCAGGCGCGCGGCCGCCACGGAGGGCGCCGCCTTCACCAGGGACTGGGTGTAGGGGTGCTGCGGGTTCTCCAGGATCTGGCGCGCCGGCCCCTGCTCGACGACCTTGCCGCGGTGCATGACCACGACCCGCTCGGCGCGCTCTGCGGCGAGTCCGAGGTCGTGCGTGATCAGCAGCACGGCGGTGCCGAGCTCCCTGGTCATCGCACCGATCTGATCGAGGATCGTCTGCTGCACGGTGACGTCGAGCGCGCTGGTCGGCTCATCGGCGATGAGCAGGCGCGGCTTGCAGGCGAGGCCGATCGCGATCAGGGCGCGCTGGCGCATGCCGCCGGAGAACTCGTGCGGGTACTGCTTCGCCCGTCGCTCCGGGTCGGGAAGGCCCGCCGCGCTCAGCGCCTCGACGACCCTCTCCTGCACGTTCTGCCGGTTCGCGAGCCCGTGCGCGAGCAGCGTCTCGGCGACCTGCGTGCCGATCTTGGCGACCGGGTTGAGGTTCGACATCGGGTCCTGCGGGACGAGGCCGATGTCGCGTCCGCGGATGGTCCGCAGCTCCTGCTCCGGCGCGTGGGCGATCTCCCGGCCGTCCAGGCGGATGCTGCCGGCCGCGACCCTGCCGCCGCCGGCGAGCAGGCCGATGATGGCCATCGCGGTGGTCGACTTGCCCGAGCCGGACTCGCCGACGATCGCGACGGTCTCGCCCTCGGCGATCTCCAGGTCGACGCCCTCGACGGCGTGCACGACTCCGTCCATGGTCGCGAAGTCGACGGCCAGTCCCTCGACGGACAGCAGGGGTGCGCCCGGCATCCGGTTCTCCTTCTCCACGTTCATCGCGCTCTCGTCCTCGGGTCCATGGCCTCACGCAGCGCCTCGCCGAACAGCGTGAAGCCGAGGGCGGTGACGGCGATGCAGATACCGGGGAGGAAGGCCAGCTGCGGCGCGATGGCCAGTTCGTTCTGCGCGTAGGTCAGCATGCGGCCCCACTCCGCCGTCTCGGGGCGCCCGCCGCCGAGGCCGAGGAAGGAGAGGGCCGCGGCGTCGATGACGGCGGTGGCGAGCGTCAGAGTGCCCTGCACGATGACCGGGCCGATCGCGTTCGGCAGCACGTGCGACATCGTGATCCGGCCGCGGCCGAGGCCGAGGGTCTGCGCGGAGAGCACGTAGTCGCTGGAGCGCTGCTGCAGCATGGAGGCGCGCAGCAGGCGGGCGAAGATCGGCACGCTCGAGGCGCCGATCGCGATCATCACCGCGAACGGCGTCTGCCCGAGGATCGCCGCGATGGACACGGCGAGCAGCAGGTTCGGCACCGACAGGATGATGTCGACGAAGCGCATGATGATCGTGTCGACCCAGCCGCCGAACGTGCCGGCCAGCAGGCCGAGGAGCATGCCGCCGATGAGGCCGAGCGTCGTGGACACGACGCCGACGAGCAGCGAGGCCTGCGCACCCCAGATCAGCTTGGACAGCACGTCGCCGCCGAACCGGTCGAGCCCCAGCGGGAACTCCGGCAGCTCGCCCGGACCGGGGATGTGCGTGGGCGTGATGTTCTTCGCCCCGGGCAGCGCCGTCTCCGGATACGGGGCGAGCAGCGGCGCGAGGATGGCGACGAGGATGAACACCAGCACGATGGCCGCGCCGATCCAGGCGGTGGGGTTGCGGCGCAGACGGCGGAACACGTCGCGCCAGAAGCCGCCGGGACCCTCCTTGAGGCCGGCCTGGGCGATGGCGACGGTGTCGATCGTCTCCGGGCCCTGAGCGGGTGGGAGTGCGACGCTCATGGCGCCACCTCCTTTCGGGCAGTGCGTGCGGTCGGAGTGAGTTCCATCACTGCACCCGCACTCTCGGGTCGATGAAGCTGTACGACACGTCCACCGCGAGGTTGATCAGGGCGTAGGCGATCGCGATGAAGATGATGAAGCCCTGCAGCACCGGGAAGTCGCGGGCGAAGATGGCGCGCGCGAGGAAGGATCCGATCCCGGGGAAGGCGAACACCGTCTCGGTGAGCACCGCGCCGGAGATCAGGAGTCCCGTCTGCAGTCCGATCGTGGTGATCACGGGCAGCATGGCGTTGCGCAGGATGAACCGGTTGCGCAGCGTCGACGCGCCGACGCCCTTCGCGCGGCCGGTGCGGACGTAGTCCGCGTTCTGCACCTCGAGCACGCTGGCCCGCGTGATGCGCACGATGATCGCGAGCGGGATCGTGCCCAGCGCGAGCGCCGGCAGGATGAGATGCACGATCGCATCCCAGGCCGCGTCGAACTCGCCGGTGATGATGCCGTCCCACACGTAGAAGCCGGTGGGATGCGTGGCGTCGATCCGCGGGTTCTGCCGGCCGTCCGACGGCAGCCAGCCCAGCTGCACGGCGAAGACGTACTTCAGGATGAACGCGAGGAAGAACACCGGGATGGTGATGCCGATGAGGCTCAGCACGACCGAGGCGTGATCGGTGAGCCTGCCATGGCGGCGGGCCGCCCAGTAGCCGAGCGGGATGCCGACGCCGATCGCGAAGATCAGCGCCATCACGCTGAGCTCGATGGTCGCCGGGAACCTCCGGAAGAACTCCTCGACGACCGGACGGGACGTCACGATGGACGAGCCGAAATCGCCCTGGAGCAGCCGGCCGATCCAGGTGAAGTACTGCTCGATGAGGGGCCGGTTGAAGCCGAACAGCTCGTTGATCCTGGCGACGGACTCGGGGGTCGCCCTGTCGCCGAGGAGCGCGACGGCCGGGCCGCCGGGGAGGGCCCTGACCCAGGCGAAGAGAAGGATGCTCAGGCCGATGAGAGTGGGGATGAGGAACAGCAGTCGCCTGCCGATGGTGCGCAGCACGAAGATCTCCGTATGTCACCCGGTCGTCGAGCGAGCGAAGCGAGACGAAACGCAGCCTCTCAGCGGAAACCGCGTTTCGTCTCGTCGCTTCGCTCTTCGCTCAACGACCGGTGGCCGTCACTTGGTGAGGACGATGTCCGTGAAGACCTCGTCGTTCACCGGGCTGGCCGGGTAGCTCTCCACACGCGGGTCGAACGCCAGGGTCGGCGCCGGGTGCGCGAGCGGGACACCGGGGATGAACTGCGCGATGTCCTCGTTGATCTCCTCGTACAGCGGAGTCTGCTCCTCGAGGCTCGAGACGCCGCGGGCGTCGGCGAGCTTCTGGAACAGCTCGGGGTTGTCGAAGCCCCACTCGGAGCTCTGCGCCCCGAAGAAGACGCCGACGAAGTTGTCGGTGTCGTTGTAGTCGCCGGTCCAGCCGAGCAGGTGGATGCCGTGGTCGGCGGTGCCGGTGATCTTGTCGAGGTAGTCAGGCGACCAGGCGTCGGTGACCGGGTTGACCTTCACGCCGACCTCGGCGAGCTGCGTGGACAGCACGGTGAAGATCTGCTCGGGGTCCGGCATGTACGGACGCGAGACGTTGACCGGGTAGTTGAAGGTCAGGGTGAGCGGGTTGTCGGCGGTGAAGCCGGCCTCCTCGAGCAGCGCCTTCGCCTTCTCCGGGTCGTAGTCGTACGTCGTGACGTCCTCGTTGTAGCCGTTGACGACGGGCGGCACGAACTGGGTCGCCTTCTCGGTGCCCTCGGGGAGGACCTGCTTGATCAGGGCGTCCTTGTCGACGGCGTAGGAGAGCGCCTCGCGGACCCGGATGTCCTGCAGCTCGGGGACGGCCTGGTTGAAGGCGAGGTAGAGGACGGTGAACGGCGGACGGGAGACCATCCGGAAGCCGTCCTCCTCGAGGGCCGCGCTGTCGGCGGGGCCGACGAGGTCGTAGCCGTCGATGTCGCCGGCCTCGAGTGCCTGGCGGCGGGCGGTCGGGTCGTCGATCGTGCGGAAGATGATCTCCTCGATCTGGCCCGTCTCACCCCAGTAGTCGGGGTAGGCCTTCAGCGTGACCTGCTCGCCCGGCGCCCACTCCTCGAACTGGAACGGCCCGGTGCCGGTCGGGTGCGCCGTGGCGTACTCGGAGAGCTGCGGGGCCTCCGCCGTGCCGCCGACCTCGTCGGCGCTGAACTCCTGCAGGGCCGACGGGCTCTGCATGCCGAACGCGGGCAGGGACAGCGAAGGGATGAAGCCGGCGAACGGCTTGTTGAGCTCGATCGTGACCGAGAGGTCTCCGTCGGGCGTGCACGACTTGTAGACGGCGTTGGCCGGGTCGGACGCGTAGCCGTGGAACAGCTTGTTGTAGTAGTAGCCGAGAGCCTCGGAGGCTGCCAGGCCCGTCCAGTTGTACCAGCGGTCGAAGTTGACGCAGACGGCCTCGGCGTTGAACGGGGTGCCGTCGTGGAACGTCACGCCCTCCTTCAGCGCGAAGGTGTGGGACATGCCGTCCTCGGAGGACTCCCAGCTCTCCGCGAGCAGCGGGGCGGGGTCAGCCGTGCCGGGCTCGGTGCCGACGAGACCCTCGAAGATCTGGCGCGAGACGCGGAAGGTCTCACCGTCCTGGGCGAAGGCGGGGTCGAGGCTCGCCGGGTCGGAGGATGCGGCGAAGACGAAGGTGCTGTCGACGTCGCCGGAGCCCTCGCCGCCGTCGTCGCCGCGCTCGCTCGCGACGCAGCCGGACAGGACGAGAGCCGCGAGTGCGGTTCCGGTGACGGCGAGGAGACCTCGCCGACGCGTGACTGTGTGGTGCATTGTTGACCTTCCCTGTTGGGGCGCTTCCATGCGCGTACCGGCGGCCTCGTCGCCGCCGGTCACGGTGATGCCTAGACGCTACCCAGCACGCCCCCGGAATCCAAACCCATCCGTGTTGCGATCCGGTATCAACACGTCGTCGTGGCGATCGGGTAGTGTCCAGGACGTGCCCGACACGTCTCCGCTCGCCGTCTGCGTCGGCGAGGGCATGGTCGCCCTCATCCCCGCCTCGGCGGTGCCGCTCGAGGACGCCCGCACCTTCCACCGCTCCCTCGCCGGAGCAGAGTGGAACACCGCGATCGCGCTGGCGTCCGCCGGCATCCGCACCGCCGTCGTGTCCCGGGTCGGCGACGACGGCTTCGGGCGCTTCCTCGCCGCGGAGCTGCGCCGCCACGACGTCGACGACAGCGCGGTGGAGATCGACGACGAGGCGCCGACCGGCCTCTACGTGAAGGAGCTGTCGCCGCTGCCGGACGGGTCGATCGGCGGCACCATGCACTACTACCGCACGGGCTCCGCCGCCGCGGCGATGACCCCCGCGCTGCTCTCCGCCCCCGCGGCATCCGCCCTGCTCGCGGAGGCCGCGCTGGTGCACACCTCGGGGATCACCCCGGCCCTCTCCCCCGGCGCGCGCGCCGTGCAGGACGAGCTGTTCGCGGCTCCCCGCGAGGGGCGGATGCTGAGCTTCGACCTGAACTGGCGCCCTGCTCTCTGGCGAGGGCGCGAGGACGAGGCGCGGCGGCTCCTCACCGGGTATGCGCGCCGGGCGGATGTGCTCTTCTGCACGCGTGCGGACGCCGAGGCCGCGTTCGGCACGGCGGACCCGGATGCCCTCCGCGCGACGTTCCCCGAGCCGCGACGCCTCGTCGTGACCAGCCCGGCGGGGGCGATCGCCTTCGACGGCGACGAGCGCACGGAGAGCGAGGCGCTGGCGGTGCCGGTCGTCGAGACCATCGGAGCCGGAGACGCGTTCGCCGCCGGGTTCCTCGCCGGCATCCTCACCGGGCTGTCCCTCACCGGCGCCCTCGCCCGCGCGCACCGCATCGCCACCCGCGCCCTCGCCAGCACCCGCGACCACGTGGACTGAGCGCCCCCGGTCGTTGAGCGAGCGCAGCGAGACGAAACGCCCGCAACCACCGTTCCTGCACCGCGTTTCGTCTCGGTCGCTGCGCTCCCTCGCTCAACGACCGGGGGGCCCGCGCCCTCGCCAGCACCCGCGACCACGTGGACTGAGCGCGGTCAGCGGCGGTGACGGGGTGCCGCGGCGTCGTGCGTGAGCTGGAGCGGCACCGCGACCGGCTCGCCGCGATGCTGGACGACGCGGACGAAGAGGATGTCGACGAGCGCGAGCTGCGCGATGCGGCTCGACATCGCCGCCATCCGGAACGGGGACTCGTGCGCGTGGGTGAGCAGCACGACGTCGGCGGCGAGCGCGAGGGCCGACTCCGCCACGCTCGTGACCGCCACGGTCAGCGCCCCGGCGTCCCGTGCCACCTCGACGGCGCGCACCACCTCGAGCGTCTCACCGCCGTGCGAGAAGGCGATCGCGACGTCCCCCGCGGTGCGCAGCGACGCCGTGGTGAGGGCGAGGTGCGGGTCGGCGGAGTGAGCGACGGAGCAGCCGATGCGTGCGAGCTTCTGCTGCAGGTCCTGCGCGGTGAGGGAGGAAGCCCCCTGGCCGAACAGATCGATGTGACGCGCGGCGACGACCGCGCGCGCGACCCGGTCCAGGGCGTCCGCGTCCAGCCCGCGTGCCGTCTTCTCGATCGCGTCGATCTCCTGCGCGGCGAGCTTCGCGGCGACCGTCGCCGGCTCGTCCCCCGGGTCGATCGCGGTGGTGTCGAGACCGAAGCGCGCCTGCTGCGCCTGAGCCAGCGTGACGGTGCGGGCGACCGCGACCCGGAACTCGCGGTACCCGCTGAATCCGAGGGACTGGGCGAACCGGGCGACCGTCGAGAGCGAGGTCCGGCAGAGCTTCGCGAGGTCGTTGATCGCGAGATCGACGACGAGCGTCGGGTCGCCGAGGATCGTCTCGGCGACCCGGGCCTCCGCAGCGCTCAGCCGCGGGACCGAGCGGCGCACCAGTGCGAGAACGTCTGCGTCCACGGTGCCATCCTGCCTCAGCCGGGCGACTCCGTGCGATCCGAGGACGAGGACGCGCCGAGCAGCGCCTCCCTGGCGATCTCGGCGCCGATCCTGCTGGCCGCGCGCACCTGCACGGTCGGCAGCGGCAGCGGCCGCTGGGGGGCCAGTCCGACGTTCACGACGACGGCCCACGGATCCCGCTGCGCCGCACGCTCGACGAGCGCGCGCTGCGCGGCATCCGAATCAGGGCGGTCGACGAGGAGCACGGTGATCCCGTCGGCGGCGACGGCCTCGGCGAGCACCGCGTCCTGCTCCTCCGCGGTGCTGCCTGCGACGTCCAGGCGCGCCCGGTGGCCGCCCCCTGCGAGGGCTCCGGCGACGTAGCCGGCGGCGCTGTCCACCGCGAGAGAGGACCGTCGGCGGGCGTCGACGACGGCGAGGGCGGATGCTCCGGCGGGCAGTCCCTCGGGGATCTCGACCGCTCTGCGCACGACGTCGGCGGCGTCGAGCGGCTCCCCATCCCCGGCATCCGGAGCCGCATGGAGCTTCGCCGACAGCGCGGCGACACGCGCCGCCGCCTCCGCCACCCGCTCCCGGGAGAGCGTGCCGTCGCGGAGCGCCGCGACGATACCGTCCCGTGCGGCCCGGAAGTCGCGGACGTCCTGGTCGGCGTGCGCGGCCTCGCCCGGGTTCGTCGGGTTGCCGATGCAGAGCAGGTCGGCGCCCGCGGCGAGCGCCCGTGCCGCTCCCCCGCCGATGCCGACGGTCTCGCGGATCGCCGCCATGTCCAGCGCGTCGGTGATGATCACGCCGTCGAACCCCCACCCGCGCAGCATCCCGAGCACCCGGGCGTTCAGCGTGGCCGGCGCCGTCCCCCACCCGGGGACGACGATGTGCGCGGTCATGATGCTGTCCGCACCCGCCTCGATCGCAGCGCGGAACGGTGCGAGGTGCACCCGCTCGTACTCGTCGAGGGGCAGCGCGATCTCCGGCAGCGCGTGATGCGAGTCGAGGTGCGTGTCACCGTGGCCGGGGAAGTGCTTCACGCAGGCGGCGACGCCGCCGCGCTGGATGCCGTCGACCGCGGCCACCACATGACGGGAGACGAGAGCCTCCTCGTCTCCGAAGGAGCGCACGCCGATCACCGGGTTGCGGGGGTCTGTGTTCACGTCGGCGACCGGTCCGAGGATCACGTTGCCGCCGACGGCGCGCACGCGGCGGGCGAGCTCGGCGCCCGTGGCCCGGGTGGCGTCCGCGTCGTCGAGGGCGCCGAGCTGCGCCGCGCCGGGGAGCGTGGAGCCGGTCGCCGACTCCAGCCGGGTGACGCTGCCGCCCTCCTCGTCGATGCCGATCAGCGCCGCCGGGTTCGCTGCGAGGATCTCCGCGCTGAGTGCGGGGAGATCGCCGCCGACGTTCTGCCCGAAGTAGACCACCCCGGCGAGCCCGTCGCGCAGCTCGGCCAGCAGCCACTCCGGCGCCGAGGTCCCGAGGAAGCCCGGCCAGAGCACGCCGTTCGCGAGCCGGGTGAGCTCGTCGCTCATCCCTTCACCGCGCCGGCGACCATGCCGGCAGAGAGGCGCCGCTGCACGATGACGAAGAAGATCATGACGGGGATCGTGATGATCGTCGACGCGGCCATGATGCTGCCCCAGTCGTTCGAGTGCAGGCCGAAGAACGACTTGAGCCCGATGGACACCGTGTACTGGTCCGTCGCGCTGCCGAGGATCGTCATCGCGAAGATGAACTCGTTCCATGCCGTGATGAAGCTGAAGATGCTCGTGGCGACGAGGCCGGGCATCACCAGCGGCAGCAGGATCGAGCGGAACATGCGCCACCAGCTCGCGCCGTCGATGTACGCGGCCTCCTCGAGCTCGACCGGCACGGCCGCGACGAATCCGCGCAGCATCCAGATGCCGAAGGCCAGCGAGAGCGCGACGTACACGACCATGAGGCCGAGGATGCTGTTCAGCAGCCCGAGGCTCTTCACCTGGAGGAACAGCGGGATGACCAGCGCCTCGAGCGGCACCATCTGCACGACGAGGATCAGCATGAGGATCGTGGTGCGGAACCGGAACCGGAAGCGCGCGACGGCGACGGCCGCGAGCAGGCACACCAGCGCGCTCACCAGCACCGTGACGAGGGCCACGATCGCCGAGTTGCGGAGGTAGGTGCCGAAGCCGCCGTCGGTGAGGACGTAGGCGAAGTTGTCGAAGGTGAACTCCTGCGGGAGCAGCGACTGCCCGCCGCTGGACGCCTTCGCGTCGAGCGCGCTGGAGACCATCCAGTACACCGGGAACAGGGTGAAGATCAGGACGGCCGCGACGGCGATGCCGACGCCGACGCGGGAGAGGACGGACGGACGGGGGTTCACAGTTCGTCCTCCTTCATGAGCGAGCGGATGTACACGATCGTGATGCCGATCAGCACGATCGTGAGCAGCACGGCGAGGGCCGCGCCGAAGCCGTACCGGTTCTGTCCGAAGGACTCCACGTACGACCAGACGCCGAGGTTCAGCACCGATCGGTTGCCGCCGTTGCCGCCGGGCATCAGGTACACCTGCGCGAACACCTTGAAGTCCCAGATCGTGGACAGGATGATGACGACGGAGAAGACCGGCCTGAGCGTCGGGAACACGATCTGCCAGAAGCGGCGCCACGCGTTCGCGCCGTCGAGCGCCGCAGCCTCGAGCATCTCCCTGGAGACGCCGAGGAGACCGGCGAGCACGGTGATCGCGACGAACGGGAACCCGTGGTGCACGACGTTGAGCAGGACGATCGCGTAGAACGACCACTGGTTGGTGAACCAGTTCACGGACTGGTCCATGAGCCCGGCGTCCTTCAGCACGGTGTTGAAGATGCCGCGGTCGGCATCGAAGATGAAGGTCCAGACGTAGGTGCCGGTCACCGCGGGCATCGCCCACGCGACCATGATGCAGCTGGAGACGACGGTGCGCCAGAGGGTGCCCAGCCGTGCCAGCAGGAGCGCGACGAGGGTGCCGACGGCGACCGTGACGAACACGGCGACGGCCGCGAAGCCGACGGTGTTCGGCAGCACCACTGTCCACAGAGCCGAGTCCGTGAGCGCCTCGACGTAGTTGCCGAGGCCGATCCAGTTGCTCTCGCCGGTGTTGATCTCACGCAGGCCGTAGTCCTGCAGCGAGTAGAGGAACACCTGCACGAGCGGCCAGAGCATGAGCACCGCGAGGATGATCAGCCCGGGGGCGAGGAGGAGCCAGGGGCGGGCCTTCACCAGGGAGAGGCCCTGGGTGGGCCGCCCGCCGGCCACGGAGGCGGAGGGGGACTCCGCCTCCGTGGCCGGCAGTGGCGCGTGCACCGTCGACATGGAGGGGATGCTGCCTTACTGGTTGAGCAGTTCGGTCATCTCGGCGGCGGCATCCTTCGTCGCGGTGGCGACGTCCTTCTGCCCGCCGAGGATGGCCTGGATCATCGAGTTGGTCGTCTTCTTCGCCTGGACGGCGCCGAAGTTCGGGGTCACCGGCACGGATGCTCCGCCCTCGACCATCTGCTGCGCGAACGGGGCGACGAGCGGGTCGGTCGAGGCGAGCGCCTCCTCCATCGCGGACTGGACGCCCGGGAAGTAGCCGGTCTCGTCGGCCCACTTCTCGGCGAACTCGCCGGTGGTCATGAGCTTGACGAACTCCCACGCGAGGTCGGCGTTCTTCGTCGTGTTGAAGACGGAGAGGTGCGAGCCGCCGAGCACGGAGGGGGCGATGCCGCCGTCCTTGCCGGGGATCACGGCGGCGCCGATCTTTCCCTCGAGCTCGGGGTTGGCCTCGACGAGCGCCTTCGGGGTCCACGAGCCGGAGAGCATCATCGCGACGTTGCCCTGGGTGAAGGCGTCGCGGAGGTCGGTCTCCTTCCAGGTGGTCGCGCCGGCGGACGAGAAGCCGTGCTCGGTGGCGAGCCCGGTGTAGAACTCGATGCCCTCCTGCGACTCCTCGCTGTCCAGCTCGCTCGTCCACTCGTCGCCGTCGAGGGTCGCGACCTCGCCGCCCGCGCCCCAGACCCAGGGGTACACCTGGAACTCGGCGTCGCCGGGGACCGGGAACGGGAGCATGTCGGGCTTGGCGGCCTTGATCGCCTCGCCGGCCGCGACGATGTCGTCCCAGGACTTCGGGGCCTCGAGGCCGAGCTCCTCGAAGACGTCGGTGCGGTACACGAGCGAGCGGACGCCGGCGTACCAGGGCATGCCGTACAGCTCCTCGTCGTAGGTGCCCGCGACCTCGAGTCCCTCGACGAGGTCGTCGCGCAGGCCCTTCTCGGCGTCGACGTACTCGTCGATCGGCAGCAGCGCACCGGCATCGGCGAACTCCGCAGTCCAGGTCGTGCCGGTCTCGGCGATGTCGGGAGTGGTGCCGCCCGCGATCGAGGTCACGAAGCGGTCGTGCGCGTCGGCCCACTGCACCTCTTCGATGGTGACCGTGGCGCCGGTCTCCTCCTCGAACGCCTCGGAGACGGCGTCGTAGAAGGCGGTGGAGTCGGGGTTGGTGCCCTTCATGATCCAGACGGTGAGCTCCTGCCCCTTGCCGTCGACGGGTTCGTCGCCGCTGCCGGTGCTTCCGCCCGCGCAGGCCGCGAGGCCGAGGGTGGCTGCGGCGCCGAGCGCCACGGCCGGAAGAATGCGCTTGTGCATCAGGGATCTCCTCTTTGAAACGTCCTGGCGGCACCGGGTGCCCGCCACTTGGGAATAAGTATCCACGACTAACTAATACCCTGCAAGTTATTCCCGGAATCGTCACCTCGTCGTGACACAAACTTCCAGAGGTAGGCTCACGGCATGAGCCGCCCCCAGGAAGACGGAGTCCGCTCGACAGTCGCACGACATGCGACGCTGCCCACGCCGAGCGCCCTGGGCTCTCTGCTCCGGTTCCTCGGAATCGCCCTCGGCGTGCTCGTCGTCTCCGCGATCGCGGTCGCGTCGTTCATCGTCTTCGATGTCGTCAACAGGGTGGGCGACGGCGCCGTCACCCTCGAGGACGCCCCCGACGTGGATCCGCCATCGCTCGGCGCCTACCCGGCGGACAAGGCCTTCAGCATCCTCATCGTCGGGACCGACGAGTGCGGCGAGGTCTCCACGAGCCTGTTCGGCAAGCGGTGCAGCGAGGCGGACGGGCTGCAGCGGAACGACGTGAACCTGCTCGTGCACGTGTCCGCGGCGCCGCGCAACGTCACCGTGGTCTCCCTCCCCCGCGACCTCGGCATCCCCGTGCCCGAGTGCGAGCGCGAAGACGGGTCGACCGCCTCCGCGATGCGCAAGGCCTCCATCAACGCCGTCTACGAGCACGCCGGACTCTCCTGCGTGGTGAAGACCGTCTCCGATCTCGCGGACATCCCGATCGAGTTCGCGGCGAAGATCAGCTTCGACGGCGTCATGGCGGTCACCGATGCGATCGGGGGCGTCGAGGTCTGCATCGCCGGCGACGGCATCCGCGACGAGCACACCGGAATCGACTGGCCGCCCGGACTCCGCACGGTCTCAGGCACGGAGGCGCTGCAGTTCATCCGCACCCGGCACGGCGTGGGCGACGGCAGCGATCTGGCCCGCATCTCCAATCAGCAGCAGTACATGTCGCGGCTGGCGAAGAAGGTGCTCAGCGAGGAGACGCTCACCGACGTGCCGAAGGTGCTGCGGCTGGCCAGCGCCATCGCCGACAACATCGTGCCGAGCGAGCAGCTCAAGGATCCGCTGCGGCTCGCGCAGCTGGCCCTCGCCCTGAACGACGTGCCGTTCAGCGACTTCGTGTTCGTGCAGTTCCCGAACCTGACCGACCCGGATGACGACGACAAGGTCGTGCCGGACGAGAACGCCGCCGCCGCGCTCTGGGCGGCCGTGAAGTCCGGGCAGCCCCTGCAGCTCACCGGCGACGTGGCGACGCACGACGGCGTCGAGCTCGTGTCCCCCGCGCCGACGCCGACACCCGTGCCGGGGTCGACGGCCACCCCGGCACCGCGGGCCACCCTGCCGCCCGACATCTCCGGACAGAGCGTCGACCAGGAGACCTGCGCGGTCGGGCAGCTGAACTGACCTCCGCCGCGGGCGCGTAGTCTCAGAGCATGGGCAGGACCAGAGCGCGCGACACCGAGCATCCTCAGGCCCGGCTGGACCACGGCGGCATCGCGAGCATCGTGCCCTCCGAGTTCACCAGCGGGTTCGAGCTCGTCGTCGACGGCACTCCCCAGTCGCACGTCGACCTCAGCGACCCGACGCACCTGCACTTCGAATACATCGTGCGGATGGGCGCCGTCATCGACCAGCTCCCGGAAGGACCGCTCACGGCCGTGCACCTCGGCGCCGGCGCGCTCACCATCCCCCGCTACATCGAGGCCACCCGCCCCGGATCGCGGCAGCAGGTGATCGAGCTCGAGGGCCCGCTCGCCGCCCTCGTCCGCGAGCATCTCCCCCTGCCGAGGGGCGCCTCGATCCGCATCCGGATCGGCGACGCCCGCGAGGGCGTGCACCGGCTGCCCGCGGCGATCGCGGGCAGCTGCGACCTCGTCGTGTCCGATGTGTACTCCGGCGCTCAGACGCCTGCGCATCTGACGAGCGTGGAGTTCTACCGGGAGGTCGCGGAGCTGCTCGGCCCCGGCGGGGTGCTCCTCGTCAACGTGGCGGACGGGCCAGGGCTCGCCTTCGCGCGTCGTCAGGTCGCGACGATCGGGGAGGTGCTGCCGGAGCTCGGCATCCTCGCCGACACGCAGGTGCTCAAGGGGCGCCGTTTCGGCAACCTCGTGATCGCCGCATCCGCCGCCCCGCTGCCGACGGAATGGCTGCCGCGGATGCTGGCGGCAGGCCCGCATCCGGCGAAGATCGCGCAGGGCGCCGAAGTCCGCGCCTTCGTGCAGGGGGCCCGGATCGTGACGGATGCGGATGCCGTGGCCTCCCCGCGCCCCGACGCCTCGCTGTTCCTGCGCTGAGGCCGCGGCCGTGAATCCGGATGCGGCGACTCGGGGCGTGCCTCGACCGGGACCCGGACACCGCCATGCACACTGGACGGGGGACGCTGCGGAAGGAGAGCAATGAGTTTCATCCGGGGGTACGACCAGGAGAACCTCCGCGAACTGGTCGATCTCGATGAGTGCGCGGCACGGCTCGCGGAGATCGAGAACCAGCGCAGCCTCCCCGCTCTGCTGGAGCGCGTCTGGCTGCTGAAGGTGCTGAATCGCCTCGACGAGGCGCTGACGCTCGCCGACGAGACCGTCCGCCAGGCCCGCATGGCTGGCACCCGCAAGGACGTGCTGCGCGCCCGCGTGCTGCACGCCACGATCCTGCAGTACCGGGGGGCGCACGCCGCCGCCGAGCAGGAGCTCGCCACCTGCGCCGACGAGGCGGAGGGCCAGGGGTGGCGGTCGATCGCCGCCTTCGCCCACCAGCACCACGGCAAGAACGCATACGACGCCGGCGACTACGAGACGGCGCGCGAGAGCTTCAAGCGCTCGCTGTTCCTGCGGCGCGAGTCGGGCGCGGAGGACCGCGAGCTGGAGACCGCGCTGCTGGCGATCGAGGCCGTGGAACGCCGCCGATCCTCACAGCTCGTCGCAGGCTGAGGCCGCCCGCCGCGATGTCCGCGGTATGCCTTAGCCTGTTCGCATGGCGGAACTCGACCGTGTGCGCATCTGGGGCGAGGCGCTGATCGCGCTGCATCTCGACGAGAGCTGGTCCTTCGGTTTCGACCATGCGAAGCGGCGCGCCGGGCAGTGCGACTACACGAAGAAGCGCATCACGGTGTCCCGCTATCTCGCGGCCCGCTTCGACGACGACGAGATCCACCAGGTGCTGCTGCACGAGGTCGCGCACGCGCTGGCCGGACATGAGGCCGCGCACGGTCCCTCCTGGAAGCGCATCGCCCGTGACCTCGGCTACGTCGGCGGCACGACCCATCGCGGCGAGACCGCCGTCGAACTCGCCCCCTGGGTCGGACGCTGCCCCGCCGGCCACGTGACATACCGTCACCGCCGCCCGTCGCGAGCCACCTCCTGCGCCCGCTGCTCACGCACCTTCGACGCCCGGCACCTGTTCGCCTGGACCCGCCGGGAGATCACCGCGGACGAGCGTCTCGCCGCGCAGTCTCCGCGCTGAACCGCGCGAGTGCCGGCCGCGCGAGTGTCTGCCGCGCGAACGTCAGTCCGCGCCACCACCGGATTCGGAACCGCTGCCATCGGCATCCGCGCCGCTGTCGTGCTCCGTGCGTCGCTCGGGGCGGTCGCCCGCGTCCGCAGCGACGACCGGCGCCGCTCCGGCATCCGCGGCCGACCCGGCACCCGCTCCGGCCCGGCGCCTGCGCAGCACTGCGGCGAGCGCCCGCCACCCGAGCAGGAACACGCCGAGGACGATCGTCGCGACGATGATGAACGGCAGCTGCGCCGTGTCGCCGGAGAGCACCCGCAGCAGCATGCCGCCGGCCACCGTGACGATCCAGACGACCGCGCCCCAGACCGGCGACCAGGGCCGCCGCGGGCGCCGGCTCAGCAGCGCGGCCACACCGTGCCCGACGACGAGCGCGATGAGGAAGGGCCAGGCGGTGAGGAGGAAGCCCGCCGGGTCCTCGCTGTGGGAGGCGCGGCCGATCACCGCGAAGACAAGCACCAGGACGGCATCGAGGATGAGAGCGGGGAGGTATCTCATGCCATGACCCTACGTCGGCGCGTGCGGATTCGACTGCGGGCGTGCGGCCTGTTGCGCGCCCGCACTCCTCAGGGACGCTTCTCGCCGCCGTCGACACCGCGGAAGCGACCGGATCCATCCCGGGTGCGGGTCCAGGACGAATGCACCGGCCCAGTACCCGGCGCCCTCACTCGAACGCGACGAAGACGCCGTCCGCGAGCATCGGGACGACGTCGACGGCGTCCAGGGCCGCGGCATCCGCCACGCTCGCCGGCGTGATGCCGGAGCGGGCCATCCGCGCCGTCGATGCGACGCCGATCTCGAGCTCGCGCCCTGATCCGCTGGCGGTGAGCAGATGCCGGAGAGCACCGCGCAGCGCACGGAAGCCCTCTGCCGCGACGGCGGCGTCCGGTGCCGTGTGATCGATGCCCAGGTCGGTGAGCGCGGCGATGATCGCGCCGGCGCCGAGCTGATCCTCCACTGCGAAGCGCAGACCGCCCTCCGCGGCGACCTCGCCGGCGGCGATCACGGAGACGGACGTGCGCGCCTGCCGCCGCTCCTGGATCGTCGCGATCGACCGCGCCACGGCTGCGGCGTTGCGGATGCCGCCCACGAGCACGGTCGCCGCCGGCGCGGCGGCGGAGACCACGACCGCGCCGTTCGACGACCACTCCACCGCGTCCGCCAGCGGGACGACGACGCCCGCGGCGACGGTGTCGGGCAGCGTCGAGGAGAAGCGGAGCACGTCGACGACCACGACGACGTCGGCGGGCGCCAGGCGGGCGAGCCCGTCGACGCCCCATTCGAGGCGGACCTGATAGGCGGACTGGTCGAACGGAGACGGCATCCGTCCAGCCTAGGCTCCCGCGACGCATGCTCTTGTGGCGCGTGCGACGACGGAGGATCCTGAGATCGTCACTCCTCAGCGGCCTGCCGGCCCGAACCGGACGGACCGCCCCCTCGGAACGGAGGCTGTGCGGTGAGCATGGAGAACGAAGCCGTCGTTCGCCGGCTGATCGACGCGATCAACGCGCGCGACATCGGCGTCATGGACGAGCTGTTCCACGATGACGCGGTCATGGACTGGCCGCAGTCCGGCGAGCAGGTGCACGGCGCGGAGAACCGCAGAGCGATCTACGGCGCGTTCCCGCAGCTGCCGACCATCACCCCTCGGCGGATGCTGAGCGCCGGAGACCTCGTCGTCGCGGAGGCTCGGCTCGACTACGGCGGCCCCGTCTACGCGACGGTGTTCGTGTTCGAGTTCCGCGACGGCCGCATCGAGCGGGAGACGGCGTACTGGAGCGAGCCGTTCGACCCTCCCGAGTGGCGGTCGGCCTGGGTCGAGGTGGTCTGAGCCTGCGCACCGAGGCCCCGTCGTCCCCGAGGGCGACAGGGCCTCCGTGCGATGTCGTCAGTCCGCGGCGAGCGCCTCGACCGGCGCCACGCGGGTGGCGAGGCGAGTCGGAGTCGCTGCGGCGACCAGCGTCAGCGCCGCGGTCGCCGCGACGATGATGACCACCGGCAGCCACGGCACGTGGGGGGCGACCAGACCGGCCGGAGTGAAGTCCGGGAGCGTCGGCACCGAGCCGAGCAGCGACTGCGCGGCGATCCAGCCGTAGACGACGCCGAGCACGAGACCGGTGAGCGTCGCCGCGACCGTGATGTGCGTGGCCTCGAGCAGCACCATCCGGCGCACCTGCCCGTTCGACAGACCGATCGAGCGGAGCAGGCCGAGCTCGCGCCGGCGCTGCACGACGCCGATCGTCAGCAGGTTCACCAGCCCGACGGCGGCGATCACGGCGGACACCGCGACGAGCACCATCATGACCGCGCCGAACGCGTCGTACGGGGCGAAGAACTCCGCTGGCACCTCCCCCTCGACCTGTGCGACCATCATCTGCTTGACCGACTCCAGCGCCACGGCGAACATCGTCACGAGAGTGACGCCCATCACGACGCCGATCGCCATCCGGGAGGAGCGCTCGGGGTAGCGCAGCGCGTTCTCGGCGGCGAGGCGCGCGGTGGCGCTCGAGCCGAACAGGCGGCCGACGATCCGAAGGACCGGCGGCATGAACAGCACGGCGCCGAGCGCGAGCCCCGTGAACGAGAGCAGGCCGCCGAAGAACGCGACGACGACGCCGAGCGGAGACGCGAGCCCGACCACGACGCCCGCCGCGAGCAGCAGCGCACCCGTGACGAGCAGCACCCACGCTCCGACGTGGCGACCCGGACGGGAGACCTCCTCATGGGTGCGCTCCACGGAGCCGCCGATCGCCTGCAGCGGAGTGACCGCGAGCACCCGGCGGGAGCCGACCCAGGCCGCGGCCCAGGTGGTCAGGGCGACGCCGAGCGCGGGCAGCACGAGGAACGGCTGGGCGAGCGTGAAGCCGACGGGATCGTTCTCGATCAGCGCGCTCCCCACCTGCACGCCGATCGCGGCGACGCCGAGCCCGGCGAGCAGGCCGATGACGGCGCCTATCACGCCGACGACGAGGCCCTGGCGGCCGACCTCGGCGCGCTGCGAGCGCGCGGTCGCGCCGATCAGCCGCATGAGGGCGATCTGCCGGGTGCGGCCGGCGATGATCGTCGAGAAGGTGTTCGCGGTGACGATGGCCGCCACGTACATCGCGACGGCGGTGAGCAGCACCGAGAGCAGGGCGACGACGAACGCGAGCGTCTCGCTGTCGCCGATGAACGGGTCCGCCTGGAGGACGGCCCCGATGTACGCGGTCGTCTCGACGAGGATGACGCCGAACGCGGCCGACAGCGCGGCGACGAGGATGCTCGCCCCCATGCCGCGGTCACGCAGCCACGACAGGCGCGGCGCGGTGGCCGCCGTCTCGGGGACGACGGTGTCGAACAGCGCGGGAGCCGCGGCGCTCATGCCGCCACCTCGGCGGCGAGCATGTACGCCGCGATCTCCTCGGCGCTCTGGCGCGGGTGGTCGGCGACGATGCGGCCGTCGCCGAGGAAGAGCACGCGGTCGGCGTGGCTCGCGGCGATCGCGTCGTGCGTCACCATGGCGATGGACTGGCCGTGCTCGCGACTCGCCGTGGCGAGCAGCTGCAGCACCTCGCGTCCGGTGCGGGAGTCGAGGTTGCCGGTGGGCTCGTCGGCGAAGACGAGGTCAGGCGCCGTGGCCAGCGCTCTGGCGATGGCGACGCGCTGCTGCTGCCCGCCGGAGAGCTCGTGCGGGCGGTGGTGCAGGCGCGCGCCGAGTCCGAGGGTCTCGATCAGCCCGTCGATGCGGGCCTTCTCGATCGCGCTGGGGCGGCGTCCGTCGAGCTCGAACGGCAGCATGATGTTGCCGAGCGCCGTGAGCGTCGGCACGAGGTTGAACGCCTGGAAGATGAACCCCACGCGGCGGCGGCGCAGGATCGTGAGGTCGAGGTCGCCGAGGCCGGTGATCTCGGTGTCGCCGATCCAGGCGCGCCCCTCGGTGGGGGTGTCGAGCCCCGCCATGATGTGCATGAGCGTGGACTTGCCGGAGCCGGACGGCCCCATGATCGCGGTGAACTGGGCCCGGCGGATGCCGACGCTCACGTCGTCGAGGGCGTGGACGGTTCCCTCGCCGGCGCCGTAGGTCTTCTTCAGGTGCTGGACGCGGGCGGCGAGCCCGAGGTCGGTGGTCGTGATCTCCATGCCTTCGACGCTATTTCCGGGGGTGCGCCCGGCGCGTCGCCCTGACGGCGCATGCTCGTACATCGGAAGGATGATCCGCGAAACGGCGACGCGGATGACACACTGACCTCATGCTCCACGACGGACTCGACCCCCGCCAGACCCGACGCCTGCCCGAGACGCTCGACGAGTTCCAGCGCGCCGAAGGGCACCCGCACTTCCGGGTGGATGTGGAGCGCATCCGCTTCTCCCCCTTCTACTCCCGGCTCTCCGCGGTCACCCAGGTGATCTCGCAGACCGGCGCGGGGCTGGCCGTGCACAACCGGCTCACGCATTCGATCAAGGTCGCCGCGGTGGCACGGGCGATCGCCACGCACCTGTCGACGCGCACCGACGAGCCGAGCCGGATCGTGGCCGAGCTCGGCGGGGCGCATCCTGTCGTGGTCCAGGCCGCGGCCGCAGCGCACGACCTCGGTCATCCGCCGTTCGGGCACCTGGGCGAGCAGACGCTCGACAGGCTGGCCCGCGCCCGCTTCGGCCTGGCCGAGGGCTTCGAGGGGAACGCGCAGACGTACCGCATCCTCACCCGCCTCGACGAGCACGACCGCCCCGGGGTCGGGCTCAACCTCACGGCGGCGGTGCGCGCCGCCGTGCTGAAGTACCCGTGGCGCCGCGGAGAAGGCGGCAGCCGGCGGGGAGGTGCGAGCAAGTTCAACTACTACGCCGTCGACGAGCAGGACGCGCGTCAGGCCCTCGCCGCCTACCCGCTGATCGAGCAGGGTCAGCAGACCGTCGAGTGCTCCATCATGGACATCTCCGACGACATCGCCTACTCGCTGCACGACCTCGACGACTTCTATCGCGCGGGGCTGCTGAACCCGGCGACGCTCTCGGCCGAGTTCCGGGCATGGCATCGCGACGTCGCCCGACTGCGCGGAGAGGATGCCGAGGTCCTCGCCGCCGGCACCAGGACCCCGGGTCACGCGCTGGAGCTGCTCTGGAGGCGTCTGCGCAGCAAGGACGGCTGGATCGCGGATGCGGATGCCTTCGCCGAGGCCGTGTCCAAGGTCGGCGCCGAGGTGATCGACGGACTCGTCGCGGAGCCGTTCGACGGCTCCCTCGCCAGCGAACGGTCGCTCGCGAGGTTCACGACGGCGTGGATCGCGCGCCTGCAGTCATCGATCGAGGTGCACCGGCATCCGGATCCCCGCTCCGGCCACGTCAGCCTGAACCGGCAGGCGTGGCATGAGGTCGCCGTGCTGAAGTTCCTGCACGAGAGGTTCATCCTCGAGCGCCCCGACCTCACCGTCTACCAGCGCGGGCAGGCCAGCGTGCTGGAGCGGCTCGTCGACGGGTTCACGGCGTGGCTCGACGATCCTCAAGACGCCCGCCGGGCGCCGCGACGCCTGCTCGATCTCGTGGAGCTCGCCACGGACGACCACCGCCGGCTGCGGGCGGAGTCACCGGAGCGGGTCGCCTCGCGCACCGCGGACGAGCTCGACGCGCTCGCCCGCGGACGCGGCATCATCGACTACATCGCATCGCTCACCGACGCCCAGGCGGTGTCGCTCGACGCGATGCTGGCAGGCCGGACCGAGCGCCTGTGGGATGCCGGCCAGGGGCTCTGACGCCCCGTTCCTCGAGTTCGGTCTCAGGCGAGCCCGTGCTCGAACGCGAAGACCACCAGCTGCACGCGATCGCGCAGCGCGAGCTTGGTGAGGATGCGGCTGATGTGCGTCTTCACGGTCGCCTCGCTGAGGTATTCGCGCGCCGCGATCTCCGAGTTCGACAGCCCCCGGGCGGCGAGGGCGAAGATCTCCCGCTCGCGGTCGGTCAGGTCGCCGTACTGCGCGGGCACCGGCTTGGGCGCCTCGGCGAAGTGCTCGAAGAGGTCGCGCGTCGCGGAGGCCGCGATGACGCTGGAGCCGGAGTGCACGGTGCGGATCGCGGCGAGGAGGAACTCCGGGTCGGCGTCCTTCAGCAGGAAGCCGCTCGCCCCCTGACGGATCGCGCGCGCCGCCGCCTCGTCGAGGTCGAATGTCGTCAGCATGACGATCCGCGGAGGGTCGGGCTGAGACAGGATCTCGGCGGTGGCGGTGAGGCCGTCCATCACCGGCATCCGGATGTCCATCAGCACGACGTCGGGTCGCGTGGTGCGGACCAGGTCGATCGCCTCACGGCCGTCGCCCGCCTCGCCGACCACATCGAGGTCGGGCTGCGAGGCGACGAGCATCCGGATGCCGGCGCGGAACAGCGCCTGGTCATCGACGAGTACGACCCTGATCATTCACTTCTCCTGAATCTGCGCGCGCGAGCCACCGACCCTCCGGCCCGTGCGGGGCTCAATCGCGGTCCGATGCTCCGATGGGGAGCGAGGCGCGGACGACGAACTGCTCGCCCTGGCGCTCCGCCGAAAGGCTACCGCCCACGAGCTGCGCGCGTTCGCGCATTCCGATCAGACCGTGTCCGCCGGGGGTCTGGGCCTGCCCGGAGCCGGCAATGTTACGCACCTGGATGTCGACGCGGTCGTCCAGCCAGGCCAGGTGCACGTCCACTGCACCGTCGCCGTGGCGGAGGGCGTTGGTCAGCGCCTCCTGCAGGATGCGGTACACGGCGAGCTGGATCGCCCCCGGTGGCTCCCCCGGCGGCATCGGGTCGACCGTGATGCGCGGCTCGATGCCCGCCTTCCGCACCTGTGCGAACAGGGTCTCCAGGTCGGCGAGCGTCGGCTGCGGTCCGTCGCCCTGCCGGTGGCGCAGCTGCGTGAGCAGCAGCCGCACGTCGGACAGCGCGCCGCGGGCGGTCTGCGCGATGGTGCCGAGCGCCTCTGTGGCGAGCTCGGGCTTCGCGGCCGCCGCGTAGCGGGCGCCGTCGGCCTGCGCGATGACGACGGCGAGCGAATGCGCGACGATGTCGTGCATGTCGCGGGCGATCCGCACCCGCTCCTGCTCCTCCGCCGCCTGCAGCTCCGCCTGCACCTGGGCCGCCCTCGTGCGGCGCGACCGCAGCACGACCCGCCAGAGCAGCCCGCTCACCCAGGCGAAGCCGAGCGAGAGGATCGAGACCGCCAGCAGCAGGGTGCCTGCGGTCAGCTGCTCCCACCCCGTCCCCGAGCCGAAGGCGACCCCGCTCACGAGCACCATGTACGCGGCGGCGACGACGCCGCCGAGCAGCGTCGAGCCGAACCCCCACCAGAGCACTGTGCGCGTACCCCACGCGGAGGTCGCGTACAGCACGAGCAGGATCGCGAAGTCGATCGGCAGCGGCCCGAACCCGGCCAGCATCTGCAGCACCGCGCCCACCCAGGCGGCCGCCAAGGCGAGCCCCGGCGCCAGCCTGCCGATCGCCACGCCGCCGAACATCACGATGCCGGCCACGACGACCGCCGCGACCGAGACGCCGGAGATCTCCGGTCCCCCCACGCCGGGGCCGTAGAAGACGACCGACATGGGCGTCAGGATGACGAAGAGCAGCGCTGCGCCCAGGATGTCGAGGGCGAGCGCCGTGCGGGACAGCGGCCGGATCACTCCCCCACGCTACGCGAGCGGCCGCGCGGAGAGCATCCGTCTGGAGATGTATCCGCGCGGATCAGGCGCGGGCGAGGATCTCCCCGTGCGGCACGAGGTACCAGCCGTCCCCGTCGTCGGCCCAGCGCTTCCACGCGTCGCTGATCGCCCGCAGATCGGCGGCGCTCGCCATGCCGCTGTCGGTGAGCTGGCGGGCGAGGGCGGATTCCAGGATGCGGTCGGCCCACATGCCTCCCCACCATGCGCGCTGCTCCGGCGTCGAGTAGCACCAGGTGGATGCCGTCGCCGTGATGTCCTCGAAGCCGGCGGCGCGCGCCCAGGCGAGCAGCCGCCGTCCGGCATCCGGCTCGCCGCCGTTGGCGCGTGCCGCCCGCCGGTACAGGTCGAGCCAGCGGTCGAGCTCCGGCAGGAGCGGGAACCAGAGGAAGCCGGCGTAGTCGGCGTCGCGCGCGGCGACGATGCCGCCGGGCGCGGCGACTCGGCGCATCTCGCGGAGCGCCTGCACCGGATCGCCGACATGCTGCAGCACCTGGTGCGCGTGCACGACGTCGAAGCTGTCATCGGGGAAGCTCAGCGTATGCACGTCCTCGACGGAGAAGTCGAGGTTCGTCAGGCCGCGGGATGTCGTGAGGTCGCGGGAGAGGGACAGGGCGGCGTCGTCGATCTCCGTGGCGGTGACGTGAGCGACCACTCCGGCGAAGTCCGCCGTGATCGTGCCGGGACCCGCCCCGACGTCGAGCAGCCGCGTCTCGGAGGTCAGATGCGGCCGCAGGTATGCGGCCGAGTTCGCGATGTCCCGGGTGTTGTGCGATCGGAGGACGGACTCGTGGTGTCCGTGCGTGTAGGAGGCCATGGTTCAGTCTGGCAGTCGGTCCGGTGGCGGCCGCGCACGGGCGACGCTCAGCGCAGGTCTGCCACCGCCCGGCGGATCGCCTCCCGATCGGGCTTGCCGGATGCCAGCACGTCCAGCTCGTCCACGACCACGAGCCGCGCGGGGCGGGCGTGCTTGCCGAGCTCAGCCGCGACGATCTCGCGCGCGTGCTCGAGCTGCTCGGACTCGCTGCGCCGCAGCGACTCCCCGCGTGTCACGACGATCACCGAGGCCTCCCCCCAGCGCTCGTCGTCGACGCCGACGACGACCGCCTCGTGCAGGCCGGGCACGCGGCGCACCAAGCGCTCCACCCGGTCGAGGGAGATGTTGATGCCCCCGGAGACGATGACGTTGTCGGCACGGCCGTGCACCCGAACGACGCCGTTCTCGATGAGACCGAGGTCGCCGGTGCGGTACCAGCGGATGCCGTGCTCGTCGCGGGAGAACGTGCGCGCGGTGAGCTCGCCGTCGCCGAGGTATCCGTCTGCGAGCATGGGACCGGCGATGCGCAGCTCGCCGTCGACGACGCGGACGCCGACCGTGTCGAGCGGCACGCCGTCGTAGACGCACCCGCCGCTGGTCTCTGTGGAGCCGTAGGTCCGCACCAGCCGCACGCCGAGGTCGGCCGCCCGGTCCCGCAGCGGCTCGGGGAGCGCCTGCCCGCCGACGAGGATGGCACGGTACGCCTGCAGCGCGGCGCGCGCGGCCGCATCGCCGGAGGCGTCGAGCAGCGTCGCGAGCTGCGCAGGCACGAGCGAGGTGAACAGCGGGTCCCCTCCGGTGCGGACCATCGACAGCGTCGCCTCGGCGAACGACTCCGGGGAGAACCGGCCGTCCAGCACCGCGGGATGGGTGCCGGCGACCACCGAGCGCACGATCACCTGGAGTCCCGCGACATAGCTCGCGGGAAGGGCGAGCAGCCACCGGCCGCTGCCGATCCGGGCGGCCGTCGCCTCCGCGCTCGCGCGCAGCGCCTCGCCGCTCAGCACCACCTGCTTGGGGACGCCGCTCGAGCCGGACGTCGCGATCACGGCGGCGGTGCCTTCCGGCACGTGCTCCGGGGCACCGGCGAGCATCCCGAATCCGAGCGCCGGGCCGCCGTCGAGGGCGCGGACCAGGGCCTCGCGCAGCGCAGCGGCGTCCTCGGCATCCGTCGGGATCAGCGCCACCATGGCAGGCTCCGGGTCAGTAGTGGTAGGGGAAGGAAGACCAGTCGGGCGCGCGCTTCTCGAGGAAGGAGTCGCGCCCCTCGACCGCCTCGTCGGTGCCGTAGGCGAGGCGGGTGGCCTCGCCGGCGAACACCTGCTGGCCGACGAGTCCGTCGTCGACGGCGTTGAACGCGAACTTGAGCATCCTGATCGCGGTCGGCGACTTGGTGAGCACGGTGCGGGCCATCTTCAGTGCCTCGCGCTCGAGCTCGGCGTGCGGCACCACACGGTTCACCGCGCCCATCTCGTAGGCGCGCTGCGCGGAGTACTCCTCGGCGAGGAAGAACACCTCGCGGGCGATCTTCTGGCCGGTCTGCCGGGCCATGTACGCGGAGCCGTATCCGGCGTCGAAGCTGCCGACATCGGCATCCGTCTGCTTGAAGCGGGCCTCCTCGGCGGAGGCGATGGTGAGGTCGCAGACGACGTGCAGGGAGTGGCCTCCTCCGGCCGCCCAGCCGGGGACGACCGCGATCACGACCTTGGGCATGAAGCGGATCAGCCGCTGCACCTCGAGGATGTGCAGGCGACCGGCACGCGCCGGATCCGCCACGGAGTCGACGGCGTCGGAGTACTTGTAGCCGTCACGTCCGCGGATGCGCTGATCGCCGCCGGAGCAGAACGCCCAGCCGCCGTCCTTCGGGCTCGGTCCGTTGCCGGTGAGCAGCACGGCGCCGATGCGCGGGTCCTGCCGGGCCATGTCGAGGGCGCGGTACAGCTCGTCGACCGTGTGCGGCCGGAAGGCGTTGCGCACCTCCGGACGATCGAACGCGATGCGCGCGACGCCCCCGTCGACCGAGACGTGCGACGTGATGTCGGTGTAGTCCTCCGCGCCGGGCGCGAGCACCCATTCGGCGGGGTCGAACAGGTCTGAGACGAATGCGCTGGCCACGGCATCCAGCCTATTCCCGCGCCGGGTTCCGGTGCGTCCGACATGAGGGCGATGCCGCGCGGAGCTGCGCCCTCATGCGCGGACGCCTTCAGGCGCGACGGGCGCGCACGGCCTTGCGCCAGCCGTCGATGACGTCCCAGGCGACGCCTGCCGCGACACCGAAGCCGAGGAGGACGGCGAGGATGCGGAGGATGCCTCCCTCGCCCGCGGCCTCGGCGTCGCCGGCCGCGAAGCCCTCCCCGCCGGCCGCCGTCACGTGAGCGAGGAACTCCGGGTTGACGAGCTCGCCGCGCACCAGCGGCACGATCACCCAGGCGAGGAACGCCAGGGCGAGGACGGTGTTCACGACGGCCGCGCCTGTGCTCCAGCCTCCCCTGCGGAAGACGAACACGGCGAAGACCGCCTCGGCGACGAGGAGCGCGAACAGCAGCCCGATCCACCACGGCCACAGCTGCGGGTCGAGGATCGACAGGCCTTCGCCGTCGGCGACGACGAAGCCGCGGAGACGGTCCCACAGCAGCGCCGCGGCGGAGATGCCGAGGAACACGAGGGAGGCGATCAGCTCGCTGCGCCCCGCGCCGTCCTCCTGCGCCTCGGGCAGCTGATCGACATCCCATCTCACGCCGGTGTCGGCGCCGGTGCGCTCCAGCACGACGAACACCAGCGTGGTCCAGAAGCACACGTGCACCGCGACAGTGAGCCCGACGGACACCGCCTGGCCGATGGTCTCCCCGACGGCCGCCCCGGAGAGCAGAAGCCCGAGCACGAGGGCGCCGACGACGCTCACCGGCACGATCCACAGCAGCAGCTTCAGCAGCCGCCACCAGGTGAGGTAGTACTTCGGCCCCAGCAGGTGCAGCGGCCGGTCAGCATAGCTCGCGGCGAGGACGCCGGGATCACCGAGCTCGGTGAGCACGGCGCGCTCGGCATCCGCCCCCGACTCGCCCTGTTCGAGCCGGGCTTCGATCGCATCGGCGATGGAGGCCTCGAGCTCCGCACGGACGTCGTCCTGCATCTCGGGCTTCAGGCTGCGGATGGTCGCGCCGATGTAACGCTCGGTGAGGGTGGCCGTTGCGGTCATGTCAGTTCTCCTCTGCGGTGAGAGAGGCGATGGCGATGGTCAGCGCGCGCCATTCGTCGGTGAGGGTGCCGGCGAGGCGGATGCCGTCGTCGGAGGTGCGGTAGAACTTGCGGGGACGGGCCTCGTCGGTGTTCCACTCGCTGGTGAGGTACCCCTGCTTCTCGAGCCGCCGCAGCAGCGGGTACAGCGTGTTCGCGTCGGTGGCGAAGCCGCGGCTCTCGAGCTGCTCGAGCAGTCCGTAGCCGTAGCCCGCTGTGCGCAGCAGCTGCAGGCAGGCCAGCACCGCGGTGCCGCGCCGCAGCTCCTGCAGGTGCGTGTCGAGCGTCTCGTTCATGTCGATCACATTACTGTGTGTCACACACCATTGTCAATCGCGCAGACATGTGTGTCCGAGTAATCCGCTCCCGTCGCTCGAACTGTCGACTCACCGGCCCCCGACTCGACAGCTCGAGCGACGGGAGCGGGGGGATGGCCGATCGCGGGCGCTAGCGTGAAACCATGACGCTCGAGATCAGCCGCATCGACCCGTTCGACGACGACGCGGTCGACGCGTGGTGGGACGCCTATGCGGAGGCCGAGCGCGCGGACCGCGGGCGGGATGCCGTGATCTGGAGCCGTGAGGAGACCCGCAAGGAGCTCCAGCAGGACTCGTCGGTCTCCGAGCGACGCGCCTACCTGCTGCGGGACCGCGGCGCGGTGGTCGGATGCGCGAGCCTCGGGCTTCCGCTGAAGGACAACACCCATGTCGCCCACATCGGCATCGGCGTGCCGCCGCGCCATCGCCGCCGCGGCCACGGCGGCGATGCGCTCGCCTTCCTCGAGCAGGAGGCCCGTAGCGCGGGGCGCACCACGGCTCAGGGCAGCACGAGCTGGCCGTACGAGCTCGGCCCTGAGGGTGCGGGAAGCCCTGGGCGCGAGTTCGCCCGTCGGCACGGCTACGCGCTCGCGCTCGGCGACGTGCAGAACCGCCTCGCCCTCCCGGTCGACCCGGCGCTCCTCGATCGCATCGACGAGGACATCGCGTCGGCGATCGCCGGCTACGAGATCCGTAGCTGGGCAGGTCGCATCCCCGACGACGTCGTGGAGAGCTGGACGGTCCTCGATGCGACGCTGGAGACCGAGGCGCCGACCGGGGACCTCGACATCGAGCCGCAGACGCCCGATGTCCGCAGCATCCGCGAGGTCGAGGAGCTCCTCGAGAGCCAGCGACGCACGTCGTTCGGCACCATCGCCCTGGCCACCGACGGCACGGCGGCCGCATACACGCAGCTCGTCGTGTCGGCCGACGACGGCAACGCCTACCAGTGGGGCACGCTCGTGCGCGCCGCCGACCGCGGCCACCGGCTCGGCATCGCGGTGAAAGTGGCGAACCTGCGGATACTGCAGCACGAGGCCCCGCAGACGCCCGCGGTCTACACGTACAACGCCGAGTCGAACGCCCACATGCTCGCCGTCAACGCGCTGCTCGGCTTCCGCCCGGTCGAGCGGATGGGCGAGCTGCAGAAGCGCCTGCGCTGACGCACCTGTCGCCGAGACCCCGCCCTGCCGCCGAGACCCCCGGCTGCAGACGACGGCAGCACGGGGTGTCGGCGAGAGCACGGGGTCTCGGCGAGCGGAATGTGACGACACAGGGCGAGGCCCCGGCATCCGATTCCGTAATGTGTAACGGTGACCCTGAAGACCCGCAATCTCGCCCTGATTCTCGCCGCCGCGGCCGCGCTCTCGCTGTCGCTCGCCGCCTGCTCCCCCGCCGCGGAGCCGACCTCCTCTCCCGCACCGGAGACCTCTGAGGCCTCCGACGGCTCCTGTGCCGGCGTGACCGTGATCGTCGACACGGGGAACCTCGAGGTGGAGGACGACCCGTCGCTGGAGACCTGCGTGGAGACCGACGAGCCGATCAGCGGGCCGGACGCCCTCGCCGAGGCCGAGCTGACGACGGTCGGCACCGTCACCTACCCCGACGACGTCGTCTGCCGCGTGAACGGCGTCCCCTCCGAGGAGACGGAGCTGCCGGGAGCGGACGGCGCCGCGTACCACGAGACCTGCGCCGACATGCCCTCGGCGAACGCGTACTGGTCGCTGTGGGTCAAGCCCGCCGAGGGCGAGTGGGACTACGCCCAGACCGGCCTCTCCGGCCTGGAGCTCAACCCCGGCGACAGCGTCGAGCTGCTGTTCACCCTCAACGGCGAGCCGGCCGCGCCCGCGCCGACCTCGTGACACGAGCGGGCCGGCTCACCCTGAGACCCGGCCCGCTGCGCGCGGCGGCGGGGCTGGCGGCGATCTTCGTCGTCGCCCGCGTCGCCTACCGCGTGCTGTTCGACGGCGCCTCCGGCACCGGCCCCGTGCTGCTCCCGCTGCCGCGCATCCCGCTGCCGCCCCCGTACAGCTGGGTGACCCTTCTCGGCCCCGTGACGGCCGACGGCCTGTGGGATGCCGTGTTCTCGGCCGTGCCCGTGGCATCCGTCATCCTGCTGTTCGGCCTGCTGAACGCGCTGTTCGACGTGTCCCGCCTGTTCGGCCTGCTCGCCCGTCGCGGTCCGCTGCGGGGGATCGCCCGGGCGCTCGCGGTCGCCTGGTCGACCCTGCCGGCTCTCGGCGCGGCGGTGCGCCGGGTGCGCACCGCCCAGCGGCTGCGCGGGGAGAGGCCCGGACCGAGGATGCTGGTGCCGGTGCTCGAGCGCACCCTGGAGCGGGCGGCCGCGATCGCGAACGGCCTGGAGCTGCGCGGGTTCGGCGGCGCCCCGGTGGAGGGCGAGTGCGAGCATCCGGTGGCGGTCAGCCATGCCGTGCTCGGCTTCGGTGCGCGCCGCGTTCTCACCGTCATCCGCTTCGCCCTCACGCACGGGACGCTCGCCGTGGTGACCGGACCCACGGGCTCCGGGAAGTCGACTTTCCTCCGCGCCCTCGCGGGACTCCTCGATCACGTCGACGGCGGCTGGTCCACGGGTGCGGTCGTCGTCGCCGGCCGTGATCGGCGTCTGACGCCGCCGCGCGACGCCTCCCGGCTGGTCGGGGTCGTGCTGCAGAACCCCCGCGAGGGGTTCTGCACCGAGCGGGTGCGCGACGAGATCGGCCTCGCGCTGCAGCTGCGCGGAGTGGCACCGCTGATCGTCTCCGCTCGGGTCAGCGAGGTCGCTGTCCATCTGGGGATCACGGAGCTGCTCGACCGTTCGGTGGCGACCCTGTCAGCGGGCGAGGCGACTCTCGTCGCGATCGCCGCAGCGGTCGTCGAGCGGCCCGTGCTGCTGCTCGTCGACGAGCCGCTCGCCGACCTCGACGCCGACGCGCGTCTCCGCGTCGTCGCCGCGCTCGACGCCCTCGCGCACTCGGCCGGCGTGTGCGTCATCGTCGCCGAGCACCGCTGGGCGGCGTTCGGCGACGCCGCCGACTCCTGGTGGCGCATCGACACCGACGCCCGGCAGCTCGTCGTGCAGCCCGGCAGCCCCGCCGCGCTCGACGTCCCGGTGCCGGCGCCGGCCACGCGCACGGCGCCCACCGCGGATGCTCCCGCATTGGCGGCATCCGCTGTGCGCATCGTGCATGGCGACACGGTGGCGGTGCACGACGCGACGCTCTCCATCGCCGCGGGCGAGATCGCCGCGCTGATCGGGCCGAACGGGGCCGGCAAGTCGTCCCTGCTCCTCGCGCTCGCACTCCCCCCGAAAGGAGCCTCCGTCTCAGGGCGGCCGGTACTGGTGCCCGACTGCTCGGACGACCTCTTCACCCGCGACACCGTCGCCGCGGAGTGCGCCCGCGCCGACCGCGTGGCGCGCCGGTCCGCGGCACCGGCGCTCATGCCAGCGGCGGAGCGCTTCGCGGCCTTCCTCGGACTCGACGCGGCCGCGCTCGGGGAGCGCCTGGGGCGGCATCCGCTGGATCTGTCCCTCGGCGAGCGCCGCTGCCTGGCGATCGCGCTGCAGCTGACACGCTCACCGGGCGCGCTGCTGATCGATGAGCCCACCCGCGGGCTCGACGCCGCCGCCCGTGAGCAGGTGCGCGCGGCGCTGCAGCAGACGGCGGATGCCGGCGCCGCCGTGCTGCTCGCGACGCACGACGCGGACTTCGCCGCAGCCCTCGGCGCCCGGGTGCTGCCGATGCGGGACGGGATCGTGCCGGCGGTCGCGCCGTTCCCCGAGAGCACCCCCTCGCCGGTCGTCGAGCGAGGGAGCGCAGCGAGCGAGACGAGACGCGGTGAGGTCCGCGGGGCTGACGTCCACGGTGGCGTCTCCGCTCGCATCGCACGCTCGACGACCGCGGTGCCCGTACCCGCCTGGCGCCGGCGCCTGCTCCCCGTGGCTCTGGTCGTCGCGAATCTCGTCGCCCTGGCATCCTTCACCTGGCCGCTGGTCGCGTCCGCGCTCCCCGGGCAGGCGGAGGCCGCAGCGCCCTGGGCGGCGCTCGCGCTCGTGCCCATCGCGGCTCTCGTCGTCATCGCTGCGCTCGACGAGAGCGTGCGATCGGCGCACACCCTCGCCTATCTCAGCGTCCTCGCGGCGATCGGCACCGCCGTGCGCATCGCCAGCACGGGAGTGGGCGGGGTCGAAGCCGTGTTCATCCTGCTGATCCTCGCCGGCCGCGCCTTCGGGGCGCGGTTCGGGATGCTGCTCGGAGTCGCCACCATCGCGCTGTCGTCCACCGTGTTCGGCGGGTACGGGCCGTGGACGCCCTTCCAGATGTTCGCGTGCGCGTGGGTCGGCGCGGGAGCCGGGCTCCTCCCCCGGCGCCTGAGCGGTCGCATCGAGCTCGCGAGCCTCTGCGTGTACGGCGTGGTGGCCTCGTACGTGTTCGGGCTGCTCATGAACATCTGGTTCTGGCCGTTCGCGGTGGGCACGGGCACCGCGATCTCCTATGTGCCCGGCGCCCCGCTGAGTCAGAACGTCGGCAGCTTCCTGCTGTACTCCCTGGTCACCTCGACCGCCGGGTGGGACACGCTGCGCGCGATCACCACAGTCGTCGGCGTGATCGTGATCGGACGCCCCGTGCTCGCCGCGCTGCGTCGCGCGAAGCCGCTGACGTCGGCACGGGCGACCGCGTTCGCAGAACCGCCGACGCCCCACCTGGCCGCCGACGCCCCCCGTCGCTGACGTCAGCCCGGTGGGGCGTGGGCGCTCCGGTGGGGCGTGGGCGCTCCGGACGCGCGGGCAGCAGGCGTCGGTCAGACCGAGAAGTACTTCGCCTCGGGGTGGTGGAACACGAAGGCGTCCGTGGACTGCTCGGGGTGCAGTTGCAGCTCCTCGCTGAGCTCCACGCCCATGCGCTCGGGGCGCAGCAGCTCGACCACTTTGCGGCGGTCCTCCATGTCCGGGCACGCCGGGTAGCCCAGTGAGAAGCGGGCTCCGCGGTACTCGAGCTTGAAGAGCCCGGCGGTGTCGGCAGGGTCCTCCGCGGAGAACCCGAGCTCGGAGCGGATGCGGGCGTGCCAGAACTCGGCGAGCGCCTCGGTGAGCTGCATGACGAGGCCGTTGAGCTCGTAGTAGTCGCGGTACCTGTCCTCGGCGAAGAGCTTGGCGGTGACCTTGTCGATCGCGGCGCCGGCGGTGACGAGCTGCACGGGCAGCACGTCGACCTGGCCGGACTCCCGCGAGCGGACGAAGTCGGCGAGGTCGAGGTGCCGGTCACGGCGCTGACGCGGGAAGGTGAAGCGCAGACGGTCGGCGCCGAGCGGGCCGCCGGAGCCGCCGTCGGGGGCGAGCAGGCCCGGCGCGCCGAGGATGCCGGTGGGGTCGTCGCCGTGGTGCAGGACCACGACGTCGTCGCCCTCGGAGACGACCGGGAAGTATCCGTAGGCGACCGAGGCGTCCAGCATCCCCTCGGCGAGGATGCGGTCGAGCCAGTACCGCAGGCGCGGGCGCCCCTCGGTCTCCACGAGCTGCTCGTATGACGCGCCGTCCTCGCCTCGGCCGGGCTTGAGGCCCCACTGCCCCATGAAGGTGGCCCGCTCGTCGAGGTAGGCGGCGTAGTCGGCGAGCGCGATGCCGCGCACGATGCGGGTGCCCCAGAACGGCGGCGCGGGCACCTCGTTGTCGGATGCCACATCCGACCGGGCCGGAAGATCCTCCGGCTCGGTGAGCGTGAGCTTCGCCCCGCGCGCATGGATGCGCTTCTTGAGCGGAGGAAGGCCGACGGATGCCGGGTCCTCGCCGCGGGCGACGCGGACCAGCGGCTCCATGAGGGCGAGGCCTTCGAAGGCGTCCTTGGCGTAGCGGACCTCGCCGTCGAACATGCCGGCCAGGTCGTCCTCGACGTACGCCCGGGTGAGGGCGGCTCCGCCGAGGATCACCGGCCATCTCTTCGCCAGCCCTCTGGACTGGAGCTCGAGCAGGTTCTCCTTCATCACGACCGTGGACTTCACGAGCAGTCCGGACATGCCGATCACGTCGGCGTCGTGCTCCTCGGCGGCAGCGATGATGTCGGCGATCGGCTGCTTGATGCCCAGGTTGATGACCTTGTAGCCGTTGTTGGTGAGGATGATGTCGACGAGGTTCTTGCCGATGTCGTGCACGTCGCCGCGGACCGTGGCGATGACCATGGTGCCCTTGCCGGAGGCATCCGACTTCTCCATGTGCGGCTCGAGCAGGGCCACGGCGGTCTTCATGACCTCGGCCGACTGCAGCACGAAGGGGAGCTGCATCTCACCGGCCCCGAAGCGCTCACCGACGACCTTCATGCCCTCGAGCAGGTGGTCGTTGATGATGCCGAGCGCCGTCATCCCCTCGGCGCGGGCGAGGTCGAGATCCTCTTCGAGACCCTTGCCCTCGCCGTCGATGATGCGGCGCTGCAGGCGCTCGCCCACCGGGAGGGCGGCGAGCTCGGCGGCACGCTGGTCCCGGAGCGCGGCGGTGTCGACGCCCGCGAAGAGATCGAGCATCGAGGCCAGCGGATCGTAGGTGACGTTGCCGTCGGCGTCGTACTCGCGGCGGTCCCAGACGAGGTCGAGGGCGACCTTGCGCTGCTCCTCGGGCAGGGACGCCAGCGGCACGATCTTCGCGGCGTCGATGATGCCGCTGGAGAGTCCCGCCTCCGAGGCCTCGTGCAGGAAGACCGAGTTCAGCACGATGCGCGCGGCCGGGTTGAGTCCGAAGGACACGTTCGAGACGCCGAGGGTGGTGTGGATGCCGGGGTACTTCTGCGTGATCTGCCGGATCGCCTCGATGGTCTCGATCCCGTCGCGACGGGTCTCCTCCTGACCGGTGGCGATCGGGAAGGTGAGCGCGTCGACGATGATGTCCTCGACCCGCATCCCCCAGGTGCCGGTGAGCTCGTCGATGAGACGCGAGGCGATCGCGACCTTGCCCTCGGTGGTGCGCGCCTGCCCGTCCTCGTCGATCGTGAGCGCGACGACCGCGGTGCCGTGCTCCTTGACGAGCGGCATGATGCGGCCGAAGCGGCTGTCCGGGCCGTCGCCGTCTTCGTAGTTCACGGAGTTCACGACCGGACGCCCGCCGATGAGCTCGAGACCCGCCTGGATGACGGGCGGCTCGGTCGAGTCGATCACGAGCGGCAGGGTGGACTGCGAGGCGAACCGGGAGACGACCTCGCGGATGTCGGCGACGCCGTCGCGGCCCACGTAGTCGACGCAGACGTCGAGCAGGTGCGCGCCGACGCGGATCTGGTTGCGGGCGATCTCGACGCAGTCGTCCCAGCGCTCCTCGAGCATCGCCTCACGGAACGCCTTGGAGCCGTTCGCGTTGGTGCGCTCGCCGATCGCGAGGTACGAGGCGTCCTGGTCGAAAGCGACGTGCTGGTACAGCGAGGCGACCCCGGACTCGATCTCGGGCGTGCGCACGGCGAGGGCGCGAGTGCGGTACGGCTCGAGGCGTTCGACCACGGCGGCCATATGCTCGGGTGTCGTGCCGCAGCATCCGCCGACCAGGCCGAGCCCGAACTCGCGCACGAACTGCTCGTGGGCGGTGGCGAGCTCCGCGGGAGTGAGCGGATAGTGCGCGCCGTTCGGGCCGAGCACCGGCAGGCCGGCGTTCGGCATACAGGCGATCGGCACCGTCGAGTGCTTCGACAGGTGCCGCAGGTGCTCGCTCATCTCAGCCGGGCCGGTGGCGCAGTTGAGGCCGATCGCGTCGACGCCGAGCGGCTCCAGCGCGGTGAGGGCGGCGCCGATCTCGGATCCCATCAGCATCGTGCCGGTGGTCTCGACGGTCACCTCCACGAGGATCGGCAGGCGGATGCCGCGCGCGACGATCGCCTGCCGGCATCCGTTCACGGCCGCCTTCGTCTGCAGGAGGTCCTGGCTGGTCTCGATGAGGAACGCGTCGGCGCCGCCGTCGATGAGCCCCTCGGCCTGCAGAGCGAAGGTCTGCTTGAGGTGGTCGTAGGTGGTGTGCCCGAGGCTGGGGAGCTTCGTGCCCGGGCCCATGGACCCGAGCACCCAGCGCATCCGCCCGTCGGCGGCCTCCGCCGCCTCGGCGCGCTCGCGAGCGATCCGGGCGCCCACCTCCGCGAGCTCGTAGATGCGGTCGTCGATGCCGTAGTCGGAGAGGTTCGACCAGTTCGCCCCGAAGGTGTTGGTCTCGACGGCGTCGATGCCGGTGGCGAAGTAGGCGTCGTGGATGCCGGCGATGACGTCGGGACGGGTGACGTTGAGGATCTCGTTGCAGCCCTCGTGGCCCTCGAAGTCCGTCTCGATCGAGAGGTCGTGCTGCTGCAGCATCGTGCCCATGGCCCCGTCGGCGATGACGACGCGGGAGTGCACGGCGTCGAGCAGGGCCTGCGAGCGGGCGGGACGTTCGAAGGCCTCGACGTCGAGGGCGAAGCGGGGTGCGGGCATCCTCCCAGCCTAGGGGCGCGATCGGCGGTGTTTCAGAGCTTTTCGCGCGTGCGGACGTGCGCGAACTTCGGCCGAATACGCCTCGCCCGGCCAGAATCCCCCGATCCGGCCGAGCGAAGCGCACCTGGCCGAGCGAAGCGCCTGAGCGGATGCCGCGGCATCCGCTCTTCGCGGAGCAGAATGGGCACATGCTCCCGCCGCTCGCAGACCTGGTCGACTCGGCACGAGTCGTCGCCCTCCCGATGGCCGCCCGATTCCGGGGCGTCGACGTCCGCGAGGCCCTGCTGTTCGAGGGGCCAGAGGGCTGGGCGGAGTTCTCGCCCTTCATCGAATACGAGGATGCCGAGGCGGCGACGTGGCTCGCGGCGGCGATCGACTTCGCCTGGAGCCCGCAGCCGGCGCCCGTGCGCGACCGCATCGGCGTGAACGCGACGGTTCCCGCGGTTCCGGCATCGCAGGTCGCCGCGGTGCTGGCCCGGTTCGCCGGATGCCGCACGGCGAAGGTCAAGGTCGCCGAGCCCGGTCAGACGCTCGCCGACGACGTCGCTCGCGTGCGGGCGGTGCGGGAGGCGATGGGGCCGGAGGGCCGGATCCGCGTCGATGCGAACGGAGCATGGAACGTCGACGAGGCCGAGCACGCCGTGCACGCCCTGGCCGAGTACGACCTCGAGTACGTCGAGCAGCCGTGCGCGACCGTCCCGGAGCTGGCCGAGCTCCGCAGGCGCGTGAAGTACATGGGCATCCCGGTGGCGGCGGACGAGAGCATCCGCAAGTCCTCTGACCCGCTCGCAGTGGCGCGCGCCGGTGCCGCAGATCTGATCGTGATCAAGGCCCAGCCGCTCGGCGGAGTCACCCACGCCCTGCAGATCGTGACCGCCGCAGGGCTGCCGGCCGTCGTGTCCAGCGCCCTCGACACGGCCGTCGGACTCTCGCAGGGCGCGGCGCTCGCAGCCGCACTGCCCTCGCTCGAGTACGACTGCGGGCTGGGGACGGCATCGCTGTTCCTCGACGACGTCGCCGACCGGCGGCCGGTGGACGGGTCGATTCCCGCGGGTCGGGTGACGCCGGGTGCCGCCACAATCGACCGCCTCGCCGCATCGGACGAACGTCGGGACTGGTGGATGGCGCGACTCGCACGGTGCCACGAGGTGCTCGCCGCGCGCTGACTCCACGGGGGAAGTGTCTCCTCGTGCGGCGGTGAGCGCGCGGTGTCCTGTGGTTTCTTGTGGGGTCGCTACGTGGGTTGGTGGTGGGTCACTGCGGGGGTTGCTTGTGGGTCGCTGCGCGATGGATGCCGTGGGGAAGACATGCCCTCGCTCGCCTTCGGCGTGCTCCCGCCAGACCCGGTGCCAGCTTCCCCACGACATCCATCGCTCCGCTCGGTACCCCGGTCGTTGCCGCCGGTCGTGGAACGAGCACCCACCCGGTCGTTGAGCGAGCGAAGCGAGTCGAAACGCCCTGTCTCGCCCCGGTCGTTGAGCGAGCGGAGCGAGTCGAGACGCCCCTTCCGGAGCACGACACGTACGCGCGGATAGTGCGGATGCTGTTCAGGTACGCAGCACCATCCCCCGGGGAAGTTTCACCGGGAGTGAGTGCCGTGGGGTGCGCCATCGCTGTTCCCGATCCCACCACTCCGGTCCCCGGATCTGCGGGACACCACCGTTCATCCGGATCTCCCACCCGGAATGATCCAGCGACCGGTGATGCCACCAGCACAACGGCACCCCGTTATCGGTATGCGTCGGGCCGCCCTTCGCGTGCTCGGTCACGTGATGGATCTCACACCACGACGCCGGGACATGACAGCCCGGAATCAGGCACTCCCGGTCGCGAGCGACGATCGCCCGCCGCTGATGCACCGTGAACACCCGATCGGTAGTCGTGATCCCGATGATCCGGCCCTCGTCGAACAACACCCGCTGAACCGCACCCGTACAGGCAGTGTGCGCGGCCACTGACAACGGCACCGGAGTTTCGGCGCCCGGGATGCTGGCCCACCCCGTCCCGGTGGCGAGATCCTTCGCATCCACATGCACCACCAGCGTCGGCGCCGCACCACCCAGCGACGGCATCTCCTCGTGGCGGGCGGCGATGCCCAGCGCCGCGGCCAGGGCGTCGTGGCGCTTCTGCCCGGGCGTGCGGGAATCGATCAGGTTCCGCGGATCGATATTGAACCGATCCTCCCCCTCGATCTCGCCGTCATCATCCGGGGCGGGCTCGAACCGCACCCCCGGTGCCGGAGCACCCCCGACCTTCGGGTTGTTGTACGCGTCAGTGATCAGCTGCCACGCCGCGGCGACCTCCGGGGTCAGGTTTCCCCGCACCGGATGCACGCCGTTCCGGAGTCGCCCGACGGTGAAGCACCGGCGCGACTGCGCCTCCAAGTCCGACGGCTCCGCGCCATCAGGATCCAACCCCACCGCAAGAGCACTCGCGAACATCTTCAAGTCCTCGGCCGACGCCCGCGGACCCGGGCCGGGCGCGTCACCATCTGCATCTGCATCTGCATCTGCATCTGCATCTGCATCGTCTTCGACATCGGCGCTTACGCTTGCCCCGGCCGAGTCAGCCTCCGCGCCGTCGGCGTCCACATCCGCATCCGCATCCGCGTCCGCGTCGGGGAGTTCCTCGCCCCGCGCGAACGCCGCGAGATTGGCGTCCGCCCACAGTCGCTCCTCGAGCGCGATCCGGTCCCGCGCCCGCTCCACCGGCCCCACCGCAGCGAGCAGACCGGTCACCCCGACGGCGCCGTCTAGGAGTGCTTCCCGCATGGCGGGCCAGCGGGACGGCATCCGCTCCCCCGACACCAGGCTCACATCCCGAGCGACCGCGTCCGCGGCACGGATGATCCTCCCCGCCGTCGGCGCATCGACCAGGGTGGCGCGGCGGAGAAGTTCGTTCATCCCGCGGCATCCGAACCGGTGACCGAACTCCACATCCGCCGTCGCCACCGCCTCCACAATGCCGGCATCCGCCAGACGGGACACCTCACCGAGACCCACCAGGACGGCCGCCCGGTCGGCATCCGACAGCCCCGCCAGCGTGTCGCCAGACAGCAGCTCACGCAGGCCGGAAGCGACCTGAGCGATGGTGTCTGCGGGGCTGTTCATACCTCAATTCTGCCGAGGGCCACCGACATTGAGGGGCCAGTTTCCCCCAGGTCGAATGACCTTTTCGACCGTGTTTCGGAAGGGGCGTTTCGACTCGCTCCGCTCGCTCAACGACCGCGAGGCGAACCCCTCCGGCAGGGCGTTTCGACTCGCTCCGCTCGCTCAACGACCGACTCTACGACCGCGCGGTGGTGTGTTCGGGTGCCGAGCGGAGCGATGGATGCCGTGGGGAAGCTGGCACCGGGTCTGGCGGGAGCACGCCGAAGGCGAGCGAGGGCATGTCTTCCCCACGGCATCCATCGCGCAGCGCCCCACAGGAAACCGCAAGAAGACCCGACGAGAAACCCGCCGGGCCGACCCACGAGAAACCCCGCGAGCGCTACTTCGCGATGAGCAGCTCCACCAGCCGGCCGAGCTCCTCGCTGCCGGAGTGGCGCAGCTGCCCTGCGTCCTTCCCGGCCATCGCACCGCGCACGGTCATGCCCTCCCAGACGATCATGAGCATCCGCGCCGCGGCCTCGGCGGGCACCCGCAGTTCCAGCAGGCCCTGGGCGCTGATGTCCGTGATGATGCCGGCGATGCTGGCGACCATCTCCCGCTCCTGCGCGAGGTACGCCTCTCCGAAGGCGAGATCCCGCAGCGCGCGGATGCGGATCTCGCTCATCAGCATCACACCGAGCCGGTCGTCTCCGCCGGAATCCATCACCTGCTGAACGAGCTCGACGGGATCGCACCCTTCGGCCAGTGCACCGTCGGCGGCCATCTCCTCGACCCGGGCGCGAACCGCACTGACCCGCTGCTCGGCCACGCTGCCGGCGAGCATGAGGAAGAGCTCGTCCTTGGAGTCGAAGTTCGAATAGAACGCGCCCCGCGTGAAACCGGCGCGCTCGCAGACGGCCTCCACGGAGGCGCCGTCCAGGCCGACCTCCGCGAACACCTGCGCGGCGGCGTCGAGCAGCCGGGCGCGCGTGTTCTCGCGGCTGCGCGTTGCGGGTGTCGTCATCGAATCCTCCTGCCCCCTTCATTCTCACACCCGGCACACAGACTTTCGCGCCCGGATCCCTTTACGATACATCTATGTATCGGATACATCCGTGTATCCAACTGGGATCCTGAAGGAGCCGCGTGTCCACACTCCTGTCCTCGCTCGGGCGCTGGTCGTACCGTCATCCCTGGCGCGTCCTCGTGTCCTGGCTGCTCGCCCTAGGCATCGCCGGCTCGGGCGCCGTGCTGCTCGGCGCGGGCACCGACAACACCTTCACCATCCCGGGCACCGAGTCCCAGGCGGGCCTCGAGCAGCTGTCCCGCTCGTTCCCCCAGGTCAGCGGAACCAACGCCCAGTTCATCGTCGTCGCCGCCGACGGCGACGAGGTCACCGACGAGGCCTATCGCGATCGGATCGAGGATGCGGTCAGCGAGCTCGCCGATCTCGACGGCGTGCTCGCCGCGACCTCGCCCTACGACGAGATGGTCAGCGGCATGGTCAACGAGGACGAGACCGCAGCGATCGTCCGCCTCCAGTTCGACGGCCAGGCGTCCGACGTCTCAATCGAGACCAAGAACGCTCTCAACGCCGTCGTCGACGACCTCGCCGCCGCCCTTCCGGACGGCTCGCAGACCGCGCTGGGCGGCGACCTGTTCGCGATGTCCATCCCGGGCGTGACGCTGACGGAGGCCGTCGGCCTTCTGATCGCCCTGCTCGTGCTGATCGTCACCTTCCGGTCGTTCGTCGTCGCGGGCCTCCCCCTGCTCACGGCGGTCCTCGGCGTCGGGATCTCGATCGCGGGCATCTTCACCGCGACAGCCTTCGCGACCGTCTCCTCGACCACCCCGCTGCTCGCCCTCATGCTCGGGCTCGCCGTCGGCATCGACTACGCGCTGTTCATCATGGCCCGGCACCAGGACCAGGTGCGCGACGGCGTCGACCCCGAGGAGTCCGCCGCCCGTTCCGTGGGCACCGCCGGTTCGGCCGTGGTGTTCGCGGGCGTGACGGTGCTCATCGCCCTCATCGGCCTCGGCTTCGCCGGCATCCCGTTCCTCACGACCATGGGCATCGCCGCATCCGTCGCCGTCGCCATCGCCGTCGCGATCGCGGTCACCCTCACCCCGGCTCTGCTCGGATTCATGAAGGGCCGCATCGTCGGCCGCCCCCGGAGGGCTCCGAAGCCACGCAAGGGCCGGGCTCCGAAGGAGCGCCGCGGTTTCTCTGAGCGCTGGGTCTCCGGCGTCACGAAGCGCCCGATCCTCGTCTCCCTCGCGATCGTCCTCGGCCTCGGCATCCTCGCCGTCCCTGCGCTCAGCCTGAACCTCGCCCTGCCGAACGCGGGCGTGCTGCCGAAGGACTCCGAGGCGCGCCAGAGCTACGACCTCGTCGGGGAGGAGTTCGGCGCCGGGTTCAACGGCCCGCTCATCCTCACCGGCACGATCGTCACCTCGACCGATCCTCTGGGCCTCATGGAGGACCTCGGTGATGCCGTCGCGAAGATCGACGGCGTGAAGGAGGTCGCCCTCGCGACGCCGAACGAGTCCGCCGACACCGGCATCGTCCAGATCATCCCGGAGACCGCGCCCGACGACCCGGCGACGGCCGAGCTCGTGCGCGAGCTCCGCTCGCACCACGACGAGTGGCTCGACGAGTTCGGCATCGACCTGAAGGTCACCGGCTTCACAGCGGTCGCGATCGACATCTCCGACCAGCTCGGCAAGGCGCTGCTGCCGTTCGGCGTGTTCGTGATCGGTCTCTCCCTGATCCTGCTCACGATCGTGTTCCGCTCCGTCTGGGTGCCGGTCACCGCCGCCCTCGGCTACCTGCTGTCGATCGTCGCCGCGTTCGGCATCGTCGGCGCCGTGTTCGAGTGGGGCTGGTTCGCCGATCTGCTGCACGTCGCCAAGGTCGGCCCGATCATCAGCTTCATGCCGATCATCCTGATGGGCGTGCTGTTCGGCCTGGCCATGGACTACCAGGTGTTCCTCGTCTCGCGCATGCGCGAGGACTACGTGCACGACAGGGATGCGAAGAGCCCCGATCGCGCCACCCGCCGAGCCGCCGCGCTGCGCGCCGTGCGGAGCGGGTTCACCGGCTCCGCCAAGGTCGTCACCGCCGCAGGCCTCATCATGTTCGCCGTGTTCGTGGCGTTCGTCCCCGAGGGCGACTCCTCGCTCAAGCCGATCGCGCTCGGCCTCGCCGCGGGCATCGCGATCGACGCCTTCCTCGTGCGGATGACGCTGATCCCCGCCCTGATGGCGATCCTCGGCGAGCGCGCCTGGCAGATCCCCGCCTGGCTGGAGCGGATCCTCCCGAGCGTCGACGTCGAGGGCGAGGCCGTGGAGCGCGAGCGTCACCTCGCCGCCTGGCCGGGAGACGATTCCGTCGTCGCGGCCGACGAGCTCGTGATCGCGGATGCCGGCATCGACGGGCTGCGCCTGCGCCTCGCCCCCGGCGGCACCGCCGTGCTCACCGGCGCCGCAGCCGGCACCCTGCGCACGCTCGCTCTCGCGATCGCCGGACGCGTCACGCCCGACGACGGCCGGCTCCGGGTCGCGGGGCACCTGCTCCCCGGACGGGCGGCCTGGGTGCGGGCGCACGTCGGCGCCGTGATCGCGACGGATGCCGGGGCCACGGCATCCGAGTTCGCCGAAGCGCTGCGCGGTCGCCCCGCCCTCGTCGTCATCGACGGCGCTGACCGGCTCTCGCCGGCCGAGCGCGACCAGCTCGCCGCACGCCTGCGCGACGCGGATGCCGCCACCGCGGTCCTGCTCACCGCGGTCGCCGCCGGCCCCGCCCTGGCGATCCTCTCCGACGCCGGCCGCACCCCCGCCGACGTGATCTCCCTCGACACCGTCGAGACCCCACCCTCCCGTCGAGACCCCGCCCTGCCGACGCCGGCAGCCGGGGGTCTCGACGACAGCACGGGGTCTCAGCGCTCCGACCACACGACCGAGGTGAACGCATGACCCTCCCCATCGAGCGCGCACGCTCCCGCAAGCCGATCACCTGGCTCACGATCCTCGGCATCCTGCTGCTCCCCGCGGCGGTCGGCGGGATCCTCGTCGCCGCACTGCAGAACCCGGCCGAGCGGCTGGACTCGATGACCGCGGCGATCGTCAATCTCGACGAGCCCGTCACGATCGACGGTCAGCTCACCCCGCTGGGGCGCCAGCTCGCGGCAGGTCTCGTCGAGGGCTCCGACGACATGGACTCCAATCTCACCTGGGTCATCTCCAACGAGGAGGATGCGAAGGAGGGCCTCGCAGACGGCTCGTACCAGGCGGTCATCACGATCCCCGAGGACTTCTCCGCCGCCGCCACCTCGGCCGGCCAGGCGATCTCCGACGGCGGCGGCGACACGTCGCAGGAGGCCGAGCAGGCGACGATCACGGTCACCACCCCTGACGACGGGCTCGTCGCCGACGACCTCATCACCGGGCAGATCGCCTCGGTCGCAGCCTCCACGATGGGCTCCACGATCTCCGAGGCGACGATGGGCAACGTCCTCGTCGGCTTCACGACGATCGGCGACCAGATCGGCGAGGCGGCGGACGGCGCCGTGCAGCTCGCCTCGGGCGCCCGGGATGCCGCCACCGGCGCCGCCGCTGTCCCCAACGGGGCGACGCAGCTGGCGTCGGGCGCCTCCGAGCTCGGCTCCGGAGCGTCCGCCCTCGCCTCGGGACTCGACACCGTCGCCGCCAAGACGCGTGAGGCGGCCTCCGGCGCCGCCCAGCTCGGATCGGGTCTCACGTCCGGCGCGGCCGCGCTGCAGGACCCGAACGGCCAGTTCGGGAAACTCGTCGGAGCCGCCTCCGCCGGAGCGCCGTTCCTCACGAGCGCCGCGAGCGGAACGGCATCCGTCGCGACAGATCTCGGTGCTCTGGCCCAGACCTGCGCCGCCTCCGGCGCGTCGGCCGAGTTCTGCGCCCAGGTCGCGGCAGCCGCCGGCAAGGCCGGGGACGCGGCCACGGCGGCGGGCACGGCATCCGCCTACCTCACCCCCGTGACCCAGGGCCTTCCGGCCGCCGCGTCGACCCTCGCCTCCCAGATGGGGGCGGCCGGCACGGGCGCGAGCGACCTCGCAGGAGGGCTGAACCAGCTCGCCGCCGAGGGCATCGACCCGTCCGCCGCGGGCGCCCGCGACCTCGCCGCAGGTGCCGGTCAGCTCTCCGGAGGCGCCACCGAGCTCGCGACAGGCGCCACCGAGCTCGCGGCGGGCCTGGACACCCTCGCCACGGGCACCGGCGACCTCGCCGGCGGTCTGCGCACGGCATCCAACTCGCTCCCCTCGTTCACCGACGAGGAGTCCGCCTCGCTCGCCGAGGTGATGGCCGACCCGGTCTCGGCCGGCTCGGCGACGGCGAGCACGATCTTCGGGCCCACCGCGATCCCGCTGCTCGCGGCGGTCGTGCTGTGGTTCGGCGGCCTCGCCTCCTTCATCGTGATGCGCGCGCACACCGCCCACACCCTCACCTCTCGCCGGCCGTCCGCCGGACTCGCGCTGCGCGCCTTCGCACCGGCCGCGCTGATCGGCGCCGGTCAGGGCGTGCTCGTCGCGCTCATCGTCCAGATCGTGGCGAGCTACGACGCCGCGACGTGGTGGGCGTTCGCAGGCACCGCTGTGCTCGCCGGAGTCGTGTTCGCCGCGGTGAACCAGGCGCTGGTCGCCGTCTTCGGCGGCGTCGGCCGCTGGATCGGCGCGCTCGTCGGCGTGCTCGCCGTGTCGACCGGGCTGATCTCCACCGTGCCCGGCTGGCTCGCCGCCCTCGGCGGCGCCCTGCCGACCGCTCCGACGTTCGCCGGCCTCATCTCCGCGAACGGCGCCGCGGCCGCCGGACTGGTCGCGTGGGGCGTGCTGTCACTGGTCGTCACGACGCTCGCGATCGCGCTGCGTCGCACGACGTCCGCGAAGGCGGTGCTGGCCACGACCTGACCGATCGGCGGATGCGGTAACGGGAGGATGCCGAGGGGCCGTACGCTCAAGAGATGCGTCGACCGTTCATGAACACCCCCGAGCAGCTCGCCTCGCTCGAGGGACAGCAGTACCTCGTGCTGCGGCCGGCCGCCGCCGTCTCCGATCGGTTCCGGAGGGAGCAGGCGTCGGCCCTCGTCCGCGCCGACGTCCCGCATCCGCACACCGGTCACGTCACGCTCCGCGGCTTCGCGGAGCCGGAGCGCCGCGATCAATTGGCTGCGCTGATCCGGGAGTGGGCTGCCGCCCAGCGACCGATCGACGTGGTCGCCGAAGCGGTCGACGTGTTCCCCGCGCCCTGGCAGATTCTGATCCTGCGCCTCTCCCGCACGCCCGCCCTGACCTCGGCCTACGCACGGCTCACCGCCGCCCTCGAGCGCACCGATCTCCGCCGCCTCGGCGAGCTCGCCCTGGATGACTGGACCTTCCACATGTCCGTCATCTACGGCAAGACGCTCCTCCCGGCGAAATGGACGGAGCTGGCGCACACCTCACGGCGCTCGCTCGGATCGCGCCCCGCCGAGAGGGTGTCCCAGGCCGAGTTCGTCTGGTACGAGGACGGCGTCGAGCACGCCGAGATCATCCCGTTCGGCGGCTGAGCCGGCAGCCCGGGCTCAGCTGAGGCCGGAGTACGCGTGCAGGCCCTTGAAGAAGACGTTCACGATCGTGAAGTTGAACATCACGGCGGTGAAGCCGACGATGGACAGCCACGCCGACGGGTTGCCGCGCCAGCCGCGGGTTGCGCGCGCGTGGATGTAGCCGGCGTAGATGACCCAGATCACGAAGGTCCAGGTCTCCTTGACGTCGAAGCCCCAGTAGCGCCCCCAGGCGTCCTGCGCCCAGATCGCACCGGCGATGAGGGTGAAGGTCCACAGGATGAAGCCGATGATCGCGAAGCGGTACGCCATGCTCTCCAGGCGATCGGATGCCGGGAGCGTGCGGAGGAACCCGGGGCCGGTCTTCTCCGCACCGTCGGCGAGCCGGTGCTCGCGGCGGGACTGCAGGAGCTGGAGCAGCGAGAGGGCGAAGGCGAGGGCGAAGAACGCGGTGCCCAGCGAGGCCACGAAGACGTGGATGACGAGCCAGATGCTCTTCAGCGGATCCATCAGCGGCGTGACGTCGACGTAGAAGTTCGTCGCCGAGAGGCCGAGCAGCACCACGACGAGTCCGGTGACGAACGTGCCGAGGTAGCGGAGGTCGATCCGGGTCAGCACCACGAGGTAGACGGCGAGGATCAGCAGCGTGCCGATCATGGCGAACTCGTACAGATTCGCCCACGGCACGCGGCCCGCGTGGATGCCGCGGGTCAGGGTCGCCGCGAAGTGGAACAGGAACCCGAGCACCATCAGCGAGGTGCCGATGCGGGCCATCACGAAGCGTCGGGGAGCGTCGGCGACGAGTCCGGTGCCGGATGCCGGCAGGGCAGCTCCCCCGCGACCGCCGACGCCCACCAGCTCCGCCTCGCGTACCGTCTGCGCATCGGCCGACACCTGCGAGCGTCGTGCGAGATCGAAGGCGAACGCCACGAAGGACGCCGCGTAGATCGCGATCGCGGTCCACAGCAGGACAGGCGAGATCACGGTGAGCTCGAACATGGTGTCAGTCTACTTTCGGGGTGTCGGATGCCGAGGGGCCGGGTTCCTCGGGGTCTGCGGCAGAGTCGGGCGCGGCGCCGGCTTCCGCATCGTGCACGGCAGCCTCTTCGGGCACGGCGACCTCATCGGGCGCCGCATCCGCGTCGGGCTCGACGGCCGTCGTGATGCCGGCGGCGTCGAGCAGCCGCGCGTGGCCGGCCACGAGGTCGTCGACCGCGGCCCCGAGGGTCGGATCCTCGCCGCGGGCGAGGCCCGCGTACTCGAGGGCGACCGCGTCGCCCTGCGCCTGCGCCTTGACCCAGACGCGGCGCCGCGGCACGAACAGCGCGAGCATGAGGCCACCCAGCGCCAGCAGCGCGAAGACGAGCACCCACACGGAGGACGCGTCGTGGTGGATCTGCAGCGAGGCGAAGCGCTTGACCGACTGGGAGGCGTCGGCGGCGCCCTCGGGCGACTCGTCCTCGAAGGTCACGGTGCCGAGGCCGTTCGGAAGATCGGCGGTCTCTCCGGGAGTGAGCTCGATGGACTCGACGTCGGTCGTGCGTCCGGTGAGCTTGGTCATCCCGGTGGTGTCGAGCACGTACACCGAACGAGGAGTGCCCTCGTCGATGCCGAGGTCGCCCTGGTAGACGTCCAGGGTCAGGGTCGGGTTCGTCAGGTCGCCATAGGCCGAGAAGAAGGCCCCCGATTCCAGCACGCCGGTCGTCGGGTAGAAGAACCCGAGAAGGCCCAGCTGCTCCGGCATCCCGTCGGTCACCTTGATGACGCCGAGCGAGGTGAGGTTGTTGTCCTGCGGGAGGAACGGGACGCTGTTCTTGTAGACGACGTCGCCGTCCGCGTTGCGGACCGTGATGGTCGGGGCGTAGCCGTTGCCGAGCAGATAGATCTTGTCGCCGGCGACGTCGAGCGGGTGGTTCACCTTGACGGCGCCGGAGCGCTCCTGCCCGTTCTCGCCGACGGTGACATTGGCCGAGAAGTCGCCCGCCTGCCCGGAGCCGGGCTCGCCGAACGGCTGGTAGGTGACATCGAAGCTGTCGAGACGCATCGAGTAGGGGGTGAGCGCGCCGTCGCCGACGAAGCGCCCCCTGTTCATCGAGTCGTAGTCGAGCAGGGTGTTCGCGAACGTCTCCCCCTCGACGAGCACGCGCTGCCCGGTGTAGGCGAAACCGCCGCCGACGCCGACGGTGATGAGCACGCCGACGAGGGCGATGTGGAACACGAGGTTGCCGGTCTCACGCCAGTAGCCGCGCTCCGCCGAGACCGAGAAGGTGCGGCCGGAGTCGTAGCGCTCGACCCGGTAGCCGAGGGCCTTCAGCTGCTTCTGCGCGATGTCGATCGTCGCGGCGGCGTCGGTGGCGGCATCCGTGGTCGCGCGCTCGACCGCGCGGAAGTCCGCGAGCCGCTTCAGCCGGGCCGGGGTGCGCGGCGGGCGCGCCTGCAGCGCCTTCGCGTGGTGCTTGATGCGCGGGATCACGCAGCCGACGAGCGACGTGAACAGCAGCAGGTAGATCGCCGAGAACCACGGCGACAGGTACACGTCGAACAGCTTCAGGGCGTCGAGCACCGGGAAGAGGTCGGGGTTGTCGCGCTCCCACTGCGTGACGCCGTTCGGGTCGGCCATCCGCTGCGGGAAGATCGAGCCGGGGATCGCCGCGATGGCGAGCACGAGCAGCAGGATCAGCGCAGTGCGCATCGAGGTCAGCTGGCGCCAGCCCCAGCGGAGCCAGCCGACGACGCCGAGCCGCGGCTGCGTGACGGAGTCGTCTCCGTCGACGTGGTCGGACGGACGGAGGGGGTCGCTGGAGTCGTGGCTCACGGCATCCTTGTTCTCGTTGATCTCAGAGCGGGAGGAAGACACTGCCGATCACCGCCGTCAGCCTGGACATGATGTCGGTCCACAGCCCGGTCACCATGAGGATGCCGAGCGCGATGAGCAGCACGCCGCCGACGATGTTCACGATGCGGATGTGCCGGCGCAGGAACCCGATCGTCTTCGCCGCCCAGCCGAAGCCGAGCGCCACGAGGAGGAACGGGATGCCCAGCCCGAGGGAGTATGCGAGGCCCAGGAAGCCCGCGCGCACCGGGTCGCCGGCGTTGAAGGACAGGGCGATGATCGCGGCGAGCGTCGGGCCCATGCAGGGCGCCCAGCCGATGCCGAGCGCGACGCCGAGCAGCGGAGCTCCGATGATGCCCGCCTTGGAGTCGACGTGGAACCGGAACTCGCGCTGGGCGAAGCGGAAGAGACCGAGGAAGACGAGCCCCATCAGGATCACGACGACGCCGAGGATGCGCGTGACCACGTCCCCCCAGCGCAGGAAGAACGCCCCGGCGGTGCCGCCGAGTGCGGTGATGAGGACGAACACGAGGCTGAAGCCGAGGATGAATAGCAGCACGCCGAGCACGAGCTGACGGCGGCCCGGGGCCGCGGCATCCGTCGCACCGCCCTGCGCACGCGGTGCGACCGCCCCGCCGAGGAAGCCCAGGTAGCCGGGCACGAGCGGGAGCACGCAGGGTGAGAGGAAGGAGACGAGCCCGGCGAGCATCGCGACCGGGATCGCGAGCCACAGCGCACCGGAGCCGATGATGGCGTCGGTGTTCACGGGGTCTCCGCGAGAGCGTCCTTGACGAGCGTCGACAGGATCGAAGTGCCCTCGATCGGCCCGATGATGCGGGCGGCGACGCGTCCCTGCTTGTCGAGCACGAGCGTCGTCGGGGTGGCCTGGATGGGGACGGCCTCGGCGAAGGCGAGCTTGGCCTCGGCCGTGTCGACGTCGATGAGGCTCGGGTAGGTGATGCCGAACTCGTCGGAGAAGGCCCTGGCGGTGTCGGCCTGATCGCGGGTGTTGATGCCGACGAAGGCGACCTCGTCGCCGCCCTGCTCCTGCCAGACGCTCTCGAGGTCCTTCGCCTCGACGCGGCACGGAGCGCAGCCCGCGTACCAGAAGTTGACGACGGTGACCTTGCCGGCGATGTCGGCGCTGTCGAACTCCTCGCCCGACTCGGTGACGCCGCCGAATGCGACGGGTTCACCGCGGTCGGCGACGGGGATCTCGACGATCGCCCCGTCGGCGGCGACGTAGCCGGTGTTCTCCCCGCTCAGGAAGGAGTCGCTGACCGGGTCGGGCGCGCAGGCGCTCAGGCCGATGGCGAACACCGCGGCGAGCGCGACTCCGGCCGCACCGCGGGACAGGCGGGTGCGGGAGCGGCGGCCGCTGCGGATCGGGCGAACCGTCGAGGCGAGTGGCACGATTCTCAGTCTACGCAGGGGTTCCTATGCGTCGGCCGGACGCGGAGGGCTCCTTCGAGTCGCGCAGACGGCGGCTTCTGCGCCGGATTCGGGGCCATCCGCGCGATTCGAACGCAGCCGCTCAGAACCCGGCGAGCACGTCGGCCACGCTCTGCCGGAACTTCGGGCACGCGGTGATGTCGGGCGCGCTGCACTGCAGGGCGTGCGCGGTCATCTCCTTCGACCGCCGCATCTCCTCCATGCGGCGGTCGAGATCGTCCAGATGCTGCTGCAGCACCAGATGCCGTCCGGCCCTCCCGTCGTCCAGCAGCGCCCCGATCTGCTCCAGGCTCATGCCGGCCGCCTTGCTGCGCTGGATGACGGCGATGCGCACGATCTCGTCCTCCCCGTAGCGGCGCCGGCCTGCGGCATCCCGCTCGGGGCTGAGCAGTCCGACCGACTCCCAGTGACGCAGCACGTTGGTGGGCAGATCGAACCGGGCTGCCACCTCCCCGACCGACCACGGATGCGCACTTGACTTCATGTCGACATGAAGTCACAGACTGAACGGAAACACAAGAGGAGAGGACCAGACATGTACGACGCGATCGTGATCGGAGCAGGCCCCGCCGGCCTGCAGGCGGCTCTGACCCTGGGGCGGATGCACCGCTCGACCCTGCTGCTCGACTCCGGCGAGTACCGGAACGGCACCGTGCTGCACATGCACAACGTCATCGCCGCCGACGGCACCCCGCCGGCCGAGTTCCGTGCCACTGCGAGAGAGCAGCTTGCCGCCTACGCCGACGTGGAGGTGCGCGAGGTCGCGGCGGAGCGCATCGCCGGCGCGATCGACGACTTCACCGTGCTGCTCGCCGACGGCACGGAGGTCGCAGCCCGCCGGGTGGTGCTGGCGACCGGCGTGGCTGACGACCTCCCCGCTGTCCCGGGTCTGGGCGAGCTGTGGGGCATCCGCGCCTTCAGCTGCCCCTTCTGCGACGGGCACGAGCACGCGGGGAAGCCGATCGCGATCCTCGGCGAGGCGGCCCGCACGGAGCACCTCGTCTCCCTCCTCGGGCGCATCGTGGGCGCGATCACCGTGTACCCGGTCGGAGCGCCGTTCGGCGAGGAGGACCGGCGGATGCTCGAGGAGCGCGGTGCCCGCGTGAGCCCCGTGCCCGTGAGCGAGGTCGCCGGCGAGGGCGCAGAGGTCCGCGTGACAGCGGGGGACGAGTCCGCGTCTGTCGCCGGGGTGTTCGTCGCCTCCGTCGCGCTGCGTCAGCGCGCCCCGCTCGCCACGGAGCTCGGACTGCGGATGCTCCCCTCCGGGGCTATCGAGATCGACGACTTCGGCGCGACCTCCGCGCCGGGCATCCTCGCCGCCGGCGACCTGGCACACCGCGCCGCGCTGCCGGGACCGATGGCGTCGGTGCTCCTCGCCGCCGCGGCGGGTCAGCTCGCCGCGGTCGGTGTCATCAGGTCCCTCTGAGCTGAGGCCTCCAGGCCGTTCGAATCGCGCGAACGGCTGCTTCCGAGCCCGTTTCGGGGCCATTCGCGCGATTCGAACGGCTTCAGACGGCGCCGACGTCGACAGCCCCGGCGGTCGAAGCCGGTTCCGCGTACGCGACCTCGCGCCACACGTCGCCGACGCGCTCGAAAGAGGTGACGCTCGACAGCGCGCAGCGCCGGGTCCGCGGGTCGTGACGCAGCGGGAGCCCCGCGACCCGGAGGTGCGTGATCCAGATCGGCGCCTGGTGGGAGACCATGACGAGGTCACCTTCGCCGGCCGCATCCCAGGCCTCGTCCATCATCCCGAGCATCCGCTCGGCGATCGACGCATAGGGCTCGCCCCAGCTGGGCTGAGAAGGCCGGCGCAGGTGCCACCAGTTGAGCGGATTCATCAGCGACCGGCGCATCTGCGTGCCCTCGAACACGTTCGTGGGCTCGATCAGGCGGATGTCGACGTCGGGGGCGAACCCGAGCATCTCGGCGAAGGGCTCGGCCGACTCCTGCGCGCGCTCCAGGGGCGAGGAGTACAGCCCGCTCACCGGGCGTCCGAGAGCGGCGACGTGATCGGCCGCCGCCCTCGCCATTCCGCGTCCGTCCGCGCTCAGGTGGTAGTCCGGCAGCCTGCCGTAGAGCACGCGCGACGGGTTGTGGACCTCGCCGTGCCGGACGAGGTGCAGACGGGATGCCGGCACGTCAGGCCTTGGTGTAGCGGGCGTCGCCGAAGCCGAGGATCAGGTAGCCGATGTACGGGAAGACGAAGAGGAGGAAGAACGAGAAGAGCCCGCCCTTGCCGAAGCGCTCGCCCAGCTTGATCGCCACGACGATGCCGAAGACGAAGTTCACGACCGGGATCAGGTACAGCAGCGCCAGCCAGCCGTTCAGCCCCGCGATGCGCACGAGGATCACGACGTTCACGATCGGGATGATCGCGAGGATGCCTGCGTATCCGGCCTTGGTGAAGACCTTCCAGAGACCGATGACGACCACGATGTAGAAGATCAGCGCGACCACGCCGGCCGTGCCCGAGAAGATCGAGGCGAAGAGATCGGAGATGCCGTTCGAGTCGCTGATGGCGAGGTTCATGAGGATGCCTTCCGGTGGGAGTGTTCGCATTCGACGGCATCCTACTGACCGATCGGCCCCGGGCAGGGCGGCCTCGCCCTCCCCCGTAGAATGGGCGGGTTCCACATTTCCCAGATCAGGAGGAATCCTCCGTGCTTCGCACTCACTCCGCAGGCTCCCTGCGAGCAGAGAACATCGGTCAGACCGTCACCCTCTCCGGGTGGGTCGATCGTCGTCGTGACCACGGAGGAGTCGCGTTCATCGATCTTCGGGATGCCTCGGGCATCGCGCAGGTCGTCATCCGCGACGAGGAGATCGCGCACCCGCTGCGCAACGAGTTCGTCTTGAAGGTCACCGGCGAGGTGTCGCGTCGCCCCGACGGCAACGAGAACCCGAACCTGCCCACGGGCGAGATCGAGCTCATCGCCGCCGAGGTCGAGGTGCTCAACGAGTCCGCCCCGCTTCCGTTCCAGGTGTCGACCGCCCTGGCGGACAGCGAGACCGTCGGCGAGGAGGCGCGACTCAAGTACCGCTACCTCGACCTGCGCCGTCCGGCTGCGGCATCCGCTCTGCGCCTGCGCTCCGACGTGTACAAGGCCATCCGCGACGTGCTGCACGCCGAGGACTTCACCGAGGTGGAGACCCCGACCCTCACCCGCTCGACCCCGGAGGGCGCCCGCGACTTCGTCGTGCCCGCGCGCCTGCACCCGGGCAGCTGGTACGCCCTGCCGCAGTCGCCGCAGCTGTTCAAGCAGCTGCTCATGGTCGGCGGCGTCGAGAAGTACTTCCAGATCGCCCGCTGCTATCGCGACGAGGACTTCCGCGCAGACCGCCAGCCGGAGTTCACGCAGCTCGACATCGAGATGAGCTTCGTCGACCAGGAGGACGTCATCGCCCTCATGGAGCGCCTCGTCGTCGCCATGTGGCAGACGATCGGCGTCGAGGTGCAGACGCCGCTGCCCCGCATCACCTACGCCGACGCGATGGCGAAGTACGGCTCCGACAAGCCCGACCTGCGCTTCGGTCTCGAGCTCGTCGAGGCGACCGAGTACTTCAAGGACACCCCGTTCCGCGTCTTCCAGGCCGAGTACGTCGGCGCCGTGCGGATGCCGGGCGGCGCCTCGCAGCCCCGCAAGCAGCTCGACGCCTGGCAGGACTGGGCCAAGCAGCGCGGCGCGCGCGGCCTCGCCTACGTCCTGTTCAACGAGGACGGCACGCTCGGCGGCCCCGCCGCGAAGAACCTGTCCGAGGCGGAGCAGGCCGGCCTCGCGGCCTTCGTCGGCGCCGAGCCCGGCGACTGCGTGTTCTTCGCTGCGGGCTCCGCGAAGGAGTCGCGCGCGCTGCTCGGCGCGGCGCGCGTCGAGATCGGCCGCCGCCTCGGCTACCTGAACCCCGACGAGTTCGCCTTCACCTGGGTCGTCGACGCGCCGATGTTCGAGCCTGCGGCGGATGCCGTGGCCTCGGGCGACGTCGCCGTCGGCGCCGGCGCCTGGACCGCCGTGCACCACGCGTTCACCGGTCCGAAGCCGGAGTTCGAGGACACCTTCGACACCGACCCGGGTTCGGCTCTCGCCTACGCGTACGACATCGTCTGCAACGGCTCGGAGCTCGGCGGCGGCTCGATCCGCATCCACCGCGAGGACGTCCAGAAGCGCGTCTTCGAGGTCATGGGCATCAGCGACGAGTTCGCGCAGGAGCAGTTCGGCTTCCTGCTCGACGCGTTCAAGTTCGGCGCCCCGCCGCACGGCGGCATCGCGCTCGGCATGGACCGCGTGCTGCAGCACCTGTCGAAGACGGAGTCGATCCGCGAGGTGATCGCGTTCCCGAAGTCGGGCAACGGCTTCGACCCGCTGACCTCCGCGCCCGCTCCGATCACCGCGGAACAGCGCGCCGAGGCCGGCGTCGACTACGAGCCGGAGGACGACGAGGCCTGAGCCATCTCCGCTCGTTGAGCGACACTTCGACTCGCTGGCGCTCGCTCAGCGCGGGTCTCCGCGAGTCGAAACGCCCCTTCGAGGAGCATGACCCCTGGTCACGTCTCTGAAGGGGCGTTTCGTCTCGGTCGCTCCGCTCCCTCGCTCAACGACCGGAGAGCAGGGGAGCGAGGTTCTCGTTCCACACGTCGAGACCGAGCTTGCCGATGAGCGCGACCACGACGAGCAGGAAGATGATGCGGATGAACCCGGTGCCGCGGGAGATCGCCATCCGCGACCCGAGGTAGCTGCCGGCGAAGTTCGCGACGCCGAGGAGGAGGCCCAGAAGCCACAGCACCGAGCCGTGCGGGATGAACAGGATCAGCGCCCCGGCGTTGGTGGCGAAGTTCACGATCTTCGCCTTCGCGCTGGCCTGCAGGAAGTCGTAGCCGAGCAGGGCGACGAGCGTGATCACGAGGAACGTGCCGGTGCCCGGCCCGATCATGCCGTCGTAGAACCCGATGCCGAGACCTGCCGCCCCGGCCATGACGTGGTGCCTGTGGCCGCTGAAGCGCAGCCGGGTGGCCGCCCCCATCTGCGGCCGGAACGCGGTGAACAGCACCACGGCGAGCAGGGCGACGACGATGATCGGCTTGAACGCCGCCGCGGGGAGCACGGTGGCGACCGCCGCGCCGCCGATCGAGCCGGCGAGGGCGATCGCCGCCATCGGCAGGGCGGTGCGGATGTCGGGCTTCACCCGCCGGTAGTAGGTCACGCTGCTCGTGGCCGTGCCGAACACCGAGCCGAGCTTGTTGGTGGCGAGGGCCTGCACGGGCGTGATCCCCGGGATCAGCAGCAGCGCCGGCAGCTGCAGCAGCCCGCCGCCGCCCACGACCGCATCGATCCATCCCGCGCCGAACGCGGCGAGGACGACGAGGATCAGCATCCCCCAGGTGAGGTGCTCGAGCCCGAGGAATGCGCCGATGTCCATCACGTCCAGGATGCCAGACGGACGGGCCGCCGCCGGCCGCTGGCAGACTGAGGACATGCTCGACGCCCTCCCCCTTCCGCATCCGTTCGAGAGCCGCGCGGGCGAGGCGCTGCTGCGCCGCGCGACCCCCGCGGACGCGGATGCCGTGATCGCACTGCTCGCCGACGATCCGATCAGCGCCGCCCGCGGCGACCGGGCGGCCGAGGAGGACCGCCCCGCCTACACCGCCGCCCTCGCGGAGATCCTCGCCGACCCGTCGAACGACCTGCTCGTCGTCGAGCACGGCGGCGCGATCGTCGGCACGCTGCAGCTCACCCTGATCCCGGGCATGGCGCGCAGGGGCGCGAAACGACTCCTCGTGGAGGCCGTGCGCGTGCGCAGCGACCTGCGCTCCTCCGGCATCGGCTCGGCGGTCATGCGCTGGGTGGCCGATCCCGCGGCGCCGGCACTCGGCGCGGCCCTGGTCCAGCTGACCTCGGATGCCGCACGCACCGACGCGCACCGCTTCTACGAGCGTCTCGGCTACACCGGCTCGCACATCGGGTTCAAGCTCCGCATCCCCCGGGGCTGAGCTCCGGGCATCCGGTCCCCGTCCCGACACCTCCCGTTCACCCGGACCGGACCGGTCGGCAACCTCCGCCCCGTAGCGTCCTCTCGCAACCCGACCCGGCAATCGCCGGACACCGAGAGGACACTCATGGCACGCTTCACCCGCCGCGCGCGCATCGGCGCCGGCATCGCCCTGGCCACCACGGCCGCACTCGCCCTGACCGCCTGCGCCGGCGCCGAGACGCCCGCCGCCGGCGGCGAGGGAACCGTGGACGCCGCGACCGCCACCTCGGTCGAGGACTTCGGCACCTTCGCCGACCTGGAGGCGGCTGCGAAGGCCGAGGGCCAGCTGAACGTGATCGCTCTGCCGCGCGACTGGGCGAACTACGGCGAGATCCTCGACCTGTTCGCGGAGAAGTACCCGGAGATCACGATCAACGAGGCCTCCCCCGACATCTCCAGCGCCGAGGAGATCCAGGCCGCCGAGACCAACCAGGGCCTGGACACGGCCCCCGACGTCTTCGACCTCGGCCTCACCGTCGCGCTGCAGAACACCGACGTCTTCGCGCCGTACCAGGTGCAGACCTGGGACGAGATCCCGGACGCGCTCAAGGAGCCCACCGGCCTGTTCGTGGGCGACTACGGCGGATACATGTCGATCGGCTACGACTCCTCGAAGTTCGACGCCCCGGCCTCCCTCGACGACCTGCTCGACGCCGACTACAAGGGCGCCGTCGCGATCAACGGCGACCCGACCCAGGCCGGAGCGGCCTTCGCCGCGGTGGGCCTCGCGACCGTGCAGTCCGAAGGCACCCTCGACGACTTCCAGCCGGGCATCGACTTCTTCGCCGAGCTGCAGAAGGCCGGCAACCTCCTCAAGGTCGACGTCACCACGGCGACCGTGGCGAGCGGCGAGACCCCCGTCGTCTTCGACTGGGACTACCTCAACGCGGCCCACAGCGCCGACAACGAGAACTGGGAGGTCGTCGTGCTCGACGGCACCGGCTACGCCGGCTACTACAACCAGGCCATCAACAAGGATGCTCCACACCCCGCCGCCGCGCGCCTGTGGCAGGAGTTCCTCTACAGCGACGAGGTGCAGAACCTGTGGCTCAAGGGCGGCGCCCGCCCGGCGCGCATGGAGGCCATGACCGAGGCCGGCACGATCGACGCCGACCTCGCCGCCGCCCTGCCGGAGGTCCCGGCCGAGACGGTCGTCCCCACCGAGGAGCAGTCGGCGAACGCCGGCACCCTGCTCGGCGAGAAGTGGGCAGCGGCCGTCCAGTGACGGTCGTCGCACACGCGGGGGCGGATGCCGCGGCATCCGCCCCCGCCCCCGCCGCCGGGTCCGCGCCGCGTGCGCGGACCCGGCGCACGGCGCCATCCTTCGCCTGGCTGGGCCTGGTGCCGTTCGCCGCCTACGTGCTGCTGTTCCTGGCGGTGCCGACGATCCTCGCCGTCGGATCCGGGTTGTTCACCGAGGACGGCTCGTTCACCTGGGCGAACCTGTCTGCGCTCGGGGACCCGGTGGTCCTCGGCACCTTCGCGAACTCCGCCGGACTGTCGCTGCTGACCGCGATCGTCGGGGGAGTCGTCGGCGCCGTCGTCTGCTACGCCCTGCTCGGCCTGAACCCGGAGGGCGCGGTCCGCTCCGCCGTCGATGCGGCGGCCGGAGTGCTCGCCCAGTTCGGCGGCGTGATGCTCGCCTTCGCGTTCATCGCGACCATCGGCATCCAGGGGGTCGTCACCTCGTTCCTCAAGGACGTCCTCGCCGTGAACATCTACGAGAACGGCACCTGGCTCTACGAGCTCCCCGGCCTGTTCCTGCCGTACGTCTACTTCCAGATCCCGCTCATGGTGATCACTTTCATGCCCGCCCTCGCCGCGCTGAAGCCGCAGTGGGCGGAGGCGAACCTCACCCTCGGCGGCACCCGCGCGAGCTTCTGGCTGCGCATCGGCATCCCGGTGCTCGCCCCATCGTTCCTCGCCAGCCTCCTGCTCCTGTTCGCGAACGCGTTCTCGTCGTATGCGACCGCCGCCGCGCTCGCCAGCCAGGGATCCCAGATCGTGCCGCTCCAGATCCGCACCGCGCTGACCAGCGAGACGGTCCTCGGCCGCGAGAACCTCGCCGGCGCCCTGGCGCTGGGCATGATCGTCATCGTCGGCGTCGTGATGGCCCTGTACTCCCTCATCCAGCGTCGGGCCGCGAGGTGGCAGGCATGAACCGTCTCGGCCCCTCCCTCGCGATGCGCTGGGTCATCGGCGTCGTCGTCTGCGCCCTCTTCGCGATCCCGCTGCTCTCCACGCTCCTGTACACGCTCCGCGATCCGGAGGGCGGACTCTCCTTCGCACGGTGGATCGCCCTGTTCGACCCCGCGCAGTCCGCGGCGATCAGGCCGATCTGGATCGGCCTCGGAAACTCGCTCGTGCTCGCGCTCGTCACGGTGGCGATCGTGCTGCTGCTCCTGGCGCCGACGATGATCCTCGTGAACCTCCGGTTCCCGAGGATCAGGCCCGCGTTCGAGTTCGCGGCGCTGCTGCCGATCTCGATCCCGGCGATCGTCCTCGTCGTCGGCCTCACTCCGATCTACCTGCAGATCGGGCGCACCCTCGGCACCGGCACCTGGACTCTCGCCTTCGCCTACGGCGTCACCGTCCTGCCGTTCGCCTACCGCTCGATCCAGGCCTCCATCGACGCCGCCGATCTGCGCACGCTCTCCGAGGCCGCCCGGTCGCTCGGGGCGAGCTGGCCCGTCGTGGTGCTGAAGGTGCTCGCGCCGAACCTGCGGCAGGGTCTGCTCGCGGCATCCCTCCTCTCCATCGCGGTCGTCCTCGGCGAGTTCACGATCGCCTCGCTCCTGAACCGCCAGGTGTTCCAGACGGCCATGGTGGTCGTCCAGAAGCAGGACCCGTACGCCCCCGCGATCTTCACCCTGCTGGCACTGCTGTTCTGCTTCGCCCTGCTCCTCGTCATCGGCCGCGCCGCCCGCGGCACAGGAAAGGCCCGCTCGTGACCCTCCCCCGCACCGCCGACAACCTGCTCCTCGCCGAGGCCGGCGAGGGCACCCGCGTCCAGCTGCAGGGCATCGTGAAGCGCTACGGCGCGAGCACCGTGCTGCACGGCGTCGACCTCGACATCGCTCCCGGCGAGTTCGTGTCACTGCTCGGCCCGTCGGGCTGCGGCAAGACGACCCTGCTGCGGGTGCTCGCCGGACTCGAGGCCGCAGATGCCGGCGCCGTGCTGCTCGACGGCACCGACGTCTCGCGGATCGCCACGAACAGGCGCGACATCGGCATGGTCTTCCAGTCGTACTCGCTGTTCCCGCACCTGCGCGTCGTCGACAACACGGCCTTCGGGCTGCGCCGGCGCGGAGCCGGGAGGGCGGATGCTGCCAGGCGCGCGCTCGACGCCCTCGCCCTCGTCGGCCTGGCCGACTTCGCCGATCGCTTCCCGCACCAGCTCTCCGGCGGGCAGCAGCAGCGCGTGGCCCTCGCCCGTGCGCTCGTCACCGAGCCGAAGGTGCTGCTGCTGGACGAGCCGCTCTCGGCGCTCGACGCGAAGGTGCGGGTGCAGCTGCGCGACGAGATCCGCCGGATCCAGCTGCGCCTCGGCATCACGACCGTGTTCGTGACGCACGATCAGGAGGAGGCTCTGGCCGTCTCCGACCGGATCGCGGTGATGAACGCGGGGCGCATCGAGCAGATCGGCTCCCCTGAGCAGCTGTACACCGCACCGTCGACCGTCGGAGTGGCGGCGTTCGTCGGTCTCTCCAGTGTCGTCTCCGGGGTCGCGGAGGGCGACCACGTGGTGGTGTGGGGGCGGCGACTCCCGCTGCAGTCACCCGCGGACGGCCCCGTGGACGTCTATCTCCGGCCGGAGAACGTGCACTTCGCCTCCGAGGCGGATGCCGCCACCGACGCTCTCGTCGAGGAGAGCACCTTCCTCGGGAGCATGAGGCGCACGCTCGTGCGCACGGAGTCAGGGGAGCTCGTGCGACTGCAGCACGCCCCCGGCATCCGTCCCGCCTTCGGCGACCGCGTGCGGATCACCCTCGCCGACGTGCCCGTCGCCGTGCATCCGCGCGGCTGAGGCCGCGCGATCGCGTCCGTCGCCGGTACGTCCGGCGGCGGATGCGCGACCAGTCCGTGAGCGTTCACGACACTCTTGACCATGAATGCGTATGAGGACTATCGTGACAAGCTCGTGAACGTTCACGGACTCGGCACGAAAGGACGATGGTGACCCCTCAGCTCGCAGTCGAAGAGACCCAGACCCGCACGGCCGGATGGGCGGTGCTCGGCCCGGGCGGGATCGCACGCCGGTTCCTCGCCGGCCTCTCCTCCAGCGCCGGGGAGGTCGTCGCGGTCGGCAGCTCGGATGCCGGTCGCGCCCGGGCCTTCGCCGACGACGCGCAGCAGCGGGGCGCAGCCGACGTCACCGCAGGCGCCTACGCGGAAGCTCTCGCCGACCCGCGGGTGGAGGCGGTCTACGTCTCCAGCGTGCACACCGCGCACGCCGAGCTCGCCCTCGCCGCGATCGACGCCGGCAAGGCCGTGCTGTGCGAGAAGCCGCTCGCCGTGAACCACGGCACGGCGATGGCCCTGGTCGACGCGGCGCGTCAGGCCGGCGTGCCACTGGTCGAGGCGTACATGTACCGCTTCCACCCGCAGACGCGCCGGTTCCTCGAGCTCATCCGCGAAGGCGCGATCGGCCGCATCCTCCACATCGACGCCTCGTTCGCCTTCCGCGTCGGGGAGCGTCACGGTCGCCTGTTCGACCCGTCCGTGGCCGGTGGCGGCATCCTCGACGTCGGCGGCTACCCGGTCACGATGGCAGCCGCCATCGTCGACGCGGCCGACGGCGTCCACGCGTCCGAGCCCGTCGAGCTGACGGCCGGCGGCGTCCTCGGCCCCACGGGCGTCGACGAGTGGACGGTCGCGAGGGCGACCTATCGCAGCGGCATCACCGCCACCCTCACCACCGGGGTCATGGCGCCGGCCGCGAACACGGTCACTGTCCTCGGCGAGAGGGGCAGCATCCGCATCGCCGACCCCTGGGTGCCCGCCGGCGACACGGAGATCGAGCTCGCCACCGTGGACGGCGTGCGGACCATCCCGATCCAAGCGGCCGACGCCTACGGCCTGGAGGCGGACGCGACTGTCACGGCGCTGCGCGAAGGACGGCAGGACGCGGAGGAGATGACGGCTGCGGAGACGCTCGCCACCGCGCGGACCCTCGACCGCTGGCGCGCGGCGATCGGCCTGCGCTACGCGTTCGAGGCGGAGGATGCCGACATCCCGCCCGTGCGCGGCACTTCCCCCGCCTCCTCCCCCGCCATGCGGTACGGCGAGATCCCCGGCGTCGGCAAGCGGGTCGCCCGCCTGGTGATGGGCGTCGACAATCAGCCCGATCTCGCGCACGCCTCGGCGATCTTCGACGTGTACGCGGAGCAGGGCGGGAACGTCTTCGACACCGCCTACATCTACGGCGACGGCGAGCTCGAGAAGCGCCTCGGCCGGTGGATGGCGAACCGCGGGATGCGCGAGGAGGTCGTCGTCATCGCCAAGGGAGGGCACACCCCGGACTGCGACCCGGAGTCCGTGTCCCGCCAGCTGCGGGAGAGCCTCGAACGCCTGGGGACGGAGTACGCCGACATCTACATGCTCCACCGCGACAACCCCGAGGTGCCCGTCGGCGAGTTCGTCGACGTCCTCGACGAGCACGCCCGCGCCGGCCGCATCCGCGTGTTCGGAGGGTCGAACTGGACCCCGGAGCGCATCGACGAGGCCAACGCCTACGCGGAGGCGAACGGACGGCGGGGCTTCGCGGTGGTCAGCGACCACTTCGGTCTCGCAGAGGCCTACGACGTGCCCTGGGAAGGCTGCGTGCAGGTGACGGATGCCGCCTCGCGGCGCTGGCTCGAGGAGCGCCGGATCCCGCTCCTGCCGTGGTCGTCACAGGCGCGCGGCTTCTTCGCCGGCCGTGCGCGGCGCGACGACCTGAGCGATGCGGAGCTCGTGCGCTGCTACTACAGCGACGACAACTTCGAGCGTCTGCGCCGCGCCGAGCTCCTCGGCGCCGATCGCGGAGTGCCGACCACCGCGATCGCCCTCGCCTACGTCCTCGCGCAGCCGTTCCCCACGTTCCCCCTCTTCGGACCGCGTACGATCGAGGAGACCCGCTCGTCGATGCGGGGGCTCACCGTCGATCTCACGCCCGAAGAGGTGGCATGGCTGAACCTGCGCAGCTGACCGGGGCGGGCGAACCCGACCGCTCGGGATCGCCCGCCAGCCGTCGTCGCGCGACCATCCTCGACGTCGCCGCGGCCGCGGGGGTCTCGCGGCAGACCGTGACCAGGGCGATCAACGACATGCCGGGGATCAGCGCGGAGACCCGGCGCCGGGTGCTGGATGCCGCGAGCGCCCTCTCATACCGCCCCTCGCGGTTCGGCCGCGGCCTGGTCACCGGCGGCGATCCGCAGCTCGGCCTCGTCGTCAGCGACCTGCGCAACCCGTACTCCCCGGAGCTGGCCGCCGCCATCGTGCGCCGCGCCGCCGCCGACGGGTGGAGCGTGTCCCTCGTCGACATCGGGCTCGCCGGATCCGCGGACCGGCTGCTGCATTCCCTGCACGCCCAGGTCGACGTGGTGGTCGGCTACCTCGGCGAGTGGGCGCTCGGCTGGGAGAGCCGCTTCGGTGCGACGCCGCTCATCCTCCTCGACGCGGACGCGGAGTCCGAGCATGCGGGGGTGCGTCTCGATCCGGCGGCCGCCATCGAGGACCTCGCGGCCCATCTCGTCACCGTGGGCACCCGCCGCCCCGTGGTGCTCGACGCCTCGGAGCCGCACGCCACGAGCAGCCGGGGCATCGCCATCCTCGACGCTCTCGAGCGGCGGGGGCTGCGGCCCGAGGTCGTCCACGTGGCCGCATCGAGCCCCGAACACGCTGCAGCCGTCGCCGCCCAGATCATCCGCCGCTCGGCCCGACCAGACGCCCTCCTCGCCTTCAACGACCTGATGGCCTTCGGCGTGCTCTCGGCGTGCCGCCACGCGGGTCTCGACGTGCCCGGCGACATCCGCGTGGCCGGGGTCGACGGCCTCGCGATCGGCACGCTCGTCGCCCCGACGCTCACAACCCTCGCAGTGGACTTCGACGAGGTGGCGAGGCACACCCTCGAACTGGCGGCGGCACTCTCCGACGCGAGTCCCGGCGCCGACCTGCAGCGCGTCGTGTCCCACCGTCTCGTCCTCCGCGAATCGGCCTGATCCGGCCGTTTCCCCGCTCGCCCTTCCTCCGGACGGGCCTCCGGCGCTAGCGTGTTCCGGGGAGGGCGTGCGTCCCTCGATCCGAAGAGAAAGGACGCCTCATGGCAGGCAAGTTCGAGCTGTACACCGACAAGTCCGGTGAGTACCGGTTCCGCCTGAAGGCCGGCAACGGCGAGGTCATCGCCCTCTCCAGCGAGGGCTACGCGTCCAAGGCGAGCGCGTTGAACGGCATCGAGTCGATCCGCCGCAATGCCGACTCGGAGGTCGTCGAGGTCGACTGACCCGACACCCCTGCTTCACGCCGAGACCCCGGCCTGCTGACGTCAGCAGGCCGGGGTCTCGGCGGTTGTCCGGGGTCTCGGCGGGCCCTACAGGACGCGGGAGAGGAAGTTCTTCGTCCGCTCGTGCTGCGGATTCCCGAGCACCTCGCGCGGGTCGCCCTCCTCGACGATGTGACCGCCGTCCATGAAGATCAGGCGCGAGCCGACCTCCCGGGCGAAGCCCATCTCGTGGGTGACGACGAGCATCGTCATCCCCTCATCCGCCAGCGCGCGCATCACCTGGAGCACCTCGCCGACGAGCTCGGGGTCGAGCGCGGAGGTCGGCTCGTCGAACAGCATCATGTCCGGGTTCATGCACAGCGCCCTGGCGATCGCCACACGCTGCTGCTGCCCGCCGGACAGGTGACCGGGGTAGGCATCCGCTTTGTGGGCCATGCCGACCCGGGCGAGCATCTCGTGCGCGATCTTCTCGGATTCCGCCTTGCCGCGCTTCTTCACGCGGCGCTGGGCGATCGTGAGATTGCCGAGGACGCTCATGTGCGGGAAGAGGTTGAAGCTCTGGAACACCATGCCGATGCGGGTCCGCAGCCGGTCGATGTCCGTCTCGGGGTCGGTGATGTCGATCCCCTCGATGAGGATCCTGCCGCCGGTGGGCTCCTCCAGGAGGTTCACCGAGCGAAGCAGCGTCGACTTCCCCGAGCCGGACGGGCCGATGACGCAGACGACCTCGCCCTTGGTGACCGTGAGATCGATGCCCTTGAGCACCTCGTTGTCGCCGTATGTCTTGACGAGCCCCTGCACGTCGATCGCGGGGGCCGACAGGTCAATCAGTTCGGTGATCATCGCTGCTTCGCCATCCGTCGCTCCAGGTACGCGGTGAACCGCGTGAGGGGGATCGTCACGATCAGGTACAGGATCGCCGCCATGATGAGCGGCGTGGCGTTCGAGTTCACCGTCGTCGCATCCTTCGCGAAGTTGGTGAGTTCCTTCGACCAGATGAGCGTTCCCGCGACGAACAGCAGCGAGGTGTCCTTCAGCAGCAGCACGAACTCGTTCGTGAGCGGCGGGATGATGATCCGGAAGCCCTGCGGGACGACGATCCAGAAGGTCGTCTTCATCGGCGACATGCCCAGCGACCGAGCGGCCTCCGTCTGCCCCTTCGGCACCGCCTGAAGGCCGGCGCGGATGGTCTCCGCCATGTACGCCGAAGCCACCAGGATCAGACCGATCAGGCCGAGCACCACGGGGCCGCCGAGCTTCTGACCCGGCACCCCCGAGGCGATCGGCACGATGAAGGCCACCGCGAAGATGGTGAGGATCGCGGGGAGCCCCCGGAAGAGCTCGATCCACGCGGTCGCGATCCAGCGGAACGGTCCGATGCTGGACATCTTCAGCAGCGCCAGCACGATGCCGAGCAGCAGTCCGCCGATGAAGGCCACCGCGGTGAACCACAGCGTGTTCACCAGTGCGACGGTGATGATCCCGGGGAACATCTTCGCCGCGACCTCAGGATTGAAGAACAGCGGTCCGATCTTCGCCCAGTTGGTGCCGAAGACGACCCAGGCCAGGATCGCGATCAGCACCGCGTAGACGGTGTAGCGGTACAGCTTCTGTCTTGTTGCGCGCCTCAACGCCATCGTCAAGGTCCTCCCGACCTACGTCTCTCGCCGGTCAGTTCGCGGTGAAGTAGGTGTCGTAGATCGTCTGGTAGTCGCCGCTGTCGCGCAGCTCCTTCAGAGCCTCGTTGACCGCGTCCAGCAGCTCCTTCTTCTCGCCCTTGGCGAAGGCGAAGCCGTAGGACTCGTCGGTGTTGTAGGTCTCGACGATCTTGTAGGCGCTGTCGGCCTTCTCGTGCTCGAGGTTCACCGGCTGGTCCTGCAGGATGGCGTCGATCTGGCCGGCCTGGATCGCGGGCCAGAGCTCGCCGTCCGACGGGTACTGCACAAGCTGGGCGTCCGGAGCGTTCTCCTGCGCGTAGGACTCGCCGGTGGTGCCCTGCTGCACGCCGACGTTCTTGCCTGCGAGGTCGTCGATGGACTCGATGCCGGAGTCGGTGCGGACGAGGAGCGACTGCAGCGAGTCGTAGTACGGCTCGGAGAAGTCGATGTTGGCCTTGCGCTCCTCGGTGATCGTCATGGCGGAGGCGCCGAGGTCGCAGGTGCCCGACTGGAGCGTCGTTCCCGACTGCAGCGCGTCGAAGCCCACATCCTGCACGGCCAGCTTGAGGTCGAGCTTCTTGGCGATCGCGTCGAGCAGGTCGATGTCGAAGCCGGTGTAGCCGGTGCCGTTGTCGCCGCCCTCGAACTCGAAGGGCGGGTAGGGGATGTCGGAGCAGACCGTGAGGGTGCCCGCCTCGACCAGGCCGTACTCGTCGCCGGCGCCGGACCCGGAGTCGGTTCCGCCGGAGCAGCCGGCGAGAGCGAGGGTGGCGGTGGCCGCGATTGCGATCCCGGCGATGATGTTGCGACGCTGCATGATCAGCTCCTGGTTGTCGAGGGCCGGTGGGCCCCCACCGAACGGGTAGGTGAACATCTTGACACGCAGGCTCAGGACTCGAAGGCCGGAGAGCGCCTCCCCGGATCACATTTGTGTTGCAAGTGCACCTTCGACCCGATGCACCCACCTGGAACCCGCGCGGACCCGCTCAGACCTCGAAGTCGACGGCGACGCGGGACGCGACGACAGAGCGGATGTACACCGCCACCTCCTCGTGCGCCGGGTGCACCTGGTACTCCTCGAGCGCAGCCACCGAGGCGAAGTCGGCGACGAGCGTGACATCCCAGTTCGCGTCGGGATAGACGGAGTTCGCGCCGGCGGAGATGGACAGCAACTGGGGCACGACGCCGTCGAGCGCGTTCAGGCGTCGGGCGACCTCGGCCGCCTGCTCAGCGCGCTCGGCCGCGTCCTCCGCGGCGAGCTTCCACGTGACGACATGTCGGATGCTCACGTCAACTCCCTCTCTTCCAGGTCATCCTTGCGGACGGCTTCTTCCAGTGCGGAACGCAGGCGGTCGGGCGAGACCCGCCAGTGCGCGTGCAGCGCGCCGTCTATGAGGACGACCGGGATCTTCTCCCACCACAGCTCGTACAGGGCCGGGTCGTCCTGGATGGACGCCTCGACGATCTCGATGCGCTCGGCGGCAGCATCCGGCAGCTCCGCCACGACGGCGTCGACGACCTCGGAGGCCACCTCGCAGAGATGGCAGTCCGGCTTGCCGATGAGGGTCAGCGTGGTCACGCCGACGGCACCTGCACCTCGCGGCCCTGGGCGATCCACTCGCCGGTGCCGCCCTCGACGTTGGTGACGTCGTAGCCACGCGCCTCGAGCGCCTCGACCACGCGGGCTGAGCGACCACCCAGCTGGCAGATCACGTCGAAGGCCTCGGCCGGCAGCTCCTCCAGGCGGCTGCCGATCTCGGACATGGGGATGTTCACGGCACCGGGCACATGCCCTCCGATGAACTCATCCGCCTCGCGCACATCGATGAGCGGGGTGTTCTCGCGGGCGGCGAGCTCGGCGACGGTGATCGACTTCAATGCATCCTCCTACGGCGAAATCGCGGAAACGCGGGCAGAGACACAAAGCGCCCGTCCGAAGACAGGCGCTCGGTGTCCGGCCGCTTACTTCTTGTTGCGGCGCTGGTGGCGAGTCTTGCGAAGCAGCTTGCGGTGCTTCTTCTTCGCCATGCGCTTGCGGCGCTTCTTGATGACAGAACCCACGGAAACCTCACTAAGTCAGGGGCTGGGCGTCGCACGGTGACGGACACCCGGGTACGGGCACGGAAAAATGCCTCGGATCAGTCTAGCAAACCGTGACGGCTGCCCCGCACGGCGTCATTCCCCGTCGCCGTCGGCCACCATGAAGCGCCAGACCAGGGCGTGCCCGAGGGCGATCAGCACGATGAGGAGCAGCGCCTCGACCTGGATCGGCTTGATGCCGAGCGGCGTCGCGAGCTGCGGTGCGACGCCCATCACGGCGATCGCGGCGTAGACGACCACGGTCCCCGCCTGCGTCCAGCGAACGGCGCGGTGCGTGCCGTCGCCGCGGGCCTGCGAGACCAGCCGCAGCATCGAGATGCCGCCGACGATCGCGATCACGACGAAGGAGGCGCGCCACACGAAGGGGTTCTCGGTCCCACCCACCTGCGCGAACAGCCCCATCAGCGCGGGAAGCAGGAAGGAGAGGTAGATGCCGCCGATGGTCCGGCGCACCGCCGGGTCGGAGGTCCAGTCCGTGCGGGCGCGCACGACGTTCCACCACAGGCCGGTGAGCGTGAAGCATGTCGCGGAGAACAGCGCGTAGAAGGTGTTGAGATCCACGGCGCCCCCTCTCCCCGTTCAGCCCGCGTCGGCGATGGGGCGCTTGAGAGCGTCGGCGACGGCGGACTCGGGGACGCGGAAGCTGCGGCCGAAGCGGATCGCGGGCAGCTCGCCGGAGTGCACGAGCCGGTAGACGGTCATCTTCGACACACGCATGATCTCGGCGACTTCAGCCACCGTCAGGAACCGGACATCAGGAACCTCGGGCATCCCACGTACCCCTTTCTCGATGTGCACACTCTAGGGGCAACGTGGGACACGTGTAAACCCGTGTGGCTCGTGTGATCACTGAGACGAGGTTGTCGCGAACGCCCGCACCGGGAACGTCCCGAATCCGCGCACAGCCGGCGGCGCCGCCGTGAAGCGTGCACCGCGGGCGGGGACGGCGTCGAGATTCGTCAGGTGCTCGACGACGTGGATGCCGGCCGCGAGCAGGATGCTGTGCGCCGGGCGCTCTCCGCCGCTCTCGGTGTCGTCGATGTTCAGGGAGTCGATCCCGACCAGCCGCACCCCCTCGGAGACGAGGAAGCGCGCTCCTTCCGCGGTGAGGAAGGGAGCGCCGTGCGCGTACCCGGGCGTTCCGAAGTGACGACTCCAGCCGGTGTCGAGGAGCACGGCGGAGCCGGCGAGCTCCCGGTCTGCCAGGACGGCCGCGCCGATGCCGCGCCGTTCGGCGCTCCAGGAGTCGCGCAGGTGGAAGACCTCGGCGCGGAGGCCGACCAGGGTGGAGAGGTCGAGGGACGCCAGGTCACCGCCGTCCGCGTAGCGGTGATAGGGCGCATCCAGATACGTGCCGGTGTTGCCGATCATGGTGATCACGTCCATCGCGAACTCCGTCCCCGGGGCGTACCGGGCCCGCGAGTCCTCGCGGGTGAGGTGCGGCACGATCATCGGAGCCGGAAGTCCCGGATAGGTGACCAGGCCCGCCTCGATCGGATGGCTCAGATCGATCACGCGATCAGCCTCGCCGGCGGGCGTCTCGACACCGCGGCTCCCCCGATGCGCCTCCTCGACGATGCGCAGGCCCCGCAGCTCCACATCGGACACCAGCGCAAGGCCGAGGTGCCTGATCAGAAGGAGGCCGACCTCATCGGCCGACAGGTCCGGCCGCGGGAGGTCGAGCCGGAATCCCCGTCCGCTCATGTCGCCGCCGTTGGCGAACGAGATCGTGAAATCGAAGTGGGCGCGGTGCTGCGGGGATGCCGTCGTCATGTCCACATCATGGCAAAGCGCGCCGGTCCACGATCTGGCTCAGCTCGGCTTCTGCGCCTTGGCCACCCTCTCCCGCGCGTCACGGAGGGCCTGTCGCTCGTTCCTGCGCGCGTCGCGCAGCGCCTTCTCCGCCTCGCGGACGGCCTTCTGCGCCTCCCGGAGACGCTTGTCCCCCGAGAGCTCCGCCGGGTCGACGACCACCCACTCCTGCCTGCTGACGTGGGGCTCCCCGCGCTCGAGGCCGGCGATGTAGCTCTCGACGCCGTCGAGCACGCGATCCACCCCGAACCGGAAAGGATCGGCGGCGGACAGGAACACGCCTTCATCGATCGCTCGCCGCAGCGCTGGGAACTCATCGACGGTGATGACCCGGTCGAAGAGGGATGCCTCCATCGCCGTGACCTCCTCAGGTGAGAGACCGCTCGAGCGCCCCTGCTCGGCATACCCGGCGAGCACCATCCCGTACCACCGTGCGTGCCCCGTGACTGCGAGCGCGACCGCGAGGCGCTCTTCTGCGGTGAGCGGCGTCGGCTCGAGGCTCGCGAGCGCAGCATCGAGCCAGGCGGAGCTGTTCGGAGTGATCGGGGAGCCGGTGATCGGGAGCGAGAGGATCCACGGGTGCCTCAGGTAGACGCGAACCTGAGCCTCGAAGAGGGCGCGCAGCCGCTCGAGCCACCCCTCCGCCTCCCGATGGTCCTCAGGAGGAATCCCGGTGGCCTCCTCCTGCATGAGCAGCAGCAGATCGTCCTTCGCTGTGACGTACCGGTACAGCGACATCGGCGTGAACCCGAGCTTCGCGGCCACCGCCGCCATCGACACGGCGCCGAGGCCTTCGGCGTCCGCAAGCTCGACAGCCGCCTCGACGATCTTCTCGACGCTCATCTCGCGTTTGGGCCCGCGCTGCGGGTTGGCGGCGACGCCCCAGGCCAGTGCGATCCCCCGCGGCAGCTCCGGAGGTTCGTTGTCGGTCATTCCGCCATCCTACTTCTGTTTATTTCGTAAACAGTGTGTTACCGTCATACACAGTTGCGTGGCTGATACACAGTTTTCCACGTACACAGAAGACGAGGAGAGGACGGAAAGATGAACACGGCCATCGACGTGACCGGGCTGCGCAAGTCCTTCGGAGGGAAGGCCGTGGTCGACGGCCTCGACTTCGAGGTGGCGCGCGGCGAGGTCTTCGCGCTGCTCGGACCCAACGGCGCCGGCAAGACGACGACCATCAGCATCCTGACCACGCTCATCGTCCCGGACGCCGGCACGGCCCGCGTGGCCGGCTTCGACGTCGTGACGCAGCGCAGCGAGGTCCAGCAGCGGATCAGCCTCACGGGTCAGTCCGCCGCCGTGGACGACGCGCTCACCGCCACCGAGAACGTGGTGATGTTCGCGAGGCTCGCAGGACTCGGCCGCACGGCAGCACGAGAGCGCGCCACCGCGCTCATCGCGGCGTTCGACCTCGCGGATGCCGCAGGCCGTGCGGTCCGCACCTTCTCCGGCGGCATGCGCCGGCGACTCGACCTCGCGCTCAGCTTCGTCGCGACTCCCGAGGTGCTCTTCCTCGACGAGCCGACGACCGGCCTCGACACGCGGAGCCGCCGGGAGCTGTGGGAGCTCATCCGCGCGGTCGCCGCCGCCGGCACGACGGTCTTCCTCACGACTCAGTACCTCGAGGAGGCGGATCAGCTCGCCGACCGTATCGCGGTTCTCCACGATGGCCGCGTCGCCGCCCTCGGCACCGCGGCCGAGCTCAAGGCGCGCATCGGCGGGGACACGGTCGAACTGCACGACCGGCAGGGCGAGCTGCTCCGCGAGATCCCCACCGATGGCGGGGTCGCCCAGCTGCGGCGAGCGCTCGACCGACTCGACGAGGAGGGCCTCGACGGCGTCGTCTCCCTCCGCCGCCCCAGCCTCGAGGACGTCTTCCTCGCCGTCACCGCCCGTCCCCTGAAGGAGCACGCATGAACGTCGTATCCGCCGCCGCGCCTGCCGTGGCATCCGGCCTCCCGTCCCGCTCCGCCGTGCGCGGGCTGACAGCCGAGTCCGTCTTCGTGGCGCGGAGCATGCGGCATTCGCTGCGCGACGGCGAATCGCTGCTCATGGCGATCCTGCTGCCCGTGATCCTCATGCTCCTGTTCACCTGGGTGTTCGGCGGGGCCATCGACCCTTCCGGCGCCTACGTCGACTACGTCGTCCCCGGGATCATCCTCATCTGCGCCGGCTTCGGTGCCTCGTCGACCGCGGTCTACGTCGCAGACGACATGCGCACCGGCATCATCGATCGCTTCCGCACCATGCCGCTGCGGGCGAGCGCCGTGCTCACCGGTCACGTCGTCGCGAGCCTGCTGCGCAACCTCGTCGCGACCGCGATCGTGATCGGCGTGGGCGTGCTCGTCGGATTCCGCCCCGAGGCGAGCCTCACGGACTGGATAGGGGTGGCCGCCCTCATCGCGCTGTACATCCTCGCGATCACCTATCTGTTCGCCGCGATCGGGCTGGCGGCGGGCAGCCCGGAGAGTGCGAACGGCTACGGTTTCGCGCTGCTGTTCCTTCCCTACCTCTCCAGCGCCTTCGTCCCCGTCGCGAGCATGCCGGGGTGGCTTCAGCCGATCGCGCGCAACCAGCCGATCACCCCGGTGGTCGACACGATCCGCGGCCTGCTGACCGATGCTTCCCTGGAGTCTGAGCCGTGGTGGGCGGTCGGCTGGTGCCTCGTGATCCTGGCGATCGCCGTCGGCTGGGGGTCCTGGCTGTTCCGGCGGAAGTCGGGGCGCCGCTGAGGCGGAGGCCGGGCGCTCCAGATCAGGCGCCGAGGCGCTTGAGCGCGGTGGCGACGACGTGCTTGGCGGATGCCGCGGCGCGGCCGACGACCTCGGCCGCGTGCGCGGCGCCGTCCGGCAGGGGCTGACCGGGGTAGTCGATGTCCGGCGCCTCGTCGCCGTAGGCGTCGACGAGGAACGGGACCAGCCAGTCGTCCACGGCTTCGAGCGGCGCGACGGCGAGGCTGTAGAAGCGGCGCTGTCCGTCTTCCCGGACGGTGACGAGCTCGGCGTCGCGCAGCACCTTGAGGTGCTTCGAGACGGTCGGCTGGCTGATGCCGAGGTCGGCCACGATGTGGCTCACGCTGGTGCCGGTCTCACCTTCCGAGGTGCGCCGCAGGAGGAGCTGGAGGATGTCGCGCCTCGTACCGTCTGCGATCACGTCGAAGATGTCCGTCATGAGATCAGGGTAGTCGTCCCCGGCACGGAGTACCATGACGAAGGCTCGGCGAACGGCGCCGGCCGCCACCACTCGTGGTGGAGTAACTGAGGAGGACGCGATGTCGGGCATCGTTTCGGCGTCGTCCCCTCGGCAGCGGCTCCAGGGCTTCGGCAACGGACTGAAGCACATCGTCACCTCCTCGCCGTCGCGCTTCGCGATCGTCGTCTTCGCGCTGCTCATCCTCGTCTTCACCGTTCTCCTGTCGCTGCCGATAGCGTCGGCATCCGGAGAGGTGACCCCGCTGTCGGATGCGCTGTTCACCGCGATGTCGACGATCTGCGTCACGGGCCTGACGACCGTCGACATGGCCACCCACTGGTCGCCGTTCGGCAACGTGGTGATCTTCATCGGCGTGAACATCGGGGCGATGGGCGTGCTCACCCTCGCCTCCCTCATGGGCATGGTGATCTCGAAGCGTCTCGGTCTGCGCGCCAAGCTCATGGCGGCGGGAGACACGAACCCCCTGCGGGCGCACGGCGGCCCCGTCAACGAGAGCCAGACGGTCCGTCTCGGCGAGGTCGGACAGCTCCTCACGACCGTCGCACTGTCGACCCTCGTGATCGAGGGCGCCATCACTGTGCTCCTGTACCCCGCCCTCGTCATGGCCGGCATCGACCCTCTTGTGGCTCTGTGGGAGGCGCCGTACTACGCGGCGATGTCGTTCACGAACACCGGATTCACGCCGAACGTCGGCGGCGTCGCGGTCTTCGCCGATGACTACCTCGTGCTCACCCTCCTGATGATCAGCGTCTTCCTCGGCAGCATCGGCTTCCCGGTGATCTTCACGCTCGCGAAGCACGTCTGGCATGTGAAGAAGTGGTCGCTGCACACCAAGCTCACGCTCGTCACGACTGTCCTCCTGTTCGTGATCGGCGCCGGGGTGTTCATCATCCTCGAGTACCTGAACCCGAAGACCTTCGGCTCGATGGACGCGTGGGACACCACGTTCCAGGCCTTCTTCCTGTCTGCGATGACGCGCTCGGGCGGGTTCAACGTCATCGACATGGCCGACCTCAACGGCTCCTCTCTCCTGGCCGCGTGCATGCTCATGTTCGTCGGCGGCGGCTCGGCCTCGACGGCCGGCGGCATCAAGGTGACCACGCTCGCCGTGCTCGCCATCGCCGTGTGGTCGGAGGCGAAGGGACGCAGCTCGGTCGAGGTCTTCGGCCGCCGCATCCCCAGCGACGTGCAGCGCGTGGCGCTCAGCGTCGTCGCCTGGGGCGCGACGATCGTGGCGCTGTCGACGATCATCATCGCCCAGATCACCAAGGCCGACATCAGCTTCGTCCTCTTCGACGTGATCTCGGCCTTCGCGACCGTGGGCCTCTCCACCGGCCTCACCGGGGAGCTCCCCGACTCCGCCAGCTACGTGATGGCCCTGACGATCTTCATGGGGCGCGTTGGTACAGTGACTCTCGCCGCGGCAGTCGCCGCGACCTCCCGATCGCAGTATTACTCACTGCCCGTGGAAAGGCCGATCGTTGGTTGAAGTCCTCCGGGGCGACGCTCCCGTCCTCGTCATCGGCCTCGGCCGCTTCGGCGCCGCGTGCGCGGGTGAGCTCGACCGCCTCGACCGCGAGGTCCTCGCGATCGACGACAACCTCGAGCTCGTGCAGAAGTGGTCGGATCGCGTCACCCACACCGTGCAGGCCGACGCGAAGAACATCGAGGCGCTGCAGCAGATCGGCGCCCAGGACTTCCAGGTCGCCGTCGTCGCGGTCGGCTCGTCGATCGAGGCGTCGGTGCTCATCACCGCGAACCTCGTCGACCTCAAGGTCCCGCAGATCTGGGCGAAGGCCGTCTCGCAGTCGCACGGCAAGATCCTCGCCCGCGTCGGCGCCAACCACGTCATCTACCCCGAGCGCGAGGCCGGCGAGCGCGTCGCACACCTCGTCTCAGGGCGGATGCTGGACTTCATCCGCTTCGACGACGACTTCGTGCTGGCGAAGATGTACCCCCCGAAGTTCATCCGCGGCGTCGGCCTGAACGAGTCCGGCGTCCGCTCGAAGTACAACGTCACCGTCGTCGGGGTGAAGAGCCCGGGCAAGCCGTTCCGCTATGCCGAGGCGACGACCATCGTCACGAACCACGACCTCATCATCGTCTCCGGCACGAACAGCGACATCGAGCGCTTCGCCGCCCTCGACCGCTGACGCCGCAGGCGGAGCTTCAGGCGCCGATGTCGAGGGCGACCTCGACGACGTCTCCGACGCCGATACCCTCGCGATCCTGCAGGGCTTTCTTGATCGGCACGATGTAGCCGCCGTCCTTCGGCCACAGGGACGTCGTGACCGTCGTCTCCCCGACCGTGACGGATGCCGGGATCATGCCCCAGCCGTAGGTGACGATCGAGGACACCCCTCCGATCAACTCGCTCTCGGCCGGCGGCACCGTGACGAAATGGAACGGCGCGGGTCCGCGCCAGTACCAGATCTCACCGGAGAAGCTCAGACGCATGCCCTCATGCTCCGGCCGCGAGCTCCCAGGCGCGGGCGAGGGCGGCAGCGGCGGCATCCGCGAACGTCCGCTCCAGGTGGGCGTCCTGCAGCACCGCGATGGCACGTTCCGTGGTGCCCTTCGGGCTGGTGACACGGCGGCGCAGCTCCGCCGGGTCCTCCCCCGAGGCGCCCAGCAGCGCGGTCGCGCCGATGAAGGTCTGCTCCACCATGAGGCGCGCGTCGGCCTCCGCGAATCCCATGCCGATCGCCGCCTTCGTGAACTCCTCGATGAGGAGGTACACGTAGGCCGGGCCGGAACCGGAGATGGTGGACAGGGCGTCGATCTGCGATTCGGGGACCTCGATCACCGCGCCGACGGTCTCAAAGAGGCGCCGGACGACGGCGAGATCGTCCGGAGTGGCCCCAGGTCCCGCGGCGAGCCCGGTGACGGCCTTGCCGACCGTGGCCGGAGTGTTCGGCATCGAGCGGATGACGCGGGCCTCGGAGCCGAGCGCCTCGGCGAAGGTCGCGATCGTCACGCCGGCTGCAAGGCTGACGACGATCGTCTCGGGGGCGAGGCGAGGAGCGATCTCACGGAGCAGATCGGGGACCATCCCGGGCTTGACGCCGACGAGCACGATGCCCGCGGATGCCGCTGCTTCCAGGTTGCCGTCCGGCTGCTGCTCGAGAGCGATGCTGGTGACCCCGGGAAGGCCGGCGAGGCTCTCGGCGCTGCCCGCGGAGCGATTGGTCGCCGTGATCCCTCCGTCGACGGAGATCCCGGAGGCGACGACGCCGCGGAGGATCGCTCCGCCCATCGAACCGGCACCGAGGAATGCGAGGGAGGGGAGAGAGTCAGCCATGTCGTCATCCTACGGCGGACCGCCAGCGGTCTTCGGTGAACCGATCTAGACTCGGAGCATGAGTGCAACAGGTGCCAGCGCGGGCGTCCCCGGAGAGAGCGCGAGCAGGGCGATCCTCGATCGCATCACGACCGCGATCGACTCGGTCGCCGCGGTCGAGAAGATCGTGCACCTGCGCGCCGTCCACCTCAGCCCCGAGGACCTCTTCGTCGCGGCCCGCGTCGCCCTCGCCGCCGACCGCACGCTCGTCGAGGCCGCGGAGGACATCGCAGCGGTCAAGGAGAGCATCCGCGGCGCCGTCCCCCGCGTGCAGGCGCTCTACGTCGAACCGGACATCTACCGTCCCTCGATGGACCCGACGCCGTCGACCGACGTCTTCGTCCTCAAGTCCGCGGACTGAACCGGCGGCCGCGGAGGGGCTGACGTCAGCGCCATCCCGCCGATGTCAGCGGCGCTTCTCGAAGAAGTCGCGCAGCAGCGCCGTCGCGGCATCCGCCTGGATCCCGCCGACGACCTCGGCCCGGTAGGGCAGGCGGCGATCGCGCAGCACGTCGTACATGGAGCCGGCGGCACCCGCCTTGTCGTCCCAGGCGCCGAAGACGACGCGTCCGATGCGCGCCTGCAGGATCGCCCCCGCGCACATGACGCACGGCTCGAGGGTGACCACGAGCGTGTGCCCCTCGAGGTTCCAGGAACCGGCGGATGCCGCGGCGCGGCGCAGGGCGGCGACCTCGGCGTGACCCGTCGGGTCGTGGGTCTCCTCGCGGTGGTTGCGACCCTCAGCCACGATCCGGCCCTCAGGGTCGAGGACGACCGCCCCCACGGGGATCTCGTCCGCCGCCGCCGCTTCGGCGGCGAGGGCGAGCGCACGCCGCATCGCGAGGTCATCGGCAGCGGTCATGGATCGAGCCTAGAGGCCCCGGCATCCGATGTCGTGCCGAGACGGTCGGCGCACTAGCCTGTATCCATGCGTGTTCACGTCGCCGACCACCCCCTCATCACCCACAAGCTCTCGGTGCTGCGCGACGAGCGCACCCCCTCGCCGGTGTTCCGTCAGCTGACCGAGGAGCTCGTGACGCTGCTCGCCTACGAGGCGACGCGCAACGTCAAGGTCAGCCCCATCGAGATCACCACCCCGGTGACGAAGACGATGGGCGTGAAGATCTCCGAGCCTCGTCCGATCGTGGTGCCGATCCTGCGCGCCGGCCTCGGCATGCTCGAGGGCCTCGTCAAGCTCCTCCCGACCGCAGAGGTCGGATTCCTCGGCATGGTCCGCGACGAGGAGACCTTCGAGCCCACGACCTACGCCGAGCGCCTCCCCGACGACCTCAGCGACCGGCAGTGCTTCGCGATCGACCCGATGCTGGCGACCGGCGGCTCGCTGGCCGCGGCGATCCAGTTCCTGTTCGACCGCGGTGCGAAGGACGTCACCGCCATCTGCCTGCTCGGGACCCCCGAGGGCGTCGCCGCGATCGAGGCCATGGCCGGCGACCGCGACGTGACCCTCGTGCTGGGCGCGCTCGACGAGCGCCTCAACGAGAAGGGCTACATCGTGCCCGGTCTCGGCGACGCCGGCGACCGGCTGTACGGCACCGTCTGAGCTTCGCTTCGGCATCCGCCTGCCGGCCACGAGGGCACCGGCGGATGCTCCGACCCGGCGTCGCACCACGCGACGGGCTTCCGCGTCAGACCGTCAGGCGATAGCCGCGCTCGTCGCCGAAGTGCCTGAATCCGGCTCTCTCCAGGATCGGAGCCGATGTGGAGACGCGTCCCTTCACGAGCGCGGTGCGCGCGCCGAGCTCCGCGCTGACACGCAGGCGCTCGGCGAGCACGGTCCGGTACGCCCCGCGGCCGCGAGCGGCCTCCAGCGTCGCCGCGCCCCACAGCCGGGTGAAGCCGTCGACGACGGTGCAGCCGCCGGTGCTGACCGCTCGCCCGTCCAGCCGGCCGAGCACGCGGAACCCGGCGCCCGCGGCCAGCGCGGTCTGGATCTCCGCCAGCTCCGCGCGCAGCCCCTCCTCGTCGAGGGGCTGCTGCTCCCAGACGGGGACGTTCACGGAGTCCACCTCGCGCACCTGCGCGAGCGTTCGCACGACCTCGGCCGTCACGCCCTCCGGCACCTCGATCCGTGCGTCCTCGAGCGGGAGCGCGAGCACGGCGACCGTGTCGAAGTGCTCCGCGCCGCGCCGTCGCAGCTCGTCCTCGAGATCGGGCCGGTCGGAGCCGCTGGTCCAGATCGTGAGCCGCGTCTCGCTCCACGCCTTCGTGCGCTCCACCGCCCGGTCGAGCACCGCCGCGGCATCCGCCGTCGAGTCCACCTGGGATCCGCGCACTCCCCCGCCGAAGCGCGCCGGATAGCGGACGAGCTGCAGGTCGGACTTCTCCTGCGCGCTGTCACGCGGAAACCAGACCCACGCCGCGGATGCGCGCAGGATGTCTTCGGTCGTGTGCATCGGTTGCTCCTCAGCTCGCCGCGCCGACGAGCCGCGCGAACGCGCTGAGCCTGATGACGCCCTCGGGGGTGTGCGGCAAGTCATCCAGCAGTGCCGGCGAGTGGATCAGGTACGCCGCGACCTGCGCGCGGGAGATCGCGACGTTCAGCCGGTTCTGCAGCAGCAGGAACTCGGGTCCGCGCGGGGCGTCCCGGCCGCTGGAGGCCGCGAGGGAGGTGATTGAGACGACCGCCTCCTTGCCCTGGAAGTTGTCGACCGTGCCCACCGGCACGTCGGGGAACCCGGCCGAGGCGAGCGCATCGCGGACGAGCTGGCGCTGAGCGTTGTAGGGGGTGACGACGATGATGTCGCTCTGCACCATCGGCCTGACGGTCGCCGGATCGTCGCAGTCCGTGAAGGCGCGGCCGACGAGGTCGCTCACGATGCGCACCACCTCGGCCGCCTCCTCGGGCGACTGGGTGGCGTTGCCGCGGTGCCGGAGGGGAACCACGTGCAGCCCGGGGGCGATGCCCTCGACCGAACGGCGCTCCGCACCGGGAGCCGACGCCAGCTGCCCCGCGTAGGCGAGGCGGGAGACGGGCGCGGCGACGAACGGATGCATCCGCCACGAGCGCTCCAGGAAGTACCCGTACTCCGGCCGGACCACGGCGTCGCCGTCCATCACCCAGCCCAGGGCCGAGGTGTCCACCGGTTCGGGATGCGCGCCCTGGCTGACCTGCGGGAGCTGCTGCGGGTCGCCGAGCAGCAGCAGGTTCTTCGCTCCGGCGGCGACCGCGATCGTCGAGGCGAGGGAGAACTGCCCGGCCTCGTCGATGACCAGCAGGTCGAGCCCTCCGCGCTCCACCCGCTGGGTGTTGCTGAAGTCCCACGCGGTGCCGCCCACGACGACCCCTTCGTCGCGGTGCTCGGCGAGGAACGACGCCATCCCGTTCTTCGGGATCACGGTGTACGACGGCTCGGCCCCGCCGTCCTTCGGCGCCTTCGCGACCTGCGCGGCCGGCACGCCGTCGGCCACCACGCGCTCGAGAAGGGTCTCGATGATCGCGTGCGACTGGGCGACCACGCCGACCTTGAAGCCGTGCTCGCCCACCAGCCGCGCGATCACGCGCGAGCCGGTGTACGTCTTCCCGGTGCCGGGCGGGCCCTGCACCGCGACGTAACTGCGGTCGAGGTCCAGCACGGCGCGCACGATGGCCTCGATCGTGTCGTCGCCCTTCGGAGGCAGCGACTCGCCGGACAGCGTGCGCGGCGGGAGCCGTCGGAGGATGTCGGTGGCGGCATCCGCCGGGAAGCCGGGCGCGGCGGCGTGCACGGCATCCGCCCATTCGTCGATCGCTCCCTGCAGGGACACCACCCGCGGCGGAGCCGCCGGCGTGAGCGCGAGCGGCAGCTCGTCCCACGTCTGCCCCTGGATCGCGGTCTCCGTCACGAGATAGCCGTCGTCGAGGACCGCGGCGATCGTCACGGTGTGCGGGACGTGCACGGCCCGGGACGGAGCATCGGTGTCGAACGGCGCCGGCACCTCGTACAGCGCGAACGGCTGCGCGCCTTCGCCGAGCGTGGTGCCCGGAGACACCTCCCCGCGGATCTCGATGTCGCGCGACATCACGCGGCGGCCCTCGCCGATGCTCCAGTGACGGCGGACCTCCGAGGCGAGACGGTCGACGCGCACGACGTCACGCGTGCCCTCCCACATGGTCACGGGTTCGCGCAGCCGCTGGAAGTGGGAGACCCAGAAGCTCTTCGCCTCCCGCGGGAAGTAGTCGATCGCTGCGGCCGCGATGCGGTGCACCTGCCCGTCGCCGCCGGCCTCGACGGCTCGCTCGGCGTCGGCGAGCAACGCGACCGATCGCGGGGACGGCTCGTAGATCACGTCATCCGCCTCATCCGGCGGCGCCGGATTCACGCCCTCGCGGCGGGCGATGTCGATGAGCCAGTTGCGCAGCCGGCGCGTGGACACGCAGTCGTAGCGGTTGTAGTCGGCGAGGTCGGCGAGCACCGCATCCGCCTCGGCCTGCTCCCCCGCGGCGGCGAGCTCACGCGCCGCGACGTACTGCACGATCGAATCGTCGCCCTTCTGCACGTCGCTGGTGCGGACGTCCTCGCCCATGTACAGCGGCTCGAGCTTCTTGATCGAGTACGACCGCGACCCGACGCGGACGGTGCGCAGCACGAGCGGATAGAGATCCACGAAGACCCCCTCGCGGAGCAGCCGGTCGACCTCGCCCTCGCGGATGCCGTGCCGGGCGGCCATCGCCACAAGATGCGACGTCTCGTAGGGCGCGTAGTGGTAGATGTGCATGCCGGGATGCGCGGCCCTGCGCACCTTCACGAAATCGAGGAAGGTCTCGAACGCCTCGCGCTCTGCGGCGAAGTCGTGCGCCCACAGCGCCGTGTACTGATCGGCGTTGTCCACCCAGCCGAACAGGTAGTCGAGGCCCCAGTGCGCCTCGCCGTCCGGTGCGGGCTCCGTGTACAGCGGATCGCCCTCGAAGTCGAAGAAGATGTCGCCGTGGCTCGGCACCGGCAGGGTGTGGATCGCGGCCGCGTAGTGCACATCGTAGGTCGGGGCGCCCTCGGCATCCGCCCGCAGCTGCAGCCGCGCCTGCGCGCGCAGCGTCTCGAAGGTGTCGGGATTCATGCCCTCGGGTGCGGCTGATGCCGTCGCCAGCGCGTCGATCGTCTCGATGCCGGCGCCGCGGAGCCGGGCGCGCTGCACCGGGCGCATCCGCGCGACCATGAGCAGATCGCGGTGCGCGACCACCTGCTCCTCGCAGGTCGCGCACCGGCCGCAGGCGACGACCTCGAGGTCCCCACGGTCATCGCCCCACGCCAGAGCGGCGCCGGCGGCGCCCTCGTCGATGCGCCGGTCGGCGATCAGGGCGCGCAGCCGGGCGCGACGCACGTGGAACAGAGGCAGGAGGTCGTCGACGCTGTGCGTGCTGCGGCTGCCGTCGCCGAGGATGAGGTCGACCTCGTCGGAGCGCGGAACTCCGAGCCGGTCGAGCTGATCGACATATGCCGCGAGCTGCATGAGCGCGGTGACCTTCGCCCTGCGGGCGAGCTTGGAGTCCTCGACGCGCCACCGGCCGTCGCCGTCCCGACGGAGGAAGTCGGCGAAGCCGACGAACTCGTCGGTCGCGAACGCCGCCTGGAAGACGACCCGCGCGTCGGAGCGGAGCGCCTCCTCGGTCTCGGCGACGACGGCGGCGAGCGCCGCGGCGTCGCTCGAGGCGACCTTGGCGATGCGGTGCACGGCCTGCTCGCCGAGGTCGGCGACATAGCGGGCGAGCACGTTCTGCTCGTGCACGTCGCCGAGCTCGGCGGCGCGCTTGAGCGTCGCGTCCTCCGGCTCCTCGACAGCCGGGACCCGGCCGAGCTTGGCGTCGATCGCCCGGCACCACGCGAACTCGCACTCGGCTGCGGCCTTGAGGTCGCTGGCGCTCCAGATGACGCGCTGCGCCTGAGTGTCGATCCGCACGATGCTCCCGTTCTCTCGGATGCTTCGACACTAGCCGCGGCATCCGACACGATCCGCCGCCGTCAGCGTGCCGAGGCGTCCTCGGGAGCCGCCGCGGTCAGCGCCACCAGGTGTCGTCGGGGGTCACCGGGAGGTGCCGCTTGTGCTGCGTGGCCAGGTACTTCGCCTCGATGCGTCCCGCGACCTCCGGGTCCACCTGCTCACCCTCGAGGAAGCCGTCGATCTGCTCGTAGGTGAGCCCGAGCTCGTCCTCGTCGGCACGGCCGGGCTGGCCGTCCAGGAGGTCGGCGGTGGGGACCTTGTAGGCGAGCCGGTCCGGCGCCCCGAGCAGCAGCAGCAGCGAGCGTCCCTGACGCTTCGTGAGGCCGGACAGCGGCAGGATGTCCGCCGCACCGTCGCCGAACTTCGTGTAGAAGCCGGTCACGGCCTCGGCGGCGTGGTCGGTGCCGATCACGAGGAGACGGTCATGACCGGCGAGCGCGTACTGCGTGACCATGCGCACCCGCGCCTTGATGTTCCCGCGATTGAAGTCGCTGATGTCGCTGGTGACGGCGAACTCGATGTCCTCCTCGACGCCGTCGACGCCGTTCTGGATGTTCACCTCGACGGAGGAGTCCGCGGCGATGAAGGCGAGCGCGGCCTCGGCGTCCGCGGCGTCCTTCTGCACCCGGTACGGCAGCCGCACGGCGAGGAACTTCGCGTCACCGCCTTCGGCGCGCACCCGCTCCACGGCGAGCTGGGCCAGACGCCCGGCGAGCGTCGAGTCCTGCCCGCCGGAGATGCCGAGGATGTACCCCCTCGCTCCGGTGGCGCGCAGGTAGTCGACGAGGAACTGCACACGGCGCTCCACCTCGGCTGCGGGATCGATCTCGGCCTTCACGCCGAGCGCTTCAGAGATCTGCTGCTGCAGGGTCACGGGGGCTCCTCCACTCTTCCTCGACCCAGTATCACCCGAGAGTGTTACGCGGGGATGACACATCGTCCGCTCAGGTGACGCCTGAGAGGATGAGGCAGTGAAACTTCTCGTCGCCGCTCTCGAATCCGAGCTCTCCGCCTTTCCCGCGACCCTCCCCGGCTTCGACCGGCTCGTGACCGGACCGGGGAAGCTGCAGGCGACGTACGCACTGACCCGCGCACTCGACGCGAACGCCTACGAGGAGATCGTCGTGGTCGGCACCGCCGGCGGTATCGACCCCGCCCTCGAGCATCGCGTGCACGAGGTGGGCACCGCGTTCCAGCACGACGTCACCGATCTCGACGGCATCTCCGGTCAGCACGTCTCGCTGCCCGCCCGCGTCGCCACCGGCCGCGACGGGGTGCTGATCGCCACCGGCGACCACTTCGTCGACGATGCCGAGGTCACCGCGGTGATCCGCCCCACCGGCGCGTCCCTCGTCGACATGGAGACCTACGCGTACATCTGGGTGGCCGGACAGTTCGACGTGCCGATCCGGGTCTTCCGCGCCGTGTCCGACAGCGCGGAGGACGGCGCCCTCACCGACTGGCGCGACGCCGTCGCCCGGTGCAGCGCCCAGCTGCGCGCCTTCATCCTGGAGGAGTACGGGGTCTGAGGTCCGCCGGGCCGCTCTCAGCGCGCCTCGATCACGCTCGGACCGCTGTCGGTCGCGCGCACCGTCAGCTGCGCGGGGATCTGCTCCTGCATCGCCTCCACGTGGCTGATCACCCCGACAGTCCGCCCGCCCTGACGCAGCTCGTCGAGGGTGCGCATGGCGACGTCCAGCGTGTCGCCGTCGAGCGAGCCGAACCCCTCGTCGATGAAGAGCGTGTCGAGGCGGATGCCGCCGGCGCGCGCCGTGACCACCTCCGCGAGGCCGAGGGCGAGCGCGAGGGAGCTGAGGAACGTCTCACCGCCGGAGAGCGACTGCGCCGGACGGGTCTGTCCGGTGAAGGCGTCGAACACGACGATGCCGAGACCGGAGGCCGCTCCGCGCGCCGCGAGGGCGTCGGAGTGCTGCAGCCGATAGCGACCGGCGGACATGTCGGCGAGACGCCGGTTGGCGGCCTCGACGATCTCCTCGAGCTCGGCGGCGAGCACGAAGGTCTCCAGGGTCATCTTGCGGGTGTTCTCGCCGCGCCCCGCGATGGTGTCGGCGAGCCCTCGGAGCACCTCGAAGTCCGCCGCGTCCTCTGCGGTGCGCGCATGCTCGGCGGCGGCCGAGTCGATGAGACCCGCGAGGCGCTCGGCGGCGGCTGCGGCACGGCTCGCCTCGTCGACCGCCGTCGACCAGGCAGCCCGGGCCTCGGCCGCGGCCTGCTCCGCCGGGGCGGTGTCGATGGGGTCCTCCGGCAGAGTCCGAAGCTCCAGGTCGAAGAGGATCGACCGCTCCTTCTCGCGCTGCCCGGCGTGGGCCGCGATCCGGGCGTCGATCGCCTCCTGCGCGGCGGGCGAGCGCAGCGCCAGCTCCGCATCCGCGACCTCGTCGAAGTCGGATGCCGCCAGCGCGGCGTCCTGCTCCATCGTGGCGTCCGTCGCGGCGACGGCGCGGCGGGACACCTCGGCGATGGCGGCCGCGAGGGTGCGCGCCGCCGCCACCTGGGCGGTGATGTCGGCGAGGCGTGCGGCGACGGTGTCGAAGGAGCCACGGGCTTCGGCGATCTGCGTGTCCGCCTCGGCACGACGCTGGGTGACGAGCGCGAGCTCCTCCCGCGCGGCGGCGACCGCCGCCGTGTCCTCGGCGTGCGCGCGGTCGAGCTGCTCGCCACGCTCGGCGAGCTCCCGCAGCCGGGCGTCGAGGCTCTTCACGGTCTCGGCGGCCCTGACCGCTTCGGCGAGCTCGGCATCCGCAGCGTCGAGATCGGCGGCCGCCTGCTCTGCGGTGCGGCCGTCGGCGCGGGCCTCCGCGGCCGCGAGGGCCGCACGCAAAGAGGAGACGCGTTCGGATGCGGTGCGCTCGACCGCCGAGGCGGCGTCGCGGGTGCGCTCGGCCTCCTCGACGTCCTCCGCCGACACCGGATCCGCGTGCTCGGCCGGCGCGGGATGCTCCACGGAACCGCAGACGGGGCAGGCCTCGCCCTCGAGCAGCCCGGTGGCGAGTTCGCCGGCGAAGCCCTCCAGCCGCCGCTTGCGCAGCCGGGCGAGAGCGCTCTGCACCTCGGAGTGCGCGTCGGTGGCGGCGAGCAGGTTCCGCTCCGCGGCCTCCTGCTCCGCACCGAGTCGTGCCACCTCCTCCGCACCCGCCCTCCGCGCTTCGGCGGCCGCACGGGATGCGGTGAGGTCCGGCACGCGGTCGGCGCGTCGCCGCGCCTCGTCGCGCTCTGCGGTGAGCGAAGCGACCTGCGCGGGCAGGGCGGTTCGCTCCGCCTCCCCCTTCTCCAGGCGAGCGGATGCCGCGGCGAGCCGCTCCTCGGCGGCGAGCACCTGCGCCGCCAGCGCGGGCGCCTGGCTCTCGAGATCGCGGGCGCGCTCCCAGGCGCCGCTCTCCCTGGTGCGCGCGGTGGCCCAGTTCTCGAGCGAGTCCTCGGTGACGGGGTCGACGTCGAGGGCGAGGGCCTCCCACGCGGCTCGCGCCGCCCGCTCGCTCTCCTCGGCCGCCTTCAGTGCGATGCCGGCTCGGGAGGCAGACGTGATGATCGCGCGCAGCCCCTCCGCCGCACGAGCGCGTTCGAGCTCGGTGCGCGCGGCCGCGATCTGCGGCGCTTCCGCGTCGAGGCGGTCGAGGGCGGCGCGGGCCCGATCGCGCTCCTGCTGGGCGCGCCGCTCCTCCCGCGTGGTGGCGAGGGCCTCGTCGGCCTCGGCCGAGCGCTTCTCGGCATCCCTGCGCTCGGCCTCCCGGCGTTCGGCGCGGTAGTCCGCGCGGGATCGCGCCCGGCGCAGCTCCTCGAGTCGCTCCTCTGTGGTGACCGGAGCCGGAGCCTCGGCGCCGTCGGCGGAGGGATCGGCGTGCAGGGAGGCATCGGCCACGAGCCGCTCCGCCTCCTCGATCCGCGCGGTGACGGTCGCGAGCCGGGCGCCGAGCACGTTCTCGGCGACACGACGCCTCTCCTCGAACCGAGCTTGCACGTCTTCGAAGCGCTCGGTGCCGAAGAGCCGGCGCAGCAGCGCCTGCCGGTCCTTGCTGTTCGCGAGGAGGAACTCCGAGAAGCGGTTCTGGGCGAGGAGGATCACCTGCAGGAACTGCTCCCGGCTGAGCTGCAGGATCTCGTCGAGCTCGTTCCCGACGTCGACGGCCCTGGCCGCACGCCCGACCCAGCCGAGCTCGGTCCATTCGTCGAGCGCGACCGCCGGCGCCTGCTTGGTCATGCCGCCGCCGCGCTTCGCCGGGCGGAGGTACTCCGGCGATCGCGTCACGCGGTACCGGCCGGCGGGGGTGCTGAACTCGACGACGACCTCGGACACGTCGTCGGGCTGACAGTGGTCGCTGCGCAGCCGCTTCTCCCCGGTGTCGTAGCGGGGAACCCCGCCGTACAGGCCGAAGCAGACGGCGTCGAGGATGCTCGACTTTCCGGCGCCCGTGCGCCCCGCGATGAGGAAGATTCCGTCGTCGGCGAAGGCGTCGAAGTCGACGACCTGGCGTGCGCGGAACGGGCCGAATCCCTCGACCTCCAGACGGTGCAGCCGCACTAGACGAGCGCCTCCGCGCGGACGGCGTCGTCGAGCACCTCGCGGATGAGCTCGGCCTCGCGCTCGGTGGGCCCGTGACCCGCGCGCACGTGCTCGAGGAACGCCTCGATGCGATCCGTGTCGGTCGCGGCGGTGCGCAGGCGCTCGGAATAGGAGCGCACGTCGGCGGCCGAGGTCGCCGCAGGCTGGTGCTGGACCATCGCGCAATGCGGGTACCGCTCACGCAGCCGCCGCATCGGCTCCGTCTGCGGCAGCGTGTCGGTGTAGATCGCGCACACCCAGTCGTCGGCGTGCGCGACGACGTTGTCGGCGGAGAGGATCTCGTCCAGCGTGCCCGTGAGAGTCACCAGCCGACGGGGGACGGGGAGGTCCAGCCACTCGGCCGACGCGAAGCCGTCGGCGTCGAGCTCGACCAGCCACGAGCCGCGCGGCTTGTGCTGCTCGCCGAAGCTGTAGTGCAGCGGAGCGCCGGCGTACCGCACGCGCTCGCTGAGCTGCTGTCGGCCGTGGATGTGGCCGAGGGCGACATAGTCGGGACCGTCGAACACGCTCAGCGGCACGACGTCGAGCCCGCCCTGGCGCACCTCGCGCTCCAGGCCCGCCGTCGCCTCGACGCCGGCCGCGAAGCAGTGGGCGATCGCGACCGAGCGTCCGGCATGCTGCCGCATGCCGTCACGGACCAGCTCCATCGCGTGCGCCATCGTCTGCGCCTGCGTGCGCAGCGTGGCCTCCGGCCAGTGCTGCCGCACGATCGCCGGTTCGAGGTAAGGGATGCCGTAGAAGTGCACGGGGCCGTCGGCATCCGCCACCGTCACCGGCTCGCCGATGGCCCGCGGATCGGTGAGGACGTGGATGCCGTCGCGCAGGAGCCGCGCCTGGAAGCCGAGCCGCGCGGCGGAGTCGTGGTTGCCGCTCGTGACGATGACGCGCGCCCCCGTCTCGTGCAGGGCGACCAGCGCGTCGCCGAGCAGCGTGTACGCGGCGCCGGACGGGGTCGCGGAGTCGAAGACGTCTCCCGCGACGAGCACGACGTCGACGTCGTGCTCGCGAACCTGCACGGTGACCGCGCCGAGCACCTCGGCCAGCGCGTCCATGGTCGAGGTGCCATGGAAGGTGCGGCCGATGTGCCAGTCGGACGTGTGCAGGATTCGCATGTTCACACGGTACGAAGGGCCTCCGACATCGGCCGCCAGGCGTGCCGCGGGAGCCTCAGGTCGGCAGGCGCGCGTCGTAACAGTGCGTCACAGAGATCTCGTCATCGTGTACGCAGCAGTGAGCGGTGCTCCGGGTTCGCCGCGAACCAGTCCGCGACGTACCAGCAGACCGGGTCGACCTTCCGATCGCCGCGCCGCTCGATGTCGGCGACGGCCCCCTCCACGACCCTGGCCGCATAGCCGTGACCGCGGAAACTCGGGACCGTGTAGGCCCTGGTGAGGGCGATCGTGCGCCCGTCGTCGCGGTAGTCGAGCACGCTGATCAGGTGTCCGTCACGGGTCAGGGTGTAGCGCGAGGCATCCTTCTCATCGGTCAGGATGAAGCCTCCGACGGTGTGGGAGATCGTCATTCGAGCAAGGCTACGCGCGCAGATGAGCATCCGGGCCGTTTTGACACGCAGGGATTTATTACGACATAATCCCCCCATGACCACCAACGCACGCCCTTTGTCCGCCCAGGAGGCGAACGGGACTGCCGGGATGATGATGCCCGGTCGCGTTGGCATGTGTTGCCGAATGTGTCGCTGAACGAACAGCCACCCCGCCTGACCTGACTCTCGCGATCTGCGAGATCGGCGTCATCGAGCATCCACCCTTGCTCGCTTCCACCGGCTCCGCCGGTCATTCATGCAACGCGCCAGAGCCCGTCGGCTCACCGTCTTCAAGGACTCCATCATCATGTCGAACACCGCACTCCTCGAGCGTCCCGCCGCCTCCGCCACCGTCCGCACCGTTCGCCCGCAGGCAGCCGCCGCCGCTCCCGTGGCCGCAGACCTCCCCGCCGTCCGCTCGCCGCGCGGCTTCGCCCTCTACGTCGGCCTCGACGAGATCAAGGCCGCCGAAGCCGGAGTGAGCCTCCCCCTCCTCGTCGACGCCCTGCGCCGCACGCTCGCCGAGCTCGCACCGGCCGCAGAGACCCACGCGACCGTGGCGCTCGCCCCGCACGGCTCCGGCGGCCGCGACCTCGACGTCGTGCGCCTGGCCCTGCACGAGCCCGGCGCGATCGCCCGCACCAAGGCCGCGGCCGAGGAGGAGACCGCTGTCGACGAGGGCGGAGTCGTCGTCGACATCTCCCGCAAGCGCGTCCTCATCGACGGCGAGAACTCCTCCTTCACGTACAAGGAGTTCGAGCTCCTGCAGTACCTCGTGCTCCGCGAGGGCCGTACCATCGAGCGCAGCGAGCTCGTCTCCGCCCTCTGGCAGGCGCAGGACGACGAGACCCCCGGCGAGCGCACCATCGACGTGCACGTCCGCCGCCTCCGCGCCAAGCTCGGCCGCTACGAGGACATCGTGCGCACCGTGCGCGGCATCGGCTACCGGTTCGACCGTCACGCCGACGTCGTCATCCGCTACGGCCACGGCACCCCCTCGCCCGACCGCTTCTGATCCCAGCCCGGGCTCCCGAGACCCCAGGCTCCCGCCGAGACCCCCAGCTGCCGGCGTCGGCAGGGCGGGGTCTGGACGACAGAGCGGGGTCTCGACGGACGAGAGATCCCCACTGTCAGCCTCCCCGCGTAGGGTGGGCGCATGACCCTGACAGCGGATGCCGGCGCGGCCGATGCCGCACCTCCGGCTGCGCCGCTGGAGACGGTCTACCGCCCCTCCGCAGCGGTCGATCTCGGCAGCACCGTGGGGATGCTGCGTCGCGGTCCCGGCGATCCGACGACCGTCGTCGACGGGCCGGTCATCTGGCGGGCACTGCGCACGCCGCTCGGCGCCGCGACGCTCGCGCTGCGCGCCTCACCCGGTGAGGTCAGGGCGACGGCCTGGGGCGCCGGCGCCGCGCACGCCCTCGAGCGCGTGCCCGATCTGTGCGGCGCGGGCGACGACCCTGCGGGATTCGACGCGACACGGCATCCGCTCGTAGCCGAGGCCGCCCGGCGCAATCCCGGGCTGCGGCTGACCCGCACGGGCGAGGTCTTCGACGCGCTCGCGTGCGCCGTCATCGAGCAGAAGGTCACCGGACTGGAGGCGTTCCGCGCGTGGCGCCTGCTCGTCTCGCGGTTCGGCGAACGCGCGCCCGGCCCGACACCGCGGCCGATGTCCGCGGCGCCCTCCCCCGACGCCTGGCGCCGCATCCCCTCCTGGGCGTGGCACCGCGCCGGCGTGCAGCCGCCGCAGTCGAAGACCCTCGTGCGCGCGGCAGAGCGCGGCGACCGCATCCATCGCGCCGTCCTCGCCGCCTCCACCGGGCCCGACCGCGACCGTGTGCTCACCAGCCTTCCCGGCATCGGCGTGTGGACGGCGGCGGAGACCCGCATCCGCGCCCTCGGCGATCCGGATGCCGTGAGCGTGGGCGACTACCACCTCGCGCACGAGGTCGGCTACGCCTTGACCGGGCACCGCACGGATGACGACGGGATGCTCGAGCTCCTCGCCCCGTGGGCGGGTCAGCGCCAGCGCGTCATCCGCCTGATCCTGGCGAGCGGAGTGCGTGAGCCGCGTCGCGGTCCCCGTCTCGCCCCCGAGGACCACCGCCGCCGGTGAGGCTCTAGGCTGAGCCCATGCCCCGGCTCGTGCTCCGCCTCCTCATCACCGCAGGACTCCTCGTCCTCGGCATCGTCATCGGGCTGATCTTCGAGAACGTCTGGCTCGGCGTGCTGCTCGCCGCGATCGCATGGTTCGGCTGGTTCCTCGGCTTCGAGTCGCGTCGCGGGCACAACCAGGGCGTGAACGACGAGGATCACGGCATCGAGCTCTGAGGCCGCACGCGGCGGCTCCTGCGGCACGCGCGTCGACTTCACGGGATCTCGTCGAGTGCACGGGATGTCGCCGCGTGCACGGCGTCCCGAGGTCGACGAGCCGTCCATTCGCCGACTTCCCGCGAACTCGCCGCGGCACCCGCCACGGTGACTAGCCTGAATCCATGATCCGACCCGAATCCGGCTTCTCGATCGAGCGCCGCGGCCTCGAGCTGCGCTTCCGCATGGCGACCCTCGCATCGCGCGAATGGCTGGCACCCGATTACGTCCGCGTCCGCCTGAGCGGAAGCGGCCTCGCCGGTTTCGACTCGCTCGGCTGCGACGACCACATGCGCCTGTTCTTCCCGACCGGGCCCGTGGACTCCCCTGAGGAGCTCCGCGCCGCCCCGAACCGCGAGTACACCCCACTCGCCTGGGGCGAGGACTGGCTCGACGTCGAGTTCGCCGTGCACGGCGACGAGGGCGTCGCCGCCCCCTGGGCCGCGAACGCGCCTCTCGGCTCGCCCGTCGGCGTCGGCGGTCCTCGCGGATCGGCCGTGATCACAGGCGCTCCCGACTCCTGGTTCCTCGCGGGTGACGAGACCGCGATCCCGGCCATCCGCCGATTCGCCGCCCTCATCCCCGAGGGCGCTCCGGCGCGCATCGCCATCGAGACCTCCGAAGCGGCCGGCGAGGTCGCGATCGACGCCCCGGTCGGCATCGAGTGGCTGCACCGAGGCGACGCCCCCGCAGGCTCCGCGCTCATCGGCTTCCTCGGCGGGCTGGCGGATCCAGTCGGCGACGACCCGTTCGTCTTCATCGCAGCAGAGCAGTCGATCGTGAAGCCTGGCCGCGCGCTGCTGGAGCGCTGGGGTGTCGACACTGCGCACGCCGTCGTGAAGGGGTACTGGAAGCGCGGCGAGGCCGAGTACCACGCCCCGCACTGAGACGCGCCGCCGCCGCCGTGCGCAAGACTGGGACGCATGGCATTCGTCGATCACCTGGGCATCACCGTCGCCGACCTGGAGCGGGGACGCGCCCAGTTCCACCCCGTCCTGACCGCGCTGGGCTACGAGTTCGGCAGCGAGGCGGAGGGTGGACTGTCCTGGCATCGCGGCGACGACACCGAGATCATCGTCTTCGCTCCGCGCGAGGAGAGCAGCGGTCCGCACGTGCACGGCCGCGTCGGCTGGCAGCATCTCGCGTTCTCGATCGATTCGCCGGAGGAGGTCGACCGGCTGCACCGGGTGGCCGTCGACGCCGGCTGGACGGCGGTCCGCGAGCCGAAGCTCTACCCGCGCTTCAACGAGCGGTACTACGCCTCCTTCGTCGAGGACGACAACGGCATCCGCTTCGAGTTCATGTACAACCCGCCGCGGGAGTCCTGACGGAGTGATGTCGGCACCATCCCCCAGACTGGGAGGATGGCGACCTTCGATCACATCGGCATCTCCGTCGAATCCGTCCCGGCGGCATCCGCGCAGTTCCATCCCGTCTTCGAGGCGCTGGGCTACGTGCGCGCGCGCGACGCCGAAGACCACGCGTACTGGCGCAAGGACGACGAACCCGAGGTGCTGCTCTATCCGGCGCGCGACAACGCCGACGGCCCGCACGAGCACGGCCGGGTCGGCTGGCAGCACCTCGCCTACGCCGTCGACTCCCGCGAGGAGGTCGACCGGCTGCACGACATCGCCCTCGACGCCGGCTGGACCGAGGTGCGCGGCCCGAAGGAGTACCCGCGCTTCAGCGCCCGGTACTACGCCGCGTTCGTCGAGGACGCGAACGGCATCCGCCTGGAGTTCATGCACAACCCCAGGGGCTGACCCGCACGGTCGAGACGGGAGAATGGATGCCGTGAGCCTGTTCTCCTTCGCCCCGTCTCACGGCCCGCGCTGGCCGCTGGCGCTGCAGGCGGCGATCGGCATCTCGGCGCCGATCGCGCTGATGACCCTGCTCGGGCAGGCTCCTCTCGGGTACGTGGCAGCCTCGGGAGCGTTCACGGTGCTCTTCGCAGGGAGGGCACCGGCCGTCGACCGGGCGCGCGTGCTGCCGTTCGTGGCCGCGGGCCTCGTCGCCAGCGCGGTCTTCGGCGTGCTCGCCGCGGGGAGCGACCTGCTGGTGAGCATCGGCATCGTGGCGATCGCCGTCGCGGGCGCCGCGCTCGCCTTCGGATTCCGGCTCGGCCCGCCGGGACCGCTGTTCTTCGTCCTCGTCTTCGGCCTCTCGGCGCACGTCGTGGCGACCACGACGATGAGCCCGCTCGTCTACGTCGTCGCCCTCGCGGCCGGATGCGTGTTCTCGTACCTCGTGGCGATGGCGCCGCTGCTCCTCCCCCGGACGCGGGCCGTCTCGGCCCGCCCGCTGCGTGACCTCTTCCCCGGTCCCTCGCTCGACGCGGCCTCACGCATCCTCCTTCTCCGCGTGGCGATCGTCTCGGTGCTCGGAGTGCTCCTCGGCCTCGTCATCGATCCGGCGCGCACCTACTGGGTCGTGGGGTCCGCGGTGGCCGTGGTGGGCGTCGCGGCCGCGCGGAGGGCGGCCTTCCAGCGCGGGCTGCATCGGATGCTCGGCACCGTCGTGGGTGCCGGGGTCTACGCGCTCCTCGCTCTGCTGCATCCGTCGGGACTGTGGCTGGCGCTCCTGCTCGGCGTGCTGCAGTTCGCGATCGAGCTGGTCGTGGTGCGCCACTACGCCCTCGCCCTGGCCTTCATCACCCCGCTGGTGCTGCTCCTGCTCGGAGCGGCGACCGGCGACATCGGATCGATGCAGGTGGCCGGGGAGCGGATCGTGGACACCCTGGCCGGCGCCGCCCTGGGGGCGGCATCCGGACTGCTCCATCCGCGGGCGCCGAAGAAGCGGGCCTGACCCGGCCTAGTGCGGCTCGATCCGCACGGCGCGCTCCGACTCCGGCCAGAGGGCCGCCAGCATCCGCTCGCCCTCCGCGACGACCGCCTCCTCATCGGGGATCGGCGCGAAGGCGCGCACCGTGATCCCTTCCGGACCCGACTTCCAGATGCCGGCCGCGAAGCCGTCGACGAGGAGAGGGCGCGCCGGAAGCAGCAGCACCTTCGAGCGGTGCTCCGTCGGCAGCACGCGGGTGCGGTCGTCGTGGCCGAGCAGCACGTTGTCGAACTCGCCGAGGAAGCGCGGCGGTGCAGGGGTGTCCGGATCGGGAAGCGGCCCATCCGGCACGTCGAGCAGCTCCCGGCCGCGTTCGTCGGCGAAGCGCCGGAGGTCGAGACGCCTCACGACATCGCGGATGCCCGCGAGACCGGTGAACGTGCGGATGTCGGACGTGCTCGCGGGACCGAAGGCGCGGAGGTAGCGCAGCACGAACTCGTCCGGGGCGAGGTCGGTCCCCAACTCGCGCCCGAGCGCGTGCGTCACGGGTGCGAGCAGCGCCCTGCCCGTCTCGCCCCACACACCCCGCGGCGGCAGCTGCATCACGGGTGCGGCGTACGCGACGGCGGCGCCGAGGGCGGCCGGCGCCCGACCCGGCCACCGCTCGGCGAGCTTGCGGCCCACCTCGGCGAGCGGACGCGGGTGCTCGATGAGCAGCTGCGCACCGGCTTCCGCGATCTCGGCGACGTCGAGGCCGTCGAGCTCCCCGCGGAACCCGTTGCGCAGCGCCTGGTCGAGCGTGGGCTGCACGAGCGGGCGCCAGGCGAGTGCGTCCTCGACCGTGTGCAGGTGCACGGTGGCTCGCTGCAGCACCAGCCGCACCATCGACATCTCGGAGATGCGGCGCGCCAGGTCGTGCGGGTCGAAGCCCGACACGCGCGACCAGAGCCCGAGGTACGGCGCCCCGGGCACCTGCGCCTGCACGCCGGCGAGGTGGGCGACGGCCTCCGGCACCGTCAGCTCGGCGCGTTCCAGGAGCAGCTGGCGGGAGAGCAGCGCACGGTTGAGCGCACGTTGCGTGAGCACCGGCCCGGCGGAGATCCTCATGCGCAGGAGAGTACCAACGAACTCCCTTGCGGATGTCCCACCCCCGGCGCAGAATGAGCCTGCAATGCGGGGCCGGCCCACACATCCACACACTCAGGAGCAGCAATGGCGAATCTCAACCCGTATCTCTCGTTCCGCGACGACGCGCGTCAGGCGATGGAGTTCTACCAGAGCGTGCTGGGCGGTGAGCTCGACATCAACGTGTTCTCGGAGTTCCCCGACATGGTGCAGGACCCGAGCCAGGCCGACCTCGTCATGCATGCCCAGCTGACGACACCCGACGGTCTCGTGCTGATGGCTTCGGACACCCCGAGCATGATGACCTACGAGAAGCCGCAGGGCTTCTCTGTCTCGCTGAGCGGGACGGATGCCGCCACCACCCGCGACGTCTGGGCGAAGCTGTCCGAGGGCGGCACGGTCACGATGCCGCTCGACAACGCGCCGTGGGGCGGGCTGTTCGGGATGCTCGTCGACCGCTTCGGGGTCTCCTGGATGCTCAACGGCGACCCCGAGTAGACGACCCGGCTCACGCCGGCTGCACCGCGCGGCAGGCGAGGTGAAGGGCGAGGCGCGCCTCGGGGTCGGCCATGTCGATCCCGAGGAGCTCCTGCACCCGTCGGATCCGGACCATCACCGTGTTGCGATGCAGGCCGAGCGCGGCCGCGGTCGCCGCGATGCCGGACTCGTTGTCGAGATACGCCGACAGCGTGACGAGCAGCTCGCCTCCCGCGTCCTGCAGCGGCGCCAGAAGCGACTGCGCGGCGGGGACGAACGTGTCGTTCCCCGTCCAGGCGAGCAGGAGCTGTTCCAGCCCGAGGCTGTCCACACGGACGAACCAGCCCGTGGCGGACCGCGCGGCGGCGATGCGCGCGGCATCACCCGCCTCGTCGAGCGTGCGGGCCAGGCCCTCGGAGCCGCTCTGCAGCGATCCCACACCTGTCGCCACGGTGAAATCGCGAAGGGCGCCCAGGTGCAGGTCCCGCAGCGCCGCGACCACCCGCTCGACCCGCTCCGGCGAGGGCAGCTCGGGGAAGGTCAGCCAGCCGCTGATCCCGCGCCCGGTCGTCGTCGCGTGCCCCTCCACGTCGATCCCGTTCAGGCCTGCACTGACGGAGCGCAGCAGCGAGAAGGAGTCGAGTCGCCCTCGCGCCACCATGCGGAACCCGAGGTGGTGGCCCCCGGTCCGCCATCCGCGCTCGGACATCCGGCGCTCGACCTCCGCATCGGTCACCCCGCCCAGATCGACGAAGTCGCGAAGCAGACCCGACGAGACTGCGACGTCGTTCACGGCGGCGACCTCGTCGATGAGGATCCGCGCCGCGACCGCCGGCATGGCGATCTCCGCCGCGACGGTCAGCGCCTGCAGCTGCACTTCGCTGACCCCACTCCCGAAGAGCGCCAGGCGCAGTCCGCTCCGGCCGGGGCTGTCGACGCGCACGGATGCGGCGGCGTCATCGCCCGCTCTGGCCCGGTCGATCCACGAATCGAAGCCGATCATCGCGAACAGATGCTCGTCGAGATGGCCGCCCGCTTCGTGGATCACCCCGCCCGCGTCGACGAGGGCGACCCCGACGCCGAGGTTCGCGGCGATGTGCCGCAGCAGGTCGGCGAGGCCCTCCGCCGAGTACTCGAATGACTGCGCGACCTTCCGGACCAGGTGCAACGTGAGCGCATCGCGCGATTCGATGAGCATCCAGCAGGCCCTCGCGAGCTGCACAGGGCGCTCGACGTCGATCAGGCAGAGGCCGATCCAATCGGCGAGCCGGAGCGCCCCGGCATCCATCGCGGCCGCCCCCGGCATGGCCAATCCGGTGAAGCCCCTGTCCCGCACCCGTCTCAGCATCGCGTCCTGCTGCCAGGTCGCTCCCGGCACGCGCGTGGTCAGCACCGCCAAGGATCCCCTCCCGTCTTCCGGGAGATCGGCTTCCTCCCCTTCGACGGCGACGGCATCCCACGCGGCCGTGTCAGGACCGGCGACCCGGCGCAGCCCGCCGTTCTCCGTCTGCGCGAGGAGCGCGCCGAGCTGAAGCCTCTCGCTCATGCGGCATCCAGCCCGGTGAGTCCGTAGGCCGAGGGGACCACCTGTGCGAGGCGATCCGGACGCGCGCTCCACCATGCCGGAGCGGGGATGCCGAGGACGAGCACGTTACGGGCGAGCCGGAGGTCAGTGACCTCGAGGATCTCCCGTGACACGGCGTCGAGGATCACGATCACCGTCGGCGCCGCGGCGACGAGCAGGCCGTCGCTGAGCACCGCCAGCGTCTCCGACCTGGTGACGACCCGGTGGACCACGCCGCTGAGGCCGGCGATCTCCACGGCGTTCACGTGCGGATCATCGGAGGACGGCGAGGCGGACACGATGCGCCCCTCCGCCAGGACCTCGCCGCCCAGTGCGGCGGCGAGCACGGGAACGGGGTCGGCGGCGTGCCGGAGGAACGCCTGGCCGAGCTGCAGCGCGTGCGCGAGATGTCCCTCGATCGCGTGCTCCCGGAGGTCGCCCACGGTGAACCCGCCGAGCACGGCGCATCCGACGCCGCCGGCCTGGATGATCGCGGAGCGGACCACGCGCTCCGCATCGACGGCCCTTGCCGGCTCCACCATGGCGACGCCTCCGGCGCCCGTGTCGCACGCGAAGACGAGACCGGGCACCCGATCGACGAACAGGGACATCTGATCGAGGCTCGGCACCGCACGACCGGAGCAGTCGGCATCGATGACCGTGTGACTGCCGGCGAGCGTGAGCGGAGCGAGACCGTTCATCCCCCCGCCCTCCAGCGAGCAGACGGCCTGCACCGGGTGCCCGAGCCATCGCTCGATCGCGGCGAGAAGCGGGGAGAACGGATCAGCGCCCGGCATCCGCTCCCTGAGGAGCATCGTCGAGCCGACGAAGGCCGCGCCGAGGCACGGTGTCGCAGGGTCGAGGGCGGACGCCGTCTCGACGCGCACCGGCCAGACGTCGGCACGAGCGAGTATGAGCTCGAGCATCGTCGTCGCGCCTCCGCCGCCCGATCCCAGGAGGGCGTATCCGCGGGCGAGCGCCGTCAGGTCCTCGCGCACCAGCTCCATGCGCTCCAGCCTAGGACCGGAAGAGCGTCTCCACCGGGCGGAAGTCCGCGTCGATCCCGAACGCGGACGGGCCGAAGGCGGCGAGCGCCGCGGTCGTGCGCATCATGTCGGGCGTCGAGATGCCGAGCACCCGGACGCGCTGTCCGTAGCGGAGGCCCTCCGTGGTGATCGGCTCGGCCGTCTCATGATCGACGACGCAGATGAGATCGGGCACGATCGCCACCAGCCGTCCGTCCCGGTGTGCCGTGAGGTTCTCGTTCTGGAAGACGATCTCGAACGACTCGTCCGCGTCCGCGTCTGCGTCCAGCGGAGCGATCACGGCCCGGCCCTTCGCGAAGCCGTCTGTGGTGCGGCGCTCGACGTCGACGACCTTGCCGACGCACAGCTCGCGCATGTGCGGGTACAGCGTGGTCGCGAGCGTGGCCGCGATCGCGTCGAACGGCGACCGTTTCTCCTCGCGTGCGATGCGGATGGCGCGTCCGAGGGCGAGCGCCATCGAGAGGGTGCGCGGCACCGCCGTGCGGCGCACGTCGGCTCCCGTCATCGCGTACTCGGCGATGTGCCCCACGCCGCCCAGGCGGATCGTGATGCCGCGCGCGAGCCACTCCATCTGGCGGTCGTCGTCGCCGGTGTCGATGATCACCTTCTCGCCGCGCTCTCCCGCGAGCGCCAGCGGCGAGCCGTGCACGCCGTACACCGCGAAGGTCTCCATGGAGAGCTCGGGGAATGCCCGCCCCATCCCGTCGGCGTCCACCACCGGAAGCCCGGTCTCTGCCGCGACCACGAGCGGGATCATCGAGTTGATCCCGCCGCATTCGATCGGCATGGTCGCACCGGCCGTGCGCCCCAGGTGCTCCTCCAGGGTGCGCAGCGCGAGGGTGGGCTCGGTGCCGGCGGGGATCTTCTCGACCATCACCGTCGGGGCGCCCATCTGCGCGGTCGGGATGACGAAGAGGTCGTCGGCGATCTCGTCGGGGTCGAGGATCGTGATCGAGCGATCGCCGAGCACGCGCTCGACGAGCATCTTGCCGATGTACGGATCGCCTCCTCCTCCCGTGCCGAGCAGGGTCGCCCCGCGGGCGAGGTCGGGGAGGTCGGCGGCGGTGAGCTGCCAGCTCATGCCGCTGCGCCCGTCGAGACCGTGCCGTCGAAGCGATGCGCGGGCATGTCGTAGCCGAAGTACCCCGGGCCCACCATGGCGAGCGCCGCGGACGAGTGCCAGCGCTCGTCGGCGGGGGCAGCGATCACGCGCACACGCTGACCGTAGCGGAGGCCCTCGGTCGTGATCGGCTCGCCCGACTCGCCCTCGAGCACCATGATCAGGTCGGGGGTGGTCGCGAGGATCCGCCCCTCCGACTCGGCGACCAGATGCTCGTTCTGGAACTGCAGCGTCAGGGAGACGCCGTCGTCACCGTCGATCCGCGCGCGTCCCCGGGCGAACCCGGTCGTGGTGGCCCGCTGCACGTCGACGACCTTGCCGTCGAACAGCTCACGGCCCCCGAGGAGCTCGACCGCCGCCGCAACCGGATCGGTCTTCTCCTCGCGCGCCGCCTCGATGCGCTCGCCGATGGCGATGCAGCGCGACAGCGAGCCGCTGACCAGCGATTCGCGGGCGGCGGCGCCGGACATGGAGAAGCCGGCGATCATCACCGAGCACCCCATCTCGACGCAGGCGACGCGCGCGATGCGCTCGGTCCAGGAGTTGTCGGCGGTCTGCAGCACCCCGATGTTCCCCTTCTCGTCGCCGAAGGCGAAGGGAGAAGCCGTGATGCCGTAGAGCGTGGGCAGCACCATCTGGAGTTCGGGGAACGCCCGGCCCATCCCGTCGGCATCCAGCAGCGGGAGTCCGAGCGCGGCCGCGGCGGCGATCGGGATCGTGGAGTTCACGCCGCCGACCTCGGCGCACGCGATGTGGGTCACCGGGCGGCCCAGCTGGGCGCCGAGCGCCTGCACGGGCTTGATGACCTCGTCGAGGCTGGGGAGCTTCTCGACCATCACGGTCGGCGCCCCCATCATCGCCACGAACAGCACGTGCGCGTCGTCGGGCACCTCGTCGAGATCGAGCACGGTGACGGCGCCCGCGGCGAGCGCCTGGCGTGCGAGCAGCGCCCCGATGTACGGGTCCCCGCCGCCGCCCGTGCCGAGCACGGCCGCGCCGCGGGCCAGGGGCTCGATGTGCGAGGAGTCGATCGTCCAGCCCATGTCACACCCCCATGTGCAGGTCGCCGACCGCCTTGACGCGGATGCGCGTGGCGTTGCCCGGCAGGTACGGGATCGGGACCTCATCGAAGTCGATGATCGCCACGGTCGAGGGCTTGGCTCCCGCCGCGACGGCCTTGTCGATCGCCTCTGCGCGCACCTCGGCGATGGTCTCGTCGCGGCGCCCCGGCGCGATCGCGTACACCTTGTCGATCTCGCCGCCGACCTGGGCGATCGAGGCTCCGATCGCGTTCGCGACGGCGTAGTTCTCCGGGCGATGCACGGTGCCGAACATCGGGAGTTCGTCGGGCAGCAGGATCGACCCGCCGCCGACGGCCACGACGGCGATCGGCTCCGGCGACGTGCGCATCCGGTCGACGGCCTCCGAGACGCGCTCCGCGATGCGGTCCAGCACCCGGGCGACGAAGGCAGGGTCCAGGTGCGCGACCTTCGAGGGGTCGCCGACCTGCGCGCGCCCTGCGGCGACCGCGATGTCGGTGGCGGTCAGCGTCGACCCGCCGAAGACGAGCGCTTCCGTGGTGAGTCGGTAGCCGACCGATGCGGGACCGACCTCCGCGGTCTCCTCGTCGACGATGCTGCCGCCGCCGATGCCGAGCGACAGCACGTCCGGCATCCGGAAGTTGGTGCGGATGCCGGCCACCTTCACCTCGTTCGCGGTCTCCCGCGGGAATCCGTTGATGAGCAGGCCGATGTCCGCCGTGGTGCCGCCCACGTCGATCACGGCGCAGTCGCTCAGACCGCTGGTGGCGGCCGCCCCGCGCATCGAGTTGGTGGGGCCGGACGCGAAGGTCGCCACCGGGTAGCGGCGCACGTACTCCTCATCCATGAGAGTGCCGTCGTTCTGGCTGAGGAAGATCGGCGCCTCGATGCCCTGCGCGCGCACGGCGGAGGTCAGGCCGTCGACGATCTCGGCGGCGAGCTCGCGCAGCGCGGCGTTGATGATGGTCGCGTTCTCGCGCTCGAGCAGGCCGATCCGGCCGATCTCGTGCGACAGCGAGATCGCGACGTCGGGACCGAGCACGTCGCCGACGATCTCGGCGGCCTGGACCTCCAGGTCGTGGTTGACCGGGCTGAAGACCGAGGAGATCGCGACGGAGCGGATGCCGTTCGCCTTCATGTCCTCGGCGTGCGCGCGCAGCTCGTCGGGATCGAGCGGGGAGATCGGACGGCCGTCGAACTCGTAGCCGCCGTGGGCGAGATAACTGCGCGCCTTCGTCGCCTCGAGGAGCACCTCGGGCCAGTCGACGAGGGGCGGGAGCGCGCGGGTCGCCGGCAGACCGAGCCGGAGCGCGGCGGTCGGAGCCAGCCGGCTCGCCTGCACGAGCGCGTTGATGAAGTGCGTGGTGCCGATCATCACCGCGTCCACGTCCGTCCCCTCGAACGGATGCCGCGCCCGCAGGTCCTCGATCGCGTGCACGATGCCGCTCGTGACATCCGGGGTCGTGGAGTGCTTCACGCCCGCGAGGGTGCGCGTGCCGTCCATCAGGACGGCGTCGGTGTTCGTCCCGCCGACGTCGATGCCGATGTGCATGATTCTCGCTTCCTGTGTGGGAGGGTCAGGCGCCGACGGGCGCGGAGTCGGACGCAGGGGCCTGCCGGGTGGTGGCGACGCCGACGCCGCGGACGAGGCCGAGCTTGCCGGCGATCACGTAGAGCGCCATCGAGAGGAACAGGCTCAGCAGGGACGGGATCCCCCAGGTGACGAAGTAGCCGACCAGGGAGGAGACCAGCCAGACGACGATCGTCGCGGGAACGATGCGCGGAGCGGTCGCGGGGAGCGTCCCGGCCGGACGGGTCGCGTCGAGCTCGGGACGCCACCGGCGCACGATGTAGTACTCGGCGACCATGATGCCGGCGATGGGCGGGAAGGCGACGCTGAGGATGATCAGGAACGACGTGAACTGCCCCAGGATGCCGACGGCGGCCAGCACCGAGCCGACGACGCCCAGCACGATGGTGGTGCTGACCCGGTGGAGGTTCTTCCCGAACGCCGTGGAGATGAAGTTCACCAGTCCCAGCGAGGACGAGTAGAGGTTCCAGTCGTTGATCTTCAGCGTGCCGGTGAGCACGATGAACAGGCCGATGAAGCCGACCGACGAGGTGACGATCGCGACGATGTCGCCGGTGCCGGCTGCGTGGGCGAGGAGCACGCCGGCGAGGCCGATCACGAACTCACCGAGCGAGACTCCCACCACGGTCTGCTTGACGACGTCGGCGCGCGAGCGGTTGTAGCGGGTCATGTCGCCGGTGATGATCGCGCCGACGATGAGTCCGCCGGCGACGATGCCGGTGCCGGCCCAGACGCTCATCGCCGGACCGGGCGCGGGACCGGTGAGCAGCTCGCCGAGGTCGTGGCGGCTGAGTTCGGTGATCACCGACCAGCCGACGAGGATGAGGAACAGGGGGACGGTGACGTTCGCCAGCCACTGCATCCCGACGAAGCCGAATGCCACGATGGCGGTCACGGCGAGTCCGAAGATCAGGCTCCATGCCCAGACCGGGAGGGCACCGGGCATGAGGGCGTCGAGGGACTGTGCGGAGATGGCGGACTGGATGCCGAACCAGCCGATGAGGCTGATGCCGATGGCGAGGCCCACGAGGGAGGCGCCGATCTCGCCGAAGCCGGTCCAGCGCGCGAGCAGCGCGGTGTTGAGGCCCTCGCGCTGGCCGATGAAGCCGACCACGCACATGATCACCTCGAGGATGATCGAGCCGAAGAGGAAGGCGAGGACGGCCTCGCCGAAGGTCATGCTGTAGCCGAGAGTGGCTCCGAGGAGGAACTGCGAGAGCGCCGAGACCTGACCGAATCGCTGCACTGCGATTCCGAACCAGGGCTTGCGTGCCTCGGGCGTCACTCGGGAGAGCGCGAAATCGTCGGTGTGCGCCATGCGTGCCATGAGGGATCCTTCGAGAGGAGGGAACGGGTTGTGGCCACAGTAGCCACGGCAGATTCCCGCCGACATGTGCATTTCGCACGAATGTCAGCTCCGAATGCGCACATTGCACATTCGCACAGCGCTCGACGTCAGTGCAGCGCGTGCGTCTCGATGAACGCGCGGAGAGCCGCCGCGTCGTCCGCCATCTCGGTGACGTGCTGCGGCGCATCGAGCATCGCTCGCAGCTCGGCCGAGTACTCGAGCTCGACGTCGATCGCCTCGCGGATCGTCTCGGCGAACTTCTGCGGCTTCGCGGTCTCGAGCACCAGCATGGGGACGCCGGACTCGACGTACTCGCGCGCGACCTTCACGCCGTCGGCGGTGTGCGGGTCGATGATCTCGCCCGACGCCTCGTGCACAGCACGGATCGTCTCGAGCCGGTCGGCGTGCGTGGACGTGCCGCTGACGATGCCGAACTCGTCCTCGAAGCGCGCGAGGTCGGCGGTGAAGTCGAAGAAGCCCTGCTCGTCGAGCTCGCGCCAGGCGGCCGTGACCCGGGCGGGGTCGCGGTCGACGAGCTCGAAGATGAAGCGCTCGAGGTTCGACGCCTTGGAGATGTCCATCGACGGGCTGGAGGTCGCGAGCGTCTGCTCCGCACTGCGCGGGCGGTACACGCCGGTGCGGAAGAACTCGTCGAGGACGTTGTTCTCGTTCGCGGCGAGGACGAGGCGGCGGATCGGCAGCCCCATCTCCTTGGCGTAGAAGCCGGAGAGGATGTTGCCGAAGTTGCCGGACGGCACGGTGAACGAGAGCTCGGTCCAGCCGCCGGCATCCGTCGCCCGCAGCCACGCCCAGAAGTAGTAGACGACCTGGGCGGTGATGCGCGCGAGGTTGATCGAGTTCACCGCGCCGAGGTGCTGGGTGCGCTTGAAGTCGAGGTCGCCGGCGAGCTCCTTGACCAGGTTCTGGCAGTCGTCGAAGACGCCGTCGACGGCGATGTTGTGGATGTTCTCGTCGTCGAGGGAGAACATCTGCGCCCGCTGGAAGGCGCTCATGCGCCCCTGCGGCGACAGCATGAAGACCGAGATGCGCTCCTTGCCGCGAAGCGCATGCTCAGCGGCGGAACCGGTGTCTCCGGAGGTCGCGCCCAGGATGTTCAGCGTCGAGCCCTTGCGCTCCAGGGCGTACTCGACGACCTGACCGAGGAACTGCATCGCCATGTCCTTGAACGCCAGCGTCGGCCCTTCGGACAGGCCGACGAGCGTGATGCCGCCGTCGATCTCGCGCAGCGGAACGACCTCCTCGGGGAAGTCCGTGTAGGCCGCCGCCGTCATCCGGGCGAGATCCGCCCGCGGGATGTCGGTGGCGAACAGCCCCAGCACCTCGGCCGCGAGCTGCGGATAGGTGAGGGCGCGCCAGCGCTCCAGCGTCTCGCCGTCGACCGTCGGCATCACCTCGGGGACGGCCAGGCCTCCGTCTGGTGCCAGCCCTTCGAGCAGCGTCTCGCAGTACGGCAGCGGCTGCATGCCGCCTCGGGTGGAGATGTACTGCACAGGGGGGCTCCTTGCTTCGGACTCGGCGCGGGATTCCATTCTCTCAGTTGCCGGGTGCCGGATGACGCGAAGCGGTGCTCGGCCCTCAGAACAGGCCGGCCGGCAGCGCGCCCTCGTGCTCGAGCAGCCAGCGCTTGGTCTCCAGACCGCGACCGGGATCGCCGCCGGAGTACCCGCCGAGGCCGTCGCCGGCGACCACCCGGTGGCAGGGCACGATCAGCGGCACCGGGTTCGCCCCCATGATGGCGCCGATCCCGCGGGCGGGCACGGTGGTGCCGCTGCGCGCCGCGAGCCCGCCGTAGGTGACGGTCTCGCCGTGACCGACCGTGTCGTGGAGCGCAGAGAGCACGGCGCTGGTGGCCGCGGTCTGCGCCCCCAGATCGATCGGCAGGTCGAAGCGCCGCAGAGCGCCGTCGAAGTACGCGCGGAGCTGGGCGAGCGCCTCACGCAGCAGCGCGTCCGGCTCGGCATCCGCCCCGGCGGGCGCGACGGAGCGCCACGTCACGCGCGTGACGGCCGCCCCGTCGCTGACGACCCCGATGACGCCGACCGGCGACTCGATCGTTCCGAAGGAGGGCATGAGCCGAGGTTACCTCCGGGGCAGGACACCGGGTCACCGCGCTCGTCCCAGCTCACGCCACAGCCCCGCCCAGTGCTGCGCGCGAAGCTCGCGCGGAAGCCGGCATCCGGCCGCGCCGGCGGCGTGGAGCGCCGCGCGCGCCCGCGACGGACTGGTCGAAGCCGCGCGGGCGATGATCGCCGGGAGTCCGGATCCTCGCGCCGTGAAGGCCGCGCCGACGAAGGCCTCGTATCGCCGCCGATCGGATGCCGCGACGAGCGGATCCTCGCGCCGGCTGATGGTGAGCAGCCCGCCGTCGACGGCGGGCTGCGGCGCGAACCCCCACGACGGCACCCGCCCCTCGAGCCCGAACTCGAACCAGGGAGCGAGCTGAGCGGTCAGCATCGTGCCACCGCCGATCCCTGCCCGCTTGCGCGCGACCTCCCACTGCGTCAGGAGGACGGCGTGATGCCACGTGCGCGACGCCAGCAGCCGGCGGAGGATCGGCGTCGTGAGATGGAAGGGGATGTTGCCGACGACGACATCGGCGTCGAGTGGATGACGCAGGGCGTCCGCCGCCCGCACCGTCACCGTGGGCAGTGCAGCCTGCAGCCGTCGCGCGCGGTGCTCATCGATCTCGAGCGCGGTGAGCGGGCGCCCGAGGCCGGCGAGGCCGCGGGTGAGCGCGCCGTCGCCCGCACCGAGTTCGAGGATCGAGCCGGGCGTCTGCCGGACGAGGGTGAGGATGCGGCCCAGTGTGGGCCGGTGGGTGAGGAAGTTCTGACCGAGTTCGTGTCGGCCGCCGTGAAGGGATCGAGGCATGGGTGCGCTCCTGAGGAGAGTCGGAGCACCCCGGACGAGGGAGAGGACGCGCTGAGGCATCGAGAGGATCGCCCGTCCCGAGGTGCGAGGGCATCTCGGTGGACGGCGCGCAGACGTGTGCGAGGCTGCCCGCCGTCAGGCGCGGCGGTCGCGGAACACGAGGTTGCGCCCCATCACGGGCGCTGCGCATATCGTTCCCATGGTGTCAGCCTAGCGGCCCCCGCCATCTCGCGTCCCCTCGGACGGCTCCGCCCTGTCCGCAGCATCCGCTTCCTCGTCCGTCACCTGCGCATCGGCGGCTGCGAGTTGCGCGGCCGCCGCCTGCTCCTCCGCCTCGACGGCCGCGGCGATCACGCGGATCGACCACGCCGGCCCCAGAGAGGGCGCGTGGTACCTCTTCCTCCCCTGTGATTCGTCGGAGGGTTCGCCGGCGCCCCACGCGCCGCCGCCTTTCCGGATCGACAATCCTCCACCTCTTCCCGGGACCCCCCAAAGGTCCGCCGCCCATGGCCATGAGCGTCCGAGGAAGAGACGTGCGATCTCGGATTTCATTACGCGGAAGTGCGGAGCGAGACGGAATTCGGCGAACCCGCGTCATGATCCGCGTCGTCCGGAGTCTTGCAAGTGTGACGAAGAGCGAACCGTGGGGACAACACCTTCGCTCCGGCGTCTGAGCCGCCACCCCCCTCCATGGCGCGGCTCGCGGGTGGGGCCCCCTCCCAGGCCCCACCCGCCTTCTCCCCCGGCGCCGCGGCTCCGAGCCGCTCAGATCCAGCCGCGTTCCTCCGCGAGCAGCACAGCCTGCTGTCTCGTGCCGACAGCGAGTTTGGCGAGGACGGCCGAGATGTGGTTGCGCACCGTGCCGGGGGCGAGCGAGAGCGTCCGGGCGATCTGCCCTGTCGTCTCACCCCGGCGGCCGGCCCGCAGCACGTCGAGCTCCCGATCGGTCAGCGGCGGGCGCTCGTCGCTCAGCGCATCCGCGGCGATCTCCGGGTCGACGTAGCGGGCGCCCGCCGCGACCCGGCGGATGACGGCGGCCACCTCGTCGGCACCGCGTGATTTGGGCAGGAAACCCGACACCCCGGATGCCAGGGCGCGGCGCAGCACGCCGGGACGCGCGTGCCGGGTGACCACGACGCAGCGCGTCGCGATCGCCCGATGGAGCCGCTCGGCGACCTGGACGCCGTCGAGCCCCGGCATCTCGAGATCGAGAAGACAGATGTCGGGCCGGAGGCGGAGGGCCTCGGCCACCGCCTGCTCGCCGTCCGCGCACTCCGCGACGACCTCGATGTCGTCCTCCAGCCGCAGCAGCGCGGCGAGGGCGGAGCGGATCATCCCCTCGTCGTCCGCGAGCAGCACCCGGATCATCGCGTCTCCCCGTCTCGCACGGGAACCGTGACGACCACCGTGAAGTCGTCGCCGCCTCGCTGCACGTCCAGCGTCCCGCCGACCTCGGCGATCCGCCGCCCGACGCCCTCGAGCCCGGAGCCGTCCGCCCTCTCCTCCGCCCCCGGCACGGCGTCGTTGTCGATCTCGTAGCGCCAGGCATCCGCCGACCGAGTCAGCGCGAGGCGGGCGCGGCGTCCGCCGCCGTGCCGGAGGACGTTGGTCGTGGTCTCCCGGATGACCGGGCCCAGCGCCGCCGCCGGCGCCTCATCGGCGTCGGCGGCGATCGCCGCCTCGACCTCGAGTCCGGCCGCCGCGAGCAGGTCTCGCGCGTTGGCGAGCTCATCGCCGAGCGGCACGGAGCGGAAGCGCATCGCGAGGTCGCGGGTGCCCTGGCGGGCGTCGTCGACACTGCCGCGCGCCGCCCGCAGCTGCTCGAGCGCCGCAGCCGGATCCCGCTCCATCAGCCGTTCCGCCAGTTCGAGCTGAAGAGCGATCACCTGCAGGTGGTGCCCCTGCAGATCGTGCACGTCCGTCGCGACCCTCAGGCGCTCCTGGGTCGCGGCGAGCCGCGCCTCCGATGCCCGTGCACGATCCAGGGCGACCAGCACGTCCCACCACCAGAGAGTGCTCACCGTCATCACCGGAAGCAGAACCGTGTAGACGGCGGGCAGCCACCACGGGGTGCCGGCCTCGTACACGTCGCGGGATCCGTCGACGAACGCGAGGCCGACGAGCGCCGCGGTCAGCAGGACCACCACGCGGGCACGCACGCCGGAGGGCCAGTTCAGCAGCACCGTCGACTGCACCACGGGCATGACCGCGAACAGCCAGCTCCCGGAGACCAGGCCGCCCACCACGCCGAAGCCGAGGGCGATGATCATCGGCAGGGCGATGCGGGTCCAGGGAACACCCGGCTCCGCATCGATGCGGTGCCGGTAGTCGGCGAGGAGGAGCAGCGTCGACAGCCACCACACGATCCCGCCCGCGCCGAGGACGAGCGGCACCGTGGCTGCGGTGTTCGTCGCGAGCACGCCGAGCGCCCAGACGAGGAGAAGGAAGGCCTCGAAGAACATCACCGCCGACGCCGTGTACCACCAGGTCGCGGTGATGCCGCGAGCCAGCTGCCGTGCTCCGGGTGCCGGCTCGGCCGCCGGGATCGTCGAGGGGGTTCTGCTCACCCGCACCACCATACGGGCGTGACAGATGTCACGGATGCGCCGTGCGTTCCCCCTGGAATCCGGTGACGCCCCGGCACTGCCGGCGACCACGTCGCTCCGATGGACTGGAGCCACGCGACGGAGACACCGCTCGTGCCGCACACACCAGGAGCCCTCATGAACCTCATCGACACCTTCCAGAACCTCGTCGCTCAGGTCCCCGACCTCGTGCAGCCGCTCATCGTGGCCCTCGCCGGGGCCGTGCCGTTCATCGAAGGAGAGGGCGCGGTGGCCATCGGCGTGATCGGCGGCATCCACCCCGTGATCGCTGCGGTGGCGGCGATGGCGGGCAACTTCCTGTGCGTCGCCGTCCTCGTGCTCGCGAGCTCGGGAGCACGAGCCGCGATCGTGAACCGCAGCCGCGCAGGCCGGCCTGTGCTCGCCGGCGCCGCCGGAAGCACCTCCGTCCCTGCGGAGGACTCCGGCCGCGGCGCGGCGCGGCGCGAGAGGTTCCAGCGCGCCTTCGAGCGATACGGCGTCCCCGGGGTGAGCCTGCTCGGCCCGCTCCTGCTGCCCACGCAGTTCACCGCCACGATGCTCGCCGCCGCCGGCGTCGGCCGCGCGCGGATCCTCTTCTGGCAGGCGATCGCCATCATCGGCTGGACGACCCTGGTCGCGATCATCATCGGCGGCGCGGTGTACGCGATCCACTGATCCCCGAGAACTCACGGATGCCGCTCCGTCTGAGGTAGTCTCACTACCCACCGGCTCCACGGATCCGGCGACAGGAAGCAGAGCACTCCATGGACGATTCCGGCGAGCTGAACGACGCTCAGCTGCTGCGCCGCAGCCGTCACGGAGACCGCCACGCGTTCTCGGAGCTGTGGCGACGGCACGCCCCCATCGCGGTGGCCTACGCGCGCAGCCTCGGCGCTGCACCGCCGGACCCGGAGGATGTGGTCTCCGAGGTGTTCCTCCGCATCCTCCACCTGCTGCGCACGGGCAAGGGACCGGAGGACCGCTTCCGTCCGTACCTGCTCACGACCGTGCGGAACACCTGGGTCTCCGCCTCGCGGCGCGCGCCGGTGACGCTGTCGATCGACGACGCGGAGCATCCGGTGTCGAGCGTGGGCGCGATCGACATCGAGGCGATGGCGAACTCCGCGACCATCGCCGAGGCGTTCAGCTCGCTTCCCGAGCGCTGGCAGCACGCCCTGTGGCTGAGCGCGGTCGAGCAGCTGCCGCCGCGCACGATCGCGGAGGTGCTCGATCTGCGGCCCAACTCGGCGGCCGCCCTGACCTATCGAGCCCGCGACGCGCTCCGCAAGGCGTGGATCCGGGCTCATCTGCGCCAGGCGCCTGCGGGTACCGAGCACGCCCGTGTCATCGAGCTGCTCGGATCCTACGCGCACGACGATCTGTCTCCTCGCTCCGAGCGGCTCGTGACGGCCCATCTCGGCGGCTGCGCCGACTGCCGCGCGGCCGCCGGCGAGGCGCGTCATCTCGCCCGCGCCATGACGCTCGGCCCGCTCCTGGCCGGCGGCACCGGCCTGGTGATCGCACCTCTGCTGTTCCCCGCGGATCAGGTCGCGGCGACCACGCTCACGGCCGCTCCGGGTGTGACCGGCTGGATGGGCGTACACGCTCCGATGCTGCAACCCGCGGCGGATGCCGCCGGGCACGCGAACCCGCTGCTCTGGCCGGTCGCCGCCGCGGCGGCCGTCGCCCTGTCTGTGAGCGGAAGCATGTTCGTGCGCCCGCCGTCGGAGCCGGTCGCCCTCGAGGCGCTGCGCCCGGCCCTGGTGCTGCCTTCACCGGCGCCTCCGGCCACCGTGCCCGACCCTGTTCACGAGTCCGATCCCGTGACGCAGGATGCCGTCACGCCGCCGGCCGTCGTCGCGCCGACGCAGCCTCCCGCCCCGAAGCCGCAGCGAAAGGCGAAGACGATCCCGACGCACCCCGTCGGCGTGCCGTCCTTCGTCGAGGACCTGCTGCACGGTGTGGCGGACGCGCCTTCCGCGAAGACGGACGATGAGAGGTTCAGCCCCTACGCCGTCGACGAATCCCTCATCGAGGCCTTCGCCTTCGCCGAAGGGTCAGCCGACGCGGAGGACGAGGCCGGCGGCCCCTTCCCCTCCATGAACGCCGCGAAGACGTCGAACGCATGGGAGGACGTCGCGACCATGACGCTGAGCGTGGCGATCACCGCGGACACGGTCGGGAGCGACATGGACCCGGCGAGGATCGCGCCCTCCGCATCGGAGGCGGGGCCGCCGCCGTGGTCCGCTGAAGGCTCGACGGCGGGTGCCGCCGGACCGCCGACCGAACCCGCCGACGCGCCTCCCGGGCTGGACGGTCTGCTCCCCACCGCGTTCGCCGGGAAGGATCTCCCGTTCAGCGAGAAGGATCTCCCGTTCGGCCTCGGCGACGAGAACGAGAAGCCCGGACGCTGACCGTCGCCGCGCCCGATCAGACCAGCTCGCCGACCAGCTTCTCGATGCGCGCGCGGATCTCGTCGCGGATCGGGCGGACGGCGTCGATCCCCTGCCCTGCCGGGTCGTCGAGCTTCCAGTCCTCGTAGCGCTTGCCGGGGAAGAACGGGCAGGCGTCGCCGCATCCCATCGTGATGACGACGTCGGAGGCCTGCACGGCCTCGGTGGTCAGCACCTTCGGCTGCTCGGCGGTGATGTCGATGCCGAGCTCGCTCATCGCCTCGACGGCGATCGGGTTGATCCGGTCCGCGGGCATGGACCCCGCTGAGCGCACCTCGATGCGGTCGCCGGCGATGTCGCGGAGGAACCCGGCGGCCATCTGGGAGCGACCGGCGTTGTGCACGCAGACGAAGAGGACGGAGGGCTTGGCGGATGCTTCGGACATGATGCTCCTTGTCGATCTGATGGTCGGTGAGTCAGCGGATGAGGTCGTCGAGGAGGACTCGGACACGGGCTGCGATGTCGTCTCGGATCGCCTCGACGCCCTCACGGGAGGCGAGGGCGGGATCCCCGACGGCCCAGTCTTCGTAGCGCACTCCGGGGATCACCGGGCAGACGTCGCCGCACCCCATCGTGACGACGACGTCGGCGGCGCGCACGGCATCATCCGTGAGGGGCTTCGGGAAGCGATCCACGGCGCGATCCCCCTCGATCTCAGCGAGGATCGATCTGACGTGCGGATGGATGATGTCGGCCGGACTCGATCCCGCCGAACGTGCGACGACCTTCCCGTTCGCCAGCCGGTTCACCAGCGCCGCCGCGAGCTGTGATCGTCCGGCGTTCGCGACGCAGACGAAGAGCACCTGCGGCGCGGAGCTCTCACGATCGCGGGTGAGATCGGCGAGCCGCTGACGCGCGAATCGCTCGGTGAGCGGGACGAGCGCCCCTGTCGCCTTCGCGGTCCTGGCCAGAGCGGTGTACGACTCACGCACCACACCGAGCACCGTGGCCCGGTCGAGCTCGGGGATCTCCGCCGCGAGCTCCTCCGCCAGCCGCGTGATCCGCGCGTCGAAATCCGGTCGCGCGCCGGCCGGCTCGTCCCTGCGCCAGGGCGCGGCCAGCGTCGCCGGGGCGAACGAGTCCAGCAGCGCCGTGACGGCGCCACGGAGGCCGGGGTTGATCCGATACCAGACCCACGTTCCGCGCCGCTCGGAGGTCAGCACCTCGACCTCTTTGAGGACCTTCAGATGGTGCGACACCGTGGGCTGGGACACCTCGGACAGCTCGGCCAGATCGCACACGCACGACTCGCCGCGGGGGTCGGCGGCGATGGCGGAGAGCATCCGGAGCCTCAGCGGATCCGAGAGGGCCTTGAGGGTCTCGGCCACCTGCCGGGCCGCGTCTTGGCCGATGGCGTGGGTGGCGACGGGGCTGCACTGCTCCGGCGCGGCCGGCAGAGCGTTCATGTGGAATCCTCTCGGGGCGGGTCGGCGATGCTCAGGCGAGGAGCGACTCGATCCGGCCGGCGATGACCGGCCGGGGATGAGCTCCGATGAGCGCGTCCACGAGCGCCCCGTCGCGGTAGAAACCGAGAGTGGGGATGGACGTCACACCGGCAGCGGCGACCGTCTCCGGGTTCTGGTCGGCGTCGACCTTCACGATCCTGACCCGGCCTTCGTACTCCGAGGCGAGCTGCTCCAGCAGCGGCGCCACCTGGCGGCAGGGGCCGCACCAGGTCGCCCAGATGTCGACGACGACGGGGACCTCCGAGTCGAGCACCTCCGCCTGGAACGAGGCGTCGGTGACGGCGGTGAGCGTGCTCATGTCCAGACCTCCGGATCCTTCTTGCTTCGATGTGCTTCTATATTGACACACACCGAAGCAGCGGAGAACGGAGCGCGGATGTGTTCACCCGATGTTCACCGGAGCCCTGCCGATCTGGAGGACGGACGGCACGGCGCAGCATCCGCCCGCCGCGGAGTCGAAGTCGCCCGCGCCGCCGCACACCCCGGTCGCGGGGAGTTCGAGCTCGTTGCGCGCGGCCGCCTCATGGTCGCCGGCGAGATGCGCTGCGACGCTGCGGACCTGCTCGAACCCCGTCAGCGCGAGGAAGGTCGGCGCCCGGCCGTACGACTTCGCGCCGACGATGAAGAGACCCTCCTCCGGCTGCGCGAGCTGCCGCGCCCCGGTCGCCCCGACGGAGCCGCAGGAGTGGATGTTCGGGTCGATGTCGGCCGCGATCCCCGCCACGGCCTCGAGCGAAGCGTCGAGTTCGGTGCGCAGCTCGCGGAGGATACCGGTGTCAGGGCGGAAGCCGGTGAGCGCGTAGACGTGGTCGATGCCGGCGATCTCGCGCCCGTCCTCCGCGCAGATGCCGAGCCTGTCTCCCTGCTCCCGGAACTCCGCGATCCGGAAGCCGGTGACGACCTCGACCACGCCGGACTCGATCGCCTTGCGCGCCCGTGCCCCGAGAGCGGCCCGCTCGGGCAGGCCGTCGCCCGCGCCGCCGCCGAACACGTTCGCGGCGCTGCCGCGGCGCAGCAGCCAGGTCACGCGCGTGCCGGGAGCGCGGCGAGCGAGCTCGCTGAGCCGGAGCACCGCGTGCGTCGCGGAGTGCCCCGCGCCGACGACGGCGACGTGCGAGCCGGCCAGGTGGGAGACGTCGTCCGGAATGCGGTAGGAGACGCGATCGGCGGCCGCACGCTCCCCGATCGCGGGATGCCCGTCGGCGCCGGCCGGGTTCGGACTCTCCCAGGTGCCGCTCGCATCGATCACCGCGCGCGCCGGCAGGCGGCCTTCGCCGCCCTCGGCGTCCCTCGTGTGCACGACGAAAGGCTGCGCCCTGCGTCCGACGTCGACCACCTTGTCCCGCCCCTGCCGGGACACGCCGGTGACCGTCACGCCCAGGCGGATCCGGTCACCGAGAGCCGCAGCGAGCGGCGCGAGATAGTCGCGCACCCACTCGCCTCCGGTGGGGTAGCCGGATGCCGGCGCGGTCCATCCGGTCGGCTCGAGGAGCCGCCGGGCGGCGGCGTCGGTCAATTCCGGCCATCCGGAGAACAGGCGGACGTGACCCCACTCGGACACTGCGGCGGCGGCATCCGCACCCTGCTCGAGGACGACGACGTCGACGCCGCGCTCGACGAGATGGGCGGCGGCGGCGAGGCCCTGCGGACCGGCGCCGATGACGGCCACGGGAAGATCGGACATGACACTCCTCGGATTGAAGTTCTTCGATACGAACACTGTCGGGCATCTATCGAAGAATGTCAATACGTGCGAGACTGAGGGGGTGAACCTCCTCGCGACCATCGAGACCGGCGCCGGCTGCTGCACGACGCCGCCCGCCCCGCGGATCGCCGACGACGACGCCGAACGCATCGCGCACGTCTTCAAGGCCCTGGGCGAGCCGACACGGGTCAAGCTCCTCTCGCTCATCGCGGCCGGGGAGAACGGCGAGGCGTGCATCTGCGATCTCACCGAGCCGGTGGGCCTGTCGCAGGGCACGGTGTCGCATCACATGAAGCTGCTCGCCGAGGCCGGGCTGGTGACGCGCGAGCAGCGTGGCAAGTGGGCGTACTTCGCGATCGCCGAGGGCGCCATGGACGCCGCCGCCGCATCGCTCCGCGCGATCTGAGAGGCGTCTCACCTCCTAGACATCAGCCGCGCTCACGTCAACGCCCTCCCCCGCAGACGGCGTCCGCCCGTAGCTTCGACGCATCCAGCCGGACGGAACCACCGAAGGAGCGGGACATGGACAGCAGGAACACCGTGCAGCACGGCGAGTACACGTCATATGCCGGAAGCGCCCTGCAGAAGGGCGCCCTCCTGGCCGGGATCGCCTTCCTGATCGTCGGCGTCGCTGGATTCATACCCGGACTCACCACCTCGGCGGAGCACCTCGCCGGCGCGGGCGCGGCCTCGGAGGCACACCTGTTCGGTCTCTTCCAGGTGTCGGTCCTGCACAATGTCGTGCATCTCGCCTACGGCGTCGCCGGCATCGCATCGGCGGTGCGCGTCGCGGCGTCCCGGATCTATCTGGTGCTCGGCGGCGTCGTCTACCTGCTCGTCTGGGTGTACGGGCTGCTCGCGGTGGCCAACGAGGCGCTGAACCTCCTCCCCGTCAACCATGCCGACAACTGGCTGCACCTGGGCCTCGCAGCGGCCATGATCCTGCTCGGGGTGTTCCTCCACGGCGAACCCCGCCTGTCCAGGACCCGGGCCGCGGCTCAGGCGGACGGCTCGAAGTAGAGGTGCGCGTGCAGCGCGCACCTCTCGTTGAAGGCCGCGCCGCATCGTGGGCATCCGCTCGCGCCGAGGTACTCCACGATCGCGAGCTCCGCACCGCAGGCCCCGCACAGCACGGCCCTCGTGCCGCGCTCGGCGACCGGCCACTGACGAGCCGGATGGCCTGCCGCCTCCTCGTGGCACCGGTGGCACGGGTAGTAGTCCCCGCAGCAGGCGAAGCGGATCGCAACGATGTCCACCGGCGTCCGGTAATGGACGCAGCGCGTCATGCCGTCGATCACGGCGCCGAGAACGGGCGGGCGGATGCTCCGAGGCTCATCGCTCATGGGTCCATCCTCGCCCGGATCTGAAAACTGATCAGCTGATCAGGTGCTCAGCGTCAGTGTTGCCGAACAAACGCTTGACAACGGACGTGTTAACGCTACGTTTGTACAGCTTTCTCCTATCGGCAACGACAACGACAACGACAACGACAACGACAACGACAACGTGCGACGGAGGCTCATCGATGAGCGAGACCCTGGAGACGACCACCCGCCCCGACACGCTCGCGAAGGGACGGCTCGGCACCTTCGACATCGTGTTCTTCGTGGTGTCGGCCGCCGCCCCGCTCACGGTCGCCGCGAGCTCCGCGCCCCTCGCCTTCCTCGTCGGCGGCATCGGCGCCCCCGGAGCAATGCTCGCCAGCGGCGTGGTGCTGATCCTGTTCGCGATCGGCTTCACCGCGATGTCACGCTACGTGCGCAACACCGGCGCGTTCTACGCCTACGCCGCCGCCGGGCTCGGCAAGCCGATCGGCGTCGGCGTCGCGTTCGTGACGATCGTCGCCTATGCGTTCCTCTGCATCTGCTTCTACGCCCTGCTGGGCTTCTACGCGAACCTCACCGCAGCGCACCTCCTCGGCATCGACCTGCCCTGGGGCGTCTGGGCCGCCGTCTCCGTGCTCGTCATCGGATTCCTCGGCTACCGGCGCATCGACGTCGGCGCGAAGGTGCTCGCGGTGCTGCTCACCGCCGAGATCACGATCCTGCTGATCATCTCGATCGCGGTGATCCTGCAGAACGGCCCGGCGATCGGCGAGGCGACCGTCGCCTCCTTCGATCCGCGCAACGTGTTCCTCGCCGGCGGGGCGAGCGCCCTGTTCGTGTTCGGCTTCGGCGCGTTCCTCGGGTTCGAGGGCACCGTCATCTATGCCGAGGAGGCCAAGCGGCCGTCGCGCACCGTCCCCCGGGCCACATACATCGCCATCGCGTTCCTCGCCGTCTTCTACGCGTTCACCTTCTGGTCGCTCACGGTCGCCTTCGGCGCCGAGGGAGTCATCGAGATGGCGAACTCCGAGAACTTCGAGGAGATGATGTTCGTCGCGGGCGAGAACGCGCTCGGCGCCTGGGCGGCGGTGGTGTTGGAGATCCTCATCGTCACGAGCTTCTTCGCCTGCACCCTGGCATTCCACAACGCGTGCTCGCGGTACCTCTTCTCCCTCGGCCGCGAACGCCTGCTTCCCGCGCCTCTCGCGCGGACCCACGAGCGGATGCGGTCTCCGCATGTCGCGAGCCTCACCCTCACCGTCGTCTGCCTGGTCGCGATCGTGGTCGCCGCGCTCGCCGGCGCCGATCCTTTCACCGGCCTGGGGCTGTGGGCGTACGCGATCGGCACCGCGGGCCTCATCTTCGCCCAGGGCGTCGCCGCGATCTCCGTGATCGGCTTCTTCCGGCGGGATCGGCGCGGCCACGGCGTGTGGACCGTGCTCATCGCTCCCGTGCTCGGGGCGATCGGGCTGCTCACGGCCTTCATCGTCATCGCAGCCAACTTCGAGCTCGTGTCCGGCATGACCGGACCGGTCAACGGCATCCTGCTCGCCACCGTCCCGCTCGTCTTCGCCGCCGGGATCACGGTCGGTATCGTCATGAGACGGCGCTCGCCCGAGCGCTACGCGGCCCTGACCCAGAGCATCAGGGTCGTGGCATCCGATGAGGAGAGCGACTGATGGCGGCGAAGAGCGAACAGCGCAAGCGCGACCTCGTGCACGCGACGAGCCGGGTGATCAGCGAGAAGGGCCTCTCCGGCGTGAGCGTGCGCGCCGTCGCGGAGAAGGCCGACGTGAGCTTCGGCAGCGTGCTCTACCACTTCGAGAACTTCGACAACCTCGTGGAGTCCGCGATCCGCGGCGCGATCGACGAGTTCATCGACCGCCGCCGGAAGATCGCCCAGGAGCACAGCGATCCGGTCACCCGGATCCGTGCGTTCATCGAGGCAGGCATCCCGACGAAGATCAGCGACGATCTCAAGGTCGTCTACGAGGCCTCCGCCTCGGTCCGCGTCCAGCCGCGCTATCAGCCGCTCATGGAGCTGCTCAGCGAACGGCAGGTCGCCCTGTACGAGACGACGATCGAGGTCGGCGCCGCGCTGGGGGTGTTCCGGCCGCGGATGGACGTGCTCGCCCTGGCCACGAACCTCGTCGCCCTCGAGGACGCCTACGACCTGTATCTGCTCACCCCGGAGAACGGCCGCCACCGCGACCGTTACCTCCGCAACACCCTCGCCTTCGCCGAGGTCGCACTCGACTGCGCTCTCACGGAATCCGACGGCGAGGCCGGAAAGGACTCCGCATGACCGCTCCCGTCCGCGCCCGCGACCTCGGCGTGCCCTTCGACGGCGAACCCGGCCCCTGGAACGCGATCACGGATGTGCCGGGCCTCGAGGTCGGCTACGAGACGATCGTCGCGGACGAGCCGGTCGTCGTGCGCACCGGCGTCACGGCGATCCTCCCCCGCGGCAGGGCGAATCCCGGTGGCGCCTGCGCGGCCGGGATCGCCGTGCTCAACGGCAACGGCGAGCTCACCGGCCGCAGCTGGATCGACGAGGCCGGTCAGTTCCAGACGCCGATCGCGATCACCAACTCGCACGCCGTCGGCGCTGTGCACCGCGGGATCGACGCCTGGATGGCGGAGAACGACCCCGTCACGGCGGCCCAGTGGATGCTGCCGGTCGTCGGCGAGACCTGGGACGGCTACCTCAACTCGATCAACGCGGATGCGGTGACGCCCGAGCACGCCATGCGGGCGCTGAGCGGTGCGGCCTCAGGACCGATCGCCGAGGGGAACGTCGGCGGCGGCACCGGCATGAACTGCTACGGCTTCAAGGGCGGCACCGGCACCGCCTCCCGCGTGGTGCGCTCCGGCGAGCGCTCCTGGACCGTCGGCGTGCTGCTGCAGGCGAACTTCGGGTCCCGCGCGGAGCTGCGGATCGCCGGCCGTCGTCTCGGGCCGGAGTCGGCGGCGCCGAACCCGATGGAGACCACGGACTGGTTCCAGCGCGACACGGCGTCCGGGGCGAAAGCGGTGGCGGGGGCCGGCAGCGTCATCGTGATCGTCGCCACCGATGCGCCGCTCCTTCCGGATCAGTGCCGCGCCCTCGCGCGTCGTGTGCCGCTGGGGCTCGCCCGCACCGGCACCACCGGCAGCCATTTCTCCGGCGACATCTTCCTCGCGTTCTCCACGGCGAACGCCGAGGCGCTGGCATCCCGGATGGGCGCGGACGAGATCGAGGTCGATCGCCTGGAGCACGTGTCCTGGGGCAGCATCGATCCGTTCTTCGCGGCCGTCGTCGAGGCCACGGAGGAGGCCGTGGTCAACGCGCTCGTCGCCGCGCGCGACACGATCGGCCGCGAGGGGCACACGAGTTTCGCGCTGCCGCACGACGAAGTGCGGACCGCGTTCGCCGGCGCCTGAGCACAGCGGGCTAGCCTCCGCCGCCCTTCCCGGAGTCGTCCTTCTGGCCCTTCCTCTCATCGCCCTTGCCGCTGTTCCCCTCCGAGTTCCCCCGGTCGGAGTTCCCGGGCCCGCTGTCGTCCTGCTGTTCGATGACATCCACCGGGACCTGCTCCACGGGGGCGGGCGGCGCGGGATCCGCCTGCGGCGGCGGCACACGCTCGAAGGGGAGCACGATCGCCGCCTTCGCGGCAGGCGGGTCCGGGGCGGCAACCGCCCAGGCTCCGGCGACGCCGGCGCCCGCGAGGAGAAGCGCGGCGAACGCCGCGACGAGCATCCGTCGTCGGGTGGGCGGTGCGGACGCAGGGCCGGATGCCGTCGGGAAGACCAGCGTCGCTCCCGAGCGCGCGCCCGGTTCCTCCCCGGATGACCCCGCCTCGATCTGCGCCGGCACCGCCTCACCGGCCGGCGGAATCGCCCGCAGCGCGGCGGCCACCTCCTCCGCCGAGGGGCGCTCCGCGGGGTCGATGCGCGTCATCGACGTGAGCAGTCGCACCCAGTCCGGCCCCAGGCTCTCCGGCACGGCAGGCGGTGCGGAGAGCCGCACCAGGGCCGACTCGACGCTGTTGCTCAGCGGATACGCCGCGCGGCCGCGGAGCGCCTCGATGAGCACGAGGCCGAGCGCGTAGATGTCGACGGCCGGGCCGAGCTCCGCGTGGCGGAGCTGTTCGGGCGCCATGTACGCGGCCGTGCCCACGATCATCTCCGGCTTCGTCTCCGGAGACGAGTCCACCGGCCCGGCCGACTCGACGGCGCAGGCGATCCCGAAGTCGGCGAGCTTCGCGTGCCAGTGCTTCCCCGGCCGCTCCGGCCTGATCAGCAGCACGTTGGACGGTTTCACATCGCAGTGCACGATGCCCGCGCGGTGCACGACCGCCAGCCCCTCCGCCAGATCGCGCCCGATCCGGGCGACGGCGTCGGACGGCAGGGCGCCGTACGTGAGCTGCGCGGCCAGCGTCGGCCCGTCCACGTACTCCATGACGAGGTAGCGCACCGGACCGGGGTCGACCTTCGCGTCGAACAGCGTCACGAGCGCCGGATGGCTCAGCGGCGCGAGCAGCGCCTTCTCGGTGTTCGCCTGCCCGGCGGGGAACCTGGTCTCGGACTCGCTGCGGAAGAGCTTGACCGCCACCGTGCGCTCGAGCAGGGTGTCCTCCGCCTCGTAGACGGATGCCGCGCCGCCCCGTCCGATGCACGTGATCAGACGGTACCTTCCGTCGAGCAGCGCCTCGGACGTGGGGGCCTCCTCGGTGAGCATCCTGGGTCACCCTTCCGCGCGGGCTTCCCCGCGCTCAGAGGAGACGCTAGGTCCCGGATGCCGCTCCGTCACCGGGCTTGACATCGGGCCGACATGCGCTCGTGCCGCGCGTGCACCACGGCGGCGCGTCCGGACCCCGTACGGTGGGTCGCATGGCGCTCGTCCTCGTCACCGGAGCATCCGCGGGCCTCGGCCGCGCCACCGCCGAGGCGCTCATCCGCGACGGGCACCAGGTCGTGGTCCACTCCCGCAGACCGGACCGGCCGGTCGATTCCGCCCTCCGCGAGGGTGCCCGCGCGACGGTGTTCGCGGATCTCGGGGACGCACGGCAGGTCGGGGGTCTCGCCGGCGATCTCGCCGCTTTCGGCCGCTTCGACGCGGTCATCCACAACGCCGGAGTACTCGAGGGTCCGGACGTGTTCGCGGTCAACCTCGTCGCACCGTACCTGCTGACGGCGCTGATGCCGCTGCCGAGACGGCTGATCGTGCTGAGCAGCTCGATGCACCTGAACGGATCGACCGAACTGAACGGCCTCGACTTCGCGACAGCCGCGCGCCGGAGCCGGGCCTACGACGACTCGAAGCTGTATCTCACCGCGCTGGCGATGGCGCTGGACGGCCGGTACCCCGACCTGCTGGCGCACGCCGTCGACCCGGGCTGGGTGCCGACCCGGATGGGAGGCCCCTCCGCGCCGGACGACCTGGAGGACGGGAACCGCACGCAGGCCTGGCTCGCGACCGCGCCTGAATCCGAGATCCTTCCCCGGTCCGGCGGCTACTGGCACCACCGCACACCGCGCCGCGCGCACCCCGCGGCGACGGATCCCGGCTTCCAGCGGGCCCTGATCGATCTGCTGGAGGCCCAGACCGGCGTCGCGCTCCCCGAGTGACCGTGCGACGGCGGGTCCCCCCTCGCGCTAGCCTCGATCTCAGGAAAGGACCGATCCTGAGATGACTGCCGACGCTCCCTCGCAGCGCCCCGAATCCGCCCGCGAGGCAGGCAGGGCCCGCGTCATCACGCTGGCCCGCATCCTCCTGCCCACCTGGGACGGCTCGCTGAGCGCACTGACCGCGGAGCTGAGCCGGGAGGCCGGCATCCGCGAGGTCGCCTTCCGCGCCCTCTTCCCGGAGGACCGCGACCTCCTGCGCGCTGTGGACCGGGAGCTTCTCGAGGAGTGCGCGCAGCGCCTGCGTTCCGCGGCCGAGCACTTCGACCCGGCCGCGCACGGCGACGAGGAACCCGAGGTCGCCCTCTCCGTGGCTCTCGCCGAGGCCCGGCCGCTGGACTGGAACTCCCTGACCATCCGTCTCCGCGAGCGCCAGCTGGCGACCTCGACGGGCATCCGCAGCGAAGACGTCATCGCCTCCGAGAAGGCGTTCCTGCCTGCACTGCTGGAGGCGTTCGAACTGCTCCTCGCGCGCATCGGCCGGTGCTTCGCGTGGCAGCCGGCGCTCGGCGTGCGTGTCGTGATCCTCACCTACGAGCGCTCGTTCGAGTCGTGGGTGCTGGCCGGCGGCAACGAGCAGTCGTTCTCCGAGTCCCCGTACGTCCGGCAGACCCTGCCCGCGCTGCTGCTGGGCGTGAGCAGGCCGCTGGCGGACGAGAGCATCGCGGACGGCGACGCCGACCGTCAGTCGCGGTAGTCCCAGTCGGCGGGGAGCTGGATCGGCATGCTGTCCGGCATCCGGGCCCTGCTCTCGTGCTCGACGGTGATGACGATCCGCGATCTCGCCGAGACGAGCACGCTCACGAGCTCCTCGCCGTCGGAGAGATGCACGAACCGTGGTTCCGACCGCGCGGCCTCCTCGATCTCGGCCATGAGATCGACGAGGTCCCGATCACGATCCAGCAGGAAGCGCTGGCCGTCGATCTCGACGTGCGTGCTGGTCTCCGCTGCTGCGCTCGTCATGTTCCTCACGGTATGCCTCGCTCCGTCGCCGCGGAAGGGGTTGCGCGGCGAGCGCGATGCTGATCTCGATCAGATGAGGGCGGCCTCCTCCGCGAGCCGCAGCGGGGGCACCCGCGTCGGCTCCGGAACCAGATAGAGCCCGCCCGGGGAGCTGGCCGTGAACGCCAGCGCCTCGATCCAGTCGCGGTTGATCGACGGGGCGCGACTTCCGCTGTACTTGAACACCAGCGAGCTGCCCGCGTGCACCCAGACGGTCGTGCGGCCGCCGCCGACGCTGGCGTCTTCCCGCCACGTCAGGCCGAACGGCTCGCCGCGGCGGAGTTTCGCCGTCATCACCAGCTGCAGATGGGTGAGAGCCCGATCCTCGATCTCGGTCTTGACGCCACCCTCATAGATGAACCTGCCCATGAGAAATCCTCTGTTCTGCCACGGAACCCGTGCCAAGAGGCGCGATCCGGATGATCGCCGGTGGTGACATCCACTCTGTCACGGATGCCGCCGGAAAGGGCCCCGATCTGTAGCGACCGGGGCCCGTCAAGCTGTGAGCACGCCCAGGTTGGGGGCGTACCGTCAGGACATGAACGCACAACTGAAGATCGCAGGGGAAAACCCTGAACTGCTGGGTCTCGGATCCGTCCTGGTCGGCTCGCTTCCCGCGACGCTGATGACGGATGACGCTCCGGACCGCTACACCGTCGAAGCGGTGTTCACGCGCAAGACCGATCGCGACGAGGTCGCCGCGATCCAGGGCAGCGAGACGCGCGCCCATCTGTCCGCGAACGGATACCCGACCGTCGAGCTGCACGTCGCCGATCGTCGTCTGGAGATCGCGAACACCAACCTGGAGGAACTCCGCGACGGCCTCGCTGCCGTCATCGCGGAACGGCTCGCCCAGATCAGCGCCGCGCTCATCGCGGAGCGCGAGATCGCAGCGCACCGATTCCAGGATGCCTCGGATCGCGAGCACGAGCGCACGGCTTCCGTCGCCGCCCTCGCCGAATCCGTGACGTTCACCCGTCGCCCCGCGGATGCCGCCTCCGACGACACCGCACGGCTGGACGACTGGGTCGAAGAAGGCGGTGCCCTCCGCACGTAGGGCCCGCCGGAGAGAAGTCATCATGGACGACATCCGTCCGACGATCCGCACCCGTCCCCGTGACGGGGCCGCACGCGGATCGAGCACCTTCACCGAACTCGCTCAGCAGGTCCGCGCGCGGGGGCTGATGCGCCGCCGCTACGGCTACTACTGGACGAAGCTCATCGCCGCGCCGCTCGCCGTCGCGGTCTGCCTGGTCGCGTTCATCTGGATCGGCGACACCTGGTGGCAGCTGTTCACCGCCGCCGTCCTCGCCGTGGTCTTCACCCAGATCGCGTTCCTCGGGCACGACGCCGCGCACCGGCAGATCTTCGTGTCCGGCCGCTGGAACGACTGGATCAGCATCGTGCTCGGCGATCTGCTCGTCGGCATGAGCTACGGATGGTGGCAGCACAAGCACACCCGCCACCACGCCAACCCGAACAAGCTGGGCTCCGATCCCGACATCGAGCTCCCTGTCATCGCGGTCACCGCGGAGACGGCGTCGAAGCATCGGGGCCCAGTCTTCACGTGGCTGCGCTCGCACCAGGGGCTGCTGTTCTTCCCGATCCTGCTCTTCGAGGGCCTCTCGCTGCACGCCTCGAGCGTGCGGCGCGTGTTCACGCGGGGACGGCTGGAGCGGAGATGGGCGGAGATCGCCTTCCTCAGCATCCGGATGATCGGCTACCTCGTGCTCGTGTTCATCGTGCTGTCCCCGGGCATCGCCTTCGTGTTCCTCGCGGTGCAGCTCGGGCTGTTCGGGTTCTACATGGGCATCGCGTTCGCACCGAACCACAAGGGGATGCCGGTCGTGCCTCGGGACATGACGCTGGACTTCCTCCGCCGGCAGGTGATGATGAGCCGCAACATCCGCGGGACGCGATTCCTCGACGTCGCCATGGGAGGGCTGAACTACCAGATCGAGCACCACCTGTTCCCGTCGATGCCCCGCCCGCACCTGCGCCGGGCGGCGCCCATAATCGAGGCGTACTGCCGCGAGCACGAGGTGCCGTACACGTCGGTGCGGCTGCTCGCCTCGTACGTGATCGTGGTGCGATACATCAACCGGGTGGGCCTCGGCGAGCGCGACGTGTTCTCGTGCCCGCTCGCGGATCAGCGCAGCTTCATCGGCGCTTCGTCGACCGGAGGGTGACCGACGCAGACGAGGAGAGCCTTCGGGCGGATGCCGATCCGCACCCGGACCACGAGCCCGAAGCCGTCTCCGTCGAGCTCGATGCCGTGCGGCGACTCGAAGCGCGCCTCGAGCCGGGTGCCCTGCGCATAGGCGAGCATGCGCAGGTCCGGCGCATCCCTGAGCAGGCGCCGGCTGAGACGTGACCGCCGCGCGATCCCCTGGATCGTGAGGCGGGTGCCGATGCGCGCCCAGCCGAATCGCCCCGTGGGCCGCATCATCACGACATCGAGGAGTCCGTCGTCGACGACGGCATCCGGGATCAGCAGCATGTTGCCGGTGAGGGTGCCGCAGTTGCCGACGATGATCGTGTGCGCGCGTGCCGACCTCACCCGGCCCTCGTCGATCCGGTAGTCGAGATGGAAGAGCCGGTTGGCGATGATCGAGCGGGCGATCGGGGTGACGTACGCGAACCAGCCGAGATGCCGCTTGGCGAGGGCGCTCGTGCGCTCCGCCATCTCCGCATCCAGGCCGATGCCCGCCATCACCACGAACACGCTCGTCCGACGCCGGCCCTCCTCGTCCTCCAGCTCGGCGACGCCGACGTCGACGGCCCTGGTCTCCCCCGAGAACGCCGCTGCGATGCACCGGTCGAGATCGCCCCGGGGAATGCCGAGGTTGCGCGCCAGCAGGTTGCCGGTGCCGGTCGGCACGAGGGCGACGGGGATACCGGTGCCGTGCAGCACTTCTGCGACCGCGCGGACCGTGCCGTCGCCACCGGCGACGATCACGACGGCCGGGTCGTCGGCCGCCGCGGCGTTCGCCGCGCTCGTGCCGGCGTCCTCCCGGCTGGTCTCGTACCATCGCGTGGCGGCCCAGCCGGCTTTCCGCTCCTGCTCCGCGACGGCGAGGCGGAGAGCGTCCAGGGAGCCCTGGACGGGGTTGTACACGACGGCCGCGCGCGTCACGAGAGCATCCCCGGAGCCCGACTCAGGTGCGCCAGGGCATGTGTTGCAGGGTCCACGTGTTGCCGTCCGGGTCGGCGAACCCGACGTACAGGACGCCGCCGAGGTCCTCGACCTCCCCGGCATCGACGCCGCGGGCGATGAGCCGAGAGCGGGCCTCCTCGATGTCGGCGACCACGAGGTGCAGGGACCGCAGCGACCCCGCGGGCATGTCGGCATGCGGAATCCCCGAGGAGAGCATGATCGAGCAGTACGAGCCCGGCGGGGTGAGCTGCACGAGCCGGACGCCCTCGGCGGGGCTGACGTCGAGATCGACCTCGAAGCCGACCTGATCGGCGTAGAAGGACTTCGCCCGGTCGATGTCGCTCACCGGGACCATGACGAGTTCGAGCAGGAGCGCACCGGGACTCACTTCAGCTGTTGCCATACCGCTGCCTTCCTCGTCGTGGCGGGGGACTTCAAGGGCGCGGGAGTCGCGGTGCCGGCATCCGCTCCGGTCCCGATGTACCGCACCCGCCTGCGGGGTCGCAACCCCCTTGTCACCCCGGACGAGAGGCTCTTAGCGTCGTCACCGCGGCGGCCTCGCATGGCCACTCGAGGGCGCAGGCCATCATTCGGGGCGCGGCCGTCGCAACGACGGCCGGCTGCCGCGATCCCCTTCCAGCCGCCGGCCGTCGTCTCCCCCCGGAATGACCGGCCGCCATTTCCTCCTGCAGCATGTCGAGCTGGAGCAGTTCGGAGAGCAGATCACCGGGCTCGAGGTCATCGGGCACCTGCATCCGTTCGGCGAACCGGTGGGTGCCGATGTGGTCTCCCGGTTCTACGATTCGCTGGGGAACACGCTCGACTACACCTACGAACTGGAGGGCGACACGCTCACCATCTGGGGAGGCCCGAAGGGCAGCCCCGCCTACTTCCGCGGGGAGTTCCGCGACGACGACCGGGTGATGGACGGCGCCTGGGTCTACCCCGGTGGCGGCGGCTACGACTCGACGATGACCCGGAGGTGATCAGCGGTCGTGCGAGGTCGGTGGCCGCGGTGATCTCTCGAAGATCTTCGTGACCAAACCGTTGCATTCGTTATCTCGCCGTTATAGAGTGATCGCACGGTGAATGTTTGCTGTGGCATCCACCTCATGTGATTGCAGGACACTCTTGGTGCAAGGGACAAGGGCCGGTCGGGAGCCTCTCCGACCGGCCCTTACTGCACGGTTCCCGCGTCGGACGTTCGCACTACGCTGGAGGACATGACCGATCGCAAGCTCGCCCTGGAGGCCTGGGAGAGCCTTTTCCGTGCCCAGCACGAGCTGTTCACCGAGATGGTCCAGGACTTCGACGACGCGCATCTGTCGCAGGCCGAGTACGACGTGCTGCTCACCGTCACGCGCGCCCCTGGCATGACCTCGCGGCTGCGCGATGTCACCGCGAACATGCTGATCAGCCAGCCCAGCGTCTCCCGGCTGATCGATCGCATGGTCACCCGCGGGCTGGTGTCCAAGTGCGCCGATCCCGACGACGGGCGCGGCGCCCTGATCACGGCGACGGATGCCGGCGCCAGGGCGTTCCGCACCCTCGCCACCGTGCACGGACGCTCCATCGCGCAGCGCATGTCGCACCTCGACGACGACGAGCTTCGCACGCTCCGCGACCTCGCCGAGAAACTCCGCCGCGGCTGACCGTTCTGACCGGCTCCGGTCGCAGTTCGGCACGGTCCGACCGCGTCAGACTGTGCCGGACTGCGACCGGAACGCGGATCGCGGTGCGCCGCCGGCATCCGATCGCCGGGCTCGGCACCCGGCGCCCCGCCTCGGCATGGGCACCTCTCACCGCCCCGATCGTCGTCGGCGTCCGCACCCATCTGGCAGGGTGGAGCCTGAACGCCCGTGCAACCGCACGCGCGCCGCAGACCGCCCCCTCGGGGGGAACCAGGGAGGTCATTCATGGAGATCGCCGGAATCGTCGGCATCCTCGTCATCGTCGGAATCGCTCTCGCCGTCGCCGTCGTCCTGCTGCTCGTCCTGCTGCTGTTCGCACGCAGCTGGATCAAGGTGGCCCGCGCCGACGAGGCCCTCGTCATCTCGGGCCGCAAGCAGAAGGTGCAGCGAACCGTGCTCGCGGCGGACGGCACCACGCGCGGGGAGACCGAGGAGTCGCCCGTCACGGTCATCGTGAACGGCAAGTCGCTGGTGAACCCGATCACGCAGCGCCACGAGATCATCTCGCTGCGCTCGCGCCAGGTCTCGCTCAACGCCGAGGCCCAGTCGCTCGACAGCGTCACCCTCAACGTCGACGGCGTCGCGATCGTGAAGATCGGCTCCGACCCGCTGTACGTGCGCCGCGCCGCCGAGCGCTTCGCCTCCCAGGACAAGGCCATCGAGCAGTTCACGACCGAGCAGCTCGAGGGTGCCCTCCGCGGCATCGTCGCCACCCTCTCCGTCGTCGAGCTGATGCGGGAGCGAAAGAAGTTCTCCGACCAGATCGCCGCCGACGTCTCCCAGGAGCTCGCCGAGCAGGGTCTCATCCTCGACTCGTTCCAGATCAAGGGCATCACCGACAAGGTCGGCTACATCCAGTCGCTCGGCGCCCCTGAGATCCAGGCGAAGCGCCAGGCTGCGGAGATCTCGCAGACGAACGCCGACCGCGCGATCAACCAGAAGAACATCGCCAACCAGGAGGCGAACCTCGTCGAGCAGACGGCCCTGGACACGAACACCGCGAACGCGAACGCCGGCATCGGCCGGGCGCGCGCCGAGGCGGAGCAGGCGGAGCAGCTCGCCCGCGCCCAGGCCGAGCAGGCCGTGCTCCAGCAGCAGGCCGAGAACAAGCAGGCCCAGCTGGATGCCGACGTGAAGCGCGTCGCCGACGCGCAGCGCTACGAGGCGGAGACCCGCGCGCAGGCCGAGCTGTACACCCGCGAGAAGGCGGCCGAGGCCGCCGCGATCGAGCAGGTCAAGCAGGCCGAGGCCCGCACCCGCATCGCCGAGCAGCAGGCCCAGGCCGACAAGGCGAAGGCCGACGGTGAGGCCGCAGCGGCGATCGCCCGCGCGACCGGTGAGGCGAACGCGCTGCGCGCCCAGGCAGAGGCCGAGGCCGAGGCCCGCCGCCTGCGCGCGAACGCCGAGGCCGACGCGATCCGCGCCGAGGGTGAAGCCCGGGCCGCCGCGGTCGAGGCCGAGGCGAAGGCCATCGCCTCCAACCAGGACGCCTTCCTGTCGCAGCGCGTCCTCGACGTGCTGCCGTCGATCATGGCGGAGTTCTCGAAGGGCTACGCCGCGATCGGCAGCGTCTCGATCATCGGCGGTTCCGGTGAGGACGGCGCCTCGAACGTCGTCGGCGCCGACAGCGCGAAGGCGCTGCGCTCGGTCTTCGACAGCGTGAGCTCGGCGACAGGCCTCGACCTCGCCGCGATCATCCAGGGGCAGGCCGTCGGCCGCGGCATCGGCGAGGGCGTCGCCCAGGCCGCCGCACCGGCGCGCGTACCGCACCCCACGACGCCGCCGCCGGCGGTCCCGCCGGCTCCCGCCGCGCCCGTCGCGGAGTAAGCACGACAGAACGGCGGATGCCGCGGCCGGACCGGTCGCGGCATCCGCTTTCTCGTCGCCGGTCGTTCCGCCTCCCCTTCGGTTCACAACTCCTCAGAATCGGCACTCCCCGACCGGCCGGCACGGCCTTCGCGTCGTATCGGCCACGGATCTGAGGAGTTGTGAACGCACGGTCGGCGACCCGGCAGACTGGAGGCATGCCGTCCGCCGCCTTCGACCTCGCCCGCATCGGCGCGGGGCTCTCCTTCGCGGCGGCACTCGACGACCTCCGCACCGCTCTCGACGCGAGCACGGCGGCCGTCGTCAGCGCACCGCCCGGCACCGGGAAGACCACGCTCGTGCCGCCGCTGCTCGCGTCCCGCTCCCCCGGCCGCGTGATCGTCACGCAGCCGCGCCGGGTCGCCGCACGCGCCGCGGCCCGCCGACTCGCCGAGCTCGACGGATCGCCGCTCGGGGAACGCGTCGGCTTCACCGTCCGCGGCGAGCGGGTCACCGGCGCCGAGACGCAGGTCGAGTTCGTCACCGCGGGCGTGCTGCTGCGGCGGATGCTCGACGACCCCGGCCTCGACGGCGTCGCCGCGGTCATCATCGACGAGGTGCACGAGCGCGCCCTCGAGACCGACCTCCTGATCGGGCTGCTCGGCGAGGTGCGCGAACTGCGCGACGACCTCGTGCTCGTCGCGATGTCGGCCACGATCGACGCGGAACGCATCGCCGCCGTGATCGGCACCGATGACGGCCCCGCCCCGGTCGTCTCCCACACCGTCCCGGCATACCCCCTCGAAGAGCGCTGGGCACCGAGCGCATCCCCGCGACTCGATGAGCGCGGCGTCACCCGGAGCTTCCTCGACCACGTCGCGGACACGGCGGCGTCCGCCGGACGGCAGCTGGTACGCGACGTCCCGTCGGCCGACGTCCTGGTGTTCGCCCCCGGAGCCCGCGAGGTGTCCGAGATCGCGCGCCGCCTCCGGCAGCAGGCCGGCGAGTTCGACGTCCGCGAGCTGCACGGGCAGATCCCGGCGGCTGAACAGGATGCCGTGATCCGGGGCCGCGGCGCCGAGGAGCCGCCGCGCATCATCGTCACCACGTCGCTGGCGGAGTCGTCGCTCACGGTCCCGGGGGTGCGCCTCGTCGTCGACAGCTGCCTCTCCCGGCATCCGCAGCGCGATGCGGCACGCGGCATGAGCGGCCTCGTCACCACGGGCTCGCCACGCTCCTCGGCCGTCCAGCGCGCAGGGCGCGCCACCCGCCAGGGCCCCGGCACCGTGATCCGCTGCGTCGACGAGCGCACGTTCGCGGCGGCTCCGGCCAGGCCCGCCCCGGAGATCGCGACGACGGACCTCGCGGATGCCGCCCTGCTGCTGGCCTGCTGGGGCGCCCCCGGCGGCACGGGCCTGCGGATGATCGACCCGCCGCCCGCCGACAGCCTGCGCGAAGCCCACGCCGTGCTGCGCGCGCTCGGCGCGATCGACGCCGACGGGCGCGCGACTCCGGACGGGCGCTCGCTGGCGCGCATCCCCGCCGATCCTCGTCTCGCCCGTGCGCTGCGAGACGGCAGCGCACTGGTCGGCGCACGGCTCGCGGCCGAGGTGGTGGCTCTGCTCAGCGGCGACATCCGCATCGTCGAGGCCGATGTCGCGAGCGCGATCGTCGCGCTGCGCAACCGGCGCGGACCGGATGCTCAGCGCTGGGCGCGCGAGGTCGCTCGTCTCCTCCGTCACGCCCCGTCCGACGCAGCCGCATCTCGGCAGGGCGGCCCCGACGACGCCGGGCTCGTCATCGCCCTCGCGTTCCCGGAGCGGATCGCCCAGCGGGTGGAGCGTTCCGCCGAGGGCGCGACGTTCCTGCTGGCATCCGGTACCCGAGCCGGCGTGGGCGCCCCGCTGGCGGATGCCGAGTGGCTGGCGGTCGCAGACGTCGCGCGGGCGTCCGGGCGGGCGGCCGCCGGCTCCGGCGCGATGATCCGCGCGGCCGCTGTCATCTCGGAGAGCCAGGTGGAGCGCGCGGCCGGCCACCTCCTCACCGACCGCGTGGAGGCGGAGTTCGCCGGCGACCGGGTGGTCGCCCGTCGCGAGCGCCGCGTCGGCGCCATCGTGCGATCGTCGGTGCCGGTGCGCGTGACCGCTGAGGAGGGTCACGACGCGCTGCGCCGGGCGATCCGCTCCCGCGGTCTCGACGTGCTCACCTGGTCGGATGCCGCCGAGGATCTGCGCCGCCGGCTGACCCTCCTGCACCGCGAGCTGGGCGCGCCTTGGCCGGATGTGTCGGACGGCGCCCTGCTCGATGCGGTCGACGACTGGCTCGGACCCGAGCTCGATGCCCTTGCGACCGGTGCCCGAGCCGAGCGCATCGAGCTGGCGCCGGCACTGCGCAGGATGCTGCCGTGGCCCGCGGCATCCGAGTTCGACGCCCTCGTGCCGGAGCGTCTCGAGGTGCCGAGCGGTTCACGTGTGCGGATCGCCTATCCGCCGCTCGACGACCCGGCGGCACGGCCGGTGGTCGCGGTGAAGCTGCAGGAGTGCTTCGGCTGGTCCGATACTCCGCGCCTGGTCGGCGGCCGGGTCCCGGTGCTGTTCCATCTGCTGTCGCCCGCGGGCCGTCCGCTGGCGGTCACCGGGGACCTCGCCTCGTTCTGGTCGGGCCCCTACGCGCAGGTGCGCGCCGAGATGCGCGGCCGCTATCCGAAGCATCCGTGGCCCGAGGACCCGTGGCAGGCGCCGCCCACCCGGCACACGGCACGGCGGGCGCAGGCCTGAATCAGTCCGTCACGGCGTGCGCCGGCGCAGGGTCAGCGAAGCCAGCACCAGTGCGCCGACCGCGAACGCCACCACGACGAGCAGCGGGCCGAACACGTCCCACCCCTCGTCTCCGGCGGCCACCGCGTTGATCGTGTCGATCGCGTAGCTGAGCGGCAGCCAGTCCGAGATCGCGTGCAGGACGTCGGGCATCTGATCGCGGGGCATGAAGAGGCCGCCGAGGATGATCTGCGGGAACACGAGCACGGGCATGAACTGCACGGCCTGGAACTCGGTCTGCGCGAAGGCACTGGCGAGCAGGCCGAGCGCCGTGCCGAGGAGCGCGTCGACGACGGCGACGAGACCCAGTTGCCAGAGCGGCCCGTCGACGTCGAGACCGCAGACGCCGACCGCGAAGGACACGGTGATCGCGGCCTGCAGCACGGCCATCAGGCCGAAGGCGAGCGCGTAGCCGAGGATGAAGTCGGCCTTGCCCAGCGGGGTCGTCATCAGCCGCTCGAGGGTGCCGGAGCGGCGCTCGCGCAGCGTCGTGATCGAGGTGATGAGGAACATCACGATGAACGGGAACAGCGCGAGGATCGCGCCCCCGAAGCGGTCGAACACGCCCTCCTGGTCGCTGAACAGCCAGGCGAAGAGGCCGACCAGCAGGCTCGGAGCGATGAGCATGAGCGCGACGGAGCGGTGGTCGTGGCGAAGCTGTCCGATCACGCGGCCCGCTGTGGCGAGCATCCGTCGTCCGTTCATTCCGGGGCCTCCTCGCGCTTCGCGCGCCGAGATCGCCGGGTGTCGCCCATGATCTGCCTGTCGCGTTCGATGAGGGCCAGGAACGCCTCTTCGGGGTCGGCCGTGCCGGTGTCGTCGAGCAGTTCCTGCGGTGTGGTGTCGGCGATGATGCGTCCGTCGCGCAGGAGCAGCAGCCGATCGCAGCGCAGCGCCTCGTCCATGACGTGGCTCGACACGATCATCGTCACGCCCCGATCGGCGAGCTCTCGGAACAGGCCCCACAGCTCTGCGCGCAGCACGGGGTCGAGTCCGACGGTGGGCTCGTCGAGGACGACGACCTCCGGGGATCCGATCAGCGCCATCGCGAGGGACACCCGCGACTCCTGGCCGCCGCTCAGCGACTCGACGAGCTGCCCCGCCTGCGGGCGGAGGCCGACGTCGTCGAGGACCCGGTCGACGTCACCCTTCGGAGCCTTGAGGAGAGCCGCGACGTAGGCGAGGTTCTGCCGGACGCTGAGGTCCCCGTAGACCGCAGCGCCCTGCGTGCCGTAGGCGACCCTGTCCCTCAGCATCCGCGAGCCGCCGGGGTGCCCGAGCACCGTCACGTCCCCCGAGGCGATCCGCTGCACGCCCACGATCGAGCGCATCAGCGTGGTCTTGCCGCAGCCGGACGGCCCGAGCAGTCCGGTGATCTCGCCGCGCGGGATCGTCAGGTCGATGCCGTCGAACACGTCGGTCTTCCCGCGCCGCACCCTGAGCTGCGAGATCTCCACCGCCGAGTTATTCATCATGTGATGAATTATGCGCTCGGGCGGTCGGCGGCACAAGAGGATGTCGCGGGATGCGCTCTCGCGCGACATTTGCGCGTCCTCCGCGCGAAAGGTCGGAGCCTCTCGATGTGCGAAAATTCGGAGCCTCCCCACGACACGCCGATGGGAGGCCGCTCCGCACGGCGCGTCGCGCCCGGACTCCGACTTCTCGCACCGTCGATGCGGGCCTGCCTACCCGAGACACCCGATGCGGGGACACGCGCTGCCGGATGCCGGCAGGCAGAAGCCGTCAGGCGAACAGGTACCGCTGCACCGTCGGCGCGATGCGTGCGACGAGCTCGTCGACCGGCGCCGCGGCGATGGGCCCGAGCTTCAGCACGTAGCGCGTGAGCAGCATGCCGGCGATCTGCGAGGCGACGAGCGTTGCTCGCAGCTCGGCGTCCTCGACGCCCAGCCGCTTGGCGATGCGCCCGATGAGCTCGCGGGAGAGGAAGCCGGCGAGCAGCGGGGTGGTGAGCCGGCTGCCGATCGCGGTGCGCATGAGCATCACGCCGCGGCGGCGCACGTCGGGCTGCTCGAACGCCTCCAGGACGTAGCGGACGAGTCGTTCGCCCACCTGGTCTCGGGGGCCGTCCAGGATGCCGGGCACGTCGATGTCGGGGCGGAGCGGGATGCCGACGGCCTCGGCGAAGAGGTCGGCCTTGGTGCCGAAATAATGGTGCACGAGGGCGGAGTCCACCCCGGCGCGGGCCGCGATCGAGCGGATCGTGGAGCCGTCGTAGCCGTGCTCGCCGAACTCGTCCACGGCCGCGCCGATGATGCGCTCCCGCGAGTCGGATCCGCCCCGCGGGCGACCCCGGCGCCTCGGTGCGGCATGCTCGGTCATGCCCGTCAGCCTACGACCTCGCGCCGATCAGCCGTCGAGTACGTCGTGCGGCACCCGCCGAGAGATCACTTCGTGCGGGAGACATACGTCCGCCTGGGTGGTCTCACCACGAGGGTGGTCTCCCACCCGGCCGGCATCCGCTCAGCACTCGATGACGTTCACCGCGAGCCCGCCCTCGCTGGTCTCCTTGTACTTCGTCGACATGTCCATGCCGGTCTGGCGCATGGTCTCCACCACGGCATCGAGGGAGACGTAGTGGCTGCCGTCGCCGCGCAGCGCGAGGCGCGCGGCGGTCACCGCGGTGGACGCGGCGATCGCGTTGCGCTCGATGCACGGGATCTGCACGAGCCCGCCGATCGGATCGCAGGTGAGGCCGAGATGGTGCTCCATGGCGATCTCGGCGGCGTTCTCGATCTGCCGGTTGGTGCCGCCCATCACGGCGGTGAGCCCGCCGGCGGCCATGGCGCAGGCCGAGCCGACCTCGGCCTGGCAGCCGCCCTCGGCACCCGAGATCGAGGCGTTCGCCTTGAACAGCGACCCCAGGGCGGTGGCGGTGAGCAGGAAGCGACGGATGCCGCGGCGGCGGTTCGCCTCGGCGACGGCGACGGGATCCTCGATCGCCCCGACGGCCACGAGCGAGGCCTCCGCCCCGAAGCCGAGCAGGGCGCTGCCGACCAGTTCGCCGTAGGGCGTGACCGCGTTCCCCGCGCCGAGGCCGGAGTCCGCGAGGAAGCGCCACCAGTACATCGCGACGGCAGGCAGGATGCCGGCCGCGCCGTTCGTCGGGGCGGTGACCACGCGTCCGCCCGCGGCGTTCTCCTCGTTCACCGCGAGCGCGAATGCTCCGAGCCACTCCCCCGGGAGTTCGCGGTGCCCCTCGGCCTCGGACGACTCCAGCTGCTCGCGGATCGCGCCCGCCCGGCGCTTCACCTTCAGGATGCCGGGGAGCACGCCGTCGGCATGCAGGCCGGCGTCCACGCATCCCGCCATCGCGTCCCAGATGGCGTCGAGGCCGGCGGCGACCTCTTCCTCGGGGCGCATCGCGGTCTCATTGAGCCGGGCCAGTTCGGCGATGGTGAGGCCGTGCTCGTCGCAGAGCGCGAGCAGGGAGGCGGCGTCGGCATAGGAGTACGGCAGCGGAGCCGTGGCGAGCTTCGCCTCTTCTCCGTCGCGGCGGATGAATCCGCCGCCGATCGAGTAGTAGGTCTCCTCCGCGACGACGTCGCCGGCGGCGTCCCACGCGGTGATGGTCATGGCGTTCGGGTGCCCGGGGAGCCGCGTGCGCGGGGCGAACACGATGTCGTCCTTCGCGAACGGCACGTCGTGGGTGCCGTTCAGGCGAAGCACGGCGCCCTCCGGCAGGTCGGACCAGGCGGCGCGGACGTCGGCCGGGTCGCAGGTCTCCGGCGCGAGTCCGCAGAGACCCGCGACGACGGCATCCGGGGTGCCGTGGCCGATGCCGGTGGCGCCGAGCGAGCCGTACAGCGTGCTCCCCACTCGCGCGACGCGGGTGACGTCACCGCTCGCGCCGAGGCGCCGGGCGAACTCGAGCGCTGCCCGCATCGGTCCGACCGTATGGGAGCTCGAAGGCCCCACTCCGATGGAGAAGAGGTCGAAGGCCGAGACGTACGCTGTCACCAGACAAGCCTACGCCGCGCAGAGGCTTCTCCGGTCCGGAGTCAAGCCCCTGTTCCCCGGCCGCCGCCGGCCGTCATCCTGTCCTGACGCCGACGAAGGAGCCATCATGTCCGACAGCACGCCCCACGACCCCGCAGCCGATCTCGATCCGGAGGCGCAGACCCCGACGCCGTCGCCCGCGTCGGGAGAGGATGCCGGGGAGGTGACCTCCACCGCCCCTGCGCCCGGCGACGCTGCCGGCACCGCGCAGGCGCCCGGCGAATCCGCGGAGAGCGCGCCGGAGTCCGAGGTCCCCGCCGATGAAGAGCTCGAGGAGCCGAGCACCGAGAAGGAGCCCTCCGAGGAGCCCCCGGCGCCGAAGCGGGACGACCCCGAGCCCGACCATGAGGCGATCGGGATCGGAGTCATCAACGACCCGCAGTCGGGCCTCAACCCCTGACGGGACTCATTCGACGAGCTTGCCGGTGGTGTCGACCTCGCGCATGAGCCCCGCGATCTCCTCGGGGATCGCCGGGATCTCCTCACGGGTCACGCCGTCGCGCGGGCTCCACACGAGGTTCACCTGCAGCGCCGGGTCGAGGTCGGGGTAGTCGCTGCGGTTGTGGCATCCGCGGGTCTCCCGCCGCTCCCGCGCCGCCTCGAGGGTCGCCCGTGCCGCGAGCGCCGACGCCTTCAGATCGAAGGCGTGCGCGAGGTCCTGGAACCCGGCGATGTCGGGATGGATGCCGACGTCCTGCATCCGCTCCTCGATGAGGTCGAGCTCGGCGAGGCCGGCGCGGAGCCCCTCGTCGGAGCGCACGACGCCGGCGTACGCGGTCATCGTGTCGCGGATCGCGCGCTGCAGCGCGCGGACGTTCTCGCGCCCGTCGGCGGCGAGGAGATCGTCGATCTCGGCGCGCGCCTCGGCCACGGCATCCGCCGACCGGCAGTGCGCGTCGAGGCCGGCCGCATGCGCCATCGCCGCCTGACCGACGATGCGGCCGTAGACGAGCAGCTCGATGAGCGAGTTGCCGCCGAGCCGGTTGGCGCCGTGCAGGCCGCTGGAGGCCTCGCCGATCGCGTAGAGGCCGTCGACGTCGGTCCGGTGGTCCTCGGGACGCACCCACACGCCGCCCATCGAGTAGTGCGCGGTGGGCGCGATCTCGATCGGATCGGTGGTGATGTCGAGCATCTGCAGCTCCATCATCGTCTGGTACACGCGCGGCAGGCGCGTCATGATCGTCTCGCGCGGGAGGTGCGAGACGTCGAGCCAGACCCCGCCGTTCGCGGTGCCGCGGCCCTCCGCGATCTCGGTGTACGCGGCGAGCGCGACGCGGTCGCGGGTGGAGAGCTCCATCCGCTCGGGGTCGTACTTCGCCATGAAACGCTCGCCGAGAGCGTTGGTGAGGATGCCGCCCTCGCCGCGTGCCGCCTCCGAGATGAGCGTGCCCGCCGCGTTCTCCGGTTCGAGGATGCCCGAGGGGTGGAACTGCACGAGCTCGGGGTCGCGCAGCCGGGCGCCGGCGTCGACGGCGAGACGGAACGAGTCGCCGGTGTTCTCGTCGCGGCGGGAGGAGGTGCGCCGCCAGATGCGGTTGTGACCGCCGGCGGCGAGGATGACGGCATCCGCGTGGATGAGGAGGCAGGTTCCGTCGGCCTGATCGAAGCCGTAGGCGCCGAAGACGACGTTGTCGCGCACGAGCAGGCGCGTGATGTACACGTCGTCGAGGATCGGGACGGCGAGCTGCTCGGCGCGGGCGACGAGGGTGCGCTGGATCTCGAGGCCCGTGTAGTCGCCGGCGAAGGCGGTGCGCCGGAAGGTGTGCGCCCCGAAGAATCGCTGCGAGATGCGGCCGTCGTCCTCCCGGGCGAAGCCCATGCCCCAGCGCTCGAGATCGCGGATGCCCCGCTCGGCGCCCCGTGTGACGATCTCGACGGTGTGCGGGTGGGCGAGCAGGTAGCTCTCCTTGAGGGTGTCGGCGGCGTGCTGCTGCCAGGAGTCCTCGGCGTCCATGGTGCCGAGAGCGGCGTTGATGCCGCCGGCGGCGAGCGCGGTGTGGGCATCGTTGCGGGGGCGCTTGCCGACGGCGAGCACGTCGACGCCGTGCTCGGCGACCTCGATGGCCGCGCGCAGCCCGGATCCTCCCGTCCCGATCACGAGGACGGTGGTGGAGATCTGACGTTCGTTCATGTCCTCCACGCTAAGAAGCGGCGTCCGATAACTCCAATGCATTGTCCTGCTTGATTCGATACACTCTGGGAATGAATCTGGAGCAGCTGCGCGGTTTCGTCGAGGTCGCCCGCCTCGGCCACTTCACCCGCGCCTCCGAGAGCCTGCACCTCGCCCAGCCGTCGCTGAGCCGGCAGATCTCCACTCTCGAGCGCGAGCTGGGCATCGAGCTCTTCCATCGCGCCCGCGGGCATATCGCACTCACCGCCGCCGGCGAGATGCTGCTCCCCCGCGCACAGCGGATGCTCGGCGAAGCGGAGTCCATCAAGGAGGAGATGGGCGAGCTCCGCGGACTCCGCCGCGGCCGCGTGCGCCTCGGCGCGCCACCGACCCTCTGCATCAGCCTCGTGGCCGAGGCGATCAGCGCATTCCACACCGCGCACCCCGGCGTCGACCTGCACCTCACAGAGAGCGGCTCCCGGCTGCTCGTCGACCAGCTCGCCGTCGGCGCCGTCGACATCGCGATCATCACCGAATCGGCTGGCCCCCCGCCGTCCGGCTTCAGCCTCACCCGGGTGCCGCTGCTCAGCGAGGAGCTCGTGGTGGTGTCATCCGCCGCCGAGCCGCCGATCGCCGCCGATCCCGTGATCGACCTCGAGCGCCTGTCGCAGCTCCCACTCATCGCCCTCGACGAGACCTACGAGCTCCGCGCGACGACGGATGCCGCCTTCCGGGCCGCGGGCCTCACGCCGACCCAGGTGCTGCAGGGGGCCGAGATGGACGCCGTGCTCCGCTTCGTCGAGCGCGGCGTCGGCGTCGCCGTGGTGCCGGCGATGGTGCTCCTCGACCGGCCGGAGCTGCGTGCGACGCGGCTCGCGCATCCGCAGATGACACGCACCGTGAGCCTTGCGCACCGTTCCGACGTCACCCCGGCCGCGGCGGTCGCCGCGATGCGCCAGGTGATCGTGTCCACGGCCGCCGAGGTCGCGCGCCGTGACCCGGCGATCCGCAGTCTGCTGGACTAGCGGAGAGGTCAGGCCGGGCGCGCCGCCCCGTAGGCGTCCAGGTACCCGGCCCGATCGGCCTCGGTGATCTCGCGAACGACCCGGCACGGGTTGCCCACGGCGACCACGTCGGGCGGGATGTCCTTGGTGACGATGCTCCCCGCGCCGATCACCGCCCTGGCCCCGATGGTCACGCCGGGGCCGACGACGACGTGCGCACCCAGCCAGGCCCCCTCGCCGATCGTGATCGGCCGCGCGTACTCGTACATGTCGGCCGTGCGCTGCCGGAAGTCGATCGGGTGGCTCGCCGTCGCGAGGGTGATCCGCGGGCCGAACAGCACGAAGTCGCCGATCGTCACGGGCGCGCAGTCGAGGATCGTGAGGTCGTAGTTCGCGAAGACGTAGGCGCCCATCGAGATCTGCGCCCCGTAGTCGCAGCGGAACGGCGGCTCGATCCACAACGGCCCGCCGACGGATCCCAGGAGGCCGTTCAGCAGTTCCGCACGCCGCTCCTCGTCGTCGGGATGCGAGCCGTTGTACTCGAACAGGATGCGTTTCGTCAGGGCCCGCGCCGCGGTGAGCTCCGGGTCGGTGGACCGGTACGTGCGCCCCGCGATCATCCGCTCGCGCTCGGTGAGCTCTTCGACGTCCATGTCGGCTCCTCCTCGTCGCGCCCAGCGTAGCGAGGAAAACCGTAACGGGAAAGGGTTTGGTTCGAGCGACGACCGGGCACGACCGCAACCTGATCGGCGCACGGGCGAAACGAAGAAGATCCCCGCCGCTTCCGCGACGGGGATCTTCTCAGTGGTGCGCCCCGAGGGACTCGAACCCCCAACCTTCTGATCCGTAGTCAGATGCTCTATCCATTGAGCTAGGGGCGCTCCTGGCCCGCTCAGCGGGCCGTGGAACAGCCTACAACAGACTTCGCGCTCGCGCGAATCGAGCGCGTCAGCGACCCTTCGCCTCGGCCTTCGCCGCGGCCTTGGCCAGCTTCTTCCTGCTCTTCGCCTTGGCCTTCTGCGACGACGACAGCGCCTGCAGGTCGACGAGCCGCAGCGCCTGCATCCGCGCCTCGCGCATCTGCTCGTAATCGGGATCCTGGTCGGGCCGCATGCCCTCGACGCGGAGACGGCGGTCGAGGTTGTGGCGCACGTCCGCCCAGGCCGCCTCGCGCGCCTCCTCCTCGATCACGCCGAGCGCCTCGCGGTCGTCCATGATCTCCCGCAGCCTCGCCGCCACGCCCCGCGCCTGCTTGGCGCGCTTCTTCAGGTTGCGCACGTCCCGGTCACGATAGTCGTGGGTGCCCTGCGGGTCGGAGTGCCTGCTGCGGGCGCGCTTCCAGAGGGCCGCGAGGGTCTTCTCGGCCTCTTCCGACTCCTCCGCCATCGCGCGGAGCGCCTCACGGGTGTCGTCGATGTACTTCTCGCGGTCGAAGCTGCCGCCCTCGGCGATGGTGCCCACGAGGATGTGGTTCTTCACGGCGAGGCGCGCGGCAGCGGTCGCGATCGCGACGCCTTCGGCGATGGCATCCGCAGTTCGTCCCACCGCTACCTCCTTCCCACGAGCGTACCGGTATCGCGCCTTCTCCCGGTGGGTGAGAATCCGTCGATGTCGGCCCGGGAGGCGTCTCAGACCCGCACGCCGGGCGCCGCGCTGCGGAACCGCCGCAGGCGCAGGCTGTTCAGCACGACGAACACGCTGGAGAAGGCCATGGCCGCCCCTGCGAGCATCGGGTTCAGCAGCCCGAGGGCCGCCAGGGGGAGGGCGGCGACGTTGTAGGCGAGGGCCCAGAACAGGTTGCCGCGGATGGTGCCGAGCGTCCGGCGGGCGAGACGGATCGCGTCGACCGCGCCCCACAGGTCGCCGCGGACGAGGGTGAGGTCGGATGCCTCGATGGCGGCATCCGTGCCCGTGCCCATCGCGATGCCGAGGTCGGACTGCGCGAGCGCCGCGGCGTCGTTGACGCCGTCGCCGACCATCGCGACCACCCGACCCTGCCGCTGCAGGGCCGTGACGACCTCGACCTTGCCCTCCGGCAGGACTCCGGCGCTGACCTCGTCGATGCCGACCTGCGCGGCCACCCGGCGCGCGGCCCGCTCGTTGTCGCCGGTGAGCAGCACCGGCGTGAGCCCGAGCCCCCGGAGCGCGGCGATCGCATCGCGGCTGGTCGGCTTCACCTGGTCGGCGACCACCAGCACGCCACGCACGCGACCGTCCCAGGCGACGGCGACCGCGGTGCGGGCGTCGTCCTCGGCCCTCTCGAACGCGGCGGCGAGCGCCTCGTCGAGGTGCAGCGCCCAGTCGGCGAGCAGCGAGGGGCGGCCGGCGATCACCGCGTGCGATTCGACGACACCGGAGACGCCGCGACCCTGCACGTTCTGGAACTCGGCGACGGGCGGCAGTTCGCCGAACCGCTCGGTGCCGCCCCGGACGATCGCCTGCGCGATCGGATGCTCCGAGGCGTCCTCGAGCGCGGCCGCGAGCCGCAGCACCTCGTCGGCGTCCTCGCCCTCCGCAGGGACGACATCGGTGAGCGTCATGCGTCCGGAGGTGACGGTGCCGGTCTTGTCGAGCACGATCGTGTCGGCGCGGCGGGTCGACTCCAGCACCTCCGGGCCTTTGATGAGCACGCCGAGCTGCGCGCCGCGGCCGGTGCCGACCAGCAGAGCCATGGGCGTCGCGAGGCCGAGCGCGCAGGGGCAGGCGATGATGAGCACCGCGACCGCGGCGGTGAAGGCGGCGGCTGCTCCTCCGCCGGCGAGGAGCCAGGCGGCGAGCGTCACGATCGCGATGCCGAACACGATCGGCACGAACACGGCCGACAGCCGGTCGGCCAGGCGCTGCGCCTCGGCCTTGCCGGACTGCGCCTCCTCCACGAGCTGCGCCATGCGGGCGAGCTGGGTGTCGGCGCCGACGCGCGTCGCGGTCACGAGCAGGCGCCCGCCGACGTTGACGGTGGCGCCGGTGACGGCGTCCCCCGCGGCGACCTCGACCGGCACCGACTCCCCGGTGATCATCGAGGCGTCGATCGCCGACGAGCCCTCGCGCACGATGCCGTCGGTGGCGATCTTCTCCCCCGGACGCACCACGAACACGTCTCCGACCACGAGCCGGTCGAGCGGCATCCGCTCCTCGCCGCCGTCGCGCAGGATCGCGACGTCCTTCGCACCCAGTGCGCCGAGCGCGCGCAGGGCGGCTCCCGCCCGGCGCTTGGAGCGCTGCTCGAGGAAGCGCCCGAGCAGCAGGAACATCGTGACGCCTGCGGCGACCTCGAGGTAGATGCTGCCCAGCCCGTCGCCGCGTTCGATCGTGAACCGGAACGGGTGGGTCATCCCCCACATGCCGGCCGTGCCGAAGAACAGCGCGTACAACGACCAGAGCGACGCGGCGGTCACACCGACGGAGATCAGCGTGTCCATGGTCACGGCGCGGTGGCGGGCGTTCAGCCACGCCGCGCGGTGGAACGGCCAGGCCGCCCAGGTCACCACCGGCACGGCCAGGACGAGGGACGCCCACTGCCAGCCCGGGAACTGCAGCGGCTCGGCCATGGCGAGCGCGATCACGGGGATCGCGAGCGCAGCAGCCACGATGAGCCGCAGGCGCAGGAGCCGGTAAGCGGGGTCGCTCTCCGCGACCTCCTCATCCCGGGGGACGGATGCCGTATACCCGGTGCGCACGACCTCCGAGATGAGGTCGTCGACGGCCACCCCGGGGGCGACCTCGACGTGCGCCTTCTCGGTCGCGTAGTTCACGGCGGCCGTCACGCCCTCCATGCGGTTGAGTCGCTTCTCGATGCGCGACGCGCATGACGCGCACGTCATCCCGCCGATCTCGAGGTCGTAGACGGCTCCTGCACCTGCCATGACCCGCCTCCTCAGGCGCGGACGGCGCGGTAGCCGGCCTCGTCGACGGCCGCGAGCACGGCGGCGTCGTCGAGCACGGTGTCCGACGTGACCACGAGACTGCCCGATGCGGCGCTGACCTGGATGCCGGTCACGCCCTCGACCTTGGCGACCTCGCTGCGGACCGAGCCCTCGCAGTGCCCGCAGGTCATTCCGGTGACGGCGTAGGTGGTGGTGTTCATCGTGCGTTCCTCTCGGCTTGCTCCGGACTTCGGATGGATACCCCCTGGGGGTATCTGCCTACCGACAACGATACCCCTCCGGGGTGTATTCCCGCAAAGGCGAGCGCCTCAGAGATCGAGGACGCAGGTCTCCTCGATGCGGCGATAGCCGAGCCGTTCGTACAGGTCGATCGCGCCGGTGTTGAAGCCGAAGACATGCAGACCGATCGACTCGGCACCGAGCGCCCTGCCCTCCCGTTCGGCGGCGTGCATCAGCACCCGGCCGTATCCCCTGCGGCGATGCTCCTCCGCGACCTCGATGTCGAGGACGAAGGCGTGCGGACGTCCGTCCCGCTCCCGCATCCCGATCCACAGGGTTCCGACCTCCTCGCCGCCGACGGATGCCGTGAAGAAGCTCTGCCCCTCGGTGCGCAGACCGTCGGGGAGCTCCATCAGCATCTGCCGGTGCGACTCCGCCTCCGCCTCCTCCGCGGTGTACCGGCCGGAGTCCACGAGGTCCACGGCGAACGCCGCCTCCGCGTGCGCAGCGTAGGAGGGGAAGCGCCCGGGGGTCATCGGGGCGACGACGACGTCGGGGACGGTCTCCCTCTCGTCAGGCAGGGGCTCGAGCAGCATCTGGATGGATGACACCGTGAAGCCGCGGCCCTCGATGAGACTCCGCACCGCGCGGTCCGCGCTCAGCACGCCGGCGCTGATCCGGCGCACCCCCTCGCCCTGCGCGATCGCGAGGATCGCGTCGAACAGCTCGTCGGAACCGGCGACCGCCTCGCCGGCATCCACGGAGACGAGGAACATCTTCCCGGCGTTGACGCCGAGCCAGACGGTGCCTGCCTCCGCACCGTCCTGCGAGATCACGAGGAGGCGGGCGGTCGGCGTCGCCGCCCCGACGGGGAGGAGCTCCTCGAGGAACGCGTCGGCGTACGCCGGAGCATCCGCACCGGGTCGCCGGCCCGATTCCCGGAGCACGGCGATGAGCCGCTCCCTCGTCGCGGCGCGCCAGGCGTCGAAGCGATCGGCGGGCAGCGGGGCGAGGCGGACGGACATGGGTCCATCCTCCCCCGGACCGGGGCGGCGGTGCGCGGCATCCGCCCAGACACCTGTCAGGTCGGATGCACACCTGTCAGGTCGATGTGGCCGAATGACCCGACATCCGTTCTCCCGACCTGACAGGTGTGACGCAGGCAAGCGGATGCTCAGGACTTGGCGAGCGCGTCCTCGGCGGCGACCCAGGCGAGCATCGCGCACTTCACGCGGGCGACGTACTTCGACACCCCGCCGAGGGCGGCGGCGTCGCCGAGCAGCTCCTCGTCGGGCTGGATCCTCCCGCGGGAGCGCATCGCCTCGCGGAAGGCGGCGATGCGCACCTCGAGATCATCGACGGAGAGGCCCTCGGCGAGCTCGGCGAGCAGCGATGCGGATGCCTGCGAGATCGCGCAGCCGTGCCCCTCCCAGGCGATCGCCTCGACGCTGCCGTCGGCGGCCCGGTGCACCTGGAGGGTGACCTCGTCGCCGCAGGTGGGGTTCACCTGGTGCGACTGCGCCGCGATCTCGCCGCGCAGTCCGTAGCCGTGCGGGGTGCGGGAGTGGTCGAGGATCAGCTCCTGATACAGGTTCTGCAGGTCGCTCATGCGCCCCTCCGGAAGAAGTCGATGGCTCCGGCGACGCCGGCGATGACGGCCTCGACCTCGGCATCCGTCGTGTAGAGATAGGTGCTCGCCCTGGTCGAGGAGGTGACGCCGAGGCGGCGGTGCAGCGGCTGCGCGCAGTGGTGCCCGACGCGCACGGCGATCCCGAGGTCGTCGAGGTACTGGCCCACGTCGTGCGAATGGATGCCGGCCACATCGAAACTCGCGAGGCCCACGCGCGGCAGGTCGATGCCGGCGCCGAGCACCCGCACCCCGTCGATGGCGCTGAGCCCCTCGACGAGGCGGCGGCCGAACGCGGCCTCGTGCGCGGCGATCCGGGGCATCCCCACGGCGGTGAGGTAGTCGACGGCGGCGGCGAGCGCGATCGCCTGCGACACCCGCTGCGTGCCCGCTTCGAAGCGCTGCGGCGGCGGCAGGTACTCGGCCTCGGTGGTGGTGACGGTCGTGATCATCGAGCCGCCGGTGAGGAAGGGCGGCATCGCCTCGAGCAGCTCCCTGCGGCCGTAGAGGGCGCCGATACCGGTCGGGCCGAGCATCTTGTGGCCGGACAGCACGGCGAAGTCGACGTCGAGCGCCTTCACGTCGAGCGGCAGGTGCGGCGCCGATTGGCAGGCGTCCAGCAGCACGAGCGCCCCCACGCGGCGGGCGAGCGTCACGAGCTGCTCGACCGGGTTGATCACGCCGAGCACGTTGGACACGTGCGTGAAAGCGACGAGCTTCGTGCGCTCGGTGATCAGCTCGGCCGCGACGTCAAGGCGGAGGGCACCGGCGTCGTCGAGCGGGACGACTTTGAGCGTCGCGCCGGTGCGCGCCGCGAGCTCCTGCCACGGGATGAGGTTCGCGTGATGCTCCATCTCCGTGGTGACGATCTCGTCGCCCTCGCGCAGACGCAGGCCCTCGGCGGCCGCGCCGCCCCGCCCGAGCGAGGCGTTCGAGAGGGAGTACGCGACGAGGTTGATCGCCTCGGTCGCGTTCGAAGTCCAGACGATCTCGTCCTCGTCGGCGCCGACGAAGCGGGCGACGGTGGCGCGGGCGTCCTCGAACAGCTCGGTCGCCTCTGCGGCCAGCGTGTGCGCCCCGCGATGCACGGCCGAGTTCGTCGTGGACGCGAAGGCGCGCTCGGCGTCCAGGACCGCCAGAGGGCGCTGCGAGGTCGCTCCGGAGTCGAGATAGGCGAGCGGATGCCCGTTCACCTCCTGCGCCAGGATCGGGAAGTCCGCGCGCAGGCGCTGCACCTCGGCCTCGCTCAGCGGGGCGGTGGATTCGGCGACGCGGGACATGCTCATCCTTCGATTCTCCCACCCGGTGCCCAGGGCGCGGGTCACGCGTCGACGACCGTCGGGACCGGGCCCACCCGGCCGACGAGGTCGGCGCTCCCCGCTCAGTGGGCGCGACAGAGGCCGGCCCTGTCCGGACCGGGCACGATCGCGTCCGTGAGGTGCGCGTTCTTGTCGCCTTCTTCACGAGGAGGCGACAAGAACGCGCACCCGGCCCTGGACGGGAGCGGATGCCGCGCAACGAGGTGCGGGAAATCGCCGCCCCCACGAGAAAGGGCGACCACAATGCGCACTCGGACGGACGAGACCGCACACCGGACGCACTCCACCTGCGATGCATGCGCCCGGACGCGCAGGAAGGCGGCCTGCCCTAGGCTCGCATCATGCTCAGCGCCGACACGCTCATCGCCTTCGTGATCGCGGCGTTCATCATGGTCGTGATCCCTGGGCCGACGGTCCTGTTCACGATCGGCCGCGCCATGGCTCTCGGGCGGCTCGGCGGGTTCCTCAGCATCCTGGGCACCGCCGTCGGCTCGATCCTGCTGGTCGTCGGGGTCGCGCTCGGCGTCGGCACGGTGATCGCGCAGTCGGTGGTGCTGTTCACGATCGTCAAGGTGCTCGGTGCCGGCTACCTGGTCTTCCTCGGCGTCCAGGCGATCCGGCACCGCAAGGATGCCGCGCGGGCGATGGCCGGCGCACAGCCTCGGCGCTCGGGAATCCGCCTGCTCGCCGAGGGGTTCGTCGTCGGTGTCAGCAACCCGAAGTCGATCGCGTTCTTCCTCGCGATCCTCCCGCAGTTCGTCGACCTCGATGCGGGCGCCGTGCCCGTGCAGCTGTTCATCCTCGGCGCCGTCGTCGTGGCCATCGGCGTGACGTGCGACGCGGTCTGGGTGCTGCTGGCGGGCGCGGCCCGCGAGTGGTTCGGGCGGTCCCCGCGACGGCTCGAGGCGATGGGCGCCACCGGGGGCGGGCTCATGATCGCGCTCGGCGCGTTCCTGCTCGTCTGGAGCGAGAAGCCCGCGACCGCCTGAGAACGCCGTCACATCCGGGCGAGGCGGGCCCTCACGAAGCAGAAGATCCCGTACACCGCGAGCCCGGCGCCGACGAGCCAGAGCAGCGCGCGCCCGTACGGCAGCGCCATCAGGCTGTGCAGCGCCCCGTCGAGCCCCGCGGCCTTCTCGGGATCGCGTGTCCACGCCGCGGCGACGACCAGCACCCCGGTGACGATCACCGCGACGCCCTTCGCGATGTATCCGATCACCCCGAAGGTCAGGACCCCAGGACGTACGGCTCCGGCAGGGAGCCGGAGCTCCCTCTCGAACGCCCTCGTGACGCCGCCGATGACGAAGCCCGCTCCGACGCCGACGACGGTCAGACCGATCAGCACGAGCATGACGGCACCCCCGGGAGCGGAGAGGATCCAGGCGCTCAGGCCCTGCGACGCCTTCTCCGAGTCGGCGCGGCCGCCCAGCGCATAGATCAGAGCCATCCCCGCGACGACGAGGTAGGCGAGCGAGATGGCAGCGGCCTTGACCCGACGGCCCCATTTCCTGGACTCGTGCGGATCGGCCATCAGGAACACGCCGGCGATCTGCCAGGCGGCGAGCGCCACCAGCCCGACCACCATGGCGGTCAGCAGCAGGCCGCCGATCGGCGTCCGACGGATCTGCTCCATCGCTCCGTCCTGGTCGGCGTCCCCTCCCGCGCCCGAGGCGATGGAGATCGCGATGACGCCGATGAGGAGATGGACCAGGCCCACGACGACGAAACCGGCGCGGGCCACCCGACGGAACGCGGATGAGCCCTTCGCCACGCGTGCGGCGTTCTTGGCGGTGCTCACCGCTGAATGGTAGCCAACGGGAACCGCCTCGCGGAGGGGGTTGATTCCCGGGCGGAAGCGGCTCCCGCGCGTCGCGAGGTTGCATGACGAAATGATCATCTATGTAGGATAGGCAAACCTAACTTGAAGGAGTCGATCCGGTGCCTGAGCTGCTCACCTCGTCCACAGCCGACCTCTACCGTTCGCTGGTCTCGCAGGCCGCCTCCCACGTCGCCGCGCGGTTCGCCGACGTCGCGCAACCCGCCTCCGGCGCCTCCCGTGCGGAGCTGCAGAGCCTCGTCGACGCGGTCGACCTCGACGCAGCCGGCATCGGAACCCCGTCGGCCATCCGCGAGGTCGACGAGCTCTTCCTCGCCCACGCGGTGTGGTTCCATCACCCGGCCTATGCTGCGCACCTGAACTGCCCGGTCGTGCTCCCCGCCGTCGCCGCCGAGAGCGTGCTCGCGGCCGTGAACCCCTCGGTCGACACCTACGACCAGTCCACGGTCGGCACGCTCATGGAGCGCCGGCTGATCGACACCGTCGCCGGCTGGGTCGGCTTCGCCGCCGGCGACGGCGTGTTCACCTCCGGCGGCACGCAGTCGAACCTGCACGCGCTGTTCCTCGCCAGGGAGGCCGCGATCGCGGAGGCAGGTCCAGCCCGCGCGTCATCGCTCCCCCGCCTGGTCGTCTTCGCGACGGCGTCCAGCCACTTCAGCGTCGGCAAGTCCGCCCTGCTGCTCGGCCTCGCCGAGGACGCCGTGATCGAGGTGGCGGACGACGGCGAAGGACGGATGCTGCCCGCCGCCCTCGACGAGGCCGTCGCCGCCGCGCGCGCCGCGGGCCGGCTGCCGATGGCGGTCGTCGCCACGGCCGGCACCACGGACCGCGGCGTGATCGACCCGCTCGCCCGGATCGCCGAGGTCTGCGACCGTCACGGCGTCTGGCTGCATGTCGACGCGGCCTACGGCTGCGGCCTGCTCGTCTCCCGGCGCCGCCGGCATCTGCTCACCGGCATCGAGAGGGCCCGCTCGGTGACCGTCGACTTCCACAAGAGCTTCTTCCAGCCGGTCTCCTCCAGCGCGATCCTCGTGCGCGAGCCCCGCGATCTCGCAGCCGGCGCGTGGCACGCCGACTACCTGAACCCGATCGAGAACGAGGAGCCGAATCAGGTCGACAAGTCCCTGCAGACGACGCGGCGATTCGACGCGCTGAAGCTGTGGGTGTCACTGCGGGCGCTCGGCGCCGACCGCATCGGGGAGATGTTCGACGCCGTGATCGACCTGGCCGCCCGTGCCGGCGACCTCGTCGAGGCGGATCCGGCACTGGAGCTCGTCGGGCGCACGCAGCTGAGCACCGTGCTGTTCCGCTCGGTTCCCGGCGGAAGCGACCCGGCCGAGCAGGACGCCCTCGTCGCCGGCATCCGTCGCGTGCTGTTCGAATCGGGCCGGGCCCTGGTCGCGAAGACCGTCATCGACGGCCGCCCCTGCCTGAAACTCACCCTGCTCAACCCGGAGACCTCCCTCGAGGATGTGCGGGGCATCCTCGAGACGGTGAAGGATGCCGCCACGGCGCTGGCCGGCATGAACCCCGAGCGCGAGCTGATCGGGGCTGGCGCGTGAGCGGCCACGTGCACGACCTCGTCGGCGTCGGCATCGGCCCGTTCAACCTGGGGCTCGCGTGCCTCGCGCAGCCGACCGGGCTGGACGCGGTGTTCCTCGACCGGGCCGACGGCTTCCGCTGGCATCACGGGATGATGATCGAGGGCGCCACCATCCAGGTGCCGTTCCTCGCAGACCTGGTGACGATGGCCGACCCCACCTCGGAGTTCTCCTTCCTCCGCTGGCTGAAGCACACCGGCCGGCTGTACCCCTTCTACATCCGCGAGAGCTTCTACGCCCTGCGCACCGAGTACGACGCGTACTGCCGCTGGGCGGCCGAGCGCCTGCCCGGGCTGCGCTGGAATCACGAGGTGATCGCGATCGAGCACGACCCCGCGGAGGACGTCTACGTCGTGCGCGCGATGCGCACCGACACCGGTGAGGAGAGCACGGTGCGCGCCCGCCACGTCGTCGTCGGCGTCGGCACCCGCCCCACGGCACCCCCGGCGCTGCGCGGGGTGGCCGAGACCGCGGTGCACAGCGCGGACTACCTCCGCAGCCGCGACGCGCTGCGCGCCACCGACTCGATCACGATCGTCGGCAGCGGGCAGTCGGCCGCAGAGATCTATCGCGACCTCGTCGAGGGCGCGCGCGACGGCGGCTACCGCCTGGACTGGATCACGCGCTCGCCCCGGTTCTTCCCGATGGAGTACACGAAGCTCACCCTGGAGATGACCTCCCCGGAGTACACCGACCACTTCCACGCGCTCCCGATCGCGATGCGCCAGCATCTGGGCCGCGAACAGCGCAGCCTCTACAAGGGCATCTCCGCCGACCTCATCGACGACATCTACGACACCCTGTACCGGCTGAGCGCCGACGGCCCCGTCCCCACGACCCTGCTCACCGACACCGAGGTGATCGCGGCGGAGTGGGACGGCGCCCGACACCGGCTGCGCCTGCGCCACGGTCAGCTCGACGAGACCCACGAGCGGGAGACGGCCTCGCTGATCCTGGCCACCGGGTACGCCTCCGAGACGCCGCCCTTCCTCGCCGGCATCGCCGACCGGCTGGACTGGGACGCGCTCGGCCGGCTCGACGTCGCCCGCGACTACAGCGTCGACGGCGGTCGCGGACGCGTCTTCGTGCAGAACGGCGAGGAGCACACCCACGGGCTCACCGCACCCGACCTCGGGTTCGGAGCCTGGCGCAACTCGTCCATCCTCGCCTCGATCACCGGCCGCGAGGTCTACCCGATCGAGCGCCGCATCGCCTTCCAGGAGTTCGGGGTCCCGCACGGCGCGCTCGCCCCGGAGGCCGCCCGATGAGCGACGCCTCCGGACTCGCCGTCGCCCTCGCCCCCGCCGACCCGCAGCGCGACGCCCCGCTGCTGCAGCACTGGCTCGCCGACCCGCATTCGGCGTTCTGGGGCATGGCCGACCACGACGAGGACGCCGTCGCGGCCTACCTCGTCGGCATCACGGGTCATCCCGCGCAGGACGCCTGGCTCGGGCTCGTGAACGGCATCCCCGCGTTCTATGCGGAGACCTATGATCCCGCGCGCGTGCTGCTGAGCGGCGTCCATCAGGCGCTGCCCGGCGACCTCGGCATGCATGTGCTGATCTCCCCGCCCGGCGGTGAGCCCCGGCACGGCTTCACCGACGCCGTCTTCGCCGGCGTCATGGCCTGGTGCTTCGACGGGCTCGGCGCGCACCGCGTGGTCGTCGAGCCCGACGTGCGGAACGACCTCATCCGCCGCAAGAACGTGCGGGCCGGCTTCACCGAGCTCCGCGAGGTGGCCGTCGAAGACGGCGGCCACGTCAAGACCGCGATGCTGTCGGTCTGCACCCGCGCCGCGTTCGCGGCATCCGACATCGCCCGCGAACGAGAGGCCCGCGCATGACCACCCCCACCGCCCACCTGAACCCCGCCGCCCACCTGACCCCCGAGTCCCTGGAGAAGGCGCAGCGCCACCTCGTCGCGAAGGCGCTGGCCGAGTTCAGCCACGAACGACTCATTGCCCCCGAGCCGCTCGCAGACGGCACCTGGATGCTGCGCACCACGCCCGGAGTCGAGTACCGCTTCGGCGCCGTGCGCGCAGAGCTCGAGCACTGGATCGTCGACGAGCACAGCATCCGCCGCCTCGCCGACGGCGCCGAGACGCCGCTGGACGCGCAGGCGCTCATCCTCGAACTGCAGCCGCGGCTCGGTCTCTCCGACGAGCTCCTGCCGGTGTACCTCGAGGAGATCGCATCGACCCTTGCGGGTGCGATGTTCAAGGTCGCGCAGGGAGGACCGACGGCGGATGCTCTCGCCGACGCGGACTTCCAGACGATCGAGGCCGCGATGACCGAGGGCCACCCCGGCTTCGTCGCCAACAACGGGCGCATCGGCTTCGGCGTGTCCGATCATGCCGCTTTCTCCCCGGAGTCCGGCCGGCCGTTCCGGATGGTCTGGGTCGCCGCACGCCGCTCCGCCGCGCACCTCGCGCTCGGCGCCGGGCTCTCCGAGGAGACGCTGCTCGAGGGCGAGCTGAGCGCGGCCGAGCGCGACCGCTTCGCCTCCCGGCTGCGCGACCTCGGCGAGGATCCTGCCGACTTCCTGCTCCTGCCCGTGCATCCGTGGCAGTGGGAGAACCGGGTCGCGATCACCTTCGCCCCCGACCTCGCCCGCCGCGACCTCGTGCTGATCGGCGAGAGCGAGGACGAGTACCGAGCGCAGCAGTCGGTGCGGACCATGTTCAACATCTCCCAGCCGCACAGGCACTATGTGAAGACCGCGCTCGCGGTGCAGAACATGGGCTTCCTCCGCGGCCTCTCCCCCGCGTACATGCGCGTGACCCCCGCGATCAACGACTGGGTCGCCGACCTCGTCGCCGGCGACGCGACGCTGCGCGACAGCGGCTTCCGGGTGCTCCGCGAGCGCGCCTCGATCGGCTACACCGGAGACGCCTACCACCGCACCGCCGAGCCCTCCGCCCACCGCAAGATGCTCGCCGCCCTGTGGCGCGAGAGCCCGATGCCGCTGATCTCCGGGACGCAGCGCCTCGCCACCCTGGCCTCGCTGCTGCACCGCGATCCGTCCGGGGCGTCGGTCGCGACCGCCCTCGTGCGACGCAGCGGCCTCCCCGCCGCGCAGTGGGTGCGGGCCCTGCTGCGCGCGTACCTGCGCCCGATCGTGCACTGCCTGCTCGCCCACGACCTGGCGTTCATGCCGCACGGGGAGAACCTCATCCTCATCCTCGAGGCCCACACGCCGACAGGTGTGTTCATGAAGGACATCGGTGAGGAGGTCGCGCTGCTCGCCGACCGTGCGGTGCCGGACGAGGTGCGCCGGGTCGTGGCGACCGTCGGCGACGAGGAGAAGGCGCTCGCCGTGTTCACGGACGTGTTCGACGGGGTGCTCCGCCACCTCTCCGGCATCCTGCACGTCGCCGGGACCCTCCCCGAGCAGGATTTCTGGCGGATCGCCGCGGAGATCGTCGACGAGCATGCGGCGGAGCATCCGCACCTCGACTCCCTCGTGGACCTGCGGGCTGATGCCTTCGCGCACTCCTGCCTGAACCGGCTGCAGCTGCGGAACACGCTGCGCATGGTCGACATCGCGAACCAGTCGGCCTCACTGATGTACGCGGGCACGCTGGAGAATCCGATCGGGCGCGCCCGCTTCCCGCAGCTCGCCGCTGTGGGAGGCTGAGCGGATGGCGGAGGTCTTCCGTGACGCGCTGGGCGTCCCGCACATCCGGGCGACGGACGTGCGGGACCTCGCCCGCGCTCAGGGCGAGGTGACCGCGCGCGACCGCGGCTGGCAGATCGAGGTCGACCGGCTCCGCGCCGCGGGGCGGCTCTCCGAGCTGATCGGCGAGGCCGGCGTGGCGTGGGATGTGTTCGCCCGCCGTGCGCGCCTCGACGACACCGCACGGCGAGCTTTCGCCGCCCTCGATGCGGAGTCACGGAGGTTCGTCGGCGACTATGCGGCAGGCGTGCGCCGCGGCATGGAGGCCGTCGGCGCTGACGCCGCCGAGTTCCGCACCCTCGACGAGGCATTCGGGGATGCGGTGCCGCTCACGCCATGGGACGATCACGATCCGCTCAGCGTGCTGCACGTCGCGCACGCCCTCTTCTCCACCTTCCCGGCCCTGCTCTGGCGCGAGCACGTCGCGATGACGCTCGGCGACGAGTGGGTCGATGTCTTCGCGGGCGACGACGTCGACGAGACGCTGCCGCGCTCGGGGAGCAACGCCTGGGCGCTGCACGGCAGCCGCACGGCGAGCGGGATGCCGCTGCTCGCCGGCGATCCGCACCGGCTGTTCGAGCTGCCGGGCGTCTATCAGCAGGTCCGTCTCGCCTGCGACGAGTTCGACGTCGTCGGCCTCGCCTTCCCCGGCGTGCCTGGGGCCCCGCATTTCGCGCACGCCGGCAGCGCCGCGTGGGGCATCACGAACGCGATCGCGCACAGCGTCGAGGTGTTCGAGGAGCACCTGCGGGCGACGGGCTCGGGGTACGAGGCGCTCGGACCGGAAGGCTGGGCGCCGGTCGACGTGCAGCGCTCTGCCGTCCGCATCCGCGGCGGCTCCGGCATCATCGTCGAGGCGCTGGAGACCGCGCGTGGCTGCGTCGTGACGGACGTCCGGCCGCACCCCGTGCACGAGGGAGAGCTGCAGGCGTGGAGCATCCGCCACCCCGCGCGGACGGATGCCGACCTCGGTGCCGCCGCCCTGCTCCCGCTGCTGCGCGCTCGCACCGCCGCCGAGGTGATCGACGCCTTCGGCTCCTGGGTCGACCCGGTGAACCGGGTGTTCGCCGCCGACCGCGACGGAGCGGTGCTCTCGGCCACCGTCGGCGTCGCGCCGTCCCGCGATCGCGGCGGGCGCCGACGGGCGCTGCCCGCAGACGCCGGCACCGTCGAGGACCGGAGACCGCCCGCGGCGGTGCCGGTCGCCGATGTCGCGGTGGACGCCAACGAGCGCCCTGCCCGCGCGGAGATCGATCTCGGCTGGGCGTACCCCTCCGGGCACCGTGCGCGGAGGATCGCGGAGCTCGTCGACGCCCTCCGCCCGGATCGCGCCGAGGACTTCGGAGCGATCTGGGCCGACACCGACAGCGGCACGCGACGGGCACTGCTCCCGCAGCTGCCCACCGGCGACCTCCCCGCCGACGCTGCACGGGTGCGCGATGCTCTGGTCGCCTGGGACGGCCGGATGGACGCAGACTCCCCGGCCGCGGGGCTCTTCGCCGCGTGGCGCAACGCGCTGGTGACGGCGTTGTCCGCCCACCCTGCCCTCGCCGCACTTCGTGCGCCGCATCCGTTCGGAGCCGTGTTCGACCCCTGGCTGCACGTGGAGGGGCAGGTCGCCGCGGCGCTGCCGCGGCTGCTCCGGCATCCGTCTCTGCAGCCGGATGCCCAGGACCTCGTCGTGTCCGCGCTGACGATCGCCGCGACTGCCGGCGAGTGGGGCGCGACCCATCGGATGCTGCCGCTGCACGTCTTCACCGATGTCGCCGGGGTCGCGGACCCGGGCGCCGTGTTCGACACGCCGCTCTCCGGCGACGGCGACACCGTGTGCTGCACGGGCTCGACCCCTGGCTCCACCGACCGCGGCTGGCGCGGGTCCGTCGCCCGCTGGGCGTGGGACCTCTCCGACCGCGAGCGGAGCCTGTGGAGTGTGCCGTTCGGCGCGTCCGGCGACCCCGGATCCCCGCACTTCGCCGACCAGCACGCCGCCTGGGCCGCCGTGCACCCCACCCGCATCGTCACCGACTGGCGCGCCCTCGCCATCGACCGATCCACCGGAGCAGCATGACCACCTCCACGACCAGCCGGCTCCTCAGCGGCCCGGCCGGCGCCGTCGTCCACACGATCCGCTCCTCCGCGCTGGGGCGCATCGACTTCGAGGTCCTCGATCCGGTCGCCGAGCTCGATCTCCTGCACACGTGGGTGACCCGGCCCACCTCCCGGTTCTGGGGCCTCGGCGCCCTCACCCACGAGGAGCTGCGCGACCTCTACCTCCACGTCGACTCGCTGCCCAGTCATCACGCCTTCCTCGTGCGACGCGACGGACTCCCGATCGTCCTGCTGCAGACCTACGAGCCGGAGAGCGACCCGGTCGGCGAGGTCTACGACGCGCGCCCAGGGGATGCCGGCGTCCACCTGCTGATCGGCGACCGCGGTGCGCCCGTGCCGGGGTTCTCGACCCACGTGGCCGACCTCGTCGCCGGGTTCGTGTTCGCACACCCCGCCGTCGACCGGCTCGTCATCGAACCCGACGTCGGCAACGAGAGGGCGGTCGCCCGCGCCGTGAAGAGCGGCTTCGAGCTCGGCCCGCGCGTGCAGCTGCCGGACAAGACCGGTCAGCTCGCCTTTCTCACCCGCGAGCGGTGGGAGCGGATGCAGACGGAGCGCGGCTGAGCGGTCAGTCCGCCGGCGCGACCGGCTGACGGAGGATCGTCCGGAGCTTCGACGCCTCGGTGCGGCGGAGGTCGCTGAGGTAGATCTCGTGGTGGCGGCCGGTCATGACGAGGCCGTGCTCGGGGATGAACCGGTCGTGGAGATCGGCGAGCACCGGCCCCTCGTCGTCGAAGGAGCCGACGTGCAGGGTCTGCACGCTGGTGCCCTCGGCGAGCGTCTCGAGGCGCACCGCCGGCACGGCCGGAGACGGGTCCTTCCTGCGCTGCAGCGCGGTGACGGCATCCGCGAACATCTCCGGCGTGATGTGGTCGGGCACCATGACCATCAGCGTCCACAGCCACGACGACTTGTCGCGCCGGGAGGTGAACGCCGCCATGTCGGGGGCATGCCAGAGGCCCTCGAGCGGCATCACGACGGTGTCGATGCCGAGCTCCCTCCGGCTCGCGAACTTGAGGGCGTAGGCGATCGGCATGAGCGCGGTGACCGCCTCCGTGAAGGCCGACGACGTGTTCGGGTCCCCCGCACCGTCGATCATGAGGTACTGCATCGGCGGCACCTCGACGATTCGGATGACGCCCTGCTTCGCCTGGTACGCGTCGAGGGTCTTCTTGAGATCGATCGCCATGCCGCCCCTGCCTTCGTCGGCCGAGTCTCGCACGGACCTCCGACCTCAGGCCAGCGCGAGCCGGTCCCCGGCCTCGACGACCTCGTGCAGCTCGGCGCGCACCCGCGGCGTGTTCATGCCGCGGTGCAGCACGAGCATCAGGCGCCCGTCGAAGGTCTCGAACAGCATCCCGTGCCCGGCGTTCCCGTCGACGAGCACGTCGAGCTGCTCCCAGGGGCCCTGGATGCGTCCGCTGCGGGAGACCGCCATCGTCTCGACGTAGTCCGATCCGCCGTCCGGCAGCGGCTGGTACGTGGCCCAGATCATGAGCAGGTCCCCGCTCGAGAGCCGGCGCAGCTGCGGCCCGTCGGTGACGTACGGCATCCGGGTCCGCGCGCTCGGCGGCAGCTGCGACAGCAGCCGCGCCTCCGACCCGCGGAACAGCAGGATCGGATCGCCGGATGCCGCCGTGAGGTCGTCCGTCAGCGGCACGGCCTCGATCGTGCCGTCGAAGATCTGCACCCACTCGTGCGCATAGACCATCCAGGGGCGACCGTCGTCGTCCACGAAGAGGGTGCCGTCGAGCGTCATGAAGTCCGCCGGGGCGACGGGACCGTCGGTGCGCAGCAGCGCGAACGGCCCGGCGGGGTGGTCGGCCACCGCGATCGCCGTGCCGCGGGACGTCGGAACGATCTCGTGACCGGTGCCATCGGAGACTCCGCGGAACCGCGCGCCCCCGGGAACGTCGAGTCGGCGCGCGGAGTCGTGCAGCGTCGTGAACAGGTAGAACCGGCCGCGGTGCTCGTGCACCTCGGGCGCCCACGGCGCCTCCTCCGGCGACGCCCACGACCCGGTCGGCACGCGGAACACCTCGATCGGCTCGTCCGACCACGATTCGAGGTCCGTACTCCGGTAGGCGAGCACGACGGGCTCATCGCGGGCCGCGGTGTAGAGGTAGTAGGTCTGCTCCGGCTCGAACGGCAGGATGTACGGGTCATGCGCCCAGAACTCGTCGAGGCCCCGGGTCACGAGTGTGCCGCTCCGTTCGTCGATTCCCGCGCGACCAGACGCGGGGCGCTGATGTGCTCGCGGTAGTCGCCGGCGGACCGCTCGCCCGCGATGCGCGACAGCAGCATCGACAGGGCGGCGTCCACCATGCCGCGGTGGTCGGGCGCGAGCGAGGTCACCGCGGGAATGGTGTACTCCGCGAGGGGCACGTCATCGAAGCCCGCGACGAGCACGTCGTCCGGCACCCGGATGCCGCGGTCGCGCAGTCCGCGGATCGCGCCGATCGCCAGCACGTCGGTCGCGCAGAACAGGCCGTCGAAGCGGATGCCGGTGTCCAGCAGCCGCGCGACCGCCTCCCGTCCGCCCGGCATCGAGTACTCGCACTCGATCATGAGCCGCTCGTCGACCGTCACTCCGGCCTCGGCCGCCGCCTCCACGAAGCCGGCGGCGCGCAGATTGCCCGCCCAGTCCGGACGTTCCGGGTCGTACCGGCCGCCGATCATCGCGAGCGAGGTCGCGCCCTCGGCCAGGAGATGCCGGGCGACGATCGCCCCGCCCTCCTCGTTCGGCATCACGACGTGATCGACCTTCTCGTCGTACGACCGCTCGCCGAGCACGACGACAGGCAGCTCGCCGCGGAAGAGCGCGGCATCCGCCCCGGAGAGGTTCACGGCGCTGATGATGAGCCCGTCGTAGCTGCGCAGCCGCGAGTGCCGCAGCGCGCCGAGCTCGCGCTCGCGGTCGGCGCCGGTGTGCTCGATCACGACCTCGTAGCCGTCGGCAGCCGCCCGTTCGATGATGAGCTCCGACAGCAGGCCGAAATAAGGCCGGTCGATGTCGGGGATGGCGAGCCCGATCACGCCGGTGCGGCCCTGGCGGAGGTTCCGCGCGGCGGCGTTGACCGCGTAGCCGAGGTCGTCGATCGCCGTGAGCACCCGGTCGCGGGTCGCGTCGCGCACGTGCGGACGTCCGTTGATGACGTTCGACACGGTCATCACCGAGACGCCCGCCTGTCGTGCGACGTCCTGCATGGTCACCATCGGCGCGACCCCTTCCCGTGCGGCTACGCCTCCGCGACGTCGGCCCGCACCGTGACGATACTGCACGGCGGGAGGGTGAGCGTGAGGCGCGACCCGGTGACCGCGACCTCCTCGAACGGGACGAGCCCGACCGCGCCCGGCGCCTCGAACGTGTTGTGCGCCGTCGAGGCGCCGGCGAGGATCTCGCCGCGCCGCAGCGCCCCGATCGCCCCCGGCAGCTCGACCTCGATCACGGCTTCGCGGTCGAGGGCGTAGTTGACCGCGCTCACCGTCACCGCGCCGTCCTTGTGCGAGACCGTCACGTCGGTGTGCGGGGGCAGCGCGCCGGTGACGGGCAGCAGCGTGGCGTCGTGGTGGTCGGTGTACAGCGCGAAGGCGAAGTAGGTCGGCGTCTTGATCAGGCGGGGCCCGTCGGTGAGCAGCATCGCCTGCAGGACGTTCACCATCTGCGCGATGTTCGTCATCCGCACGCGCGCGGCGTGGCGGTGGAACACGTGGAAGTTGAGGGCCGCGACGACGGCATCCCGCATCGTGTTCTGCTGGTACAGGAATCCGGGGTTCGTCCCCTGCTCGACGTCGTACCAGGTGCCCCACTCGTCGACGTAAAGGCCGACGCGCTTCGACGGGTCGTAGCGGTCCATGATCTGCCCGTGCCGGGTGAGCAGCGTGTCCATGAAAAGCGTGCGCCGGATGGTCTCGTACCAGGCGGCGTCGTCGAAGTCGAGGGCGGCGCCCTTCACGTCCCAGTTCCCGGTGGGCAGCGTGTAGTAGTGCAGGCTCAGCGCGTCCATGTGGTCGGTCGCCCGGGCCATCAGCACGTCGGTCCACTCGTAGTCGTCGGCGTTCGCGCCGCAGGCGACCTTGGTGATCCGGTTGTCGCCGTACTCGCGCACGTAGGTCTGATACTGCCGGTACAGGTTGGCGTAGTGCAGCGGCATCATGTTGCCGCCGCATCCCCAGCTCTCGTTGCCGACGCCGAAGAACTGCACCTTCCACGGCTGCTCGCGGCCGTGGCGCTTGCGCAGCTCGGCCATCGGCGTGCGGCTGTCGAGCGTCATGTACTCGATCCAGTCCTGCATCTCGGCGACGGTGCCGCTGCCGACGTTGCCGTTGATGTACGCCTCGGCATCGAGCTGGTTCAGCAGCTCGAAGAACTCGTGGGTGCCGAACTCGTTGGGGTCGACGACGCCGCCCCAGTGGGTGTTCACCATCGCGCCGCGCTCGGGGCCCACGCCCTGCAGCCAGTGGTACTCGTCGGCGAAGCATCCGCCCGGCCAGCGGACCACCGGCACCTTGATCTCGCGCAGGGCCTGGATCGCGTCGGTGCGGAGGCCGTTGCGGTGGGGGATGCCGGAGGACTCCCCGACCCAGAGGCCCTCGTAGATGCCCCGGCCCAGGTGCTCGGCGAACTGGCCGTAGATGCGGCGGTCGAGGAGAGGGGCGGATGCCGAATGAGCAGCGGTGATCATGTCTTTAACGTTACAAACAAGAACGCCGCCCTCGCAAGGGATTTCACCCTCTCGACCTCGATCATTTTCTCTTACCCTTGAAATAACCCTTGATATCTTGACGATCGCGTGCGACGCTGGCGCATGCCGATACCCCCGTCGGCACCGCGCAGAGACGCGCATCACCCGACCGAACGGATCCCGATGAAGAGACAGCTCGGAGCCGCCATCGCGGCCGCCGCCCTCCTGGCGGGCCTCGCCCCGCTCCCCGCGATCGCCGCCGACAGCCCCGCGAGCACCGGTCGCGGAGGACCCTCGACCACGAGCGAGTTCCGCGGCGTGAACTGGGCAGACCCCCGCGACAACTACGCGGACGACGAGGTCGTCCCCTCCGGCCTCAGCGTCGCCGACGACTACGAGACCACCTACGACAAGTCGGCCGCGATCATCAGCGGCTTCAAGCACGAGGTGCGCGCGAACACCGTGCGGCTCCCGATCAACCCCTCCAGCGTGGGCACCGGCTGGTGGGAGTCGTATCAGGCGGCGATCGACGCCTCCGTCGACGGCGGGTTCAAGGTCATCCTCAGCTACTGGGAGGCGGATGACGCGAAGGACGGCCGCGCCGACGATCCGGCAGCCTTCGACGCCATGTGGGACACGGTCGTCGCCGAGTACGGCAAGAACCCGCGCGTGTACTTCGAGCCGATGAACGAGCCGTTCGGCTACTCCCTCGACGAGTGGGTGTCGCTGGCCTCCGGCTGGCTCGACGACCACGACGACGTGCCGCGCAAGCGCGTGATCGTCTCGGGCACCGGGTACAACGACGACGTGACCGGGGTCGGCGCCGCCGAGGAGCTGGATGGCACGCTGCTCTCGCTGCACTTCTACGGCTTCTGGGCGAGCCACACCACCGAGGCGGAGTGGAAGGCCAACCTCCTCCCCCGCATCGGCGAGTACGGCTGGCGCACGCTCGTCTCCGAGGCCGGCTCCCCGATGACCACCGGCCTGAACTACGGCAACCACGAAGGCGACGTGTCGACGGCCTACCTCGGTGCGCTCACCGAGGTCACCCGAGACAAGGGGATGGGAGTCGTGTACTGGCCGGGCCTGCGCACCGGCGACTCGTACACGCTCACCGAGCAGACCACCGAGGGCACGCTCGAGGTGACGAACGAGTCGGGCCTCGCACAGCTGCAGTGGGGCTGGGGCCTCCTGAAGACGGAGCAGCTCAACGACCTGCCGCCGGCGCCTCCGGGCGAGCCGCTGAAGAGCGTCGCGCACGGCGTCTGCATCGACATCCCTGGCGGGTCCACCGCCCCGGGCACGCAGCTGGGACTGTGGTGGTGCAACGGCGGCGGGAACCAGTCGTTCCACGCGACGGATGCCGGCGAGCTCTCGGTCTACGGCGACATGTGCGTCGAGCCGGTCGGCGGTGCGGTCGCAGGAAGCGCGCTGGCGATCGCGGACTGCACCGGTGACGTCGCACAGCAGTGGACGCTGAACGCCGACCTCACCATCAGCAGCGGCGCCGACTCCGCCCTCTGCCTGGCGACCCCGGCCGATTCCTGGGGACTGTCGCTCGCCGCGTGCGACCCGGCCGCCGCGACCCAGCAGTGGACCCGAGGCTGACCCGCCCCGGTCGTTGAGCGAGCGGCCCGGTCATTGAGCAAGCGGCCCGGTCATTGAGCAAGCGGCCCGGTCGTTGAGCGAGCGAAGCGAGACGAAACGCCCCTTCACGGACACGACATCAGTCGCGGCATCGAAGGGGCGTTTCGTCTCGGTCGCTGGCGCTCCCTCGCTCAACGACCGAGGAGGCCACCACCACCCGGTCGAAACACCCGAGGAGGCGAACACCACTACCCGGTCGTTGAGCGAGCGAAGCGAGACGAAACGCCCCTTCACGGACACGACATCAGTCGCGGCACGGAAGGGGCGTTTCGTCTCGGTCGCTGGCGCTCCCTCGCTCAACGAGCGGATGCCGTCTTGCGGGTCCGCGCGCTCCAGCCGATGACCGCATCCATCCCGCCTTCGATGAAGGCCATCCGCTTCGCGTGACTCCAGCCCTGGATTCGCTTCTCCCAGGCGAACGCCTCATCTATGCGATCGAACGCCTCGCTCCAGATGAGCTCGACCGGCAGCCGGCGCTTCGTGTACGCACTGCCCATCCCGGCGTCATGCTGCTCGAGACGCTATGCGAGATGGCGCGTGCTCCCGACGTACAGCGTGCCGTCCGCGCAGCGGAGGATCTAGACGCATCCCATGCACGCGGACGGAACCAGCCGCATCCGACACCGGAGTCAGTCGCGGCACGGAAGGGGCGTTCCGTCTCGGTCGCTCCGCTCCCTCGCTCAACGACCGCGGAGAGGAGACTCCGCTCCCGTCAGGGAGCAGCGCCGAGGGGGCGAACAGCGCGCGAGGGTCAGAGGGCGACCGGGATGTGCGTGGTGAGCAGGCCCACGTCGACGAGGAACCGCTCCAGCGCGATGAGGGCGACGCCCGTGGCGACCGGGTTCGCCGAGACCGTCGACACGACGAGTTCGACGTCCCCGCCGGCGTGCCCGGGTGACTGCTCCCGCAGATGCCTCCGGGTCGGCTCGAGCAGGTGCGAGCCGAGGCTCCAGGTGGTCCAGCCGGTGAGGGTGACCACCTCGGGGTTGACGATCGCGACGAGATCGGCGAGCGCCGATCCCAGGTAGTAGGCGGTGCGGTCGAGCGTCTCGGTCACGGCCGGGTCGTGCAGCTCGGCGTTCGCCGCCTCGGCGAGCGCGGCGATGAAGTCGGCCTGCAGCGCGACGTCGGCGAGCGGATGCTCCGGCGCGATCTCGCGCAGGGTCTGCTGGATGCCGGGAGCGCCGATGTACGCCTCGACGCAGCCGTTGCGCCCGCAGCGGCAGCGGCGCCCGTCGAGCACGAGCAGCGAGTGCCCCCACTCCCCCGCCGAGTTCGTCGCCCCACGGAGGATGCGACCCTCGAGCACGATGCCGGCGCCGACGCCGGTGCCGAGGTTGACGGTGGCGAGGCTGGCGGCCGAGCGGCCTCGCCCGAGCCAGAGCTCGGCGGCGACCATGGCCTTCAGCGGGTTCTCGATGACGAGCGGCAGCCCCACCCGCGCGCGCAGCTGCTCCAGCTCGACCGAGTGCCAGGTCCAGTTCGGCACCAGCACCGAGACGCCGGAGGGCTCCTGCACGAGGGCGGGGAGGGCGACGCCGACGCCGAGGACCGCGTCGCGCGAGACGCTCTCCTGAGCGAGCATCCGGTCCAGCGCCCCGCCGATCTCCTCGACGACGGAGGCCGGATCGAGCATGTGCTCGTCGCGCTCGGACACCGTGGTGGCGAGCTGGTTGAGCGCGGTGTCGAAGAGCACGGTCCGCACGTAGGTCTCGGCGACGTCGATGCCGACGACGCGGCCGCGCTCCCCGTTCATGCCGATGAGTGCGGTCGGCCGGCCGATGCCGCCGGCGGCGCCGCGCGTCTCGGCGATGATGCCCTCGTCGATGAGCTCGCCGACGACGGTCGCGACGGTGGCCGGACTCAGACCGGTGGACTGTGCGACGCCGTTGCGAGTGGTCTCCCCTGCCGAGAGGACCGCGTGCAGCACCTCCACACGGGAATCACTGCGGATGTCGCGCGATGTCCGCCTCGGCACAGCCATGTTCACTCACTCCCTCGGTTGACGCGCACCGCTCCCCGCGGCCGCGTGCCGCCTGTCCGGCGCGGTGCCCGCCGGCTGTCGCCAGTATCCCATCACCCGATGGCCACCAGGGCATCCTCGAGGCCCGCGGCGCGCAGCCGGACGGATGCCTCCCCCGCCGCACGGACGAACACGATCAGCCGCGCGTCGAGCGTGCGCCGCCGCGGCAGGGCGTAGGGCGTGACGTCGGCGAGGTCGCCGTTCTCCAGGCCGAGCAGCTCGCCGCCCTCGACGCTCGCCTCCACGAGCAGGTCGCCGCGGGCGATGCCGCCCTCGCCGTCGCGCAGCGTGCATTCGATCTGCACGACGCCGGATGCCGCCAGTCCGGCGGCCGCGAATCGTGAGGAGGCGTCCGCTGGTGCCGACCACACGACGGCATCCAGTCGGACCGGCTCCCCCGCGGGAGCGAGCCGGTCGGTCGCGATGACCTCGCCGTCGCGGAGCACCTCCAGCACGAGGGGCCCGTCGATCACGGGGACGACGGCGCGCCGGCATCCGATCTCCTCGTCCCAGGCCGTCTCGACGGGGTCGCCCCCGACCGTGAGCCGCACGGCGTCGCCGTTCGCGAAGCAGAGGATCTCGGTCGGCCCGGACGGGGCGGTGTCGAGCATGCGCGACACCGGGTGGCTCCAGAACGAGGTCTCGCCCTCGGCGTGCGGGCGCACGACGAGGTGGGCGACCGGCTCGTCGCTCCACCAGGAGCGGCGCAGGTGCCATGTGTCCTTCGGGAAGCCGGCGAGGGTCATCAGCCCGGCGCCGGACCCGTGGATGGGCCAGCCGTGCGCCTCGCCGAGGTAGTCGATGCCCGTCCAGAGGAACTGGCCGGCGACGAAGTCGTTGCGGGTGACGGCGAGCCAGTCCGCGTGGCGGTGCGAGTTCTCGCTGCCGACGAACGGCTTGCCGGAGAACCGCTCGTGGTCCTCCCCGTACAGGTGCTCCTTGTAGTTGTAGCCGATGAGGTCGACCTGATCGAGCAGCCCGGTGCGGCTGGAGAGCTCCGGGAAGGCCGCGGCGAGCGTCACCGGGCGGGTGGGGTCGCTCTCCCGGACGATGCGAGCGAGCGAGCGTGCGATCGTCGTCAGGCGGCGGATGTCGGGGCGGGTCGGGTCGTAGACCCGCTCCTGGGCCGGCTTGTTCGCGTCGTTGTTGCCGGTCATCTCGGCGAACAGCGGGCTCGCGTACGGATCGTTCGGGTAGTCGATCTCGTTGCCGATGCTCCAGGCGATGATCGACGGGCGGTTGCGCCCGGCTTCGACCATGGCCCGCAGATCGCGCTCGTGCCAGTCGGCGAAGTCCGCGGCGTACCCCTGATGCCGTGGCGGGTAGACGTTGTGCCCCTGCCACCACTTGTTCTTCGCGTTCTCCCACTCGTCGAAGGCCTCGTCGATCACATAGAACCCGAGGACGTCGCACAGGGCGTACAGCTCAGGGGCGTGCGGGTTGTGCGCCATCCGCACCGCGTTCGCACCCATCTCCTTGAGGGTCAGCAGGCGGCGCAGCCACACCTCGGGTGGCACCGCGGTGCCGAGAGTCCCGGCGTCCTCGTGCAGGCACACGCCCTTCAGCGTGCGCGGCTCGCCGTTGACGGAGAAGCCCTGATCGGCATCGAAGCGGATGATGCGGATGCCGACGGTCTCGCTGTACTCGGCACGGCCGCCCTCCCAGAGGAGCGTCGTCGTGAGCCGGTGCAGCCGCGGGTCGGCGTCCGACCAGAGCTCCGGGTCGGCGATCCGCAGCTCGGCGATGGTCGAGGTCTCGGCGCCGACCACCGCGGGGAGCTCCACCACGTGCTCGCGGCCGGTGGCGAGCGACGTGAGGGTGTGACGGACGTGCACCGCGACCGGCTCGGCCGAGACGCTTCCGAGCCGCTGCGCGATGCGGACCACCGCCGCGCCGGCATCCGCCTCGACGGTGGTGAACACCGTGCCATGCTCGCGGACGTGCACGGCGGGATGCACCTCGAGATCGACGCGGCGGGTGATGCCGGAGCCGTTGTACCAGCGCGAGTCGGAGATGTCGGTGTGGTCCACGCGCACGCTGATCACGAGGTCGTCGTCGGTGGCGTAGGAGAGGATCTCGGTGAGGTCGAAGGAGAACCGGGCGTGGCCGGAGGCCCGCCCGCCCACGTGGTACCCGTTGACCCACACATCGGCGCGCTTGTAGACGCCGTGGAACACGAGACGCACCAGGCCGCCGTCCGGCGGTGCGAGGCGCGCCGCGGGCACGTGCGCGCGGTACCAGCCGACCCCACCCGGAAGGTAGCCGGTGCCGCTGGAGGCCGACTGCTCGAAGGGCTCCTCGACGCTCCAGTCGTGCGGCACCGTCACCGGGCGCCAGGCGCCGTCGGCGTAGCCCTTCGCCCAGGCGTCTGGGTCGTCGGTCCGGGAGAAGAGCCACTGGTCGATGGACTGGGTGCGCACGGGTTCTAGGCCTCTTCCTGGTCGTCGGTCGGGATGGTCGGCGCGTACCTCTCGAAGACGCGCGCGAAGAGGGAGCCTGCGAGGAAGGCGATGCCGGAGAAGCCGATCATCAGCCAGAGCAGGCCGTACGCGGTGGCCTGCGGGTAGTGGATCGTCACGACGGCGGACAGGGCGCCGAGCGCGATCGTGACGAGCGGGGCGAGCGGATGCCGGATCGACATGAGCCGCGCGTTGCGCAGCACCTCGCGGATGCCGCCCTCGAACCTCGCGAGGTACGGGAAGACGTAGAGCGCCGTCATGACGGACATGAAGGCGAGGAGATACCAGATCGCCAGCAGCGCGACCGTCGCGAGGGAGGGCAGCGACGACTGCGTCACCACCGCGTACCAGGCGGCGAGCCCGGCGCCCGCCACGACGACGAGCAGCCAGAGGATGCTCGCCTGGCGAAGGTTCCGGCGGAAGGACCGGAGGTAATCGCGGACGATCGACCCGTCGGTGTCGGTCGCGATCCGCATGGCGGTGAAGTTCAGCGCGGTCAGCGCGGCGCCGATGGTCACGACGGGGACCGACGTGACGAGGAACAGCAGGTTCAGGATCATCAGATCCGCGATGCGCGTCAGGAACCGCATCAGCGACGAGTCCTGTGCGAAGACGCCGGCAGCCATGCTCTCCCCTCCTCCGGTCGGTGCCGGGTGGGCCGCGGCGCGGCCCACCCGGCGGGTGTTCTCAGCGGGACTCGTCCCAGGTCTTGATCTGCTCCTCGACGTTCGCCCTGGCATCCTCGTAGCCGACGTCCTTCAGCTTCTGACGCATCTCGGCGATGGCGGCGGCCGGGTCGTCGAACTTGCCGTACTGCAGCTGCGGGATGTACTCCGAGAGCACGCCGCTCATCGCGGCGAGGGTCGACTCGATGGGCGTCTTGTCGAGCACGAGGGTCGAGTACGGGTAGTCCTTCGCCTCGGCGTCGAGGGCGTCGTAGATCTCCTGCTTGTTCGGGGCCTCCGTGGTCCGCGGCAGCTCGAACTCGTCCATCCGCCCCGCCCAGAAGTTGGCGCCGAGGCCGTCGGTCGACGAGTCGTAGCCGTCGGGGAAGCCGAGCTTCCCGTCGTCGGTGACGATGTAGTCGGTGCCCTCGATGCCGAAGTTGATGAGGCGGTAGGCCTCCTCGTCGTTGCGGAGCAGGTCGTACACCTGCAGCGCCTTCTCCGGGTGCGCCGAGTTCGCGCTCACGGCCATGGCGCCGTGCGTCTTGATGTCGCGGAAGTAGTTGCCGTTCTCCGATCCGAACGAGAACAGCTTCGGGTCGGAGCCCGGCTGCTTGGTCTCCATGTTGTTCACGATCGATCCGACGAACGTCTGCGTGTGGTGCTGGTCCGTGCCGGACAGGCCTGCATAGAAGAGCTCGCGGGTGTCGCCGTCGTAGTTCAGCGCGTCCTCGCGCCAGACGCCGATGTCGTTCCACTCCTTGGCGAGCTCGGCGGCCTCGAGCAGCTCGTCGCCCTCCATGTACCAGGACGTGACGGAGGTCTCGTCACCCTCTGGAGTCTGGAACGGGAAGTAGTTGCCCGCCGTGATCTGCTGGATCGTCTGGAGGTCGGTGTGGCCCTGCAGATAGCCGGTCAGCGGGTACTCGTTCGCTCCCGCGACGTCCCACGGGTAGGCCTCGGGCTTGTTGTCCTTGATCCACTGGAAGTACGTCGTGAAGTCCTCGAACTTCGTGATCTCGCCGTTCTCGAAGCCGGCCGCGGCCGCCCAGTCGCCGCGGTAGAAGAAGCCGTGGTTGGTCCACTGGGTGTAGTCGTCCTCGGGGATGAAGTAGATCTGCCCGTCGTCGAGCTTCGTGAGATCCCAGTCGCCGGCGGCATCCACCTGCTCCCACGTCTTCGGAGCGTTCTCCTTGAGCATGTCCTCGCTGAGCGGGAGGAAAGCGCCCTTCTCGGCGTTCTCCCACGCGTAGAGCCAGTCGGTGGCGGTCGTGATGAGATCGACGTTGTCGTCGCCGGAGAGCAGCTGCAGGTTGTACTGCGTCTGCCAGTCGGCCCACTCGACGTAGAACAGGTCGAGCTTGGCGTTCGCCTTCTCGACGAGGCGCTCGTTGAGCTTGTCGAGCATGGCCTCGAGGTGGCCGTTGGTGGGCTTGTCGCCGAGCACGAGCATCGTGATCTCGGTGGGGTCGCCGCCCTCGGCGTCGTCGCTGCTGCCCGTGCAGGAGGCGAGCATCGTGGTGGTCAGTCCCAGGGCGACGAGTGCCGCCGTGGACGTGAGGATCCTTCTCTTCATGTGAGACTCCTTCGGCTCTTTCTGGTGAGGGTTCTGGTGGGTGGGGTTTCGGAGGTTCAGCCCTTGACGGCGCCGACGGTGATGCCGCTGACGAAGTACTTCTGGATGAACGGATAGAGCAGGAGGATGGGGCCGGTCGCGACGACCGCGCTCGCCATCTTGAGCGTGTTGCTGGGCAGGTCGGTGATGCTCACGTTGGAGCCGGCGACCGAGTTGCGCAGCGCGTTCGCGGTGTTGATCACGTTGTAGAGCTGGTACTGCAGCGGCTTGAACTCGACGGTGCTGCCGAGGTACAGCGACGAGAGGTACCACTCGTTCCAGTAGCCGAGCGCGAGGAAGAGCCCGACGGTCGCGAGGGCCGGCTTCATCATGGGGAGCGTCAGCTGCCAGAAGATCCGGAAGTCGCCGGCGCCGTCGATCTTGCCCGACTCGATGATCTCGAACGGCACCGTGCGCATGAAGCTCTTCATGAGGATGATCAGCCACGGCGTCATCAGCAGCGGGAGCCAGACGGCGAGGTAGTTGCCGCGGAGGTCGAGGGTGCGGCCGATCCAGAGGAAGGTCGGCGCGAGCCCGGCGGAGAACAGGGTCGTGAAGTAGATGAAGAAGGAGATCTGGTTGCGGAAGCGGAAGTCCGGCCGGTAGAGCGCATAGCCGGTCATCGAGATGATGAGCAGGCCGACCGCGGTGCCGGTGACCGTCATGATGATCGTGACGACGTACGAGCCGATGATCTGCCCCGGCGCCTTGAAGATGTACTCGTAGGCGGTGAGCGTGAAGCCCTTGGGCAGCAGGCCGAAGCCGCTCTTCATGATCTCGGATTCGCTGGAGAACGAGGCCGAGACGATGAGCACGAACGGCAGCAGGCAGAACAGGGCGAAGAGCGAGATCGTCACGTAGGAGATGCCGCGCAGCACGTAGTCGCTGCGCTCGAGCCTGATCGGGCGGCCGGCGGGGCGGCGGTCCCGCCGGCCCGGCCGGCGGCCGGCGAGGACGATCGCCTCGGTGGTCACGGGACCGGTGACGGCGGAACCGGTGGTCACAGGAGCGCCGATCACGGCCGGCTTGAGGTCAGAAGAGGGCATTTTCCTTGTTCACCCTTCGTACGATCCAGTTCGCGATCATCACGATCGCGAAGCCGAACAGCGACTGATAGAGGCCGACCGCGGTGGAGGTCGTGAAGTTGTTCTGCGACATGACCATCCGGTACACGGAGGTCTCGATGATGTCCGTCGTCGAGAACAGCGCCGCGTTGTTGCCGACGAGGTTCCAGAACAGGCCGAAGTTGCCGTGCATGATGCCGCCGAGCGAGAACAGCAGCAGGATGATGAACGTCGGCTTGAGGCTGGGCAGGATGACATGGCGGATGCGCTGCCAGGCGTTCGCGCCGTCGATGGATGCCGCCTCGAGCAGGCCCTTGTCGATGCCCATGATGGCGGCGAAGTAGACGATCGACCCGTATCCGGTGCTCTGCCAGAGGTGCACGAGGATGATGATCAGCGGCCAGGCTCCGGCGGTGCTGTAGATCTTGATCGGGTCGCCGCCGGTCTGTTCGATGAGGGCGTTGAGCGCGCCGGTGTCGTAGTTGAGCAGGTTGAACGCGATGACGCCCACGAGCACGACGGAGATGAAGTAGGGCAGGAACATGATGCCCTGGCTGATCTTCTTGAAGTACTTCAGCCGGATCTCGTTCATCATCACGGCGATGGCGATCTGCAGGATGTTCCCCAGCACGATGAAGGCGATGTTGTAGAGGATCGTGTTCCGCGTGAGGAGCCAGAGCTGGCCGGACTTCAGGAGGAACTCGAAGTTCTTGAGCCCGACGAACGGGCTGCCGAAGATGCCGTCGTTGTAGTTGAAGTTCGTGAACGCGATCCAGATGCCGGGGAGCGGCGCGTAGCTGAACACGAGGAAGAACGCGATCGCGGGCAGGCACATGAGCAGGAGCATCCTGCTCTGCACCAGGCTCCGCCACACGCTCGCGCGCGGTCGGGTGGTCTGCGGCTTCGGCATCGTCCGCCTCTCTGCGGGATGACAGGGTCTCGTCGTCGAGACTGAATCCAAGGATAAAAATAACCCTCGATGAAAGTGCTCATCACTGTACAACGAGATTGTTTAGCGTTACAAGGGGCAGTTCTCGCGTGGGCGCGGCCATGACGGGGAGGCGGGCTCTGCGCCCGCCTCCCCTTCGCCGTGATCTCGCGCGGTCAGCCGCGCTCGACCGGCAGCCAGAGCTCGCAGGATGCGTGGTCGCCCGTGAACGAGAGGTATCGCACGATCGAGGGGCCGGGCCGCAGCCGCCACGGGTTCGACGGGAACCACTCGGTCGCCGTCGCCGCCCAGAGATCCTGCAGGGTCTGCGGGAAGGGACCCTCGGCCGCGAACACCGCCCACTCCCCCTCGACCAGCGGGATGCTGTCGAGGTCGTCCGGCACCGGGGTGCCGGACGACAGCGCGACGCCGTGCAGGTACGTGAGCATGGTGCCCTCGGGGGCGTCGGGCTCGGCATCCGCCGTGACGGCCAGGATGCCGGCCGGCTCGGCGTCGCCGAGCGCCTTGAGCCGGACGTGCTCCTCGGGAGGGATCGATGCGATGTGCTCCTGGATGTGCGGGTTGACGCCCTCGTGGATGAGCGGCACGCTCGCGGCGTGACCGGCGAGAGCGAGTGCGGGCAGGCGGGTGATGGTGACGTGCATGGGGATGCTCCCTTCTACGCTCAGGCGGAACCGGAGCGTGGGTTGTGTGCGAAGCGGACCGCCGTGACGGCGCACCTCCGACGGGCCCGTGCCGTGCACGGCGCGGAACGCGCGGCCGAACGCCTCGATCGACCCGTAGCCGTAGCGGACGGCGACGTCGAGCAGGTTCGGATCTCCGGCGACGAGGTCCGCCGCGGCGAGCGTCATCCGCCGCCGGCGGACGTATTCCGACAGCGGCATGCCCGCGAGCGCCGAGAACATGCGGCGCAGGTGGTACTCGGTCGTGCCGTGCCGGCGCGCGAACGCGGCGACGTCCAGGTCCTGATCCGCCTGCTGCTCGACGAGGTCGACCAGGGCGTTGAGAGAGCCGATCATGCGGTCCTTCCTTTCCCCACCAGCATCCTGCCCCCGGAGGGCCCCGCACCCGATGATCCCGGACCGATCCGATCAGTTCCTCTCGGCGCGGCGGTGCGCAGCATGTGCTTACCTGGTCACGGAGGCGCCATGAAGATCCTGATCCCGAACACCATCGAGCTGTCCCTGCGGAGCGACGCGGAGGTCGTCGTGTACGACGTGGCGGCGGATATCCCGGCGGAGCATCGCGACGCCGAGGTGCTGGTGGTGTGGCAGAACCCCGCACCGCAGCTCGCTCGGGCCGCCCAGCACCTGACCGCCCCGAGGCTGGTCCAGACGCTCGCGGCGGGGCCGGATGTCGTCGTCGCGGCCGGCTTCGCACCTGAGGTGCCGATCTGCTCGGGCCGATCCCTGCACGACGGCCCGGTCGCCGAGCACGCGCTCGCTCTCGTCCTCGGGGCGGTCCGCCGGCTCGACCTGCTCCGCGACGCGCAGCACGAGCGCCGATGGGACCGGGACTTCGTGGCCGCCCAGGTGGCGCCGGACACCCGCGCCCAGTACACGCTCGCAGGCGCCCGCGTGACGATCTGGGGCTTCGGCTCGATCGCCGCGCGACTGGCTCCGATGCTGCGGCTGCTCGGAGCCGAGGTCCGCGGCATCGCCCGCTCCGCCGGCATCCGCTCGGGCGTCGAGGTCGCGGCCGAGGCGGATGCCGGCGAGGTCCTGGCCGGAACGGACGTGCTCGTCTCCCTGGTGCCGGCCACCGCGGAGACGACCGACCTGTTCGACGCGTCGGTGTTCGGGATGCTCAAGCCGGCGGCAGTCTTCGTCAACGTGGGCCGAGGGGCGACCGTCGACGAGGACGCGCTCCTCGAGGCTCTCGCCACCGGGCAGCTCCGCACGGCCGCCCTCGACGTGATGAAGGCCGAGCCGCTCCCGGAGGATTCGCCGCTGTGGACGACTCCGGGCCTGGTGCTCACGCCGCACGTCGCCGGCAACCGGCCCGTCGGAGGCGCGGACCTCGTCGATGCGAACGTGGCGCGGCTCCTCGCCGGCGATCCGCTCGTCAACGAGGTCCGGCGATAGAACCTCCAATCGGAGGTTTTTTATGGCCGGTCGGTATCATCGGGTCATGACCGATTCGCCCGCCGACGCGCCTCGCCCCCAGGGCCGCTACCCGAAGGGCATCGCGCGGCGCCAGGAGATCCTCGACAAGGCGATCGAGGTGTTCGCACAGCGCGGGGCGAAGAAGACGAGCCTGCGCGCGATCGCGCAGGAGGTGGGCGTGACGCACGCGGCCCTCACGCACTACTTCGGCTCGCTCGAGGAGCTGCTGGTGGCGGTGTACCGCGAATCGGAGCGTCGCTCCGACGAGACCGAACCCGACGAGCCGGGCTTGACCCCTGCGATGGGGATGCGACTGGCGGCCGAGAAGAACCGCGACATCCCCGGCCTCGTGCAGCTGTACTCGACCCTCGTGGCGACCGCCCTCGAGGAGAGCGAGCCGCAGCCCGCGCAGGAGTTCATCACCGCGCGCTTCGCCCGCCTCCGGGCGGAGATCTCCGCACAGGTGCGCGAGCTCCAGGCCTCCGGGCGGCTGCGCTCCGACCTCGACCCCGGCCTCGTCGCGGCGCTCGTGATCGCGGCATCCGACGGCCTGCAGACGCAGTGGCTGCTCGACCCGGCCGTCGACCACGAGGGCGCGCTCGAGATGCTCGACCGCCTGCTCGCCGGCGGCGCCGCCTGACGGCATCCGGACGGCAGAAGGCCGCGGGCCCGGCAGCGTGACAGCTGCCGGGCCCGCGGCCTGGATGCGCTCAGGCGACGCGCGCGGGACCTCAGAGGGTCGCGGCGAACGGGTCGAAGCCCTCCGGAAGGAGCGGCACCGGCGCGACGGTGCTCTCCACGGCCACCGTCTGACCGGTGGCCGCCGACTCCTGCGCGGAGAGCAGGATGTCGAGGACGTGGAAGCCCAGCTCGCCCGACGCGACGTGCGGGCGCCCCTCGGCGATGGCGCGCACCATGTCGAGGGCGCCGAGGCCACGGCCGACCTTGATGTCGGCGTGCTCGATCTCGATCCACTCCTGCTCGAACTTCATGCCGTCGCGGATGACGCCCAGCGGCTTCACGTAGGCGATACGTCCCGCGAACTGGTTCGGGTCCGGGATCACGATGCTGCCCTCGGTGCCGTGGATCTCAAGCACGCCGTGGCGCTCGAGCGAGGAGTCGAAGCTCAGCAGGCTCTGCGCCGACAGTCCCTGCTCGAAGGCGGTCACGATCTGGATCGTGGACGGCACCTCGACGGGGAACGTGGTCCCCGCGTTCGGACCGGTGCGGATCTCGCGCTCCTCGCGCGCCTTCGTGCCCACCGCGGCCACGCGGTCGACCGGACCGAGCAGGCTCACCAGCGCGGAGAAGTAGTACGGGCCCATGTCGAGCAGCGGGCCGGCGCCGTTGGCGAAGAGGAACCCCGGGTTCGGGTGCCACATGTCGGGACCCTGCGTCTGGAACACGGTCTGCGCGAAGAGGGGCCGGCCGATGATGCCGTCCTCGATGGCGCGGCGTGCGGCCTGGAAGCCAGGGCCGAGCAGCGTGTCGGGTGCGGAGCCGATGCGGACCCCCGCCGCCTCCGCTTCGCGCAGCAGCTCGGCGGCGGCGTCCCGGTCGAGACCGAGCGGCTTCTCCGTCCACACGTGCTTGCCGGCGGCGACCGCCGCGCGCGAGACCTCGATGTGCGCGTCCGGCGTCGTCAGGTTGATGACGAAGTCGACGCCCGGGTGGGCGAGGACGTCGTCGGCGGATCCGAACGCCGGGACGCCGTGCTTCTCGGCCTGGGACTGCGCCCGGTCGAGCAGCAGATCGCCGACGATGAGGACCTCCACGTCGGGGAACGCGGAGAGGTTCTCGAGGTAGGTGTCGCTGATGACGCCGACGCCGATGATCCCGATGCCGACGGCGCTCATCGGGCGAGGCCGTTCTCGGTGAGGAACGCGTAGCTCGCCGCGATGTCGGCGAAGACGTCGCCGGGCGCGTTGTCGTACTCGATGATCGCGTACTGCAGAGCGGATGCCGCCTGCAGCGCGTCCGCCAGGGGCACGTCGCCGGTGCCGGCGTGGCGCTGATCGAGGCTGTCGGAGCCGAACTCGCCGGCGTCGGGGGCGAACGGGTTGCTCGCCGGGGCGATGCCGTCCTTGACGTGCACGGCGACGAGACGGTCTCCGAGGCGCGAGACGAGGCCGGGCACGTCCTGCCCGCCGACGAGCGCCCAGTAGAGGTCGAGCTCGAGCACGACGCGCTCGTCGGTGAGGGCGACGAAGCGCTCGTAGGCGCTCTGCCCGTCGAAGTCCGCGATGAACTCCTGCGCGTGGTTGTGGTAGCCGACCTCGAGACCGAAGGTGGCCGCCGTGTCGGCGAGCGCGTTCAGGCGGTCGGCGATGTCGGTGACGCCGTCGAGGGTCAGCCACCGCTCGGTCGGCACGAACGGGTCGATGACGGTCTTGATGCCGACGGTCGCGGCGGCTTCGAAGACGACCTCGGGAGCAGGGGTCGGGATGGAGCCGTCCGGCGTCCACAGCTCGTCCGAGAGGAGCGGCGCGTGGCCGGTGGGCGAGACGAGGCCTGCGGCGTCGAGGGCCGCGCGGATCTCCTCGGGGCGGCGCACGAAGTCGAATGCCTCGACGTTGCGCAGGCCGATCGCCGCGAGCTTGTCGAGAGAACTCCCCATGTCGGCGGAGAACTCCGCCGCGAGGGTGTACAGCTGAACCGAGGTTTCCGGCAGGGCCACGTTGCTTCCTTCCACATCCTGACGAGGGGCATCCGTTGCTGCCCGTTCCCAGATTAGCGGAGAAAACCTCCATGTGGAAGTATTTTCTTCCGGGCGCGGCGAACACCGCTTCGCGCGACACGACGGCAGAGGCGCGAGCGGCGCCCGAACGCCCGGAATGCGCGGCCCGGTCAGCGCCCTGCGACGAGATCGGCGAGCCGGGCGACCGGCGCCGTGCTCTCCCGGCGGGTGCGCGCCTCCGCCCGGTCCGCGGCGCCGTATGCCGCGTAGATCGCGTTCACGGCGAGCCATCGCAGCGGTTCGATCTCCCAGCGCCTGGCGCGGTGTCCGACCCACGGGAGCCGCGTGACGGCGGTGTCGCGGCCGAGCACGAGATCCGCCAGCGTCCGGCCGGCGAGGTTCGTGGCGGTGACCCCGGTGCCGACGTAGCCGCCCGCCCAGCCGAGCCCCGTGGTCCGGTCGTGTCCGACCGTGGCCGCCCAGTCCCGCGGGACACCGAGCACGCCCGACCACGCGTGCGCGATCTCCGCACGCGCCGCGGCGGGGAAGAAGTCGCGCAGCAGCGCGGTGAGGCTCTCGATCGTGCGCGGCTGCGTCGCACCGTCGGAGTCGACGCGCGAGCCGTACCGATAGGGCACGCCGCGCCCGCCGAAGGCGATGCGGTCGTCGGCGGTGCGCTGCGCGTACATGTAGATGTGCGCGTGGTCGCCCAGGGTCTCCCTGCCCTCCCAGCCGATCTCGGCCCAGGTCGCGTCGTCGAGCGGCTCCGTGACGATGAGGGAGGAGTTCATCGGCAGCCAGGTGCGGTGCTCCCCGCGGAGGTCCGCGGTGAATCCCTCGGTGGCGCGCAGCACGTGGGCGGCACGGACCACGCCGCGGGCGGTGCGGGCCTGTCCCGGCCGGATCTCGAGCACCTCGGTGTCCTCGTGGATCACGACGCCCAGCCGTTCCACCGCGGCGGCGAGCCCGCGCACGAGCCGAGCCGGATTCACCCGCGCGCAGTGCGGATGCCAGGTGCCGCCCAGCGCGCCGACGACGCCGATGCGCGCCCGCGTCGCCGCGGCATCCAGCAGCTCGACACCGGAGTCCGGCCAGGCCTGCTCCGCCGAGGCGAACGCCCGCGCCCTGGCCAGCTGCGCGGGGGTGCGTGCCACCTCGAGCTCTCCGCCCTTCACGATGCCGGCGTCGATGCCCTCGGCCGCGGCGACCGCGATGACCTCGTCGACCGTCGCGTCGAGCGCGCGCTGCTGGGCGATCGCGGCGTCACGGCCGTGGGTCCGCACGTACCGGGCGCGACCGCCGGTGACGGAGTTCGTGAGCCAGCCGCCGTTGCGGCCGGACGCGCCGAACCCGGCGAACCGCCGTTCGAGCACGATGACCCGCAGGTCGGGCTGCGCCTTCTTCAGGTAGTACGCGGCCCACAGTCCCGTGTACCCGCCGCCGACGATCGCCACGTCGGCGTCACGGTCGCCGGGCAGCGCCGTGCGCGGCTCCGGCATCCCGAGCTGCTGCCACCAGAACGACACCCCGCCGTTCGCGGTCATGCCCACACCTTCTCCTTCGAAGCGTCAGGGACCAGCGGATGCGGCCGCTACAGCTCGACCGGCGGCTGCGGCTCGGCGTCGGCGACCTCGGGATGGCGGGCGAGGTTGACGATCGCGGCGACGAGGCCGCCCCAGACCGTGACCATCGCGATGATCATCATGATGACGGCGGTGGTGCTCATGCGCCTGCTCCCCTCTGCTCGCCGCCGACGACCGGCGTCGCCGTGGTCTCCGGATCCGCGTCATAGTGCTCGGACGCGAGGAAGGCGTCGTAGTCGGGATCGTCCTTCGCGTGGGAGCGCCCGCCCCACGGCAGCAGCGACAGCAGCACCGCGAGGATCACGAGGGCGATGACCATGCCCCACCCGAACACCCCGAGGAACCAGGACGGATAGCCGCCGTAGGGCTCGGAGAGCTTCGAGATGAGCTCGCTGACGAAGAGATAGCCGAGCACCAGCGGAGCGAGCGCCCCGACCAGCAGCATCCAGAACCGGCCGACGCCGAAGCTCGAACGCCGGTTGAGGTGCTCCCGCAGCGCCGGCAGACGGCGCAGCAGCCACGCCACGACGATCACCGCCACGAGCGCGACGGCCATGATCCCGAAGGCGTTGACGAACGCGTCGGTCGTGTCGAGCACTGCCAGCGCGGTGGTCGTCGAGAAGAGCGCCATCGAGATCACCGCGAGCGGGATCGACACGATCAGGGTGGTGCGGATGCGCCCCCAGCCGAGCTTGTCCTGCAGGGCCGCGACGATGACCTCGAGGATCGAGATGAGCGAGGTGACGCCGGCGAACACCAGGGCCCCGAAGAACAGCACGCCGATGATCGAGCCGCCGGTCGCCTGCGAGACGATCGTCGGGAAGGCGATGAAGGCGAGGCCGATGCCGGAGGACGCGACGCCGGACACCTCGGTGCCCTGCGCCTGCGCCATGAATCCGAGAGCGGCGAACACGCCGATGCCGGCGAGGATCTCGAAGCCGGAGTTCGCGAAGGCCACGACGAGTCCGGAGCCGGTGAGGTCGGTCTTTCGCTTCAGGTACGAGGCGTAGGTCACCATGATGCCGAAGGCGACCGACAGCGAGAAGAAGATGTGCCCGTAGGCGGATGCCCAGACGGCAGGGTCCGCGAGTGCTTCCCAGTTCGGCGTGAAGAACGCGTTCAGGCCGTCCAGCGCCCCCGGGAGGAACAGCGACTGCACGACGAGGATCGCGAACATCACCGTCAGCAGCGGCATGAGGATCATGTTCGCCCGGCCGATGCCGCGCTTCACGCCGAGACCCATGATGACGATGACGACGACCCAGACGACGGCGAGCGGGATTCCGACCTGCGGCACGAAGGCCGTGGAGAGCCCGGCCTCGGCGACGTCGGCCATCTGCAGGAAGTCGGTGAAGAAGAAGTCGTTCTCGTTGCCCGGCCCCCAGGTGAGCTGCGCGGAGAACCAGGTGTACATGCCCGCCCACGCGATGATGACCGCGTAGTAGGCGGCGATCACGACGCAGATCAGCACCTGCCACCAGCCCAGGGGCTCGGCCCTGCGGTGCAGCCGCCGGAAGGCGAGCGGAGCCGAGCCGCGGAAGCGGTGGCCGATCGCGTAGTCGAAGAACAGCAGCGGGATGCCGGCCGTCAGCAGCGCGCACAGGTACGGGATGAGGAACGCGCCGCCGCCGCCCTCGTAAGCGACGTACGGGAAGCGCCAGATGTTGCCGAGCCCGACGGCCGAGCCGATGGCGGACAGGATGAACACGTTGCGGGAGCCGAACGCCTCGCGCTGGGGAGTCTGAGAGGTCGCTGAGGACATGCCTACGACCCTACTCGCGTCGGCATCCGCTCACCTTCTTCGCGTCGGAGAGCGGATGCCGCATCGCGGTCAGCGCCGGGTCTGCTCCGAGCCGGAGAGCCGCTGTGCGAGGTAGATCGGCACGATCGAGACGATGACGAGCACCACGGCGATCACGGCGACGATGGGCGCCTGGTTCGGCCGGAACATGTTGTTCAGGATGAAGATCGGCAGCGTCGTCACTCCGGATCCGGCCGTGAAGGTGGTGACGATGATCTCGTCGAAGCTGAGCGCGAAGGCGAGCAGCCCGCCGGCGAGCAGCGCCGAGCGCAGCTGCGGGAAGGTCACCAGCCGGAACGTCGTCCAGACGCCGGCGCCGAGGTCGGCGGAGGCCTCCTCGAGATTCAGCCCCATCCGGCGCAGCCGGGCGATCACGTTGTTGAACACCGTCACGATGCAGAACGTCGCGTGCGCGATCACGACCGTCCAGATGGACAGCGGCACGCCCATGATCGTGCGGAAGAAGTTGTTCAGGGCGATGCCGGTGATGATGCCGGGGAGCGCGATCGGGAGGATCACCAGCAGCGAGACGGCATCCCGGCCGAAGAAGGCGAACCGCTGCAGCGCGAGCGAGATGAGCGTGCCGAGCACCAGCGCGATCACGGTCGAGATCACCGCCACCAGCACGCTGGTGCCGATCGCGTTCAGTGCGCCCTGGCTCTGGAAGGCGCGGGCCCACCATTCCAGCGTGAAGCCGGGTGGCGGCCAGGACAGCGAGGTGGAGGTCGAGAACGAGTTCAGCAGCACGACCACGAGCGGCAGGTAGACCGCCACCAGGATCACGCCGGTCAGGGCGGCGAGCGTGAGCCGTGCGCCACGGGAGAGTCGCATGCGGGTGCTCCTAGAGGTTGTCGAGCGCACCCGTGCGACGCACGAGGGCGAGGTAGCCGAAGATGATGAGGATCGGGATCAGCGCGATGGCCGCCGCGAGCGGCAGGTTGTTGGCGGCACCGACGTTCGTGTAGACGAGGTTGCCGAGCATCTGGCTCGCGCCGCCGACGATGTTCACGGTGATGTAGTCGCCGAGGGACAGCGAGAAGCTGAAGATGGTGCCGGCGATCACGGCGGGGAAGGCGAGCGGCCAGACGACGCTGGCCAGGGTCCGCCAGGTCTTGCCGCCGAGGTCGGCCGAGGCCTCGAGCAGCGAGTCCGGCACCCGCTCGAGACCGGCGTAGATCGGCAGGATCACGTACGGGAGCCACAGGTACGACAGCGTGATCACGGTGGCGGTGAGTCCGTAGCCGGGGGTGTGCAGGCCCAGAGGCGACAGCAGCCACTCCAGGATGCCGTCCTGCGACAGCACGCTCCGCCAGGCGTAAGCCTTGACGAGGTAGCTCGCCCACAGCGGCATCAGCACCGCGATCAGCAGGATCCGCTGCATCCGCGGCGAGGCGACCTTGGCCATGTAGAACGCGATCGGCAGCGCGAGCGCCACGTCGACCAGCGTGACCAGCAGGGCGACGCCGACGGTGCGCAGGGTGACCGCCTGATACAGCGATCCGGTGAGCACCGTGACGATGTTGTCGAGCGTCCAGTCGATCCGGATCTCGCCCGTGAAGCTGTCCACGGTCCAGAAGGCGGTGATCAGCAGCAGCACGAGCGCGACGATGTAGACAAGCACGAGCCAGAACAGCGGCGCGCTCAGGAGCAGCGCGAGGCGCGCCCGCGGGTGCGTGGTCAGGAAGGACGACACCTGGCGGGCCGGCGTGCGCTTCGGCACGGGCACCGCGCGGGTGGCCGGGGGGACGGAGATGGCGTTCATGGTTCTCTCTCGTTGGCGGACGGAGTGAGCGGATGCCGGGTCAGGAGGGGCGGGCAGCGGATGCCGGGGCGGGGGCTCCGCCCCGGCATCCGTCGTGCATCAGCCCTTGATCTCCTGCCAGGCCTCCGTCCACTTCGCGTAGTCGACGCACTCGACGTCGGTGCGACCGTCGACGCATTCGGCGATCGGCGTCGTCCAGTACCAGATCTGCTCGGCGTACGAGGCGTCACCGGCGTGGTAGGCCTCGCAGTCGTCGCGGAAGTCGCACGCCTCCTGGCTGGAAGGCGCCTCGCCGAAGTACGACGTGGCCTGGGCGTTCGCCTCGGGGCTTGCGATCCAGTCGAGCCATGCGTAGGCGCAGTTCGGGCTCTTCGCCTCGGACGCGATCATCCAGGTGTCCGACCATCCGGTCGCGCCCTCCTCGGGCAGGGTGACGGCGGTCTTGGCGCCGGAGCCCTCGAGCACGTTCTGGATGACCTGCCAGGTGGTGCCGACGACGGAGTCGCCGCTCTCGAACGCCTGGATCTCCTTCAGGTAGTCCGACCAGTACTCGCCGACGTGCTGACGCTGCTCCTTGAGCAGGGCCACTGCCGCGTCGAACTGCTCCTGGTCCAGCGCGTACGGGTTCTCGATGCCCAGGTCGGGCTGGTGCTTCATCAGGTACAGCGCGGCGTCGGCGATGTAGATCGGCGAGTCGTAGGCGGTCACCTTGCCGGTGTTCGCGGCGGCGTCGTCGAAGACCGCGCTCCACGAGGTGGGCGCCTCCGGGAAGACATCGGTGTTGTACATCAGGAGGTTGGCGCCGTAGCCGTGGGGGACTCCGTACGACTGCCCGTCGACGGAGTTCCACGCCTTGTCCTTGAGGAAGTCGAAGATGCCGTCGTAGTTCGGGATGAGGTCGGTGTTCACCGGCGCGACATCCTCGGCGGCGATGAGGCGCAGCGTCGCGTCTCCGGAGGCCGCGACGACGTCGTAGTCGCCGGTCTTCATCAGGTTCACGGCCTCATCGGAGGTGCCGTACGACTTGGAGACGACCTCGCAGCCGGTGAGCTCCTCGAAGCCGCTGACCCAGTCGACCTCGGGGTCGTTGCTGCCGTCCTCGACGTAGCCGGGCCACGCGAGGATCGACACCGAGCCTTCGAACTCGCCGAGCTCCTCGGTCTCGGGGGTGGGGGCGCCGCCGCCTCCGGACGAGGTGCCGCAGGCGGACAGGGCGACGATCGATCCGATCGCCAGGGCGGCGCCTGCGACAGCACGCCGTCCGCGGGTGAGATTCAACATGAGGATTCCTCTCGGTTCTGCTGTGGATACTGCGGAGAAAGCGGCCGGGCGCGCCCGGCCTCCGACCCGGTCATGCGCCGGGCGGGGTCAGCGACACGACGTCGTCGTCGTGCCACGTCACATCGACGACCCGTCCGCGCTCGGCGTCGCCGGAGCCGGAACGGTCGTTGCGTTCGAGGACCGTCACGCGGGGGCCGGCCTCGAGGTCGACGACACGGCGGATGCCGCTGCCGACGTAGATCGATTCGACGACCACGCCGCGGGCCGAGCGGGCGCCGGGCGCAGCGGCGGAGAGACCCGCGAGCGAGAGCTTCTCGGGACGGATCGAGTTCTCGCCTGCACGCCCGAGGATCGCGGCGGACTCGGCATCCGAGAAGAGGTTCGAGGTGCCGACGAAGTCCGCGACGAACCGGGAGGCCGGACGCTCGTAGAGGTCCTGGGGCGTGCCGAGCTGCTCGATCCGCCCGTTGCTGAATACGGCGATGCGGTCGGAGAGCGTCAGCGCCTCCTCCTGGTCGTGCGTGACGAAGATGAAGGTGATGCCGAGGTCGCGCTGCAGCTGCTTGAGCTCGACCTGCATCTGCTCGCGGAGCTTGAGGTCGAGGGCGCCGAGGGGCTCGTCGAGCAGCAGCACCTTCGGCTGCACGACGGTGGCCCTGGCCAGGGCGACCCGCTGCCGCTGGCCGCCGGAGAGCTGCGAGGGGCGGCGCCCCGCCATCTGCTCGAGCCGGACCGCGGCGAGCGCCTTCATCGCCTTCTCCCGGCGCTCGGCGCGCGGGACGCCGCGCACCCGAAGGCCGTAGGCGACGTTGTCGAGCACGCTCATGTGCGGGAAGAGTGCGTAGTCCTGGAAGACCGTGTTGACCTGACGGTCGAACGGGGCCTTGGCGGTGACGTCCTCGCCGAAGAGCTCGATGGTGCCGCTGGTGGGCTGCTCGAACCCGGCGATGAGCCGGAGGACGGTCGTCTTGCCCGATCCGGACGGGCCGAGCATGGAGAAGAACTCCCCCTCGGCGATCTCGAGGTCGACGTGGTCGACGGCCGTCACGGAGCCGAACTCCTTCGTGAGTCCGGTCAGCCGGATGGCGGGTGGTCTGGTGCTGCTCTGCTCTGCCATGGGATCTCCTTCGATGCCGATGGCATTTAATCATATGGATCCATATGTTCAAAAGGGGGTAATCGTGTTACGGTTCTGTCACGGCCGATCGCCCCCGGATCGGCAGGCTCTTCGCAGGGTCGGGAAGGAGCACCGTGCCACGTCGCGCATCAGGTCATCGGGATGCCGCGCGCTCCGTCGTGTTCGCCCCCCTGGAGGGAGCCGGGCGAGCGGAGCTCGTCGAACAGCGGCTCACCGACGCGATAGTGAGCGGCGTCCTGCACGACGGCGAGCGGCTCCCCAGCGAGTCCGAGCTCTCACGGAGCCTCGGCGTGGCGCTCGTCACGGCGCGCGAGGCTCTCGACGCGCTGCGCAGCCACGGCCTCGTACGCACCCGGCGCGGCCGCGACGGCGGCAGCTTCGTGACCTACGACCGCGACACCGCGGCGCGGCTGCTCGACCAGAGGCTGCACGGACACTCCCGGATCGAGCTGCGCGACCTCGCCCTGCACGCGGCGGCGATCGCCGGCATGGCGGCAGAGGTCGCCGCGGACCGGGCGAGCGAAGACGACCTGGAGAGCCTCGAACAGCTGCACGAAGGAGCGGACCTCTCCACCGTGGGCGGCGCGCGCCGCACCGCCGGGCAGTTCCAGCTCGAGGTGGCGGCGGTCAGCCAGTCGCCGCGGCTGGTCCGCGAGGAGGTGCGCCTCCAGGCCGAGGCCGGCCCCCTGCTGTGGATGTCGCTGCGCGATCCTGACATGCGCGAACGCCAGTCGGGCGCGCGCCGCCGGGTCATCGACGCCATCCGCGACGTCGACCCGGCCGGCGCCCGTGCGGCGGCCGTCGCCCCCATCGAAGACGCCCTGGCATGGCTCGTCGATCAGAAGCTGCGCCTCGAGTCCTCACCCGCAGCACCCGCCTCCGCCGTGTCGAAGGAGACACCGAGATGACCACAACCGCCACGGCCGCGCCGCAGATCGCCGACGGCGTCGCCGCCACCCTCGATCGCATCTTCGCCGTCATCGACGGCTGGCGCGACAGTCTGCACGAGGCGCTCGCCGACCCGGCGGCCCGGACGGCCGAGCTCACCGACCCGATCACCCATCGGCTGGTGCTCCCTGCGCTCGAGGACGGGCTGATCACCGGCGCCGGCTTCGTCGCCGCTCCCGGCCTGCTCTCCGACGCGGAATGGCATCTCGCCTGGTGGCTGGCGGATGCCGCGGCATCCGGCCCTCGCCGCCTGGCGACGGTGTCCGATCCGTCGAGCGACATGTTCCGCGACCACACCGCGCTGGAGTGGTGGCGGGTGCCCGCGCGCACGCACGCACGGCACCTCACCGGACCGTACGTCGACTACGTGTGCACCGACGACTACACGGTGACGATCACCTCCCCCGTCATCGAAGACGGGGAGATGCTCGGCGTCGTCGGCGTGGACTGCCTCGTCGACCGGCTCGAGCGAGAGCTGCGGCCGCCGATCGTCGCGCACGGCGGCGCCGCGATCGTGAACGCCTCGAGCCGCGTCGTCACGGCGACCGACGCCCGCCTGGAGACGGGGGCGATCCTGCGGCTCGACGGCCTCGCCGACGCCCTGGCCCCGCTGCGCGAGGCACAGCCCGGCGCCGTCGACATCGCGCTCCCCGGGGACGTGCGGGTGCTGTCCTGCGGCGACACCTCGCTCGCCCTCGTCACCGGGCTCTGACGCCGCGTCCCCTGGAAACTCCGGCGCGAGGAGCGCAGGCTGGACCCATGAGCGCATTCCAGATCACCCACGCGTACAGCGGCTTCAGCGTCGACGACATCGACAAGGCCAGAGACTTCTACGGCAAGACTCTCGGTCTGAAGGTCTCCGACAATCCGATGGGCTTCCTCGACATCGCGCTGCCGCAGGGCGGCTCGATCCTCGTGTACTCGAAGCCGAACCACACGCCGGCGAGCTTCACGATCCTGAACTTCCCGGTCGCCGACGTGGAGGCGGCCGTCGACGATCTCGCCGCGCGCGGAGTCACGATGGCGTCATACCCCGAGCTCGGCACCGACGAGAAGGGCATCGTCCGCGGAGGACCGGGCCGAGGGCCGGACATCGCCTGGTTCACGGACCCGGCCGGCAACGTCCTTTCGGTGCTCGCCGAGGGTTGAGCGGATGCCTGCCTCGCCCGCCGGCATCCGCTCCGCTCACCAGTCGTGGACGGTGCCGTCGGTCAGCCGGTTCGCGGGCAGGTAGGCCTTCGTGTACTCGAAGGCGGAGGCCGCCTCCTCATCGAGCTCGACACCGAGGCCCGGTGTGTCGCCAGGGTGCAGGAAGCCGCGTTCGAACGTGAAAGAGGTCTGGAACACGTCCAGCGTCGTCTCGCTGTGCGGCATGTACTCCTGGATGCCGAAGTTGTGGATGGCGAGGTCGAGGTGCAGCGCCGCAGCCATGCCGACGGGAGAGATGTCGGTGGGCCCGTGGATGCCGGACTTGATGCCGTAGATCGCCGCGAAGTCGAGGAGCTTCTTCATCGCGGTGATGCCGCCGGTGTGGGTGACGGCCGACCGCACATAGTCGATCAGCCGCTCGGTGATGAGAGTCTGGTAGTCGAACACCGTGTTGAAGACCTCGCCGATCGCGAGCGGGGTCGTCGAGTGCTGCCGGACCAGGCGCAGCGCGGTCTGGTCCTCCCCCGGCGTGCAGTCCTCCAGCCAGAAGAGACGATACGGCTCGACGTCCTTCGCGAAGCGCGCCGCTTCGATCGGCGACATCCGGTGGTGACCGTCGTGCAGGATGCGCAGGTCGGTGCCGAAGTCGGCGCGGATGCTCTCGAACACCCCGGGCATGTGCGCGAGGTAGGCGTTCGTGTCCCACACCTCTTCGGTCGGCGCGGTCGCGGCGGTGCCGTCGGCGGCCCGCTTCGCCGGCTCGTAGTCGTACTTGGCGCCCGGCTTGTTGGTGGCGACGCCGTAGATCTGGCCGAGACCGGGAACACCGGTCTGCACCCGCACGGCGGTGAAGCCGCTCTCGACGTATCCGGTGATCGCATCCTTCAGCGCGGCGTAGTCACCGCCGGACGCGTGGCAGTACGCGCGGATGCCGTCGCGGCTGGCGCCGCCCAGCAGCTGGTACAGCGGAACCCCGGCCTTCTTGGCCTTGATGTCCCACAGCGCCATGTCGACGGCGGCGATGGCGGCCATGGTGACAGGGCCGCGACGCCAGTACGGCGAGCGGTAGAGGTACTGCCAGGTGTCCTCGATGCGGTCCTCGTCGCGGCCGATGAGGATCGACGCGAGGTGATCGTCGAGGTAGGACGCGACGGACAGCTCGCGGCCGTTGAGCGTCGCATCGCCCCAGCCGACGATCCCGTCGGACGTGACGATCTTCAGCGTGACGAAGTTGCGGCCGGGGCTGGTCACGTTGACGGTGACGTTCTCGATGGTCATGGGTGCTCCTGTCGAGGGTGTGCGGCCGCCGCGGCGGCGGCCGCACCCGGGGTTCTCATGCGTCGGTGGACGCGGTCACATCGCGGGGCGAGGATCGGTGAGGTCGCGGCCTGTCCACTCCGGCGCGATGATCGCGGCGACGAGGGCGCAGGCGGTGAAGACGCCGAGCAGCACGATGATCGGAACGACGCTGCCGGTCGCCGCGGCGACCCAGGCCGCGGCGACGATCGGTCCGACTCCGGTGGCGATGATCGCGGCGATCTCGCGGACGACGGCGGTGAGCGTGTACCGGTTCCGGGCGCCGAAGATCTCCGGGATCGAGATGTTCTCCATCGACGCGAGGCCGAGCACCGACACATTGTGGATCACGACGTAGCCGACGAAGATCCAGCCGATCTCCTTCGAGTTGATCGCCAGGAGCGTCGGGACGATCAGCAGCAGCGACAGCGAGCTCATCACGATGTACATCCGGCGGCGGCCGAAGAGGTCGCCGAGGTGCCCGACGAGCGGGATCGTGAGGAAGCCGACGAGGGAGGAGACGATGACGACCTCGGGTCCGACGCCCTTCTGCACGGCCAGGGTGACCGTGATGAAGGAGATCAGGTACGTCTGGATGAGCCCCGAGTTGCCTGCCTGGCCGAAGCGGAGCAGGAACGACACGATGACGGCCTTGATCGGCTTGCGCTCCAGCGACTGCAGCGTGCGGATGTCGTTGGTCTCGGTGGCCAGCTGCACCATGTCCTCACGGGACAGGGCGCGCCCGTCGACGACGTCGGAGCGCTCCTCGAAGACCGGGCTCTCCTTGAGGTTGAAGCGCACCCAGAGCGCGAAGAGCATGATCACCGCGCTGCCGATGAACGGGATGCGCCAGCCCCACGCGATGACCTCCTCCTGGACCATGACCGCGAGCAGGATGGCCCAGATGCCGGAGGCGAACAGGGTCCCGCAGTTCGTGCCCAGTGCGACGAGCGATGCCACGACACCGCGGCGGTTGGCAGGGGCGTACTCGGCGAGCATCACGCCGGCGCCGGAGATCTCGGCACCGGCGCCGAAGCCCTGCACCAGGCGCAGCACGACGAGGAGGATCGGCGCGAGCAGGCCGACCTGGCCGTAGGTGGGCAGGAATCCGATGAGGGTGGTGGCCGCGCCCATCAGCAGGATCGTGTAGTACAGCACCTTGCGGCGGCCGATCTTGTCGCCGATGCGGGCGAAGAACACCGCGCCGATCGGACGCGCGACGTAGCCGACCCCGTAAGTGGCCATCGCGAGGACGACCGCCATGCCCGGGTCGCCCGAGGCGAAGAAGACCTGGTTGAAGACGAGGGCGGCGGCCAGCGAGTACAGCTGGAAGTCCATGAACTCCAGCGCGGTGCCGAGCCAGCCGGAGACGGCGGCGCGGACGAGGTCTCCGAGCGAGCGCTGCGCGACGGGCGGGGCCGTCGGAGCAGCCGCTCCGGGGCGGGGGGACGAGCTCATTGTTACTCCTTCGTAGATGAGTGAAGCGGGTGGGTTCAGAGGGCGAGCAGCACCTTGGCGGACGCCGAGGAGTCGCGTGCGAGGAGGAAGGCCTCGACGGCGTCGGCGGCGGGGATCGCGTGGGACACGACCGCGTCGAGCGCGTCGGATCCGGCGAGCAGCGCGATGGCCTCGTCGATCTCCGTCGAGAAGCGGAAGGCGCCGCGCAGGGTCAGCTCCTTGCCGAGCATCGGGGCGAGGTTCACGCCGATCTCGGCATTCGGCAGCATCCCGACCTGCACGACGGTGCCGGCCCGGCGCGCCGCCCTGACCGACTGGGTGAGAGAGGCGGCGACGCCGGAGCACTCGAAGACCACATCGTACGATTCGTCGTCGATCGTGTCGCGTCCGATGAGCACGAGTTCGGCGGCTCCGAGAGCGGCGGCTCTGTCGAGCGGCTCCTGCCGCACGTCGCCGGCGCCCACCACGGCGGCTCCGGCGTGCACGGCAGCCGCCACGACGAGGAGTCCGATGGGACCCGCGCCGAGGACGAGCACCCGGGCGCCGCGGATGTCACCGGCGAGGCCGACGGCGTGCAGGGCCACGGCCAGAGGCTCGGCGAGCGCCGCACGCTCGAGGGAGAGACCGTCGGGAAGCACGCGGATCATGTGGTCCTCGACGAGCAGGTACTCGGAGGCGCCGCCCTGACGATGCGGCCGCGTGGCGGCGCTGCCCAGGTAGTCGCCGCCCTTGCGCAGATGCGGACGGGCCTCGAGCCCCGGCACGACGGCGCCATAGCGAGCGGGGTGCACCGTCACCGGCGTCCCCACCGCCAGTCGTCCGGAGGGGTCGAGGTCGACGACGGCGGAGAGCTCGTGGCCGGGTGTGAGCGGCTCCCGGATCTCGTACTCCCCGTTCGCGCCGTGGAAGTAGTAATGCAGATCGGAGCCGCAGATGCCGACGTACCGCACGCGGAGGCGCACCTCCCCGTCAGCGGGTTCGGGCACGGGCGCGTCCTCCCAGCGGATGTCTTCCTTGCCGTGGATGGCCAGCCTCTTCATCGGGGCATCTCCTTCGTTCGGGACTGGGACCGCGCAGCGGATGCCGCGGAAGCGTCGGATGCCTCGATGCTCTCGCCGATGGCGGCATCCACGCCATGGCCCACGATCACGTCGACGAGCTCGCCGACCCGGTCGATGAAGGTCGTCCGGCCGGCGAGATCGTCGCCGAACAGCTGCAGTCCGGCGATCGCGCGGCGGGCCAGCTCTCGGCCGTCTCGCGATGTCGCCGCGAGGTCGGCGAGGCGGCGGCCGGCGGGGTCGGTCATGGCCGCCGCGTGCGGGCCGGGGTCGAATCCGGGAAGCGGCGCCACGCAGGCGAGATAGCCGGCGACGGTGAGGGCGATCATGTGCGGCATGGTGCCGCCGTCGAGCGCCAGGGCCGCCGGCCCGGGGATCCGCTGGCCCAGCTTCACCGACCCGTCCGTCCCGACCTGCGAGGTCCGGTGGCCGAGCGCGGTGTTGCCCCACCGGGCGAAGAGCTGCTCTTCGTACTCACGGGCGTCGATTCCGGACGGCATGTCGACCGACGGCAGGTACTCGCCGCGCAGCACTCTCCGCGCAGCGCGCTCGACGCTGTCCTGCGCGATGGACTCGCCGATGAGCGTCTGCCCGCGGAGGGCGCCGAGGTAGGCGATCAGCGAGTGGGTGCCGTTGAGCAGGCGCACCTTCATCTGCTCGTACCGGTCGACCTCGTCGGTGAACACCGCGCCGCCGGCCTCCCATGCCGGGCGTCCAGCGGCGAATCGGTCCTCGATGGCCCACATCGTGAACGGCTCGGCCGGCACCGGAGCATCGTCCCAGGCGCCCAGCCGCGCGGCCACGTCCCGACGCAGCTGATCGGTCGTCGACGGCACGATGCGGTCGACCATGCTCGAGGGGAACGTCACGGCGGCGTCGAGGTAGGCGAGCGTCTCCGCTCCCTCGTCCGCGGGAAGAGCGGCGAGGAACTCGCGCACGAGCCGCTCGGTGTGCGCGCCGTTGGCGGCGAGGTTGTCGCAGCTGAGCACCGTCAGCGGGTCACCCGAAGCGGAGCGGCGCTGCAGCCCGCGCGCAAGCTGGCCGATGGTGGTCTGCGGGACGCCCCCCGTCAGATCGGCGGCGACGCCGGCGTCCGCGGTGTCCAGGGCTCCGGTCGCCGGCGAGTAGCTGTAGCCGTTCTCGGTGACGGTGAGGGTGACGATGCGGATGCCGCGGTCGGCGATGCCGCCGACGACGCGCTCCGGCTCCTCCGCGGCGGTGAAGACGTCGGTGTGCACGCCGGCGGCACTGAGCGACATGCCGGCAGGCGAGATCTCGGCGATCGAGTACAGGAGGTCCTGCTCGCGGAGGGCATCGACGATGCGGCGGGAGCGGGATGCGACTCCGATGATGCCCCAGTCACCGCCGTCGCGGGCGACGGCCGCGGAGGTGTATGCGGCCTGATGGGCGCGGTGGAAGCTGCCGAGACCGAGATGCAGGATCCCCGCGGACCGCGGTGCTGCCGGGAGTGCGAGACGGCCGGCGGCGGCGCGTCCGAACCGGACGGTGGGATCGTCTGTGATCTGCATGAAAGACATGATGCGATAGTTGTACAAGCATTGTCAAGTGTTTGCAACGCGGATGCGTCATCATGAGAGCAGGCCAACTGCAGAGGAGGGACAGTGGCAGCGACGCTCACCGACGTCGCCCGCCGTGCGGGCGTCTCCCTCGCCACCGCCTCGCGCGCCTTCGGCGAGCCCGACCGTCTCGCGCCTGCGACGCGGCAGCGTGTCCTCGATGCCGCCGCCGAGCTCGGATACGCGACTCCGCACGCCGCAGCCGCCGAGAAGACCTTCGCCGTGATCGTCCCTGATGTGGCGAGCCCCGTCTACGCGACACTGCTCAAGGGCGTGCAGAAGGAGGCCTGGCACGGCCGGCACACCACGGTGCTCTTCGACGCCGACGAGAACCTGAACCGCGAGCGCGAGCTGATCGCCCGGGCACGCGCCTTCGACGGCATGATCCTGTGCTCCCCCCGGCTCCCCGCCGAAGAGGTGCTGTCGCTGGCCGGCGATGCGCCGTTCGTCGTCCTCAACCGCATCATCGACGGCGCGCGCTGCATCGTCATGGATACCGACCACGGTCCGCGCCAGGCCGTCGAGCATCTGTTCGCCCTGGGTCACCGGCACATCGCCTACGCCGCGGGGCCGGAGAAGTCCTGGGCCGACGTCCGCCGCGGGAGCGCCGTGCAGAACGCCTGCGAGCGCCTCGGCATCCGCTTCACCCGGCTCCACCACCAGGCCGCATCCATCCAGGGCGGCCGCGCCGCTGCGGCGACCGTGATCGCGAGCGGGGCGACGGCGGTCATCGCCTACAACGATCTCATCGCCCTCGGCATCGAGGCCGGGATAGCCGATCTCGGCAGGAGCTGCCCGGAGGACCTCAGCATCGTCGGCAACGACGACATCGACATGGCCTCGGCGCAGCAGCCTGGCCTCACCACCGTGCGGGTCGCGATCGAGCGCTCCGGGGCCCTCGGCGTGGAGGAGCTGCTCCGGGCTATCTCCGGAGCGGCGCCGACCGGAACCGTCGACCTCGAGTCGCAGCTGATCGTGCGCGGTTCGACCGCTCCCCCGCGCGCCGGGGCCTGAGCGTCGTCGCGGCGCCCGTTCCACCCCTCCGCCGCCGTCTCACCTCGGTCCGCTACTGCTCGACCCGGTCCGCTGAGAGGCCTAGTGGCATCACATGCGGCCGCCCCAGGGCCGGCTCGCGCAGGATCGCGGCGCGCAGCCCGAAGACATCCGCCAGCAGCTCCTCGGTGACCACGTCGTCCGGAGTGCCCGACGCGACAACCCGGCCGCCCTTCATCGCGACGATGCGCGAGGCGTAGCGGGCGGCCAGCGAGATGTCGTGGAGCACCATCAGCACCGTGCGCCCGTGCAGCAGGTGCAGATCGCGGACGAGCTCGAGCACCTCGACCTGGTGGGCGAGATCGAGATACGTCGTGGGCTCGTCGAGCAGCACGATGTCGGTCTGCTGCGCCAGCGTCATCGACAGCCAGGCCCGCTGCCGCTGCCCGCCCGACAGCTCGTCCACGGGCATGTCGGCGAGCTGATCGACGCCGGTCGCGACCATCGCCTCGCGCACGATCTCCTCGTCGCCGCGCCCGAACTGCTCGAACCAGCGCTGATGCGGATGCCGTCCCCGGGCCACCAGCTCGGCGACGGTGAGGCCGGCAGGCGCCTCGGGGCTCTGCGGCAGCAGCGAGATCTGAGACGCGATGCGCCGCGTCGGGATGCGGTTCAACGGCGAGCCGTCCAGCGTCACGGCGCCGGCGGCCGGTGTCATCACCCGGCCGAGCCCCTTGAGCAGGGTCGACTTCCCGCAGCCGTTGGGACCGATGATCGCGGTCACCTCCCCGTCAGCGACGTCGAAGTCGAGGTTCTCGACGACGACCCGGCCGTCGTAGGACAGGGTGAGCCCGCGAGCCTGGAGCCGTGAGGTCATGCGGTCCGCCTTTGCGTTCTGACGAGGAGCCACACCAGGTAGGGCACTCCGATGATGGCCGTCCCGATTCCCGCGGGCAGCGGGATCGGGAAGAGCCGGGCCGTGAGCAGATCCGCCAGCACGACGATCACCGCGCCGACCAGGGCGGATGCGGCGAACGGCGGGGTCGGGGAGCCGACCAGGAGACGGGCGATCTGCGGTGCTGCGAGCGCGACGAATCCCAGCGGCCCGGCGATCACCGTCGCGAGGGACGCGAGCAGGATCGCGGCGAGCAGGGCGACCACGCGGACGCGCGTGATCGAGGAGCCGAGGCCGATCGCCGTCGCGTCGCCGAACGCCGTGAACGACAGCGGCCGGGCGAGGAGACCCGCCACGACCGTCAGACCGATCGCGGCGACGGCGAGGGGACCGACGAGCGCCCATTCCTCGGCGTTCAGGGAACCCGTCATCCAGGTCAGAGCCTGTGCGGCGTTCGTCACGTCCCCGAGCGTCAGCATCCAGGTCACCAGGCTCGTCGCGAGCCAGGAGACGCCGAGCCCGACGAGCACGATCCGGTAGCCGTCGACGGTTCCGCGGTGGGCGAGCAGGAACACCGCCACGCCCGCCGCGAGCCCGCCGAGGAACGCGGCCGCCGGCATCCCGAGCAGGGCTGCGGCGCCGGAGAGCCCTCCGGCGCCGCCACCGGCGAGCACGAGCACGCCCACCGCGCCGAGCGATGCGCCCGCCGTGACCCCGAGCACGTCGGGGCTCGCCAGCGGGTTGCGAGCGATCGTCTGCGTGATGGCGCCGGCCATGGCGAGTGCGGCCCCCGCCACCACCGCGGCGGCGGTGCGCGGCATCCGGAACTCCCTGACGGCCAGCTCGGTCTTGAAGTCGGGGGCGTCGCCAAACATGGTGCGCAGGACCGCGAGCAGGTCGATGGACGTGCCGCCGAGGGAGAGGTGCACGGCACACGCGAGCACCACGGCCACCAGCAGCGCCGTCACGACGACGACGTTCCGCGGCCGCCACAGCAGGGAGACCGGGCCCAGGCGCAGGACGGGGAGCAGGGGCCTCACCTGCGTGCGAAGGCTCACAGCGACACCATCCGACGACGCCGGGCCAGCATGATGAAGAAGGGAGCACCCGCCACGGCGAGGACCACGGCGACCGAGAGCTCTCCGGGGCGTGCGATCACGCGGCCGATGGTGTCGGCGAGCAGCACCACGGCACTGCCGATCAGTGCGGAGGCAGGCATCTGCCATCGGTAATCGGCGCCGACGATCGCACGGGCGATGTGCGGCACGATGAGGCCGGCGAACGCGATGGGCCCGGCGAGCATGACCGCGGTGCCGGCGAGCAGCGTGATGGTCGCGATGCCGAGGACTCGTGCACGCCGGAGCGAGACGCCGAGGGATGCGGCGGACTGCGGGCCGAGCGCCAGGGCGTTGAGCGCCGGAGCGTTGGCGATCGCCAGCAGCGCCCCGATCACCGCGAACGGCCACATGTACGCGATCGCCCCGTTGCGCGTCGCGAGCGACCCGACCTGCCAGAACCGCAGCGCCTCCAGCGCGTCCATGTTCAGGAGCACCACCGTGGTGACCAGGGCGCCGCAGAGCGCGGAGACCGCGACGCCCGCGAGGACGAGGGTGATCGGCGTCGCTCCGCCGCGGACGCTGGCCGCGATCGCGAAGACGAGGGCAGATGCGGCGAGCGCACCGCCGAAGGCGAACATCGCCTGGACCGGCCCCGAGGGGTTCCCGAAGGCGGCGACGAGCACGATCGCCAGGGCCGCCCCCTGGAAGATGCCGAGCAGACCGGGGTCCGCGATCGGGTTGCGGGTGTGTCCCTGCACGAGCGTCCCCGCGAGGCCCAGGCACGCCCCGACGACGATGCCGAGCACGGTACGCGGGATGCGCAGGCCGATGATCGCCAGATCCTTCTCGCTGCCCGTCGGCGCGAAGAGTGCGGTGGCGACGTCGAGCGGCGTCGTCGGCATCCCGCCGATGCAGACGCTCGCCACGACGGCGACGATCAGAGCGGCCGTCGCCCACGCGAGCATGGCAAGGCGATCCGCACGGCGGCGGTGAGGGGTTACGACGGCGGTTGAGGTCACGGGCCCGGGGTCTGCTAAGTTCTTGCGAGGAATTAGGTAAGCCTAAGCTCTCCTCGCCCATCCTACCCAGACTCAGAAAGCTGCGTCACACGTCATGTCGCCATTCCGATCCGCACTCGCCCTCCTCGCCGCCGGCGCCCTGGTCCTCGGCCTCGCCGGATGCCAGGCCTCCGCCGCGCCCGAGACCGAGACCGAGACCGAGGCGACGGCAGCCGCCGATGCCGGCTTCCCGCTCACGATCGAGCACGCGATGGGCGAGACCACCATTCCGGAGCGCCCGCTGCGCGTCGTGGCCCTCGACCCCAGCTACGTCGACGCGACCCTGCTCCTCGGTGCGGAGCTCGTCGGCTACGCCGAGTACCGCCAGGATCCGGAGAACCCGTTCGCGCCGTACCTCGGCGACGTGACCGAGGAGACGAAGGACGCCGTCAACGTCGGCACCATCGCCGAGCCCGACCTCGAGAAGATCCTCGAGCTGGAGCCCGACCTCATCATCTCCGCGAAGGTGCGCCAGGAGGCGCTCTACCCGCAGCTGGCGAAGATCGCCCCGACGGTCTTCTCCGAGAGCACCGGCCCCACCTGGAAGGAGAACGTCGTCCTCCTCGGCACGGCGCTCGGCGAGCAGGAGAAGGCCGAAGCCCTCGTCGCCGAGTACGAGGAGCGCGCCGCCGCCGTCGGCGCCGAGATCCTCGAGGCCGACCCCGAGGCCACATATTCGCTGGTCCGCTTCGCCGGCGAGGACACCGCGCGCCTGTACTCCAGCACGTCGTTCATCGGCGAGATCATGTCCGACATGGGCCTCCCCCGCCCGGAGGGTCAGCCCGACACGGACGAGACCATCTTCGTCCCCCTCTCCGCCGAGCAGATCCTGCAGGCCGACGCCTCGGTCATCCTCGTCAGCGCCTGGGAGCCCGAGGGGGCCGAGGGCGACGCCTCCCGCGCGCAGCGCGCGCAGTTCGAGTCGAACCCGCTGTGGTCCAAGCTGACCGGCGAGATCGTCCCTGTCGACGACGCGACCTTCGTGGCCTCCGTGTCGATCCAGGGCGCGCACGCCGTCATCACCGAGCTCGCCGAGCACTTCGGCGTCGACCCGCTCGACTGATCGGCCACCGCCGATCCGTCCCAGAGGGACGGATGCCTCACACCCGAGGCATCCGTCCCTCTCTCGTTCAGGCGATCTGCTCCGGAAGCCCCACCTTCGGCTTGGCCCAGGAGCGCCCGCGGGTGTCCTTGAGGATGTCGTACTCGACGTCGACGTGCGGCTCGATGGCGCTGTACTTGTCGTTCGGGGCGCCGATCACGAGCTGGAAGCCCAGCCCGCGCCATGCCCCGATCGCGCGCTTGGTGAAGTGCGCGTCCGCCTTGATGAGGGCCTCGTCCATGAAGACCGGCGCGTAGCGCGGACGCGGCGCTCCGGCGTCGCCGAGCTGGTAGCGCAGGGCGGCGCCCACGATGAACGCGACGAGCTCCTGCGACTCGCCACCGGACTTCTCGCCGATGTGGTCGTAGAGCGCGACGTGCTGTCGCGTGACCGCGTGGACGCGCTCGGCGCTCACCCGCACGTGATTGCGCACGTCGATGAGCTCGGCGAAGTCGGGCGCCGTGCGGCGCATCCTGCCGATGAGGCGGCCCATCCTGCGGTAGACCGCCTCGCGCTCGGCATCCGTCGACGCCGACTCGATGAGCCCGCGGACTTCGCGCAGCTCCCGGCGGAACCGCTTGCGGGCTTCCGACTGGTTCTCCCGCGGGGTGATCTGCAGCCGGTGGTCGTCGTCGTAGAAGGGCAGCTCCGACATGATCCGGTTGATCGGGTCGATACGGTCCTTGATCTCGCGCAGCGAGCGGCTGAGCGTCGAGTCGAGACTCGTGAGATCGTTGCCGGAGAGCTTGAGCAGGCTGTCCCGCCACTCGGTCTCGAGCTCGTGCAGCCCGTTGGTCTGCAGCGCCTCGAGGATGCCCTCGAACTCGGCGACCGACTCGTCGGGGTCGGGGAGGATCGTGAGGTTGTCCCACCGTTCGAGGAACCCGGTCATCAGCCGGCGCATGTTCTCGCGCTGCTCGTCGTGGGCGTCCGCGGCGGCTCGGCGGTCCTCGAGCAGGCGCTGGGCGGCGGTGCGCAGCGCCGTCTCCAGGTGCGCCAGACGCTGCGTGGCCGTGGGGGTCGCGGCGTCGAGGAGCAGGAACCGGGAGTCGAGGAACGACGCGTGCCGCTCCCCCAGCACGAGGTCGTCCGCCTCGGCGGCATCGATGACGCCCTGGCAGGCGTCGACGTCGTCGGTGACCTGCGCCCACTGGGCCTGGGTCTGCTCGAGGTCGCTCGCGAGACGGGCCTCCTCCTGCCGGAGCCGCGCGGCGCGGGCCCTCAGGTCGTCGGCCTGCTTCTGCAGCTGAGCGATCTCGGGGCTGTCCGTCGTGACCTCGGCCTCCACGGCCAGCCAGCGCTCCCGCTCCGCCTCGACCGCGGCGACGTCGATCTGCTCCCAGGTGAGGTCCTCGATCTTCGCGTGCGCCTTCGACTGCGCCTCGATCCGGTCGAGCGCCGCCTCGGCATCCGCCGCCGCTGCCGCCGCGCGCTCGTACCGCGCCGCGAGCTCCTGCAGCTGCTCGTCGAGCTCGCGGAGCCGGCGATCGTTCGTGAAGCCGAGCACGTTGGCGCGGCCCTGCCCGCCGTGGGCTCCGCGGCTGCCCTGCGACACCTGCCCGGTGATCGTCAGCGCCTTGGCGTGGTCGGCGAGCTGAGCGGACGAGTCGACGCAGACGTACCCGAAGCGTTCCTGAAGACGCTGCTGCAGCCAGCCCGTGAACGGCGTCGGCTGATGGTCGAGACGGCCGGGGAGCGTCCTGGCGTCGGCGCTGCGGATCTCCGCGAGCCCGGTGTGCACGCCCTCGTAGCTCAGCCGCTCCGGGGTGCGGACGGCGTTGATCGCGGCACGGAACGCGTCGACGTGCGCCACGTCGATGAGGAGGGTGCGGGCGAAGCCGCCGAGCGCGAGGTTGAAGGCCTCGCGCCAGGGCTCGAACTCCGTGCGCACTTCGATGAGCTCCCCGACGAAGGGCAGGTCGGCCGGGTCGAGTCCCGCCGCCTTCGCGAGCAGGTTGCGGGATTCGTCGAGGTGCGGAGGGATGCTGCTGCGCATCCGGCTGGTCCGGTCGCGCTCGCCCTGCAGGCGATCCCGCTCGGACATCGCGGCTCGCCGGGCGGTCTCCGCCTCCGCGAACGCGGCACGGGCCTCGCGCACGCCGCCGTTGGGCGAGGAGCTGCGGACGCGGGCGACGAGGCTCTCGAATTGCGCGGCGGACCCGACCTCGACGCCGAGCTCGCGGATCACGGCGTCGAACCGCTCGCGCTCGCGGCGCACGTCCTCCAGTCGGCGCTCCGTGACGCGGAGCTCGCGCTGGGCAGTCTCAAGACGGTCGCCGCCGGACTGCCGGAGCACGTCGAGGAGCCCCTCGCGCTCGACCTCGGCGGCGTCGATGAGGGCGCGCTTCTCCCGGACGGCGAGCTGCAGCGTGCGGGCGCGGTCGCCGAGCTCGCCCTCGACCTCGCGGAGCAGGTCGAGGCGGCGCTGCGCGCTCCACAGCGCAGCGAGGGAAGAGGTGTCGGAGAAGACGCCGACCTCGTCGATGACGCGCACCCGCTCGGCGGCGGAGGCGATCCGCTGCTTGATGCCGCGGATCGGCTCAAGCGCGCTGACCTGCTGCTTCGCCGTCAGCATCCGCGTGCGCGTGCTCTCGAGCTCGTCGAAGTGGGCGACGACGGCATCCGCTGTCGCCATCGTCTCCGGCTCTTCGAGGACGAGCTTCTTGTAGAGGTCGTCGACCGTGGTGATCTGCTGCCCGGCCTGGATGCGCGCCAGCAGGCTGATCGCCTTCGCACCGGATCCGGCGGCGCCGATGCCGAGCACGGCGTGCAGCCGCGCCGAGAACTCCCGGTCGGTCGCGAGCGTCTCGAGCCCGGCGGCCCGGACGGCGGCATCCGACAGGCGCTGCGCCGCGGCCCGCTCGAGGCGCGAGAGGTCGAAGGATCCGTTCACGGTGGCCCGCACGCGGGTGGTGTCCTCGAGGGTCCGCGCATCCGCCGGGATGTACCAGGCGCGCACGGCCGTGAAGCGCGATCCGTCGTGGTCGAGCCACGTCATCGCGATGGCGCTCCAGGTGTCCTCGCCGTCTCCGCGGAGCACCCGGAGCTTCGTGCCCTCATCGGTGCGGGACTCGTCGATCTTGCCGCGGCCGTACGAGAGGATGTTCCGCTGCTCGTCGCCGCGGGGACGGCCGGTGACGCCGCCGTTGGACGCGCCGTTGAAGGGCGTGGTGTGCGGCATCAGCAGGGCGATGTACGCGTCCATCAGCGTGGACTTGCCGGAGCCGGAGCCGCCGCAGAGCAGCGTCGCGTCGGGCGAGAAGCGCACGAGGTGGGGGCCGCCGTCGTAGCCGCCCCAGTTGATGAGCTGCAGGTCCTCAGCGACCCACTGCTGCCCGCGGGAGCCCGCGGGGATGAGTCCGAAGAGGGTGTCGACCATGGTCATCGCTCCACCACCTCCTGTGCCCGCTCCTGGCTGCGCAGCCAGTCTCGGAGCTCCTTCAGGGTCTCGGCGCTCAGGACCACCTCGACGAGCGCGCTGATCCGGTAGCGGCCGCTGCTCTCCTCGTGGACGATGCCCTCGCGGTCGAGGCGGTCCATCGCCCCGCGGATCGCGCGCTGCTGCTTGGCGGTGCTGCCGTCGACCTCGGTGAAGTAGCTGAGAACGGTCTGCTCGACGTCCTCGATGTCGATGCGGACGGATGCCTCTCCGGCGGCGGACTCGCGCTGGTAGACGGTGCGCAGGTGCACGAGCACGAGGGTCTCGGCGCGCGAGTACGGCGCGTCCTTCAGGAGCACCGGCATGTCGACCTCGTCTGAGCGGAGCTGCTGCTTGTAGGCGAAGCCCCGCCCGTGGTCGACGACGAGGCGCAGGTACAGGTCGTTGAGGCGCGACTCGATCACGTGCTGGTGCTCCAGCAGCAGGGTCCATTCGCGTCGGTTGCGCTCGGCGGCGATGAACCGCCGCTGCAGGATGTGCACGAGCACGCGCCGGATCTCCGGGTCGAGCGTCCCACGGTCGCCGGGGAAGTGCTCCTCGATGTCCTCCTCCATCGCGACCGGCGCGATGAACGGGTCTTCGACGGGCGCCTCGGTCTCGAGGTCCAGGTCAGTCATGTGCTTCTTCCTCCGTGGTGCGCGCCGTCGTGGTGCGCGCCGTGACCGCTCCGAATGCGAACCGTCGCGTGGTGCCGTCGGGGCGCAGCGCCTCGACGACCGACACGTCCTCGCTCTCGGTCATGCCGTTGCGGTGGGCGATCTCGAGCAGGCCGAGCAGGTCGACGGGGCGGCGGGTGTCGTCGGCGGCGTCGGCGAAGGCCGCCGCGAGGTCGAACTCCTCCCCGAGCCCGGCGACGTACTCCTCCAGCTCCGCATACCGCGGCCCGCCCCAGGCTCGGGTGTCGACGTCGAGGAACTCGACGTCGGCGGCATCCGTCAGCGGTGCGGGCGCGCCCGGCGGCCGGATGTCGCTCACCGCCTGCCGGAGGTGGCCGAGGTCGACGAGCGGCATGCTGCGCACCGGCTCGGCGACGGCGCCCTCCCAAGAATGCAGGCCTGCGATGACGTCTCGGAGCAGATCGTCGATCTGCCGGTCGCGCAGCGGGTCGTGGGTCTTCACCTGCCCGGTGATGACGTGGGATGCCCGGCGCTGCGCCGCGAGCACCTCCTCGACGCCCAGTTCGACACGACGGCCGATGGCGTCGAGCTCGGCGCGCCGGCCGCTGTCGAGCATCTGCGCGAAGGGCTGCCGGAGCAGGCCGCTGAGCTGCGCCGTGAGCGCGTCGATGCGGTCGGGGTCGCCGATGAGCCGCAGCGCACCGGCGAACGCTCTGCCCTCCGGGGTGGACTGCATGACGTCCTGCGCCCGCTGCAGGTACTCGCGGAGCACCTCGCCGGTGGGGCGCTCGTCGCGGCGCAGGTGGGCGACGACGTCGCGCTGCATCTGCTTGAGCGACTCCGCGACGCGCGTGAAGTCGGCGGGGAGCTCGCGGGCGAGGTGCAGGACGTTCTCCGCCTCTTCGAGGAGCTCCTCGTCGTCGAGCGGGTCGGCCTGGCCGGTCTCCTCGATCCGCTCGATCTCGGCGTCCAGGGCGGCCCGCTCTTCGCGGAGGCGCGCGAGACGCTTGACCGGGTCGGCCTCGGCGCTGTCTGCCAGGTGCTCGACGGCCTCGAGGAGGGTGCGCACGCGGGAGTTGGAGACGCGGGTGCGGCCGCCGCCGGTGCGTCCGGCGATCTCGAGGGCCTCCACGGCGTGCGCGGAGAGCCTGTAGACCTCCACGTCGTCGTCGATCTGCTGCACCAGCCAGCCCAGGCGCACCCAGTGCCGGCAGACGTCGCGCCCGCTGCCTGCGGGGACTCTGCGGTCGTCCTCGTCGTAACCCGCACCGCGCAGCTCGTCGAGCACCTCGCTCAGCTCGGCGTGCGCGTCGGCGATCGGCACCGACGCGCGGTCGGCGGTGAAGAGGATCGACAGCGACGCCACCACGAACGGGGCGAACCGGCCGTACAGGAGATCGAGCGTCGGCGTGCTGAATGCGGTGACAGCGCGCGCGTATGCGGCTTCGGCCCGGGATGCTGTCACCATACGAGATTAGTCGGAAGCAGGGGCGGTCATCGCCCAGGACGGGCGCGGTGGGCAGGGAACGAGAAAATCCCCGCCGGAGCGGGGATTTCCATGGCGGAGACGGAGGGATTTGAACCCTCGGTCCCCTTGCGAGGACTCCACCTTAGCAGGGTGGTGCACTAGGCCTGACTATGCGACGTCTCCAGGCATCCGGCCCGAGAGCACGGATGCGTCCTGCCATCATAACTGTTCCTGCGAGCGGTCACGAATCGGCGGCATCGCCGGGCGCCGACGATCCGCGCTCAGCGCACGTTGCCGTTCGAACAGGTCTGCTGCGCCGCCGAGTTGCCTTTGATCGAGTCCGGCAGCGCCACGACATTCTCGGGGGTGGCCGTGGGGTCCGGCGTCGCCTCGGTCGTGGGCGTCGGCTCGGTGACGATGACGCCGTCGAACTCGGTGTTCTCGTGGGTCACCTGCAGCTGCGCGTTCTGGGCGATCGCGTCCCACATCGCCGCAGCCGCTTCTTCGTTCGGAACCACGTGGTTCGCGTTGTACGGGTCTGTGTTCGTCGGGAACTGGAGGAACACGATGTCCTCGAAGGGCACCGACTTCACGGCCAGGGCGATCTGCACGATCGTCATCGGGCTGTTCGCGAGCGAGGTGCTCGCCTCCGTGTTCTGCAGACCCGTGTTGGCGAGCTTCAGCATGACCGGCACGTTGCCGAGCGTCTCGCTGCTGATCATCTTGCGCACCAGGCTCGACATGTACTGCTGCTGGTTCCCGATGCGGCCGAGGTCGCTGCCGTCGCCGACGCCGTAGCGGGTGCGCAGGAACTGCAGAGCCTGGATGCCCTGGATGGTGTGATTGCCGGCCGTCATGTCCAGTCCGGTGTACTTGTCCTTGATCGGTGTGGCGAGGCAGACGTCGACACCCCCGATCGCGTTCGTGATCTCGATCACGCCGCCGAAGGTGACGGATGCCGCGAACTGGACCTCCTGCCCGGTGAGCTCGGAGATGGTCTTGGCGACGCAGTTGAGCCCGCCGGTGCCATAGGCCACGTTGATGGACTGCCTGCTCATCGCGGAGGTCTCGTTGCCGTCCTCGTCCTGGCACGCGGGGATCGGCACCTGGAGGTCGCGGGGGAAGCTCACGACGGTGATGCGGCGCGGCTCCTCGGAGACGTGCACGAGCAGGTTCACGTCGTTGAGGGTGCCCTCCGAGTCCTTGCCGGTGCAGCGTTCGCCGAAGTACTGCTTGTAGGCGTCCTCACAGGTGTCGACACCGGTGAGGACGAGGTTGAACCCGCCTTCGTACGCGCCGATGTCCGGCGGCAGGTCCTCGGTGCCCTCGAGCTCGACCGCGTTCGCCGTGACCGTGCTGGAGAGATCGTAGACGATGTAGGCGGCGACGCCGAAGCCGCTGACCAGGACGACGGCGAGGCCGATCGCGATGAATTTCAGCAGCTGGCCGAGTGCCCCGGGCGAGCGCAGCTGACCGTGACGCGCGATGGTGCGGCGGCGGGTATCCTTGCTCACTCGGGGCCTTTCGGTGCATTCGAAGCGGAGGGTAAGGGATTCGAACCCTTGAGACATCTCTGCCCACTGGTTTTCAAGACCAGCTCCATCGGCCGCTCGGACAACCCTCCCGACAGACGAATCTGCCGACAATGCGTGAGTCTAGCCGAGTTCCATTCTCCCGCGCCGACCTGGGCGGCACCTGGACCCGCTAGCCTCGATGCATGTCGACCGCCGAGAACGAGGGCCCCCGGCTGAGCAGCATGGGCCGCGGCTTCGATGTGATCACGGCGCTCGCGCGCCGGAGCACCTCCGGTGAAGGGGCGACCGTCAACGCCCTCGCCGGTGATCTCGGCCGCGAGCGCTCACAGGTGTCCCGCACCCTCTCAGCGCTCACGGCGCTCGGTCTCGTCGAGCGACGCCGCGACCGCGGACTCGCCCTGGGCTGGACCTGGTACGCGACCGCCACGGAGCTCACCGATCGCCGGCTGCACACGCACGGCATCCCGGTGCTGGACGCCTTGTCGGCCGAACTCGGCGAAGCCGCGTTCCTGGGCGTCCTGCAGGGGGACAGCACCGTGACCGTGCTGGAGAGCCTGCCCGACGATTCCCGGATGATCGGATCGTGGATCGGACGGTCGTACCCGGCCTACTGCAGCGACGCCGGACGCGCCACGCTCTGGGATGCCGACGACGACGAAGTGCGGGCGGTCTTCTCCCGCACTTCCTTCCACCCGCAGGGTCCGCGTTCCCCGCGGTCCGTCGAGGATCTCCTCGAGCGGCTGGCGGACGACAGGCGGCGCGGCTATTCGGTCGTCGATGAGGAGGCCGAACCGGGTCTGTACTCCGTCGCGGCCCCGGTCTGGGACTTCCGGGGAGAGGTGATCGGCGCCATCCAGATCGTCGGCACCAGGAGCGAACTGCTCGGCCGGTCCGACGAGTGCGGCACGGCGTGCGTCCGCGCCGCATCCGCGCTGTCGCGCCGCCTCGGCGCGGATGCGTCTGTCAGCCCGCTTCCGCGACATCGGTGAGGAGCTGCGCGAGCTCCTCGAGCAGCGGTCGCATCTCCTTCGACGGCCCTGACGGACGGTGGCGATCCCGCACGGCGATCGAGGCGACGATCTCTCCCCGACGCCGGATGGGAAGTGCGTACTCGTCGATGCCGCGGTCGTACTCCTCGGCGGCCGTGACGATGCCCGCAGCACGGTCGCGCTCCTGCAGCGCGTGCACCTGCGCCGGCGACCGGGGAGCCGTCGGACCGCCGACGCCGATGAACTGCACAGCTCCGAGCAGCTCCTCGAGCTCATCCCGGCTGTGGTCCCAGAGCAGTGCCCGCCCGGCTCCCGTGCACCAGATCGGAGTGATCAGACCGACACGGATCGAGGGGTCGTAACCGTCGGCTGCGCGTTCGTGCCGCAACAGCAGGCAGCGCACATCGTCGGCGACGGTGATCAGCGCATCGACGCGCAGACGCACGGTCAGCGTGCGCAGCGCCGCCCGTGAGGCGCGCAGCCACGGTTCGCTGAGCGCGGACGCCGTGCGGAAGAACGCCGGTCCCGCCGTCAGGATCGCGGCGTCGTCCCGGTCGAGGAACTCCATGCCCCGCAGCTCCTGCGCGAGCCGGGAGACTCGACTGCGCTCGATGCCCGTGGCATCCGCCATCCGGGACGTGTTGTGCCCGAGACGCTGCCGTCGCTCCTGGCTGACCGCAGCGTCCAGCAGCGCCAGACCCTGAGTGAGAGAGGAAGCGCTCATGTGCCGCACATCCTCCGTCCCGGCGTCCAGCCCGTCGCACCGATCCTATCCAGCAGTCGCCCTCTCAGCGATCGTCGCCGGCACCCTGGGAAGAAGACGCCCCCACGCCGTGTAGAGATCAGCCGCGATGTGGCCTGTGAAGCGCTCGATGTCGGCGGCGGTGATCGCGTCCGCACCCTGTGCGCCGTACGCGACGACCTCGTCGCCCACCCGCGCATCGAGGATGCCGGAGACATCGACGATGAACGTGTTCATCGCGAGCCGGTCGACGACGGGCGCCCGCTTCCCGCGCACGAGGACCTCGGCTCGGCCGCCCAGGCTGCGGTGGTACCCGTCCGCATATCCCAGCGGCACGACCGCGAGCGTCGCCTGGTCGGTCAGGCGATGACGGCGCTCATACCCGACCGTGCTCCCCGCCGGGTAGACGTTGATGGCGGCGATCGAGGAGACGAGGCGAAGGGCCGGACGCAGCGCTCCGCCGAGGGCGTCCGAGTCACCGTAGAGCCCTGCTCCGATGCGAACCATGTCGAACCTGCTGCCGGACTCGTGCAGCGCGGCGAACGTGGTGGCGCAATGACGCTGCGGCCGCGGCGCCCCGGGGCCGAGCAGCCCGATGACCTCATCGGATTCCCGGTCGAATCGCGCGGAGCCTTCGCGCACATCGGCGCGGTCCTCGCACGGGAAGTGCGAGCAGACGCCGACCACGCGCAGGGCGGGGTCGCGGATGGCGCTCAGGATCACCTCATCGCTGGACCTATCGCCCACTGCGAGGCCGTCGCGGCTCAGGCCGGTCGAGTTCAGGGAGAGATGAGCGCGGATGCGCCGTCGGCGCTCCCGCGCCACGGTCGCGACCACGCAGGCGTGCTCGACTCCGCCCACCCACTCCTCGACGCCGTGCCGCAGTGCGTCGTCGATCTCTTCGCGGGTTCCCGGTCGCAGTCGCATGAGCCGGCCGGTGAAACCCAGCGAACGGACGAGCGCGGCCTCGTCGTTCGAGGTGAACCCGATCACGCCGATGCCGTTGCGGATGAGGAGCGGCGTGACCAGTTCGACGCCGTGCCCGTACCCGTCCGCCTTCACGACCGCGCAGAACTCGGCCTGGCCGCCGAGTTCTGCGCGGATCGTGCGGATGTTGCGATCGATCGCCTCCGTGTCGACCTCGACCCATCCCGCTGAGGGAGATCTCCTCACTCACCTGCTCCGGTGGTGACGGCATCCGGCTCCACGGGCGAGCCGCCGGCGTGACGCTTCCGGCCATGGCGCAGCCAGAACCAGAGGTAGCAGGCGCCGACGAACGGGATGCCGAAGTAGAGCGCGGCGACCTGGTTGGGATCGAACGCGATCGCCACCACCGAGATGAACAGCAGCACGAACGCGAGGATCGGCAGCGCCGGATAGAACGGCGTGCGGTAGGCGAGATCCTCCACCCGGCCGCCTTCCTGGAGGAGACGCCGGCGGTGGAAGAACTGGGAGGCGACGATCGACATCCAGACCGCGACGACCGCGAAGCCGGCGATCGACACGAGCACGAGGTAGACCGTGTCGGCCGCGATGACGCTCGTCAGCAGCGACACGAGACCGACGACGATGCTGACCGCGAGGGCGACGATCGGCACGCCGCGCCGGGTGAGCCGGGTCAGCCCGCGCGGCGCGTGGCCCTCCTCCGCCAGGGAGAACAGCATCCGGGCGCACGAGAACAGGCCGCTGTTGCCGGCGGAGAGGAGCGCCGTGATGATGACGAAGTTCATGATGTCGGCGGCGAAGGGCACGCCGACGTACTCGAAGACGTCGACGAACGGGCTGCTGGTGACGCCCGCCTGGTCGTAGGGCAGGATCGCCGCGATCACGGCGATCGACCCGACGAAGAGAACCACCAGGCGCAGGACCGTCGACCGGAGGGCCTTCGGGATGTTCTTCGCCGGGTCCTTGGTCTCCCCGGCGGCCACGCCGATGAGCTCAGAGCCGCTGAAGGCGTAGAACACGGCGAGCGAGGTGATCAGCACGCCGCTGACTCCGTGCGGGAACAGCCCGTCCGGCGTCGTGAAGTTGCCGAGCAGGACGGCGCCGGGGTGCTCGGCCGACAGCGGCGTGATGCCGAAGATCGCCGCGCCCCCGAGCACGATGAGGGCGACGATCGCGATGACCTTGACGAGCGAGAACCAGAACTCCGCCTCGCCGAACACCCGCGCAGAGATCGCGTTCAGCCCGAAGAGGACTGCGGCGAAGATCAGGCACCACACCCACACGGGCACGCCGGGGAACCAGCGCTGCATGAGGATGCCGGATGCCGTGAACTCGGACCCGAGCGCCACGACCCAGCAGAGCCAGTACAGCCAGGCCGTGGTGAAGCCGGTGGCTGGACCGATCGAGCGCACCGCGTAGATGTGGAACGCCCCCGAGACGGGGTAGGCGACCGCGAGCTCACCGAGGCAGGCCATCACGAGCCACACGACGAAGGCGCCGATGAGGTAGGCGATGATCGCGCCGAGCGGGCCGGCCTGGGAGATGGTGTAGCCCGAGCTGAGGAAGAGGCCGGAGCCGATCACTCCGCCGAGGGCGATCATGATGAGGTGCCGGGCGTCCATCGATCGCTGCAGGGTGCGCAGAGGCACCTGCGTCGCCGTGGTCCGCGGCAGCACGTTGGGGAGTTCCTTCTCCCCGGGAAGAGGTGTCATCGGGTCTCTCAATCGAGTCACAGGTGCATATTCGGCACATCCACGTGTCAATATCGCACATTTCGGGTGATTGCTCGGCGACGTTACCGCGCGTGACACCGGCAGGCAAGCATGTCCGACGCTTCCGCCGGGTTTGTCCATCGCGGCACCCGGACCGCCGGAACGGCAGTGCGGTCGGCCGTTCCGGCAGGGGTGCACGGACACGGCGCGGAATCAGCATGGAGTCCTGCCCGTGTCAACGAAGGAGCTTCCCGTGAACCACCACGACCTCGCACTCATCGGATTCGGCGGCGTGAACCGCGCCCTCGCCGAGATCATCCGCGATCGCGGCGACGCGCTCGCCGACGAGCTGGGCTTCACCCTGCGCGTCGTCGCCATCACCGACCTCCGCCTCGGCTCGCTCGTGCAGCAGGACGGCATCGACCTGCACCACGTGCTGACGCTGCCCGTCGGCGCCACCTTCGCCGGGCTTCCCGGTGGCGAGGCCGTGCCGCAGAACGAGGACGTGATCCGCGCGTGCGGCGCCGACATCGTCGTCGAGGCCACCTTCACCAACCCGGTCGACGGCGAGCCCGCCGTCTCGCACGTCCGCGCAGCGCTGGCGAGCGGCAAGAGCGTCACGACGACGAACAAGGGACCGGTCGCCCTCGCCGCGGCGGCTCTCAACCGGCTCGCCGCGGAGAACGGCGTCCGCTTCGAGTACGAGGGCTCCGTGATGAGCGGCACCCCGGTGCTGCGCCTCGCGAAGGAGACCATGAAGGGCCTCAGGATCTCTCGCGTCCAGGGCGTCCTCAACGGCACGAGCAACTTCGTCCTCGGCCGCATGGAGGCGGGCCTCCCGCTGGCGGATGCCGTCGCCGAGGCCCAGGCCCTCGGCTTCGCGGAGGCCGACCCCACGGCCGACATCGAGGGATCGGACGTGCAGCTGAAGGTGGTCATCCTCGCGAACGAGCTGTTCGGCGCCGGACTCGGCGTCGACGACGTCGAGCGCCGGGGCATCGACGGCATCCGCCCGGAGGAAGTCGCCCGTGCCGCGGCGGAGGGCCGACGCTGGAAGCTCGTCGGCACGGTCGCCCGTGACGACGCGGGCAGGATCTCCGCATCCGTCGAGCCTCTCCTTCTGGACGCGGATCATCCGCTGTTCGGCATCTCAGGCGCCACCAACGCCGTGGCCATCACCAGCGACCTGCTCGGCACGGTGACGATGTCCGGGCCCGGTGCCGGGCGCGAGGAGACGGCGTACGCGCTGCTGTCCGACATCATCGCGATCGACGCCCGGCAGCGGGCGCGCGCGGAGGTCGTCCGATGAGCGCCCCGGCCCCCGCCTCGCTCATCGAGGAGACCGGGCCGCTCGTGGTGACAGACCCCTACGACGGCAGCGTCCTCGCCCGGCTCGACCAGAGCACGACCGCCGACGTCCCGGACATCCTGGCGCGCGCCCGCCTCGGGGCGTCGCTGTCCCGCGACCTGCCGCGCTTCGCCCGCCACCGGATCCTCGATCGCGCTTCCGGCCTGCTCCGCGAACGCGCCGAGGAGGCTGCCGGCCTCATCGTGCACGAGGCGGGCAAGACCATCACCCAGGCGCGCAAGGAGGTGCGGCGAGCCGTCACCACCCTGTCGCTCTCCGCGGAGTCCGCACGATCGGGCGAGGGCGAGGTCATCCCCTTCGACGCCTTCGAGGGTTCCGAGGACCGGAGGGGATGGTTCACCAGGGAACCGCTCGGCATCATCCTCGCGATCACGCCGTACAACGACGCACTGAACCTCGTGGCGCACAAGCTGGGTCCGGCGCTCGCGGGCGGCAACGGGGTGATCCTCAAGCCCTCTCAGCTCACCCCGCTCACCGCTCGGCTGCTCGTGGACATCCTCATCGAGGCCGGGATGCCGGACGAGATCGTCACGGTCGTGCACGGCGATCGTCACGTCGCCCAGGCTCTGGTCCGCTCGCGGGACGTCCGCATGGTGTCCTTCACCGGCGGCTTCGCGACGGGAGAGGCCATCGCGCGCTCGGCCGGGATCAAGCGCCTTGCCATGGAGCTCGGCGGCAACGCCCCGGTGCTGGTGTTCGCCGACGCAGACCTCGCCGCGGCGGCGGAGGCGTGCGTCTCCGGGGCCTTCTGGGCGGCCGGGCAGAACTGCGTCGGCGTCCAGCGCATCCTCGTCGAGCGGCCGGCCTACGAGGCCTTCCGCGATCTGGTGGTCGCGAAGACGGCCGCACTCCGGAGCGGTGACCCGTCCGACCCGGCGACGGATGTCGGGCCGATGATCTCCGAGGAGGCCGCCGTCCGCGCCGAGCAGGCGGTGGCGGAGGCGGTGCGCGCCGGGGGCAGGGTGCTCACCGGTCACCGCCGCCTCGGCTCGCTGTACTTCCCGACGGTCGTCGAATCGGTGGACGCCGGTTCCCCGCTGTGGCGCGAGGAGGCGTTCGCGCCGGTTGTCGCGCTCGCACCCTTCGACACGGAGGAGGAGGCGATCTCCGTCGCGAACGACGTGGAGTACGCGCTGCACGCAGCGACCTTCACGACCGATCTGGCGAGAGCGCTGCGAGTGGCGGATGCTCTCGAGGCCGGCGGAGTGATGATCAACGACTCCTCCGACTACCGCGTGGACAGCATGCCGTTCGGCGGGGCGAAGTACGGCAGCATGGGCCGCGAGGGGGTGCGCTTCGCCTACGAGGAGATGACGCAGCCCAAGGTCGTCTGCATCAGCACCTGACGCGCCGGGGCGGCGCGCCTCGCGCCGCCCTAGAGCGCCGGCCGGTCGACGACCCTCGCCAGCGACACGGCCGTCACCGTGTTCGCCACTCCGGGGAGCCCCGCGATGTGCTCCCACACTGCGCCGACGCGGTCCATCGACTCCGCCTCGAGCAGGACCAGCAGATCGAAGTCGCCGGAGAGCACGTCGCAGCGACGGACCTCCGGGATGCCGGCGAGCTCGGCGATGACGCCGGCTCCGCGCATCCGGTCGGAGCGGTACACGAGCACGAACGCCGTGGCCGCCGGCGCGGCTGAACGGCCAGGGACCACGGTGTAGCCGCCGATCACGCCGTGGCGCTCCATGCGCTCGATGCGCTGCTTGACCGCGTTGCGCGACAGGTGCACCTGCGCCGCAAGCGCGACGAGCGGCATCCGGGCGTCCTCCGTGAGGAGAGCCACGATCTCACGATCGATCCGGTCGAGCGGGACATCCATGTTTCGCTCCTCCTATGTGCATTATCAGCACGAACATATGTATATCATGCATACAACGGTTACCGAAGCGAGAAGATGATGACCCCACGCCCCGACCGCACCGACCCGAGCAGCCTGGCCGACCTCAGCATGGCCGTGCATGCCGGCATCCGGCTGGACTCCACCCTGGCGCTGCGCACGCCCCTCGTGATGGCGAACTCCTATCAGCTGCCCGACGACCCGAGCGACATCAGCTGGTCTGCGACCGCCCCCGGCCTCTACACCCGGAACACGGGCGTCAACCAGGCGGGCCTGGAGGCCAAGCTGGCCGCTCTCGACGGAGCGGAGGATGCTGTGGCCCTCGCGTCGGGGGTGGCGGCCCTGCACGCGGTGTTCTTCACGCATGTCAGCGCCGGCGACCACGTTCTCGTCAGCGATGTGACCTACGAGGCCACCTGGCGGCTGTGGACCGAGCTGCTCCCCCGCCGCTACGGCCTCGAGGCCACCTTCGTCGACATCGGCGACCTCGACGCCGTGCGGGCGGCGATGCGCCCGAACACGCGTCTCGTCTGCATCGAGGCGATCGCCAACCCGACCACGAAGGTCGCCGACGTCAGTGCGATCGCCGAGATCGCCCATGCGGCCGGCGCGATCCTCATGGTGGACTCGACGTTCACGCCGCCGCCCTTCTACCGGCCGATCGCGCACGGAGCCGACCTCGTGGTGCACTCGCTGACCAAGTACATCAACGGCCACGGCGATGCGATGGGCGGATCGGTGGCCGGCCGGAGGGAGCTCATCGAGCCGATCAAGGCCGATGCCATGGTCGACGTCGGCGGCGTGATCTCCCCGTTCAACGCCTGGCAGATCCAGCGCGGCTCGGTGACGCTCCCCCTGCGCCTGCGCCAGCACTTCGCCTCCGCGGAGCGGATCGCCGCGTTCCTCGCCGAAGACCCGCGGGTCGAGTACATCTTCTACCCCGGCCTGCCCACGCACCCCGAGCACGATCTCGCGGTCCGTCAGTTCGGCGGCCGCGGCTTCGGCGGGATGATGGCGTTCGCGGTGAAGGGCTCACCGGACGTGCAGAACGCCTTCGTGGCGCGGCTGCGCCTGATCACGTCCGGCTTCTCGCTCGGACACGACGACTCGCTGATCGTGCACACGGGCACGGAGGGCGGTCGCGTGGTGACCTACCCCGAGCCGTTCCGCAGGCACGGTCACCTCCGGCTGTCGGTCGGGATCGAGGACACCGGCGACCTCATCGAGGATCTCGGCGCCGCCCTCGACGCGACGTTCGGCTGACGCGAGTCGTTCTGGGTCGCGCTTGGAGCTCAGCCCGCGGCCGGCGAGGGGACCGGCACCGTGGCCAGGACGACGGCCAGACCGCCATCCGCGACGTCGTCGGCGATCTCGCCTGCGGCATCCTTCACCTCGGCGGGGGCCTGCCCCATCGCCACCGCGCGTCCGCCCAGGCTGCGCGCCCAGCCGAACATCCCGATGTCGTTGCGGCCGTCGCCGGCGACGAGCACGCGGCCGCCCTCGAAGCCGAGCTCTGCGCGCACGCGCTCCAGCGCCGTGCCCTTGTCCACGCCCTGCGGGGCGATGTCGAGCCACGCCGTCCAGCCGATCGCGTACGAGACCTCGTTGAGGCCGGCATCCGCCACCAGCCGGTGGAAGTCCTCCTCGTCGTGGCCGGGCGAGACCACCACGATGCGGGAGACCGGAAGGGCGCCGAGCTCGTCGAAGTCCACCTGTCGTCCGCCGTCGAGCGTCCAGTCGTCGAGGTGCTGCGTGTACAGCCGCTGACCGGAGCCGAGCTCGACCATGTAGCGGGCGTCCGGCAGCCGCTCGCGCAGCAGCCCCAGCACCGGGGACGGGTCGAAGGTCTCGACGCTCCAGCGCTCCCAGTCGTCGCCCACCCTGCGCATCGTCACCGCGCCGTTCGAGCAGACGACGAAGGCCGGGGTCAGGCCGAGCTCCTCGACATAGCGCCGGGTCGCCATCCAGCTGCGGCCGGTGGCGATCGTGACCTCGTGCCCGGCGTCCCGCAGGCGCGCGACGGCCTCGGGCACCCCGGGGCTCATCGTCTCGTCCTGCAACAGGATGGTGCCGTCGACGTCGAGGCCGATGAGCCACCGGGGCCCTGAGCCGGTCGAAGGGTCCGTCACGCCAGCGGCTCCAGGACCTCGAGTCCGCCGAGATAGGGACGGAGCACCTCCGGAACGCGCACCGAGCCGTCGGCCTGCTGGTGCGTCTCCAGCAGCGCGACGATCCAGCGCGTGGTGGCAAGCGTGCCGTTCAGCGTGGCCACGTGCGCGGTCTTGCCGCCCTCCTCCGGCCGGTGTCGCACGTCGAGGCGGCGGGCCTGGAAGGTCGTGCAGTTCGACGTGGACGTGAGCTCGCGGAAGGCGCCCTGGGTCGGAACCCATGCCTCGATGTCGTACTTCCGTGCCGCGCTCGAGCCGAGGTCGCCGGCGGCGACGTCGATCACCCTGTAAGAGAGGCCGAGCGACGTGAGCATCTCCTCCTGGAGGGCGACGAGCCGCAGGTGCTCGGCCTCCGCGTCCGCAGGCGTCGTGTAGACGAACATCTCGAGCTTGTTGAACTGATGCACGCGGATGATCCCGCGGGTGTCCTTGCCGTGCGATCCCGCTTCGCGGCGGTAGCAGGTCGACCATCCGGCGTAGCGGAGGGCGCCGCCTGACAGGTCGACGATCTCGTCCTTGTGGTAGCCGGCGAGCGCGACCTCGCTGGTGCCGACGAGGTAGAGGTCATCATCCTTATCGAGGTGGTACACCTCGTCGGCGTGCTCGCCGAGGAAGCCCGTGCCCTGCATGATCTCCGGACGGACCAGGGTCGGGGTGATCAGCGGCACGAAGCCGTTCTGCAGCGCCTTGTCGAGCGCAAGGTTCATCAGCGCGATCTCGAGGCGCGCGCCGACCCCCTTCAGGAAGTAGAACCGCGCGCCGGACACCTTGGCGCCGCGCTCCATGTCGATCGCGCCGAGGATCTCGCCGAGCTCCAGGTGGTCGCGCGGCTCGAAGTCGAACGCGGGCACCTCGCCGACCCGGCGGAGCTCGACGAAGTCCGCCTCCCCGCCGGCCGGGACGCCGTCGATGACGACGTTCTCGATCTTCGCGAGCGCAGCGGATGCCGCATCGGCGGCCTCGTTCGCGGCGACCTGGGCCTGCTTGACGCGGTCGGCGAGGTCCTTGACCTGCGCGACGAGGGCGGCCTTCTCCTCCTTCGGCGCCTGCGCCACCTTCTTGCCGAAGGCGTTCTGCTCGGCGCGGAGCTCCTCGAACTCCGCCAGCGCGGCACGGCGCGATCGGTCGGCCTCGATCGCGATGTCGACGGTGAGCTGGTCGTTGCCGCGGGCGGCCTGCGAGCGACGGACGATCTCGGGCTGGTCGCGGAGGAGTGCGAGGTCGATCATCACTCGATTCTACGGGGCGCGCACTGGCCTGCCTCCCGCGCAGGGGCCGCCGCGGATCATCCTGTCACAACTTCTCCGCGACGACGTCTTCCTCCCTGAGGCCCGCACCGGGCCGCCCCTCCTGAAAGGAACATCGTGAGCACTCCCGTCACCTCCCTCGACCAGCTCAACCTCGCCTTCGCCGACCGCTTCAACGCGCGCGATCTCGATGGCCTCATGGCGCTGAACGCCCCGGGCGTCGTCTTCGTCCCTGCACCGGGTCATGCCGTCACCGGCGAGGATGCCGTCCGCGGCGCCCTCGAGCAGTTCCTCGGGCTGAACCTTCCGATCGCCATGACCGTGCGCCACGTCTTCGAGAGCGCGGGAACGGGTCTCGCGATCGCGGACTGGTCAATCACGGGCACCGGCCCGGACGGCTCCGAGATCGCCCTCGCCGGCACCACGGCGGACGTCGCGGTGCACAGCGAGGAGCACGGCTGGCGGTACGCCGTCGACAACCCGTTCGGCACGGCCTGACGCCTCGCGGCTGAGGAGACCGGCACCGCCGGCCTCCTCAGCCCTCTCCCATCCCGGATCGCCGGCAGGCGTTCATGGCCTTGCGCGCGCGGGAGATGCGCTGCCGCGCCGTCGCGGGCGCGATGCCGAGCCGAGCGGCGACCTCGGCAGTGCTGAGGCCGTCGACGACGGCGAGCAGCAGAGGTTCGCGAAGGGTGCCGGGCAGGGCGTGCAGCGCGGCCAGCGCGCCGTCGAGCAGCATCCGGATCTCCACCGCACCGGCGACACTCTCCTCGCCCGGAACGTCCTCGTCGAGGGGCGCGTCGGGGCGGCGCGCCCGTTGCCGCGCGAGATCGATCGCCGCGTTCCTGGCGATCGCGTCGAGCCAGGAGCACACCCTTCCCGGCTCCGGCGCTTCGAGCGTCTCGACCGAGCGCCAGGCACGCAGGAGCGCCAGCTGGGCGACGTCGTCCGCGTCATCGATCGGCACGCCGAGCGAGATACCGCGACGCCGCAGCCGCTGCGGTTCGTCGGTGATCATGCTCGTGAGGAGGCGACGCCCGGCGTCTGCCCTCTCCTCCTGCGACGGCGTGCCCATTCCGTCCTCCTCGCTCCTTCGCGGCGGCCCCGCGGGTGCCGGGATTAGAGTAGCGCCATGACGACCCGCCCTTCCGCCCGACGACAGGCGGCGCTCGTCTACAACCCGATCAAGGTGAACGAGAAGCAGCTGCGGGCAACGGTGCGCGCCCTCTCGCGGGACGCAGGGTGGGAGCATCCGGCGTTCTACCCGACGACGATCGAGGATGCCGGTCAGGGGGCGACCGCCGACGCGCTCGCCCGCGGCGTGGACGTCGTTCTGGTCGCCGGCGGCGACGGCACCGTGCGGGCCGTGTCCGAGGCGATCGCCGGCACCGGAGTGCCGCTCGCGATCCTCCCCAGCGGCACCGGCAACCTGCTCGCGCGCAATCTCGGCCTGCCCCTGGGCGACCCGGCGGAGATGGTCCGTGCGGCTCTCGGCGACTTCCGGCATCCGATCGACATCGGCTGGGCCGGGGTGACCCGCGCGGACGGCACGAAGGAGCGTCACGCCTTCGTGGTCCTCGCCGGGATCGGGCTGGATGCCGACATGATCGCGAACACACGGCCGGATCTGAAGAAGTCGGTCGGGTGGATCGCGTACGTCGACGGGGCGGCGCGCTCCCTGGTGACGGCGGAGCCGTTCCGCTCCGTTTTCCAGATCGACGAAGGCCGGCTGCACACGACGAAGGTGCAGAGCATCCTGTTCGCCAACTGCGGCACGCTGCCGGCCGGCATCTCGCTGATCCCTGAGGCGTCGATCTCCGACGGCGTGCTCGACGTGGCCGTCATCCAGCCGAGCGGCGCCTTCGGGTGGCTGGGCGTGTGGCGCAAGATCTGGTGGGACAACTCGGTGCTGCTGCGGTTCCGCGCGGGCCGCCGGGTGCTCGAGCGTCGCGGCAAGGACGCCTCGGTGCACTACTTCCAGGGAAGGGCGGCCGAGGCCGCGGCGACGAAGCCGGTCCCGATCGAGCTCGACGGCGACGAGTTCGGGGAGGCTGTGCGCATCACGTGCAGCGTCGATCCGGGCGCGCTCCTGCTCGCCCTGCCCGCCGGGCATCCGGTCGCCGGCTTCGGACCGGCGTCACCGCTCAGCCTCGGACGGAGACCGTCCCGTCGAGCCCGCCGCCGACCATCGTCAGCGTGAAGTCGTCGTCCTCGACCTGGTCGTCGCCGAAGGCGAGGAGCGTCGCCCGGGGTGCCATGTCCATCGTGCACATCTTGGTGTCGTCGGTGACGAAGGTCACCGTGCCGGCGTTCCCCGCGCCCTCGATGGACTCCACCTCCGGCGGGCAGCCCGAGGAGCCCCAGGTCAGCAGCACCAGCGTGCCGTCTCCGATCCAGCCCGCGGAGGGCGCGTAGTCGGTGGGGGACCCGGGGATGCCGGTGAACTCGGCGTCGCCGTCGAGGTCCACCTCTCCCGTCAGCTCTCCGTACGTGACGGCGAGCGTGACCTCCAGCGTCGGGTCGACTCCCTCCGGCAGCGCGCCGATGCTCGCCCGCGGCGCCATGTCCGCCGTGCAGACCTGACCGGCGTCGCCCTGGTCCACCAGGGTCACCGCGACCTTCTGCCCCTCTGCTGAGACCTCATCCACCTGCGGGACGCAGGTGGATGAGCCCCAGGTCATGACCGCGAACATGCGGCCGTCATCGAGCAGGACGCCCTCGACGTCCCCGAAGTCGTCGCCGCCGTCGCTGTCGTCGGGCGCAGACGTCGGAGTGCTCGTCGGGCTCTCGACGCCCGGCGTGGTCGCGCAGCCGGCGAGAAGCAGCACGGCCGCGAACGCGGACAGGGTGACGCCGAGGCGTGAACGGATGCTCATGCCCTCAGGCTACCCGTGCCGATATTCCGGCGACAGCCATCTCCGGCGCGTCGGAGACGGCGTCGGGTTCACTGCAGGGCGGACGTGAGCCGGGCGAGGTTGTCGAGCACCTTCGATCGCAGCGGCTGCTGCTGCCACTCCTCCAGGGTCAGCTCACGGCTCAGGGACCGGTACTGCTCCTCGACGACGCGCATCTCGGCGACGAACTCATCGCCGCGCACGAGCATCGAGACCTCCAGGTTGAGGCCGAAGGAGCGCATGTCCATGTTGCTCGAGCCGATGACGGCGACGTCGTCGTCGATCGTCAGGCTCTTGGTGTGGAGGATGTACGGCTTGCGGTACATCCAGATGCGCACGCCGGCCTTGAGCAGGACCTCGTAGTAGCTGCGCTGCGCGTGATAGACCATGGCCTGATCGCCTTCTTCGGAGACGAACAGCTCGACCTCGACCCCGCGGTCGACCGCCGCGGTCACGGCGAGCAGCAGGGCATCGTCCGGCACGAAGTAGGGGCTGACGATCATGATCTTCTTCTTGGCGGCGTAGAGCAGCCCGAGGAAGAGCCGGAGATTGTTCTCGACCTCGAACCCGGGGCCGGACGGGACCACCTGGCAGTCCAGGTCGCCGCTGCCCGCCGCGGCGTGGGTGATGTCGATCTCCTGCAGCACCTCGTCGGTCTCGCTGTACCAGTCGGCGAGGAAGATCGCGTTCACGCTGAGAACGACCGGGCCGTCGATGCGGACCATGAGGTCGACCCAGTGCAGGCCCCGCCGAATGTTCTTGGCCAGGTTGTAGGTGGAGTCGGTGATGTTCTGCGAACCGAGGAAGGCGACCGTGCCGTCCACCACGAGAAGCTTGCGGTGATTGCGGAGGTCGGGGCGCTGCATCCGGCCCTTGAACGGCTGCACGGGCAGCATCAGATGCCAGACGGCCCCCATCTCGTCGAGGCGGCGGATCGTCTTGCGGTAACGAGGCTTCCACCGGTTCGCCCAGTGGTCGAGCAGCACCCGGACCTCGACGCCACGAGCAGTCGCCTCCTCCATCGCTCGGAAGAAGTTGTCGGTGGCGGCGTCCGACTGCAGGATGTAGAACTCGACGTGCACGTACTCGGTGGCCTGCCGGATCGCGTCGGCCATCTCGTCGAGCGATCGCTGATAGTCGGAGATGAGGTGCGCCCCGTTGTCGCCGGAGAGCGGCAGCGCTCCCAGCCGGTGGTTCATCTCGACCAGAGGCGGGAACCAGCTCGGAGCGTGGGGACGCAGGGTGCCGAAGTGCAGATGCTCGCTGGTGTCCGCGATGTACGCGTTGATCTGATCCTGCTTGCGCCGGCGGGCGCGCGGGAGACGCGGGTTCCCGATCAGCAGGAAGAGGAGGACGCCGACGAGGGGGATGAAGAAGATGGCGAGCAGCCAGGCCATCGCCGCTGTCGGACGACGGTTGCGGGGCACGACGATGATCGCCGTGATGCGGATGCCGATGTCGAGCGCGAAGAGGAAGGCCGCGATCCACCAGCCCCAGGTGTCAGGTGTCATCCTGTTCCTCCCGGGCGGTTCGGCACGACGACGATCGCCGGCAGCTCACGTGACCGCGATGGGTGCACTGGCTACACAGTAACCGATGCCATCGACGTCGGTTCGCTGCCTGAGATCCGGCGCGTTAACGCAGAAGAGCCACCCGACATTGGGTGGCTCTTCTGTCTAAAAGGAGTCCGGCGGTGTCCTACTCTCCCACAGGGTCCCCCCTGCAGTACCATCGGCGCTGTGAG